>NZ_JBQFTI010000004.1:0-341897 GCF_056538575.1 Ruegeria sp. BG10 | reverse complement strand
CCCGGTAGCTCGTCAGGCTCATAACCTGAAGGTCGCAGGTTCAAATCCTGCTCCCGCAACCAGCGTCAGAAAATCTCAGTACAGCCCGTTCAGACTACAATTGATCCCCCGGATCAATTGCTTAACGTCTTCACCTCGTCAGGCTCATAACCCGAAGGGCAGTACGGCAAACCCTCCCACAGAAACTAACTTCCAACAGCCCGGTCGAGCTGACAATGCCAGTTTGGACGAGACATTGAGGCTCCCTAACCCATGCTTGCGCCAAGTTCGGCCGGTATCACCACCTGGCTCTGCAATCCGCCCAGGGTCGCTGACAATCCCAGATCCAGCCGGGCGCCGTATGCGGCCAACAGATCGACTGCAATGGCCAGCCCCAGCCCGCTTCCGCTGACCGAGGTGTCCAGCCGACCACCGGAACGTAGCGCTTCGCGGCGTGCGTCTTCGGGGATTCCCGGGCCGTCGTCTTCGATGCGGATTTCGATGCTGTGCTCTTGGGCCTCAGCGGTCAGATGGACCGTGTTGCGGCACCATTTGACCGCGTTGTCGAGCAAATTGCCCAGAACCTCTTCGATATCCTGCGCATCCATGCGCACCCAAATCTCGGGTTCACAATCGATAACCAGCTTTTTTCCATCCCGTTCGGCCATTGTCGAAAACAGACGTGCAAGTCTGTTGACGGAGTTTGTCAGATCGGTGCGCGAATGGGTCAGTTCCGCAGTGTTCATCGCCCGCATCCGGGCAAGCGAGCGGCCGAGCTGCGCATCGACCCGGTCCAGGGCTTCTGTCGCAATTTCTGTACTGGCGCCGGACTGAGACAACTCGCTGAGTTCGTTTCGTAAAATCGCCGTCGGGGTCTTGAGCGCATGGGCCAGATCGGCGGCCTGCCTGCGTGAACCGGTTACGATGTCCCGGTTGCGCCGCAACAGCTGATTCAGGTCCTCGACCAGTGGGGACACTTCGTCCGGGTAGTCCGCCGGTTTGAGGTCGTCATCAGACTCCCAGCGATGGGCCACATCCGTCCGCAACTTGCGCAGCGGGCCCAGAATGACCGACATCAACAGCAATGACCCGGCAACGCCAATCAACCCGACCAGCGCAAAAACAGGCATAAGGCTGCGCTGCGCGACCCGCCTTTCGTTGATAAGTTGCGCCTGGCTTTCGGCGACGCTGACGCCCCAGACCGTGCCGTCTTCGTAGGTGATTTCCTGATAAGCGCTGCGCAGCACCTCGCCCTCTGGCCCGGCGGTGTTCCAAAGCGTTGTGTTGCCATCCGGATCTGACGGTTCGGCAATCGTTTCGTCAAACAGCGAGGCCGAGACGAAAATCTCTCCGTCCCTGTTGGTAACCTGCCAGTACCGGCCGGAATATGGCGTGCCATAAGCCGGATCGAACATGATGTCGCGCAGCGCATCGGGGTCTTGCGTTGTTACGCTCAGCCCGACGACAAGCTGCGTGTGGCGGTCCAAAAGCGCAGTATCGAACCGTTCGGAAACCCGCGAGTCGATATAAGAGAATACGGCCAGCGTGCCGACGCCAACGGACAGAGCACCGGATGCGATCCCCCCCAGCAATGCCCGTTGACGCAGGGATAACATCAGGCGGAATCGATCATGTATCCCCGACCCCGGACTGTTGTGATCAGGTCAGGTCCCAACTTTTTGCGCAGGCGGGTGATGAAGACGGCAATGGTGTTGGAGTCGCGATCTCCGTCGTATTCATAAATATGTTCGGAAAGCTCGGTCCTGGAAATCATGCGACCTGCATTATGCGCCAGATAGGTGAGGACCGCGATTTCCTGAGCGGTCAAATCCACCGGCACCCCTTCGGCGGTTACCCGACCGTTGCGCGTGTCCAGAATGACGCTCCCCATTTCGATCACCGGGTTCAGCTGCCCGCTTTGGCGGCGCAGGATGGCGCGGACGCGGGCGGCCAGTTCGGGCATGTGAAAGGGCTTGGTCATGTAGTCATCCGCGCCGGCATCCAGCCCGTCGACGCGTTCGCTCCAGCCGTCGCGGGCCGTCAGGATCAGGACCGGCGTCTTGATGCCGGCGCTTCGCCATTCCCGAAGAACCGAGATACCGTCGCGTTCCGGCAGCCCGATATCAAGGATGATCACGTCATAGGGTTCGGTCAGGCCCAGATGAAGGGCGTCTACACCGCTGTTGACGACATCGACCACGCGGCCTTCGGCATTCAGCAGTTTCTTGATCTGATCGCACAGGTGCGGCTCATCTTCTGCGAGGAGAACTCTCATAATCTGGAACTATAGGCGGGCCAATGGCAGTTTAACCATTACTTTTTGCCCCCGCCTTTGCCGCCTCCGTTGCCGCCGGAGTTGCCGCCGCCATTACCGCCGGAATTGCCACCGCCGTTACCGCCGGAGTTTCCGCCGCCATTGCCACCCGAGTTGCCGCCCGAGTTGCCACCACTGTTGCCACCGCTGTTACCGCCGGAGTTACCACCGGAGTTGCCGCCAGAGTTTCCACCGGAATTCCCTCCGGAATTTCCGCCGCGGTTTCCGTTGTTGCCCTGGTTGCCCTTGCCATTGGATTTCCCCTGCGATCCTGCATTGGCCGCGTTGCCGTTGTTCGAACGGGCCGCTTCGGAAATTTCGCGTCCCACGCTGGAACGATTGGACACAACGACACCGGTCTGGGCGTTGACAATGACACTGATGATCTTGCCGTTGGGCTTCTTCACCAGAATTCGGTAGTACACCTCGTCGGTCTGGAAGGCGCGCGCATCCACAGGGGTGCCGCCAAAGGCTTTTTCCACCCCTTTGATGACGCGTTTCAACCGAATGGCACTGCCGGATGTCGTCGCCTTGCGCAGCTCGGACTGTTTCAATTCGCGCACAGCGGCCTGGCCTTCCCCGAACGGGAGAAGGGTCAGCAGACAAGCGATGATCAAGAGCCTTTTCATACTCGGAACTTTTTACGGTACAAGTGCCCCCTAAATCTACAGATTATAACGTGAACCGGCGATGAACAGGTAATTCGCCGTGGGTTCAATAACCATCGGTTTAAATTGACTTGTCGGCGGCTGATTCAGACGCAACCCCTTGTGCATTCGGACACTGGGCCGTCGCGCCGGCAATTGAGTTCACTGAACGACGAACGAGGACCGTCATGAAAACCAGATCGACCGGCCTGTTGAAAGTCTCAGCCATTGCCATTGCGTTGCTCGGGTCCACTGCAGTTGTCGGAGCCATCGCCCTCCCGGATGTCGCCTATGCCAAGGAAGGCAAAGGAAACGGCGGCGGCAATGGCGGGGGCCAGGGCAATGGAAATGGCGGCGGAAACGGCGGCGAAAACGGCAAAGGCGGCGGCAACGACGGCGGAAGCAAAGGCGTCGGCGGCAATGCCGGTGGCAACGGCAAAACCAAGGGTGGCGGATCAGGCGCGTCCAAAAGCAAGGGCGGCAAGGCTACCGGTCTTGGTGGGACGCGGTCAAAATCCACCGGTGACGGAAAATTCTCACTCAAGAACCTTTTTGGCGGCAACAAGGGCAAGGCCGCAAAAAAGAAGACAAACACGGTAAGCGTCGCGCGCAAACCGGCGAAATCCGTTGAGGTTTCAAAATCGGTTCGCCCGGAAGTTCGGACCAAGGGCAACAAATTTGCCAGCCTTCTGGGGGTTCACCCGTCTGAGCTGGGGGCACTGAACGCGGCGAATGCAAGCGAAACCGCGCTGAACAATGCCGCGCCCAATTCCCGCGTCGGTCGCATCGCCCATTACCGGGATACGGTTCTGGCCGGGGAGGATCTGCGCGAGGAACTTGCCGAAACGCAGGATCTTCTGGATGAGATGACCCCGCCCGATCGTCCGGTTTCGGAAATCGAGGAAGACCTTGAAACCGCGCAGGCCGATGTTGAGGAAAAACAGGACCGCGTGACCGAACTGGAAGAGGCGCTCGCCGATGCCGGAGGCACGGATCCCGACATCGAAGCCGAACTTGAAGAGGCCAATGCCGAGTTGGAAGAATCGGTCAACACGGCCAATGATCTGAACGACGAACGGCAGGCGGCGCTGGATTACGACGAGGCCGTGGCAGAGGTTGAAGACCTGGCTGAGGCCGTTGACAATCAGGCGCAGGTGGAGCGCGAGGCGCTTGAAGACGCAGCCAACAAACCCGTGACCGACGAAGTTGAGGCGGCGGTGAAATCGCTGCTGGGACTGGATAGCTGAAACCCTTGCGCCACTACTCTCGGACGCAACGCAGGGGAGCCAGCCATGCGCTTGGATATGCGCATGGCTGGCAGCTCTTGGGGATGAAGGCCGGCTAGTTTCTGGTTCAGGTTTGCCCCGGGCCGACAAGGCACCAATGAAGAAGCCCGCTCCGGACCGGAGCGGGCTTTGGCGTCTTCCTTAATAGGACGTCAACAGGGAAGATCGCCAACACCGTGACCAACAGTCAGGTGCCTGGTTTCGCCTCAGCAAGTCGCTTGTTGTTCAGAATATCAATCAGAGCGTTTTCGATAGGAGGGAAGCGACCTTTGCTCGAATTCTTGGTGTCAGATTGTTTGCTGCGCAGCGCGGCGCTGACCGTCTGCATCTCTGCTGGCTTTCGGTGCGTCGCAGCCTCAATGGCAGTTGTGATCATGCGAGTCCCTTTCATTGGCGCCGGTTGCCTGTGGTCTGGTCCGGTCCTGTGGGGATAAGTATGCGTGAGCACTGTTGAACACTCAGAGAATACATTGTTCATGTTTCGTTAATATTGTTGCCCGAGAGTAAAAAGCGCGAAAACTGCGTTCAGTTTCGCTAAATGTTTCCACGCGCCGGTCAATCCTGTTAGAAGCTGGGTTTTTGGTAACCTACGGAAACTAAGACAAAATTTCTGGCGACCCGCTAGCCCGCTGAAATTTCGACTGTCTGGCCGTGGAATTCCTTGGAAGTGTTCGGGTCGTGTTGAGACGTGCCGGCTTTGGCTGAAATGTGGGTGGAAACGCGATAAGTGCGCGGCCTCTTGTTCATATTGACTGTCCGAATCGCAGGCGTTTCCGGCTCATCTCGAACGGCACAGGAACGGCACTAAACAGTCAGGTGGATTGCTCGGCCCCTCCGCTGAACTGGCAACAAGATTTGGGTCTTCGCGCAGGCAACCCGCCGCGCATCCCAAAACCACGGTTTACCCTTCGGAAAGAACCTTGCGCGCGACCCGAAAACATTCCAGCGCCTGCGGAACTCCGCAGTAAATGCCCACCACGTGGATGATCGCGCGGATTTCCTCGGCGGTCACACCATTGTTGATTGCGCCTCGGCAGTGGATTTCCCATTCGTGCATTTTCCCCAGCGCGCCGATCATCGACAGGTTCATCATCGAACGCGTCTTGGCATCAATTACTTCGTCGCCCCAGCCGAACCCCCAGCACCAGGCGGTCATCGCCTCCTGAAACGGGCGGGTGAAATCATCAGCCGCGGCCAGGTTCTTTTCGACATAATCCGCGCCAAGCGTGTTCTTTCGTTGTTCAAGACCCTTCAGAAACAGGTCTTCGTCAAAAATGTCAGCCATAGGTAGTCTCCGGTTCATCAGACGGTAAGGCGGTGTTTGTACAGGTGATCGTAGTGGGGCTTCATCCGGCGGTACACCTGTCTGACCCGATCGGGCGCGTCGGCGATGGAAACATATTCCCGCGGTTGAGGCACCAGCCCCGTCGATCTGGAGAGATTGGCGTGGAAGGATCCGCCATCCCACCAGCTATGGGCCGACGGATCGCCGCCGGCCTCCCATGTCAGCGCGTCCGGCAGAAACGGAATGCCCACGGCATCGCAGAATCTCTGTGTCATCGCGTGCGGGCTTTCCAGCAGATCGTCGCTGTCGATGACCGGCGGGGCAGTCCCGTTCAGCGCCGTCAGCAAATCGAACAGGGCGCGCTGTTCGGGAAACCCGACCTCGCCCTCGGCAAAGTCCGGCCAGCGTTTGTACATCGAGGTGATCGTCTTAGCCGGATCGCGGATCAGGAAGGCGTGGGTGAAATGTGACAGGAAAACCGCGTCCCACATGTGGTGGATGTAATGCGGAAAATCCTTGATGAAGACCGCGCCCGTTTTCGCGCGGGCCCGGATGTCTGCCCATACGCTGTCCAGCGTCAGACCGGGTGTTGTGACATCACCGGGTTGGAACCTGTGCCACAGCGGGTCCTCGCCCTGATACCAGGCCTCGCCAAAGGGTTCGTGCAGACAGTCCAGATCGCCACGCTGCCGCATCATCCACTCAAATGCCGTCGAGGTGGACCGGGGCACCGCCCATAACGCGAGGATCTTGTGCATGGTGTGAGTTCTCCGGCTGGTGAAAGGTCAAAGACGTCTGAGCAGCTGCCCCTCCGGCGACTGCGGCGCGATGCCCAGAGACGTGAAGATGCGCCAATACAGGGCGATGTCGTGGCCGATCACGGGTTTGCCCAAAGCGCTTTCCAGTTGATCAGCCAGATGCAGAGGGCGCTGCGGCAGACCATCCGGACCGGTTCGAAAGTTGCACATGCCGTTGATCAGGATCGCCTCGGCCCGCGGGGCCTTATCCGCCACGTATTCGAAGCTTTTCAACGCCAGATCACCATCGAATACCCAGCGGCAGGAATTGACGGCCTGCTGGCTGTCGAACCAGCCCTGATCGTGAAAATTGCCCGCCCAGAGAACGTCGAACCCGGCCTCACGCAGAAACGCGACGGTGCCCTGCCACCATTCGGGCCAGTGATAGGCGGCGTTGAGCGCGACCTTTTCGACATTCATCTCGCGCAGCGCTTCGATCATGGCGTATCCCGCCATGTGAAAGCGGATGCCGTATTTGTCCGACAGATCCTGACAATGCTGCCGCACGCCTTCGACGCCCAGCCCGCACGCATGGACCCAGTTCGAACCAACCTGTCCGCAGACATCGACGCCGTTGCGGGACATGCAATGCACGAAATCCTCAAGCATGCCGAATTTCTGTTTTCGCTGATCCAGCCCATGCGCATAACCGGGCACGTGCAGCATCCAGCCATGCACGCCAACAGTTTCGGGGCACATGCGCAGGAAATCCGAAGGTGCCGCGTCGAAGTCAAACGGCGGGCTGGTAAAGCCCACCTGATAGGGGAACAGTTTATGCTCCGGACGCCAGTCGTGGGGCATCATTATCAGGACGCTCCCGGGCTGCCACCTTCATATTTGGGCAGATCGTCCTCAATGGTCATCCATGGCAGGCGCTCGGACCAATAGACATGCGCGTGCGGCACATAGTTCTCGGGATGATCCAGAGTGGCCGCGTAAAGATGCGTTTCGTTCGGCCAGCGGTGGCTTTCATAGCTAAGCGGCGTGCCGCATTCAGTGCAGAACCCGCGCATGACACCCGGCGAAGATTCCCGCAGGGCGCGCTGGCCCTGCCATGTCACAATGTCCCGCGCCATGCCCAGAAAGCTTGTCATCGGCGACCCCGTGGCGCGGCGGCAGCTTGCGCAATGGCAATGCGCGGTCCAGATCGGCGTCCCGGACGCGCTGTATCGTACGGCGCCGCACAGGCAGCCTCCTTCGAACTCAGCCATCCACAGCCTCCCGCATCCATTGTTGCAGCTTTGCGATCGAATGCTCCGACATCACGCCGCATCCCGGGTCCAGCACCAGCGGGCCGGGGCGGTAGCCGCGGGATTTGAGGCCACGGTGGACGGATTCCACGAGGCGGATGTCTTCCTCGACCGTGGTTTCGCGGTCCTGCACCGCCAGTTGCCGGATCACCGCGCTTTCCGAGCCGCCCTCGGTGTACCAGCCGCGCCAGACGGTGCAGTGATCGGCATCGCCCGCGCGCCAGTGATAGGTGTTCAGTACATTGCCCGGATAGCACTGGAACGAGAACATCGGCCACAGAAACCACGACTGGTAGTCGCCTGCATGGGGCACCGACAGGTCGATGGGGTAGGTCATCTTGTCGAGGCTCTGGCATTCCGTCGTATGCCGCAGCACATAGCCGCCACCCGCGTCGGGCTGGATGTCATAGGTCTCGGGCTTGACCACGCCTTCGGCAAAGGTCGGGTGGTTGCTTGGGCAGTGATAGCATTCCGAGTAGTTTTCAATACTGACCTTCCAGTTGCAGTTTTCCGGGATCTCGACCCATTCCAGCGGCTCCAGATCGTCGACATGCGGGACAAAGGCGCGGATTTCCTCGCGCACGCCGGGATACCATTCGTCCATCGGCGCGGCGTCATCGTCCAGATTGACGAAGATGAACCCGTTGAAAACCTCGGTCCGAACCGATGTCAGGCAGATCGCGCTGCGGTCGAAACCGGGGACAGGTTTGATATTCGGCCCGGCGCGCAGCTGGCCGGAGAGTTCATAGGTCCAGGCATGGTACGGGCAGACGACGACGCGGGTGTTGCCTGCGCCGGTTACCATCTCATGCGCGCGGTGCTGGCAGACATTGTAGTAAGTGCGTATTTCTCCGTCGCGGCCCCGGATGCAGAACAGGTTCTGACCGGCAATTTCGAAGGCGAAGTAATCACCCGGCTCGCGCACCTGCGCCACATGCCCGGCAAACTGCCATGTCCGGGCCAGCAATCCCTGCATCTCCTGCGCGAATATCGCGGGATCGGTATAGTATCGCGCGTCCAGTGAATGGGTGAGGGGGGCGTTCATTCGGGCTCCTCCGCGTAGAGGCCAAGTTGGTGACGACGAAGATGAAACCGCTCCACCCTTTCGACGATCTCATCGCTGGACACCGCGATCACGAAGGACAGCAGCGTTTCCAGCAAGGCTATGGTCGAGACGGAGGAGGGGAAAAATTGCGGCGTGTCAGCGGCGACGACAAAGCCGTGCTGCGCGTTCAGGATGACCGGGCTGGCCGGGCTGTCGGATATGCCGATGACGGTCAGCCCCTGTTGCCGCGCCAGTTTGATCGCGTCGATCACCTCGGTCCGGTAGGGGTGGCAGGTGATGGCAATCAGCACATCCTGTTCATCCGCCCAGGCCAGATCGTCGACGGGGGTCGAGCCGGGGCGGGGGATGGCGTGAAACTGCTTCATTCCCGTCGAAGCGAGGTAGGTGAAATTGCGCGCGTTCGAATTGTTGACGCCGACGCCCAGGGTGAAGATCTGACGGCAATTCCAGATATCCTCGGCCGCCGCAGTCAGGCGCCCGGCGTCGATCCCGGCAAATGTCTCTTCGATGTTGCGGATCGCGGCCCCGATCATGTCCGCGTAGAGCCCGCCCAGTTCCCCGGACTTGCCGATATCCTGCAACCAACGGGCGCGGTCCGGAAACGACGCGGTGCCCTTGCGGATCGCGTCCCGAAACGGCGCGCGAAAATCTTCGTACCCGTCAAAACCCACCTGACGCGCCATTCGCACGAAGGTGTTGGGTTTGACGTTTGCGGCTTCGGCAATCTCGCGCACCGTTGAAACCCCCACATCCGTTGGGTTTTCCAGCACATAGCGCGCGGCTTTCTGGGCCTCGGGCGTCAGCGCGTCCCATTCCTGGCTCAGCCGGTCGAGGACGTTTGATGATACATTTGTGTCATTCATGATTGACGATGGTACAAATGTGGAATTAGCCTGTCGAGCAGAAAAACGACTCGGGAAGAGGAAATGTCATGTCCGAGAAGAAGCTGCCGTCACATGCCCGCGTTGTCATCGTGGGCGGAGGTGTCATGGGGGTCGGTCTGGCCTATCATCTGGCGCATGAAGGCTGGGGCGATGACACTGTCCTGCTGGAAAAAGCCGAACTGACCAGCGGCAGCACCTGGCACGCGGCGGGCCAGATCACGCATTCGACGTCCAGCTTCGGGCTGGGGAAATGCGTCGATTACAATATCGGCCTGTATTCCGGTGCGTTGGAGGCCGAAACCGGTCAACCGGTGACATGGCATGGCTGCGGTTCGTTTCGCCTAGCCTATACCGAGGATGAGATGGACTGGCTGCGCCACACGTTGTCGGTGGGCCGGTCGCTGGGGTTCAACATCGAACTGGTGGGTCCCGGGAAGGTCGCCGAGCTGCACCCGTTCTACAATCTCGAAGGCGTGCTGGGCGCGCTGCACACACCTGATGACGGGCATGTCGACCCGACCAATGTGACAATGGCCATGGCGGCCGGCGCGCGTCAGAAGGGCGTGCGCATCTTCCGCAATTGCCGCGCGACCAACATCACGCAGGCCGAAAATGGCGAGTGGGTGGTGGAGACCGAGATGGGCACGATCACTTGTGAGCATGTGGTGAACGCAGGCGGCACCTATGCCCGCCAGATAGGCGAATGGTCAGGGCTGCAACTGCCGATGACCTCGATGACCCACCACTACTTCGTGACCGAGCCGGTGCCCGAGTTCCAGAACCTGGACAAGGAGCTGCCGGTGATCCGCGACGACCGCAAGGTTTCGGGCTATATCCGGATGGAGCAGCAGCGCGGGCTGATCGGGATCTACGAAAAAGAGAACCCGAACTCGGTCTGGCATGATTATTGCCCCTGGGAATACGAGAACTGGCTGTTCGATGCGGATTACGACCGGGTGATGCCATGGCTTGAGGAAAGCCTGAACCGGATGCCGATCTTTGCCGAACTGGGCATTCAGCGCGATGTACACGGGGCGATTTCGCATCCGCCGGACGGGAACCCGCTGATCGGGCCAGCGCCCGGCGTGCGGAACTACTGGTGCTGTTGCGGGACGCAGATCGGGATCGGCTGGGGCCCGGGTCTGACGCGTGAACTGGCGCGCTGGATGGTACATGGGGCCGCCGATATCTCGATGCGCGAGTTCGATCCGCGCCGCTTCGGCAGCTATGCCACCAAGGACTGGCAGGTGATCAAGGCCGAGGAAGATTACTGCCTGCGCCACGAAATCCCCTTTCCGCATTTTAATCGGCTGGCGGGGCGGCCCATCAAGCCCTCGCCTCTGTATGAGTTGTTGAAATCCAAGGGCGCGGTGCACGAAGAGGTCTACGGCTTCGAACGCCCCCGCTGGTTCGCGCGGGATGGGGTCGAGCAGCGGGACCACTATTCCTTCCGCCGGACCCCTGCCGACGACATGGTCGCAGCCGAGGTCAAAGCCGTGCGCGAGCGCGTCGGCATCATGGATGTCACCGCCTTCACCAAGATCGAGGTCTCGGGGCCGGACGCTTATGCCCTGCTGGACCGGTTGACCGCCAACCGAATGCCGCAGAAAGTTGGCTCGATCACCCTGACCCATATGCTGAACCGTCGTGGCCGGATCGAGCTGGAGACCACGATCGTTCGTTTGGCCCAAGATCGCTTCTATCTGGTCTGCGCCGCCTTCTTCGAACAACGCCTGCTGGATCATCTGGCGCAACAGCGCGCGGATGAGGATGTGCAGATCACCGCTCTGTCCGCCGACTGGTCGGCCCTGTCGCTGAACGGCCCCAGCTCGCATGACGTGCTGGGACAATGCACCGATGCCGATCTGACCAATGCAGGATTCCGCTGGCTCTCGGCGCAGGAGATCACCATCGCCGGTCACAAAGTCTGGGCCTTCCGCATGTCTTATGCCGGCGAGCTGGGTTGGGAGCTGCACATGCCCAACGCCGCGTGCCTCGACGTCTACAATGCGCTTTGGGCTGCGGGTGAGCCGCACGGCATCACCGACTATGGCAGCTTTGCGATGAACGTGATGCGGATGGAGAAGGGTTTCAAAGGCGCGGGCGAGCTGACCAACGAAGTCACTCTGGTCGAGGCTGACGTTCTGCGCTTTGCCCGCACTGACAAAGAGTATCTGGGTAAGGACAAGACTCTGAATGCAGACCTGCCTTGGATCTGTGCCTATCTGGAAATCGAGCCGGATGGCGAGATTGACGGCCATGGCGGCGAAGCTGTGATGCTGGGCGAACGTGTCGTGGGCTCTACCGCCTCGGTCGCCTACGGACACACGGTCGGTAAAGTTCTCGCCTTCGCCTATATCAAGCCCGAGGCCGCTGTCCCGGGCACAGAATTGCAGGTGGTGATCCACGGCAATCCCCGCGCGGCCAGCGTACTGGGCCAGCCGGCTTATGATCCCGACAGCTTGCTGCCGCGAACCGACGTCGCATTGGAGACCGTGTGATGAGCCTGCCCGACACGATGAAAGCCATGGTCACCATGGGCCATGGCGGTTTGGAGCAGATGGTGCTGCACTCGGACTGGCCGCGCCCTGATCCGGCGGCGGGGGAGGTACTGATCAAGGTCGCTGCCTGCGGTCTGAACAACACCGACGTGAACACGCGGTCCGGCTGGTATTCCAAGACCGTGACCGACGCGACCACCGGCGGTGCCTTTGATGAGGTCGGTGAGGACGATCCCACATGGGGCGGCGCGCCGATCACCTTTCCGCGCATTCAGGGCGCGGATGTCTGTGGGCATGTCGTGGCCGTCGGCGAGGGCGTGGACAGCGCCCGCATTGGCGAGCGGGTGATCACAGACGGCTGGCTACGCGATCCGGCCGACCCCGACAACAAAGACAAGACTGGCTATTACGGTTCGGAACGGGATGGCGGCTTTGCGGAATATGCGACGACGCTGGCGGTGAACGCGATGCCGATCAATTCGGACCTGTCGGACGCAGAACTTGCGACCTTTTCCTGCTCCTACTCCACCGCCGAAGGGATGTTGACCCGTGCCAACGTGACCAACAGCGACACGGTTCTGGTTCCTGGCGCGTCCGGCGGGGTCGGCGGCGCGCTTGTCCAACTGGCGAAACGACGCGGCGCGCGGGTGATCGCGCTGGCGTCCGAGGCCAAGCATGCCGACGTGGCGACGCTTGGCCCCGACGTGATCCTGCCCCGCGCGCCCGAAAACCTGCGCGCGGCGCTGGGCGGTGAAAAGATCACAGTGGTGGCGGATGTGGTGGGCGGCCCGCACTGGCCGCAGTTGGTCGACATCCTGGAACGCGGCGGGCGCTATACCTGCTCGGGTGCCATCGCGGGTCCGATGGTCGAGTTCGACCTGCGGACATTCTATCTGCGGGATCTGACCTTCACCGGCTCGACAGTGATCGATCCGCAGGTGATGCGGAACCTGGTGAAATACATCGAGGCCGGAGAGATCAAGCCTGCCCTTGCCGCAACCTATCCGCTGGAGGAGCTGCGCGAGGCACAGGCCGCCTTTATCGCAAAACAGCACACCGGCAATATCGTGGTGGTCCCATGACTTTGGATGATGTTTTGGAAGCCGCGCGGCATCTGCATCGGACACATCCCGATCTGTCGGCCTTTGCGCCATGGCCCGATGATCTGACACCGACTGACCTGAACCCTGCGCCCGTTCCCGCCCTGAGTCTGGTGCGTGACCTTGATCCCGATGGTGGCGCGCCAACATGTAACATGATTGTGGCAATCCGGGATACGGCGCATCTGGCTCATTGGAAGCACACCTATACCGAAGAGGAGGTCGGCGCGGATTTCCTGAACCGCTACGGCTATTACGAGCTGTTCGGCCCGACCGGACATTTCCATTCGACCCAACTGCGCGGCTATGTGGCCTATTGGGGGGCCGGGCTGAATTATGGCTGGCACAGCCATCAGGCCGAGGAACTGTATCTGACATTGGCCGGAGGGGCGGTGTTCCGCGTCCCCGGAGAGGAGACCCATGTCGGCCCCAATCAGACGCGCCGGCATCGCAGCTGGCAGAGCCATGCGATGACCACGACGGATCAGCCGATCCTGACCTTCGTCCTCTGGCGTGGTGAAGGCATGGGCGATGTACCCCGGATGGATGCCGCATGAAGATCACCCGCGTCCGCATCTACCAGACCGGGCTGCCCTATATTGACGGGACCTATGTCTGGGGCGCGGGCAACGCGATTGAGACGGCGACAGCCTCGGTTGTCGTGATTGATACCGACGCGGGATTGCAAGGCTGTGGGGAATTCACGCCCTGCGGTGAGAATTACATGGTCGCCCATTCCCAAGGCGTTGTGGCGCTGGCGCGTCTGGTCGCGCCTGCATTGTTGGGTGAAGACCCGCGGCAGGTCGGGCGCATCGAACAGGCGCTGGACCATATGGTGCAAGGGCATGGTTATGCCAAGGCGCCCTTCGATGCGGCGTGCTGGGACATTCTGGGGCAGGCCTGCGATCAGCCCGTCTGGATGCTGCTGGGCGGCAAGCTGACCGATGGCGCGCCGATGTACCGGGTTGCGCCGCAGAAATCGGTCGATGAAACCGTGGCTGAACTGAACCACTATCGCGATCAGGGTTACCGACAGTTTCAGATCAAGGTCGGCGGCGACTGGGCCCGCGATATCGAGCGTATCCGCACAACGGTGCCTTTGATGCAGTCGGGTGAAACGGCGATGGCCGATGCCAATCAAGGCTGGCGCGTGGACGACGCGATCCGGGTGGCCCGCGCCACGCGCGATCTGGATTTCATTTTGGAACAGCCCTGCCGCACTTACGAGGAATGCCAGCAGGTGCGCCGTGTCGCCGAGCAACCGATGAAGCTGGATGAATGTCTGACCGGCATGCATGTGGCGCAGCGGATCGTCGCGGATCGGGGGGCTGAGGTCTGCTGCCTGAAAATCTCGAATCTCGGCGGGCTCAGCAAGGCGCGGCGGGTGCGGGATTTTCTGATCGAAAATCGCATTCCGGTGGTCAGCGAGGACACATGGGGCGGAGAGATCGCAACCGCGGCGGTTGCCCATTTCGCGGCTTCGACCCCTGCGGCGTTTTTGCAGAACACCACCGATCTGATGAATTACAACACCCGGTCCACCGGAATCGGCGGGCCGGTGTCGCGGGATGGCAAGCTTTATGCCTCTGACACGTCTGGACTGGGCGTAAGCCCTGATTTCGAAAGCCTCGGCGCGCCGGTGGCGGAGTACACTATATGAAGATCACGACCATCACGGTTTACCATGTCGACCTGCCGCTGGAGCATCCCTATTGGCTGTCCGGCGGGCGGCTGAAGTTTGAAACGCTCGACGCAACGCTGGTGAAGATCGAAACCGATGCGGGGTTGACCGGCTGGGGCGAAGGCACCCCTTGGGGGCACACCTATGTTCCGGCACACGGGCCCGGCATCCGTGCCGGGATCGAAACGATGGCCCCCTTTGTTCTGGGCCTTGACCCACGCCGGGTTCTGGATGTGGAACGCGCGATGGATATCGCGCTGCCGGGCCATCTTTACGCCAAGGCCCCGGTCGATATGGCCTGCTGGGATATCGCCGGACAGGCGGCAGGGGTGCCGATTGCCGATCTGATGGGCGGTGGATCCAGGACGCCGCGTCCGATCGCCTCTTCGGTCGGTGCCAAAACCGTGGAAGAAACCCGCACGGTGATGGAAAGGTATCGCAGCCGCGGCTACGTTGCCCATTCGGTCAAGATCGGCGGCGATGTCGAACGTGACATCGCCCGTGTGCGGGATGTCGACAGCATTCGGCGACCGGGTGAGATTGTTCTTTACGACGTCAATCGCGGCTGGACCCGGCAACAGGCCCTGCGGGTGATGACCGCATGCGAGGACCTGAACGTGATCTTCGAACAGCCCTGCGAGTCGCTGGACGACATCGCGGCAATCTCGGGCCGCCATGCCTCACCCGTATCCGTGGATGAAAGCCTGGTGACCTTGCAGGACGCCGCCCGGATCGCCCGGGACGGGCTTGCTGAGGTGTTCGGGATCAAGCTGAACCGCGTCGGCGGGCTGACCAAGGCGGCGCGAATGCGGGATATCGCGCTGGCGCATGGGATCGACATGTTTGTCATGGCCACGGGCGGTTCGGTTCTGGCCGATGCCGAGGCGTTGCATCTGGCCGCCACGATACCGGATGACAACTGCCATGCCGTCTGGGCCTGTCAGGACATGATCACCGTCGATATCGCCGGCGGGCGCGGACCGCGCAACATCGACGGCCATCTGCATCTGCCGGAAACACCGGGGCTTGGCGTGCACCCGGATGAGGACGCACTGGGCGATCCGGTTGGAGTATACCGATGAGGATCAACAGGATAACGCTCTGGGCTGTCGATCTGACCAGTCATGAGACCTATCACATGGCCGAGGGCAAGACCTGCGCGACCGTGACCTCTCATGTGCTGTGCCTCGAAACGGATACCGGTTTGAAGGGCTGGGGTGAGGTCTGCCCGATCCCGCATTACCTGCCCGCCTATGCAGGCGGTGTCCCAAGCGCGGTGGCGGAAATGGGGCCGCAGATTCTGGGCATGTCCCCGTTTGGCGTCGACGCGCCGATGTGCAAGCTGGAGGGTTTTCTGCAAGGTCATCCCTATGCCAAATCCATCGTCGATATCGCGTTGTGGGACCTGTTCGGGCAGGCAACAGATCAGCCTGTCTATGCGCTTCTGGGCGGGCGAACACGAAAGGACATGCCGCTTTATCACTCGATCACCTGCGTCGCACCGGATGAGATGGCGCGGATCGCCAAGGCCGCTTATCAGACCGGCATTCGCCAGTTTCAGGTCAAACTGGGGGTCGAAGGCGACTGGCAGGCCGATGCCGAACGCCTGATCAAAGTGCGCGAGGCCGTGGGGCCGGGGCCTGTGGTTTATGGCGACTGGAACTGCGGCGCGTCCCGTTTGCAGGCCACCCGCACGGGGCGGGCGGTTGCGCATCTGGACGTGATGCTGGAACAGCCGTGCAAAACGCTGGAAGACTGCGCCGCTGTCCGGCAGGCAACCGGGCTGCCGATGAAGCTGGACGAAAGCGCGCATGATCCGGCCTCGCTGCTGCAGGCGCACGCGCTGGGCTGCATGGATGCGGTGGCGCTGAAACTGTCGAAATTCGGCGGGTTGTCCGCGATGCGCCGGGCGCGGGATCTGACGGTGCATCTGGGGGCCGAGATTTGTGCCGAATGCACCTGGGGGTCGGATATCGTGACCGCCGCGTCGCTGCATTTTGCGGCCTCGACCCCGCACGGGTCGTTGCTGAACACCTGCGACCTGTCCTCTTACGTGTCGCCGCGCCTCTGCCCGGACGCACCAAACCGTGAAAACGGTCGGATTGCCCCGCCGGAAGGTCCGGGGTTAGGTGTGGTGCCCGACCCACAGATACTTGGCACCCCGATATTGGAGATCGTTTGAGATGCTGAAAATCAAGACACAATCCGAATGGATCGTCCGCGCGAACGAGGTTCTGCCCGCCGGGGGTTTCGGCAATTTCGATCCCGGTATCATCATCGCCCGCGGCGAAGGCAGCCGTGTCTGGGATGAGGACGGCAACGAATATATCGACTACCTGATCGGCTCTGGCCCGATGCTGCTGGGCCATGGCCACCCAGAGGTGATGGAGGCGGTGCTGGAACAATTGCCCAGAGGCATGACCTTTTTTGCCAATAACGCCAGGGGCATCGAACTGGCCGAGGCCATTGTCGACGCGGTGCCCTGTTGCGAACAGGTGCGCTTTGTCGCCTCGGGCGGCGAGGCGGATATGTATGCGATCCGTCTGGCCCGCGCCTATACCGGCCGCAACAAGATCCTGAAATTCGAAGGTGGCTATCACGGCATGAGCGCCGAGGCGCAGATGAGCCTGGCCCCCAGTCGGCAGGTCAATTTCCCGCAAGCGGTGCCTGACAGCGCCGGCATCCCGGCCGGCGTGGCCGAACAAATGCTGATCGCACCTTTTAACGACCTTGAGGCCGTGGCGGCCCTGTTGGACGAACACAAAGACATCGCCGCGATCATGGTCGAGCCGTTGCAGCGGATCATCCCGCCCCTGCCCGGATACCTGCAAGGGCTGCGCGATCTGTGCGACAAGCATAACGTCCTTCTGATCTTCGATGAGATCGTCACCGGGTTCCGTCTGGCCTATGGCGGCGCGCAGGAGAAATACGGCGTCACGCCCGACATCTGCACGCTGGGCAAGGTCATCGGCGGCGGCTTCCCCCTGGCCGCTACGGGGGCCAGCGCCGAGATCATGAAGCATTTCGACAAGGCCAAGGTCGGTGCGGAAGGCTGGCTGATGCAACTGGGGACGTTGTCCGGCAATCCGGTGGCCTCGGTCGCCGGGCTGAAAACCATGGAGGTACTGCGGCGCGACGGCGTTTACGACCGGCTTCGCGCAATCGGTTCGGATTTGCAGCGGATGCAGGCGGACGCCCTGACCGGCGCCGGCATACCGCACAGGATTTGCGGTGACGAAACCTTGTTCGACATCTATTTCACCGATGCTGCCTGTCGCGATTACCGTAGTGCCAAACATGATGATCCACAGCGCAACGCCATCTACAACGACAACCTGCGCGCGAACGGGATTTTCAAATCCCCGGGCAAGCTCTACCCGTCCTTGGCGGTGACCGATGCCGATCTCGAACAGACAAGACATGCGGTCGAACAGGCGGTGCAGGCGATCAGCAACAGCTGAATTTCTGTGGCGCGGAAAACATGCGGGCCGCTGTCAACCGATGACAGCGGCCCTAACTGATCAGAGATCGGGAATTGGTCTCGCCCCCTCGAATACCACTTAAACGAACAAACAGACCTAATCTTTCGACTTATTCGAGACCAACCCGACTTTTTGATCGGTATGACACCTTAATGCCCGATCGGTGCGCGCGCGACAGTGAAGTAATTCACATTACGCAATCTTTTTTCATTTTTTCCAGTCGAAGAAGCCCGGCCCGGCCTGTTTCAGCAGCGTGTCCGCCATGGCGCGTCCCATTTCGGGACCGTCCTCGACCGGGGCCACCTGATTTTCGGTGATTGCCTCGGAACCGTCAGGGCGCAGCACCTCACCGCGCAGGCGCAACTGCCCGTTCTGTAGTTCGGCCAGCCCGGCAATGGGTGTTTCGCAGGACCCGTCCAAGGCAGCAAGCAGCGCCCGTTCCGCCGCCAGCCGCTGCCCGGTTTCGACGTGATGAATGGCTTCGAGCATACCAGCAGCGCGGGAATCGTCGCTGCGACGTTCGATGCCGATGGTGCCCTGTGCGATGGCCGGCAGCATGTCTTCGGGTGCAATGGCGGTGGCAGGAACCTCGTTCATGTTCAAGCGGCGGATGCCGGCCATGGCCAGAAAGGTGCAGTCGGCGACGCCGTCGGCCAGCTTTTTGAGTCGGGTCTGAACATTGCCTCTGAACTCGACTACGCTCAGGTCCGGTCTGCGGTTCAGCAGTTGCGCCCGGCGCCGCAGCGACGAGGTGCCGACCACGGCACCCTGGGCAAGATCGCTGATCGCGCTGAGCCCGGGCGAGATGAAGGCGTCGCGCACATCCTCACGCGGCAGGAACGTGTCCAGAACCAGCCCCGCGGGCTGTTCGACCGGCATGTCCTTGGTGGAATGCACCGCGATGTCGATATCGCCGCGCAGCATCGCCTCTTCGATTTCCTTGGTGAACAGGCCCTTGTTGCCGATTTCCTTCAGCGGGCGGTCGGCGTCGATCATGGCCCGGTTGTCGCCGGTGGTCTTGATCACCACGATCTCGAACGCATCCTCGGGCAGGTTGAAGGCCGCACCCAGCCGTTGGCGGGTTTCATGGGCCTGCGCCAGTGCCAGAGGCGAACCACGGGTGCCGATCTTCAGCGGTGAGGCGGGTGTGGGCAGGGTCAGTGTCATGCGCACAGCTTTAGTCGCGTCACATTGCCCTGACAATGGGGGCACGGCTTGACAAATTGACGCCGAAGGCAGACCCGTTGCGGCAAACCTGACGATTGGGGGCAAAGATGGCCGAGACGAAGAAACTGCTGCGGGCGCTGGCGGGCGAGGTGCAGGATGTGCCGCCGATCTGGATGATGCGTCAGGCCGGGCGGTATCTGCCGGAATACCGGGCGACGCGGGCGCAGGCCGGGGATTTCCTGTCGCTCTGCTATAACCCCGAACTCGCCGCCGAGGTCACCTTGCAGCCGATCCGCCGCTATGGGTTCGATGCCGCGATTCTGTTTGCCGATATTCTGTTGGTGCCGCAGGCGCTGGGTGCGGATCTGTGGTTTGTCACCGGCGAGGGCCCGCGACTGTCGACCATCACGCAGCAATCCGAGTTTGATGCGCTCGAACCGGTCGAAGCCATCCACGAGACCCTGTCGCCGGTCTATGAAACGGTGCGCATCCTGTCGCGGGAATTGCCGTCCGAGACCACGCTGATCGGATTTGCAGGTGCGCCCTGGACCGTGGCCACCTACATGATCGCCGGGCAGGGCACGCCGGACCAGGGCCCGGCCCATGCGCTGCGCGAGGGAAACCCGGCGCTGTTCGAGGCGCTGCTGGACCGGATCACGCTGGCGACCATCGAGTACCTCTCGGCCCAGATCGAGGCCGGGGCTGAAGTGGTCAAAATCTTCGACAGCTGGGCCGGCTCGCTGAAAGGCGAGGCATTCCGGAAATACGCGGTCGAGCCGTGCCGGGTGATTACGCAGGCCGTCAAAGAGCGCCACCCGGGTATACCCGTAATCGGTTTCCCTCGTGAGGCGGGTGATGGCTATGTCGGTTTTGCTGATGCCACCGGAGTGGACTGTGTTGCGCTGGACAACTCGGTGTCGCCGGATTGGGCAGCGGAGCATGTGCAGATCGACGTTTGCGTGCAGGGCAATCTGGCGTCGTCTCATATGGTCACCGGCGGGCAGGCATTGGTCGATGAGACGCGGCGCATCGTGGACGCGTTTTCCAAGGGGCCGCATATTTTCAACCTCGGCCACGGGATCACGCCGGATGCGGACCCGGAGAACGTGCAACTGATGATCGACACTGTGCGCGGGCGGTAGAGGGGAAGGGGGCCAGCCCCCTTCTTGGCCTTCGGCCAATTCATCCCCCGAGGTATTTTTGGCCAGATGAAGCGCGGATCAGCTTTGATTGTTAAGTGCCGACAGAATTTCGTTGGTGTGTTCACCGCGTTTGGGGCTGGGTTTGGGATGCCATTGGGTGTCAGCAAACCGTGGTGCCGCAGCGGCCTGTAGGGTTCCGCCGGGTTCCAGCCACGTCTGTCGCGCCGCGTTCATCGGGTGCGTGCACGCCTGTTCCGGGCTGAGCACGGGCGCAACGCAGGCATCCGTGCCTTCGAACAGAGCCGCCCAGTGATCGCGGGATTTGCCTGCAAAGATCCGGGTCAGGCGCCGGGTGAGTTCCGGCCAGGCCGACCGGTCATGTTGCTTTTGGAAACCGGGATCATCCGACAGCCCCAGGATGTTCAGGAACTGCGCATAGAATTTCGCTTCGAGGCATTGCACCGTCACAAAGCCGCCGTCGGCGCAGGTGTAGGTGCGGCTCCAATGCGGGCCGTCCAGCAGGCTTTGGCCGCGCCTGTCCGAAAGGTTGCCGGTCTGCCGCATGCTCATGAGAAGGTTCATCATATGGGCCGAGCCGTCATAGATGGCGGCGTCGACCACTGTACCTTTGCCGGTTCTCTGTGCCCTTATCAGTGCGGCCAGAATGCCGGCGACCAGATACATGGCCCCGCCGCCGATATCACCGACAAGCGTCGCCGGGGTTTGCGGCGCCTGATCCGGGGCGGAGGCGTACCAGAGCGCACCGGACAGGGCGATGTAGTTCAGGTCATGTCCCGCTGTGTCCGATAGCGGACTGTCCTGCCCCCAACCCGTCATGCGGCCATAGACGAGTTTCGGGTTCAGGCTGTGGCAGAGTTCCGGGCCCAGGCCCAGCTTCTCCATCACCCCCGGCCGGAACCCTTCGATCAGCGCGTCGGCCGTCGCGATCAGACGTTTGGCGACGTCCAGATCGGCGGGGTCCTTCAGGTTCAGATCAATCGACCGTTTGCCACGGTCCAGAACGGATTGTTCCGGCATGCCCGGTACGGCGGCCTGGCCCTTGCGATGGATGGTGATGACATCCGCCCCCAGATCCGCCAACAGCATGGCCGCAAAAGGGCCGGGGCCCAGCCCCTCGATCTCGATGATCCGAATTCCTTTGAGCATCATGCGCCTCCCTGCCGCGCAGGTTTTCGGGGTCGCGTGTGAATTGCAAGCCCGGATTCGGGTGGCATGCCAGCCCCGGAGCTGGCCCTTGGCGATTGAAGGAGAGGGGAACGCGGCAGCAGTGCGGGCCTTCTTCGCAAATCCCGGTGTGTTTGCTGGCCTCATGCGTATCGCTGAGATTCAGCAACCGTGGTCGGAGCCGGGGTTGATTCCCCTCTACAAAAAAGCGCAGGGCTTTGTGCGAAATTGACCTGTTCTGTGCCCGTCGGGCGGGGTAGTGTCCCGGTCACAACGGGGAAATTGCATGACCACCATTCTTTCCATCAAGGATCTGCGCAAGTCCTATGCCGACGGATTCGAGGCGCTGAAGGGTGTGTCTCTGGACATCCGGCAAGGCGAAATTCTGGCGCTGCTGGGCCCGAACGGGGCGGGGAAGACGACCTTGATCTCAACCGTTTGTGGCATCACGACCCCGACATCGGGCACCGTTACCGTTGGTGGTCACGACACTCAGACCGATTTCCGCGCCGCGCGCCGGATGATCGGGCTGGTGCCGCAGGAGATCGCACTGGAGCCGTTTGAAAAGGTGTGGAACACGGTTCGCCTGTCGCGCGGGCTGTTCGGACTGGGCCGCGATAATGCCCGGATCGAGGAGATTCTGCGCAAGCTGTCCCTGTGGGACAAGCGCAAGAACGCGATCAAGGAATTGTCCGGCGGCATGAAGCGTCGGGTTCTGATCGCCAAGGCGCTGGCGCATGAGCCGCGCGTTCTGTTTCTGGACGAGCCCACCGCCGGGGTCGATGTCGAGCTGCGCAAGGATATGTGGGAGATCGTGGCCGAGCTGAAGCAGGCCGGTGTCACCATCATCCTGACCACCCATTACATCGAAGAGGCCGAGGCTATCGCCGACCGTATCGGCGTCATCGACAAAGGCGAATTGCTGCTGGTTCAGGACAAGGACATGCTGATGGCCCAGATGGGCAAAAAGCAGATCGAGGTGATGCTGACCGAACCCATCGCACAGATCCCCGCAAGCCTGTCGGGGCACAACCTGGCACTGAACGGAAACGGCGATGCGCTGGTTTACACCTATGACACCCATGCCGACCGCACCGGCATCACCACATTGCTGAACGATGTGGCGCAGGCGGGGCTGGTGCTGCGCGATGTGCAGACCCGGCAATCGAGCCTTGAAGAGATTTTCGTGAACCTCGTGTCCGGAGAGCCCGCATGAACTGGTCCGCCATTGCCGCCATCTACCGGTTCGAAATGGCCCGGTTCTTTCGTACCCTGGCGCAGAGTTTCCTGTCACCTGTCCTGTCTACCTCGTTGTATTTCGTCGTCTTCGGAACCGCCATCGGCAGCCGCATACAGGAGGTCGAGGGCGTGTCCTATGGCGCGTTCATCGTGCCGGGTCTGATCATGTTGTCGGTGGTGATGCTGGCGATTTCCAACGCATCATTCGGCATCTATTTCCCCAAATTTCTGGGCACGATTTACGAGCTTCTCTCGGCCCCGGTGAACTTTATCGAGATCGTGATCGGCTATGTCGGGGCAGCGGCGACCAAGGCGCTGTTCGTGGGGGTGGTCATCCTGATCACCGCCACGTTCTTTGTGGACTTACGGATTGAACATCCGCTGGCGATGGTGACCTTTCTGGTGCTGACTTGCCTCAGCTTTTCGTTGCTGGGGTTCATTATCGGAATCTGGGCCAGCAATTTCGAACAGATGTCGCTGGTGCCGCAACTGGTGGTCACGCCGCTGATCTTTCTGGGCGGCACGTTCTATTCGATTTCGATGCTGCCGCCGGTCTGGCAGACCATCACCCTGTTCAACCCGGTGGTCTATCTGATCTCGGGCTTCCGGTGGTCGTTCTACGGGCTGGCAGACGTTCCGATCGTGTTCAGCCTGCTGGCCATTCTGGCCTTTACCGGCCTGTGCCTGGGCATCATCGGATGGATTTTCAAAACCGGCTGGCGCATCCGCAGCTAGGGGGTACCGGGCGTTGCATTTTTGCCCACCGGCCTCAGGAAATGTGTTCACGTCACGTCTAAGGTCCAAGCGGTCCCTTGTTTACGGCTTGGGCGCACTCTACATCGGCACCCATGAAACTCAGCCTGCCGTTTCTTAACAAGCAACCCTGCGTGGCCGTCGTGCGCCTGTCCGGCGCCATCGGAATGGCCGGGCGTGCTTCGATGTCCGACACCGCGCTGGCTCCGGTGCTGGAGAAAGCCTTTCGCAAGGGCAAACCCGCCGCCGTCGCGCTTGAGATCAACTCGCCCGGCGGATCGCCTGTGCAAAGTTCCCTGATCGGAGCCCGTATTCGGCGGCTGTCCGGGGAACTGAATGTGCCGGTCATCGCGTTTGTTGAGGATGTGGCGGCTTCGGGCGGGTACTGGCTGGCTGCATCGGCAGACGAGATTTACGCCGATGACAGTTCGGTTCTGGGCTCGATCGGCGTGATTTCGTCGGGATTCGGTGCGCATGTCCTGCTGAAACGGCAGGGGATCGAACGGCGAGTGCATACGGCGGGTCAGTCGAAATCCATGCTGGATCCGTTTGCGCCGGAAAAGAAGGAAGATGTCGAACGGCTGGAACGCCTGCTGGCCGACATCCACGAAAACTTCATCACCCATGTCAAGACCCGGCGTGGACCAAAGCTGGACGACAGCCAGGACCTGTTCACCGGTGAGATCTGGCTGGCCCGGCGGGCGCAGGAACTGGGTCTGATCGACGGCATTGCACATCTGAAACCGAAAATGCAGGAGCGGTTTGGCGAAAAGGTCAAATTCCGCCGCTATGGGCTGCGCAAACCGATCTGGTCCCGGTTCGGGGCCGCGCTGGCGCAGGACGCCATCGCCGGGCTCGAGGAGCGGGCGGCCTACGCGCGTTTCGGTTTGTGACGTGATTATCAAGGTTGTCACTCTGTTTCTGATCGCCATGGGAGTCCTGGCGATGTTCGGCAAGCTGCGGTTTCCGGGGCAGAAACGGTTGCAATCGACCCGATGTCCGCGCTGCGGGCGGTTCCGGATCGGCAAAGGTCCCTGCGCCTGCGAAAAAGGAGGCCGCACATGACGGCATGGCTGTTATCCGGCCTCGGATTGCTGATCCTGCTGCTGGCGGGGGATGCGCTGGTGCGCGGCGCGGTAAACCTCAGCCTGCGTCTGGGCGTGCCGGCCCTGATCGTCAGCCTGACCATTGTGGCCTTTGGCACCTCGGCACCCGAGCTTCTGATCGCGATCAGCGCGATCAAAGAAAACGCGCCAGGCATCGCGCTGGGCAATGTGGTGGGGTCGAACACGGCGAATATCCTGCTGGTTTTGGGCATTCCGGCATTGTTGGCGACCCTGCACACCAGCGAGTGCGACAGCCGCAAAAACTATGTCTTCATGCTGTTGGCCTCGGTTCTGTTCATCGGGCTGGCCTTTTGCGGTGTGTTCAACCTGTTCAGCGGCGCGATCCTGTTGACCGCGCTGGGCCTTATGCTTTGGAACGCCTTTCGCGAAGCACATGCGCATCGCAAGGCCTGTGGTCAGGCCTGCGCCGAAGATGAGGAACTGGAAGGCCTGGAAGAGGCCGATCCGAACATGCCCTACTGGAAGGTCTCGATCTATCTGGTGTTGGGTCTGATCGGCCTGCCCATGGGGGCGCATCTGCTGGTCGACAACGCCACCGTCATCGCGCGCACCTATGGCGTCAGCGAAACGGTAATCGGGTTGACCCTTGTGGCAGTCGGGACGTCTCTGCCCGAACTGGCGACGACCGTGATGGCAGCGCTGCGCCGTCAGGCCGATGTGGCGCTGGGCAATGTGATCGGGTCGAACATGTTCAACCTGCTGGCCATTGTCGGCATCGCCACACTGTTCGGCCGAATCCCGGTAGATCCGGAATTCCTGCGGTTTGATCTGTGGGTCATGCTGGGCGCCTCGCTGTTGCTGATCCCGTTTGTATTTTTCAAACGGGACATCACCCGTGGCTGGGGAATGCTGTTGACACTTCTGTATGCAATCTACGTCATCTCATTGCTGGCGTGATCTGACAAAGAAGGAGCCGTCATGACCCGAGCATTGGTGACCGGAGCCGGAATTCGCCTTGGCCGCGCCATGGCGCTTTACCTGGCACAGCGGGGCTATGATGTGGCGGTCCACTACGCAACGTCCCGCGAACCCGCACAGGAAACCGTGGCCGAGGTTCAGGCCATGGGGCGCAAGGCGGTTGCGTTGCAGGCCGATCTGCTGGACGAAGCGCAGGTTGAATCCCTGCTGCCCCGCGCGGCAGAGGCTCTGGGCGGTCCGATCACCTGCCTGGTCAACAACGCCTCAATCTTCGAATATGACAACATCCGCACGGCGACCCGCCAAAGCTGGGATCGTCACCTCGACAGCAACCTGCGCGCACCTTTCGTGCTGACGCAGGCCATGGCCGGGCAGGGGCTGGAACCGGCTGTTGACCCGGAAGGCGAACCGGTCTCCACCGGTCTGATCGTCAACATGGTGGACATGCGGGTGCGCAAGCTGACGCCCGAATTCATGTCCTACACCATTGCCAAAATGGGTCTGTGGGCGCTGACGCGCACTGCGGCGCAAGCGCTGACACCGGCGATCCGCGTCAACGCCATCGGACCGGGTCCCACCATGCAGGGCCACCGGCAGAGCGCGGCGCATTTCAGGGCACAGCGCGCGAACACGGTGCTGGAGCGTGGTGCCAACCCGTCGGATATCACCGCCGCGCTGGGCTATTTTCTGGATGCCCATGCCGTCACCGGGCAGCTTTTATGCGTGGATGGCGGGCAACATCTGGGCTGGCAGACGCCGGACGTTCTGGGCGTTGAATAGGTGAATCCGGTGCAAGTTTTGCACCGCTCTCGACGCCGTTACCTGCCCGTTACAAAATTGTCTTTTTTTTCATACACTTGTCTTGTGTAGGAAAAAATATCATTTAAAAACAATGCATTGCAGTAGTGCCTAATTTTTGTGCAAATCAAGGAATCCTTAATGAATTAAGGGAAAATCGCGATGCCCCAAAACTTATCTGCACAGTTATCCACAGAAACGGTGGATTTGTTTTCTCTTGAACTGAGGCGCTCAAGATTGCAGCCATGGTCAGAGAATCATATCTCAGGCCCATGACCACCCGCGACGAATCAACTTCCGACACTCAGCCCACCGGCTATGGCTGCATTCAGCGCTATGTGAAGACGCTGGACAGCTCGCCCGGTGTGTACCGGATGCTGGATGGCGACAGTCGGGTTCTGTATGTCGGCAAGGCGCGAAACCTGAAGGCGCGGGTGTCGAACTATGCGCGCCCCGGCCATTCCGGGCGGATCGAGAAGATGATCGCCGCGACCGCCTCGATGATGTTCCTGACCACACGCACCGAGACCGAGGCGCTGCTGCTGGAACAGAACCTGATCAAGCAGCTCAAGCCGAAATACAACGTGCTGCTGCGGGATGATAAGAGCTTTCCGAATATCCTGGTCGCCAAGGATCACGCTTTTCCGCAGATCAAGAAACATCGCGGGGCCAAAAAGGAAAAAGGGGCCTATTTCGGTCCCTTCGCCAGTGCGGGTGCGGTGAACCGGACGCTGAACCAGTTGCAGAAGGCGTTCCTGTTGCGAAATTGCTCGGATTCCATGTTTGACAGCCGCACACGGCCCTGCCTGCTCTATCAGATCAAGCGGTGTTCCGGGCCCTGTGTCGGGCTGATCTCGGAAGGCGATTACCGCGACAGCGTCAAGGATGCAGAGCGGTTCCTGTCGGGCCGCTCGACCAAGGTGCAGGAGGATTTGGCCGAACAGATGATGGCCGCGTCTGAGGCGATGGAGTTCGAACGCGCCGCCGGTCTGCGCGACCGTATCCGGGCGCTGACGCAGGTGCAGACCTCTCAGGGCATCAATCCGCGCGGCGTGGCCGAGGCGGATGTGATCGGCCTTTATATGGATGGCGGGCAGGCCTGTGTTCAGGTGTTCTTCATCCGGGCCAACCAGAACTGGGGGAACAAGGACTTTTATCCGCGCGTAGGGCCGGATGTCGCTGCGGCCGAGGTGATGGAGGCTTTCCTTGGTCAGTTCTACGACAACAAGGAACCGCCCCGGCAGTTGATCCTGTCAGACGCCATCGAAAACGCCGATCTGATGCAGGAGGCGCTGACCGAAAAAGCCGGGCGCAAGGTTGAAATCCTGGTGCCTCAGCGAGGCGAGAAGCAGGAACTGGTGGCGGGCGCGTTGCGCAATGCGCGTGAGTCTCTGGCCCGGCGCATGTCGGAAAGCGCCACGCAGGCGAAGCTGTTGCGGGGTGTGGCCGAAGCGTTTGATCTGGACAGCCCGCCGGGCCGGATCGAGGTTTACGACAACAGCCATATTCAGGGCACCAACGCCGTCGGCGGCATGGTCGTCGCCGGCCCCGAAGGGTTCATGAAAAACGCCTATCGCAAATTCAATATCCGTGGCGACGACCTGACCCCCGGCGACGATTTCGGCATGATGAAAGAGGTCCTGACCCGCCGCTTCACCCGTCTGCAAAAGGAAGACCCGGACCGCGACAAAGGCATGTGGCCCGATCTGCTGCTGATTGACGGAGGAGCCGGACAGGTGAGCGCGGTGCATGAGATCATGCAGGCGCATGGGGTCGAGGACATTCCGATGATCGGCGTTGCCAAGGGTATCGACCGGGATCACGGCAAGGAAGAGTTTCACCGCATCGGCCAGCGCCCCTTTGCGCTGAAACGCAACGATCCGGTGCTGTATTTCATTCAGCGGCTACGGGACGAGGCGCACCGCTTTGCGATCGGCACCCATCGCGCCAAACGGGCCAAGGCGGTTGGCGCGACGCCCCTGGACGAAATTCCGGGCGTGGGCGCGGCGCGAAAGAGGGCGCTTCTGGCCCATTTCGGCAGTGCCAAGGCTGTCAGCCGGGCCAATCTGGCCGATCTGAAAGCGGTCGAGGGGATTTCCGCCGGGTTGGCGCAGAAGGTTTACGATTTCTTCCACGACAAGGGCTAAACCCGCCGTCCGCGCCACAGATGTAGAGCCCCGAGGTCACGATCAGCGCGCTGCCGATCCACATGGTCTGGTCCAGCCGCTCGTCAAACAGAAAAACCCCCAGCCCGATGCCGAACAGCAGGCGGGAATACCGGAACGGTGTGACGGCCGAGACCTCACCGGTGCGCATGGCTTTCATCAGCGACGCATAGGCAACAGTACCCATGAGGATGGCCCCGGCCATGTGAAGGCTGACCTGAGGCGTCAACGGCGCAAGCGGCG
Organism: Ruegeria sp. BG10; assembly: GCF_056538575.1. Lineage (NCBI taxonomy): Bacteria > Pseudomonadati > Pseudomonadota > Alphaproteobacteria > Rhodobacterales > Roseobacteraceae > Ruegeria > Ruegeria sp. BG10. The sequence continues at coordinate 312,888 of NZ_JBQFTI010000004.1, read as the reverse complement.
CGCCTTCCCAAAAGCGATAGGCGATGCCCGCGACGACGATGCAGAGAAAGCCGTAGAACCCTAGCACCTCGGTCCCCAGCGAGGCCGGGGCCGCGCGGCTGGCCAGATCGCGCCCGGCGAATCCCAACATGCCCAGAACGGCCAGGATGGACAGGGTGGAAAAACTGTCCCCTGTCGGTTGGATGATGACGACAACGCCGATCATACCGATCAGAATCGCGCTCCACCGGCGCCACCCGACGGTTTCGCCAAAGAACAGCGCTGCACCTGCGACCACGACCAGAGGGGTCGCCTGCAGGATGACGGTTGCAGCCGACAGCGGTGTCAGCGCGATGGCCAGCACGTAGAACAGCCGCCCCAGGATTTCGAACAGCACCCGCACTTTCATCGGGCGCGACAGCACGTCCGGCTGAAACAGCCGGGTGCCCCTTACCAATGCCGCAGCGGCAAATATCGCCGCGCCGCCCGCACCGAACAGGACCAGAACCTGCCAGATCGGCAAGGTGGCCGAGGCGCTTTTCAAAAACGCGTCTTCCAGCGCGAACAGCGCCATTGCGGCGATCATCCATCCGCTGCCGATCAGGTTTGACCGGGGGTCTGTCTGAATATGGGCTGTCATTCGTTGCAATCGCTTTTGGGCCGGGCCGTGCGCCAATCTGACGCCAAAGCGACCTTGCGCCAAGCTGTATCTGGCGGCAATCGACGCGCTGCGACCCTTTGACCGCCGGTGCTGCAACTGCCTGTGATCGGGTCAGTTTTTTGACTGGCCGTCTTTTCTGTCCCGAACCGGCGATGTAGTGTCAAACCATGAAATGGAACCTGCCCAATATTCTGACCGTTCTGCGCCTGCTGGCGGCACCCGGTCTGGCCGTTATGTTTCTGTATTTTACCCGCCCCTATGCGGATTGGTTTGCCCTGATCCTGTTTCTGTCCGCTGCGATCACCGACTGGTTCGACGGCTATCTGGCGCGCGCCTGGAAGCAGGAAACGAAGATCGGGGCGATGCTGGACCCTATTGCGGACAAGGCGATGGTGGTGATCGCGCTGATGATCCTTGTGGGCTATTCCGCCGAACACTGGACACCCTGGCTGGTGTTGCCGGCCACCGTGATCCTGTTCCGCGAGGTGTTTGTGTCGGGCCTGCGCGAATATCTGGGCGATGTGGCCGGGACGCTGAAGGTGACCAAGCTGGCCAAGTGGAAGACCACCGCGCAGATGGTGGCGATTGCCGTTCTCTTCTCGCAGGGGATATTCGAACATTATTTCGTGATGGCCACATTCGGCATGGACGCTACGATCATTGATCAGGTTCTAACTGGCGAAGTCGAGGACCTGACCGGCGTGCGCTGGCATCTGGAAGGGATGTTCTGGTCGGGTCGGATCGGTCTGTGGCTGCTGTGGATTGCCGCGACGCTGACATTGATCACCGGCTATGACTACCTACGTAAAGCCATGCCCCATCTGAAGGAGAGCTAAGGGATGGACGTTCTGTATTTTGCCTGGGTGCGTGAACGGATCGGCTTGCCGAAAGAGCGGGTCGAAACCGGGGCCGCCACGGTGTCAGATCTGGTGGCCGAACTCAGCGCACGCGAAGACCGCTATGCCGCGGCCTTTGCCGATCTTTCGGCGCTGCGCGTCGCGCTGGATCAGGAATTGTCGGATTTTGATGCCCCTCTGGCCGGGGTGCGCGAGGTTGCGTTTTTCCCGCCCATGACCGGCGGCTGAGGCCATGCGCATCGCGGTTCAGGAAGAAGAGTTCGATCTGGGCGCGGAAGCCAATGCATTTGCCTTGGGTGACGCGGCCAACGGCGCGATTGTGACCTTCACCGGCATTGTGCGCGATCTGGCCTCGGGCGATCTGGACGTGATGGAGATCGAACATTACCCGGGCATGACCGAACAAGCGCTGACGAGGATTGCCGAAGAGGCGCAACAGCGCTGGTCGCTGGGGGATGTGCTGGTGATCCACCGGCACGGGCGTCTGGCGCCCGGGGATCGGATCATGATGGTTGCCACCGCCGCGCGGCATCGCAAGGATGCGTTCGAGGCGGCGGAATTCCTGATGGATTACCTGAAATCCCGCGCGCCATTCTGGAAAAAGGAAATCACCTCATCCGGTGCCGAATGGGTGGCTGCCAAGGACGAAGACGAAGACGCGCTGACCCGCTGGTAGCGTCAGTCGGCGTTGTTGATGCGCCCGCGCAGTTCCTCGGCCTCTTGCCGGGCGGCACGCAGACCGTCCATTGCCGCCGCCAGTTCGGCCTCGGCCTGGGTCAGCTGGTTGGTCAGTTCCGCCTCGCGCTGTTGCAGATAGGTGATCGCCTGATCGCGGGTTTCTTCGGCCTCGTGCAGTTCCTGGCTCATGCGGTCCAGATCGGCCACGTCGCTTTGACGGACGCGCGACAGACGATGCGCCAGCCAGTTGGCGAACCAACCCATGCAGAAGGCCGCGAACAGGATGATGGCGGTGGCGATGATGAATTCGATTCTGTTCAACTTACTGGTCCCCTGCTTCCGCGTCCGGCGCGGTCGCGTCCGGTTGTTCGGCTTCTGTCGGTTCTGACTGGGCTTCCATTGCCTCCAGTCCGGTTTCCGTATTGGTGAGCGGTTCCGGCCGGATCAGGTGGAACTCGATGCGCCGGTTCTCTTCCCGGCCTTCTTCGGTGCCGTTATCGGCAATGGGCTGCGTTTCGCCATAGCCCACGGCCGAGTAGCTGGCGGTCGGCACGCGACGGCCGCGCAGTTCGTTCAGAATGGACTGCGCCCGCGACTGGCTGAGCTGTTGGTTCATCTCTTCCCGGCCCTGGCTGTCGGTATGACCCTGAATTTCCATCCGGATCGGTCCGCATTCGCGCAGAATGTCGGCGATCCGGTTAACCGTATCCCGCGACTCCGCGGCAACAGTGGCCGAGCCGGGCTCGAACGCGATCTTGCCGCCGGCCTGAACGTCGGCAATGCGTTCCTCGCAGATCTCGGGGTCGGGCAGTTTGTCGGCGGGTTCGGGCGGTTCCTGGTAGGTGATCGACAGGGTGAATTCCTGCGCGTCGCCCAGCTTGTCCGACAGCAGCCCCGCGATATGCGCCCGCGTTTTGGGATCGTGGCTGACACCGCTCAGCATCACATCGTCGGGCGTGACCGTCAGAGCACCGTTATGCAATTGCGACAGCGCTTCGAGCCCGGCCAGAACCCGCACCGGCCAGTTGGCAGGCAGATCGGGGGTGCTTCGGGTTGCGGTGTGGACCTGCTCGGACCCAAAGGCCGCGCGGGCATAGCTGTCGATCATGTCGCGCTGGGTTTCGCCGCCCACACGTCCACGCATCTGTACCAGCCCTTCGGGGCTGCGCGTGGCCGAAAACTCGGGCGGGCCGGTTTGCGTTTCGGTTTCCGGCTCGGGCAGGATCGCGTGCAGGGCAAAGACATCGGGCAGCGCATTTTCAAGCTCGCCAATCACGCGGTCAAAGGTCCCGGCATCGGTTCCCTGCGCCGCCGCCAGTGTGATATCCGCATCCGAGATCGTAACCGATCCCTGACCGATTTCCGACAAGGCACCGATGCTCAGCGTGGCGGCCTCGGACCAGCGGGGCGATGGTACGCCAAGACCGATGGTGCAGGAGTAGGGGCCTGTCAGGCGCGCCGCTTGCGCAGCGGCGATGATGGCATCGCGGGCCTTTTCATCCTGCGCGGAACAGGCATCGAACTGCCCGCCGTCCTCGTCGATCAGATAGCGCAGGGTAAAGGGCGTGATCACCGGCCGCGGGGCCGAGATGGCCAGACCGATCCGCAGGCTCGGTGGCGCGGCGCGGGTCAGTTCCTGCTCCAGCCTTTCCTTTTCCTGCTGACTGTCGGCAATCGCGGTGATCCGCACCAGGCCCGGGCTGGCGGAAATCTTGGCGCGGGGCAACCGGGCGAGCGCCTCGGTCGCATAGCTGATCGCCTCGTCCCACCCCTTGGGTTTGGGATAGTCGGCTGTTTCCATCAGGTCCGAGACCTGCGCGTCGCCGTCCAGGGTTTTCAGCCGGTCCATCAGCGCGTCGCGATCCTCGCTGGCCGGGACCAGGCCGATGACGGAAATGCCACTGTCATTGCGCAGGATTTCGGCGGAAAACCGGGGGGCGGCCAGACGTGTTGTCGGGGCCACCTGCATCTCGTCGATCACGCGCGAGGTGTCGACTTCGGTTCCGGCCGCCGTCAGCGCGTTGAACCGTGTCGCTTCGTCCGTGGCAGTTCCGGTCAGAACCACCCGCAACCCGTCGGACTGGACCTCGGCCCAGTCATGCCCTTTCAGGTCCAGCGCGCGCCGCACGGCAAATTCCGAGGTCTCTTCCACCTTCGTCACCGCAAAGCTGGCCGCCAGCAGGCACAGCCCGGCCGACACGAGGAAAATAAGGGCAACGGCAAAGAAATAGGGCAGGCGCATGTGCGGGCAATCGACTCCTCAGGCGGTTGAGCAGAACTCTTACAGAGGCCCGCGCCGAGGTGCAATCAGAGCAGCAAAGCGACGCAGAGGAAGATCAGCGGAATAAGGCCAGTGTCCCGGTTGGCGCGGAAAAGTTGCAGCAGTTTCGCGTTGTCCTCGATGTCCAGTCCGCGCAGTTGCCACGCCATGTGCCAGCCCATCGCCCAGGGTCCGCCCAGCGCAATCACCAGTGCGATGACCGACGCCTGAGTCGTTGCCGCGTCAATGATGGCCAGCCCCATCAGGGCGACCGTGGCCACAAGGAAGTACTTCAGCCACCTTGCAGTATCGGTGCCAAACAGCCGGGCGGTGGACTTGATCCCGATCAGCTCGTCATCTTCGGCGTCTTGATGGGCGTAAATTGTGTCATAAAACAAGGTCCAGGCGATGCCGGCCAGATACAGGGTGATAGCCGGAACCCCCACGGTGCCGCTATGGGCGGCCCAGGCCAGCAGGATGCCCCAGTTGAAGGCCAGCCCCAGAAACACCTGCGGCCACCAGGTGAACCGCTTGGCAAAGGGGTAGATCGTCACCGGCAGCAGCGACAGCACGCCCATGGCGATGGCTGCCCGGTTGAACGTCAGCAGAATCAGCAGCGCCAGCAGACATTGCAGGCCCATCCAGATCACCGCCTGCCGCACGCTGACCTGACCCGAGGGTATCGGGCGCGACCGGGTCCGTTCGACCTGCCCGTCAAAGTCCCGGTCGGTGATGTCGTTCCAGGTGCAGCCTGCGCCGCGCATCAGAAAGGCCCCGACTGCGCAGCCGATGGCGATCCACAGATCCTCCCACCGTGGCGCGCCGTCACTGAGGATGGCCAGCGCCAGACCCCACCAGCAGGGAATCAGCAAAAGCCAGGTGCCGATGGGCCGGTCTGCGCGGCTGAGACGCAGGTAGGGACGCGCGAAGGCAGGCGCGTGGGTGTCGACCCAGTTGCCGCTGACGGCATCGGCGACCTGACCGTCTGGTGTTGGGGCATTGCCTTGCATATGTAAGGTCTCATGAGTGCAAAGATCAGACTGTATGTAGAGCACCCTCTGGGTCAGGGGCAATCGGTTCCTTTGACGCGCGAACAGGCGCATTACCTGTTCGGTGTCATGCGTCTGGCCGTGGGCGGGCAGGTGGCCTTGTTCAACGGGCGGGACGGCGAATGGCTGGCAGAGGTGGCCGAAGCGGGCAAGCGCGGCGGGACGCTGACCTGTCAGAAGCAGACCAAGGCGCTGCAACTGCCGCCCGATCTGTGGTTCCTGTTCGCCCCGATCAAAAAGGCGCGCACCGACTTCATCGTTGAAAAGGCGGCGGAAATGGGCGCTGCACGGATTCTGCCGGTGCAGACGGAATACACCAACTCCGAACGCATCCGGCAGGACCGCCTGCAGGCCCACGCGGTTGAGGCCGCCGAGCAGTGCGGCGGGACATTTGTGCCCGAGGTGGCTGACCTGCAACGGCTCGACCGGGTGCTGGATGCATGGCCCGACGACCGGCAGCTGATGTTCTGCAATGAGGCCGAGGTTGGCTCGGCCCTGCGTCTGGCGGCGCAGGACAAAGGCCAGCCCTGGGCTATTCTCATCGGTCCGGAGGGCGGGTTTTCCGAGCGCGAACGCGCACGGTTGAGCGGATTGCCCTTTGCCCATGTGGTCAGTCTTGGTCCGCGCATCCTGCGCGCGGATACCGCGGCCGTTGCGGCGCTGACCATGTGGCAACAAGCCTTGGGGGACTGGTCGTGACCTGGCGGCTGGCGCAGGAAGGGGACGTGCCGGATATCGACAGGTTTCTGTCCCGACACATCCAGACCTCGATGTTTCCGCTGGCAAATCTGCGGGATTTCGGATTGCGGGGCTCTGATCCGCGCGCGGTGAATGCCTGGGTAATGGGTAACGGTCCCTGTGCCGTCTTTGCCATAACCAATGAAGGTATGGTCCTGCCGCAATGCCCGGATTGTTCCGATCAGGATCTGACGGACGCGATCAACCTGATCCGCGGTCGCAACCTGTTCGGCCTCGCCGCCGAGGCCACGCAGGCCCGCCGGATCATGCGCCTTGCCGGCTGGGAGGACAGGCCCGCAACCCTGAACAGTGATGAGCCCGGTTTCACGCTGGATCTGTCCCAGATGATCGTGCCCGACATCGCCGGGGCGGAATTGGTGCCGCTGGGCCAACTTGACCGGACATTGGCCGAAAACTGGCGCCAGAGCTACCTGACCGAAGCGATGGATTTCGATCCCGACCGGGCGCGGCAGCAGGCAAGAAAGGATGTTGCGGCCTATCTCGAACGTGATTCGCACCGGGCATTGCTTGTGGATGGCCAGCCGGTGGGAGTGACCGGGTTCAATGCCCGCTTGCCCGAGGTCGTTCAGATCGGTGGCGTCTACACCCCGCCCGCGCTGCGCGGGAACGGCTATGCCCGTTTATCTGTGGCCCTGCATCTGCGTGAAGCCCGCGACAGAGGTGCCGCGTGTGCGGTTCTGTTCGCCGCAACGGAAGCGGCCGCGCGGGCCTATCGGGCCATCGGATTCAAACCTGCGGGTCAGTATTCGCTGATCCTGTTCACCAATCCCGGAGACACAGCATGAGTTTCATCCGACCCGAGGCCAAACTGGCCCTGTGGCGCTGGCGCGAGGTTCTGGTGGCCACAGCTGTTCTGCTTGTCGGCCTCAGCTGGATCAGCGGCCCCGGCGGGTTGCTGGGCTGGCTGGGCTGGGTACTTGTCCTCGTCTCAGTTGCCCTTGCCGTCATCGGGGTTCAGCGCGCCCGGTTTCGCACGGGCACCGGTGGTCCCGGTGTCGTCACGATTGACGAAGGGCAGATCACCTATCTCGGTCCGCTGGACGGCGGCATGATCGCCACCCGCGAGATTGAGCGTCTGGCGCTGGACCCGACCTCGAACCCGGCGCATTGGGTGCTGGACCAGCCGGGTCAGCCGACGCTTCACATTCCTGTGAATGCAGAAGGGGCCGAAGCGCTGTTTGACGTGTTCTCGGCCCTGCCGGGGCTGAAAACCGAGCAAATGCTGGCGGAACTGAACGGCGGATCGCCGCATCCGGTGGTGATCTGGGAGCGCCACCCGATGCGGCCGCCGCATGCCCGCCTGCATTGACACTGACGCGGTTTCCGACCACGACTGACCAACACGACAGACACATCAGGATCGGAGCACGGTTCATGTCCATCCCCCAGTCCGGCGGCGGACCGATCGAACGCCACGAGCAACTTGCAGAATATCTGGAATCGGGCTGCAAGCCCAAACAGGATTGGCGCATCGGCACCGAGCATGAGAAGTTCGGCTATTGCAAGGACACCCTGAAACCTCTGCCGTTCGAGGGCACCCGGTCCATCGTGGCGGTGCTGGAAGGTCTGCGCGACCGCCATGGCTGGGGCGAGGTGCGCGAAGCGGGTCATCTGATCGGTCTGGAGAAAGACGGCGCAAATGTCAGCCTGGAACCGGGCGGCGCGCTGGAGCTGTCGGGTGCTCCGCTGGAAACCATTCACGAGACCTGCGACGAGGTGAACACCCATCTGCGCGAGGTGAAAGACATCGCTGATGAGATCGGTGTGGGCTTTATCGGTCTGGGCGCGGCCCCGATCTGGACCCATGACCAGATGCCGCTGATGCCCAAGGGGCGGTACCGGTTGATGAACGACTATATGCAGAAGGTCGGCACCATGGGTCGTGCCATGATGCGCAGGACCTGCACCGTTCAGGTCAATATTGACTTCGGGTCCGAGGCTGACATGGTGCAGAAACTGCGCGTGGCGCTGGCATTGCAACCTGTGGCAACGGCGCTGTTTGCGAATTCTCCGTTCTTCGAAGGCAAGGTGAACGGCCAGAAAAGCTGGCGCAGCTATATCTGGCGGCATCTGGACGATGCGCGTACCGGCATGCTGCCTTTCGTGTTCGAAGAGGGATTTGGCTTTGAACGCTACGTGCAATATGCGCTCGATGTGCCGATGTATTTCGTCTACCGCGACGGGCAATATATCGACGCGCTGGGCATGTCCTTCCGCGACTTCCTGAAGGGCAAGCTGCCCGCGCTGCCGGGCGAGACGCCGACGCTGTCCGACTGGGCCGATCACCTGACCACCGCCTTCCCCGAGGCGCGGATCAAGAAATTCATGGAAATGCGTGGCGCCGATGGCGGCCCCTGGCGGCGTCTGTGTGCGCTGCCCGCGTTCTGGGTGGGTCTGACCTATGATCAGGGCGCGCTGGATGCGGCCTGGGATCTGGTCAAGGGTTGGGATGCGGAAACCCGCGAGGCGCTGCGCGTTGAGGCGGCGCAGGAAGGGTTGCAGGCCCGGGTCGGCAAGATCAGAATGCACGATCTGGCGCGTGAGGTGGTCTCGATCGCCGAGGCCGGGCTGAAATCCCGCGCTTTCCCCGGTGCGGGCGGGCTGGTGCCCGATGAAACCCATTTCCTGAATGCGCTGAAGGACAGCATCGAAACCGGGCAGGTTCCGGCGGATGAATTGCTGGATCGCTACAACGGAGACTGGCAAGGCGATCTGACCCGGATTTATCCCGAATACAGCTATTGATCGGACCCGTCCGGCTTGCATTCGCAGGGATTGACCGATAGCAGGTTCCAGACCAATTCAGAGGCCAGTTTCGGAAAGCGTCATGGACGATCTAAAGGCAAAATATCTGGGGCAGATCGCCGATGCGGGCGACGAAAATGCGCTTGAGGCAATCCGCGTCGCCGCCGTGGGCAAAAAGGGCGAAGTCGCGCTGAAAATGCGCGAACTGGGCAAGATGACGCCCGAGGAACGTCAGGTCGCAGGCCCCGCCCTGAATGCCCTGAAGGACGAGATCAACTCGGCCCTGACCGCCAAGAAATCCGCGCTGGCCGATGCAGCACTTGATGAGCGTTTGCGCACCGAATGGCTGGACGTCACCCTGCCGACCCGGGCGCGCCGTCAGGGCTCGATCCACCCGGTCAGCCAGGCGACCGAGGAACTGACCGCGATCTTTGCCGAACTGGGGTTCTCGGTGGCCGAAGGACCGCGGATCGAGACCGACTGGCATAACTTCGACGCCCTGAACATCCCCGGCCACCACCCCGCGCGGGCCGAGATGGACACGTTCTATATGCACCGCGCCGAAGGCGACAATCGCCCGCCGCACGTGCTGCGGACCCATACCTCGCCAGTGCAGATTCGCTCGATGGAGCTGCAAGGCGCGCCGATCCGCGTGATCTGCCCGGGCGGCGTCTACCGCGCCGATTATGACCAGACCCACACGCCGATGTTCCATCAGGTCGAGGGGCTGGCCATCGACAAGGACATCTCGATGGCGAACCTGAAATGGGTTCTGGAAGAGTTCGTGAAAGCGTTCTTCGAGGTCGACGATGTAGAACTGCGCTTCCGCGCCTCGCACTTCCCCTTCACCGAGCCGTCGGCCGAGGTCGATATCCGCTGTTCCTGGGATAACGGTCAGCTGAAAATCGGCGAGGGCGACGACTGGATGGAGATTCTGGGTTCCGGCATGGTCCACCCCAAGGTCATCGCCGCCGGTGGGATTGACCCCGAGGTCTATCAGGGCTTTGCCTTTGGCATCGGCATCGACCGTCTGGCGATGCTGAAATACGGCATTCCTGATTTGCGTGCGTTCTTTGATTCCGATCTGCGCTGGTTGAGACACTACGGCTTTGCGGCGCTGGATATGCCGAACCTGCATGGTGGTTTGTCGCGGTGAAGCGAGACCGGGACTACACCAGAGAGTTGTTACTGGAAATGCAATCCAGTCGAACAGGAATTATCCTGCACGAGTTGGTATTGAATCCAAGCGATGAAGAACTCAAACTCGACCATCATCTTGATCTTTTGATGGATGAAGGTTTGGTCGCCGAGAAGGGCCGGCACGGATATCGGCTTACACCGCTTGGTCACGATGCTGTGGAGGCAATTGAAAGACCAGAGACTTGGAAGAAGCTTCGAAATGCCGCGCCAAAAGAAGCCTATGAAATAATCAAAGGCGTAGGTTCATCTTTGGCGATAACTGCTCTCTCAAAAGTGATGGGATGGGGTTAACGGCACTCGTTTCGAAATAATGACGCGGAGCAAAGGCCGATAGGCCGCCGCGCCATCGTCAGACCGCCCGCACGGGCTGGCGATTTGGTTGCCGCCAGCGCAACGCTCGAACAGCACTCGGATTTGGCCAGAATAAACTGCCCACCACAGTCCGAGGATCGCCACCCCGCGGTCTGGCGACGGCGCGGCTTGTTACACACTCCCACGGGGTTGTGACGTGACTTGCGGCGCAAGCCGGGTAGGCTCCGACCTATGTTCCGGATTCTGACCTGCCTGTTGTTTCTCCTCCCGCTCCAAGTTGCAGCAAATGGCTGCCATGGCGATATCGCCTGCCCGCTGGGCGAGCGCTCATACCATGTGCTGGAGCCGGACGGGTGGGACGGCAAAACGCCTCTGCCGGTGCTGTTGCATTTCCACGGCTGGGCGCGGCAGGGGGATGTGGTGGTCAATCACGAACGCATCGCCGGGGCGACAAAGCTGCGTGGCGTGCTGCTGGTGGCCCCGAACGGGTTGCGCAAAAGCTGGGATTTCTGGACTTCTGACACCGGCGACGTGGATTTTGCCAACCGGGTGCTGGAGGACGTCGCCACGCGCTATCCCGTTGACCGCCAACGCATCTATGTCTCGGGCTATTCCTATGGCGGCGCGATGGCGTGGCGCTATGTTTGCCAGTCGGGGAACAGGGCGGCGGCGCTGCTGGCCATCGCCGGGTCGATCCGTCAGACCGAAGACTGCCCGCAGGCACCGGCTCAGGTGCGGCATGTGCATGGCACGGATGACAGGGTGATGGATTTCCCTTTTGGCCCAGGCGGTGACATGACCTATCCGGTGGCGCTGTGGCGCGAGAAATTCCATTGCAACGGCGCGACCCCGCGCGGGGATTGGAGCGTGAAGCCCTTTCTGACCCTCAGCCGGGTGGAATGGACCGATTGCGCCACCGGTCGTGTGACGCTGGACACGCATCCGGGTGGCCATTTTATTCCGCATGGCTGGATCGGCTGGCAACTGGACGAGCTTTTGGGCCGCACACCCACCTATCCCTGACGCGCAGCGCTTGCACCTTGGCGCAATCTTTGCCATTGCCTGTGCCGACCGATTGTTTGCCAAAAAAGGCCCCGTGCAATGAAATTCACCCTTTCCTGGCTGAAAGACCACCTCGACACTGACGCCTCGGTTGATGAGATTGCCGAAGCTCTGACCGATCTTGGCCTTGAGGTCGAAGAGATCGTGAATCCGGCGGACCGGCTCGGGGAATTTACCCTCGGTTACGTAAAACATGCCGAGAAACACCCGGATGCAGACAAGCTGCGCGTCTGCACGGTTGAGACCGATGAGGGTGAGTTGCAGATCATCTGCGGCGCCCCCAATGCGCGCGAAGGCATCACGGTCGTGGTCTGCAAGCCGGGCATGTATATCCCCGGTCTGGACCTGACCATAAGTGTCGGCAAGATTCGCGGCGTCGAAAGCTTTGGCATGATGGCCTCCGAGCGCGAGCTGGAGCTGTCGGATGAACATGACGGCATCATCGAACTGCCCTCGGGCGAGGTCGGCGACCGGTTCGTGGATTGGCTGGCCGAGAACGACCCCTCGAAAGTTGACCCGATGATCGAGATCGCGATCACCCCCAACCGCCCCGATGCGCTGGGCGTGGCTGGCATCGCGCGTGATCTGGCGGCCCGTGGTGTGGGTACGTTGAAAACCCGTGACTATGTGCCGGTGCCGGGTGATTTCGATAGCCCGATCAAGGTGACTATCGACGAGGATACTCTGGACGGTGCGCCGCATTTCACCGGTCGTCTGATCAAAGGGGTCAGGAACGGTCCCAGCCCGCAGTGGCTGCAGGATCAGCTGAAGGCAATCGGTCTGCGCCCGATCTCGGCGTTGGTGGATATCACCAACTACATGACTTTCGACCATAACCGGCCGCTGCACGTGTTCGATGCGGACAAGGTGCGCGGCAACCTGCGGGTTCACCGCGCCAAGGGCGGTGAAACGCTGGTGGCCCTGGACGAGAAGGAATACACCCTGCAGCCCGGCATGATGGTGATTTCCGATGACGAAGGCCCTGAATCCATTGCCGGCATCATGGGGGGTGAGGCGACCGGCTGCACCGAGGATACCGTGAATGTCTTTCTGGAAAGCGCGTTCTGGGATCATGTGCAGATTGCTCTGACAGGCCGGGCGCTGAAGATCAACTCGGATGCGCGGTACCGGTTCGAACGCGGGGTGGACCCGGAATACACGCTGGAAGGGCTGGAACACGCGACGCAGATGATTTTGGATATCTGCGGCGGCGAAGCCTCGAATGTGGTTCAGGCCGGCAAGGCACCGAACCATTCCCGTGCTTTCAAGTTGGATGCCGAGCGGGTGCAGTCTCTGGTCGGGATGGATATTCCCGAAAGTGAGCAGCGTCAGACCCTGACGCGCCTTGGCTTCCGCCTGGAAGGCGAGATGGCGCATGTGCCCAGCTGGCGTCCGGATATCATGGGCGAGGCCGACCTGGTGGAAGAGGTCGCGCGGATAGCATCGCTGACCAAATTGCAGGGCAAACCGCTGCCGCGCGTAACCGATGGGATCCCGAAACCGGTAATGACCCCGACACAGCGCCGTCAGTCGATGGCGCGGCGCACTTGCGCGGCACTGGGGTACAATGAATGTGTCTCCTACACTTTCATCGATCAGGCCGCGGCGGCGCTGTTTGGCGGCGGGGACGAAGCGACGCAACTGGAAAACCCGATTTCCTCCGAGATGAGCCATATGCGCCCCGATTTGCTGCCCGGCCTGTTGCAGGCCGCCGCCCGTAATCAGGCGCGTGGCTATGCGGATGTCGCGCTGTTCGAGGTCGGCCCGGTCTTCCACGATGGCGAGCCCGGCGACCAGAAAACCCAGATCACCGGCCTGCTGGTGGGTCGCAATGGGCCCAAGGACGTGCATGGCGCCTCGCGCCCTGTCGATGTGTTCGACGTCAAGGCGGATGCCGAGGCGGTGCTGGCCGCCATCGGCGCGCCCGCCAAGGTGCAGATTCTGCGCGACGGTGATGCCTGGTGGCATCCGGGGCGTCACGGCAGGATTTGTCTGGGTCCGAAAAAGGTGCTGGGCGTATTTGGGGAACTGCACCCGCGCGTGTTGCAGGCGATGGACATCAAGGGCCCGGCGATGGCGTTCACCATCTGGCCGGACGAGGTGCCTTTGCCCCGCAAGTCGGGGGCGACGCGGGCCGCGCTGGAACTGCGCGATCTGCAGGCGGTCGAGCGTGACTTTGCCTTTGTCGTCGATGCCGATGTCCAGGCGTTGACACTGGTGAATGCCGCAGCAGGGGCCGACAAGGCGCTGATCGAGGATGTGCGCGTCTTTGACGAATTCATCGGTGGCAGCCTGGGCGAGGGCAAGAAATCCCTGGCCATCACCGTGCGCCTGCAGCCGACCGACGCAACGCTGAAGGAAAAAGACATCGAGGCTGTGGCTGAGAAGATCATCGCCAAGGTCACCAAGGCGACAGGCGGCGTTCTGCGCGGCTAATTCTTGCACGATACGATTGGAACAACGCGCCTTCGGGCGCGTTTTTCATTTCGACAGAAACTCGGCCAGCAGATCATAGACCAACCGGATACGGCGGCTGGTGTGCAACTCGCGATGGGTGGTCAGCCAGATCGGGAAGCTGATGGCCTCCATCCCGGGCAGCACCCGTTCGACGCCGGGGGTCGCGTCGCCGATCACCTGCGACATCGGCGCGATGCCAAAGCCCTGCTTGGCATATTCCCAGGCCACAATCCCGTTTTGCGACCCCAGCCGGAAATTGTTGCCCGTCAGGTGAACGCCAAGCGGCTTCAGATAGGCGATCATCTGGTCGGTGTCGCCAAAGCTGATGAATTCATGCCGTGACAGGGCGCGTTTGGATGTGGGGCGCCCGGCGCGGTTCAGATATTCGGTGGTGGCGTAGAAATGGCCCGACGCCTCCTGCACCAGCCTGGCGATCAGATCCGGCTGATCGGGGCGGACATGCCGGATCGCGATATCGGCCTCGCGCCGCATCAGGTCACGGATGTCGTTCGAGGCGATGACGTCGATCCGCAGACGCGGCGCCTGCGCCCGGATTTCGCGCAACATATCCGGCAGGAAATAGGCGGACATCACGTCGCTGGCGGTGATCCGGACCCGGCCTTCGATCGACTGCGCCTGACCTGACGCCGTCAGCGCGATGCGATTGGCGGCCTCGCCCATGGTGCGGGTGTGGTCCAGCAGCTCCAGGCCCGCCTGAGTGATCTCAAGCGCGCGACCGACGCGTTCGAACAGCATCACGCCCAGATCCCCTTCCAGCGCGGCGATCTGGCGGCTGAGTGTCGGTTGCGTTTGGCCCAGTTGCCGCGCGGCGGCGGAAAACGATCCGGTTTCGGCCGTCGCCAGAAAGGCACGGATATGATTCCAGTCGAACTCGCCCAGATCGGTCATGCAAATATGTATAAGCGCTCTGCGAAATTCGGCAATTTATATTCGATCCATGCATGAATACTTTGCGCGCAAAGGAGATCGACCATGACAACAGCTGCAACTTTCTGGGACGGTATTGCCGCGAAGTACTCGCGTTCGCCGATCCGCGACGTGGAATCTTATGAATACACTCTGGGCCGGACACGCTCCTACCTGTCCAAGGGCCAAAAGGTTCTGGAACTTGGCTGCGGAACGGGTTCAACGGCGTTGCTGCTTGCGCCCTCGGTCGCCCACATAACCGCCAGCGATTTCTCCGAAGCCATGCTGGAGATTGGCCGCGAGAAGGCGAAGGCAGAAGGGCTCGACAATATTTCGTTCAGAACAATTGATATCACCAAGCCCGATGATGGGCAGACTTATGACGCCATACTTGGTTTCAACCTGTTCCATCTTGCGTCGGATATCGAAAGTGTCTTTGCGGACATTCACGCGCAACTGTCTCCGGGCGGCTTGTTCATCTCCAAAACGCCGTGTCTTGCCGAGGGCGGATTGGGGTTCAAGTTTGGATTGCTTAAGCTCATGCTGCCGTTGATGCAGTTCTTGGGCAAAGCGCCATATGTCAATCTGTTCAATGTCGAAACTCTGGAAGCCGCTGTGACCAATGCCGGGTTCGAGGTGATCGAATGCGGGAATTTTCCGGCGACGCCGCCGTCGCGATATCTGGTCGCCCGCAAGATTTGATATCCGTAACAGGCTTTTCTGCACATTCCGCATTGGGCTGCGGTCCAATGCGGCTTAAACAGGCCCCGAAGCAACAGCGGAGTTTGCCATGGGCCTGAATGTCTATCTTTCCGGAGAAATCCACACCGATTGGCGCGAACAGATCATCGACGGAGCGCATGGGCTGGACATCACGTTCAACAGCCCGGTGACCGATCATGAGGCCAGCGACGATTGCGGCGTGGCCATTCTGGGCGCGGAACCGAAAAAATACTGGCATGACCACAAGGGCGCGATGGTCAACGCGATCCGCACCCGCAAGGGCATCGCGGACGCGGATGTCGTCGTCGTTCGGTTCGGCGACAAGTACAAACAATGGAACGCGGCCTTCGATGCGGGTTATGCCGCGGCGCTGGGAAAATCGCTGATCGTCCTGCACGGTCCGGATCATCAGCACGCGCTGAAAGAAGTCGACGCCGCCGCGCTGGCAGTGGCGGAACACCCGTCTCAGGTGGTCGAGGTTCTGCGTTATGTGCTGACCGGCAAGCTGCCCGGTTAGTTGCGGTAAGAACAACCAGGCCCGCGATCTTCGGTGGTTGCGGACCCGGCCGAGTTCATGAACCTGCTCAGTCCCGTGGCGGCGTCACAAGGCCCTTCTGCACGGCGGGCCTGTCCAGAAAACGCTCCAGATACGCACCCAGGTTGGTGTGATCGTCCCAGCCGACAAGCTCCTTGGCGCCATAGAAATCCAACCCGCGCAGCCAGGGCGCGATGGCCATGTCAGCAATCGAGTAGTCACCGGCGATCCAGTCCTGACCGTCCAACTGCTGGTTCAGCACGTTCAGCAGGCGTTTGGCCTCGTTGACATAACGTTCGCGGGGGCGGGGGTCTTCGATCTCGCTGCCCGCGAATTTGTGAAAGAACCCAAGCTGGCCGAACATCGGGCCAACGCCGCCCATCTGAAACATCAGCCATTGGGTGACACTGTGCTTATCCGCCTTGGTCCTGCCCAGAAACTTGCCGCTTTTCTCGGCCAGATACAGCAGGATCGCACCGCTTTCGAACAGGCCGATGGGCTCTCCGTCCGGGCCGTCGGGGTCGATGATGGCGGGGATTTTGTTATTCGGATTCAGCGACAGGAATTCCGGGCTTTTGACGTCGGCATCCGCAAGGGTGACCAGATGCGCCTCATACGGCAGGCCGGTTTCCTCCAGCATGATCGAGGCTTTGACCCCGTTCGGCGTGGGATAGGAATACAGTTGTATCTTTTCCGGGAACTTCGCGGGCCAGCGGGCCGTGATCGGATGGGACGTGATATCCAGCATGGGGCGCTCCTTTTTGGGCTGCCCTCAGAAGGTAGGCGCGCAGGGGCGTTCCTGCCAGTGTCAGAGTTGTGCATTCCCGGTCAGGGCTTGTGTGATTTGGAACAACGGGGAAAACCCGTGCATCTCACACCTGGATTGCAGGCCGGATATCGCCCAGGATTCGGGCAAAGCCTGCGGCGACGATGCAGGAAGAGAGTTAAGCGAAAGGAGATGCGCGTGGATGAGGTCGTAACACAGGTGGGTGCCTATGCCCCGCTGATCATGAATGCGTTGAAGGCGCTGATCGTTTTGATCGCTGGCTGGATCGTGGCCAGTGCAATCGGTGGTATGGCGCGCCGCCGGATCAATGCGACGCCGCATATTGACCAGACGCTTGGAAACTTTGTTGCCAGCCTGGTCAAATGGGCGATCCTGGCCATGGTTCTGGTTGCGGTGCTGGGTATCTTCGGGATCGAGGCCACCAGTATCGTCGCTATTCTGGGTGCGGCATCTCTGGCCATCGGTCTGGCGCTGCAGGGGACGCTCAGCGATCTTGCCGCCGGTGTGATGCTGGTTGTCTTCCGCCCCTACAAGCTGGGCCAGTATGTGGATATCGGCGGGACTGCGGGAACGGTGAAGGACCTGAACCTGTTCACGACCGAACTGGTGACGCCGGACAATGTCCAGATCATCGTCCCGAACGGGCAATCCTGGGGGTCGATCATCACAAACTATTCGGCCCATGAAACGCGGCGTGTCGATCTGGTTTTCGGGATCGATTATGGCGACAGCGCCGATGAGGCGATGCAGATCATTCTGGAGATCGCGCAATCGGACAGTCGCATCCACGACGACCCGGAACCCTGGGTCCGTGTGACCAATCTGGGCGACAGCTCGGTTGACCTGACCGCGCGGCTGTGGTGTGCGGCGGCGGATTACTGGGATGTCAAATTCGAAGTCACCAAAGCGGTGAAAGAGGCGTTCGACGACAAGGGCGTTTCGATCCCTTATCCGCATTCGGTGGAAATTCAGAAAAAGGCGTAAAGCCTCCCGCCCGTCGGTCGGGCATTGAAATGCCCGCCTCCGGTTGGGCCCGGCGCCGCGCTGATCGCGCGGCGCTGCTACCCTTGTGAAACCGTCTGTAATGGCGCAACCGCGCCGCGCCGAAGGTGCGGCGCCTGGCCCAACGCTGGAAAGCGCTCTTGCGCAAGAGCGCATTCAGCGGCGGGAGCGGTCAGGACTTGATCACCACATTGGGCGAAACCACGTCGAGCCCCAGCGCTTTGCCGACCGCGTAGTAGGTCAGTTGCCCAGCATGCACGTTCAGACCGGCCAGCAGGTGCGGGTCGTCCTGGCACGCCTGTTTCCAGCCCTTGTCCGCCAGCGCCAGCATGAAGGGCATCGTCGCGTTGCCCAGCGCGATGGTCGAGGTGCGCGCAACAGCGCCCGGCATATTGGCGACACAGTAATGCATGATCCCATCCACTTCGTAGATCGGCTCGGCATGGGTCGTGGCCTTCGAGGTTTCAAAGCATCCGCCCTGATCGATGGCGACATCGACCAGCACCGCACCGGGTTTCATGGTGGACAGCTGTGCCCGCGTCACCAGCTTGGGGGCTGCCGCGCCGGGGATCAGAACCGCCCCGATCACCATATCCGCGGTCTGGATCAGCTCGGCCGTCGCGCCGGCTGTCGAATACTGGTTCTTGAATTGGCGGCCGAACACATCATCCAGATAGCGCAGGCGGGGCAGAGACCGATCCAGCACGGTAACGTCCGCGCCCATTCCGGCCGCAACCTGCGCAGCATGCGTGCCGACGACACCGCCGCCGATGACAACAACCTTTGCCGGCCCGACACCGGGCACACCGCCCATCAGGACACCGCGCCCGCCATTGGCCTTTTGCAACGTCCACGACCCGACCTGCGGGGCCAGCCGGCCCGCAACCTCGGACATCGGCGCCAGCAAAGGCAGACCGCCGGTTTCGTCGGTCACCGTCTCATAGGCAATCGCGGTACAGCCCGAGGCCAGCAGATCGTGAGTCTGGTCCGGATCCGGCGCCAGGTGCAGGTAGGTAAACAGCAGTTGACCTTCGCGCAGCATCTTGCGCTCGACCGCCTGAGGTTCCTTGACCTTCACGATCATGTCCGCGGTGGCGAACACTTCGGCCGCGGTGTCCACGATCTGCGCGCCTGCGGCGATATAGGCATCGTTGTCAAAGCCGGACCCTTGCCCGGCTCCGGTCTCGATGATGACCTCGTGGCCGCGGGCAACGGCCTCCTGAGCCGCATTGGGGGTCATGCCGACGCGGAATTCCTGTGGCTTGATTTCCTTGGGGCAACCGATTTTCATTTTGGCTCTCCATTCATAAACTGCTCAAATTATGTGCAATTGGCAGTGCAATTTCTGTGAAACTCTGCCCGGAAACAGGCTTTTCTTCGGGATAATCTTCGATAAAGTGTGAAAAACCTGCAATGGATTTGCGCGCATGAGCCTCGACACGACAGATAGAAAGATTTTGGCCGCCCTTCAGCGGAACGGGCGAATGTCAAACGCGGAACTGTCCGAACAGGTGAATCTGTCACCCTCTGCCTGTCATCGGCGGGTGCAGCGGCTTGAGGCCGATGGGTTTATCCGGAACTATGTCGCGCTGCTGGACGCGCGCAAGATGAACGTGCCCACGACTGTGTTTGTCGAGATCACGTTGCAGGGGCAGGCCGAAGAGGTTCTGGATGCGTTCGAAAAGGCGGTCGCGCGCATTCCGGACGTTCTGGAATGCCACCTGATGGCCGGAACAGCGGACTATATCCTGAAGGTCGTCGCCGAAAACACCGAGGATTTTGCCCGCATCCATCGCCAGTACCTGTCGCGCCTGCCGGGGGTGGCGCAAATGCAAAGTTCCTTTGCTTTGCGCACGGTGTTCAAGACCACGGCTTTGCCTGTGTGACCTGCCCCTGACGTTCTGATGGCTGGGTGTCCGGCGAGCTCCGGAACCGTGACAACGCGTGCTATGAGGTGCCGGGCCAAGGCGGAATAACGCCAACCCGTTGGCAATGCGGCAATTCTGACGGTTGTATCCTGTCGCCTGCGGGTCCAAATATGGGGGACGACCGAACTCTGTTTTGCATCGCCCTGACCTTGCGGCTCTGGGCGGATTCCTGTTGGAATGGGTTGTCATCAATTTTTCCGATGACATCAGGCGGTTACACTCGCCCTGTACGGTCCGGACCCGGTAGACGATAAGGAAAAGACCTTGGCTTACGAAAATGACGACGTCCCCAAAGACTGGCTGGAAGCCGAGTTGGAAGACACGCTGGACGAGGATTTCGAAATCGAGTTCAGCGAACCTATGCTTTCAATGGAAATCCGCAAGATCTACAAGGATCAGCATCCCGACATGTTGGACCGCAAGGTCTATTTCCGAAATCTGCTGCGCCTTCAGGCCGAACTGATCAAGGTGCAGGATTGGGTGCAGCATACCGGCGCCAAGGTCTGCATACTGTTCGAAGGCCGCGACAGTGCCGGTAAGGGGGGCGTGATCAAACGTATCACCCAGCGCCTGAATCCGCGGGTTGCCCGCGTGGTGGCGCTGCCGGCGCCGAGCCGCCGGGAACAGAGCCAGTGGTACTTCCAGCGCTACGTCCCGCACCTGCCGGCCGCGGGCGAGATCGTTCTGTTCGACCGGTCCTGGTACAACCGGGCCGGGGTTGAACGGGTGATGGGATTTGCCAGCGAAGATCAGGTTGAGCAGTTCTTTCAGGACGTTCCCGAATTTGAACGCATGCTGGTCCGTTCGGGCATCATCCTGCTGAAATACTGGTTCTCGATCACCGATGAAGAACAGCAGTTGCGATTCCTCATGCGCATTCACGACCCGATGAAACAGTGGAAACTGTCCCCGATGGATCTGGAATCGCGCATTCGCTGGGAGGCCTATACCAAGGCGAAGGAAGACATGTTCTTCCGCACCAACATCCCCGAGGCACCCTGGTATATTGTTGAAGGCAACGACAAGAAACGCGAACGCCTGAACTGTATCGAGCATTTGCTGACCATGATCCCCTATACGGATGTGCCGCAGGAAAAGGTCAACCTGCCGGATCGCAGGTACAACCCAGAATACGAACGGCGCATCCTGCCGGATGAGCTTCATGTGCCAAAGATATTCTGAAACGGAAAATGCCCCCGGATCGGGGGCATTTGCTGAATTTCTGATTGGGCGTTTGCCTTAGAAGATAAAGCTTTCCCGACCCAGATCGGCAACCAACACATCATCAAGGATCATTGTATTTCCCAAACCGTCGTCGATGACGACGTCACTTCCGGATTGACGAATGTGGTTGTTGATCAGGTCCGAGTAGTTGGCGATTTCTTTGGACGACCTCAGAAAAATCTGATCCTGCCCGGAAAAGTCAATAACTGTGTTGGTCCCGGCGGTAAACACGAACTGATCCGAGCCGCCGCCGCCAATCAGCGTGTCACTCCCACCGCCGCCGATGAGGCGGTCGTTTCCTGCGGCCCCGACCAGACGGTCATTGCCGGCGTTACCAGCCAGAATATCGTTGCCGTCGCCGCCATGCGTAAGGTCGTTGCCCGTTCCTCCGTACAACCTGTCATTGCCACCGGAGCCGATCAATCTGTCATTGTCCTCCAGCCCTCGCAGATTGTCATGCCCGGCGCCGCCGTTCACTGTGTCGTCTCCTGTGCCGCCGATGAGCGAGTCGTTCCCATTGCGTCCTGACAAATTGTCGTTGCCGGAACCGCCGATCAAAACGTCCTGACCGGTTTGTCCGACAAGAATATCGTCACCACCCTTGCCATCCAGTCGTCCCTGGGCACCCGCCTGCATAACGAACCAGTCGTCGCTTGCATCGCCCACCGTGCCGGCGGCCACGATCTCTCGGACAGGTGTCGCGGGTGCGTCCGGTACACCGGTATCAAGCTGAACCGGGGCTGAAGTCCGCGCAAAATTCTGGGTGACCATGACCGCAGGCCACCCGTCGAAATTGCCGATCATTATCCCAATCCCGATATATTCGAAATCCGGGTTCAGAATATTGGCGCGATGCCCGGGACTGTTCATCAGGCTCTGATGTAGTTGCACCACGTCGTCGCTTGCACCGGCAGATCCGCGTTCGGATTGCCATGCGATGTTCTCACCGGACCGCCAGTTGCCAGAAAAAACGAACCCCGCATCCCTCATCCGCTGAGTCGCGCTGGAGCCTCCGACACCAGTGTGGTCGAAAATGTCCGTTTGCAGCATCCATTCGCTGTGGTCCTCGGCGGAGTCGTTGAGTCGCCGTTCAAGCTCAAGGGGTTTCAGCCCTCTGCTTGTGCGCTCGTCGTTTATCAATGCAAGCATCTGCCTTTCGAGATTGCTGGCCGTTGACATGATTCTGCCTCCAAAAGGTTGTGTAATTTTGGGGCGACATTAATGGCGAGAATTTGGCGGGATATAGCCGCAATCTGGACGCCACTGGCCTTTTAGGCGAATTGTCACCGCCGGATTCACCCCATATGTGCGAAAACTTGCGCAGACATGGGCGTAGGTGCCGCGGGGCACCGGGGTGGCGCTCCGCGGCGGTGGGTGGGCTTAGACAAAGTCGATCGCGCACCCGTCGTCGACAAACCCAAAGTAGAGGCTGGTGTCGACCGGGTCGGTACCCGCATCCAAAGGGGTCTCGGACATGTCCGGGGCGTCGCCGCAACCGTCCCACGCCAGCATGAAGTCATCCGTAACCGGTGAGTCGTCCATCCTGAAATCGTCCACCAGAACCAGCAGATCGTTCACGAAGTCCTCGATCGCCGCAAGAAACTCTGCGACGTCGAAGCATTCACTGCCGGGCGTGTCAGCGTCCGTCACGTCGGTATCGGGCGTTTCCGTTTCGTCGGTATCGGGCGTTTCCGTTTCGTCGGTGTCGGTCACCTCTGTTTCAGGCGTATCCGTGTCCGTCTCGTCAGTGTCGGTTTCGTCGACATCGGGTGTCTCTGCATCAGGCTCCTCAGTCTCGGTTACGTCCGTTTCCGGTGCTTCCGTGTCAGGGTCTTCGGTCTCGGTGACGTCCGTGTCCGGCATCTGCGTATCCGGGTCTTCGGTTTCGGTGACGTCGGTGTCTGGCGTGTCCGTATCCGGCTCTGCAGTATCGGTGACATCGGGTTCAGTGGTATCCGGTGTCGTGTCCTCGGTGTCGGTTACGTCGGTATCCGGGTCTTCCGACACAGGGTCTTCAACGACATCCGCGGGCGGGGTGGGCGTGTTGCCGTTGTCCAAAACAACCGCTGCGTCCGTGGTGGCAAAGTTCTGAGTCACCATCACGGCATCCCAGCCGTCATAGTTGCCTTCCTCGATCCCGATCCCGATATATTCGTAATCGGGGTTCAGAATGTTTGCGCGGTGGCCGGGGCTGTTCATCAGGCTCTGGTGCAACTGTTCGACATCATCGCTGATACCCGGTGCGCCGCGTTCCGATTGCCAGGCGATGTTTTCGCCGGATCGCCAGTTGCCCGAGAAATCAAACCCGGCATCTTCCATGCGCTCTGTTGCGCTTGATCCATTTGCTCCGGTGTGGCTGAACCTGTCGGTGTCCAGCATCCAGGTGCTGTGATCTTCGGACGAATCGTTCAGGCGGGTTTCAAGCTGCAGCGGGTTCAGCCCCCGTGCTGTACGCTCTGCATTGATCAGCGCCAGCATTTCCTGTTCGTATGTACTTGCAGTGGACATGATGCCTCCGTTTTGAGTGGTCGTCTGTGTAGACGGGGCCAGTTACAGGGGGCATCGGCAGGGCTGATAGAGGCTGACGAACATCAGGCGAATTCTGGCAGTGCCGCGCTACCTGTACGGGATTCGCTGCGCTGCAAAACGCCGGGCAAAATGTTGCTAAGGTGGAAATGGCGGCTTGTCGCACAGGGGCGCCTTCGTGTCGGCGGAATGCAACCGGCCCTGAAAACGACAAACCCCCGGGCGGGGCCTCGGGGGTCGTCAAATAGTGTCATCCAAAGCTGGGCGAGACTTGGTAAGCTCTTAGAGCAAACCTTCGCGCTGTGCTTTCTTACGTGCCAGTTTACGGGCACGGCGGATCGCTTCAGCTTTCTCGCGCGCTTTTTTCTCGGACGGTTTCTCGAAATGTTGCTTCAGCTTCATTTCACGGAACACGCCTTCGCGCTGCAGCTTTTTCTTCAGGGCACGAAGCGCCTGATCGACATTGTTGTCGCGAACACTAACCTGCATGTGGTTGTCACCACCTTTCTAGATAGAGTTGCAAGGAAATTGCAGGAGTTGGCCGTATAGCAAAGCGTCTCTATCTTGTCTAGTACTGGCCCCGAGAACCGGAGAACCGCCATGACCACCACTTATGAAGACGCCAAACAGCAGCTTTTGGACGCGATGCTGACGCATGTGCCGTTTGACGGCTGGTCGGAAACCAGCTTTCGTGCCGCCATTGATGATTGCGCCATGGACGCGGCGCTGGCGCGTGCGATCTGCCCGCGCGGCGCGGTTGATCTGGCGCTGGCGTTTCATGCACAGGGGGATACCGCCATGGCAGAGCGTCTGAAATCTGCCGACCTGTGCGATCTGAAATTCCGCGACCGCATCGCGACGGCTGTGCGGTTCCGGCTTGAGGCCGTGCCGGACAAAGAACTGGTGCGCCGAGGCATGACCCTGTTTTCCCTGCCAACGCATGCGGCCGACGGGGCCAGGGCGCTGTGGCAGACCTGCGACCTGATCTGGGATACGCTGGGCGACACTTCGGACGATGTGAACTGGTACACAAAGCGGGCGACTTTGTCGGGGGTCTATTCTTCGACCCTGCTGTTCTGGCTGGGGGACGATTCGCCGGGTCATCAGAAGACATGGGAGTTTCTGGGCCGCCGCATCGGTGACGTCATGCTGTTCGAAAAGCTCAAGGCGCAGGTCAACGGCAACCCGTTGCTGAAACCGTTTCTGGCGGTGCCGAACTGGCTGGCCGGTCAGGTCAAACCACCGATGAAAATGCGGGGCGATCTGCCCGGTGTATTGAACCCGCGAAAGTAGACCCGTCTTGCCGCTGGGCCTTTGGCGGATTGCCTGTTAGGCCTTGCGCAAAGGAGATTTGCCCATGACCCAGATGATGCGCGCCGTTGAAATCACCCAGCCCGGCGGCCCGGACGTTCTGCAACTGACTGAACGCCCGATGCCCGAACCGCAATTGGGTCAGGTGGTGCTTAAAGTGGCCTATGCAGGGGTGAATCGCCCGGACGCATTGCAGCGGGCCGGGGCGTATGATCCGCCTCCGGGTGCCAGCGATCTGCCGGGGTTGGAAGCTTCGGGCGAGGTTGTCGCCGTCGGGCCGGGGGTCGAAGGGCTGACACCCGGCGATCGGGTCTGCGCCTTGCTGCCGGGTGGTGGCTATGCCGAATACGTGGCGACGCCCGCCGCGCATTGCCTGCCGGTTCCAAAGGACTTGGGGATGAAAGAGGCCGCCTGCCTGCCGGAGACCTTCTTTACGGTCTGGTCCAACGTGTTCACGCGCGGCGGGCTGAAGGCAGGCGAGCGGTTTCTGGTCCATGGCGGTTCCAGCGGTATTGGCACCACGGCGATCCAGCTGGCCAATGCGTTCGGGGCCCGTGTCTTTGTCACTGCCGGGTCGGATGAGAAATGCGAGGCCTGCGTTAAATTGGGGGCCGAGAAGGCGATCAACTACCGGGACGAGGATTTTGTCGGTGTCCTTCGCGCCGAAGGGGGTGCGAACCTGATCCTCGATATGGTCGGCGGCGACTATATCCCGCGCAACGTCAAAGCGCTGGCCGAGGATGGGCGTCTGGTTCAGATCGCCTTCCTGCAGGGTCCGGTGGTCGAGCTGAATTTTGCCCTGATGATGGTCAAGCGCCTGACCCTGACCGGCAGCACGCTGCGCCCGCAAAGCGATCTGGCCAAGGCGAAGATTGCGCAGGATCTGCACGAGGCGGTCTGGCCGTTACTGGAGGCCGGGAAGGTTGCCCCCGTCATGGACAGCGAGTTCGCCCTGGCAGATGCTGCGGCGGCGCACGCGCGGATGGAAAGCTCGGGTCATATCGGCAAGATCGTCCTGAACGTGGCCGGTTAGGACATCTGCGCGGGCCCGGTCCGCGCTGTGCCGATCAGGCAACCGCGCGGCGATACAGGTGCCAGGTTGCGTGGCCAAGAACCGGCATGACGACGATCAGGCCTAGCAGCATCGGGATCGCGCCGATAACCAGCATCGCCGCCACGATGAACCCCCAGGCCAGGATGACGCCGGGGTTGTGACGCAGCACCCGCACCGAGGTCACCACGGCCACCGGCAGCCCAACCTTGCGGTCCAGCAGCAGCGGAAAGCTGACGACGCTGATCGCCAGGGCGACAAGGGCAAACAGGAACCCCACGGCGTTTCCGAAGATGATCATCGTCCAGCCTGCTCCGGTCGTGAACACCTGCGTGACGAAGGCACCGAATGAGGTGGGCAGCTCGGGTCCAAGCGTGTGTTCGTAGATACTCTGCGCGGCCATCAGCCAGATCAGCAGAAGCATCACCAGATAGAAGCCAAGCGCCAGAATCGCGCCGAAAGACGGCGACCGGAACACGCCGAAAGCGTCCAGCCAGTGCACCTCGTCCCCTTTTTCGCGCTTGCGGCTGATTTCATAAAGGCCCACCGCGGCGACCGGACCAATCAGGGCAAAACCCGCGATCAGCGGCGCCAGCAGCGGCACCATGTTCCGGTTCAGCCCGAAGCCGAACATCAGCAACCCCGCAATCGGGTAAATCAGCACTATGAATATCGCGTCGGCCCGCGTTTCCAGAAAATCCTGATATCCGGCCCGCAAACAGGCACGCAGATCATTCAGGGTCAGCGTTTGCACCATCGGCAGGTGCCGCGTGTCAGCACTGCCGATTCGGGTGACGCTCTCGGCAACATGATCGCTGGTCGCGCCGATATTCCGGGCCGCCCAGCTGATCGGATTTCCTATAGTCTTGGCCATCTTCTTCCCCTCCCTTTGCGTATCAGCGCAGCGGAGTGAATCCGGCTTTGGTTGCCCTTGGCCGGACCAGCCGGCAACGCCCGAACAGCAGTATAGCACAAATTTTCGCGTTGTGGTTGCGCCACGCCGAATCGTGCCGATTGCCCTTATTTTCAGGCGTGTTAGCTTGGCGGCAGGCAACAGGAGGTCAGCATGCAGCAAATGGCACGAACCGTCGTTATCCATGAACACGGCGGCCCCGAAGTTCTGAAGATCGAAGACCGCCCTCTTGGCGATCCGGGGCCGGGCGAGGTTCGCATCCGACATCATGCCTGCGGGCTGAATTTCATCGATGTCTATCAGCGCACCGGGCTTTACCCGATGGACCTGCCGCATGCGCTGGGCATGGAGGCCGCAGGCGTGATCGAAGCCGTCGGCGAAGGTGTGACCCATCTGGAACCCGGCCAGCGCGCCGCCTATGCCACGGCGCCCGCCGGGGCGTATTCCGAAGCCCGGGTGATGCCGGCGGCGCAGGTATGCCCGTTGCCGGACGGGATTTCCTTTGATGCGGCGGCTGCGATGATGCTTAAGGGAATGACGGTTGAATATCTGTTTCACCGCACCACGCCTCTGAAACGTGGCGATACCGTGCTGTTTCACGCGGCCGCCGGCGGCGTTGGCCTGATCGCCTGCCAATGGGCGAAATCCGAGGGGATCACACTGATCGGAACCGCGGGAACGGATGAAAAATGCAGTCTGGCCCAATTCAACGGCGCGGCGCATTGCATCAACTACCGGACCGAAAATTTCGCCGAACGCGTCGCCGAAATCACCAAGGGCCGGGGTGTGGATGTGGTGATGGATTCGATTGGCGCGGATACGTTTGAGGGCTCGCTGGACAGCCTTGCTCCGCTGGGCATGATGATCTCATTCGGCAATGCGTCGGGGATAGTGCCACTGATGGATATCGGGATTCTGGCCAAGAAGGGCTCGCTCAAGATTACCCGGCCGACACTGCTCACCCATATCTCGGATCACACCGTCTGTCAGGCCATGGCGCGGCGGTTGTTCGGCAAGGTCGAGGGAGGCGAGGTCAAGATTCATATCGACCAGCGCTTTCCGCTGGATCGGGTGGCCGATGCGCACCGGGCGCTTGAAGCGCGCCAAACCACCGGCAGCACTGTTCTGGAACTTGCCTGACGGTCGGACCCGGTATTGCGCCGGGTCCGCCTGATTGCCGTTTCGTCCGTTCAGAACCGATAGGCCGCGCGCAGCTGAACGGTGGTCGCATCCACGTCGATGCCGGTGGAATTGAAGTTGTTGAACTCGTGATACAGGATTTCACCGCCGACGCTGATATTGGGGGCCACGATCTGTTCATAGCCTGCGCCGATGAACCAGCCATCGTCACTGCCGAGGTTGTCGGTTCCGGCGTCGGCAAATCCGCCGATACCGTATAGCAGCCCCTGTGATGTGACCTTGTAACCGGCGCGTGCCTTGATGCGCCAGACATCCTCGACCTCGACACCGGGCGTCAGCTCGATGCCGGTCCAGTCATAATCCAGCCCTGCACCAACGACCCAATCGCCCAGGTCGTAGTCATATCCGAGGATGATACCGCCAATCGCGCCATCGCCGTCGACACCCGATACGTTGGTGTCGATATCGGCGTAGCCGAACTGCAGACCGCCATAAAACCCGGTCCAGTTGCCTGACGATTGCGCCATCGCGGTCCCTGCGGCCAAGGTTGCGATAGCAGAAGCGAGAATAATTTTACCTGTCATCCTATTTTCCTTTCGATCGAAATGGTCTGCAGCAGACCCGTGCTGCCCTTGTTGTTATTACTGAGCACTACGGCCCGGCCTGACGACCGGATCACAGTTCCTTTGCACATTCCGACCCGAAATAACGTGCCCCGGCATGACATCCGGCAGCACAGGTCCGTGAAGTCCGGACACTTTGTTTCCTGAAAATGTAGGATTCCCGGCAGGGTGTTTCAAACGGCAATCGGCGGCAGAGTGATCTGCCGCCGACCCGGGAGTTTGTGTGAGCGAATTATTGCGCTTGCAGTTCCGCCGGTGTTTTTTCGGCGATGGTTTCCCAGTTAGTGCTGGCCTGTTCGATAAAGCCGGGGATGTCACCTTCCCAACGCTTCTGGATGCCTTCCGACAGGTTCAGGTACAGCTTGTTGTCGACGATCTTCCAGTAATTCGGGTCACCGTCGAACTTGAAGCCCATTGCGGCACCGAAGGCACAATAGCCACCATACGCGGGCAGGTAGGCTTCGGGATTTTCTTCAAACGCGGCTTTGTTTTCCTCGTTGGCAAAGCGGTACATCGCGTCATCGTGGATCGTGGTGATCTGCCAGTCACCCTTGGTCGGCGCGCCTTCGGTGAAATAGGCGACCGGGTCGTAACCCTGCAGCGCCAGGCCAGTGGTCGAGGTGTTCAGTTCTACGCCCGCAGCGATAGCCGAGCTTGCGATTGCGACGGACAGCGCGACGCCGCCAATAAGGGATTTGATCTTGTTCATTGTTTTCACCTTTCGTGAAACGGGCCACCCAACGACGCCGTAATTGCGCCCAGCCGACCCTAGTGATTTTGGTCCGTGCGACCGGCAATTGGTCGTCACGACACCGAAGTGGGCAGACCGCCATTCACGTTCAAAACAATCAATCGTGATTGTGCGGGGGTGAATAGGTCGTGTTCAGATTTGCAGAGTGTGGCCGTCGCGGTCGCTCCGGAACGCGATGACGAAATCTATCACCTTCTGCGCCGGCATCTCGCACGGGCGCAGGACCGCGCCGCTGTTTTCTGTCAGATACAGGTTCAGGCTGATGTAATCATCGCCGCCCAGTTCGTGCGCAACCAGCTTGTGGGATTTACCGCCGGCCAGCTCCGTGCGCGAAACAATGTATCGCCTCTGCCCGCTGCGCCCGGTGGATGTGCCCGGCGGGATGGCGAAAAACGCCGGCAGGAACGGTTGGGGCAGAATCAAGACTGTCCGATTTTCGGCTCGGTTCCGGCCCGGATGCGCGCGACGTTTTCACTGTGCCGCCAATAGACCAGCAGGGTCAGGATAATTCCCAGCACAAAGGTTGAACTGTTCGTCAGGATCATGACCCAGATGGTTGATAGCGCCGCTGCCGCCAGCGCGGCCAGTGAAGAGATCCGCCAGATCGCCGCCGCCACCAGCCATGTCAGGCAGCAGGCCACGCCCACGCGCCAGTCCAGCGCCAGCCACAGGCCCAGAAAGGTGGCAACGCCCTTGCCGCCCCTGAACCCCAGCCAGACCGGAAAGCAATGGCCCAGAAACGCGGCCAGCGCGGCGATCTGGGTGGCATCTTCCCCGGCCAGCGCGCGCGCCAGCAGAACAGCGACCGCGCCTTTGGCGGCGTCAAATATCAGGGTCAGCGCGGCGGCGGCCTTGTTGCCGGTCCGCAGCACGTTGGTGGCACCGATATTGCCCGATCCGATCTTGCGCAGATTGCCCAGCCCCATGACCCTGGCAATGATCATGCCAAACGGGATCGATCCCATCAGATAGCCAATCGCAGCCCAGAGGATCAGCTGGGTCATGGAACTGTCAAAGGGCGGCATCAGGGTCTCCGGTAAACTTCTTGTCCTGCCACATAGGTTGCGGTGACCTTACCCTGCATCCGCTGGCCGTCAAACGGTGTGTTCTGCGATTTCGACTTTAACGAGAACCGGTCCAGCACAAAGGGCACATCCGGGTCGAACAGCACCAGATCGGCAGGCGCACCTTGGGACAGGCGGCCACTTTCCAGACCCAGCCGTTTCGCCGGGTTCAGGGCCATGGCGCGGAACAGCGTCGGCAGGTCCAGCTGATCCGCATGATAGAGGCGCAACGCCGCCGGCAGCAGCGTTTCCAGCGCCACCGCGCCCGAGGCGGCCTCTTCAAACGGCAGACGTTTGCTTTCCTCATCCTGTGGCGTATGCATGGAACTGATCGTGTCGATCAGCCCGCTGCGCACCGCTTCGATCACCGCCTGCCGGTCGTCTTCCGACCGCAGCGGCGGCTTGACCTTGAAGAAGGTGCGATAGTCGGCCACGTCCAGTTCGTTCAAGGTCAGATGGTGGATCGAGGTCCCGGCGGTGATGTCCAGCCCGTTGCGCTTGGCGCGCTCCAGCGCGGGCAGGGCGCGAGCGGTTGTAATCTGATCGGCGTGGTAGGCAGCGCCGGTCATCTCCAGCAAGGCGATATCGCGGTCCAGCCCCATGCGCTCGGCCATTGGCGACACCGCAGGCAACCCGCGCAGCGCGGCGAACTTGCCGCTGGTCGCGGCTGCTCCGTTGCTGAGGCCGGGCTCTTGCGGGTGAGCGATGACCAGCGCACCGCAGGAGCGTGCATAGGTCAGCGCGCGGGAAAACACCTTGGTGTTGGCGACGACATGATCGCAATCCGTGAAAGCCACTGCGCCCGCGTCCTGCAGGAACCCGATCTCGGTCATCTCACGCCCTTCGCGTCCTTTGGTCAGCGCGGCCATGGTCAGCACGTTGACAGGTGTATCCGCCTGCGCGCGACGGGTGACGAATTCCAGCGTTTCCGGCGTGTCGATGGCCGGGCTGGTGTCGGGGCGTGTCACGATAGTCGTCACGCCCCCAGCGGCGGCGGCCAGACCGGCGGATTTGTAACTTTCCTTGTGGCGCTCACCCGGTTCGCAGACCTTGACGCCGATATCGACGATGCCGGGCGCCAGACAGTGTCCGCGGCAGTCAATGACGTCCGCGTCCGAAGTCGGCGCGTCGCCGTCACCCCGCGCGGCAATCCGACCTTCGGCAACCTGCAGCCAACCGGTGTGGTCCGTGCCATTTTCCGGATCAATCAAACGGGCGTTGGTAAAGATCAGGTTGCGCATGCCATGGCCCTTTCGATTGCGGCTTTGGTGGCGGCCGGGTCCGCCTGGTATTTTATCAGGTGCTTGTCGCCACCTTTGGTGACGATCTGGACGAAGCTGCCCATGGTGTTGACCGCTGCGATCTGATGCAGCGCGACCGTGCGCGGACCGGGGCCAGTAAGGGAGGTGTCCGACATCTGCCATGTGGCGGTCATCTCTTCCGAGGCCAGATACCACGCGCGCACGCCGACTGCGGCAAGACCGGCGGGTGCTCCGGTCCAGACATAAGGGTTGCCGACCAGCCACAGCACGATCATCGCAACGGCCATGGCCCCGGCGGCCAGCCACGTATTGGTGCGGATATAGGCGCCCTTGTCGGGGGAAAAGGTCACAGGATCAGCCACAGGGCGCCTCCGATAACCATTATGATCACCACAGCCGGAACGGCCGAACCGATGCGGCGCGGCTTGTCATCTTCGGGTACGGGTTGCGGGGCCGAAAAGGGCCGGGCGCTTTCGGTTTCGATTGCCCCGCCGGTCCAGTTTGTGGCCTCTTCGGTGAACAGACCAACCAGACGCACCTTTGGGTCGGGGTTCAGTGTGGCGGCGCGCCCACGGAAGGCGGCGCTGCGAACCACCATGACCCAGCCATCCATGGCGTCCAGAGCGCCCCGGTCCAGCTGGTCTTCAGAGACGCCGCATCCTTCGTGCAAGTAGCCAAAGAGGCCCAGGTCCTCCAGATCGGAAACCGGGAATACGTCAATCTGTTCAGGGTCCAGCCCCGCAACCCCCAGAACCTGATCGGCGGCACCGGGTTCGCGCAGGAACTTGGCCTCCTCCGGGCGCATGTCCAGTTCGAACAGGCGCAGAACGCCGCGTTCATGGGGGGCGACGGTCAGATCGCTCATGCCGCGTCTCGCAGGTTGTGGGCCAGCAGTTCCATCGCCGCCATGCGCACGGCGACACCCATCTCGACCTGTTCCTGAATGACCGAGCGGTTGATGTCGTCGGCCAGCGTGCCGTCAATCTCGACCCCGCGATTCATCGGGCCGGGATGCATGACGATAGCGTCCGGCTTGGCCAGCGCCAGCTTGGCGGCGTCCAGCCCGTAGCGGTGGTAATACTCACGTTCCGAGGGGATGAATCCGCCATCCATCCGTTCTTTCTGAAGCCGCAGCATCATGACGACATCGACGTCCTTGAGACCTTCGTTCATGTCGTCATAGATCTCGGCGCCAAACTCGGCGAACTGGCCGGGCACCAGCGTCGGCGGGCCGATCAGGCGGATGCGGTTCTCCATCTTGCCCAGCAGGATCAGGTTCGACCGCGCGACGCGGGAATGGGCGACATCTCCGCAGATCGCGATGTTCAGACGGTGCAGGCGGCCCTTGGCGCGGCGAATGGTCAGCGCGTCCAGCAGCGCCTGCGTCGGATGCTCGTGCCGCCCGTCGCCTGCATTCAGCACCGCGCAGTTCACCTTTTGCGCCAGCAGGTCCACTGCACCGGATTGCGGGTGCCGTACCACCAGCAGATCGGGGTGCATCGCGTTCAGCGTCATCGCCGTGTCGATCAGCGTTTCACCTTTTTTGATCGAACTGGCCTGCATCGCCATGTTCATCACATCCGCGCCCAGACGCTTGCCGGCCAGTTCGAAACTGGCCTGCGTACGGGTCGAGTTCTCGAAGAACATATTGACCTGCGTCAGCCCCGACAGCACGTCCGAATGCTTGGTCGACTGACGGTTCATGTCGACGTATTTTTCGGCCAGATCAAGAATGGCGGTGATATCGGATTGCGACAGGTGCTCGATGCCAAGAAGGTGACGATGGGCGAAACGCATGGGCGGGCTCCTGTCTGACAATCGGGCCGCTTATAGAAAGCCGCGCGCGCCGAGGCAACCTAAGGTTCCGTGCTTTCAGGCAGTTTCTCGCATCCGCCGTCCGGCAGACATTGCTCGCCCGGCTTGCACCACTTGCCGTAGCCGCAGTCGACGGCCTTGACCGGGACACAGCCCTGATGTTCGGAACACTTGAAGCCGGGGCGGCATTGCGATCCGGTTTCTTCGCACAGAAACCAGCCGGGGCGCGTACATCCGCCGCCCGGCAGACAGGATGATCCCGCCCCGCAGCTTCGGCCATTGTCGCATAGGGTGGGCAAGCCCTGCGTCGCGGTGTTCGGGTCGAATTCCGGGGTGATCCGCTCGCATTCGCCGCGCGCATTGCAAAACGTACCGCCCGGACAATCGAGGCGCGAGGTGCATCGGTTGGCCCCCGCCGGTGCACAGCGCGTCCCGCCGGCCACGCACCGTTCAAACGGACCACAGGTACGGCCGCCGCCGCAATAGGTGCCGCCCAGCGGGATGCAGTGGCCGTCAAAGCTGCACCGTTGCCCGCCCGAACAGCACCGGGCGCCGCACTGGAACTGCCCGCCGCGGCACTGGCCGTTGCGGTCGAACAGTTGCGCAACGGCCGGGCCGCTGAGCACGGTCAGCAGCAGGGAAATCAGAAGGAATCGCAGCAATACCAACATGAATACCCCGATGGTCGGTGCGACGGACGGACCGATCAAGGCCTATTCGCTTTCCCTCGTTCAAAAGCTGGTTAGATTGAGGGGTATGGAATCGGCTCTGGACTATCATACCGCGCGGGCGCTGCTGGAATGGCAGATCGAACTGGGTGCGACCGACGCGGTTGGCGACGCCCCGGTGGATCGGTATGCGCTGCCCGACACCGCGCCCAGGGCCAAAAAGCCGGCCGCGGCGCAGGTTGCACCCGAAAAACCTGCGCAGACCGACCCGGTCGCGGTGGCGCAAGCGGCGGCACGGGCCGCCGGATCGCTGGAACAGTTGCGCGCTGCGATGGATGCATTCGATCTGTGCGAGCTGAAACGCGGAGCCCGGCAGTTGGTCTTTGCCGACGGCACGCCGGGCGCGCGGGTGATGATCATTGGCGAGGCTCCGGGCCGCGACGAGGACCGCGAAGGCAAGCCCTTTGTCGGTCGCGCCGGGCAGTTGCTGGATCGGATGCTGGCGGCGATTGACCTGAACCGCGGCAAAAACGTCTATATCACCAATGTCCTGCCCTGGCGGCCACCGCAGAATCGCGATCCCAAACCCGAAGAGATCGGGATGATGAAGCCGTTCCTTGAACGCCATGTCGCGCTGGCCAAGCCCGAGGTGCTGGTGGTGATGGGCAACATCAGCTGTCAGGCAGTGCTGGGCAAACGCGGCATCACGCGGTTGCGCGGGCAATGGGATCAGGCGCTGGATCTGCCGGTCATTCCGATGTTTCACCCCGCCTACCTGCTGCGACAGCCACAGATGAAACGGCAGGCCTGGGCGGACCTGCTGGAGCTCAGGGCGCGACTGGGGGCGGTGGGATGAAGATACTTGCCTTCTCTGATCTGCATATGGCACGCAACCGCGCCGCCGAGGTTGTCGGGGCCAGCGCCGCCGCCGATCTGGTGATCGGTGCGGGGGACTACTGCAACATGCGGCAGGGGCTGGCCGAGGCGATGGGGATGCTGTCGGGGATCACCGCGCCGCTGGTGCTGATCCCCGGCAATGCCGAAAGCGCCGGAGAACTGAAGGATGCCGCACCCGAAGGCGTGCATGTATTGCACGGCACTGGCATGACGGTGGATGGCCTGCGTCTTTTTGGCCTCGGCTACGGCGTCCCGGTCACGCCGTTTGGCGCATGGTCCTGTGACCTGACAGACGCAGAGGCCGCCGAGTTGCTGGACCGTTGCGATGCCGCGGACATCCTGATCGCGCATTCGCCGCCCAAGGGCTATGGCGATGTCACTTCGGCGGGCGATGCGGTCGGGTCGGTGGCCGTGCGCGATGCCATTGAACGCCTGCAGCCGCAATACGCGCTGTGCGGCCATATCCACGACAGCTGGGGCTATCGCGGCACGATAGGCCGTACGCAGGTTGCCAATCTGGGTCCACGCACAAACTGGTTCGAGGTGAACATATGATTGAAACCGTCACGCTGCTGGCCTTTGTTCCCGCGGCGATTGCCCTGAATTTCACGCCTGGGGCCGACATGATGTTCTGTTTCGGTCAGGGGCTGCGGTCGGGGGCGCGGCCGGCACTGGTCGCCAGCGCTGGGATTTCCTTTGGGCTGATGGTTCACGTTTTGCTGGCCGGGCTGGGGCTGGGCGCGGCGGTGGCCACGATGCCCTGGCTGTTCGATGTGATCCGCTGGCTGGGCGTTGGCTATCTTCTCTATCTCGCCTGGAGTGCGATCCGGAACGGCGCAATTGCGGCGGACGCGCCTGCCAGACCGACCCGATTTGCCTTTCGCGACGGGATGGTGGTGAACCTGACAAACCCCAAGATCATCCTGTTTGTCCTGGCTTTCATCCCGCAATTCGTGAACCCGGCGGCAGGCTCGATTCTGGCGCAGTTTCTGATATTCGGACTGATCATCGCGCTGGGCGGGTTCGTGGTGAACGGTCTGGTAGGCATATTTGCCGGCGGCGCGGGGCGGATCCTGATCTCGAACGCACGCGCCTCGCGTATCATGGGCTGGGTAACCGGCGGGATTTTCACCGCGCTTGCGGTGCGTCTGGCCGTGATGGAAAGGGCCTGACGCCACATGTCGCGCATTGACGAAACGCTGGAATTCATCCCGGTCCGGATTGCGGTGCTGACAGTGTCGGATACGCGGTCGCTGGACGAGGACCGCTCGGGTCAGACGTTGGTTGAAAGGATCGAACGCGCAGGGCATTCGGTGGCCGACCGCAAGATCATCCGGGACGAGCGCGCCGAGATCGCCGCGCAGCTCCGCCTGTGGGTGGGAGACCCGGAAATAGACGTTGTCATCACGACCGGCGGCACCGGCCTGACGGGCCGCGATGTGACGGTCGAAGCACATCGGGACGTCTATGAGAAAGAAATCGAAGCTTTTGGTACGGTTTTCACTATCCTGTCGATGGAGAAGATCGGCACCTCGGCGGTCCAGTCCCGCGCCACGGGTGGCGTGGCGGGCGGCACCTATCTGTTTGCGCTGCCCGGCAGCCCCGGCGCCTGCAAGGATGCCTGGGACGGAATTCTGGAAAAACAGTTCGATTATCGCCATCGTCCCTGCAATTTCGTGGAAATAATGCCCAGATTGGACGAACATCTGCGACGGAAGTAAACTGGTCGTACGTTCAACGCTTTATAACCGCTTTGTGGCTTGGCAAAATTTCGTGCCCGGCTACATTTCGGGCATGGCGGCCTGCGCAACCGGGGTGAGTGATAGATGCGATTTCTGCGGCAAAGCCTTGTCGGTGTCTTTCTGGCGTCTCTGACGCTGGCCCTGCTGTTCGTCGCGTTCCAGTTGATCGCGGGCGCAGTGCAAGACGTTCTGAACCGCGACGAGGCCCCGCCCGAGGCCCGCGAACGGATTTTTGCCGTCAGTGTCCGGCCGGCCGAACTGGAAACCGTTACGCCCTATCTGGAAGCCTTCGGAGAGGTTCAAAGCCGTCGCCGTCTGGAATTGCGCGCGGCGCTGGGCGGGCGGGTTATCACGCTGTCCGAAGATTTTGAAGATGGCGGCGCGGTGACAGCCGGAGAGGTTCTGGTCGAGCTTGATCCGGCGGATGCGCAATCGGCGCTGGATCGCGCCAAATCCGATCTGCTGGACGCGCAATTTGAAGAACGCGACGCAGAACGCTCGTTGCTGCTGGCGCAGGATGAGCTGAACTCTGCCGAGGCACAGGCGGCGCTGCGCGGGCGTGCGATGCAGCGCCAGCAGGATCTGCAATCCCGGGGCGTCGGCGCTGCGGCAGCCGTCGAAGAGGCAGAACTGGCCGAAGCCGCGGCGCAACAATCGGTTCTGGCCCGCCGGATCGCGCTGGCGCAGGCGGAATCCCGTGTCGATCAGGCGACAACCTTGCTGGCCCGCGCCCGCATCGCGCTGGCGGCGGCAGAACGGGATCTGGACGACATGACCATCCGCGCCCGCTTTGGCGGGACCCTGACGGATGTGACCCTTGTCGAGGGGCGGCTGGTATCGGCCAACGAAAAGCTGGCGGAGCTGGTTGATCCCAACGCGCTGGAGGTCGCCTTTCGAGTCTCGACCGCGCAATATGTGCGATTGCTGGACGAGAGTGGCGATCTGATCGACGCTCCAGTGACGGTGTCGCTTGAGGTGACGGGCACCGACCTGATGGCCGAAGGCCGCATCAGCCGCGACAGCGGTTCGGCCGGTGAAGGGCAGACAGGGCGCCTGATCTATGCCCGTCTGGATGACGCCTCCGGGTTCAAACCGGGCGATTTTGTTACCGTTTCGGTACAGGAACAGCCGCTGGACAACGTTGTGCGGCTGCCATCCTCGGTTCTGGATGCAATTGGCACCGTGCTGGTTCTGGGTGACGGGGACCGGCTCGAAGCGCTGCCGGTACAACTGATCCGTCGACAGGGTGACGAAGTGCTGCTGCGGGGGCAGGGTCTGGTCGGTCGCGAAGTGGTCATAGGCCGCACACCGCTTTTGGGTTCGGGTGTGCGCGTGCGTCCGCTGCGGATCGAGGCCAATGCCGGGGCTGAACCGGACATGGTCGAGCTGTCCGACGAACTGCGCGCCCAGCTCGTGGCGCAGGTCGAAGCCAGCGACCGCATGCCCAGCGACGTCAAGGCCCGTGTACTGGGGCAACTGAGCGAAGCCAGGGTTCCTGCCTCGCTGGTGCGGAGCATTGAAAACCGGGCAGGGGGTTAGGCGCCATGATGCGCGACATCCCCGGCGCGGCGGGCGGTATCCTGAGCTATTTCACCCGCCACAGGACGGTTGCAAACCTGTTATTGCTGGTGATGCTGGTTCTGGGGGCCGCGGCCATCCCGAACATGCGGGCGCAGTTCTTTCCGGATGTGATCCTTGAACGTGTCGATGTCACTGTCGAATGGGACGGGGCCGGACCCGAGGACGTGGATAACGGCATCGTTCAGGTGCTGGAACCGGCCCTGCTGGCGGTCGAGGGCGTATCCAGCACGACCTCAACCTCCCGCGAGGGGACGGCCAGAATTCGGCTGGAGTTCGAGCCCAACTGGGATATGTCGCGCGCCGTCGAAGAGGTTCGAACCGCCGTCGACAGTGTTACCAATCTGCCTGAGGATTCCGAAGAACCCGCAATCCGGCGCGGGGCGTGGCGGGATCGTGTGACCGATGTCGTGGTCACCGGCCCGGTGGCGGCGGATCATCTGGCCAAGTTTACCGATGAACTGATCAACCGCCTGTTTTCGGTCGGGGTTACGCGCACGACGATCCGCGGCCTTGCCGCGCCCCGTGTGGTGGTCGAGGTTCCGACCGCGCAGCTGATCGCCAATGACATCACCCTGTCCGAAATCGCGCAGGCCATCGCAGCCGAAGTCTCGGCGAACCCGGCGGGCGACGTGACCGGGGCCAACGCGCGCATCCGCACCGGAACGGAAAAACGCACCCCGGAAGAGATCGAAGGCATCGCCTTGCGCAATTTCGCCGACGGATCCAAGCTGCTTGTTGGTGACGTGGCCCAGATCAAGGTGGAAGGGGTCGACCGCAACCGCAGCTATTTTGTCGGCGAAAACCCGGCCATGTCGATCCGGGTCGACCGCTCGAACCTCGGCGATGCGATCGAAATCCAGCACACGGTCGAAAACGTGGTGGCCGAGATGCAGGCCAGCCTGCCCGAAGGTGTCACGGTCGAACTGATCCGCACACGGGCGCAGGCAATCACCGACCGCCTGGATATTCTGGTCGACAACGGCCTTGTCGGCCTTGGCCTGGTCGTTTGCCTGCTGTTTCTGTTCCTGAACGCGCGTATCGCCTTTTGGGTGGCGGCAGGTATTCCGGTGGCCATGTCCGCGGCTATCGCCTTGATGTATATCGGCGGGCTGTCGATCAACATGGTGTCGCTGTTCGGGCTGATCATCACGCTGGGCATTGTCGTGGACGACGCCATCGTGGTGGGTGAGCATGCCGATTTCCGGGCCCGGCGGCTGGGTGAGTCTCCGATTGTGGCCGCCGAACGGGCGGCGCGGCGGATGGCGATGCCGGTCTTTGCGGCGACGCTGACCACCGTGATCGCCTTTTTCGGCCTGACCGCCATCGGTGGCCGGTTCGGCGAGCTGATCCGCGATATCCCCTTTACCGTGATTGCGGTGCTGATCGCGTCGTTGATCGAATGCTTCCTGATCCTGCCCAACCATATGGCCCATGCCATTGCCCATTCGGCCAAGGAACACTGGTACGACTTGCCCAACCGCGTGGTCAATCGCGGGTTCCGCTGGATGCGGGACCATCTGTTCCGCCCGTTGATCGCCTGGGTGGTATGGGCGCGCTATGTGGTTGTGGCCGCGATGGTGGTGATCCTGGCCAGCCAGATTGCCCTGTTCATCCGGGGGGACGTGAACTGGCGCTTCTTCAATGCTCCCGAACGCGGATCCGTCACCGGCAATTTCATCATGGTCGAAGGCGCGACCCGCGCCGAAACCCTAGCGATGATGCACGAATTGCAGCGCGCCGCTGAAGAGCTGGGCCAGATCTACGAAGAACGTCATGGCCGTAATCCCATCGATTACGTGCTGGCCGAGGTAGGTGGCAGCGCCGGGTTTGGCCTGTCCGCCGCTGAAGGTAAGGATCAGGACCTATTGGGCGGGATTTCCATCGAACTGATCGACGCCGACCTGCGCCCCTATTCCAGCTTTGAATTCGTCGGTGAATTGCAGGAATTTGTGCCGCGCCATCCCAAGGTCGAACTGATCAGCTTCCGCGGCTGGCGTTCCGGCCCCGGCGGCGATGCGATCGACGTGCAGTTTTTCGGCGCTGATGTGAATACGCTCAAGGCCGCGTCCGAGGATTTGCAGACCGAATTGTCGAAATACCCCGAGGTTTCCGCGCTTGAGGACAATCTCGCCTACGACAAGGAAGAGTACATCCTTGACCTGACCGCGCAGGGTCAGGCGCTGGGCTTCAGAATCGAAACGCTGGGCCGTGTGCTGCGCGACCGGCTGAACGGGATCGAAGCCGCGACCTTCCCCGACGGGCCGCGCAGCGCCGAGATTCGCGTCGAACTGCCCGAGGGCGAACTGACCGCCGATTTCCTGGAACGCACGCTGATGCGCACGCCGGACGGCGTGTATGTGCCCCTGGCCGACATCGTCTCGGTCGAGCGCAAATCGGGCTTTTCCACGATCCGGCGTGAAAACGGTTTGCGGGTGATCTCGGTGAACGGCGACATATCCGAAGATGACCCGGCCCGTGCGGCGGAAATCGCCCGCGCCCTGAACGATGAGATTTTGCCCAACATCGCCACCGAACGGCAGGTCGAATGGCGCATGGCCGGCCTGAGCGAGCAGGAGGACGAGTTCCTGACCGAGGCGCGCACCGGACTGACCCTGTGCCTGACCGGCATCTATCTGGTTCTGGCCTGGGTCTTTGCCAGCTGGACGCGGCCGCTGGTCGTGATGGCGATCATTCCGTTCGGACTGGTGGGCGCGATCTGGGGGCATTACCTTTGGGACGTGCCTCTGAGCATGTTTACCGTGGTCGGCCTGCTGGGGATGACCGGGATCATCATCAATGACTCGATCGTGCTGGTGACCACAATCGATGCCTACCAGCAAGAGCGCGGACTGCTGCCGTCGATTGTCGAAGGCGCTGCCGACCGGTTGCGCCCGGTGATGCTGACGACGCTGACAACGGTTCTGGGGCTGACCCCGCTGTTGTATGAAGGATCGCAACAGGCGCAGTTCCTCAAACCCACCGTAATCACCCTGGTCTATGGGCTAGGGTTCGGGATGCTGCTGGTGCTGCTGCTGGTGCCGGCGTTGCTGGCCATTCTGAACGACCTGTCGCGCCCGATGACTGCGATGCGTCGGGCACTGCGGGCCCCCGACCGGGTGGTGCAGGGCGCGCTTGTGGCCACGGGATCGGTGCTGTTGGTTTGGTTCGGTCTGACGATGGTCTGGCCCGCGCTTACCGGTGCCCCGGTCGGTGTTCTGTCCGGCCTTTATGCCGGCGAAGACGGGATTGCCGCCCTGCAGATGGGTCTGGGGGCCTTTGTCGCGGGCGCGGTTCCGATTCTGGCGCTGAGCGTGACGCTATCGGGGCTGCTTTATGCGCGCCTCAAGGGTCGGGCTGCTTAGCCCCTGCGCAATGCGGTTTCCAGCAGGTCGGGGACCCGGTCGCTCATTCCCAGTTCGCCGCAGCGTATCTGATTGACGGGAAACCACCGGGCGTCCAGTGCATCATCGCCGGCCACCGGTGAGCCTGACTGGTACTGACAGGCCACACCGACCAAAAGGTAGTGCGCCAGGACGACCCCCTGTTCGTCTCGCCGCAACAGGTCAAGATTGTCCAGATAATGCAGTGGCTCGGCAAGGACCGAGGTTTCCTCGTGCAGTTCCCGCCGCGCGGCGTCCAGAACCGTCTCGCCCCATTCCACATGGCCGCCGGGAAACCCCCACAGCCCGGCATCGGGTTGTTTGCCTCGTTGCACCAGCAGGACCTGGCCCTGATGAAGAACTACGGCCAGCGCGCCGATCTTTGGGGTTTGGATCATGGGGTCAGCCCGCGCTGCAGCCCTGAATGTCGACGGCGTGATTGGTGCCCAGAACGGTGATCCGAATTTCCGATCGGTCCAGCGCAAAAGGCCCGCCCGAGGCACTGATCACCTCGGATGTGGCAATCAGCGTGTCGCCCTTGCGCCGGGTTTCGGACTGCGACGCCCAGAGCGCGGGATTGCCCGGTTCGATCACCGCAACCTCGCGCCCGCCGGCTGATGGCATGGTGACGCGGGCCTCGATCCGCATACCGTCCGAAGTGGGCGTCAGATGGCAGCGCGCCTGTGTCACGCGGGCCTCTTTCGCGGAATAGGGGCGCTGGGCCAGCGCTGCGGCGATGGCCGGGTTACGTGCCGCGTCAGCATCCAGCGTGTGGTCGAAATCCAGCCGTTCGGGGATGCAGACATCCTTGCAAACGCCCAGATCCATGTCGCCGCGCAGCCGTACGGGTTTGGCGGGGTTGTCGGGTGTGATTTCCACCGGCAGCACCAGTTGCCCCTCGTAACCGATCGATTGCAGGCCGTTCTGCACAAATACGTCGGGGGCAGGCCAGGTGATCGACACCTCGCCCACATTGTCAGAGCCGTTCCAGTTGAACTGCGGCGGGATACCGGCATCTCCGGGTGCGCGCCAATAGGTTTTCCACCCCTCTTTCAGCGTCAGCCGCACGGCACCCAGATAGGTCCCGTCAGCGGTACGCCCACCGTCGAGAATATCCAGTTGGACAACCCTATCGACACCCTGCGCATAGGCGGGGGCGGTCAGGGCGACGCAGGCGGTCAGCGCAATCGCAGCGGATTTAAAACGGCGGTTCATACCCCATAAATGCGCGGTACGGGCCGGGATTCCAAGTCACGTTCCGGTCACCCGGATGAAATCTGCGGAAATATGCGCTGATCCCTTGCCAATCCCTGCGCCCCAAGGTCATTGTTGAGGGGGACTCAGCAAGAGATGTAAATCTATGGACCTGACCGGAAAACTGTTGATTGCGATGCCTGGCATGGGTGATCCGCGCTTCGACCATTCGGTGGTTTACATCTGCAGCCACGGGGATGACGGGGCGATGGGTCTGATCGTGAACAAACCGTCGGATCTGCGGATAAAAACCCTGTTGGGACAGCTGAACATCGCATGCCGCATCCCGGTGGTGGGCGAGCGTCTGGTCCATTTCGGCGGCCCGGTCGAGATGTCGCGCGGGTTTGTCCTGCACAGTGCGGATTACGATGCCAACCTGCATTCGATGCGAATCTCGGATGATTTCAGTATGACCGCGACGCTGGATGTGCTCGAAGACCTGGCCTCGGGGCGCGGCCCTCTGAATTCGACGCTGGCGCTGGGCTATTCCGGCTG
Source organism: Ruegeria sp. BG10 (assembly GCF_056538575.1). NCBI lineage: Bacteria > Pseudomonadati > Pseudomonadota > Alphaproteobacteria > Rhodobacterales > Roseobacteraceae > Ruegeria > Ruegeria sp. BG10. The sequence continues at coordinate 269,270 of NZ_JBQFTI010000004.1, read as the reverse complement.
GGGACCCGGTCAGCTGGAAGATGAGATCGCGATGAATGGCTGGTTGACGACCGAGGCGTCCTCGAAACTGGTTTTCGACGTGCCCGACGACGGGAAGTGGGAGGCCGCGCTGGCCACGCTGGGCGTTGATCCGCTGACCCTGTCGGCCAGCGCCGGGCGGGCCTGATCAGCTGTCACGGGGCGCGGCAGCGCGGCGCAGGCGGTCGTTGATCGCAGCACCCAGCCCGTGAACGGGGATTGGTGACACTGCAATCGGACGTCCGGTATCGTTTAGCCTGTGCAGGGCCGAAAACAGGTTGGCCGCCGCCTCGGCCAGATCGCCGTCTTCCGACAGGTTCAGGTCACACGCGACGGGTCCGAAACCCAACAGAACCTCATCGCCTTGCTTGCCTGCGGCGTTCAGGCGCACCGGCGCATCCGGGGCGTAATGCGATTGCAGCTGACCCGGCGCCGTCAGCAGGTCTCCGGGCTGATGATGATGCAGGCGGGTGTTCAGAACACGTTCGATCTGTTCCAGCGAAACGCCACCGGGGCGCAACAGGGCGGGCTCTCCGGCCAGTCCGACAATGGCGGATTCCAGCCCGACGCCGCAGGGACCGTCATCCAGAATGGCGGCGATGCGCCCGTTCAGCCCCCTGCGCACATGTTCGGCGGTTGTCGGGCTGATCTGGCCCGAAGGGTTGGCCGACGGGGCCGCGACCGGCCCGTCAAACGCCGCCAGCAAGGCGCGGGCAGTGCCATGTGCGGGCACCCGGACGGCCAGCGTGTCCAGCCCGGCTGTGACCAGTGGTGAAATGCCGTGGCCGGCGCGCAAAGGCAGAACCAGAGTCAATGGCCCCGGCCAGAAGGCGGCGGCCAGCGCCTCGGCCCGGTCTGACCATTCGACGAATCTCTGTGCGGCTTGGATGGACGCGACATGGGCAATCAGGGGGTTGAAACTGGGGCGTCCCTTGGCCTCGTAAATCCCGGCCACCGCCTTACCGTTGCAGGCGTCGCCACCCAGCCCATAGACGGTTTCGGTGGCAAACGCGACCAATTGGCCCTGCCGCAGCAGATCCGCCGCCTGCGCGATTCCGCCGGGATCGGCGGATAACTCCTGTGTGCCGTTAGGGATCATATGTGGTGACGCCGCGTTTTGATTGCTTGTAACATTGGGCTGGCTAGGTAATCGAATAATCAAGGATGCATAAAGGTGGGCATTGAAATTTCCAACCCCACCCGCGAAAAACCGAACAGACAACCCTGAGGGTAGACATGCCATACCGCGCGCCAATTTCCGATTATGAACTTCTGTTCCGCCATGTGATCGGGTTCGATCAGATCGCGGCGACCGAGAAATTCTCGGAGGCCAGCGCGGACGTCGTCAGCGCGATCCTGACGGAAGCGGGCAAGATGTGCGAAGAGGTCATGGCCCCGCTGCAACGCCCCGGCGATCTGGAGCCGCCACGTCTGGAAAACGGCGTCCTGCGCACATCGCCGGGTTACGGCGACGGCTGGAAGGCGATTGCCGAAGGCGGCTGGATCGGGATGAGCGGTGATCCTGAATATGGCGGCATGGGCCTGCCGATGACCCTGACGACGGCCGTGAACGAGATGATGTCGGCGGCCTGCCTGTCGTTGCAACTGGCTCCGCTGATGACGCAGGGCCAGATCGAAGCGCTGGAACATCACGCCAGCGATGAGCTAAAAGCGCTCTACCTGCCGAAGATGATGGCGGGCGAATGGTCGGGCACCATGAACCTGACCGAACCGCAGGCCGGATCGGATGTCGGCGCGCTGACATCCAAGGCCGAGCCCAATGGCGACGGAACCTATTCGGTGACCGGGCAGAAGATTTTCATCTCGTGGGGCGACAATGATTTCACCGAGAACGTCTGCCATCTGGTGCTGGCGCGCCTGCCGGACGGCGTTCCCGGAACCAAGGGCATTTCGCTGTTCCTGGTGCCCAAATACCTGCCCGATGACAACGGCAATCCCGGTGTGGCCAACGATCTGAAGGTCGTGTCGCTGGAGCACAAGATGGGCCTGCACGGCTCGCCCACCTGCGTGATGCAGTATGACGGCGCAAAAGGCTGGCTTGTCGGCAGGGAACATGGCGGTATGGCCGCGATGTTCACCATGATGAACAACGCCCGTCTGGGTGTCGGCGGTCAGGGTGTCGGCGCAGCCGAAGGCGCCTATCAGCACGCGCTGGCCTATGCGCTGGAACGCAAACAGGGCAGGACGCCTTCGGGGACGATCATAGACCACGCGGATGTGCGCCGGATGCTGATGGGCATGCGCGCCGATACCTTTGCCGCGCGCGCCATCATGCTGGCCAACTCGGCCGCCATCGACATGGCCAACGCCACCGGCGACGCCGAATGGGTATCTCGGGCGGCCCTGCTGACCCCGATCTGCAAGGCTTTCGGCACCGAGACCGGCATGCGCGTTTCCGAGACCGGTGTTCAGGTTCACGGCGGCATGGGGTTCATCGAAGAAACCGGCGCGGCACAGTATTACCGCGACGTCCGGGTGACCGCGATTTACGAAGGCACCAACGGCATTCAGGCCATGGACCTTGTCGCGCGCAAGATGATGGATGGGGGCGAGGCGGCCTCGCGCCTGCTGGACGAGATCGAGGATCACGCGGAAGAGGCCCGCTCGGCCATGCCGGATCTGGCCGGTCCGGTCTGGGAGGCGACGGAAAGCTTGCGTGAGACAACCGAATGGATCGTGGCGCAGGCCGACATGAATGACCGTTTCGCCGGAGCCGTACCTTATCTGCACGCTTTTGCCCGCGTACTTGGTGCGCATTACCACCTCAAGGCTGCGCTGGCAGCTCCGGATGGACCCCAGTCCAGGCTGGCGCGCTATTACATCAACGCGCTGCTGCCGGAATATGCCGGTCTGCTGGCGCAGGCGCAGAACGGGGCCGGGGACATCTATGCCCTCAGCGCCGAGGAACTGGCGGCCTGATGGACGGCGACACCCCATTGACCATCCGCTATCCCTGGCCCGAACCTCCGGCGCTGGGTCAGGCGGTTGAGGTCGCCGAAGGGGTGCTGTGGATGCGGCTGCCGCTGCCCATGGCGCTGGATCACGTCAACATCTATGCGCTGGATGACGGTGACGGGTGGACGGTGATCGACACGGGCCTGTCGTCGAACAAGACCCGGCGCATCTGGGAAACGCTGATGGCGGGGCCTTTGGGCGGCAAGCCGGTCCATCGCGTGGTGGTGACCCATCACCATCCCGATCACGTCGGCAATGCGGGCTGGTTCCAGTCCGAACATGGCGCGGAACTGGTGACATCGCGCACCGCCTGGCTGTTCGCGCGGATGCTGCAACTGGATGTTCAGGAGACCTGGCCGCAGGAAACGCTGGACTATTACCGCAGCGCCGGGATGGACGCCGCCTTTCTGGCCAAAAGGATGACCGAACGGCCCTTCAATTTCTGCGACACGGTGTATCCGATGCCGCTGGGCTTTACCCGGATCAAACAGGGCAGCGTGATCCGCATGGGCGGGCGCGACTGGGACGTGCACATGGGCAATGGCCACGCCCCGGAACACGCCACCTTCTGGAGCCGCGACGACAATCTGGTGCTGACCGGCGATCAGATCCTCAGCTCGATCAGCCCCAATCTGGGCGTCTACGTCACCGAACCGCTGGCGGACCCGGTTGCTGAATGGCTGGAGGCCTGCGAGCGGCTTCAGGGGCTGGCCCGGCCCGATCACATCGCTCTGGGCGGGCACAAACTGCCCTTCACCGGATTGCCTCTGCGGATGAAGCAGTTGATCGACAATCACCACAGCGCGCTGGACCGGTTGCAGGATTATCTGGACCAACTCAAATCCGCCGCGGAATGCTTTGTTCCCCTGTTCAAGCGTCAGATCGGTGCGGGTGAATATGGCCTGGCGCTGGTCGAAGCGGTTGCACACCTGAACCATCTTTACCACATTGGAGCTGTCACCCGGACGCGCCGCGCGGACGGGGCATGGGAGTTTCAGCGCAAGGGGTAAGGCATGCAGGACCAGATCGAAACGTCGGCTGAGGCGGCAGAAGCGGCAGCTTTGCCCAGATGCTACGAGGTGCACGCGAACCCGAATGCGCAGTCCGGCGCAAAAGAACTGCCGGGTCCTTTGCAAAAACCGGTCGAGACGAAAAGCCCGGCGCAATGGGCCTATGAGCGGCTGATCCTCTATATCCAGAACTTCGAAAAGGCGCTGGATGGCGATCAGGAGGTTGCCATGGGCTTTACCGGCGGCGACGCGGGCGTCATGCGGATCGAGGGCATGGGCTATTTCGATCCCGATATCATCACCTTCTATGGTTCGGACGCGACCGGCGCCCGGACCCAGCTGGTGCAGCATGTGAGCCAGCTGAACGTGATGCTGCGCGCGCTGCCCAAATCGGTCGAGGACAAGCCCGCCAACCGCATCGGCTTCCGGCTGGCGGCCGATCTGGAAGAGAACTGACCGCCCGGCTTGCAATTCACGTCTGCGCAGCCTTGAATACCTGCATTATCCGGGGGGCGTTGCGTGTTCAGTTTTGCAGCCGTTGCTAAAGCTTATAAAGGCGCATGGGCGCGCCGCCGTGTCTTTGTGCCGATCTATGTCGCCGTAAGGCTGCTGCTGATCGCGGTGATCGCGCCGGGCGTTGCGCTTTCGGTGAATCTCGCGGTGTCGCTCTCCAACCAGACGGCCCTGACCGATCAGGACATTGCGGCTTTCATCCTGTCGCCTGCCGGGTTTGTCGCGGCGATAGTCGTGCTCAGCCTGTTTCTATTGGCCGAAGTGTTTGTGTTTTCTGTCATGGCGGGGTCTCTGCGGATGGGAGAGAGCGATCCGTGGCGCGCGGGCAGTGCGGCCATCGGCCTGATCCTGTCGCGCCTGCCCGCGCTTTTTGGGTTCGCGGTGCGCTTTGTCCTGCGCGTTCTGCTGCTGATCCTGCCCTTTGCGGTGGTGTCCGCCGTGATCGCGTGGTGGACGCTGACCGAGTTTGACATCAATTACTACCTGACGTTCCACCCGCCGTCCTTCTGGGTCGCGGTGGCGCTGATCGGGGCACTGGGCCTGGTCATGGCCTGGGTGCTGATCCGTCGGCTGTCGGCCTGGGCACTGTCGCTGCATCTGGTGCTGTTCGAAGGCGTGCATCCGGCCCATGCGTTTAATGTCAGCGCCAGCCGGATGGAGGGCAACCGCGCGCGCCTCAAGATCCAGCTGGCGTTTTGGCTGGGCCTGCGTCTGGTTATCGCCGCCGCGATCGGCTGGGTGGCCGGGATTCTGTTTGCGCTTGTGCCCCTTCAGGGGGCCGAACATCTGCGGCTGGCGCTGATCTACAGCCTTCTGGTCGCGGGCCTGTGGTCTCTGGCAGGTCTGGTGCTGGCGGCCACGGCGCTGGGGGCGCTGGCCGTGTTGCTGGACGGGTTTTTCGTGATCCGCACCTCCGACCCGCCACATCCCGAGCCGGGCCGTCTGCGCATACCTCTGTTCACCGCGGTCACGCTTGCTGTGGCCGCCGTGCTTGCGGGGTTGTGGTTCGGGCAGCATCTGCTGGAGCGGGTGCAGGCCCCGGACCGGGCCGAGGTGATTGGCCACCGTGGCGCGGCGGCCTTGCGGCCAGAAAACACCATGGCCTCGGTGCTCAAGGCGATTGAGGACGGCGCGGACTGGGTCGAGATCGACGTGCAGGAAACCGCGGATGACGTTGTGATCGTCGCCCATGACAGCGATTTCATGAAACTGGCAGGTGTCGATCTGAAAGTCTGGGATGCCACGATGGCGGACGTGGCCGAGATCGATATCGGCAGCTGGTTCGCGCCCGAATATGCCGATGAACGCACACCGACGCTGCGCGATGTGCTTGAGGCCGCGAAGGGCAGGGCCAGGGTCATCATCGAACTGAAATATTACGGCCATGACGTCGATCTGGAAAACCGGGTCGCAGCGATTGTCGAAGAGATGGCGATGCAGGACGACATCGCCACCATGTCGCTGAAATACCCGGCGGTGCAGAAGATGAAGGCATTGCGCCCCGATTGGCGGGCCGGAGTGCTGGCGGCCACGGCCGTGGGCGATCTGTCGGGGCTTGAGGGCGATTTCGTTGCAGTCAACGCGGCCATGGCGACGCCTGGACTGGTGCGTTCGGTGCAGGCGGCGGGCAAGGATATCTATGTCTGGACAGTGAATGACCCGCTGCAGATGTCGGCGATGGCCTCGATGGGTGTCGACGGGTTGATCACCGACCGTCCGGCGATGGCGAACGAAGTGCTGCGCGTGCGCGCGGAAATGGGCCCGGCGGAACGGTTACTGTTGTGGCTGGCGACCACTTTCGGGATGTCCGTCGACACTGAGGCTATGCGCGATGAAAGCCCGTAATCTGGCGGTTGTCCTTGTGCTGACGGCATTCCCGGCCATGGCGCAGGATTTCATGCGCAATATCGAAATGCCGGCCCATCGCGCATTGATCGCGCAAAAGGGCGAGGCCGCGCTGACCCCCTTCGAAACAGACGGATGTTCCGGCGGGCTGTCGGCCAGCTGGCGCTTTGTGGCGGAGACTTTCCCGAAATTCCGCGCGCTCTATGACGCACACCCACCCTGGGAATATTGCTGCGTGACCCATGACCGCGCCTACCATGACGCGGGCGGTGCATCGCGCGCCGACGACAGCTATGACGCGCGCCTGTCCGCGGACGAAGCCCTGCGTACCTGCGTCAGACAACATGGCGACGATCATGCCGAAGAAGATGCTGATCGCTATGACATGACGCCCGATCAGATTCGAACGGCCCACGCTGTCACTGCCGAGGCCATGTTCGCCGCCGTGCGCCTGGGTGGCGGCCCCTGTTCCGGCCTGCCCTGGCGCTGGGGGTTCGGTTATCCGGGATGCTCGGTGTTTCAGACAACGCCCCCTGCGCGCGAATGACGTGGTGACAGGCCCCCTATTTTCGATTATCCAACATTTCAAACACGCGAATTGGGAATCTTTGCAACATGGCTGAACATAAGCACGGCGACATGGACATCACCGTTCAAACCAAAACCTTCGAAGGGTTCATCAAGGCCACCACCTGGTGTGTGGTCGCCATCGCCTTTCTTTGCCTGTTTCTGGCGGTCTTTGCCTCTTAATCCATAAACGGGGTCGGCCGTGATCAGGATTCTGTTTACCTGCCTGCTGGCAGCGCTTGTCGCAGGCTGCACCGGATCGCAGCGACCCCAGGCAGACCAGGCCGAAATCGTGGCCCGGTCCTATCGGGACCCCGGCCCATCCACCCTGACACTTTACACAATGATCAGCACCCGGACCGGTTCGGGCGCGCACACGTCGCTGATGATCAGCGGCAGTGAACGGGTGATATTCGACCCTGCGGGTTCATTCCGTGCCGATGTGGTGCCGATCAGGGATGATGTGCTGTATGGGATCACGCCCAATGTTGAACGCGCCTATCGCAGCAGCCACGCGCGCGAGACGCATTATGCGCGCATTCAGACAATAGAAGTCTCTCCCCAACAGGCCGAGATCGCCCTGCAACTGGCCAAGCAGATGGGCCCTGTGCCCGGGGCGTATTGCGCCAATTCGACTGCACGGCTGTTGCAGCAGGTGCCGGGATTCGAGGGCATTACCACCACCTTTTACCCCGTCAAACTGTCCGAGCAATTCGGTCAGATTCCGGGAGTTGCGACCTCTGAGTACCGCGAGAACGACGATGCCGACCTGCAAAAGGGGCTGGCGGCGAACAATGCCCGGCTGAACCAGCTGGATGCGGGCCTAACCCAATAGATACAGCAGACCGTACAGGGTCGCGGCACCCGTGAAGATGGCGGCGATTACGTTCTTGGTGATAACTCCGACCGACAGGGCAACCGCCGCCGCAGCCATACGCGGCACGTCGGGTTGACCTTCGGTCGCGGTCGGCCACACCACCAGCGGCGCGATAAGAGCCGGAATGATGGCCACAGCGGTATACCGCAGATGCCGCAGCAGCCAGGGCGGCATCGGCCGGTCCCCGACAAGACCGATGAAGGTGAATCGCAGGGCAAAGCTGCCGATGGCGAGGCCGACGATGACGATCCACATGGTTGTCGGGTCGATCTGGGTCATGTCTTTCTCCGCTCCAGCATCAGCTCGGCCTGCGCCCCGGCCACCATCCCCGCCGCTCCGGCAATCAACAGCCCCAGATTGAACGGCACTGCGACGGTCAGCAGGGCGACAACGATTGCGACAAAGGCCGCGATCACATGCGCCAGCGTGCGCATCATCGGGCCGATCATGGCCAGAAAGGTAATCGGCAGCGCAAAGTCCAGCGCCCAGCTTTCGGGGATCTGCGCCCCCAGCACCGCCCCCAGATAGGTTGCCAGAATCCAAAGCGGCGTGATCGGTGTGACCGAGCCGAAGAAATAAGACATGCGCTGCGGAACGGTCATCTTCGGCTCTTTTTCGAACTGGACGATCCCGCAAGCATAGGATTGATCAACCGTCAGATAAGCCGCACAGGCTCTTTGCCATATCGGTGCGGCGCCCAGATAAGGCGTCAGCGAGGCTGAATACATCGCCACCCGCAGGTTCACCGCCAGCGCTGAGGCCAGCACGATCGCCGTGGGGGTGTTGTCCTGCAACAGTTGCAGCGCGGTGAACTGCGCCGCCCCCGCAAAGACGGTTGCGGAAAAAGCAATGGTCTGGACGATGTCCAGCCCCGCCTCGGTCGCGAAAACGCCAAAGAGCGTACCGAAAGGGATCGCCACGAAGATGAACGGGGTTCCGTCCCGAAAACCCTTCCAGAAGTATGACTTGGATGTGGTGTCTGCCATGGCTAGATCCTATGGTGTCGGCAGCAGCAGTAGCGGTCTTGGGAAAGGGTTGCAATTGGCCACGAAACCGGACGTATCGGATTACATCATCGCCCCGGATCCCGGCGCGGCACGGCTGACCCGCGCGGTCGAGGGCGTGGATCAGAACGGTGAAGTCAGCCGGATCTCGGTGGTCGAGGAGCGGCCGCTTACGATTTTCCTGAACGCTCAGGAAATCGTGACGGCGATGACCATCGGCGATTATCCCGAATATCTGGCGCTGGGTTTTCTGCGCAACCAGGGCATGCTGCGCGATGACGACGCGATCACCGGGGTCGATTACGATGACGATCTGGAAACCGTGGTGGTGCGCACTGCGCGCGAGACGTCTTATGAGGACAAGCTGAAGAAAAAGACCCGCACCAGCGGCTGCGCCGTGGGCACCGTGTTCGGCGACATGATGGAGGGGCTGGAAGGCGTGCGCCTGCCGCAGGTCACGGTCCGTACCTCATGGCTTTATGACCTTGCGGCCAGGATCAATCGCACCCCGTCGCTCTATCTTGAAGCCGGGGCGATCCATGGCACTGTTCTGTGTCACCAAAACCGCCCGCTGGTCTACATGGAGGATGTGGGCCGCCACAACGCGGTGGACAAGATCGCCGGCTGGATGCTGTCCGAGCGGGTCGGGGCCGGGGACAAGATCCTCTACACCACCGGGCGGCTGACATCCGAGATGGTGATCAAGACGGCGATGATGGGCATCCCGGTGCTGGCGTCACGCTCGGGCTTCACCGCCTGGGGTGTCGAGATCGCGCGCGAGGTTGGCCTGACGCTGATCGGCCGCATGCGCGGGCAACGCTTCGTCTGCCTCTCGGGCGAAGACCGGCTGGTACGGGATGTGGACCCGGCGACGGTGCCGGTTGAAGACAAGAAACATCGCAGGAAGAGTGCGGGATGATTTTGGAAACCCTCAAAATCTTTGGGCTATTCGTATTGGCTGCTGCTATTCTGCCGCTTTGTTTTTTAGCGCTTCGAGACTTCGCGCGCAGCAAACGGGCCGTCATTGACGGGATGGCGCAACTGGATGCTGCAACGCTCCGTCAACTGGGCTGGATGCCGAGGGGCTATATAGCTTTGTTTGATTTGCGTGGTCCCGTTCGGTCGGGTTGGCAGGCTTGGGGACTGATGTCGCAACAGCAAAACGCTGCGCTTCAGCGGGTCCTGTTGCATGGCTTGCCGAAATTCGTCGAGATACCCGACGAAACCAGAAGATCGGCTCTCAGGTACCGGTGCTATTTATCAGCTTTCACTCTGTTTGCGGTGGCTTGTCTTGTACCACCACTCATCGGTTTAAGCCGCTCGATTGCAGAGTTTACTGGGACGACGGCAGCCACTTGGGGCGTTCTGTTCTGCTTCGGTATTGGTTCCTTGATCATTTTGCCGGCAGATAAATTCAGAAAATGGCCGGAAATCGAGGAAAGCGCATGACCCGCCCTCTTGGCACGATCCTCGCCGGCGGTCTCTCCACCCGGATGGGCGGCGGCGACAAGGGGCTGCTGCAGATTGGTGAACAAAGCTTGCTATCCCATGTGATCGACCGTCTCACCCCGCAGGTCGATGGGCTGGCGCTGAACGCCAATGGCGACCCAAAGCGATTCGCCGACCTGAACCTGCCCATCTTACCTGATACCATCGAAGGATATGCTGGGCCTCTGGCAGGTGTTCTGGCCGGGCTCGACTGGGCGGCGGAACAGGGGGGCGAGACTATTGTTACTGCCGCTGCGGACACGCCGTTCTTTCCTCGTGATCTGGTCACGCGTCTGGTTGACGCCGCCGAAGGGCAGACCCATCCACTGGTGCTGGCCACTACTCCGCGCACGGGGGCGGAGTTGAAATCGGGCGGCAGGGTCAACCGACACCCGACCTTCGGCCTCTGGCCCGTCGCGCTGCGCGACGATCTGCGGGAAGCGCTGAACGGCGGGCTGCGCAAGGTGGTGCTTTGGACCGACAGGCACGGTGGGCGCGAGGCGCTGTTTCCGGCGGAACCGTTCGACCCGTTCTTCAACGTCAACACGCCCGACGATCTGGCGCGGGCGCAGAAGCTGCTGGAGCAGGCATGAGGGTCTACGGCGTCACCGGCTGGAAGAACGCAGGCAAGACCGGTCTGGTCGAACGGCTGGTGACCGAGATCGCCGGGCGCGGGTTCACTGTCTCGACCGTCAAACATGCCCATCACGGGGTCGATGTCGACCAGCCGGGTACAGACAGCTATCGTCACCGAATGGCCGGCGCGTCCGAGGTGCTGCTGGCCTCGGGCCAGCGCGTGGCCCTGATGCAGGAGTTGCGCGGCGCGCCCGAGCCGTCGCTTGCGCAGTTGCTGGCGCGTCTTTCCCCCGTTGATCTGGTTTTGGTTGAGGGGTTCAAACGCGCTGACCACCTTAAGATCGAGGCATTTCGCGCCGGGGCCGGAAACCCTTTGATCGCGCCGGACAACAAATCGGTCCGCGCAGTGGCCAGCGACACGCCGATGGATCTGACCCTTCCGGTCTTCGATCTGGACGACACCGCCGCCATCGCGGATTTCATTCTGCAGGAGGTCGGATTATGACCAAACCGGACATCGCGCCGCCGCCCCTGCGCAACGATTGTTTTGCCTTGCCTGCCGGGGTGAACTGGACGCCTGTGGATGACGCGCTGGCGCTGTTGCGGAACCGTCTGGCGGTGGTTGCACCCGTTGAAATCGCTGCGGTGATGCAGGCGGACGACCGAATTCTTGCCAAGGATATCCTCGCGCGGCGATCCAATCCGCCGCAGGCGAATACGGCGGTGGATGGGTACGGGTTCGCCGGACAGGCCCCGGAGGGTGCACAGGTGATGCCCTTGCATGAGGGGCGGGCGGCGGCAGGGATCCCGTTCGACGGTGTGGTGCCTGCCGGGTATGCCCTGCGCGTTCTGACCGGCGCTGCGCTGCCAACCGGCGTCGACACGGTCATACTGGAAGAGGACGTGACCAAGCGGGATGGGCATATAGCCTTTCACGGCCCGCTGAAACAGGGGGCCAACACCCGCCGCGCGGGCGAGGATGTGGCCGAGGGCGATCTGGTTCTGCCCGCCGGGCGCAGGCTGACACCGGCAGATCTTGCCCTGCTTTCGGCGACAGGGATCGCCGAAGTCCCGGTGCGCAGGGTGCTGCGCGTCGCCGTGCTGTCAACCGGGGACGAGCTGGTCGAACCCGGGAACCCCGCGGGGCCGGGGCAGATTTATGACGCCAACCGCCCGATGCTGTTGTCGCTGGTACGCCGAATGGGGTTCTGGCCGGTGGATATGGGCCGCGTGGGCGATGACTGCGAAGACTTGCGTGACCGGTTGAACCGTGCGGCGGAACAGGCGGATGTGATCCTGACCAGCGGCGGCGCTTCGGCCGGGGACGAGGACCATGTTTCGGCATTGTTGCGGCAGGCCGGCGCGATGCAGGAATGGCGGATTGCCCTGAAACCCGGGCGGCCGCTGGCGCTGGGCCTGTGGGATGGTAAGCCGGTCTTCGGTCTGCCCGGAAACCCGGTGGCGGCGCTGGTGTGCACGCTGATCTTTGGCCGTCCCGCGCTGGGCCTGCTGGCCGGGGAGGGATGGCAGACACCGCAGGGCTTCGACCTGCCTGCCGCGTTTGAAAAACGCAAGAAACCCGGTCGCCGCGAATATCTGCGCGCCCGTATCCGCGATGGCAGGGCCGAGGTGTTTGCCTCGGAAGGGTCGGGCCGGATCAGCGGTCTCAGCTGGGCCGAAGGGCTGGTTGAGATCGAGGACGGCGCCCGCCATATAAGGCCGGGCGACATGGTCCGGTTCCTGCCCTACGGCAGTTTCGGGATTTAGTCGAAAGTCCCGGCAACGCGACCCAGCAGCATGAAAGCCCGCGCCGTGCGGGTGTCGCCCAATGCGGTCAGGTCGGCGTCGCTGGCCCCGGATTCAAACTCGACAATCATGTGATCGAAGCGGCGCAGGAAGTGATGCGCGGCGTCGCGGAAGATCGGGTCCTGCTTCATCCTGGCCGCGGTCAATGCCAGGGACGAGCGATCGCGGATTCCGCCAAGCGCCGCGACCGCCCGGCCCCGCGCGCCCTGCGCGAATTGCCGCCAGATCTCGGGGCGGGCCATGTCCGGGCGCAGGTCATCCATATAGATGCCTTCCTGGCTGAGCAGGGTCAGAACATCCTGCGAGGCCTGAACCAGCTGCGCGGTCTTGCGGTCTTTCAGGGCCAGGCGCAGGGCGTTGAACCCCTCGGCGTCATCCTGCGTTTCGGGAAAGTTCAGCGCGCGGATGAAGACACCGGTACTCAGCGGCGGGGCGATGTCTTCGGCCGGGGTGCCCAGTTCCAGCAGAGTCTGGTCGCCGGTTCTCTTCTGCGCCGCGTTGCGGGCGGGTTCGGTGCGCTTCGTGGAAAATGTGGCCAGCGCGTTTTCGGTCTTTTTCGCGGCTTCGGCGATTTCGTCCAGCTTCTTGCTGACGGCCGGTTCTGAGGCGCTGGCCGCGCGCTGTTGCTGGATGACATAGGCCTGCCGGATTGCGTCAATCGCGGTCTGCAGACGTTCGCTTTCTTCGCGCATGATCCGGCTGGCGCGCATGGCGGTGGCGGCAACCCAGATCATTGCCACCGGCATGAAGACCGCCAGCAGCGTGACGATGAACCCGCCACCGTCAACATTATCCGGCAGGACCAGAAAGACGACAGATACCACCAGCCAGATCAGGCTGAGCGCAACCGCGGCGATCTCAATCCCGGTCACCGACGGCCGCGCAGGCTTGTCGTAAATGCCCAGCGACGTCGGTCGCTCGGTTTCCGGCTCTGGCGTACGCTCGGACATGGGAAACGCTCCGGTCAGGCGTATTCGATGCTCAGGACTTCATAGGACCGCACGCCGCCGGGGGTGCGCACCTCGACACTGTCGCCTTCGTCCTTACCGATCAGGGCGCGGGCGATGGGCGATTTGATGTTGAGCAGGCCATTTTCGATATTGGCCTCATATTCCCCGACGATCTGCCAGGTCTTTTCCTCATCCGTGTCTTCATCGACCAGCGTGACCCTGGCGCCGAACTTGATCGCTCCGGACAGTTTGGCCGGGTCGATCACGTCGGCCAGCGACAGGATACCTTCCAGTTCCTTGATGCGGCCCTCGATAAAACCCTGCTTTTCGCGCGCCGAGTGGTATTCGGCGTTTTCCTTCAGGTCGCCAAGTTCCCGCGCCGAAGCGATGGCTTCGATGATGGCCGGGCGTTCAACGGATTTCAGGTTCTTCAGCTCTGCCTCAAGCGAGGCATTGCCCGCAGGCGTCATTGGAATCTTTTCCATATTCTTGTCGTCCACGCATAAATTGATGCGCCCCGCCGCATGGGACAGCGTCGGGGCGATTGATGGGTTGGCAAATACCTGACCCAAATGAGGCGTGAATTGCAAGAGGGCTTGGCCGCGTAACGCGCGGATTACGGCCTAGTCGTAACTGATCACTTCAAATTCGATGCCATTGTCATCGTCAAAGTAGAACCGCTTACCCGGTTCGTAATCCGCGTGCGACTTGGGCGTGAACCCAGCCTTGATCACTTTCTCTTCGGTGGCGTCAATGTCTTCGACCAGAACGCCCACATGGTTCAACCCGCCGACGATGTCATAACTGCTTTCACCGGATGGCTTCGGGTTACTTGGGGCGTACAGCGCCAGATAGGTATGCGCGCTGCCCACATGCACTGTGTACCCCCCGGCGATGGCCGGACCTTCCCAGCGGGTTTTCCAGCCAAAGACCTTTTGCATCCAGGCCGCCGACGCCTTGGGGTCGCGGACCGTGAAATTGGTGTGTTCAAGTGTTGCCATCATGGGATCTCCTTTTCTGATTTGAGGCTTGTCCCGACTCACCGTAATTTCTAAACCTAACTTTAGGTCAAGAGATTATTTACGAGGTGAACATGGCGGTATCCGAGGGGCTGGCAATTGGCGCTCTGGCCCGGCGCACCGGGCTGGCAGTGTCAGCCATCCGGTATTATGAGGCGCAGGGTTTGATCGCGCCCTGGCGCAACGCTGGCGGGCAGCGGCGGTATCAGCGCGCGGATATCCGGCGTCTGAGCTTCATCATGATCGCCCAGCAATTCGGTCTGTCCCTGCCGGAAATCCGCGATGTCCTTTCGGGTCTGCCGGGAAACCGGACCCCAACGCCGCAGGACTGGCGGAACATCAGCGTCGGGTTGCGGGCGCATCTGGATCAGCGAATCGAAACCCTGACACGGTTGCGCGACAATCTGGACGGCTGCATCGGCTGCGGTTGCCTGAGCCTGCCGAAATGCGCGCTATACAACCCCGACGACCGGGCTAAATCCAAGGGAAGCGGTCCCAGATACCTGATGGGCGACGCTCCGGACAGCTGATTTGCCGCATTGCGGCGTAGTTACGCCGTGTTTCGATTGACCAAGGTCTTTGTGACCATGTAATCAGCCGTGAAACAATATTGCGCCGACCGCATGAAGAAAGCGCCAATTCGGAAAGTTAGCTAAGGAGCCCGCGATGGCCGAGATTGAACGCGAAGCGATGGAATATGACGTGGTGATCGTGGGCGCAGGCCCCGCGGGCCTGTCAGCGGCCATCCGTCTGAAACAGCTGAATGCCGACCTGAACGTCGTTGTTCTGGAAAAGGGCTCGGAAGTGGGTGCGCATATCCTGTCTGGCGCGGTGCTGGATCCTTGCGGGCTGGACGCGCTGATCCCGGACTGGAAGGAAAAGGGCGCGCCACTGAACACGCCGGTCAACGAAGACAACTTCTTTATGCTGGGTGAGGCCGGTAAAATCCGCATCCCCAACTTCCCGATGCCGCCGCTGATGAACAACCACGGCAATTACATCGTCTCGATGGGCAATGTCTGCCGCTGGATGGCAGAACAGGCCGAAGAACTGGGCGTGGAAATCTTCCCCGGCATGGCATGTTCGGAACTGGTCTATGGCGACAATGGCGAGGTCAAGGGCGTGGTTGCCGGTGTCTTTGGCCTGGAACCGGATGGTTCCTACGGTCCGCAGACCGAACCGGGGATGGAACTGCACGGTAAATACGTCTTCCTGTCGGAAGGCGTGCGCGGTTCGCTGTCCAAGGAAGTGATCGCCAAATACGACCTGTCCGCCGGGAAAGAGCCGCAGAAATACGGCGTCGGCATGAAAGAGATCTGGGAGATCGACCCGGCCAAGCACAAGGAAGGCAGTGTCACCCACACGATGGGCTGGCCGCTGGGAAGCAACGCGGGCGGTGGGTCCTTCATCTATCATCTTGAAAACAATCAGGTCTATGTCGGCTTCGTGGTTCACCTGAACTACAAGAACCCGCACCTGTATCCTTACATGGAATTCCAGCGCTTCAAGCATCACCCGATGGTGGCCGATCTGCTGAAAGGCGGCAAGCGCGTGGCTTACGGCGCGCGTGCGATCACCGAGGGTGGTCTTCAGTCGATGCCCAAGCTTGTCGCACCCGGCGTGGCGTTGCTGGGCTGCTCGGCAGGCATGGTCAACGTGCCGCGCATCAAGGGCAACCACAACGCCATGCTGTCAGGCAAGGCTGCGGCTGAGGCCGCCTATGACGCCATCAAGGCCGACCGTTCGGGCGACGAGCTGACCACCTATGAGACCGATGTGCGCGAAGGCGCAATCGGCGACGATCTGAAAAAGGTGCGCAACGTCAAGCCGCTGTGGTCGAAATACGGCCTGACCGCAAGCCTCGTGCTGGGCGGCATGGACATGTGGACCAACACGCTGGGCTTCTCGTTGCTGGGCACCATGGGCCACGGCAAAAACGATGCCGAAGCGACGGAAGACGCCAGCAAGCACAAGCCTATCGACTATCCCAAACCCGATGGCACACTGTCCTTCGATCGCCTGACCAATGTGTCCTTTGCGATGACCAATCACGAAGAAAGCCAGCCCTGCCATCTGAAGCTGACCGACCCGGATATCCCGGTAAAGGTCAACCTGCCGAAGTTCGATGAACCGGCGCAGCGCTATTGCCCGGCCGGCGTGTACGAGATGGTCGAAGATGAAGACGGTCCGCGATTCGTCATCAACTTCCAGAACTGCGTCCACTGCAAGACCTGCGACATCAAGGATCCCAGCCAGAATATCACCTGGACCACGCCGCAGGGCGGGGATGGGCCGAACTATCCCAACATGTAAGCAAAAACACGGGCAGTGGCAGGGTCGTGAAGGCTCTGCCATTGCCTCTTTCTGCCCGAAGCCCTAGCTTGTTCTGCAGTCAACAATAGCAGGGCAGTTTTCTGGTGGCTTCTCTTGTTCGTCGCGCGGCATTAGCTGTGCTGTTCACATCGTCTGTTGCGCTTCCGCTTCATGCGGATACCGGGTCCGGTGCCTACCTGGCCGGACGTCAGGCAATTTACCAGAACGACTATCGCGCGGCCGAAGGATATTATGCGCAGGCGTTGCGTGCCGATCCCGAAAACAACAAGCTGCTGGAAAGCGTCGTTGTTGCCCGGCTGTCGCTGGGGGATGTGCAGCGGGCCTTGCCGGTGGCGCAGGCCATCGAGGAACTGGGCCTGCCGAGTCAGGCCGCGAAGATGGTGATCGCCGCCAATCTGATCGCAGAAGGCAAGCTGGATGACCTGCTTGCCCGCGACCCGGAATCGCAGGGCGTCGGGCCGCTGGTCGATGGGCTGATGCTGGCATGGGCGCATATGGGTCAGGGTGCCATGACCAGCGCGATGGAACGGTTCGACGATGTTGCCACCCAGGAAGGTTTGCGGGAATTCTCGCTTTACCACAAGGCGCTGGCCTTGGCGTCTGTCGGGGATTTCGAAGGCGCCGAAGCGATCTTTGCTGCCAATGACGACGCCGTTGCCCGGTTTTCCCGCCGCGCGGCCCTGGCCCGGACCGAGGTTCTGTCGCAACTGGACCGAAACGACGATGCGCTGCAATTTCTGGAAAACGTATTTGCCGCAGGCAGCGATCCGACGATTGAGGGCTATGTTGCCCGACTGACCGCTGGTGAAACCCTGCCCTTTACCCATGTCGGGTCTGCGCAGGATGGTATGGCCGAAGTGTTCTTTTCCGTTGGCGCAGCGCTGAGCAGCGAAGCGGCACAGAGTTACGTTCTGCTTTACGCCCGTATCGCGGCGTTCCTGCGTCCGGACCACGTTGATGCGATCCTGCTGAGCGCCGAGTTGCTGGAAGAGCTGGAGCAGTATGATCTGGCGGTTGAGGCTTATCGCAAAGTACCGGCCACCAGCAGCGATTATCACGCCGCTGAACTGGGCCGTGCCGAGGTCCTGAGCCGGTCGGGCAAAAAGGACGCCGCGGCAGAGGTATTGCAGACGCTGGCCAGTCAGAACCCGGATCTGCCCAGCGTCCATGTCGCGCTGGCTGATCTGCAGCGCCAGGAAGAGGATTATTCGGACGCCGTCCTTTCGTATGACAGGGCGATCGAGTTGAACGAGCGCAGTTCGTCTGGGAACTGGTTCCTGCATTATGCGCGCGGCATCTCGCATGAACGGCTCAAAAACTGGGAACTGGCCGAGGCTGATTTCCGCCGCGCGCTGGAGCTGAACCCCGATCAGCCGCAGGTGCTGAACTATCTGGGCTATTCGCTGGTCGAACGGCGCGAAAAGCTGGATGAAGCGCTGGACATGATCGAACGCGCCGTCGCGGCCCGTCCGGACAGCGGCTATATCGTGGACAGTCTGGGGTGGGTGCTGTTCCGTCTGGGCCGGTATGACGAGGCGGTCGCTCATATGGAGCGCGCTGTCGAGCTGATGCCGGTCGATCCGGTGGTCAACGACCATCTGGGCGATGTTTACTGGGCCGTGGGCCGGGCGCGCGAAGCGGAGTTCCAGTGGAAACGCGCCCTGTCGTTCATCGACCCCGAAGATACCGACGGCGAGGCAGATCCCGACCGCATCCGCCGCAAGCTGGAGATCGGACTGGACGCCGTTCTGGCGGAAGAAGGGGCCGAACCCCTGAAGGTTGCCAATGAAGGTTGAGGCTTTCGCGCCCGCCAAGATCAACCTGACACTGCATGTCACCGGTCGGCGGGCCTACGGGTATCACCTGCTGGATTCCCTGGTGGTATTTGCGGATGTCGGTGACCGGCTGGAATTCACGTCGGGCTCTGAATTATCGATGACCGTTTCCGGTGAACATGCGGGGGGCGTACCCGCAGACAACCGAAACCTCGTCTGGAAGGCCGCAGAGGCCGCCGGATGGACCGGGCATATCAATCTGGACAAGGTGTTGCCCCACGGCGGCGGTATCGGCGGCGGGTCGTCTGACGCCGCCGCAACGCTCCGCATGGCTGCGGATCAGGGGGCGGATGTTGTGCACGGCGCGGCGCTGTCTCTGGGCGCTGATGTGCCGGTTTGTATGGCGGCAAAAGCAACTCGTATGCGCGGGATCGGCGAGCAGCTGGAGCCGGTCAGCCTGCCGTCATTGCCCGCCTTGCTGGTCAATCCCGGTGTCGAAGTGCCCACAGGCGCGGTCTTTGCTGCCCTGAAGCGGTGCGATAACCCTCCGATGCCCACGCATCTTCCGGTGTTCGACACGCCCCTCGCGTGCGCCGAGTGGCTGAAGCAACAGCGCAACGATCTGGAACCGCCGACCAAGGGGCTCGCGCCAGAAGTCACGCGCGTACTGGATGAGTTGTCTGGGACCAAAGAGGTTCTGCTGGCCCGCATGTCGGGCTCAGGATCGACTTGTTTCGCGCTCTATCCAACGATGAAGGCCGCCCATTTTGCGGCCTATGAGATCGGCGCAGCGCATCCCGGCTGGTGGTGCCGCGCGACGCAGCTCAATTGAGGCGAGAGACCACGTAATCTGCCAGATCGCGCAACAGAGTGCGGATTTCATGATCGGGCAGCGCCTCAAGCGACGCCTTGGCTTTTGCAGCCCAGCCGAAGGCGTCCGACCGCGTGGCGTCAAAGGTTCCGTATCTGGTCATCAACTCTAGCGCGTGTTCCAGATCGCCGTCTTCCTGGCGGCCCCGGCCGATTGTACGCTCCCAGAACGCGTGCTCTTCCGGTGTCGCCCGCGCCACCGCCTTGATCACCGGCAGGGTCAGTTTGCGTTCGCGGAAGTCATCGCCGATGTTCTTGCCGGTTGCCTTGCTGTCGCCCTGATAATCCAACAGGTCATCGGCAATCTGGAACGCGATGCCAAGGGCGTCGCCGTAATCGAACAGCGCTTTGACCTGTTCCTCCGAGGCGCCGGCGATCACGCCGCCGACTTCGGTGGCGGCCGAAAACAGGGCTGCGGTCTTGCCGCGCACGACCTGCAGGTAAATCGCCTCGTTGGTGCTCAGATCGGTGGCCGCGGTCATTTGCAGCACCTCACCTTCGGCAATCGTGGCCGAGGCATTGGCCAGAATATCCAGCACCCGCAGCGATTCGGTCTCGACCATCAACTGGAAGCTGCGCGAAAACAGGTAATCGCCCACCAGAACGCTGGATTTATTGTCCCACAGCAGGTTGGCCGTTGGCCGCCCGCGGCGCTGGGCACTTTCATCCACCACGTCGTCATGCAGCAGGGTCGCGGTATGAATAAACTCGACCGTCGCGGCCAGACGCACATGATGGTCGCCCGGGTAATCGAACAGCCGCGCCGCCGCCAGCGTCAGCATCGGGCGCAGGCGTTTGCCGCCTGCTTCGACCAGATGCGCCGTTACTTCGGGAATGCGTGGCGCGTGGTCCGACGCCATGCGGGTGCGGATCAGCGTGTTGACCGCGTCCATTTCACCGGCCAGAAGCTCTGCCAGTCGTTCATGCGGTTTCGAGATTGTGCCGATTTCCATCACACCCCTGATACAAGGCTCGACTTCCGGCGCACCTTGCCCTTACATCCTTGCTCATGAAAGAACTATTGCGCAGCACCGATCCGACGATCCTGGCCTTTGCAACCGCCCTTCTTGAAGGCGAGGATATAGACTGCTTTCAGATGGACGTAAATATGAGCATCCTCGAAGGCGGCATCGGAATCTTCCCGCGCAGGTTGATGGTGCGGACCGACGACCTGATCCGCGCGGAACGGGTGATGCGGGATAACGACATTCCGCTGGGCAGATGAATTCGTTTTCTGATAGCGACCTGACCTGCAACGATTTTCTTGGAGGTCGCGTGCGCCTGTTGCAACCCCGGTCAGGTTATCGCGCCGGAGTGGACCCGGTGTTGCTGGCGGCATCGGTACCGGCGACACGTGGTCACACCGTGCTGGAACTGGGCTGCGGGGCGGGGGCCGCGATCCTGTGCTTGATGGCGCGCGTTCCCGGATTGCGTGCGGCGGGGGTCGAATTGCAGGCCCCCTATGCCGATCTGGCGCGCCGGAATGCAGCCGCAAACGAGGCCCCGCTCGAGGTCATCGAGGCCGATCTGACCGCCCTGCCGGCCGATCTGAAGCAGCGACAATTCGATCACGTCATCGCGAACCCCCCCTATTACCGCGCCGGCGCCCACAGCCCGGCCCGTGACAGGGGGCGCAGTGTCGCGCTGAGCGAACACACATCCATGGACGCGTGGTTCGACACTGCGGCCAAACGTCTCGCGCCGCGCGGCTATCTGCATATGATCCAAAAGGCCGACCGTCTGCCCGACATGATTACGGCCTGTTCCGAACAGTTGGGATCGGTCGAGGTTCTGCCCCTTGCTGCCCGGGTCGGGCGCAAGGCCGAACTGGTGATTTTGCGCGCCAGAAAGGGCGGGCGGGCGGCGTTTCAGCTGCATGCACCGCTGATTTTGCACGCCGGAGATCGTCACGAAAAAGACGGTGAAAGCTATACGCAGCAGGTTTCGTCCGTATTGCGAGCCGGGGCCGCGCTGTGCGGGTTTTTCAACCAATAGGCATTAACCAGCCGAAATTGTCGGATTTATGTCAGATTCTGTGCGTCTGCAGCGTGACAGGGTGGAAACGATGTGGTCAAATTCTTACGTGAAACTCAGTCACCAACAAAGGAGTATCGCCATGAGCGTGAGCGCACATCTGACCGAACTGAAGAAAAAGCACGAATCTCTCGGTCTTGAAGTTGAAGAAGCCCAACGCTCGCCAGGCATCGATGATCTCCATATCGCTCAACTCAAAAAACAAAAACTCAAGCTGAAGGAAGAGATCGAGCGCCTGTCAAACTAACGGCTCATACTGGCCCGCGCGGCGATGGCCGCGCCGCCTGTGATCAACACGGCCGCGATCGCCAGACCCCAGGACGGAACGGCGATCCCGGCCACAACCAATGCCAGCGTCGACAACAAGGGTGCCGCATAGGACGCCGTGCCCAAAATCTGAATGTCGCCCTGTTTCACCCCGATATCCCAGACATAAAACGCCAACCCCACCGGCCCCAACCCCAGGGCGGCGACCGAGGCCCAGCCAAAGGCGCTGTTGGGCCAGACGGTATCTTCAACCGCCAGATGCAGCAGGGCCGAGGCCACAGCCGACGCAATACAGAAGACAGCGACCGAACTGGTTGGCGTATCCCCCAGCCGTCGCGACAAAACAGAATACCCTGACCACGTCAGCGCACACAGCAGCGCCAGCGCATAGCCCGGAAGGTGATCGGCCTGAAACCCGGCGCTGCCGCCGCCGCCGATAATCACGGCAGCACCTGCAAATCCCAGACACGCGCCGAACATGTGACCGATCCGCAGACGTTCACCCGGTAGCAGCCCGGAAAACAGCACGATCAGCAGCGGCCACAGATAGGCGATCAAACCGGCCTGCGCCGCCGGTGCCATGCGCAGGGCCGAGAAATACAGCGCGTGATAACCAAACAAGCCAACGGTGCCAAACAAATAGGTGGCCCAGCGCACCGCGCGCAACTGGCGCAGACCGCCGCTCGCCCAGGTCCAGACCAGCCCCAGTGCGCCGCCGATCGAAAAGCAGATCGCGTTCAGCAACAGGGGCGGCGTCGGTGCCGATCCCACGGTAAACAGGGCCAGCAGGGACCACAACAGAACCGCGACGAAGCCGATCGCCGTTGCGCGGGGCCGTGTCATGGGGCAGGGACCTCTTCCACCGGGATGATCCTGAATTCGTCCGAGATATGCGCGGTCTTTTCGATCTCGGCCATGAACCAGTCGCGGAACGCAGCGATCTGGGGCCGCTTCTCGGCACCGGGCAGGCACAGAAATCGAAAACGCCCCTTGGTTTCGATGGCGACCTTGAAAGGTGCAACCAGACGCCCTTCGGTCAGGTCCTTGATGATCATCGCGCGCCGGCCCAGCACCACCCCGACCCCCGCCACGGCAGCATCAATCGCGTGATCCGCGTTCGAGAAATGCGCGCCATGCGTGGGGGTGAAATCGACCCCGACGGCGCGAAACCATGTCGGCCAGTCGCTGGGCGGCTGCAAAAACGCAATCGAGTCATCAAAGATCAGAGGCGCATGCCTCAGACTGTCGGGTGTCGGAAACTGTTCCGCAAGGTCCGGGGTCATCACCGGGGTCAGCCATTCCCTGCGAACGGGCAGGGAATATAGCCCGTCATCCGGCCCGTATCCGAACCGGATGGCGACATCCACATCATCGCGTTCCAGATCCATGTTCCGCAACGTGGCCGAGAATTTCAGGTCGATCTCGGGGTATGCCCGCGCAAACTCGTAAAGGCGCGGAGCCAGCCACTTGGCCGTCAGCGCAGGCCCAGCAGTGACGGTCAGGCTGGTGTCGTTGCCCTGCCGCCGTGCGGCCTGCCACGCGCCCTGCAATGCCGCAAAGCCCTCGGCCGCCCCGGGAGCCAGGGCGCGGCCCGCTTCGGTCAGTTCCACCGCCCGGTTCAAGCGGTGAAAAAGGGGACGGCCCAGATGTTCCTCCAGCGACTTGATCTGAAAGGACAGCGCGGCCGGGGTCACGTGCAATTCCTCTGCCGCCCGCGCAAAGGACATATGGCGCGCGGCTGCGTCAAAGGCGCGCAAAGCGGTCAGGGGCGGAAGGTAGTCGCTCATTTATACACAAGAAATTCTTAACTGAGTCCCAAAGAATGCTCGTTTGTCGGCTTAAGAAATAAGACACATATTGGAGACAAGTCAAACAAAGCTGAACTGAAAGGATGACTGCCATGATCGAGATGACGACCAACCCCGCAGCCGCCCGCGCCTTTCAGCGGGCCCATGCCGAGCGCGGCAAAGTCTTCAAACACGCCCTGAACTGGTTGTTCGGTTCCCGCTGAGCGCTGCGCGCGCGTTCTTACGGGATAAAGAAGGGCCGGCCCTGAAAGGACCGGCCCAATTATTTTGCAAAAGACCCGTATCAGGCGAAGAACTGCGCGCCGTTGGCCGAAATTGTCGAGCCGTTGATAAACTGCGACTCGTCAGAGGCTAGGAAAGCAACGCAACGGGCGATTTCTTCGGGCTCGCCGAGGCGACCGGCCGGAATCTGGCCGATGATGGCCTCGCGGACCTTTTCCGGAACCGCCATGACCATCTCGGTCGCGATATAGCCGGGGCAGATGGCATTGGCGGTGATACCGGCGCGCGCGCCTTCCTGTGCCAGCGATTTCACGATGCCCAGATCGCCTGCCTTGGTGGCGGCATAGTTCACCTGCGCGAACTGGCCCTTCTGACCGTTGATCGAGCTGATAACGATGACGCGGCCAAATTTCCGTTCGCGCATGCCGGGCCAGACAGGGTGGACGGTGTTAAACACGCCGGTCAAGTTGGTGTCGATCACCTGATGCCACTGTTCCGGGGTCATCTTGTGAAACGGTGCGTCCCGCGTAATGCCGGCGTTGGCCACCACGATGTCGATGGGGCCGACCTCTGCCTCAACCTTTTCGATGCCCGCCTTGGACTCGTCGTAATCCCCCACGTTCCACTTATAGGTGGCGATGCCGGTTTCTTCGCTGAATTTGGCGGCGGCTTCGTCATTGCCTGCATAGGTGGCCGCAACATTGTACCCTTCGGCCTTGAGCGCCTTGGAAATTGCTGCGCCGATGCCGCGTGAACCGCCGGTAACGAGTGCTGTACGTGCCATTTAGGAATCCTCCAATTTTAGTCGTCTTGGTAATGCTGTTACTTTGTGAGGTGGTCTTGCGCAATATTGTTTCGTCATGAATCTTGATATTCCGGATGGCAATATCGTCGCATCTTAGGGTTCAGGTCCTTTGTAACAAAAAAGGGCGCCCAGCGGACGCCCCTTTCTATGCGGTTGTCAAAGCACTTAGTCGCGCTCCACACACAGGGCGACGCCCATACCGCCGCCGATACACAGGGTCGCCAGACCCTTTTTGGCGTCGCGGCGCTTCATCTCGAACAGAAGCGTGTTCAGGACCCGGCAGCCGGATGCGCCGATCGGGTGGCCGATGGCAATCGCGCCACCGTTCACGTTCACGATCGACGGGTCCCAGCCCATGTCCTTGTTCACGGCGCAGGCCTGCGCGGCGAAGGCTTCGTTGGCCTCGACCAGGTCCAGGTCGTCAACCGACCAGCCCGCTTTTTCCAGCGCCTTGCGCGAGGCGTAGATCGGACCGACGCCCATGATCGACGGGTCCAGACCGGCAGTGGCGTAGGAAGCGATGCGGGCCAGAGGCTCGATCCCGCGTTTTTCGGCGTTCTTGGCCGACATCAGCAGGGTTGCGGCAGCGCCGTCATTCAGGCCCGACGCGTTGGCTGCGGTGACCGAGCCGTCCTTGGTGAAAGCCGGGCGCAGTTTTGCCATTGCTTCCATGGTGGCGCCGTGACGGATGTATTCGTCGCTGTCCATTACGATGTCGCCCTTGCGGGTCTTGATCGTGAACGGAATGACCTCATCAGCGAATTTGCCAGCCTTTTGCGCGGCTTCGGCCTTGTTCTGGCTGGCGACGGCGAATTCATCCTGCATGTCGCGGCTGATCTGCCATTTCTCGGCGACGTTTTCCGCGGTCTGACCCATGTGATAGCCGTTGAACGCATCCCACAGACCGTCGCGGATCATCGTGTCGATATATTTCATGTCACCCATCTTGTGACCGGCGCGCAGCGCGGCGGCGTGGGGCGACAGGGTCATGTTCTCCTGACCGCCTGCGGCGACGATATCAGCATCGCCCAGCTGGATGTGCTGCGCACCCAGAGCGACAGCGCGCAGGCCCGAGCCACAGACCTGGTTGATGCCCCAGGCCGCGCTCTCCTGCGGCAGACCGGCGTTGATATGGGCCTGACGGGCCGGGTTCTGACCTTGAGCGGCCGTCAGGACCTGACCCATGATCGTTTCGCTCACCTCGCCTTTTTCGATCCCGGCGCGTTCGACAACCGCTTCCAGAACGGCGGTGCCCAGATCATGCGCGGGCGTATTTGCGAACGAGCCGCCAAAGCTGCCGACGCCGGTTCGTGCTGCGGATGCGATTACTACGTTGGTCATTTAGACAATCCTTTACCGTCAAGGTCCTGTGGGAACCGTGGCGGCGCAGAAGGTCAAAGCAGAACCCCCCAACCAGAGCGCCCCGTGATCCCCCGCTCCAACTGTTCATGGAATATCGCAACGCTGCACTTGCAGCAACGGTCAGCTTGTCTCAGGCGTGGCGCCGCCAAGCCGCGCGCGATTAGCTGCCTGTTTTCCTTTGCTTTTCCTCTTTCCACGGGGCCGAGACCGTGGGCGCGCCGAACAAAAAGCCCTGCAGGCAATCCACACCGCTGGCCACGAGGAACGCAGCATCCGCCTGTGTTTCCACCGATTCGGCGGTGACCAGAATTTCAAACTCGCGCGCGACGGCCACCAAGGCCCGCACCAAAGCCTGATTGTCGGGGTTTTCGCTGACCCCCCGGACGAACTGGCCGTCGATCTTGGCGGCGTCAAAAAGAAACTCGCGAAAATGGCGGAAGCTGAAATTGCTGGCACCAAAATCATCCAGCGCAAAGGCGATGCCGCGCGGTTGCAGGCGGTCCATGAAATCCATCACCAGTTCTGGCACCGTCATCGCCGAGCTTTCCGAGATTTCCAGAATCAGCCTTTCGCCGAGCCCGGCATCCTTTTTCAGAAACCGGTCCAGCACGCGGGACCACCGCGCATACCCGATCGACCGCGCGGACATGTTGATGGAGAGGCGAATATCTGGGTTTCTGACCAGCGTGCGCAACCCCATCTCAAGCGCGATGCAGTCCAGTTCGCGGCCGATGGGCGTGTTTTCCAGCTGCGGCATGAATTCCCGCGCGGGGATAACCCGCCCGGTTTCGTCCAGCACCCGGATGAAGCCTTCGTAAAAGGCGACGCCATGCGGCGAATGGGCCTGCATCACCGGCTGGAACGCCAGTTTGCATTGCTTGTGTTTGACCGCCTCGGTCGCCATTTGCACGGTGGATGTGTCGCGGGAAGCAACAGCCGCATTCAGCGGGTTTTCCGCGCCTTCGGGCACATCTGCCAGTTTTCTGTCCCGCATGCGATTGCCAAGCCCCTTACACCGCCGGTCAGGGACAGATTTCACGGCAAACTAATGAATCTGCGGTTAAGAAAAGCGGATCAGATCCGGTTCAGCGCACGGTTTCCCAGACGCGGCCCAACGCCGCCGCAGCGCCGACCACTGCACCCATGAAGCCCAGCGCCATCATGCCGAAACCCAATGCCACGACGCCGGGAGCGCCACCAGCCAGGGCGGTCAGCATCGCCAGCACCACACCCGCCAGTCCAAGAACGGTGGACAGAATTGTCAAACGGGTCATGTCGGCCTCCGGCTACTCGCACGTTACACACCCGCTGAATATGGAATGTGAAATCCGGCTTTCAAGGCGTGCCCGGTGGCGGATCGGCGAAATCAGGCCTGTTTTGCCTGCGGGTTAGGCGCTTCGGCTCCGAATTGCTCGAATCCGGGCGTTCCGCGATCTTCGGGGTGGCGGGCCAGATGCTTGGCCTTGATCTCTTCGGAACTGTCCCGGCTGCCGTCATGGCTGTAGCCCGGCGGCGCAAAGCAATAAGCCAGACGCTGCCGCAGGCTCAGACCCGGTTGCGTTGCGTCGCGCCAGATGCCGACCCATTCGTGAAAAGCAACGCGCAGCGGGTTGAAGGTTCCAATGTTGTGGACCAGCCCGTAATCGACGCGGTCATCTTCCTGTTCGGGGACGAAGGTGCCGAACATCTTGTCCCAGATGATGAAGACACCGGCATAGTTGCAGTCCAGGTAACGCGCGTTTCGACCGTGATGAGCGCGGTGGTGGCTGGGCGTGTTCATCACCGCTTCGAACCAGCGGGGCATCTTGCCGATGGCTTCGGTATGAATCCAGAACTGGTAGATCAGGTTCAGACCGCCGCAGAACAGCACCATGGCCGGGTGGAACCCCAGCAGGATCAGCGGCGCGCGCACAACCATCATGAAGGTGAAGGTGTAGGTCCAGGTCTGCCGCAATGCCGTGGTCAGGTTGTAGTGTTGTGAACTGTGGTGGTTCACATGGCTGGCCCAGACCCAGCGGATGCGATGGCCGAACCGGTGCACCCAGTAATACCGCAGATCGTCCAGCACAAAGCACAGGATGATCACCGGGATCGAGGTGCCGAGATTCAGCGGCGTGATCTGCCACAGCCACATGAAGAAGGCATAGGCGATGAACCCCAGCAAAAAGCCCGAGGCGATATTCCCGGCCCCCATCACCAGCGAGGTCACCGCATCGCGCGTCTCATACCGCCCGCCCTTGCCCTTGATGGCGATCCACAGAAACTCGGCAAGGATTGCAGCAATGAAAAAGGGAACCGCCCATTGCACGGCATCGGGAAAGCTAACTTGATCGGTCATGCGGGCTCCAGCAGGTGCCGCCAGTGGCGGCGTTCGAATTCGTCGAGGTGGACGATTACCCGCGGCGTGCCGAAATCGTGGAACTGAATTTCAAAGCCCTGCGGATGTTCAAGCCAGTCGAAATCCAGCAGGTGCCGGGCCACTGTGTCCGCGCCAAACGACCATAACAGCCCGTTGCCGGTATCCGTCCGGATCAGCGCAGAATGCCCGTCATGAGCGACGGTCACGTCGATGATGGTGTCGTCAGGCGCGTGGCGCAGCCATTCCGAGCGCGCCGATTCAGGTGTCAGGCTGCGCAAATCGGATTTTCCCGACAGGTGCAGCATCACCGTTATCCCGACGATGCCTCCGACCACCAGAATCAGCAGAATTTCAAGCGGCATTCCGTCCTCCCGCCCGGCACAGTGCAAAGCGGTCGGGATACTGTCAAAGGTTGCGTTGCGTCAGCCTGTTTCAAGCGGTTCCAGGATTTGGTGCTGCACCACGCGTTCGACAAATGGCACCAACCCGTCGGGACCGGACGCCCTGTCCTTGAGGTGGATGCAGATATCCGGTCTGCGCGCCGCAATGATACCGACCAGTTCGCCGCGCACCTTGTCATCCAGACCGGCGCCCATGATGGCGCAGACGATGCGGGGCTCGGCATCCAGTTGCCGCCGGACCTCGTCCGGATCATGCGCGCCCAGCCATTGAATCGGCATATGGTCCAGACGCCGCGCCACGTCGCCTATGACATTTGGCAGCTTTCCGATCAGCAGAACCACCGGTTTCATCGCAGTCTCCTCTCAATTGAACCCGGTTGAGGGTTTTTACTAAGGTTGAGACAAGTATAGCACGAGATTGACGAATATGGTTTTGAAGTAGCAAAACCAATGACCAGGAACGCATCCGTGAAGAATATTCTATTTGTTTGTGGCAAGGCACGGATGCGTAGCCCCACGGCCGCCGATATTGTGGCAGAATGGCCTGGCTATCGCACGGATTTTGCAGGTCTCAGCCAGGATGCCGATGAAAAAATCTCAACCGAACACATCGAATGGGCTGATGCGATCATTGTAATGGACGGTCGTCAAAAGAAACGCTTATCCGACCAGTTTGGGGACTGTATCAGGGATACAAAGGTTATCGTTCTGGGTATCCCTGATCGATTTGAATACATGTCGCCGGAATTGGTCGACGTTATGACGCCGAAGCTACGGCGAGTTTTGGTTGCCCCGAATTAGCCGGAACCACCCACCAGCGCCGAAACAATTGCCTTGGCGCTGTCCGAGTTCCACTCGGCATCCCCGATCAGGCGGGCGATTTCGTTTCCGTCAGGGTCCAGAATGACGGTGATCGGCAGGGCGATCACACCCATTTCACGGGCGACGGCAGAACTGGGATCCTGATGGCGGGGCAGGTTGTCAATGCCGTTTTCTTCGAAGAACTTCTTGATGCCGGCGGGCGTGTTGCGCCCGGTGGCCAGGGTCAGGACTTCGAACTTGTCACCGCCGAACTCTTCCTGCAATTCGGCGATCTGGGGCATTTCCTTGCGGCACGGCGCACACCATGTGGCCCAGAAGTTCAGCAGCACGTATTTGCCCCTGTAATCTTCAATCGATCCGACGCCGCCATCGTCCTCAAGCTGAAATTCAACCGGTGTGACAGGCTTGGGTTCCTTATGCAGGATCAGCCGCTTCAGCGTGCCGTCGCGCAATGGCTTCAGAGTTTCGACATCCGCAGCCAAAGCCGCGTTTGCACCCAGCGCAAGGGCCATATAAAGGGGGATCAGACGAATTAGGCGCATATCAACTCCGGGTTTTCTTACATGACCGATCAATCCTCGAACCAGATGTGGGGCGGCCGATTTGCCGCCGGTCCAGACGCGATCATGGAGGCGATCAACGCCTCGATCGGGTTCGATCAGCGGATGGCAGCCCAGGACATCGCAGGCTCGCGCGCCCATGCCGCCATGCTGGCTGCCACAGGCGTTATAACTGATAGTGATGCACAGGCCATTCGGGAAGGGCTGCTCACCGTTTTGTCAGAAATCCAGAACGGAGAATTTCAGTTCTCGACCGCGCTGGAAGACATCCACATGAATGTCGAGGCACGCCTGAAAGAGATCATCGGTGAGCCCGCAGGCCGTTTGCACACGGGCCGCAGTCGGAACGATCAGGTGGCAACCGATTTCAAACTCTGGGTCCGTGATCAGCTGGACGCGGCGGAAACCGGCCTGCTGGCCCTGATCCGCGCGCTTTTGGCGCAGGCCGAGGCCGGGGCCGATTGGGTCATGCCGGGCTTTACCCATCTGCAAACCGCGCAGCCGGTGACATGGGGCCACCACATGATGGCCTATGTCGAGATGTTTGGCCGTGACCTGTCCCGTGTCCGGGATGCGCGCGCGCGGATGAATGAATCCCCCCTGGGGGCGGCGGCGCTGGCCGGAACGTCCTTTCCCATTGACCGGGCCATGACCGCCGAAGCGCTGGGCTTTGACCGCCCCGCCGCGAATTCGCTGGACGCGGTCAGCGACCGGGATTTCGCGCTGGAGTTCCTGTCCACCGCCTCGATCTGTGCCATGCACCTCAGCCGGTTTGCCGAAGAGCTGGTGATATGGTCCTCGGCCCAGTTCCGCTTTGTGTCTCTGTCCGATCGGTTCTCGACCGGCTCTTCGATCATGCCGCAGAAGAAGAACCCCGATGCCGCCGAACTGATCCGCGCCAAGGTGGGGCGGATCTTTGGGGCCAATACAGGCCTGATGATGGTGATGAAGGGGCTGCCGCTGACCTATTCCAAGGACATGCAGGAAGACAAGGAACAGGTGTTTGACGCCGCCGATAACTGGATGCTGGCGCTGGCCGCGATGGAGGGCATGGTTAGAGACATGAGCGCCAACCGCGACAGCCTTGCTGCCGCTGCGGGCTCGGGCTTTTCGACCGCGACCGATCTGGCCGACTGGCTGGTGCGCGTTCCGGGTCTGCCGTTCCGCGATGCGCACCATGTTACCGGGTCATTGGTCGCGATGGCCGAGAGCAAGGGCTGCGACCTGCCTGACTTGACACTGGAGGACATGCAATCGGTGCATGCCGATATCACCGATGACGTCTATTCTGTGCTTACCGTCGAAAATTCTGTAAACTCGCGTCAGTCCTATGGCGGCACGGCCCCGGATCAGGTCCGGGCCCAGATCAAGCGGTGGAAGGCGCTGGTGTGATGCAGATACTTCGAGTGGTTCTTCTGATTGCGGCCGGATTTGCGCTGGCGGCCTGCGGTGCCGATGGTGAACCGATCCAGCCAACGATGAGCGCCAATGTCGGTGTCGGCAGCAGCGGCACCCATGTCGGCGGTGGGGTTGGTCTGCGCCGCGGTGGTCTGGGTGTCTACCTGGGGATATGAACCTGAAAACATTTGCAATTTGCCAGCGCTGTGCCCATGTGCAGCGTATACCCGGCCTTGCGCCGCAGCCTGAAAAGATAGCAAAATGAAAATTATTGGTCTTATCCTGTCCCTTGCCGTGCTTGCGGCCTGCGATCCGTCCTATAAGTCGCGGTCCGAACCGGCGCCGGATACGGGCGGCTCGGGCATATCGATCTCGGGTTACGGCCGGGTGGGCGTGTCCACGAGCAATTGACGGATCATCCCGGCCCGTTGAGAATCCATTGATCCGCCGGGCGTTTTTGGTCTAAGCGCGCAGGCATGGATCACTTTCTCTACCGCGACGGCGCGCTTTACGCCGAGGATGTCCCGATCTCCGAAATCGCCGCGAGCGTCGGAACCCCGTTCTATGTCTATTCGACGGCGACTCTGTTGCGGCACTTCCAGCTGTTCGATGACGCGCTGGAAGGCACCGACCACCTTGTCTGCTATGCGATGAAGGCGGCCAGCAATCAGGCGATCCTGAAGACGCTGGCGCAGGCGGGCGCGGGAATGGATGTGGTCTCGGGCGGCGAATATCTGCGCGCCAAGGCCGCCGGCGTGCCCGGCGACAAGATCGTGTTTTCCGGCGTCGGCAAGACCGCAGACGAAATCCGCACCGCGCTGACCAGCGGTATCCGCCAGTTCAACGTGGAATCCGAGCCCGAGATGGAAGTGATCAACGCCATCGCGCTGGAACTGGGCGTGATCGCACCGGTCACCGTGCGGGTGAATCCGGATGTGGACGCCAAGACCCATGCCAAGATCGCCACCGGAAAATCCGAGAACAAGTTCGGCATTCCGATCGCCCGCGCCTCTGAGGTTTATGCCCGCGCCGCCAGCCTGCCGGGGCTCGACGTAATCGGCATCGACGTGCATATCGGCTCGCAGCTGACCGAGCTAGAGCCGTTCGAGCTGGCCTATACCAAGGTCGCCGAACTGACCGAGCGTTTGCGGTCGGAAGGCCACAATATCCGCCGTCTCGACCTGGGCGGGGGCCTGGGCATTCCCTATACCCGCTCGAACGATGCGCCGCCGCTGCCGGTTGAATATGGCGCAATGGTCCGGAAAACGCTGGGACATCTGGGCTGTGAAATCGAGATTGAGCCGGGCCGTCTGATCGCGGGCAATGCGGGCCTGATGGTCAGCAAGGTGATCTATGTGAAATCCGGCGAGGGGCGCGACTTTCTGATCCTCGACGGCGCGATGAATGACCTGATCCGCCCCGCGATGTACGAGGCTTATCACGACATCATCGCCGTCAAAGAACCTGCACCGGGGGTGGAACGGCAGCCCTATGACATTGTCGGCCCGGTCTGCGAAACCGGCGACACTTTCGCCAAGCAGCGCAACATGCCGCCGCTTTCGCCGGGCGATCTGGTCGCGTTTCGCAGCGCCGGCGCCTATGGGGCCGTGATGTCCAGCGAATACAACACCCGCCCTCTGATCCCCGAAGTTCTGGTCCACGGGGATCAATTTGCAGTTATTCGTGAACGCCCAAGCTTTGACGAAATCATAAACCGCGATACCATACCTGTGTGGCTTTGACGCGATAGGCGCGCGGGCCCGCTCAGGAGGCCCGCCTTGACCGCAAGACCGACTATGCCGATCCCAAGACTGTCCCTGTGGCTGACGCATGCGGGGATGCTGGCCGAGCAGGTTTTGCGCGCGTTTTGGCCGTTTTTCTCGATTTCCATGGCGATTCTGGCCGCTTTGATGCTGGGCCTTCAGGATCTGATCCGGGTTGAGATCGTCTGGGCCGTGGGCGCGGCCGCTCTGCTGGCGCTGCTGGGGGCGCTGATCCTGGGGGCGCGGCAATTCCACCTGCCGGTGCGGGCCGAGGCGCTGATGCGGCTGGATGCCGCCCTGCCGGGACGGCCGATTCAGGCCCTTATGGACGATCAGGCCATCGGGGCGCTGGATGCTGACTCCGTTGCGATGTGGCAGGCGCATCAGGATCGCATGGCCCGGCGCGTGGCAACGGCGGAACCGGTCAGGCCCGACCTGCGGCTGGCCGAACGTGATCCCTATGCCCTGCGCTATTCGGCCTTGCTGGCGCTGGTCGTCGCGGTTCTGTTCGGGTCTTTCTGGCGCATCGGTTCCGTGGCCGAGATGGCCCCCGGTGCCGCCGTGGCCGGGCAGGGCCCAAGTTGGGAAGGCTGGGTCGAGCCGCCCCGTTATACCGGCCTGCCGACGCTTTATCTGGCGGATCAGACCGATCCGGTGCTTGCCGTGCCGCAGGGCAGCCGCATCACGCTGCGGTTCTACGGCGAGGTCGGCGCGCACAGCCTTACCGAAACGACAACCCCCCTGGGGTCCGAAGGCGCGACCGCGCCCGAACAGGACGTTGTTGTCGAACGGTCCGGTCAGCTCAGCATTGACGGGCCGTCCGGTCAAAGCTGGGCGCTGCAGGTCATTCAGGACACGGTGCCCCGCATCGCTGTCACGGGCGCGGCCGAATCCGAGGCCGGCGGGCATATGAAGCTGCCCTTTGCCGCCAGCGATGATTACGGGGTGGTGTCCGGGTCCGCCGTGATCGAGCTGGACCTGTCGGCGGTTGATCGCCGCTATGGTCTGATCGCAAAGCCCGAACAGCGCGAGGTTATCGAAATCGAACTGCCGATGCCGATCACCGGTGACCGTGCGGATTTCTCCGAGGACCTGATCGAGAACTTTTCGCAACATCCCTGGGCGCATCTTCCGGTCACGATCACCCTGATGGCGCGGGATGCGGCCGAACAGGAAGCGCAGTCTGAACCCTATGCAACATCCTTGCCCGCCCGCCGTTTCTTTGATCCGCTGGCCGCTGCCGTGATCGAACAGCGCCGCGATCTGTTGTGGACCCGCGAAAACGCACCGCGGGTGGCCCAGCTTTTGCGCGCGATATCGCATCTGCCCGAGGACTTCTTCCGCTCGGACACCAACTACCTGCGGCTGCGCGTGGCATTGCGCCGGTTGGAGACGTTCACCGACTATGGGCTGAAGCCGGAGCAGCAGGAAGAAATTGCACAGGCCCTTTGGGATCTGGCGGTCCGGATCGAAGACGGTACTCTGGCCGACGCGCTGGAGCGTATGCGCCGGGCACAGGAGCGTCTGACCGAGGCGATGCAGAACGGCGCCACGGATGAAGAGATCGCAGAGCTTATGCAAGAGCTGCGCGAAGCGACGCAGGACTACATGCGCCAGTTGCAGCGTCTGGCGCAGGAAAACGGTGAGTTCAACGAAAATCAGCAGGGTCAGAATGGTGAATCCCTGCAGATGACGCAGGATGACCTGCAGCGGATGATGGACCGCATTCAGGAACTGATGGAACAGGGCCGCATGGCCGAGGCGCAGCAGGCGCTGGAGGAATTCCAGCAGATGATGGAGAACATGCGCGTCACCCAGGGCCAGGGTCAGGGTCAGCAATCCGAAGGCCAGCAGGCGATGGAAGGTTTGGCGGAAACCCTGCGGGAACAACAGGGCCTGAGCGATCAGGCGTTCCGGGATCTGCAGGAACAGTTCAACCCCGGTGCGCAATCCGGTGAAAGTCAGGGCAACGAGGGCCGCAGCGGCGGTCTGGGTCGGGGCCAGAGCCACGAAGGTCAGGGCGGTCAGGGACAGGGTCAGGATCAGGCGGGTGACGGTCAGCAGGGTCAGGGATCGCTGGCCGATCGTCAGCAGGCCCTTCGCAACGAGTTGGGCCGTCAGCAACAGAATCTGCCGGGTGCAGGGACTCCCGAAGGCGAAGCCGCGCGTGACGCGCTGGGCCGCGCGGGCCGTGCGATGGATGACGCCGAAGACGCGCTGCGCGGCAACGATCTAGCCGAAGCCATCGACCGCCAGTCCGAAGCGATGGAAGCCTTGCGCGAAGGGATGCGGTCGCTGGGCGAGGCTTTGGCCCAGAACCAGCAAAACCAGCCGGGTCAGGGCACGCAGGATGGCAACATGGAGGCCAACAACCGCGATCCGCTGGGCCGCAGCCCGGGGGCGAACGGATCAATCTCGACCGATGACAACCTGTTGCAGGGTGAGGACGTCTACCGGCGCGCGCGCGAATTGCTGGATGAAATCCGCCGCCGTACCGGTGAATCGGAACGCCCCCAGATCGAACTGGAATATCTCAAGCGCCTGCTTGAGCGGTTTTAGGCCCGTTCCCGAAAAGTATCAGTTCTGCGCCGCGCCCGAGGTCTGCGCTTCGAGCCACACGCGCGCCTGATCCACGAAGGACACATAGGAATTCAGGATCGGATCGGCCTGCGGCACCGCCTCGCCGATTTGCCGGGCATTGCTGTAAAGCAACAGCAGGATGATGCCGACAATCACGATCAGGGCAAACCCGCGCAGAAAACCGCCGCCGGATTTGACGGGAACGGGTTGCTCGGCCGCGGCCTGTCCCGCCGCGTCATCGCCGCGCAAGGTCGAGTTGATCGCCTCCACATCCGGCAGGGCATCTTTCTGCCCCGCATCGGCCGACGTTTCGCTGGCCGTCAGTTCCTTGATGGCCTGTTCGGGATCGTGTTCGGGCGAGCTGTCCAGCGCCAGATCGGGCTGGGTTTCCAATCCGCCGCCTTCCTGGGCGCGCAGTTCCAGTTCTCTGGCCGCTTCTTCCTTGAGGATGCTGGCG
Source organism: Ruegeria sp. BG10 (assembly GCF_056538575.1). Classification (NCBI taxonomy): domain Bacteria; kingdom Pseudomonadati; phylum Pseudomonadota; class Alphaproteobacteria; order Rhodobacterales; family Roseobacteraceae; genus Ruegeria; species Ruegeria sp. BG10. The sequence goes on along the minus strand of NZ_JBQFTI010000004.1, from coordinate 232,804 downwards.
ACGGCCGGATCGACATTTCCGCTGGCCGCAGGCTCGGTCTCGGGTGTCTCGGGTTCAGGTTCCGCCTCAGGATCGGGTTCGGGTGGTGGCGCGGGCTGGTCGGGCGCGTCTGTCTCGGCCTCTGCGGCGGGGGCTGGTTCGGGTTCCGCCGTGGTCTCCGGCGCAGGCGCAGGGTCCGGTTCCGCCGGTGCCGCTTGGACCTCGTCTTGCGGGGAATCTGTTGCCCCGGTCGCGGTCTCGTCCGGGTGTTTGGGTTGGAACCAGGTCTTCTCGCAATTCGAACACTGAACGTCCCGGCCTTCCTCGGGAATGACCTCGTCTGGAACCTCATATTGGGCACTGCAATTCGGACAAGTAAGACGCATGCTGCCTCCCGTTCGGGATGTCGACCCGATAATAGTTTTTTCAGGGATGATATTCCGTTAAGACCTGACAGCAAAGGGTGTTTTCGGTTTCGCGGCACAAATGTCACCAATTCGACCCGGTGCAGGCATTGAAACCATGACCGCGCTCGGGCAAGAAGAGCGGCAACAATAACGGGGGCCCCTGTGATCGAGCTGGAAAACGTCAGCTACACCTATGGCGGTGGCGCGTTGCTGAGCAACGTGTCGCTTCAGTTGCAACCGGGTTCATTCCACTTTCTGACCGGCCCGTCCGGCGCCGGCAAGACGACGCTGCTCAAGCTGTGTTACGGCGCGCTGTTGCCGACCGAAGGACGGCTGAGCGCGTTCGGGCAGGATGTTACAGGGCTGGACCGGGATCAGATGGCACTGCTGCGTCGGCGCATCGGTGTGGTGCATCAGGATTGCCGCTTTCTGGACCACATGACGCTGGCCGAAAACGTGTCCCTGCCGCTGATGGTGTCGGGCCGTGCCGAGCCCGCGCAGCGCGAAGACCTGACCGAACTGCTGAACTGGGTTGGCCTGGGCACGCGGCTAGATTCACATCCACCGGAACTGTCGGGTGGGGAGCGCCAGCGCGCCGCAGTGGCCCGGGCCGTGATCCTGTCGCCGGACGTCGTTCTGGCGGATGAGCCGACGGGCAATGTGGACTGGGACATGTCCCAGCGCCTGCTGCGCCTGTTGCTGGAACTGAACCGGATGGGCAAAACCGTCCTGATCGCCACCCATGACCTGAGCCTGATCCGTGCCGCCAAAAGTCAGGTTCAGGCCCGCGTCCTGCGCATTTCACAGCGTCAGATTCAACTGGCGGGGGCGGATCTATGAGCGCCGGAACCATCCGCAACCTGCTGCAACGGGATACGCGCGCCGACCGAGTTGTTCCACCAACAGGCTATACCGCGCACCTGACCCTGTTCGTCTCTGGCGCGATGGCCTTTCTGGCCGTGTTCGCGCTGGCCTTGTCGCTGGCTTCGGGGCGGCTGGCGGATCGCTGGGCCACCGAACTGGCCGGGGCGGCCACACTGCGCATCAACGCCCCTGCCGAACAGCGTGCCGCCCAGACCGAGGCCGCTCTGACCGTGCTGAGCCAGACGCCCGGCGTCGCCTCGGCCCGCGCGCTGAGCGCCGAGGAACAGGCGGCGCTGCTGTCCCCCTGGTTCGGGTCAGACCTGCCGCTAGATACGCTGCCCGTTCCGCAACTGATCGAAATCGTCGAAGGTGAACCGGGGCTTGATGCTGCGGGGTTGCGCCTGCGGCTGGGGGCCGAGGTGCCGGGCGCAGTACTGGACGATCACACCCGCTGGCGCGAACCTCTGGTGGATGCGGCAAAATCGCTGCGGCGGCTGGGCTGGGTGTCGATCCTGCTGATCGGTGGCGCGACAGCGGCAATGATCACGCTGGCAGCGAATGCGTCACTGGCCGCCAACGCGCAAATTATCGAAGTCCTGCGCCTGGTCGGTGCCCGCGACCGTTTTATCGCCCGCGCCTTTGTGCGGCGGTTCACCTACCGGGCGTTCTTTGGCGCGGTTGTGGGGGTTCTGCTGGGGATGACCGGTGTGCTACTGCTGCCCGAAGCATCGGATGCGGGCGGATTTCTGACCGGCCTTGGTTTTCAGGGATTTGGCTGGCTGCTGCCGGCGCTGATACCCTTCCTGGGTGCGACGGTTGCGTTTCTGGCCACCTGGACAGCCGCCAGCCGTAAACTAAAGGAGCTTTCGTGATGGCTACAGCGTTTCAGTGGACCCGCTCATTGATCTTCATGATCGTGATCTACGCATGGATGCTGATCCTGGGTATCGTGTTCGCACCTTACGCCCTGTTTACAAAACGCGGTGCGCTGCAAGCGTGCAAAACCTATGCCCGCAGCACTTTGTGGCTTGCTCACCGGATGGTCGGCATCCGCAGCGAAGTCCGCGGAGAGGTCCCGGTGGACGAGGTTGTCATCGGTGCCAAACACCAGTCTTTTCTGGATATCATCATCATCTTCAACGCCATACCCCACGGCAAGTTCATCATGAAACGCGAATTGCTGTGGACCCCGATCATCGGCCTTTATGCACGCCGGTTGGGCTGTATCCCGGTCAATCGCGGCAAGAAGGGCGCTGCGGTGGCCAAGATGGTCAAGGACGTGGCCAAGGAATTCACGGAACCCGGTCAACTGGTGATCTATCCGCAGGGCACACGGGTCGCTCCGGGCGTGCACAAACCCTACAAAGTCGGAACAGCCGTTCTGTATGAGGGCTTGGGTTTTCCCTGTGTGCCCGTTGCCACCAATGCCGGAGTGTTCTGGCCGCGAACGGGCGTTATGCGCAAGCCCGGTCTGGCAATCGTCGATTTCCTCGACCCGATCGAACCGGGCGTGGCGCGGGACGCGTTTCTGGGTCGGCTGGAGGATGTGATCGAAACGCGGTCCAATGCGCTGATGAAGGAAGTGGGGTTTGATCCGGATGGAGTTCATTGAAGACATCGCCACGCTCGAAGGGCTCTATGGCACACCCGGTGCACCGTCGCTGCGCAAAGTGGCACGAAGGCTGACGCCGCTTTACCGCAAGTGGATCATGGCCTCGCGGTTCTGCATCCTCAGCACGGTTGGGCCCGAAGGTGTCGACGGCAGCCCACGCGGCGATGACGGCCCGGTGGTGGTCGAGCTTGATCCGCGGACTCTGGCCATGCCGGACTGGCGTGGTAACAACCGTCTGGACAGCCTGCGCAACATCGTGCGCGACCCCCGTGTTTCGGTGATGTTCCTGGTGCCGGGGTCAAACAATGTCGTGCGCCTGAACGGAACGGCGCGCCTGACAACGGACGACGCCCTGCGGGACCGGTTTGAAAAGCATGGCAAACGTCCGGCGACCGTCATCGTCATCGAAATAACCGAGGTCTATACCCAATGCGCCCGCGCGCTGATGCGGGCCCGGACCTGGACCAGCGGGGACGAAAGCGCCGGCTTGCCCTCGGCAGGAGACATACTTGCCGAAATGACCGGGGGTGAGGAAGGCGGCGCGCGCTATGATGACGAATGGGGCGCGCGCGCGGCCAGAACGATGTGGTAGTTGCGGCGTTCAGACCGCCGCTGCGCCGATCTTTGACACCTGCGTGATCCAGCGCTCGACATGGCCGGCTTTCGGTGTGCTGGCCCCGGCGAAATAGGTGAAGCGGGTCGGCTTGAAGCCGACGAACCCCAGAATCTGGCCCCGGATCTGACGGATCAGTGCCTGCCGATAGAACAGCCGCATGAACCAGCCCGGCGTATCCGATGTCAGGATGACCCGCGCGGTACGCCCGGACAGCAACGGTGCGGGCAGGCCGGCCATCGTGGTGTTGCGGGTGTCGAAGGTGCGGCCGGGGATGAACATCCGGTCGATCAACCCTTTGAGCTTGGCGGGCAGGCCGCCCCACCACATGGGCGTCGTCAGGACCAGATGGTCGCTCCATTCGAGGTCCTGCAGCACCTGTTCCAGAACGGGTTCCAGCGGCTTGAAGTCGTGATAATTGCCCTGACCAAAATCATGATCGAACTGCAATTCACTCAGGTGCACCATCCGGACCTCGTGCCCCTTCTTGCGGGCCGCGTCGCCATAAGTCTGGGCGAAGGTGCGTGACAGGCTGCTTTCGGCAGGGTGTCCGTCGAGGATGAGAATCTTCTTGGGTTGCATCGGGAATCTCCAAAAATGACCGTGGTCAATTTATAGAATCAAAAAATGACCACGGTCAATAAAAAATTTGACCGCGGTCAAAAACTGTGCAAATTGGAGCTATGGCCAAGACCATTCAAAAACGAACGCTGAAGACCCGGGCGCGCCTGATGGCCGCGTCCGAAGAGGTGATTGCCAAAGGCGGGTATGAGGCGCTGAGGGTTGAAGAAGTCGTTCAGGCAGCCGGTGTCGCCAAGGGCACGTTCTTTGCGCATTTCCGTGACAAGGATGCGCTGATGGAGATTCTGATCGGTGAAAAGCTGAACGCGTGCCTGGACGTGGCCGAAGCGAACGGCCCGGCCAACACCGTGCCTCAGATGATCCGGGCGTTGGCGCCCGTTCACAAATTCATGACGTCAGAGCGCTATGTGTTCGACCTGATCATCCGGTATTCGGGTGCCGCGGCCGTTGCTGAAATCGGACCGATAGCGCATTGCTTTGAAAGGTATTTCCGGGTGGTTGCAGCCTGGCTTGAAACCGCAGATATGCGCAAGGACATTGCGCCGGACCTGCTGGCCGAAGGGGTGCAGGCATTTGCCATTCAGGCCATGTCCTTGAAATTCTGCGCGCTGCATGAAACGCAGTGCTTCTCGGACCGGCTCGAAATCTATTTGAACGCGTGGTTGACCCCTGAGGTGTGATCGCGGGGTTTCAGTTCTGCATTGTCTTCAATCCCGGTCTGGGCAATCAATCTCATCCGCTCGGAAGTCCCCTGGACCCCGCCGCGCAGATGAGCTTGAAACTTCGTATTCTTTCTCAATAAGTGCACTGCGAAAGTCGAACAATGGCTCGGAGCTCTGCTCAAGGCAGAGAGTAGAACGGGCTGCACGACGACACAAAAAAGGCGGGCAAAGCGGCCCGCCTTTCGCTTGACTACAGTGCGCCCGTCAACTGTGGATCGGGCCGTCACCGCAGGCCAGCGCGGCTTCGCGCACGGCTTCCGAATAAGTCGGGTGGGCGTGACAGGTCAGCGCCAGATCCTCGGCAGAGGCGCCGAACTCCATCGCCACGCAGACCTCGTGGATCAGGTCGCCCGCCGCCGGACCGATGATATGCGCGCCCAGGATGCGATCGGTTTCCTTGTCGGCCAGAAGCTTGACGAAGCCGTCTGCGGCAAAGTTCGCCTTGGCGCGGCCGTTACCCATAAACATGAACTTGCCGACCTTATAGGCGCGGCCCTGTTCTTTCAGGGTTTCTTCGGTCTCGCCCACATTGGCGACTTCGGGCCACGTGTAGATCACACCCGGGATGACGCCATAGTTGACATGGCCATGCTTGCCCGCGACCTGTTCGGCGGCGGCCATGCCCTCATCTTCGGCCTTGTGGGCCAGCATCGGACCTTCGGTCACATCACCGATGGCGTAGATGCCCGGCACATTGGTCTGCCAGTCCGGCCCCACCTTGATCTGGCCGCGCGGGGTCATCTCGACGCCCAGAGCCTCAAGCCCCAGACCATCCGAGAACGGCTTGCGGCCGGTGGCGACCAGCACGGTGTCGGCGTCGATCACATGTTCGCTGTCATCCTTGCGCAGTTTGTACGTGACCTTGGCCTTGGTCTTTGTCGCTTCCGTCTTTTGCACCGCAGCGCCCATGACAAATTTCAGACCCTGCTTCTTGAGGATGCGCTGGAATGTCTTCTGCACCTCGGGGTCCATACCCGGCGTGATCACGTCGAGGAACTCGATCACCGTCACCTCGGCACCCAGGCGCTGATAGACCGAGCCTAGCTCCAGCCCGATGACGCCCGCGCCGATGACAACCATCTTTTTCGGAATCTTGCCCAGTGACAGCGCGCCGGTCGATGTCACGACCACCTTCTCATCCACCTCGACACCCGGCAGCGAGGCCGGCTCGGACCCGGACGCAATGATGATGTTTTTGGCTTCGTGAACCTCGTCGCCAACCTTGACCTTTCCGGCGGCAGGGATCGAGCCCCAGCCTTTGAGCCAGTCGATCTTGTTCTTCTTGAACAGGAACTCGATGCCCTTGGTGTTGCCCTCGATGGTCTCTTCCTTGTAGGCCTGCATCTGTTTCCAGTCGACCGACGGGCTTTTGCCCTTCAGGCCCATCTTGGCAAAGTTGTGCTCGGCCTCATGCAGTTGGTGGCTGGCATGCAACAGCGCCTTTGACGGGATGCAGCCCACGTTCAGGCATGTACCGCCCAGCGTCTCGCGCCCTTCGACCACAGCGGTTTTCAGACCCAGCTGGGCACAACGGATGGCGCAGACATAGCCGCCGGGACCGGCGCCGATTACGATGACGTCATAGTTAGCCATTATACTCTCCTAAATCGACCGGGTTACCCGGTGCCGGCACGGCCCCGGCATTGCCGGGGCTGGGCATAATCTTCTTCAAACAGGGTCCAGCAGCTTGATGCTGATATGCGCGATGCCGCCCCGTTCGTGGTGCATCGCCAGTTCCTCGGACCCGAAAAATGCCCTGGCCTTTTCCAGATCCAGAACTTCGAACATGGCGATGGCATGGTCGCGCTGATCGGGGTCGCGCCAGACATGCAGGTCGCGGATGCCCGCGGCTTTGCGCATCGGCTTGTCCTCGCGGAACACTTTCAGCCAGGCATCGAAATCGGCCACATCGGCCTGCCAGAGTACATGCGTTGCCATCCTTTTAGCTGCCCTTTCTTTGCCTATCCAAATACGTCAGCAATTTCGCGCCCTGCAAGACGCAGACGCAGGAAACGAGGTCTCTGGTCAATTCGCGCCTGCATTCATCGTGGCAGTAATCCCATCAGTAATTCTTTTTGCCATTACCGGATATTCGGCTTCACATTTAGAGTAGCGGAGAAAGTAACTCTGATCACGCCATTCTCGATTATAGCTTTTTCCGTATTTCCGGTAGATTATTTGCATCCCACCTTCGTAAGTCAAAAGTGTTCTGCAGAGATACGAAAGGCTCTCATTTTGTTCACAACTTCCAAATTCAACACAAGCTGACCAGGTAACTAAATGCTGCCTATATGGCGTTAGCGCAACCAGCAGGTCATCCCACTTGTGGCGATCAGTCGGCTGTTGAACGGCACTCAATAGCGATGATGCTCCAGAAACGACTTCAGCTTCACCGAATCCCTGAATCATCTCAGAAGTGTTTTCGAACCGGACCATTTGCTGATCTCGCTCGCTGTTTCTAAGTTCAGCGAGAGCAAAGAAAATACCGCCAAGGATTGCAATCGTTTTGATGTATTCCAAGACCAGGGATTGCTGCTCAACATTCACGATCACAGATCCATCAGCAGCCGGCGCGGATCCTCCAACGCTTCTTTGACACGAACAAGAAATGTGACCGCCCCTTTGCCATCCACGATCCGGTGGTCATAGGACAGGGCCAGATACATCATCGGGCGGATCTTGATCTCGCCATTGATGACCATCGGACGGTCCTGGATCTTATGCATGCCCAGAATGCCCGATTGCGGCGGGTTCAGGATCGGCGAGGACATCAGCGAGCCATAAACACCACCATTCGAGATGGTGAACGTGCCGCCCTGCATCTCGGCCATGGACAGCTTTCCGTCACGGGCGCGCCTGCCTTTTTCGGCGATGGCCTTCTCGATCGCTGCAAAAGACATGCTGTCAGCGTCCCGGATGACCGGAACAACCAGACCCTGCGGCGTACCGGCGGCCACGCCCATATGCACGAAGTTCTTGTAAACGATGTCAGTGCCGTCAATCTCGGCATTGACCTCGGGAACTTCTTTCAGCGCATGACAGCAGGCTTTGGTGAAGAAGGACATAAAGCCCAGACGCACGCCGTGCTTTTTCTCGAACTGGTCCTTGTACTGGCTGCGCAGGGCCATGACCTCGGTCATGTCCACTTCGTTATAGGTGGTCAGGATCGCGGCGGTATTCTGCGCGTCCTTCAGGCGCTTGGCGATGGTCTGGCGCAGACGGGTCATGCGCACGCGTTCTTCCCGACCGGCATCCTCTGCCGCGACCGGAGCGCGCGGAGCCTGGGCTGCGGGGGCGGGCACAGCCGCCGCAGGCGCTGGGGCCGAAGCCGTGGCAACCGCTTTTGCGACGTCTTCTTTCATGATCCGCCCGTCGCGGCCCGTGCCGGTCACCTGATCCGCCGACAGGCCAGCTTCGGCCATCGCTTTCTCGGCGGAGGGTGCATTGGCCACGTCCTTGCCGCCGCCGTCACCGGTGCCCGCCGCCGGAGCAGCGGCAGGCGCTGCCGGTGCCGCCGCAGCACCCGCGGCCGCGCCCGAGATCACGGCCAGCTTTGCGGTGGCATCCACGGTCGCGCCTTCAGGCGCCACGATTTCGGCCAGAACACCGGCAGCCGGGGCCGGAACCTCGACCGAGACCTTGTCAGTTTCCAGCTCGCACAGCATTTCGTCCTGCGCGACGTTGTCGCCAACCTGCTTGAACCAGGTCGACACGGTTGCCTCGGTCACGGATTCGCCTAGCGTCGGCACCATCACGTCAACGCTGCCACCCGTTGCCGCCGGGGCCGCAGCCGCCGGGGCCGGAGCCGCCGCCGGGGCAGGGGCCGCGCCCTCACCCGCAGCAATCGTCGCCAACAGCGCGTCGACGCCAACCGTTTCACCTTCGGCGGCAACAATTTCGCCCATAACGCCGGCGGCGGGAGAGGGTACCTCGACGGTGACCTTGTCGGTCTCCAGCTCACACAGCATTTCATCTACGGCAACGGCGTCGCCGGGTTTTTTGAACCATGTCGCAACCGTGGCTTCGGTTACCGACTCGCCAAGCGTGGGAACGCGAACTTCAATGGACATCGATTATTTTCCTTCAATGCTCAGCGCTTCGTTCACCAGCGCTTCTTGTTGGGCTTTGTGTTGGCTGGCCAGACCCGTCGCGGGCGAGGCCGAGGTGGCGCGGCCGACATAACGCGGCCTTGTGTGCTTGGCGCCAATGCGGGTCAGGACCCATTCGATATTCGGTTCGATAAACGTCCAGGCCCCCTGGTTCTTGGGTTCTTCCTGACACCAGATGATCTCGGCCCCCTTGAACCGCTCAAGTTCGTTGATCAGCGAGTGCGCCGGGAACGGGTAATACTGTTCGATCCGCATCAGGTAGACATCGTCGATCCCACGGGCATCGCGTTCCTCCAGCAGGTCAAAATAGACCTTGCCGGAACACATCACGACCCGCTTGATCTTGTCGTCCTTGACCAGCTTGGTGTCCGAATTGCCGTGCTGTGCGTCGTCCCACAGCACCCGGTGGAAGCTGGAACCGGTGGTGAACTCTTCCGCCTTGCTGACCGCCAGTTTGTGGCGCAGCAACGATTTCGGCGTCACCAGGATCAGCGGTTTGCGGAAGGTGCGGTGCAGCTGGCGGCGCAGGATGTGGAAGTAATTCGCAGGCGTCGTACAGTTCGCCACGATCCAGTTGTCCTGACCGCACATCTGCAGGAACCGCTCCAGTCGTGCGGACGAGTGTTCGGGCCCTTGCCCCTCAAACCCGTGCGGCAGCAGGCAGACCAGACCGGACATGCGCAGCCATTTGCTTTCGCCAGAACTGATGAACTGATCGAACATGATCTGGGCCCCGTTGGCGAAATCGCCGAACTGCGCCTCCCACAGGGTCAGCGCGTTGGGCTCCGCCAGCGAGTAGCCGTATTCGAATCCCAGCACCGCATATTCGCTGAGCATCGAGTCGATGACTTCGTAATGCGACTGCCCTTTGCGGACGTTGTTCAGCGGGTAATAGCGTTCCTCGGTTTCCTGATGCACAAAGCCGGAATGGCGCTGGCTGAAGGTGCCGCGCGTTGCGTCCTGCCCAGACAAGCGCACCGGATAGCCCTCGGTCAGCAGGGACCCGAAGGCCAGCGCCTCGCCGGTGGCCCAGTCGAACCCGGTGCCGCTGTCAAACATCTTTTTCTTGTGGTCCAGCAGCCGCGCCACGGTCTTGTGCACCGCGATATCCGCCGGCGCGTGGGTCAGGGCATTGCCGATCTCGGCCAGCGTTTCCGGAGTGATCGCGGTGTCGCCGCGCACATATTCCTCTTTGCTTTTGTCCATGTGGGACCAGCGCCCGTCCAGCCAGTCAGCCTTGTTGGGCTTATAGTCCTTGCCGGCCTCGAACTCGTCATTCAGATGCGCCTGGAAGGCGGCCTTCATGTCCTCGATCTCGCCTTCGGGGATCAGCCCGTCTTTGACCAGACGCTCGGTATAGAGGCTCAGCGTGGTCTTATGGGTCTTGATCTTCTTGTACATGATCGGGTTGGTGAACATGGGCTCGTCGCCCTCGTTATGCCCGAACCGGCGATAGCAGAAAATGTCGATGACCACGTCCTTGTGGAACTTCTGGCGGAACTCGGTCGCTACTTTGGCGGCATGTGTCACAGCCTCAGGATCGTCACCGTTCACGTGGAAAATCGGGGCCTCGACCATCAGCGCGATGTCCGTGGGATAGGGGCTGGAGCGGCTGAAATGCGGTGCGGTGGTGAAACCGATCTGGTTGTTGACCACGATATGCATGGTGCCACCGGTCTTGTGCCCGCGCAGCCCGCTCAGGCCGAACCCTTCAGCCACTACGCCCTGACCGGCAAAGGCCGCGTCACCGTGCAGCAGAATGCCCATCACAGCGGTGCGGTCCTCGTCCTTCAACTGATCTTGCTTGGCGCGGACCTTGCCCAGCACGACAGGGTTCACCGCCTCAAGGTGGCTTGGGTTCGCGGTCAGCGACAGATGCACGCTGTTGCCATCAAACTCACGGTCGCTGGAGGCGCCGAGGTGATATTTCACGTCGCCCGAACCGTCCACATCCTCGGGCTTGAAACTGCCGCCCTGGAATTCGTTGAAGATGGCGCGATAGGGCTTGCGCATCACATTGGCCAGAATGTTCAGACGACCCCGGTGCGGCATGCCGATCACGATGTCCCGCACACCCAGCGCACCACCGCGTTTGATGATCTGCTCCATCGCGGGGATCAGGGCCTCACCCCCGTCCAGACCAAACCGCTTGGTGCCCATATACTTGACGTGCAGGAATTTTTCGAAGCCTTCCGCCTCGACCATCTTGTTCAGGATCGCCTTGCGGCCCTCCTTGGTGAACTGGATTTCCTTGCCATAGCCTTCGATCCGCTCTTTCAGCCACGCGGCCTGCTCGGGATTCGAGATATGCATGTATTGCAGCGCGAAGGTGCCGCAATAGGTTCGCTTCACGATATCGACGATCTGCCGCATTGAGGCCATCTGCAGCCCCAGCACGTTGTCGATAAAGATCGGCCGGTCCATATCGGCGTCGGTGAACCCGTAGGTCTTTGGGTCCAGTTCAGGGTGCGTACTGGCCGCGCGCATGCCCAGCGGGTCCAGATTGGCGGCCAGATGGCCCCGGATGCGGTAAGCCCGGATCAGCATCAGCGCCCGCAGGCTGTCCAGCACTGCGCGCTTGATCTGGTCGTCGCTGACCTCGACGCCCTTGGCGGCAGCCTTGTCCTTGATCTTCTTGCCCGCTGCCTTGGCGTCGATCTCGGCCCATTCCCCGGTCAGCGCTCCGGTCAGATCATCCGCTGGCATCGGTGGCCAGTCGGTCCGCGCCCAGGACGGGCCTTCGGCCTCGCGCTGGATGTCGGGTGCGGCATCACCCATGGCCCGGAAAAACTCGGCCCAGGCGGCGTCTACGGCACCGGGGTCCCTGGTGTACTGGGCGTAAAGCTGCTCCAGATATTCGGCATTATGCCCCTGCATAAAGCTTGAGGCATGAAAGGCAGAGTTGGGCGTGTGTTCGGTCATTGGGCTACCTCATATGGGTTGGGACCGTATTGGTTGGTGCCTGGCTGGCTGGGGCGGGCCAGCCACCACAGAACCAGGAGGGGCGACACAAACAGGACAAGCAGTGTCGGAATGACGATCAGCAGCGTGGCGCGGGTGAACAGGATGTCCAGATTGCCGCCATGCTGGAAATGGGACGCAAGGCCGATGCCAAAGATCAGGACCGCGCCGGCCCCGACGATCAGCAGGATCGGCAGCAGAGCATAAAGCCCGCTGCGCCCGGTATCATGCATCCGCCGCCACGCGACGGCCAGATGCGGGAGGAACACGATCAGGGTCACAATGCTCTGCACAGGTGCCGCGGACGTGGCGGTGACGGATTTCACCTCATCGCTCTGGCTGACCGAGACTTGTGTGAAGAACCGCGCGTCGATGACCCCGGCGATAAAGCTCCAGATCACGACGAACAGAAAAAAGAACCAGTATTCGGGCCGCGAGGCACGACCCGAGAAGGTGAGGAACTTGGAGAAACAGGTACGGATGGCGTCAGAGAAGGTCATAGTTTGGCCTCCAAAGGGTTTGGTCCGTACTCATTTATTCCGGGTTCTGATGGAGTCGTTCCCCACAAGATGATTACGAGAAGTGCAAGCAATGAAAGTATGAGCTGTGGCACGCCCAAAAAGAACGCAACTATCAGTGCCAAGGGAATTGAGATCATGCCCAGAAAACCCGCGAAAAACGTCAAAGCAGGTCCGAAGAAAAAAGCTAGGAAAAGTGCCAGCAAAGCGTACCAGGCAGGAAAACCGATATCATGTACTCTGCGCAATAAAACTGAGGAGAAAGGGATAAGTAGCACAAGGGAAACAACGAGGCTCAGTAGTCCCGGGCCGTAGTGGATCACCGTAGAAACTTCACGAGATTTTTCGCCAGTGAACAAGTCAGTAGTAATGGTTTCACGTTTGTACGCTATTGGATCAAGGACGAATAAATCGAAAGCTATGGTGCCCACCAATACAACCAGTATCGGCACCGCATACTTCCAGTAGTCCGAGCGGGATGCCCGCCCGGAAAAAGTAAGTAGGTGTGCAACGCTGGCTTTCATAGCTTTCGACGACTTCGATTACCCAATCGCTTCCAGCACAGCCTCACCCAGCTGCGCCGGGCTTTCGGCTACGACAATACCGGCCGAGCGCATGGCTTCGATCTTGTCCTCGGCACCGCCCTTGCCACCGGCGACAATTGCGCCCGCGTGGCCCATGCGGCGGCCCGGAGGGGCTGTGCGGCCAGCGATGAAACCGGCGGTCGGCTTTTTGCGGCCTTTCTTGGCCTCATCCGCCAGGAACTGCGCGGCTTCTTCTTCGGCCGAGCCGCCGATTTCACCGATCATGATGATCGACTCGGTCTCGTCATCGGCCAGGAACCATTCCAGCACGTCGATATGTTCGGTCCCCTTGATCGGGTCGCCGCCGATGCCGACGCAGGTGGACTGGCCCAGACCCACATCGGTGGTCTGTTTGACGGCCTCATAAGTCAGAGTGCCCGAACGGGACACAACGCCGACCGAGCCGCGCTTGTGGATGTGGCCCGGCATGATGCCTATCTTGCAGGCGTCGGGCGTGATGACACCGGGGCAGTTCGGGCCGATCAGGCGCGAGCTTGAGCCTTCCAGCGCGCGTTTCACCTTCATCATGTCCAGAACCGGGATGCCTTCGGTGATGCAGACGATCACTTCCATCTCGGCATCGATCGCTTCGAGGATCGAGTCCGCCGCGAAGGGCGGCGGTACATAGATCACCGAAGCGTTGGCTTCGGTCACATGCTTGGCCTCGTGGACCGAGTTGAATACGGGCAAGCCCAGATGCTCCATCCCGCCTTTGCCGGGGGTCACGCCACCGACCATCTTGGTGCCATAAGCGATGGCTTGTTCGCTGTGGAATGTGCCCTGCGAGCCGGTAAAGCCCTGACAGATCACTTTGGTATTTTCGTCGATGAGGACTGCCATTTTAGGAGTCTCCTGAATTTGCCGCGCCGTGAGCGCGAGTGTTAAGCCTCCGAGGCGATAACCGCCCCTCCAAGTTTTTTTCCTTCGGCTTTGCCGCCATGGGAGTGATGCAAACGAATGACTTTAAATCGTTCCGCGCCATTTGATTGGACAAACACGGATTCGACTTTGGCACGGCGCATGGATTTTTCGATTTCGGCCATCGCATCCTTCCAGTGATCGAAGAATCCCAAGTCGCGGTAGAGGTTGCCGGATTGCCTGATCAGCGCTGCCGAAACAGGACCATCTTTCAAAGTGCAAACTTCACGCATTTGGGAAACGTAAATTGTGTCTGTTCGATTTGGATCGGCCAGCCGGTTTTCCTTCACCACAAAGACCACAATGACCAATGCTGCGAAAGCTAACAGGGCGATGGCTTCTCCCACTCCCATGTTGGATTAACCCTTAACCGCCTTCACGATCTTCTCGGCACCGTCTTTCAGGTTGTCCGCCGCGATCACGTCCAGGCCCGACGTATTGATGATCTCTTTGCCTTTCTCGACATTCGTGCCTTCCAGACGCACGACCAGCGGAACCTGCAGGCCGACCTCTTTCACCGCGGCCACAACGCCCTCGGCGATGACGTCACAGCGCATGATGCCGCCGAAGATGTTGACCAGAATGCCTTTGACCTGCGGGTCCGAGGTGATGATCTTGAAGGCCTCGGTCACTTTCTCTTTGGTCGCACCGCCACCTACGTCAAGAAAGTTGGCAGGCTCAGCCCCATAGAGCTTGATGATGTCCATCGTCGCCATCGCCAGACCGGCGCCGTTGACCATACAGCCGATCTCACCATCCAGCGCGATGTAGTTCAGGTCGTATTTGGAGGCTTCCAGTTCCTTGGGATCTTCCTCGGTCGTGTCCCGCAGTTCGGCGATGTCGGGGTGGCGGTAGACCGCGTTGCCATCAAAACCGACCTTGGCGTCCAGCACTTTCAGGTCGCCCTTGTCCGAGATGATCAGCGGGTTGATCTCCAGCATCTCCATGTCCTTCTCGACGAAGGCGTTATAGAGCTGGCTCATCAGCTTGACGCATTGCTTGACTTGCGCGCCTTCCAGGCCCAGCGAGAAGGCGATGCGGCGGCCGTGATAGGGCTGATAACCCGTCGCGGGATCGACCGAGAAGGACAGGATTTTCTCGGGCGTGGCTGCGGCCACCTCTTCGATGTCCATGCCGCCCTCGGTCGAGCAGACAAAGGAAATGCGGCTGGTCTGGCGGTCCACCAGCAGCGCCAGGTAGAGTTCGCGTTCGATGCCGGACCCGGCCTCGATATAGATGCGGTTGACCTGCTTGCCCGCGGGGCCGGTCTGGTGGGTAACCAGCGTGCGGCCCAGCATCTTCTTGGCTTCCTCGGCCGCTTCCTCGACCGATTTGGTCAGACGGACGCCGCCCTTTTCACCGGCGTCGACCTCTTTGAACGAGCCCTTGCCGCGGCCACCCGCGTGGATCTGTGCTTTGACAACCCACAGAGGGCCGTCCAGTTCACCGGCTGCGGTTTTGGCTTCCTCGGCGCGCAGAACCGCGCGACCTTCGGAGACCGGAGCGCCATAGCTGCGAAGAAGCGCTTTGGCCTGATATTCGTGAATGTTCATCGAAACTGTCCCGTCTGACTACGATTACATCGTTATAGGGGGGTCTAGGGGACAAGGTTAAAGGCTTTTTTGATGATCGGCGGGTTTTTCACGAAGATTTTCAGTATTTGTGATCACAGCTTTTTGGGGTGTGATCACAAAAACGACGGGCGTTCCGGCTTGATTCGATCATTCACCGGCAGGGGCACAAAAGACATTCAAATAAGGCGTTTGCGACGTTTGCGCCAACATCCGCGACCCGGATCGCACTGAAACAGGGCGAAGGGCAAAAGAAAACCGGCCCGCAACGGGGCCGGTTCAATAACTTCGGCGCGAAACGTTTAGCCGAGCGAGCTGTCGATGCCCTTGCACGCCTCAATCAGGCCCTTCACGGCATTGACCGAGTTGTCGAAACCGGCCTGCTCCTCTTCGTTCAGGGTGATGTTGACGATCTTTTCGATGCCGCCGGCGCCGATCACCGTGGGCACGCCCACATACATGCCGCTTACACCCAGCTCGCCATCGCAGTAGGCGGCGCAGGGCAGGACGCGCTTTTGGTCTTTCAGATAGGCTTCGGCCATTTCGATGGCCGAGGTGGCCGGCGCGTAATAGGCCGAGCCGGTTTTCAACAGGCCGACGATCTCGGCGCCACCGTCACGGGTGCGCTGCACGATTGCGTCCAGTTTGTCCTGCGTGGTCCAGCCCATTTCGACCAGATCGGGCAGCGGGATGCCGGCAACGGTCGAATAGCGCACTGACGGCACCATGGTGTCGCCATGGCCACCCAGCACAAAGGCGGTAACGTCACGCATCGACACTTCGAACTCTTCCGCCAGGAAGTGGCGGAAACGGGCCGAATCCAGAATGCCCGCCATGCCGCAGACCTTGTTGTGCGGCAGGCCCGAGAATTCACGCAGCGCCCAGACCATCGCGTCCAGCGGATTGGTGATGCAGATGACGAACGCATCGGGTGCGTTGGCGGCGATGCCTTCGCCGACCGATTTCATGACCTTCAGGTTGATGCCCAGCAGGTCGTCGCGGCTCATGCCCGGCTTGCGGGGCACACCGGCGGTCACGATGCAGACATCCGCGCCTGCGATATCGGTATAGGACTGGGTGCCCTTCAGCGTGGCGTCGAACCCTTCGGCGGGACCCGATTCAGCGATGTCCAGCGCCTTGCCTTCCGGGATGCCTTCGGCGATGTCGAACAGAACGACGTCACCAAGTTCTTTCATTGCTGCGAGGTGGGCGAGCGTGCCGCCGATCTGACCTGCGCCGATCAGCGCGATCTTGGGTCTGGCCATTTGGAATATCTCCGGTCGGTTTTGAAATCGCGGTTTTGCTAGTCCTTTAAGCCGCATCGCGCAAGGGTCCTGCAACGCGGCATGCGACCGCATACCGTTTGCAACGGTAACGGTGATTGCGCTAAACGGCCTGAGAGACAAGCCTAAAAGCCGGACGTTGCATGTTCGAACTGAACCTGATGTTTTTTGCCGTGGCGATCCCGGCCGTGATCTTTGCGGGTATCTCGAAGGGCGGGTTCGGCTCGGGCGTGGCGTTTGCGTCTTCGTCGATTCTGGCTCTGATCCTAAACCCCGGTCAGGCGCTGGCGCTGATGTTGCCGATCCTGATGGTGATTGATGTAGCCACCCTTGGCCCCTACTGGAAACGCTGGAGCTGGCCGGATTCGCGCCTGCTGATCCTGGGTGCCGTTCCGGGGGTTGCACTGGGGGCCTGGCTGTACCGCGCCACGGATGACGATCTGCTGCGGCTTCTGATCGGAGGAATATCGGTCGGATTCGTGATCTGGCACGTGGCACAGACCCGGGGTTGGGTGCGCGGATTTACCACCCGTCTGCCGCCTCCGGCCGGGCTGTTTGCCGGGCTGGTCGCGGGGTTCACCAGTTTTGTAAGCCATGCAGGCGGCCCGCCTGCCGCCGTTTACCTGTTGTCACAACGCCTGACGAAGACCGAGTTTCAGGCGAGTACCGTTTTGGTCTTCTGGGTCGTGAATGTCGCGAAATTTGTGCCTTACGCCTATCTGGGTCTGTTCACATGGCACACAGCCCTGGCGGATCTGCTGTTGACCCCGTTCGCGATCCTGGGCGCGTGGCTGGGCGTCCGGGCGCATTTCATGCTGTCCGAACGCCTGTTCTTTGCCATTGCCTATGTGCTGCTGACCCTGACCGGTAGCAAGCTGATCTGGGATGCGCTGACCTAAGCATTGGGCGGCAGCGCCTCGGCCATGTCCTCATAAGCCTGTCCCGAGGCGACAAGGCAGGTCATCCCGTCGGGCAGAGTCACCGTGATCGTCCAACTGCCGCTTTGGTCCGAGGCGTACACCTCCATCACCGCGCCCTGACGCGCGATGCCGATGCCCCGGCGCGTTTCGCCATAGGTTTCAGCCAGCCGCTTCACCACATCCGCACGTGGGGCGCAGGTTCGGGCGTGCACCTGCTGCGCGGCCAGAACCATGATCCCCAGGCCCATCGTCATCTTGAAAAACGTCTTTTTCATCCGCGCATCCTTTCCGATTCCATCTGGCCATCAGGGTGCGGGCCGCGGACCGAAATCCCGTTAAGGCAACGCGCGTTGCGTCCTGAATTGGGTGAATGCTGCGCTGCGGCGATTTTGCGCTTGAACTTTCCGGTAAAAAATGCCCCATTCCGCGCAATAATATTTCAAAGGGAAAGATCAATGGACCCCCGTCAGCGCCCCTATCGTTCGGTTCTCTATATCCCCGGTTCCAAGGACCGGGCGCTGGACAAGGCCCGCACCTTGCCGGTGGATGCGATCATCTTTGACCTGGAAGATGCGGTTGCGGCAGACGAAAAGGACAACGCCCGCGAAACGCTCAAGGCGGCGCTGGCCGCTGGGGGTTACGGGGCGCGGGTCAGGATTGTGCGCATCAACGGGCTGGACACCGAATGGGGGCGCGCAGATGCCGAGGCCGTGCGCGGGATGGACGCCGATGTGGTTTTGCTGCCCAAAGTGAACTCTGCGGCTGATGTGGATGCGCTGGCCGCGATCACTGGCGATACCCCGATCTGGGCGATGATGGAAACCCCGCGCGGGATGCTGAACGCCGCCGAGATTGCCGCGCATCCGCTGATGGCGGGTTTTGTCATGGGCACCAACGATCTGGCCAAGGAATTGCAGACCCGGTTTCGCCCTGATCGCCTGCCGTTGATGACCTCGCTGGGTCTGTGTTTGCTGGCCGCCAAGGCCGAAGGGTTGATCATCGTCGATGGTGTCTACAACGCCTTCAAGGATAGCGACGGTCTTGCCGCTGAATGCGCGCAGGGTCGTGATATGGGGTTCGACGGCAAAACCCTGATCCACCCTGCGCAGATTGACATCACCAATACAGCCTTTGCGCCATCCGACGCCGAGATCGACCTTGCCAGGCGCCAGATCGCCGCCTTTGAAGAGGTCGAGGCGCAAGGGCAGGGGGTCGCAGTTGTCGACGGCAAGATTGTCGAAAACCTGCACGTTGCAACGGCCCGCGAAATTCTGGCAAAAGCAGAGGCGATTACAGCTTTGCAAGCGGGGTAAGCCAGCATGGGCTTTGTTCTTCTGATTTTGGGTGTGGCGCTGTGGTGGGCCGCACATCTGTTCAAACGCGTGATGCCCGAGCGGCGTGCCGCTATGGGCGACGCGGGCAAGGGCGCGGTTGCGCTGTCGCTGGTGGTTGCGATTTTGCTGATGATTTTCGGCTATCGCAGCGCGGATTCCTTCGATACGATCAACTTCCCTCCGGCCCTGCAGCACATCAACAATCTGCTGGTTCTGATCGCGATCTGGATGATGAGCCCCGCCGGAACCAAGGGACGTATCCTGAACGGTATGCGCCATCCGATGCTGCTTGGGTTTGCGCTTTGGGCCTTTGCGCATTTGCTGGTCAATTACGATCCGGCCTCGCTTATCCTGTTTGGCGGTTTGCTGGCCTGGGCCGTGGTGGAAATGATCACGATCAACCGCTCGGAACCCGACTGGACACCCGGCGCGCCCGGAACCTATGGCAAGGACGCCATGTTCTTCGTGGGGTCGATCGTTCTGTTGGGCGTCATCGGGTATATCCACGGGCTGGTCGGCCCGTCGCCGTTCCCCTCGTAAGGAACTGACAACATGACACAACTCTACCGTCTGCTGACCGAAGAGGACACATCCGCCTTCTGTCACAAAGTGTCGGAT
Organism: Ruegeria sp. BG10; assembly: GCF_056538575.1. Taxonomy (NCBI): domain Bacteria; kingdom Pseudomonadati; phylum Pseudomonadota; class Alphaproteobacteria; order Rhodobacterales; family Roseobacteraceae; genus Ruegeria; species Ruegeria sp. BG10. Next base: position 213,209 of record NZ_JBQFTI010000004.1, on the reverse strand, counting down.
GCGCTGGCAAAAGGGTGGTCGCTTTATGGCGATCCGTCCTATGCCTATGACGCCGCCAGTGGTGTGATGCGCTGTGCGCAGGCCGTGACCAAAGAGGTTGAGGCCGAGTATTCCCCTGAAATGAAACTGGGACAGCAATAATGGCAAAAACCAATCCCGGCCGCTTTTTCGAGGATTACACCGTCGGTCAGGTGCTGCATCACGCGGTGCCGCGCACCGTGACCAACGGAGAGCGGGCGTTGTACCATGCGCTCTATCCGGCACGGCATGCGCTGTATTCCTCGGACGCGTTCGCCCGGAATTGCGGCCTGCCGCATAGTCCAATCGACGATCTTGCGGCCTTCCACGTGGTCTTTGGCAAGACCGTGCCGGATATCTCGCTGAACGCGGTGGCCAATCTGGGTTATGCCGAGGGGCGCTGGCTGAAGCCGGTTTATCCCGGTGATACGCTGCGATCCGAATCCGAAGTGATCGGTCTCAAGCAGAATTCCAACGGCAAGACCGGCGTGGTTTGGGTGCGCACCCGTGGTCTGAACCAGCGCGACGAGGTTGTGATCGAATACGTGCGCTGGGTGATGGTGCGCAAATCGAACCCCGACGCCCCGGCACCGGCAACGGTCATGCCTGATTTGAATCCGGCGCTCGACCCGCAGGATTTGGTGGTGCCAGAAGGGTTGAACTTTTCGGAATACGATTTTGTCCAGTCTGGCGAGGCGCATCGTCTGGGCGATTACGAAATCGGGGAAACCATCGACCATGTCGATGGCGTCACCGTGGAAGAGGCCGAGCATATGCTGGCCACGCGCCTGTGGCAGAACACGGCCAAGGTGCATTTCGACCTGACCTTCCGCCCCGACGGGCGGCTGATCTATGGCGGTCACGTGATCTCGATGGCGCGCGCGCTGTCGTTCAACGGCCTAGCAAACGCACAAATGATCGTGGGGCTGAACGGTGGCGCCCATGCGAACCCGTGTTTTGCAGGCGATACCATCAAAGCCTGGTCCGAGGTTCTGGACAAGGCCGAGACCGCCGTGCCCGGCGTTGGTGCCATTCGTCTGCGGTTGGTGGCCATCAAGGGCGGCGAGCCGTTTTCGCTGAAGAATGCGGATGGCCGATACATGCCTAACGTGTTGCTGGACCTTGATTATTGGGCCTTGATGCCGATTTGATAACCGTCGGTGACATTCATTTGAACGCAGCCTGCCACATTCATGCTAGGCTGTGCTCATGGTCCTGCTTCGCTCTGCCGTCACTTGCCTGTTTCTGACCCCGCCCGCCATGGCGTGCGACCTTGCACTGGCCTTGGCGGTGGATGTGTCTGGCTCCGTCGATTCGACGGAATACCGAATCCAGATGGACGGTCTGGCCTCCGGTTTGCGCGACCCGGTGGTGTCCGAAGCGCTGTTGCGCGGGCAGGCGCGTCTGATGTTGGTGCAATGGACCGGATCGTCGCGGCAGAAGGTCACGATTCCCTGGACCCATATCGACAGTTTCGACACGCTGGATCGTTTTGCCGATCAGGTTGCCGCTGACCCAAGGGTCTGGCGCAACTTCTCCACGGCCATCGGCGAAGCGCTGGAAATGACCATGTCCAGTTTTGATGCCGTCGCCGAGTGCAAGCGCCACCTGATCGACATCTCGGGCGACGGGGTATCGAATGAAGGGGTGGAGCCGTCCGAAGTGCACGGTGTTCTGCGGACCCGGGGGGTGACCGTGAACGCCATCGCCATCGAAGAAAGCGAACCTGACCTGACCGCTTATTTCTTTGAAAACGTGATCGTGGGCGAGGGCGCATTTGTGGTTTCGGCCACAGGATTTGCCGACTATCCAGAGCGCATCCGCAAAAAGCTGTTGCGCGAAGTCACCCAGCAAACAGCCGGCATAGACTAGCCTTGCCAGAGATTCGGTGCTGTCGGCGCTAACACCGCGGCGGCGCATTTTCTTTTGTGATCACGACAATATTTTGTGTGATCACATTCAGGCAATATCCGGGATTTTGCGCCAATTATTGGCTTTTTTGCAATTGCAGCACGTGACAGAGGGGCAAAAACAAGTAAAACCTTCGGAAGCCAACCGAAAAGGAGCCGCCATGGCCGATGTCAATCGGGGCAACCGCCCGTTATCGCCGCACCTGTCGATCTACCGTCCACAGCTGACCTCGGTCACGTCCATCCTGACGCGGATCACCGGAAACGCGCTGATCGTAGCAGCCCTGCTGATCGTCTGGTGGTTTCTGGCCGCAGCGACGTCACCAGAGGCTTTCGATCGCGCGAACTGGTGGCTGACCTCGGTACTGGGCGATCTGGTGATGGCGTTTTCGCTTTGGGGTCTGTGGTATCACACGCTGGCCGGTGTCCGACATCTGATCTGGGACAATGCGGTCGGGCTGGATTTGCCCACCGCGGAAAAGCTGGGCTGGGCGGTTGTGATCGGTTCAGTCCTTCTGACCCTGATCACCCTGCTGATCGTTGCGTGAAGGAGGCCTGACATGCGTTTTCTGACAGACCGCAAACGCGCGACCGGCCTGGGTTCGGCCAAGGCGGGAACGGCTCATTTCTGGCGGATGAAGGTCAGTTCGGTGGCTTTGCTGATCCTCGTTCCGCTGTTCATCTTCACATTCGGCCCGGTTCTGGGTCAGCCCTATGACGTGGTGCTGGACTATTACGCGCGCCCGTTCCCGGCCATTGTTGCCGCGCTGACGCTGGTGATCGGATTCAAGCACTTTGCCGAGGGCGCTCAGGTTATGCTTGAGGACTATGTCCACGGCACCATGGAAAAGGTGCTGATCATCCTCACCACCTGTCTGTCTTACGGTGCGGCAGCGGCTGGCCTGTTCGCCATCGCGCGCATCGCCCTTTAATTCCCGGAGCTGAAAGAAATGGCTGCATACGAATACGAAACGCATGAATATGACGTGGTCGTTGTCGGCGCCGGCGGGGCGGGTCTGCGGGCCACGCTGGGCATGGCGGAACAGGGGCTGCGCACTGCCTGTGTGACCAAGGTTTTCCCGACGCGTTCGCACACCGTCGCTGCACAGGGCGGTATCGCCGCATCGCTGTCGAACATGGGCCCCGACCACTGGCAGTGGCACATGTACGACACCGTCAAGGGCTCGGACTGGCTGGGGGACACCGACGCGATGGAATACCTCGCGCGGGAAGCTCCCAAGGCCGTTTACGAGCTGGAACACTATGGCGTGCCCTTTAGCCGGACCGAGGAAGGCAAGATCTATCAGCGCCCCTTTGGCGGCCACACGACCGAGTTCGGCGAAGGCCCCGCGGTACAGCGCACCTGCGCCGCTGCGGACCGAACCGGCCATGCGATCCTGCACACGCTGTACGGTCAGTCGCTGAAGAACAACGCTGAGTTCTACATCGAATATTTCGCCATCGACCTGATCATGTCCGAGGACGGACAGTGTCAGGGCGTCGTCTGCTGGAAGCTGGACGACGGCACGATGCATGTCTTCAACGCCAAGATGGTGGTTCTGGCCACCGGCGGGTATGGCCGGGCGTATTTCAGCGCGACCTCGGCCCATACTTGCACCGGCGACGGCGGCGGCATGGTGGCCCGTGCGGGTCTGGCGCTGCAGGATATGGAATTCGTGCAGTTTCACCCGACCGGCATCTATGGCTCGGGCTGCCTGATCACCGAAGGCGCGCGGGGTGAGGGCGGATACCTGACCAACTCGGAAGGTGAGCGGTTCATGGAGCGTTATGCGCCCCAGTACAAGGACCTGGCGCCACGCGATTATGTCTCGCGCTCGATGACCATGGAAATCCGCGAAGGGCGCGGCCATGGCGACGACGGCGACCACATCCACCTGAACCTCAGCCACCTGCCGGCTGAGGCGCTGGCGGAGCGTTTGCCGGGCATTTCCGAATCCGCGCGCGTGTTTGCCGGGGTGGACGTGACGAAAGAGCCGATCCCGGTTCTGCCGACAGTTCATTACAATATGGGCGGTATCCCGACGAACTATTGGGGTGAGGTACTGAACCCGACCGCCGACAACCCGACCGCAGTGGTGCCGGGGCTGATGGCCGTGGGCGAGGCCGGATGTGCTTCGGTGCATGGCGCAAACCGTCTGGGCTCCAACTCGCTGATCGACCTCGTGGTGTTTGGACGCGCGGCGGCAATCCGCGCGGGCAAGGTCGTGGATGCGGACGCGGCGAATCCGGTACTGAACCAGGTCTCGGTTGACAAGGCGTTTGATCGGTTCGATGCAGTCCGCAATGCCAGCGGCGCGGTTCCGACCGCCGATCTGCGGCTTGAGATGCAGAAGACCATGCAAGAGGACGCGGCCGTGTTCCGGACCGCCAAGACCATGGCCGAAGGCGTCGAAAAGATGACCGCAATTGCCGCCAAGATGGATGACCTGAAAGTGTCTGACCGGTCGCTGGTCTGGAACAGTGACCTGATGGAAACGCTGGAACTGACCAACCTGATGCCCAGTGCGCTGGCCACCATCGTCGGTGCCGAGGCACGCAAGGAATCCCGCGGTGCCCACGCGCATGAGGATTTCACCGAACGCGATGACGAAAACTGGCGTGTCCATACCGTCTCACGGGTCGAAGGCAACACGGTTGAACTCAGCTATCGCCCTGTGATCACGGATCCGCTGACAACAGAAGACGAAGGCGGCATCAGCCTGCAGAAGATTGCGCCAAAGGCGCGAACGTTCTGATCAATTCCGCAGGCCATTTTTTTGGAAATGGCCTGCGTTCGTTAGACTGTGATTGCCTGCGAAATTCCTGATACAATTACGCTGTGATATAGGTGTGAATGTAATCCTGTGCATCTGCTTCGGAAATCGCTTTCCGCTGGGCCAGAATATCAAGAATTTTGATGCTCACATCTGTGAAGCAAAATACACCCTCGGACAATATGGCCATACGTTTCAGCTCGACAGTGCCGATCTTCTCTGGCTCAGATAAGTCCCGAAGGTAAACGATGTCACCGTCCAGCATTTGCGAGGGTTTGAAATCTGTCAGCAGGCCGGACCATTTCGATACTACCAAACGATTTTCGATATGGGCGAAGCTGTGCGGAACCAGCCCAAAGTTTCTTAAGGACATATCTATTTCACCGAAACCGGGTTGATCTTCATAAAGCGGAAAGAACGAAACCTCGGTTTGTACTGCAACGACATTTTTGAGGGTAGCTTTTCCTGACCCGAATACGGACAGCTCGGCACCCTGAATATCGATTTTCAGAAAATCCACCCGACCGAGATCCTGAATTTCATCCAGTTTTTGAGTCTGGATTTCCATCGTACCAATTTGCCGGGCCGCTCTGCGCAACCCTCTCAGGTGTCGCAGCGTTGCATCACGGAGGCGCAGTAGCGACGTCAGGCCAGACCCTTTGTAGATGTTCAGGGTTGCCGGCCCTCCGTCGCCGACAGCAGTATTGAAATACTGCTCGTTCGGTCCTTTTTTCCGGATCAGGTCGTGCATGGTTTCTTCTTGCGGCTCAAAACCGATGACATCGCAGTTTCCCGAGGCAAGAAGATCTCGATAGGGCGCGTCATGACGCATCGGATTGGCGCCAACATCGGCGACACGAACCAAATCGGGAAGGTCAAGAAGATTATAGAGAGACGAGATTCTGGAATTACGTTCCTGGTTCACCGACAAGCTCCTTCAGGGTGTTGGCGAGCATTTGGCTAACGTTCTCAGGGTGCCGCTCGATGGCAAAATCGAAACAGGCCTGCCGTTTTTCGGACAGTTCCTTATCGGTCATCTGCATCACGTGACGCAGCATTCGTATCAGACCCCGTGCGGTATGAGGTTCGTAAAGCAGATCATGGCAAGCCTCAGGTGTGGTGTCCCGATGCGCGGCCGTGTCCGGAGCTATGATTGGCAGCCCGAAACTGAGGGCCAGCATGGCGGTGCCGGACGTGAAAGTTGTCGTCGATGGCAGGACATAGGCATGCGCGTCGGAAAATACGGCAGGTATGTCCTGATCCGGGATGCGGTCGGGGGTGACAGTGACCTTCGGGTTGCTCTGCATCTGGCGCATCAGGTGGCGCCCGGGCCAGAACACCCGGCCAACCACCGACAAATGAAAGTCATAACCCCGGTTCACCAGCTTTTTTGCGGCGTGTTCCAGCCGCTCAAGCTCGCGGTTTCCGCGCATGGTTCCAAAGGTCAGGAACCGGGTAAAATCGCGATGCGCCATTGGGCGATTGATCGTTGACTCTTCGGGCTCATAGACACCCAGATAGCTGGGATGCGGGATCAGCCGGATTTTATCCGGGTCTGCGCCATAAACCTCGATCATATGCTGCCGGGCGTGCGGCGTGTGCACATGAATCAGATCGACCAGATCGGAAAGCTGCTGCCGAACGGCGCGAAAGCCGTCGCTCTGGCTGGTCCGGGAATGTGCGAACCGATTGTGAATGGTCCAGATGACGCGCCCGCCCTGATCCTGAAACCCCTTCAGCTGGTCCCGCGCACGCAGAAACCCCTGATCCGGCGGTGCGCCATCTTCATCCGGTATGCGAAAAAGCCGGTCGTCCCAATGGAGGTGAACTATGTCATTCTCGGACCGGAACTCAGGTCTTCCAAAGCTGTTGATTTCCGCGTTTCGCGCCGCCGCCAGCGTGAATTCCGGCGCGCAGGACATGTACATCATGTTCTGATACGGGTTTTTTGTGCCGTAGGGGATGTTGACGACTTTGCTTGGCATTCACTGTCCTGAAACCGGCCCAATCTGATTTCGATCGGGCAAGGTGGGCTCCCATTACGCGGTGGGTTCGTGAAGGGGATTTTGCCCAATTTTCTTGACTGTTTTCAAGGTAAAACGGTTGGCTTCCGGGGTCTCAGCGTGTATCCATTTACGGGAATTTAGCGAGGTCGGAAATGGTACAACTCACCCTGCCAAAAAATTCCCGGATCACCACCGGTAAAACCTGGCCCAAGCCGGAAGGTGCCAGCAACGTTCGCAAGTTTCAGATCTATCGCTGGAACCCCGACGATGGGCAGAATCCCCGGGTGGATACCTATTTCGTTGATATGGACAATTGCGGTCCGATGGTTCTGGACGCGCTGATCAAGATCAAGAACGAGATCGATCCGACCCTGACCTTCCGCCGGTCCTGCCGCGAAGGCATCTGCGGGTCCTGCGCGATGAATATCGACGGGATCAACACGCTGGCCTGTATCTACGGCATGGATGAGATCAAGGGTGATGTGAAGATTTACCCGTTGCCGCACATGCCGGTCGTCAAGGACCTGATCCCCGACCTGACCCATTTCTACGCGCAGCACGCCAGCATCATGCCGTGGCTGGAAACCAAGACCAACCGGCCGGCGAAGGAATGGAAGCAGTCCATCGAAGACCGTAAGAAGCTGGATGGTCTCTATGAATGCGTGATGTGCGCCAGCTGTTCGACGTCGTGCCCCAGCTACTGGTGGAACGGCGACCGCTATCTTGGCCCCGCCGCGTTGCTGCATGCTTACCGCTGGATCATCGACAGCCGGGACGAGGCCACGGGTGAGCGTCTGGACGATCTGGAAGATCCGTTCAAACTGTACCGCTGCCACACGATCATGAACTGTGCAAAGACCTGCCCGAAGGGATTGAATCCGGCCAAGGCGATTGCAGAGATCAAGAAGATGATGGTCGAACGGGCGGTCTGATCGCCGGGCTTTGCAACCAGCGCATAGCGTGAATGCGGAAAAATGCCATGCGCTGATCCCTGTTCGGACCTATCTTTCGGACAGGGAGGGGTGATGAAACCGAAACGGAATCGCTCCGATGCAGGCACGAAATTCTGAAAACAAAACACCTGCGGCTGAAGCCCTTGAACTGCTGGAACAGGCATGGGCCTATTACAGCCCGGAACAAAAGCGGCCGACCACGCAGCGCGAACCCGACTTGTTCGAATACGCAAACGCCGCCTGATCCGACCTTCCGAATCTTGCAAATCCGAACCAAAGCGGGCAATGCATCGGCATGCCCGTTTTGTTGCTCATACTGGCCGCCGGAGTGTTCGCCTTTTTTCTGTGGCGGGCGCGTTCATCGTCCTTGACCCGGGATTGCCGCTGGCGGCAACACCGAAAGGAAGGGGTCTGGGTCTGCGCCTTTTGCGGGGCGCAGCAGGAAGGGGCCGATACACCGACCCGCTGCCTGCGCAGCCCCTAAGGGCGACGCCCTCAATCAGCTTTTAGGCGGCCTCCGAAAAGGCCGCGTGCAGTGCGATTTCGACCATATCGCCAAAACTGCTCTCGCGCTCGGATGACGGCAAAGCCTCGCCGGTCAGCAAATGGTCGGAGACAGTGAGCACGGCCAGAGCCCGACACTTGTGACGCGCCGCCAGAATGTAAAGCTCGGCGGCTTCCATCTCGACCCCAAGAATTCCGTGCCGGACCATCTGTTCATTCAAATCCGGACGCTCATCATAGAATACATCGGACGAGTAGATCCCGCCGACATGCGTGGGTGTTCCTTTGGCCGCCGCGGCCCGAGCAGCGGCCTGCAGCAAGCCCCAATCGGCGCAGGGGGCAAAGTTCATCTCCTTCATGATGCCGCGTGACGGTGTGCTGAGCGTTGTTGATGTCATCGCCAGAATGACATCGCGGACCTTGATGCTGTCCTGCATTCCACCGCAGGACCCGATGCGAATCAGAGTCTTCGCCCCGAAATCCCGGATCAGTTCGTTGGCATAAATCGACAGGGACGGCATGCCCATGCCGCTGCCCTGAATTGTAACCGGATTTCCCTTCCAGATTCCGGTAAAACCCAGCATTCCGCGCACGTTATTGACCAGTTTTGGCTGGTCCAAAAACGTCTCTGCCGCCCATTTTGCCCGATACGGATCACCGGGCATCAATACGGTTTCGGCGATATCGCCTTTTTCGGCGCCAATATGAATTGTCATTTCGAAACCAATTCCTGTCAGATTTCCAAATCAGAAATATCCGCGCCCGATTGCAGAGCATCGTGAATCCACTGCGGTTTGCGTCCGCGCCCTGACCAGGTCTGTTCCGGGTTCGCGGGGTTTCTGTATTTCGCACTTGTTTTCAAACCCTTAGGGCCTTTGGTGCCTTCGCTCGACAATTCGGAAAGCGAGTACCCGAATTCAGCGGCCGCTTTTTCTGCCGCTTTCAAAGCTTCCTTACGCTCTCGTTTTTCGGCGCTTCTCAGCGCCCTTTCAACCTGATCGCGCAATTCAAGAAGTTCTTTGCGCGACATTTTGTCTAGGTTGATCGCCATTTTATTCTCCAATTCGAAATTTGACATCGGCGGACGCGTCTTCACCGTAATTCTAATTTCGGCAATTATCTATCCCTTTCGTTAAAGGAATAGAGGCAGAGAAATCAATTGATCGTGCGAAAGTTACTCCGCCGCGAGGGTCTGCGGATCAACCAGCGTGACGATATCCCCCATGATCGCGTTCAGTTCAAAATTCTTGGGGGTATAAATTTTGGAAACACCCATCGCCTTCAGCTTGGCTGCGTCGTCGTCCGGGATGATGCCGCCGACAACCACCGGGACGTTGTCCAGCCCGGCCTCGCGCAGGCGGGTCATGACATCCTGCACCAGCGGGACGTGGCTGCCCGACAGGATCGACAGGCCAATCACATGCGCCTTGTCCTCGATTGCGGCGGTCACGATTTCCTCGGGCGTCAGGCGAATTCCCTCGTAACTGATGTCCATGCCGCAGTCGCGGGCGCGAAAGGCGATCTGCTCGGCACCGTTGGAATGCCCGTCCAGACCGGGCTTGCCGACCAGGAACTTCAGGCGGCGGCCCAGCTTGTCGCTGACCGCGTCCACCGCTGCACGCAGGTCGTCCAGACCTTCGGTTTTGTTCGATACCGAGCCGGACACGCCGGTCGGGCCGCGATAGGTGCCGTAGACCTTGCGCATTTCCTCTGCCCATTCACCGGTAGTGACGCCGGCCTTTGCCGCGGCGATTGAGGGTTCCATCACATTGGCCCCAGATTGCGCCGCCTGCCGTAGCGCGGCCAGAGCCGCTGATACGGCTGCGTGGTCGCGTTCCGCACGCCATGCGTTCAGCCGGTCGATCTGTTCCTGCTCTACCGCCGGATCGACGACCATGATGCCGCCGTCCTCGGTCTGCAATGGCGAAGCTTCGCCATCTGCCCATTTGTTTACGCCAACTACAACGGTTTCGTTCCGCTCAATCCGGTTCAGGCGTTCGGCGTTTGAATCGACCAGACGAGATTTCATGTATTCGATCGAGGCGACCGCGCCCCCCATCGAATCCAGATTTGCCAGTTCGGCGCGGGCGCCCATTTTCAGTTCTTCGACCTTGGCGTCCACAGCCGGATTGCCGTCGAACAGATCTCCATATTCCAGCAGGTCGGTTTCATAAGCCAGAATCTGCTGCATCCGCATCGACCACTGCTGATCCCACGGGCGCGGTAGGCCGAGCGCCTCGTTCCAGGCGGGCAATTGGACAGCCCGGGCGCGCGCCTTTTTCGACAGGGTCACGGCCAGCATCTCGATCAGGATACGGTAGACGTTGTTTTCCGGCTGCTGTTCGGTCAGGCCGAGCGAATTCACCTGAACGCCATATCGGAATCGACGGAATTTCGGGTTTTCCACGCCGTAGCGCTGTTGTAGGATTTCATCCCAAAGGTCGACAAATGCGCGCATTTTGCACATTTCGGTAACAAACCGAATGCCCGCGTTCACGAAGAACGAAATCCGCCCGCAAAGGGCTGGAAAATCCTCAGCCGGGACGCGGGGGCGCAATTCGTCCAGAACGGCAATGGCGGTGGCCAGCGCATAGGCCAGTTCCTGTTCAGGCGTCGCACCGGCCTCTTGCAGGTGATAGGAACACACGTTCATCGGGTTCCATTTCGGCACGTTGGAATAGCAATACTCGGCCACATCCGCGATCATCTTCAGCGACGGTTTCGGCGGGCAGACATAGGTACCTCGGCTCAGGTATTCCTTGATCAGATCGTTCTGAACCGTGCCCTGCAGCTTGGAGATATCCGCGCCCTGTTCTTCCGCCACAGCGATATAAAGCGCCAGCAGCCAGGGCGCTGTCGCGTTGATCGTCATGGAAGTGTTCATCTGTTCCAGCGGAATTTGATCGAACAGAACCCGCATGTCGCCCAGATGCCCGATCGGCACACCGACTTTGCCCACCTCGCCGCGCGCCAGCGTGTGATCGCTGTCATAACCCGTTTGCGTCGGCAGATCGAACGCCACGGACAGCCCGGTCTGCCCCTTGGCCAGATTGCCCCGGTACAGCGCGTTCGAGGCTTTGGCGGTGGAATGACCGGCATAGGTTCGGATGAGCCAGGGGCGATCTTTCTGCGTCTGCGTCATGGCGGAGCCTCGTGTTTCGAGTGGGCAACAAAATTACGTACAGGGGTTCTAAAGCGCAATTTTTGGGACATGTCAATTCGCTGCGTCGCGGCATAGTGGGTTCTTCTGTTTGTAGGACGAAACGTTTGGTGGCAGGGTGCGGGGCATGACCCAGACCGTGGAGCTTCCGCTGTGGCTGTTTTTGCTGATCGTGGTGTTTGCCGCGGTCACATTTGCCTCGCATTTCCTGTTTCCTTCGGTGAGATGGTTTTTCCGCCGGCGCCTTGAACGCGCGGTGAAGCGCCTGAACACTCGCCTGCAGCGGCCGATTCAGCCTTTCAAACTGGCGCGGCGTCACGACATGATCCAGCGGCTGATCTATGATCCGCAGGTCGGACAGGCCGTACAGGCCCACGCGCAGGAGACCGGAATTCCCGAGGCGGTCGCCTTTGAGCAGGCCCGGCGTTACGCCCGCGAGATTGTGCCATCCTTTTCCGCAGTGGCCTATTTCAGTATCGCAATCCGGTTGGCCCGGATGCTGAGCAATGCGTTTTATGACGTGCGGCTGAGTTACAAGGACGAGGACGCGCTGAAGGGCATCGACCCGGACGCGACGGTCGTTTTTGTCATGAACCACCGCAGCAACATGGATTACGTTCTGGTTACTTATCTGGCCGCACAGCAATCCGCCCTGTCTTACGCGGTGGGCGAATGGGCCCGAGTCTGGCCGCTCAGCCGCCTGATAAGGGCCATGGGGGCTTATTTCATCCGGCGCAAGTCAGGCAGTGATCTGTATCGTCAGGTCCTGGCGTGTTACGTCCGCCACGCGACCGAGGCAGGCGTGACACAGGCAATGTTCCCCGAAGGCGGGCTGAGCCTGACCGGGGCGTTGGGGCGACCGAAACTGGGCCTGCTGAAATATATCATCGACGGCACCGCGCAGGATGGGCAGGATGTTGTGTTCGTTCCGGTCGCGCTGAATTATGACCGCGTGCTGGAAGACACGATTCTGACCAAGGCCGCGCTGGGAACGCAAAGACGGTTTCGCGCCCGTATCGGGGTCATCACCAGATGGATCCTCAAGCAGATCGCGCGACGGCTGGTCGGGCGGTACAAACGGTTTGGGATGGCCTCGGTCCGGTACGGTCAGCCGATTTCGCTGCAGACTTTCCGCAAAGCGCATGAGAAGGACCTGATGACAGACCTGGCCAGGGATCTGATGGCCGGGATCGCGGCGGAAATTCCACTTGTGCCAGGTCCTGCGGCATGCTGGCTGCTGCGCGAAAAGGGGGAAATGCCCGAAGCGGAGGCTGTTGAGGTGATCGCCAATCTGATGCGACGTGACGGAATTTCCACAACCCCGGACCGCGAACCTGTCCGGGCCGCCATAGATCAGCTGGTCGAGCGTCGCATTCTGAACCGCAGCGGCGGAGTATTATCCCTGTCAGGTCAAAGGGTTGATCTGCTAGATTTTTACGCAGCCTCGGCGCCGCTGAACGCAAAGCAGGTCATTGCTGCGACTGCGAAAGAAATTTCTGCATCCGCAGGGTCATAAAATTACAAAATGACGGCGAAATCTATTGCAATATTTCTTTTAGCCCAATATCTCATCCTTAATGCAAGCGATTCTGCATCGCGGCAAAGGTTTAAGAGACAAGGAGGCCAACATGGCTTTGGACACCGACAGCGGCATCGCGTCGTACGAGGCACCGGAAAAAGACCTCTATGAAATGGGTGAAATCCCTCCGATGGGGTTCGTCCCCAAGAAAATGTACGCCTGGGCCATCCGCAAAGAGCGTCACGGCGAACCCAACACGGCCATGCAGCTGGAAGTGGTGGATGTACCCAAGCTGGACAGCCACGAAGTGCTGGTTCTGGTGATGGCGGCCGGCGTCAACTACAACGGCGTCTGGGCGTCGCTGGGCAAGCCGATCAGCCCGTTTGATGGCCACGGTCAGCCGTTCCACATCGCCGGTTCCGACGCATCGGGCATCGTTTGGGCGGTTGGCGACAAGGTGCGCCGCTGGAAAGTCGGCGATGAGGTTGTGATCCATTGCAACCAGGACGACGGCGACGACGAGGCCTGCAACGGTGGCGACCCGATGTATTCGGACAGCCAGCGGATCTGGGGCTATGAGACGCCGGATGGCTCGTTTGCCCAGTTTACCAATGTGCAGGCGCAGCAGCTGATGCCGCGCCCCAAGCACCTGACTTGGGAAGAAAGCGCCTGCTACACGCTGACGCTGGCCACCGCCTACCGGATGCTGTTCGGGCACGAGCCGCATGACCTGAAGCCGGGTCAGAACGTTCTGGTCTGGGGCGCGTCGGGCGGTCTGGGGTCTTATGCGATCCAGCTCATCAACACCGCGGGTGCAAATGCGATTGGCGTGATCTCGGACGAAAGCAAGCGCGACTTCGTCATGGGACTGGGCGCAAAAGGCGTCATCAACCGCAAGGATTTCAACTGCTGGGGTCAATTGCCCACGGTCAACACGCCGGAATACGCCGAGTGGTTCAATGAGGCCCGCAAGTTCGGCAAGGCCATCTGGGACATCACCGGCAAGGGCGTGAATGTCGACTTGGTGTTCGAACACCCCGGCGAAAGCACTTTCCCGGTGTCCACGTTTGTGGTGAAAAAGGGCGGCATGGTTGTGATCTGCGCGGGCACCACCGGCTATAACCTGACCTTCGACGTGCGCTATATGTGGATGCACCAGAAACGCCTGCAGGGCTCGCATTTTGCCCACCTCAAACAGGCATCCGCCGCGAACCAGTTGATGGTCGAGCGCCGTCTGGATCCCTGCATGTCCGAGGTGTTTTCCTGGAGCGACCTGCCCGAGGCGCATATGAAGATGATGCGGAACGAACATAAGCCCGGCAATATGTCGGTTCTGGTTCAGGCCCCGCGGACGGGAATGCGCACTTTGGAAGAGGTTCTGGACGCGCGCGGGTAATTCACCAGAAAAAATGATCCAGCGCCCGCGAATCGCCCTGTCGGTTCGCGGGCGCTAAGTTTTTGGCGGCGATGTTAAATTTTTCAATGGGTTACAGATCGCACCCCCGCTGTTTTTGGGGAGTAGAAACCAGTGAATAGGCTAAAAAATACCTTACATGCTATGGTTGTGTTAACCCTTCGTTAACCGTTTCGGAGAGACCCTGATGGCGCAGAATGAGTGGATACTGGACGTTTTGTCGGACCTCAACGCCTTCGCTGTTGAGAACGGTTTGATCGCGCTCGCCGAGCAGCTGGATGACACCAAGCTGATCGCCGCCGCCGAGATTGCGTCCATGCAGACTGAGGTACGGGCGCCCGCGGATGGGAATAAATCTCGATATGGGCCAGGTCCTGGAGGACTTGGAAAACACCAGCACGCTTGACGAATTAAGCGACGTTGCGGTCCGGTTGCGGGATCGGCTGCAAATTGAACATCTGATTTACCATTGGGTCGACGGTGCCGGCGATCAATACGGCTATACGACCTATCCCGACGCCTGGGCCGCACGTTATCAGGAAAGAAATTACCACCGAATTGATCCGGTCATATTGGGGTGTTTCCAACGGTTCCACCCGGTGGATTGGAAAACGCTGGACTGGTCCGGCAAAGTGGCGAAAGCCTTCTTGCAGGACGCCCGCAGCCACGGGGTCGGCAATCAGGGGTATTCAATCCCGATCCGCGGGCCGAAAGGACAGTTTGCGCTGTTCACGGTCAATCATTCCTGCGACGACGCCAATTGGCAGAAGTTCATCGAAGCGTATGGGCGCGAGTTGATCCTGATCGCCCATTTCTTCAACCGAAAGGCCCTGGAATTCGAAAGCAACCGGCAACCGGACGCCGCGCGTGGTTTGTCCCCGCGAGAGGTGGACGCCATCACCCTGCTGGCCCTTGGTTATAGCCGGGCGCAAGTGGCGCATTCTCTGTCGATCTCGGAACATACGCTACGGGTCTATATCGAAAGCGCCCGCGCTAAACTTGGGGCGCAGAATACCACCCATGCCATCGCCACGGCGTTGAGCAGAGGATTAATAGTGGTTTAAGGCCCGCGCGCCCTCCGAACCGGAAATTAACCATGACTTTGTACCCCCTTCGTTCCTGCACAGGACGACAAGGGGAAAAAAGTCATGTTGCGCTATCTTTATGCCGACGAGCTGCACAAGTATCCGGAATTGGCCAAGGGGATGTTCCGCGACCGCGCGGACCAGTTCAAAACCCGACTGGGATGGGATGTTCACGTCAATGACAGGGGAGAGGAACGGGATCAGTATGACGATCTCAACCCCCTGTATGTCATTTGGGAGGAAGAGGATGGCAGCCACGGCGGGTCCATGCGCATTCTGCCGACCACCGGCCCAGTTATGGTAAACGAGGTGTTCGGGCACCTGACCGGCGGCCGTCCGATCCATAGCCCGCTGATCTGGGAAGTGACCCGGTTCTGCCTGTCGCGCCGGGCGAGCCCGCACACGGCCGGAGCCATCATGCTGAGCGGCGGTGAGGTGATGGAGGGGTTCGGCTTGACCCATATTGCCGGGGTGTTCGACTCACGGATGATCCGGATTTACCGCCTAATCGGGTCGTCGCCGGTTGTTTTGGGCACCGAAGGGGCGGGGCGCGATCAGATTTCGGTCGGGTTGTGGCCTTATTCGGCCGACGATTGCAACCGCGTGGCTGAACGCGCCGGCATCCCGCGTGAGCTGTCCCGCCTGTGGTTCAAAACAGCGTTTGGGACGGGGCGGCAGCACCGGTTCGCCCTGTCCGCGTAATCGTCGGAAAACAAAAATCCATATCTGGTGATAGCTGGCGCGGCCCTGTAGGGTCGCGCCATGTCATTGCCCCCAGTCACCTTCTCCGATGATCAGGCCGCCGCGTATGACAGCATCGCCGAGATGCTGAAAACGGCCGGTGTCGATCTGGACGACGATGCCCTGCTGAAACTGCCGGGCAACGGAAAATCCGGCGTTATGGCGGTGATCGGCAAGGCGGGGTCGGGCAAAACACTATTGCTGGCGGAATTGTACAAGGCGCTGGCCGAAACCGGCGTTCAGATCGTTTCCGGCGATTTTGAAAGCCGCAAAGCGCGGGAAAAGCGCAGCCTGGCCATCCTTGCCCCCACCAACAAGGCCGCCAGTGTTCTGCGCCTGCGGGGCGTGCCGGCGACGACCATTCACCGCATCCTCTATACCCCGGTCTATGACCCGGAATACGAACGGATCGCCGAATGGCTGGCCGGCAATGATGAGCGCCCCGAGATCGATGGCCTGACGGACGAGGCGCTGGATCGTGCGGCTGCGTTTTATCAAAATAACAAGTCGATCCCCGGTGCCTTGGCCGCTGCCGGGCTGCGCGGATCGGATTTCATCACCGGCTGGAAACGCCGGGATGAGCCGCTGGACATCGGGTTCGTCGACGAAGCCTCGATGCTGGATGACCGGCAATTCGAAGACCTGCAGGAGATCTTTCCGACCCTCCTTTTGTTCGGTGATCCGGCGCAGCTGGCCCCGGTCAATCAGTCGGGCAGCATGGTGTTCGACGGGCTACCCGAACCGCGCAAACAGGTATTGCACCGGGTCCACCGACAGGAGGCCGACAACCCGATTCTGGATCTGGCCCATGCTCTGGCCGATCCGCAGATGGGGTTCGAGGATTTCGAACGTCTGGTCGAGCAGACCGCGCGACAGGACGACCGCGTCATCTGGGGGCAGCGGGTCGAGGTTGATCTGATGGCCCGCAGCCCGGTTCTGGTCTGGCGCAACGCCACGCGTATCCGCCTGATCCAAGCCTTCCGACAGGTGCATGGCGCGCCGGAAACCGAATTGCTGGAAGGCGAGCCGCTGATCTGTGATGGCATTGAACTGCCACTGAAGCACCGCAAGAAACGTCTGGACCTTGAGGCGCGCGGGCTGATCAAGGGCGCGCAGGTCATCTATCTGGGGCCGGGGCGCAAGCCGGGTTTTTCACGCCTGCACGTGATGGGGGCCGAAGACCCGCAAGTCAGCGCCGCGTCCATCGTCAAAATTGAAAAACCGGATGAGGAAGAGCCTTTCATTCCCTATGCCGCACGCATGGGCGCGACCTTTCTGCACGGCGCCGCGGTGACCATTCACAAGGCGCAGGGTTCGCAATGGGACACGGTTCAGGTCTTTGCGCCGGACATTTACGCCGCCGCTCGGATGGGCCGGACCGAGGCGGGGCAGCCGCTGTGGAAACGCCTGGCCTATGTGGCCATCACACGCGCGCAGGAACGTCTGATCTGGGTGGTTCGTAATCGGCTGGCCAAGCCCACCCATCCGCTGCGCGTGGACGATCTGCGGGCAGCGCCGGTGGCCTCGCTGACATTGGAGGCGGAGGAGATATGAATTCCATCATCGTAACCGGCGCAAGCTCCGGCATCGGAAAGGCCACGGCAGAGCTGTTTTTGTCCGAGGGCTGGACGGTGGGTTTGCTGGCCCGCAGCGCCGACAGGCTGCATCAGATGGCATCCGGCCACGAAAACGCAATCGTATTGGTCGCGGATGTGACCGATGCGGATGCGGTTCAGACCGCCTTCGCGACGTTTCAGGATCATACGGGCCGACTGGATGTTCTGTTCAACAATGCAGGCATTTTCGCGCCTGGCGGCACGATTGACGAGATCGCGCTAGAGGCTTGGTATCAGAGCGTCAACGTGAACCTGAACGGCATGTTCCTGTGCGCACGAGCGGCGTTTCGCGCCATGCGGCACCAATCACCGCAGGGCGGGCGGATCATCAACAACGGATCGATTGCCGCGCATGTGCCGCGTCCCAATTCGGTCCACTATTCAGCAACGAAACATGCGATAACCGGCCTGACCCGCAGCCTGTCTCTGGATGGGCGCGATTTTGGGATTGCCTGCGGCCAGATTGATATCGGCAACGCCCGAACGCAGATGGTTCAGGGGCTGGTGGACGCGGCAACCGCCGCCGGGCAGCAACCTGATCCGACCATGGCTGTTGAAGATGCGGCGCGTTCGGTGCTGCACATGGCCAGCCTGCCGCCGGAAGCCAACGTACAGTTCATGACCATTATGGCGACCACGATGCCCTATATAGGCCGGGGTTAGCGATCAGTTTTCGCGCAACAGGCGGAACGCGGTCGATGCGCCCCATCCGGCCGCAATTGCAATGACCAGCGACATGAGCCCGTACCAGACCGGTTGCTGACGCGACATGTTGTAAAGGAACCGCTCCAACCCGACCTTGCGCACGTCGATTGTGGTCTGGAACTGCGATATGACCTCACCGCCACGGGTCAGGAATATCCGGGCGACATAGTCACCCTCGGTCAGGTCGGCGGGCATTTCGATCGAGGTGCGGAACAAGGTCTGTTCGTCCACGGCCACCGTGTCCTCGCGGATCGAGTAGAGCCCCTCGTCTTCGCGGATACGCACAACGGCATCGGCAAAATCCTGTGCGCCGCGGATATGCATGGCCGCGCCAACCGAACGGATCGCCCGCTCGATCGAGATCCGGTTTCGCAGGTCTTCGGTGTCGGTCAGGATATCGTCCAGCGGCGCGCTGGTCGCCACCGCGTAGAAGCTGGGGGCGAGGTCGACCAGAACGCTGTCGGTATTGACCCAGATGCCCAGCTTTCGCGACTTGCGCCGGACGGTCACCGGGCTGGACGGTCCGGCCACGGCCACGATCACCTCAAGCGGCGGCCCGGACGGGATTGGCGTTTCGCGTTTCACCGCGCCAAAGATCAGGATTTCCGAGCCGTCGAAATTGGCGGTGATGGCAACCCGATCCTGGCTGAGGCCCAGAACGACCTGTTCTTCCTCGGCCAGCGCCGGGGTGCAGCACAAAAGCAATATCAGAAGCAGACGTCTCAGCATGGTCAGTGCCCCCCGCCATTGCCAAGCGAGTAGAGTTCCGACGGTTCCAGCAAAAGGTCGAGGGCGAGCTTACCGCAGACCACCAGCACGAGCGCGGCCAGCAATACCCGCAATTGCTCGGCCGGCATCCGTGAACCGATCACGGTTCCGATCTGGGCCCCGACAACACCGCCGACCAGCAACAGAACGGCCAGAACGATATCGACCGTATAGTTGGTGGTGGCATGCAACATGGTGGTAAAGGCGGTCACGAAGATGATCTGGAACAGCGACGTACCCACCACGACCTTGGTGGGCATGCCCAGCAGATAGATCATCGCGGGCACCATGATGAAGCCGCCGCCGACACCCATGATGGCCGACAAGACCCCAACGCAAAGCCCGACCAGCATCGGCGGCAGAACCGAGATATAAAGGCCCGACGTGCGAAAACGCATCTTGAACGGCATCGCATGAACCCAACCGCGCTGGCGGCGTGGTGCCGGCCCCGTGCCCGGCCTTTTGGACTTGCGCAGGGCATTCAGGCTTTCGACAAACATCAGGCTGCCGACGACGCCAAGAAAGACGACATAGCACAGCGTCACCAACAGATCGACCTGACCCAGGCTTTTGAGGTAATTGAACACCACGACCCCAAGCGCCGCGCCGATCAGGCCGCCGCTTAGAAGGACCGTCCCCATTTTGAAATCAACGGTCTTTCGTCGGAAATGCGCCAGAACGCCCGAAAAGGACGAGGCCACGATCTGATTGGCTTCGGTCGCAACGGCGACAGCAGGCGGAATGCCGATGAAAAACAGCAGTGGTGTCATCAGGAACCCGCCACCGACGCCGAACATGCCTGACAGGATACCGACCATCCCACCCAGCCCCAGCAGAAGAAAGGCGTTCACAGAGACTTCGGCGATAGGAAGGTAAATCTGCATATTGAATTACCGGATGAGGCTGGCCGGAACGCGCAAAGCGCACCGCCCGGCCCCATGACATAGTGGTGAGGCTTTGATGTGGCGCGCGGGCGAAATACCCTGTGGCCGCATGGCGAAAATCGATCTGCCTTGCAGGGCGCGCGCAGTGCCGCGGGCAGTCAGATCAGGCTTGTCAATGAAATGCGCCCCGTATCCGGGGCGGTCCTGTGCTGCGATCACCCTGACTCGGGTTGGCCTTTGGCCGGCTATCACAGGAAACACATTCATACCTCTTTAGAACGGTTGCGGCATGCAAAATCAACTCTGCATGCCGCTCTGCAGCGAACAGGACTGAAATCAGTCTGAAACTGGACCTATCAGCGTTCTTTCACATAGGGCTCGCCCCCGGCGCGCGGCGGGATTGCCTTGCCCACGAAGCCGGCCAGAATGACGACGGTCAGGATATAGGGCAGGGCGTCCATGACCTGCACCGGGATCACCACACCGCCCAGATCGATGTTCTGGAAACGCAGCGCGACTGCCTGCAGCAGACCGAACAGCAGACAGGCCCACATCGCATGCCACGGCCGCCATTTCGCAAAGATCAGCGCGGCCAGCGCGATGAACCCGCGTCCAGCGGTCATGTCTTTGACGAAACCCGCCTGCAGCGCGGTCGCCAGATAAGCCCCGGCGACACCGCAGAGTATGCCGCAGATCGCAACAGCGGCAAAGCGCAGGCCCACAACCGATACGCCCGCGGTATCCACTGCGGCGGGGTTTTCACCCACGGCGCGCAGGCGCAGGCCGAACCGCGTCCGGTACAGGATCCACCAGGTCGCCGGAACCATCAGGAACGCGATGTAAACAAGGATGGAGTGACCCGAAAGCAACTCGGAATAAATCGGCCCTATGACCGGCACACCGCTTAACGCTTCAGCGAAGGGAAAGTTGATCGGCGTGAACCGTCCGCCGCCAAACAGCGATGGCGTGCGGCCGCCCTGCTGGAACCAGCTTTGCGCCACCAGAACCGTCATGCCGGCCGCCAGAAAGTTGATGGCGACGCCCGAGATCAGCTGATTGCCCCGGAACGTGATCGAGGCCAGACCATGCAGCCCGGAAAGCAGCAGGGACGAGGCGATCCCGGCCAGAAGACCCAGCCAAACCGACCCGGTCACCGCCGCGACGGCTGCCGAGAAAAAGGCGGCCATCAGCATCTTGCCTTCAAGCCCGATGTCGAAAATACCGGCCCGTTCCGAATAAAGCCCCGCAAGGCAGGCCAGAAGCAGCGGCGTGGCCAGACGGATGGTCGAATCGAGGACCTGAATGAGTGTTACGAAGAACTCCATCACTCTGCCCCCTTCCGCAGGTTGAGGAACAGTCTCTCAAGCGGCATCCGCACCATGTTGTCCAGCGCCCCTGTAAACAGGATCACCAGCGCCTGAATGACGACGATCAGCTCGCGCGGGATTGATGTCCACAGCGCCAGTTCAGCGCCGCCCTGATAGAGGAAGCCGAACAGGATCGCCGCCAGGAATACGCCGAACGGATGGGACCGGCCCATCAGCGCCACGGCGATGCCGATAAAGCCCGCACCTTCGGTGGAGTTCAGAACCAGCCGCTCTGCCTCGCCCATCACATTGTTGATCGCCATCAGACCGGCCAGCGCGCCCGAAATCAGCATTGCGATGATGGTGATGCGGACCGGAGAGATGCCGGCATAGACCGCACCGGTTTCGGAAAGGCCGTATGCACGGATTTCATAGCCCAGCCGCGTCCGCCAGATCAGAGCCCATACGATGACGCAGGCCAGAATGGCCACAAAGAAAGAGATATTGGCCGGCGCGCCGCGGAACACCGCATTTTCGGCGGTCGAGAACATCGACTGGAAGGTCGGCAGATGTACGGTTTCGGCGAAACGCGCCGTTGCCGGGTCCTGTGACCCCTGCGGACGCATCACGTTAACCAGCATGTAGTTCAGAAGCGCCGCGGCAATAAAGTTGAACATGATCGTTGTGATCACGATATGGCTGCCGCGCTTGGCCTGCAGATAGGCCGGGATCGCAGCCCAGGCCGCGCCGAACAGCATCGAGGCCGCACAGGCAGCCAGCAGGGCGATGCTCCAATGCGGCCACGGCACGTACAGACAGACGATGGCGACGCCAAGGCCACCCAGCATCGCCTGACCTTCACCGCCGATGTTGAACAGCCGGGCGTGAAACGCCACCGCCACCGCCAGCCCGGTGAACATGAAATTGGTCGCGTAATAGAGCGTATAGCCCCAGCCATAGGTCGACCCCAGCGCGCCCGTCACCATCAGGTTTACGGCTTCGGCCGGGTTTTCACCGATGGCGAGGATGACCAGCGCCGATAGAATTGCGGCCAGTATCAGACTGATCAGCGGGATCAGAACGACATCGGCCCATTTGGGCATTTTATCCATGGTTCACGCGGCCTCTCCCGCAACGCCGGCCATCAGCAGGCCCAGTTCTTTTTCATCTGTCTCATGGGGCAGGCGCTCGCCCATGATATGTCCGTCAAACATCACCGCGATCCGGTCGGAGAGCGAGAAGATCTCCTCTAACTCGACCGAGACCAGCAGGATCGCCTTGCCCTGATCGCGCAGGGCGACGATCTGCTTGTGAATGAATTCGATCGCACCGATATCCACGCCCCGGGTCGGTTGCCCGACCAGCAACAGATCGGGGTTACGCTCGATCTCGCGCGCGACAACGATTTTCTGCTGGTTGCCGCCGGAAAAGTTCTTGGCGGCCAGCCAGCCATCGGGCGGGCGCACGTCGAATTTTTCGATCTTGGCCTCGGTGTCTGCGCGCAGCGCCGCGTTGTCCATGAAAATGCCACGCTTATAGGCGGGATCCCGATGATAGCCGAAGGCCACGTTTTCCCAGGCGTGGAAATCCATGATCAGACCTTCGCGCTGCCGGTCTTCCGGCACATGTGCGATATGCTGCGCGCGCCGGGCCTGGCCATCTGAACCAGGACCGCTAAGCGCCAGTGGCGCGCCGTTCAGCCGGATCATTCCCTGTCCGGGACGCATCCCGCCCAGAACCTCCAGCAGTTCCGACTGGCCGTTGCCGGCAACACCGGCAATACCGACGATCTCACCCGCGCGCACAGTCAGGTCGATGCCCTTGACCCGTTCGACACCAGCATCGTCCGAAACCCGCAGGTTTTCGATTTCCAGAATGGGCTTGCCTGGCTGGGCGGGCACTTTGTCGACCTGCAACAGAACCTTGCGGCCCACCATCAGTTCGGCCAGTTCCTGCGGGTTGGTTTCAGTCGTCTTAACGGTCGCGGTCATCTGACCCCGGCGCATCACCGATACCGTGTCCGTGGCGTCCATGATTTCCCGCAGTTTGTGGGTGATCAGGATGATGGTTTTTCCTTCGGCGCGCAGACGGCCGAGGATGCGGAACAGCTGATCGGCCTCGGCCGGGGTCAGCACGCCGGTGGGTTCGTCCAGAATCAGAATCTCGGCCCGCCGGTACAGCGCCTTGAGAATTTCGACACGCTGCTGCATGCCCACGCCAATCTCGTCGATTCGCATGTCGGGATCGACGAACAGCTCGTATTCCTCTTCCAGCGCTTTCAGTTCCTTGCGCGCCTTGGCCAGAGACGGGGCCAACAGGCCGCCATCTTCCGCACCCAGAACGATATTTTCCAGAACGGTGAAGTTTTCGACCAGCTTAAAGTGCTGAAACACCATCCCGATGCCCGCGGCGATGGCCGCCTGGCTGTCGGGGATGTCAGTCTTTGATCCGTTGATCCAGATCTCACCCTTATCGGCTTTGTAGAAGCCGTAGAGAATGCTCATCAGCGTGGATTTGCCCGCACCGTTCTCTCCGATGATCCCGTGGATCGTGCCGGGGGCGACGCTGATGGAAATGTCTTTGTTGGCCTGAACCGGCCCAAAGGCTTTGGAGATCCCTTTGAGCTCAATGGCGGGGACGGTCATGTCTTGTCCTCAATTGCCGAAAGGGCCGCCCGGTCCAAGGCCGGAACGGCAAAGTGGATGCGGGGCGGGGGCATTCCCCCGTCCCGCGGGATATCAGAACTGCAGTGCGGGGCAGCTGTCGTTCTCGTAGTAGCTGACAACCGCGACATTGCCGTCGATGATGTCCTGACGCGCCTTGTCGATCGCGCCTTTCATGTCGTCGGTCACCAGGGTTGCGTTGTTGTCGTCCATTGCGACGCCCACGCCCTCTTCGGCCAGACCCATGGCGAATACCCCGGTCTCAAGGTTTTCGCCTGCGCTCATGGCGTCATAGACGGCAACGTCCACGCGCTTCAGCATCGAGGTCAGTACCTTGCCCGGGTGCAGGTGGTTCTGGTTGCTGTCCACGCCGATCGACAGGATGCCCTCGTCGGCCGCGGTTTGCAGAACACCCACGCCAGTGCCGCCTGCGGCCGCATAGATCACGTCAGCGCCCTGGCTGATCTGGGCCTTGGTCAGTTCGGACCCTTTCACCGGGTCGTTCCACGCGGCCGGGGTGGTCCCGGTCATGTTGGCAACAACGTTGATGTCTGGGTTCACGGCCTTGGCGCCCTGCGCATAGCCGCAGCCAAAGTGGCGGATCAGCGGAATGTCCATGCCGCCGATAAAGCCCACGGTGCCCGATTCCGACGCCATGGCGGCCATCATGCCGACCAGATACGAGCCTTCGTGCTCGGCAAAGCTGACCTGGCGGATGTTCGGCGCGTCCAGCCAGTTCACGTCAACGGCGACGAACTTGGTGTCGGGATAGTCGCCCGCAACAGCCGAGAGCGGGTCAGCCATCGCGAAACCCATGGTGATGATGGGGTTGGCACCTGCTTCGGCAAAACGGCGCAGCGCCTGTTCGCGCTGGGCTTCGGACTGCAATTCGATCTCACGGTACGTTCCGCCGGTCTCGTCGGCCCAGCGCTGCGCACCGTTATGCGCGGCCTCGTTGAACGATTTGTCGAACTTGCCGCCCAGATCAAAGATCAGGGCCGGTTCGGCCATCGCCGCACCCGCAGTCAAAGCGACAGCGGCGGCGGCACCCATCAAGGATTTCATCAGGGTCATTTCATACTCCCGTTGGTTATTGTCGGTCGAGGCCAAGATAGCCCCGTTTACCCACTGTGAGCGAGCATAACTGTTGTGATGGCGGGAATTAAGGCTGTTTGCAACAGCCGTGGTCAACAGATTTTTGACCAAATGGTCGAAAAAAATTCGGAATTATGGCCTGCTCAGGGTGCACTCCATGGTGATCGCGTCGATTTTTTCAGTATTTTCATGCAGATAGTAACCCTTTCGCAAACCGCAGGGTCTATAGCCACATAGTTCGTACAGCGCGATGGCAGGGCGGTTGTCTGCCGCCACGTCCAGAAAAGCCCGGGCCGCGCCCAGGCGAACCGCCCTTGCGTGCCAATCCTGCATGACCTGTCGCGCCAGCCCGCGACGCTGAAACGCCGGACGGGTCGCGATGGTCAGCAACTCGGCCTCATCAGCGATTACCTGAAAGACGGCAAATGATTGCGTGTTGCCAACGACATGCGTGAACTGGTTGCTCAGCAATCCGGCGAATTCGTCAGCGGTCCAGGGGCGCGACCGGCTGAACGCTGCCTGGTGAATGCTGGCGAGGTCCTGTGGTGTCATTCGTCCAGCAAGACCGGAGGTGCGTCTTTGGACGGGGCCGCGTCCGCGGGGCGGACATACAGCGGTGCAGGGGCCTCGGTCGTTGTCCGCCATCTTTGCGCCGTCAGACGTGCGATTGCGCGCACCTGCGCGTCGGGGTCATCGTTCAGGATCAGGGACCCAAGTGATTCTGCCTGTTCCTTCGCCATCAGTGCCGGTTTTTGACCGGGCATCGCAACATAGACCTGGTCGCGCGGGGCGCGGATTGCCGGCAATCCGTCACCGGTCTCAGCCAATGCGTCAAAGCCGGTAACACCCACGGCGGGTACGCCAAGCCCCAGCGCCAGTCCGCGCGCGGCCGAAACCGAGATACGGATGCCCGTGAAGTTGCCGGGCCCGATGCCGACGCCAATCGCCGACAGGTCGCGCCACGTAAATCCTGCCTGTGCCAGGATTTCTTCAAGCAGGGGCATCAGGCGCTCGGCCTGGCCGCGTGTCATTTCTTCGGTGCAGGAAGCGAGGATCGTGTCGCCACGCAGCAAAGCGGCCGCGCAATGCGCGGCCGATGTGTCAAATGCCAGAATGACCGGGTCAGACGGCAACGGGGCGAACCTCGGTCACTTCGGGAATGTAGTGGCGCAGCAGATTCTCGATCCCCATCTTCAGGGTCAGCGTCGAGGACGGGCAGCCCGCGCAGGCGCCTTGCATATGCAGATAGACAACGCCGCGGTCGAATCCGTGGAACGTGATGTCGCCACCGTCCTGAGCCACTGCCGGACGTACACGGCTGTCCAGCAGGTCTTTGATCTGGTTGACGATTTCAGCGTCTTCGCCGGTGTGTTCAGCGTGGCCCGAGGCCGTCGTGGCATCCGCGCCCATGACCGGCTGGCCGGACTGGTAATGTTCCATCACCGCACCCAGGATCGCCGGTTTGATATGGTCCCACTGGATGTCGTCGGCTTTGGTCACGGTCACGAAGTCGTTGCCAAAGAACACACCGGTCACGCCGTTCACCGCGAAAATCCGCTTGGCCAAAGGCGATTTTTCCCCGGCCTCCGCCGTTGGGAAATCAGCCGTGCCTGCCTCCAGCACGGTCTGGCCGGGCAGGAATTTCAGGGTTGCAGGGTTCGGCGTGGATTCGGTCTGGATGAACATGTCACGGCTCCGTTTCAGTTGCCTCTGATATGCGGGTCCGCGCGGGTGAAGTCAAGATTTGGAACCGTTCTAAATATCCGCCGCCAGCCGCATCGCCTCATCCAGACGGTCATCACCCCAGAACAGTTCATCCCCGACAAGGAAACTGGGCGCGCCGAACAGTCCCTTGGCCTGCGCCGTCTTTGTCTGTTCGATCAAAGCAGCCTTGATTTCAGGATCCTGTGTGCGCGTCAGTGTCGCAGCAGGCAAATTGACCCCGGAGAGGCAATCGATCAGCACCTTGTCATCCGAAATGTTCAGCCCATCGACGAATTCCGCGGCGTAGACGGCGCGCACAAAAGCCGCCCTTTGGGCCTGCGCTTCGATTGCCAGAACCAGTCGCGCGGCCTTCAACCCGTTCTGCGGGAACGGATCGGGCCGGGTGAAGGTCAGGCCGCGCTGGTCCGACAACCGCTCCATGTCGCGCCACATATAGCGCCCTTTGGCCGGGTAGAGGTTAAACGGCGAGTTGTCCCACCCCTGGGCGGCAAAGATCGGCCCCAGCAAAAAGGGGTGCCATTCCACCAAAACCCCGTGCTGCGCGGCCAGATCCTCGATGCGCATGGCGCTGAGATAGGAATAGGTCGAGGCGAATTCGAACCAGAACTGGATTTTGCGTGGCATCGCGGCGGCTCAGGTGATTTCTTCCAGCTTTTCCTTGCTCAGATCACCGGGCACGATGGTGATCGGAATGGGCAGGCTGCCGGAATTCTTGGTCAGCTGGGTCACCAGCGGCCCGGGGCCTTTCTTTTCGACGCCCGCACCCAATACAAGCACGCCGATCTCAGGGTCGGACTGGACATGTTCGATGATCTGCGGAACCGGGTCGCCTTCGCGAATGGCCAGTTCGGGGTCGACATTCTGCTTGTCGCGCATCCATTTTGCAAAAACCTCGTAATGGGCATGGATACGTTCGCGCGCCTCTTCCCGCATCACTTCGGCCACGCCGATCCAGTGGTTGAACTCATCCGGCGGGATGACCGACAGGATCGTCACGCCACCACCAGTATGGGCGGCACGCATGGCGGCAAAGCGCATGGCGTTCAGGCATTCGCGGCTGTCATCCAGAACGACTAGGAACTTGCGCATGGGGTGTCCTCATTCATTTCGGGCGATCATGCCCGACCAAATCCGTGCTGGCAACACGGGCATTTCCTAGCGGGTGCTGGTGGCCCAGTCCCAATACAGTTCGCGCGCGCGGCGGGCCACCGGACCGACCTGATACTGTGTGTCTTCCAGCGCCGTGACGGGGGTGATCTTGCTCATGTTTCCGGTCATGAAAACCTCGTCCGCTGCGTGGAAGTCGTCGAAGCCGAGGACCGATTCATGGACGGTCACGCCGTCCGCGCGCAGGTTGTCGATATGCCGGGCGCGGGTGATGCCGGCCAGAAAGGTGCCGTTCGGGGTCGGTGTGAACACCTCGCCGTCGCGGACCAAGAAGATATTGGCGGTTGCCGTTTCCGCCACATGGCCAAGCGCATCCGCCACCAAAGCGTTGGAAAAGCCTCTGGCGCGGACCTCTTGCAGCATGCGCGCGTTATTGGGGTACAGACACCCGGCCTTGGCGTTGACGACCGAAGATTCCAGAACCGGACGGCGAAACCGGGTCAGGCCCAGCGTGGCCGAGGCGGTTTCGGGCGCCATCGGGATTTCTTCCAGGCAGATGGCAAATCCGGTGCTGTTTTCCTGCGGCACAATGGCGGTCGCATCGCCGTCGATTCCCCAGTACATCGGGCGAATATAGACGGCGGCATCCGGGCCATAGGCGTCAAGCCCTTCGCGGACAAGTTCGACCATCTGTTCGGTTGTAACGCCGGGCGTCAGCATCAGCGCCTCGGCTGATCTGTTGACCCGGGCGCAGTGGGCTTCCAGATCGGGGGCCATTCCGTCGAAATACCGCGCGCCGTCAAAAACCGACGAACCCAGCCACGCCCCATGATCGGCAGCCCGCATGATCGGGGCATCCCCGTCATGCCATTGACCCTCGAAATAGGTGCGGATGTTTTTCCCGACTGCCATGACGCCCTCCCAAGCTTTGGGCAAACCTAGGAAGAGCTTGCGGCGACGTCCAGCGTAATCAGCCCTGTTTCGCGCCGACCATGCCGACGATGTCGTAGGCCTGTTGCAGGATAGGTGCCGCGATCGCGCGAGCCCGTTCCGCGCCGCGCGCCAGAATCTGCTCGATCTCTGCCTGTTCGCCCATCAGGCGGGCCATTTCAGACGAGATCGGCGACAGTTTCGCCACCGCCAGTTCCGCGAGCATCGGCTTGAACTCACCGAATTGCTTTCCGCCGACCTCGGCCAGCACCTGCTCGGCTGTCTGATCACTGAGCGCGGCGTAGATGTTCACCAGGTTGCGCGCTTCTGGGCGTTCGGCCAGACCATCGATTCCCGAAGGCAGCGCATCCGGGTCGGTCTTGGCCTTGCGGATTTTCTTGGCGATCTCGTCGGCATCGTCGGTCATGTTGATCCGGGTCATGTCGGACGGGTCCGAAGACGACATCTTGCGCGTCCCGTCGCGCAGGTTCATCACGCGCGGCGCGGGGCCTCCGATGACCGGTTCCGTCACCGGAAAGAAGTCCACGCCGTAATCGTGGTTGAACTTGATGGCAATGTCGCGGGTCAGCTCAAGGTGCTGTTTCTGGTCTTCGCCCACCGGCACATGGGTCGCGTGATAGGTCAGAATGTCCGCCGCCATCAGCGCCGGGTAGGCAAACAGCCCCAGCGAGGCGTTCTGTGCATTCTTGCCTGCCTTATCCTTGAACTGCGTCATCCGCTGCATCCAGCCCATCCGGGCGATGCAGTTGAAGATCCAGGCCAGCTGCGTGTGTTCTGCCACCTGGCTTTGGTTGAACAGGATCGATTTCTCGGGGTCCAGACCGGCGGCGATGAAACCCGCGCAGACCTCGCGCGTCTTTTCACGCAGGCGGGCCGGGTCCTGCCAGACGGTGATCGCGTGCAGGTCAACCATGCAATAGATGGTCTCGAACTCAGGGCCCTGCATATCCACAAACCGCTTGAGCGCACCAAGGTAGTTGCCAAGGTGCAGGTTTCCCGACGGCTGGATGCCGGAAAACACGCGCGGTGTGAACTGGGTCTCGGTCATCGAAGGGAACTCCCGTCTGGAAAAATCAGCCCCCGTCGCTTACCCATGAGGCCACGGGACGTCAACAGCCGCAAAGGGCCAGCCCAATGAGCAGTGAGCATTATACACCCGCCGTGAACCCATTGCCGCCTGTGGTCGTGGCTTTGGCGTTGTTCATCATGGGGGTCGAACTAGCGTTTACGCTGGGCGCGCGCGGGCTGGTCGGTGGCCCGACGGCCGTTGGCTGGCGGCTGGACGCGTTGCAGAGCTACGCGTTTTCGCCCGACATCTTCGACTGGATGGTGCAGAACGGCCGCTGGCCGTTTGAACATGTCGTCCGTTTCGTGACCTATCCGTTTGTTTCCGGCACATTCACGCAGGCGGTTTTTGTCTGTGTCTTTCTGTTGGCCATGGGCAAGATGGTGGCCGAGGTCTTTGGCGGCTGGCAGATGCTGGTGATCTTCGTGCTGTCCGGCATTGGCGGGGCGCTGGCCTATGCGCTGTTGCTGGACCCGAACTATCCGCTGGTCGGTGGGTTTCCACCGGTTTACGGGCTGATCGGCGCGTTTACCTGGTTGTTATGGCGCAAATTGTCGCTGGTGGGTGAAAACCAGTCCCGGGCCTTCAGCCTGATCGCCGTGCTGATGGGCATTCAGTTGTTGTTTGGCCTGCTGTTTGGAGGCACCTCCGACTGGGTGGCCGATCTGGGCGGGTTCGCCACCGGGTTCGGCCTGTCGTTCTTTCTGGCTCCGGGCGGCTGGGCGCGGATCGTCGGGCGCATTCGCCGCGACTGATCACGAGCGGCGCAGCGCCTTCTTGAACTCAGAGATTTCGAAGGCGCCCAGCAGATGACCCAGAAAGAAATAGGTGGCTGCTGCGACCTTGATCAGAAGGATCAGCGCCAGATAGCGCCACCCTGACATCTGGAAAGCCCAGCCAAACAGGTGAATGGCGGCGTAAAGGACAACGCCCATCCCCAGTGACGCCGCCACGATACGCCAGGCCCGGCGTTTGAACCGGTCATCAAAACGGGCCTCTTCGCCCATGCGCCGCGCGCCGATTATCAACAGCCCGACCATGGCCCAGCCGGCAGCCGAGGCCGCAATGGCCGGCGCTATCCACCCCACCAGCGGATAGAGACCAAACGCCAGCCCTGCATTCACGATCATGGCGACGACTGCATAGTGAAAGGGCGAGCGCGTATCCTCGCGTGCGAAAAACAGCGGCTGCAACAGCTTTTGCAGCATGAAGGCGGGCAGCCCGATGCCATAGATCGCCACCGCCAATGCAGTGGACGTGGTGTCTGCGGCGCTGAACTGGCCGCGTTCGAACAGGACCGAAACCAGCGGATTGGGCAGGACCACGAAAGCGACGGTCGAGGGGATTGTCAGCAACAACGTGAATTCACCGGCGCGGGAAAACGCGTTGCGGGCACCGTCCTTGTCCCCGGCCCGCAGGCGGCGCGACAGGTCGGGCAGCAGCACGATGCCAACGGCAATGCCCACGACACCGAGGGGAAGCTGATACAGCCGGTCCGCCGCGAACAGCCAGCTGACGGCCTTTTCGGTTTTCGAGGCCACCAGCTGCCCAACGACCAGATTGACTTGCGTGACGCCCATAGCCAGCGCCGCCGGAACGGCAATACGCACCATGCGGCGCATCTCGGGGCTGAGCCTTGGCAGGCCAGGGCGGATGCGAACACCCGCGCGTTCGGTCGCCACCCAGACCAGCGCCAGCTGCGCCACACCGGCCAGCGGGATAACAGCGATCAGCCAGCGGATCACCTCGCCCCCCGCTGCGGCCCCGGCGATCAGAGCCGTACAGGCGAAGATATTCAGCAAGACCGGCGCGGCGGCCGCGGCTGCAAAGCGTCCGGTGGCGTTCAGAACGCCCGAGAACAGCGCCGCCAGCGACATGAACAGGATGTAGGGGAAGACCACATAGCCGTAGTCCACAGCCAGATCGAACCGTTCGTCGCCATAGAACCCCTCGGCTGTGATCCAAACCAGCGCGGGCATGAACACCATTGCCAGACCGACCAGCACAAGTACGGCCACAGCCAGCAGGTTAAAGGCGTCCTGCGCAAACCCTTCCGCGCTTTCGCCCCCTTCCAGCCGTTTAGAGAACATCGGCACAAAGGCCGCATTGAACGCGCCTTCGGCAAAGAAGCGGCGGAACATATTGGGCAGTCGGAAGGCCGCGACAAACGCGTCCATCACCGGCCCCGGTCCGATATAGGCGGTCAGGAGTATTTCGCGCAGGAATCCCAATATCCGGCTTGCCAGAGTCCAGAACCCGACCGTGAACAGACCGGAAAAGAGCTTTATCTGTTTCATGAGGCCGCGCGCTTGGCGCCATCGGTAATGGCCTTTCGCAACTTGGCCTCAAGCGCGCGCTGCTTGCTTTCGGAATGGTATTTCAGACCGAACATATCCTTGACATAGAAGGTATCGACCACCTGTTCGCCATAAGTCGCGATCACCGCGTTGGCGATATAGACGTTTCCGGCGGCCAGTGTCCTGGCAAGGTCATAAAGCAGCCCCGGACGGTCGCGTGTATCAACCTCGATGATCGTATAGATCTCGGACCCGTCATTGTCGAAGATGATGTGGGTCGGCACGTTGAAGGCACGTTCGCGTTTCTTGATCTTGTCGCGCGATTTCAGCGCGTCGCGCGCCACGACCTCGCCCTTCAGCGTCTTGTGGATCATCTGCGTCAGACGGGGCAGGCGGCTGGCCTCGAACGGGTGGCCTTCGGCATCCTGTATCCAGAACGCGTCGGTCACAAAGCCGTCCTTGGTGGTGTAGCTGCGCGCATCGACCACGTTGGCCCCGACCAGGGCAAGCGCCCCGGCGATGCGGGCGAAGATCCCCGGGTGGTCGGCCATGGCGAAACAGGCGCGGGTGGCATCGCGATCCTCGTCCGGATGCAGGCGGATCTCCATCGCGCCGGGGTCGCCGTTGCGGTCCAGTTCCAGCAGCATTTCGGCAAATTCGACATGGGTCGCGATATTCAGGCCCTGCCAGTACGGATCGTAATGGCGGCCCGTTTCGGTCTTCAGATCGGCCTTGGACCAGCTTCCCAGTTCGGCGCGCAGCGCCTTCTTGGCCTCGGCCCCGCGATTGGCGCGGTTGAGGTCCTCCATCCCGGTTTCAAGCGCCCGCTTGGTTTCGGCATGCAGCGCGCGCAACAAGGTGGCTTTCCAGTTGTTCCAGGTATCCGGCCCGACGCCGCGGATATCGCAAACCGTCAGAACCGTCAGCAAGTCCAGCCGTTTGACGGTCTTCACCGCTTTGGCGAAGTCGCGCACCGTGCGCGGGTCCGAAATATCGCGCTTTTGCGCCATGTCGGACATCAGCAGGTGATAACGCACCAGCCATTCCACGGTCTCTGCATCGGCCCTGTTCAGTCCAAGCCGGGGCGCAACCTTGCGCGCGATCTGCGCGCCCAGGATCGAGTGATCCTCGGGCCGCCCCTTGGCAATGTCATGCAGCAGCAGCGCCACATACAGAACCTTGCGGTTGACGCCGCCTTTCAGGATCGACGACGCCAAGGGCAGCGCCTCGACCAGTTCCCCGCGTTCGATCTGCGCCAGGTTGACGATGCACTGAATGGTATGCTCGTCCACCGTATAGCTGTGATACATGTTGAACTGCATCATCGCGACGATGTGTTCAAATTCCGGCAGAAAGGCCGACAGCACACCCAGTTCATTCATTCGGCGCAGGGCGCGTTCGGGGTTGCCGTGTTTCAGCATCAGATCAAGGAAGATGCGTTGCGCTTCCTTGTCCTCGCGCATGTCCTCGTCGATCAGGTTCAGATTGGCGCTGACCAGCCGCATCGCATCCGGGTGAATCAGCATGCCGGTGCGCAACCCCTCTTCGAAAAGGCGCAGCAGGTTCAGCTTGTCGGCCAGAAACCTGTCGGGGTCGGCCACGTCCAGACGGCCATGCACGACCCCGTATCCGGCCTTGACCCGCGGACGGCGGCGGAAGATGCGCTCCAGCAGCGCGGCCCCTTTCATATGGGACGCTTCCAGCTTGGTCAGAAAGATCCGCGTCAGCTCGCCAACGCGCGTTGCCTCGCGGAAATAGCGCTGCATGAACACTTCGACCGCGCGGCGCCCGGCGCGGTCTTCGTATCCCATCCGGTCGGCCACCTCGACCTGCAGATCAAAAGTCAGTTGCTCGGTTGCCCGCCCCGTCACCAGATGCAGATGCGAGCGGACGGCCCAGAGAAAATCCTCAGCCTGCACGAAAGTGCTGAACTCATCCGGCGTGAACAGGCCCAGCGGTACCAGTTCGGCTACGTCCTGAACGCTATAGATATATTTCGCAATCCAGTAGAGCGATTGCAGGTCGCGCAGCCCGCCCTTGCCTTCCTTGACGTTGGGCTCGACCATATAGCGCTGGCCCTGTTTCAGATGGCGCTCGTCCCGTTCCTGAAGTTTGGCTTCGATAAACTGACGCTCGCTGCCGGTGAACAGATCGGCCTTCAGGCGGGTCTCCAACTCGGTCGACAGATCGGTGTCACCGGCCAGATAGCGCTGCTCCAGCATTGCGGTGCGGATGGTAAAATCATCGGTGCCCAGGCGCAGGCAGTCCCTGATCGTGCGGGAAGAATGACCGACCTTCAGCCGCAGATCCCATAGGATATACAGCATGGATTCGATCACGCTCTCGGCCCAGGCGGTGATCTTGTAGGGGGTCAGGAACAGCAGATCGACATCCGAAGACGGGGCCATCTCGCCACGGCCGTAACCGCCCACCGCCAGCACGGCGATCTTTTCGCCCTGCGTCGGCGAGGCCAGTGGGTGCAGAACTTCGCTGGACACCTGCATGGCGGTACAGACCAGCCCATCGGTCAGATAGGTGTAGGAGTGGGTCAGCGGCCGCGCGTCAAAGGGCCGTACGGCAAAAGCGTCGGCAATGGCCTGACGCCCAGCCTTCTGCGCATCCCGAAGAATGCGCACGGTCTCATTGCGGCGCGCGGCATTGTCCGCGCTCTTGTCAAAGGCTTCCGCCAGTTGCGCCATGACGGCGGTGCTGTCGAATATTTCGTCCGCCGGGCAAATCAGTTCGCCCCGTGGGACGAGCGTCAGCGCCGGACGATCAGAAACCGGCGCCAGAGAAGCTTTGTGGGGCAGGGTCAATCACTACTACCTGTTTATTCTGGATCGTGGCCACAGCCAGACCGCGTTCGTTGGTACCGTTCGAGCGCAGACGGAAAATACCGCCGACGCCCTGGAAACCGGCATTCTGTGTCAGCGCCGAGGCGGTCAGCGCATCCGCCTTGCCCTGGCTGACCAAGGCGCCGATCGCCGCGATACCGTCATAGGCCAGACCACTGATCGGGTGCGGCGCTTCGCCATAAGTGTTGTTGTACCGCTGGCGGTAGGCCTGCGCCTTGGACGGATCCGGCAGCGCGAACCACCCGCCCTGCACGCCCGGCAGATCCAACGTCTGAGGCGGAATGTCCCAGCGCGTCAATCCGATGTATTGGGTTGTGGCCGGGGACACTCCGGCTTCGGGCAGCAACTGCGAATACAACGGCAGCGCACCGGCTGTTGTTGCCGTCAGGAACAGCGCATCCGCGCCCGAGGAATCCACGGTGGCCTTGATCGTCGGAACCGAGTTGATCACGCCTTGCTGGGACCGGTCATACCCGACAGAGCCCGCATTATTCACCCGGCTGCTGCTCAGCGCGGTTGCGATTGCGGACTGACCAAGTTGCCCGGCCGCGTCATTGCTGTGCACGATGACCATCCCGGTCTTGCCCCGTGAACCGGCAAAGCTGACCAGCCGGTTGGCGGTGTTGCCAAATGTGGGGCCCAGCACGAACACGTTGCCGCCGGCAATGCTGGTGTTGTTCGAAAAGGACAGGACGTTGACGTTGTTGCTCAGAACGGCAAGACCGGCAGAGTTGGCCGCCTGCGCGTAGACCGGGCCAAGAATGATCTTTGCCCCGTCAGCCACCGCCTGCTGTGCAACCGCAGCCGCTGTGTTCGAACTGCCGCGCGTATCATAAACCCGAAGGTCGATCTGTACGTTCTGCAGATCGGTCATCGCCAGACGGGCCGCGTTTTCAAGGCTCCGCGCCAGCGCCGCATCGCCGGAATTTCCTGATCCTGCTGGCACCAGCAGGGCGACAGGAACCGGTTTGGACGTGTTGATCGACGGCCCTCCGCCCAACCCACCGGGTTCACAAGCGGCCAGCAATGCAGCGGTGGCCAGTATGGCGGCGGTTTTCGCTAATTTGCGAACGGGCTTGCAAACGGTAAACATCTGAATGAAAACTCCCTGTCCCGGCGGTTTGAGGTACCACCAATCTATTGCGCCGCGATAATAAACGTCACGCAGTGAGGGTCCAGCTTTGAATTTCCAAAAAGTCAGATTGGGCACCGGTCTGTATTTTGTCGCCACTCCAATCGGGACGGCGCGCGATATCACGCTCAGGGCGCTGGACGTGCTGGCCTCGGCTGACGTTATCGCCGCCGAAGATACGCGCAGCCTGCGTCGGTTGATGGAGATACACGGCGTCCCGCTGGAAGGGCGGCGCATTCTGGCCTATCACGACCACAGTGGCGCCGGCGCGCGCGGGAAAATCCTGGATGCGTTGCAAGAGGGCAAGTCGGTGGCCTACGCCTCCGAAGCTGGCATGCCGCTGATCGCCGATCCGGGCTATGATCTGGGGCGGCAGGCGGCCGAGGCCGGGCATATGGTGACCTGCGCACCCGGTCCATCGGCGGCGTTGATGGCGCTGACGCTGGCGGGTCTTCCGACGGATGCATTCTTTTTTGCAGGCTTTCTGCCCAACGCATCCGGCG
Organism: Ruegeria sp. BG10; assembly: GCF_056538575.1. NCBI lineage: Bacteria > Pseudomonadati > Pseudomonadota > Alphaproteobacteria > Rhodobacterales > Roseobacteraceae > Ruegeria > Ruegeria sp. BG10. Next base: position 176,451 of record NZ_JBQFTI010000004.1, on the reverse strand, counting down.
CGCGCCGGTCAAGGATCGAAGCCCTGCGGGACGTTCTCGGTACGCTGGTGTTCTACGAATCCCCGAAACGCGTGGCGGCCTGCCTGTCTGACCTGGCGGAGGTGTTGGGCGAAGACCGTCAGGCCGCGATGTGCCGCGAGTTGACGAAGAAATTCGAAGAGGTGCGGCGCGGGACGCTGAAAGAACTGGCCGCGGATCTGCAGGGGCAATCGGTCAAAGGTGAAATCGTCCTGCTGGTGGATCGGGGACATTCGGAATCCGTTAACGAATCTGACATAGAAGAAGCATTGAAACAGGCGCTTGAGACCCATTCGGTTCGGGACGCCGCTGATCTGGTGTCCCGGATGTACAAGCTGCCGCGCCGCCCGATCTATCAGAAGGCACTTAAACTGGGAAAAGGATGACATGACCGCACGATCCGTCCGAAGTTCGGTTTCCTATCACGCCGGACAGGCGGCAGAGTTGCGGGTCGCTTCCGAATATGAACGACGCGGATATTCCATCGCGCATCGCCGCTGGCGCGGCCCGGGTGGAGAGATTGACCTGATTGCCCGCAATGCCGATGGGCTTGTTTTTGTCGAGGTCAAGAAAAGCTCGGGCTTCGACGCGGCTGCGGCCCGGATCAGCCGCCGTCAGATGGACCGGATCTGTGCCTCTGCCGCGCAGTTTCTGGAGACGGAACCGCGTGGGCAACTGACAGATGTGCGCTTTGACGCGGCGCTGGTGGATGCTTCGGGTGCCGTTCAAATCATCAAAAACGCCTTCGGTCTGGCCTGACCCCCATTGAACACCCGGTCCCGCTGCGCCATGTATCTGGCGTGAAACTGAGGGACTCGCCATGAAAATCGCCTTTCAGATGGACCCGATCGGGGCCGTGGATATCAACGCCGACAGCTCGTTCCGTCTGGCCGAAGAGGCGCAGGCGCGCGGGCATACGCTGTTTTTCTACAGCCCGGATCAGCTGGCCTATCAGGAAGGGCGGATCACCGCGCGCGGTCATGACATGGCCGTTCAGCGCGTGCCGGGAAACCCGGCAGAGCTGGGTCCGGAACGTGATGTCGATCTGGCCGAATTCGACGTGGTCTGGCTGCGCCAGGACCCGCCGTTCGACATGCATTACATCACGTCGACCCACCTTCTGGACCGTCTGAACGGGCAGACGCTTGTGGTCAATGATCCGTTCTGGGTGCGGAACTACCCCGAGAAGCTGCTGGTTCTGGATTTCCCGGATTTGACCCCGCCGACAACGATTGCGCGTGACCTGCAAACGATCAAGGCGTTCAAGGAAAAGCACGGCGACATCATCCTCAAGCCGCTTTATGGCAATGGCGGGGCCGGGGTGTTCCGGCTGGACGCGAATGACCGCAACCTGACCTCGTTGCACGAGTTGTTTACCGGCTTTTCCCGCGAACCCCTGATCGTGCAGAAATTCCTGCCCGACGTCAGCAACGGCGACAAGCGCGTGATCCTGGTCGACGGAGAAGCGGTCGGTGCGATCAACCGGGTTCCCGCACTGGGCGAGACACGTTCGAACATGCATGTCGGTGGCCGCCCTGAAAAGATCGGCCTGTCCGACCGCGATCTGGAGATTTGCGCGGCCATCGGACCGTTGCTCAGAGAGAAAGGCCAGGTGTTCGTGGGGATCGATGTGATCGGGGATTACCTGACCGAAATCAACGTGACCTCGCCCACAGGCATTCAGGAACTGGAGCGGTTCGACGGTGTAAACGTCGCTGAAAAAATCTGGCAGGCGATTGAGGCCAAGCTCTAGGTCGCAACCCTGGCGCTGATGCGATAGCTCAGCGCCTCGGCCACGTGTGGGCGCCGGACATCTTGCGCACCGTCCAGATCGGCGATTGTGCGCGCCACGCGTAAAATGCGGTGAAAGGCGCGGGCGGACAGGCCGAACCGTTCGGCGGCTTTCAACAAAAGCTCTTTGCCCTCAGCATCCGGGGCGGCGATCTCTTCCAGCATCGTGCCTTCGACATCGGCGTTCTGGCGGGTTTCGGGCGTGTCCCGGAACCGCCGGGTCTGAACGGCGCGGGCTTGCTCGACGCGGGCGGCAACAGTGGCCGAACTGTCACCGGACGGCGGCAGGTCGAGGTCGGTAAAACCGACCGGAGGCACCTCGATCCGTATGTCAAACCGATCCATCAAAGGGCCTGATATGCGGCCCAGATAATCCTCGCCACACACGGGCGCGCGGGAACAGGCGCGGGCGGGGTCGGTCAGATAGCCGCACTTGCAGGGATTGGCCGCGGCCACCAGCATGAAGCGGCAGGGATATTTCACATGGGCATTTGCACGCGCGACCATGACTTCGCCGGTTTCAATCGGCTGGCGCAGGGTTTCCAGAACGGTGCGCGGAAATTCGGGAAACTCGTCCATGAACAGAACCCCGTTATGGGCCAGCGAAATCTCGCCCGGCTTGGCCCCTTTGCCACCGCCGACAATGGCCGCCATCGAGGCGGTATGGTGCGGTTCGCGAAACGGGCGGCTGCGGCTGATGCCGCCTTCATCCAGCAAGCCGCACAGCGACTGTATCATCGAGGTTTCAAGCGCCTCTGTCGCAGTCAGCGGCGGCAGCAGACCCGGAAGCCGCGCAGCCAGCATGGATTTGCCGGATCCGGGCGTACCGATCATGATCAGATGGTGCCGGCCGGCGGCCGCGATTTCCAGGGCGCGTTTGGCGCGTTCCTGTCCTTTAACGTCGCGCAGATCGCGCGCGCTGGGCGCCAGAGTCACTTCGCCCGGTTGCGCCGCGGGCAGGGGCGACTGGCCCGAGAAATGGCGCACCACATCACCCAGCGATCCGGCACCGATCACCTGCGTTGCGTCGACCCAGGCGGCCTCGGCGCTTGAGCCCTGGGGGCACAGCAGCGCGCGATCCTCGGCGGCTGCGGTCATGGCGGCAGGGAGGGCGCCGACCACCGGCACCAGAGAACCATCCAGCGACAACTCGCCCAGCGACACTGCGCCCTCGGCGGCATCGGGCGGTATGATCTCCAACGCGGACAAAAGCGCGACGGCGATGGGCAGGTCGAAATGGCTGCCCTCTTTCGGCAGGTCTGCAGGGGACAGGTTGATGGTGATCCGTTTGGACGGCAGCGCGATGGCCATGGAGCTAAGCGCGCTGCGCACCCGGTCGCGCGCCTCGGACACGGCTTTGTCGGGCAGGCCGACGATGGAAAAGGCCGGCAGGCCCGGCGAGACGGCGCATTGCACCTCGACCGGGCGGGCATCAACCCCTTGGAAAGCGACAGTGTGGGCGCGGGCAACCATGAAGGACCTTTTTGGTTAACAGGTCGTTGCTGCCACGGCTGCGGTTTAGGAATCGTTAACGGCGCGGGTCATTGCGGTGAATTTCGGCCAGGCACCCGGATCGGCAACTGTCTTGTCGCGGCAGAATCGATTGCAAAACCCCCAGCGTTGACCATTCAGTTCCAGGAAATGGGTTACCGGCCTGCCGGAATAGGGGCAGGTTTCATTGATCGACGGCCCGCCCTCCACTGGTCTTGCGTCCGGGTTTCCACCGATGGGCCATGGGTTCGACGGCAAGTCCAGCGCGTAGGGAAACGGGTCGTAAGCGACAGTCAGCCCCATCGCGCGCCATTGCCGGACCGGCGTGTCGGACAGCAATTCCAGACAATAGTCCCGATTGGCCTCGGACACGGGCAAATCATAGCCGGCGATCCGCGCGGCGACCGGCGTATAGAAAACATCTGCCAGTGAATACGCGCCGAACAGCGGGCCAGAGGCTGCGCCGGACAGGTTGCGGGCATGGGCCCACAAGGTCTCGATCCGGTCCAGATCGGCACGTGTTTCGGGCGAAGGCTCAAACCCCTGCCAGCCGTGTTTCAGTTGCATCGGGCATTGGCCCCGCAACGCGGTAAAACCCGCCACCATCTCGGCACAGAGCCACCGTGCCGTTGCCCGGGCCGACGGATCCGCAGGCCACAGCCCGGCCTCGGGGTGGCGCTCGGCCAATGTCTCGGCCATGGCAAGGCTTTCACCCACCACGGTACCATCGGGCAGGCGCAGGGCCGGAACAAGGCGCGCCGGGGCAAGGGGCTGCATATCGTCGGCCATGGTACCGGAATAGAGGCCGATCATGTGACTGCAGTACGGCAGGCCGAACTTTTCCAGCATCAGCCAGCCGCGCATGGACCAACTGGAAAACAGGTGGTCTCCGATAAACAAATCATAGGTCATTGCAGAACGATGCCGCGCCGGCGCAATTCAGTAAATCAGTGATTTGTGCTGGGTCTGATCACGGACGGTGATTGATGCGGCCCACCGCCCAGCCTTGGCCCAGGCGGATGATTTCCGTGACCGAGAGGTTGTCGATCCGATGGCTGAACGCTTCCTGCGCATCGACGCCCAGCGCGCGTTGCACCTGTGTCAGGATCACGCCGAAATGGGCCACGATGACCAGGTCGCGCCCGGAATGCTGCGCGATCAGCCCGTCGATCACGGCATCGACACGCGCCCGCACCTCGTTCCAGCTTTCTCCGTCCGGGGGGCGGACGTCTCCTGGATTGTCCCAATAGGCAAAGGCGAGGTCGGGGTCTTCGGCCTCGATCTCTTTGAACGCGCGCAGTTCCCAGGCGCCGAAGTTGATCTCGCGCAGATCGGGATGATGGGGCAGGCGCCGGCGTGCGCCCTGGATGGCCGTGGCGGTGTCTGCGGCGCGGGACAGGTCGGAGGAGATCACGACCGCATCGCGCGGTAGATGGTCGTGCAGGCGCGCAATCGCTGCCCGATCACTGAGATCCGCGGGCAGATCGGACCACCCAACCATGGTTTTCGCGTGGGTCGGCCCGTGGCGAACCAGATGCAGGCGGGTCACGGCAATTGCCCCTTCAGAACCAGCGGCAATCCGGCGGTCACCTGCACCACCAGATCGGCCTGAGCGGCCAGTGCAATGTTCAGCCGTCCCTGCGCTTCACGGAATTGGCGCGACAGGGCGTTCTCAGGTACGATTCCATATCCGACCTCGTTCGAGACGATGACCACCGGTGCCCGGCAATCCCGCAGATCCTGCAACAATTCTGCTTGCGCCCGGTCCAGATCGTTTTCGGCCAGTAGGTGATTGGTCAGCCACATGGTCGCGCAGTCGATCAGACAGATATCGTCCGGTGTCAGATCGCCCAAAGCCGGGCCAAGGTTCAGGGGTGCCTCGACGGTTATCCAGCCTGCGCCGCGCTGGGCGATGTGGTGTTGCACCTTTTGACGCATCTCATCATCAAACACTTGTGATGTCGCAAGGTAAACGCGGTTTTTATTTGTTGAAACAATGAGTTGTTCGGCGAATGCCGACTTTCCCGAAGCCGCGCCGCCCAACACAAAGGTTAAATCCGGTCTCACTATAATTACCTTTCAGGTGATCCACCCGGTTTTGTTCTGCGTATCGACCCTAGGTCGGCAAGGCAAGCCCGGGCCGCGCCTGTGAAAAGGGGAGATTTCCATGGCACTGGACAACGCAAAAGATTTTTCGATGTCCCGGCAAGCGATGAAGGCCGAACTTCTGGACGCGGAAACTGAATTGCAACTGGCTTACGCGTGGCGGGATGACCGGGACGAACAGGCGCTGCACCGTCTGATCACCGCCTATATGCGGCTGGCGATTTCCATGGCCGCCAAGTTCAAACGCTATGGTGCCCCGATGAACGACCTGATCCAGGAGGCCGGGCTGGGGCTGATGAAAGCTGCGGACAAATTCGACCCCGACCGCGGCGTGCGCTTTTCGACCTATGCCGTCTGGTGGATCAAGGCGAGCATTCAAGATTACGTGATGCGCAACTGGTCGATGGTGCGCACCGGATCGACCTCCTCTCAGAAATCCCTGTTTTTCAACATGCGCCGCGTTCAGGCGCGGCTGGAGCGCGAGGCCGCGACCGAAGGGATGGAACTGGATCGCCATCAGTTGCACCAAAGGATCGCCGCCGAGATCGGAGTCCCTCTGCGCGATGTCGAGATGATGGAAGGGCGGCTTTCGGGGTCCGATTTCTCGCTGAACGCAGTGCAATCGGCGGATGAAGACGGGCGCGAGTGGATCGACGCGCTGGAGGATGAGCGTGAACAGGCCGCTCAGGTGGTCGAGAACAGCCATGACACGGAACAGCTGCGCCAGTGGCTGGTGACGGCCATGCAGGCGCTGAACGATCGTGAGCGTTTTATCGTGCGGGAACGCAAACTGCGCGAGCCGGCTCGGACCCTGGAAAGCCTGGGTCACGAACTGGGGTTGTCAAAGGAACGCGTGCGGCAACTGGAGGCGGCAGCCTTCGTGAAGATGCGCAAGAACCTTGAAGCGCAATCGCGCGAGGTGCAACACTTCATCGCATGAAACCGATTGCGATTCTGCTGTGTACACTGGCGGTTATGGCCGGTCCCGGTCGGGCCGGCGATCTGATTCCGGACGATATTGCGGATGCGATGAAATCCGCAGATGTCGTAATTCTGGGCGAAATTCACGACAATCCCGATCACCACCTTGTTCAGGCAGAGGCCGTGACCCTCGTAAACCCCTCTGCTGTCGTGTGGGAAATGGTGACCGAAGAAGGCGCGCAACGTCTGGCGGACAAAGCGGTCTCGAACCCCGAAGAATTGTCCAGAATTCTGCGCTGGCTTGCATCGGGCTGGCCGCCGCTCAGCATGTATTACCCGATCTTTCAGGCTTCGGCAGCGCCGGTCTATGGTGCCATGGTTCCGCGCTCGGCCGCGCGCGCTGCGATGGAACGCGGTGCGGCAACTGCGTTGGGTGCAGATGCGGCGCGCTATGGTCTGACTGTTCCGTTGCCGGCGGCGGAACAAGCCGCGCGCGAAGCTGATCAGCTTACCGCGCATTGCGATGCGATCCCCGACAGCGCGCTGCCGCAGCTGGTCGCGATTCAGCGGTTGCGCGATGCGGTGCTGACCCGGGCGATTCTGCGAGCGCAGGAGGAAACCGGCGGGCCGGTGGCGGTGATCACCGGTAATGGCCATGCCCGCAAGGACCGGGGCATCCCAACCTTTCTGGCCCGCCTGCGCCCGGGGTTGAAGGTATTTGTTCTGGGCCAGTCCGAAGATGGCGTCGTGGACGGGGAATTCGATGCCGTGATCGACAGCCCGGCGATTGAACGCGAAGACCCCTGTCTGGCTTTTGAAACTCAGAATTAACCGCTGGAACTGACGGGCGGCCTTGCCTAATGTCGGGGCCGACCGGGACGGGAAGGGCAACACATGCTGGCATCGAAACGCATTCTGCTGATCATCGGTGGTGGGATCGCAGCCTATAAGTCACTCGATCTGATCCGGCGTCTAAAGGAGCGCGGCGCGGCGGTAACGCCAGTGCTGACCCGTGCCGCCGAGGAATTCGTGACGCCCCTATCGGTGTCGGCTCTGGCCGGCGAAAAGGTTTATCGGGATCTGTTTGACCTGACCGATGAGGCCGAAATGGGCCATATTCAGCTTTCACGCTCGGCCGACCTGATCGTTGTTGCCCCGGCGACGGCCGACCTCATGGGCAAGATGACCGCGGGGCTGGCCAATGATCTGGCCTCAACCCTGCTGATGGCAACCGATACGCCGGTTCTGTGCGCGCCCGCGATGAATGTGCGGATGTGGGATCACCCCGCGACAAGGCGCAATCTGAAGCAATTGCAGGCTGATGGTGTCCGGTTTGTCGGCCCCAATGAGGGCGATATGGCCTGCGGCGAATACGGCCCGGGGCGCATGTCGGAACCGCTGGAGATCGTTGCCGCGATCAAAGCGGAACTGGGCGCCGGGCCGCTGAGCGGAAAACGTATTCTGGTGACGTCCGGCCCGACCCATGAACCGATCGACCCGGTGCGCTACATTGCCAACCGGTCCTCGGGCGCGCAGGGGGGGGCGATTGCGCGCGCATTGTCCGCGCTGGGCGCTGAGGTGGTCTTTGTGACCGGGCCGGCGGACGTTCCCCCACCTGAGGGCGTGCAGGTCGTGCCGGTCGAGACCGCGCAACAAATGTCGGACGCTGTGGATGCGGCACTGCCGGTCGACGCGGGCGTATTTGCTGCGGCGGTCGCGGATTGGCGCGTGGCAAGCGCGTCGGACAAGAAACTGAAGAAAAGCCGCGATGGCCTGCCTGTGCTGGAATTTGCCGAGAATCCCGACATCCTCAAGCGTGTTGCACGGATGGAGGCCGGACGGCCCGCTCTGGTCGTGGGCTTTGCCGCCGAGACGGACAATGTGATCGACCACGCAACCGCAAAACGGGCGCGCAAGGGTTGCGATTGGATCGTTGCCAATGATGTCAGCCCCGCGACCGGCATTATGGGCGGGTCCGAGAACGCGGTGACCCTGATCTCGGATGCCGGGGCCGAGGAGTGGCCGCGTATGGGCAAGGATGCGGTGGCGGAACGTCTGGCGCGCAAGATCGCCGACGCGTTGAGCAGCTAGAAAGAGGTTCGGTGATGGTAGCTATCCGGGTGATCCGCGAAGACGGGGCTGATCTGTCAGTGCCCTTGCCCTCGTACGAAACGCATGGGGCCGCCGGTGCGGATGTGCGCGCAAATCTGCCGGATGGCGTCCCGGTCACGTTGGAACCCGGTCAGCGCGCCCTGGTGCCGACCGGATTGCGGATCGAAATTCCGCAAGGGTTCGAAGTGCAGGTTCGCCCCCGGTCCGGGCTTGCGCTGAAACACGGCATCACCCTGCCCAACACACCCGGCACAATCGACAGCGATTATCGCGGTCCGCTGGGTGTGATCGTCCTGAACGCGGGACAGGAACGGTTCGAAATCACCCATGGGGAACGCATTGCCCAACTGGTCGTTGCACCTGTTGTCCAGGCCAAATTCGAACCTGTGGACGCGCTGAGTGATACCGATCGCGGCGCAGGCGGGTTCGGTTCGACCGGGCGCGGCTGATGCTGTTGGTTCTGATCCTGGCCGCGGCCTTGTGGGGCATCGGTTACGTGGCCGGTGTGTCCCGAAACGCCCGCATGACGTCTGTCGGGGTGCTGTTGCTGGGCGTCATCACCGCACAACTGGTTCTGCCTGACGGGCACCCGTTGCGGACAGCCACGGGCGGGTCCGCCGCGATGTGGCTGATATTGGGTGGCTCGGCCCTGCTGGTTCTGGTTTATGGAAGGGTGCTGAAGGCGCTGCGAAATCGTGCGGCGACCGGCCGTGCGAAGGAGCCCGCGATGCCGTCCGACCAATTCTCGGAAACCGAACTGGAACGTTATGCCCGCCACATCGTCCTGCGTGAACTGGGCGGGCCGGGTCAGAAAAGGATGAAACAGGCCCGCGTACTGATCATCGGCGCGGGCGGACTGGGTGCGCCGGCGTTGCAATATCTGGCCGCCGCCGGTGTCGGAATGATCGGCGTGATCGACGATGACGAGGTCGAGAATGCCAATCTGCAGCGGCAGGTGATCCACCGCGACGCCGATATCGGCATGCCCAAGGTTTTTTCGGCGCAACAGGCCATGCAGGCCCAGAACCCAAATGTCGTGGTTCTGCCCTATCACCGTCGCCTGACCGAAGAGATCGCGGCGGACCTGTTTGCTGATTTTGATCTGATCCTTGATGGCACCGACAATTTTGACACCCGGTACCTGGCGAACCGAACCGCGGTTGCGCTAGGCAAGCCGCTGATCTCGGGCGCGTTGTCGCAATGGGAAGGCCAGCTAAGCGTTTTTGACCCGGCTAAAGGTGCCCCCTGTTATCAATGCGTATTCCCCGAGGCTCCGGCGCCCGGACTGGCCCCGTCCTGTGCCGAGGCTGGCGTGATCGGCCCGCTTCCCGGGGTGGTCGGTTCGATGATGGCCGTTGAAGCAATCAAGGTGATCACCGGGGCCGGGCAGCCGCTGCGTGGCGAGATGCTGATTTACGACGCGCTTTATGGCGAAAGCCGCAAGATCACCATGTCGCGGCGCGCCGATTGTCCGATCTGTGGCTAAAACCGGGGCGCTTCGCATCAAGGCGCGCCTGTTCCCAAATTGTGGTCAAAGGAGACCCGAATGACCAATCCGATCCTGTCCGACTGGACCACGCCCTTCGAAATCGCACCCTTTGCCAATATTTCGGATGATGACTTCGCCCCGGCGCTGGAACAGGCGATGAAAGCGCATAACACCCAGATTGACGCTATAGCCGGAAACGAAGAAGCGCCCAGCTTCGCCAACACGATCGAAGCGCTCGAAGCTGCGGGTGCGCAGATGGACCGGGTCCTTTCGGTCTTCTTTACCGTTGCCGGGGCGGACAGCAACCCTGCGCGAGAAGAACTGCAACGGGATTTCTCGCCCAAATTGGCGGCGCATTACGCGGGTATATCGGCAAATAAGGTTCTGTTTCAGCGCGTGGCCGATCTTTGGGCACGCCGGGGCGGTCTGGGCCTGAGCCCGGAACAGGCGCGCGTTCTGATGCTGACTCACCGGGGGTTCGTGCGTGCGGGTGCGGCATTGCAGGGGGACGACGATGCCCGAATGCAGGATATCAAGGCGCGGCTGGCGTCCTTGGGCACGTCATTTACCCAGAACCTTCTGGCGGACGAGCGAAACTGGTTCATGGAACTGGCCGAAGACGACCTGACCGGTCTGCCGGATTTCGTTGTGAATGCGGCCTGTGCTGCGGGACAGGAAAAGGGCGCGGACGGTCCGGTCGTGACGCTGTCGCGGTCTCTGATCGTCCCGTTCCTTCAATTCTCGCCACGCAGGGACCTACGCGAAAAGGCTTACCGCGCATGGTCGGCGCGCGGGGCCAATGGCGGTGAGACGGACAACCGCAACATCGCGACCGAGATCCTGCAACTGCGCGAGGAACGGGCCAAACTGTTGGGTTATGACAGCTTTGCCGCGTTCAAGCTGGAAACCGAAATGGCGAAAACGCCGGATCGGGTGCGTGAACTGCTGATGCAGGTTTGGGAGCCCGCCAGGGCGCGCGCGGAGGCGGATGCCGAAACCCTGACCCGGATGATGCAGGAGGATGGGGTCAACGGCCCGCTGGAGGCATGGGATTGGCGCTACTATGCCGAGAAACGCCGCAAGGCCGAACATGATCTGGATGAGGCCGCGCTGAAGCCGTATCTGCAACTGGACCGCATGATCGAGGCGTCATTCGCCTGCGCCAACCGCCTGTTCGGGCTGGAATTCGCCCCGCTGGACGTACCACTCTATCACCCTGATTGCCGGGCGTGGGAGGTCACCCGCAACGGGCAGCATGTCGCGGTGTTCATCGGTGACTATTTTGCACGCGGATCGAAGCGTTCGGGCGCATGGTGCAGCGCAATGCGGGGGCAGGCGAGGTTTCCCAAAGTGCGGGCCCCGATCGTGATCAACGTCTGCAACTTCGCCAAGGGTGATCCGGCGCTGCTGTCCTATGACGATGCGCGCACCCTGTTCCATGAATTCGGTCACGCCCTGCATCAGATGCTGTCCAATGTGACCTATGAAAGCATCTCGGGCACAAGCGTCGCGCGGGACTTCGTCGAATTGCCCAGCCAGCTTTACGAACACTGGCTGGAAGTGCCCGAGGTTCTGGCCGAATTTGCCACCCATGCCGAAACCGGGGCGCCGATGCCGCAAGAGATGTTGGACAAGGTGCTGAAGGCCGCGAATTTCGATCAGGGGTTTCAGACGGTGGAATACGTCGCCTCGGCTCTGGTTGATCTGGCGTTTCACGATGGTGCCGCGCCTGCCGATCCGATGGCGAAACAAGCCGCGGTACTGACCGAGATCGGAATGCCGCACGCCATCGGCATGCGTCACGCCACCCCGCATTTCGCGCATGTGTTTTCAGGCGACGGCTATAGCGCGGGGTATTACTCGTACATGTGGTCCGAAGTTATGGATGCCGACGCATTTGCTTCCTTTGAAGAAGCCGGAGGCGCCTTTGACCCCGAACGCGCCAAGGCGCTGGAGCAAAACATCCTGTCCACCGGCGGATCGCGCGAGGCGGAAGAGCTTTATCTGGCATTCCGTGGCCGTTTGCCGGGGGTTGAGGCTTTGCTGAAAGGCCGCGGCCTGATCGCTGCGTGACTCAGTAGCCCAAGGCGCGGTCGACGAGGTGCAGGAAGGGCTCACCCGCCTCACCCCGGCGGATGTTCTCGCAAATCACCTGCGCTGCCGTTTCGGGCCGGGTTTCCGAGGCGATATGCGGGGTCACTGTCACGTTGGGGTGCGTCCAATAAGGGTGCCCGGGCGGCAGCGGCTCCTGTCGGAATACATCCAGCGTGGCATGGCCGACCTGACCCGCATTCAGCGCATCCAGCAATGCGTCATCGTCGATCAGCGGCCCGCGACCGGGATTGATGACGCGCGCGCCACGGGGCAGCAAGCGCAGGGTTTCCGCGTTCAGGGTGTTTTCCGTCGCCGGTGTGTCCGGCAGCAACAGCACAACAATTTCGGCCTTGGACAGCGCCTCCCGCAGCCCCTCTGCGCCATGCAGACAGGTGACGCCGGGGATATTCTTGGCCGAGCGGCTCCAGCCGGTGACGTTGAAATTCAGGGCCGTCAGCGCGTGCGCGGCGGCCTCGCCCAATGCGCCCAGACCCAGGATGCAGACAGTGCGTTCCGGGGCCAGCGGCGGGGCGTCCGGCGTCCAGACGCCGTCCTGACCGGTGATATGCCGGTCCATCCCCAGGTGATAGCGCAGAACGTGGCCGACCACCCATTCCGTCATGCCTTGTGTCAGGCCGTGGTCCACCATTCGCGCCAGCGGCACGGTCAGCGTTCTGTTCCCTGCAATGCTTTCAACCCCGGCCCACAGGCTCAGAACCGCCTTCAGCCGGGAAAACGGGGTGAAATCCAGCAGGCCGCCATTCGGGGCATAGACCACATAATCGACCTGATCCGGAGCAAAATCAGTGGCAAGCTGAAAGTCCAGACCCGCCTTGGTCAGGCCATCGGACAACAAGGGTTCATACACGGGCCACAGGGCAGAGCGCGCGGAAAACAGGATGTTCACGGGCATTTGTGGCCTTTCGGATCAGCGGGGGCGGTGGATATGGGCGCTCTGGACTATGCCAAAGGCGGCCATCAGGACCAGCATGGCCGAACCGCCATAGCTGACCATGGGCAGCGGTACGCCCACGACCGGGGCAAGCCCCATCACCATCGACATGTTGACGGCAAAGAACAGGAAAAAGTTCAGCGCGATGCCCAGCGTGACCAGCGACGAAAATCGGTCTTTGGTCGAAAGCGCTGTCACGAGGCAGAAAATCAGGATCAGACCATACAGGGTCAGCAGGGTGATGCCGCCGACAAATCCGAATTCTTCAGCCAGCGTGGTGAAGATGAAATCGGTGTGCTTTTCGGGCAGGAAGTTCAGTCGCGATTGCGTGCCCTGCATGAACCCTCGCCCGTTCCAGCCACCGGACCCCAGCGCGATCTTGGACTGGGTGATGTGATACCCCGCGCCCAGCGGATCGGTCGAGGGGTCAAGGAAGGTGTCGATGCGGCGGAACTGGTAATCCTTCAGCAACTGCCACTCTGTGCCTCGGCTGTTGAACACGGTTGCCACAAGCCCGACGCCCGCCGCGATCACAGCGGCGAAATAGGCCCAGTGGACGCCGGCCAGAAACATCAGCCCCCCGCCCGCGGCTAGCAACAGGATCGAGGTGCCAAGGTCGGGCTGTCGCAGAACCATGAAAGTCGGGATCAGGATCAGGATGACCGGGATTATGACCCAGAGCGGCCGGGACGTCTTGTGCGACGGCAGCCAGTCGTAATAAGCCGCCAGCAGCATGACCAGCGTTACCTTCATCAGTTCCGAAGGTTGCAGTCGCATGAAGCCAAGGTCGATCCAGCGCTGCGCCCCCATTCCGACCGTGCCGAACAACTCAACAAAGACCAGCAGGGCGATTGAAACGAGATAGGCCAGAACCGACATATTGCGCCAGAACCAGATCGGCACCAGTGCCACGATGAACATCACGGTCAGGCCCAGACCAAAGCGCTCCATCTGCGGCTCGGCCCAAGGGGTCCAGGACCCGCCCGCCACGGAATACAGCATCAGGAACCCGGCGCTGGCCACGCTGATCAGCAGCAGGGTCAGCGGCCAGTTCATATACAGGAATTTGCGGAACCCCGACGGCGTGGATTTGACGGCATATTCAAGATAGCTCATGCGCGGTCCTTCTCGGTCGGGCGCGCTTTGGGCCGGCGGTCACCTTCCAGCCGTTTCTGTTGTTCCTTGATGCGCTCGCGGTCGGCGACCGGATAAGCCTCAAGCGGCGGAGTTCCGTCGTAGAGTGCCTGCAACATGATATCCCGCGCAACCGGCGCGGCGGCCTTGGAACCGCCGCCGCCATGTTCCACAACCACGGCCACGGCGTATTTGGGATTTTCATAGGGGGCAAAGCTGACAAACAGCGCATGGTCGCGGCGCTCCCACGGCAGGTCTTCGTTGCGGATCACCCCGGCGGCCCGTTCGGCCTTGGTGATGTTGCGCACCTGACTGGTGCCGGTCTTGCCCGCCATGCGGAATTCATCGGCGATGATGCGGCTGCGATAAGCCGTGCCGCGCCGGTCGTTCGAGACCGAGAACATCGCCTTGCGCACGTGCTCCAGATTGTTGCGGTTCACCGCCAGAGGCTCGCCCGCGCCCGACGGCTGTTCAACTCCGTTCACCGACCGCACCAGACGCGGCGTCACCGCCCGCCCGGTAGCGATGCGCGCGGTCATCACCGCCAGTTGCAGCGGCGATGCCAGCATGAAACCCTGTCCGATCGAGGCATTCGCCGTGTCGCCTACCAGCCAGTCCTCGCCGTGAACACGTTGTTTCCACGCCTGGTTGGGGGCCAGTCCGGCCGCGACTGCGGACATCGGGATATCGTGTTTTACGCCCAGCCCGAAGGTGCGCGCCATGTCGGATATCTTGTCGATGCCTGTGCGCAAGGCAACATCGTAATAGTACACATCGCAGCTGCGTTTCAGCGACAGCCCAAGATCCACCGTGCCGTGACCGCCGCGCTTCCAGCAGTGGAACCGGCGGCTGCCGACTTTCAGGTGACCCGGGCAGTAAACCGTATTGCCGGGCCCGATCACGCCAGCCTCAAGCGCGGCCATGGCGGTGATCATCTTGAAGGTCGAGCCGGGCGGATAAGTACCTTGTACGGTCTTGTTGGCCAGCGGGCGGTAATTGTCCTGAGTCAGCGTCCGGTAGTCGGCCACAGAGATGCCGCGCACAAACAGATTCGGATCAAAACTGGGCGCCGAGCTGATCGCCCGGATGTCGCCTGTTTCGCAATCGATGACCACCGCCGCGGCGCTTTCACCGGCCAGCCGGGCCTGCGCGTATTGCTGCAGGTCCGCGTCGACCGACAATTGCAAATCAGCCCCGGCGGTGCCCTCCTGCCGGTCCAGTTCCCGCATCACCCGCCCGGTGGCATTGACTTCGACCCGTTTGGCCCCGGCCTTGCCGCGCAGGGAAATTTCCTGCTTGGCTTCCAGTCCGACCTTGCCGATTTGGAACCGGGGGATGCGAAGCACCGGTTCGGGGTCCTCGATCTGGCTGAGATCGTAGTCGCTGACCGGGCCGACATACCCGACCACATGGGCAAAGTCCTCGTACCGGGGATACTGGCGCGTCATGCCCACTTCGGGGGTCACGCCGGGCAGGGCAGGGGCGTTGACGGCAACTTTCGAAATATGTTCCCACGTGACCTGATCAGCCAGTGTCACGGGCAGGAACGGTGCCGAGCGGCGCATTTCTGCCTTGGCGCGTTCGATCTCATCCTCGGTCAGCGGGATCAGATCCGAGAGCTTGGCGATAACCTTGTCTACGTCGCCCGCATCCTCGCGCACCATGACGATCCGGTAAGAGGGCGAGTTCTGACCGATGATTTCGCCATTGCGGTCGTAAATTCGTCCGCGCGTTGGCGGGATCAGGCGGATATTGATCCGGTTTTCCTCGGCCAGCAGGCGGTATTCGTCGGCCTGATCCACCTGCATGAACCGCATGCGGGCGGCCAGACCCCCGATGAAGGCGGCCTGAAGCCCGCCGAGTATCAGCGCCCTGCGTGGCAGGCGTTTATAGGCGAGGCCTTGGGATTTGGGTTTGCGCTGCTTCATGACCGCGCTCCGAACGGGCTGGTTTCAGCTGCGGATACCCGCCGGACCCCTAATCCGTTCTGGCTGAGCAGAACGATCAGGGGATATACTGCAATCGTCAGAACCACTTGTATCACCACCGGTCCCAATGCCGCCTGTTGCACCGACAGAATAGCAAGAATGATGCGGTTCAACATAAAAACTGCCGTGATCACCACCGCAACGCTGGACCATTCGCCGACAAATCCAGAATCCCGCATTCCCGGCGCCGCTGAACGAAGATAGGCGGCGCCAAGAACCACCAGCGCGGCCAGCAGTCCCGGCGGCCGCTGCAGCAGCAGATCGGCCATCAGCATGACAACCGCCACAAGCAGGGTCGGAACAAATTCCGGCCGCCGCAGGATCCAGGCAAAAGTCAGGGCAATCAGCAGGTCCGGAAATGGCCAGCGGTCGGGCGCAGTATCCAGTGGCAACAGATGCAGGAACATGATCAGGGCCGCCAGACACAGATAAAGCCCGCGCTTGGACCAAAGCTGCGAGGTCGCGCTATCCATCGCCAACCTCCACCGGGGTCAGGGCGGCGGCAGGTTGTCTGGGGCCGACAATGTTGCCCGGATCCCGGATCGGCGGGGCCGACTGGTAACGCAGGACCCTGAGAAATTCCAGGCGTTCGAAATCGGCCGACAGGCGAACGCGCAGGCGGCCACCGGGGTCGGCCGTGATCTGGCCGATCAGCAGGCCGGCGGGAAACACGCCCCCGTCGCCCGATGTCACCACCCGGTCGCCGGGGCGCACCAGTTCACGGTTCTCTAGAAACTCCACCGCCGGGGCCGGCGTGTTGTCTCCCTTGATCAGAGCGGTCTGGCCCGAGGGCTGAATGGTCGCCGGGATCGCGCTGGACGCGTCGGTCATCAGGATCACCCGCGCGGTATCCGGACCCACCCCGGAAATGCGTCCGACCACACCGATCCCGTCCATCGTCGCCCAGCCATCGGTGATACCGTCGCGTTCACCCACATTCAGCAGTACCGACTGCCGGAAGGGCGATCCGCTGTCGGCCATGACGACGCCGGTGATATAGGTCAGGCGCGGATCAAGCCGGACGTTGTTCAGATCCAGCAGGCGGGCGTTTTCCTGCTCCAACTGCAGCGCGGCCTCTTTCCAGGCGCGCATCAGGCGCAATTCGCTGCGCAATTCCTGGTTCTGTTCACTCAGGCGCTGATAACTTTGAAAATCCCGCACCAGATTGACGACAGCGGTGACCGGCACCATGGCCCATTCCATCGAAGGCACGACCCGGTCCACCACCTGCGCGCGAAACCGTTCGACGCGCGGGCTGTCGATGCGCCAGACCAAAAAGATTGCCAGAAGACACAGAACGACAATCCCCAACAGCAGCCGGCGCAGGGGGGTGGTGTATTCGTCGCGCTGTGATCGGTCCTTTGCCACAGGACTCCTTCCCGTGCTGCTCGCGCCCGATTTTACCCTATTTCACAAGGGTGCGCGCCTTAGCTTTCGTAGTCAATCGCGTGGCGCAGTTGTTTTTCGTATTCCAGCGCTTTGCCGGTACCCAAAGCCACACAATTGAGGCTTTCATCGGCGATCGACACGGCCAGCCCGGTCTGTTCGCGCAGGGCGAGGTCCAGGTCACCCAGCAGCGCGCCGCCACCGGTCAGCATCACGCCCCGGTCGACAATGTCGGCGGCCAGATCGGGCGGAGTGGTTTCCAGCGCGGTCATCACCGCCTCGCAAATCTGCTGGACAGGTTCCGACAGAGCCTCGGCCACCTGGGCCTGACTGATCTCGATTTCCTTGGGCACACCGTTCAGCAGGTCGCGACCGCGGATATGCATCGACTGGCCGCGGCCGTCGTCGGGCATGCGCGCGGTGCCGATGGTGGTTTTGATCCGTTCGGCGGTGGATTCACCGACCAGCAGGTTCTGCTGGCGGCGCAGGTACGAGATGATCGCCTCATCCATCCGGTCTCCGCCGACACGGACCGAGCGGGCGTATACGATGTCGCCCAGCGACAGAACCGCCACTTCGGTGGTACCGCCGCCGATATCGACGACCATGTTGCCTGTCGGGTCGGTGATCGGCATGCCGGCGCCAATGGCCGCCGCAATCGGTTCGGCAATCAGGCCCGCGCGGCGCGCGCCTGCGGATAGAACCGACTGTCGGATTGCCCGTTTCTCAACGGGTGTCGCGCCGTGCGGGACGCAGACGATGATCTTGGGTTTCGAAAAGGTCGAGCGCTTGTGCACCTTGCGGATGAAATGCTTGATCATTTCCTCGGCGGTATCGAAATCGGCAATAACGCCTTCGCGCATCGGGCGGATCGCTTCGATCGAGCCCGGGGTCCGGCCCAGCATCAGCTTGGCGTCTTCGCCCACGGCCAGCACTTTTTTCACACCGTCCTTGACGTGATAGGCCACTACCGACGGTTCAGACAGTATCACGCCGCGCCCTTTGACATAAACCAGCGTGTTCGCTGTCCCAAGGTCAATGGCCATGTCCGCAGTGAACAGGCCGCCCAGATTGCCAAAGATTCCCATGTTTTCACTGATCCCGTTCGTCAGAATTTCAACTGCCCGCGACTCGACGGTTCCGGGACGGATGTCTTATAGGGTGCCATCTCGCCCGGTAAAAGGGCTGATTCCGCGTCAATCAGCACCTTTCCGCCTTATTGACAGGGACTTTAGAAGGCAAAATGCTCTCATATCAACACATTTACCACGCCGGGAATCTGGCTGATGTGCAAAAGCACGCATTATTGGCGTGGATGCTGGAATATCTGACCCGCAAAGATAAGCCCCTGACCTATCTTGAAACCCATTCCGGGCGCGGCCTTTACCATCTGGACGCCGTCGAAGCCCTGCGAACCGGTGAGGCCGCCGCCGGAATAGGGCGGGCCCGCAAGGAGGACTGGTTTGACGCGACACACCCCCTTTCGCGGGCGCTGGCCGGGGTTCAGGAGCGTTACGGCGCTGATGCATATGCCGGGTCGCCCCTGATCGCGGCTGGCCTGCTGCGGGATGGCGACAGCCTGCATTTTGCCGAGTTGCACCCGCAGGAACACGGGGCGCTGTCTGGCGCACTCTCAGGCACTGGCGCGAAGGTCTACAAACAGGATGGATATGAGCTGGCGCAATCCCTTTTGCCCCCGGCGCCAAGGCGCGGGATGGTCCTGATCGACCCGAGTTATGAAGTGAAATCGGAATATGGCCGCCTGCCCGGAATCGTCGCCAGCCTGCATCGCAAGTGGAACGTAGGGGTAATTGCCGTTTGGTATCCGATTCTGGCAGACGGGCGGCACCGGGAAATGATCTCGGCGCTTAAGGGGCAGAATCTGCCGAAATCCATCTGTCATGAGGTGGAATTCGCACCGGCAAGAAAAGGTCACGGGATGATCGGATCAGGCATGTTCATCGCGAACGCGCCCTATGGCATCGCGGAAGAAACCGACCGTTTGTCGGACATCTTCGCGCGCCTCTGAGACGTGAGCATCTGATGGGCGCAGGTCGGCGAATGCTCCCGCCTCGGTTGCCAGCATCAGAGATGCAGCCGCCCGAGTTGGGCCCGGCAGCGCGCCTGCGCGCTGCCGGGCCCAATGCCGCTAGGGTGTTCGGCGCAGCCGGACAGCTGCGGGTGCGGGAGCCCGTTTGCCCCTAACCGGTCAGGTCAGATCCTTATAGCTGATCTCACGCGTGTCAGCCCCGGGTCCGGCTTTTTCGCGGCGCATGATCAGCCGGTTCAGCGCGTGAATATAGGCTTTGGCCGACGCCACCACGGTATCGGTATTCGCGGACTGGCCCGTGGCGATCATGCCGTCCTCTTCCAGCCGCACCGAAACGGTGGCCTGAGCGTCGGTGCCTTCGGTCACTGCGTGAACCTGATACAATTGCAGCCGCGCCGTGTTGGGATGGATCGTCCGGATCGCCTTGAAGGTGGCATCCACCGGACCGTCACCATGCTCAGTCGCGATGACATCCTTGCCATCCACTTCCAGTTCAACGGTCGATTCCGCCTGCCCGCCGGTGCCGCAGGTCACCTTCATCGAGACCAGTTGCAGGTGATCGTCCGCATCGTCCAGCGTCATCAACGCGATCAGGTCGTCGTCGAACACCTCTTTCTTGCGGTCGGCCAGATCCTTGAACCGCACGAAAATGTCCTTGAGCTGATTGTCACCCACCTCATAGCCCAGCGTTTCGAGCTTGTCGCGCAATGCGGCCCGGCCCGAGTGTTTGCCCAAGGGCAGCGAGGTGCCGGACAGGCCGATATCTTCGGGGCGCATGATCTCGAAATTCTCGCGGTTCTTCAGCATGCCGTCCTGATGAATGCCGCTTTCATGGGCAAAGGCGTTTTTGCCGACGATTGCCTTGTTGAACTGCACGTTGAAGCCCGACACCGTCGCAACCCGGCGCGAGATATGCATGATCTTGGTGGTGTCGATGCCAGTGTTCCAGGGCATGATGTCGTTGCGGGTGCGCAGCGCCATCACCACCTCTTCCAGCGCGGTGTTGCCCGCGCGTTCGCCCAGACCGTTGATGGTGCATTCGATCTGCCGTGCGCCACCTGCGACGGCCGCCAGAGAGTTCGCGGTCGCCATGCCAAGGTCGTTGTGGCAATGGGTCGCAAACACCACCTCATCAGCGCCTGGTACGGTCTCGATCAGGCGCTTGATCAGGTCCGCGGATTCAACCGGGGCGGTGTACCCCACCGTGTCGGGGATGTTGATCGTCGTGGCACCCGCCTTGATCGCAATCTCAATCACGCGGCACAGGTAATCCCATTCCGTGCGGGTCGCGTCCATCGGCGACCATTGCACGTTTTCGCACAGGTTGCGCGCATGGCTGACCGTTTCGTGGATCTTCTCGGCCATCTCGTCTTGCGTGAGGTTGGGGATGGCGCGGTGCAGCGGTGAGGTGCCGATAAAGGTGTGAATCCGGTTCTTCCCGGCGTGCTTCACCGCCTCCCAACAGCGGTCGATATCGGCGAAATTGGCGCGGGCCAGACCGCAGATCCGGCTGTTTTTGGCGCGCTGCGCGATTTCGGTGACGGCCTTGAAGTCGCCCTCGGACGCGATGGGGAAACCGGCTTCGATGATGTCGACGCCCATCTCGTCCAGCAGCTCGGCGATCTCCAGCTTTTCGTCATGGGTCATGGTTGCGCCGGGGCTCTGCTCGCCGTCGCGCAAAGTGGTATCGAAGATCAAGACGCGGTCTTGGTCGGTCACGTTGGTCATGGGAATCTCTTTCTTGTCTGTCCTAAAGCCTATGGCGCGCGGGCGTCCTCCTCTGAGCGGGCGCGCCGAATGGCACGCTCAGAGGCGGATTAGGATCAGTAGGCCACGCAGAGACGCACCGCGAAGGGCGGCGTCGGCAAAAGGGATATCTGCGCGGTTGATCATAGGACGGAAGTTATACAGAGCTTGCCTGGAATGAAAAGACCAATTTGACCCTTTGCGGCGGGCGGCTAGGTGATCGGATATGGACAAGGCATTGATTATTGGCGCGTCAGGCGGAGTCGGGCAGGCCGTTTGCCGGCAGTTGGAATGCCAGGGAGTGGTGGTGACAGCATTGTCCCGTTCAGCCGACGGGTTTGAACTGACCGACCCGGAGGGTGTGAACCGTGCGCTTGATGCAATCTCCGACCGGTTCGACCTGATCCTGATCGCCTCGGGGGCCCTGGAAATCGACGGTGCGGCACCGGAAAAGACGATTCGGGCCGTTTCGGCGCAGGCGATGATGGATCAGTTCGCATTGAACGCCGTCGGGCCGGCTCTGGTCCTGGCCCATGCCGCGCGCCTGCTGCCGCGGGACCGGCGTGCCGTGTTTGCGGTGCTTTCAGCCCGCGTCGGGTCGATCGGGGACAATCGTCTGGGCGGCTGGGTCAGCTACCGTGCGGCAAAGGCGGCAGTTAACCAGATTGTTCGGACCAGTGCGATTGAACTGGCACGGACACATGCCCGGGCGATCTGCGTGGCGCTGCATCCCGGTACGGTGAGAACCGAATTTACCCGAAAATACCTTGGCCGCCATCCGGCGGTTTCACCGGATGAGGCCGCTGCAAACCTGTTGACCGTCACGAAGGGTCTGTCCCCTGAAGACAGCGGCGGGTTCTTCGACTGGGCCGGAAACCCGGTGCCCTGGTGACGCGTCCCGCCTAGCCGTCCGAGTTTGTCGCTTCGGGTACCACCGCCTCAGGAGAAGAGTCCGTTGCGTCTTCGTTTGGCGTTGCCAGTTCGCCGTTCTGCCAAAGCCCGGATTCTTCGGTGCCGTTGGCATAGCGCATGGTACCGTCCCCGTGGCGCTTGTTGTCCAGAAACCCGCCTTCATAGACGTCGCCGGTTGCAAAGGTCGCGACACCGGTGCCGCTGATTTTACCGCTGACCCAGCCGCCGGTATATGTGAAGCCGGTCGGCATGGTGATGGTGCCCTGACCGTGGCGCTGGCCGTTCTCGAAATCGCCGTCATAGACGGTACCGTCCGGAAAGCTGGCCTTGCCTTTGCCCTGACGGACACCGTCGGCCCACTCGCCCTCGTACAGGTATCCGTTGGCAAAGGTCAGAACGCCGGTGCCGTGGCTGAGACCGTTTTTGAACTGGCCAGTGTAAACGACGCCGTTGGGGTAGGTGGCGGTGCCGCGACCCTCGAAGATTCCGGCAATCCAGTCGCCGTCATAGATGATGCCGTCGGCAAAGGTGTGCATGCCCCTGCCATGGGGCAGGTCGGCGCTGAAATCGCCAACATAGGTCGAACCGTCGGGATAGGTCAGTTCGCCGAACCCTTCGATCTGACCGTCCGCCCACTGGCCGGAGTAATCAAACCCGTCGGTGCCCAGAAAGCGCCCTGTGCCGTGGCGGCGGTCGTCCGAATATTCGCCTTCGTAAATCGCGCCATTGGCATAGGTCGCCTTGCCTTGACCCTGACGGCGCCCATCGACAAGCTCACCTTCGTAGAGATCGCCGTTGGCCTGAAGCAAGCGGCCTGTTCCGGTGACCTGATCGCGGGTCCAGGTGCCGGTATACACCTGACCGTCCGCCGAGGTCTGAGTGCCCTGACCGTGACGCTGGCCATTTTCGATATCGCCTTCGTAAACGCTGCCCTGCGCCGTGGTTATCTTGCCTTTGCCCTGTTTAACGCCGTCGACCCAATCCCCGTCATAGCTATAGCCCGAAGGATCGGTCATCACGCCCTTTCCGTGATAACGGGCATCCTTGAAGCCGCCTTCATAGCGCGCGCCATTGGCATAGGTGGCAACACCCTGCCCGTTGATCGACCCGTTGGCCCATTCCCCTTCGTAGCTGCCGCCATCCGGGTACACGATCTTGCCACGCCCTTCGGGCTGACCCTTGGCAAAGGTCCCTTCATAGATCGAGCCATTGACGTACCGGGCGATACCCTTGCCCTGAATCTCGCCCTCGACCCATTCGCCCTCATACTGGAACCCATTGGGCAGGCGATAGCTGCCGGTTCCGTGGCGCAGGCCGTTTTCGAACGTGCCTTCATACACGCCGCCCACATCGTCATCCGCGACAATCACCTGCCCGTCCTGCGCCGCGGCACCCGCGGCGATCAGCGCCAATGTTGTTGCAGCAATTGAAGTGCGGAAAACGTTCATGGTCGTTCCTGACTGCCCGGTTTTGATCCCTTTTTCGCAAAACTAAGGTACCGAAGGGGGCAGAGCAACGGGTTTTGCCGCATTTGCCTTTTACTCGCGCAATGATCTGCTAAATGGCATTAGGACCGACGAGGGCAAGAGGGCAGCATGGCCGACCGTTTCCGCATCACTCTGGCGCAACTCAACCCTGTTGTGGGGGATATCGACGGCAACGCGGCGCAGGCGATGGCCGCGTGGGAAGAGGCGCGGGCAGCCGGGGCCGATCTGGTGGCGTTTCCCGAGATGTTCATCACCGGCTACAACACTCAGGATCTGGTGATGAAGCCGGTCTTCTACCGGGCTGCGATGGCGGCGGTCGAAGCGCTGGCGGCGCGGTGCGCCGAGGGTCCGGCGATAGCCATTGGCGGACCCTGGACCGAAGATGGCAACCTTTTCAACGCCTACCTGATCCTCAAGGGCGGGCGGATCGGCAGCAAGGCGCTGAAACATCATCTGCCCAACGAGACGGTGTTCGACGAAGTGCGCCTGTATGATGCCGGTCCTTTGGGCGGGCCGTATTCGGTTGGCAATACGCGTATCGGCAGCCCGATCTGCGAGGACAGCTGGCACCCGGATGTGGCCGAAACGCTTGAGGAAACCGGAGCCGAATTTCTGCTGATCCCCAATGGCTCGCCCTATTTCCGCAACAAATACGACGTGCGCCTGAACCATATGGTGGCCCGCGTGGTCGAAACCGGCCTGCCGCTGATTTACCTCAACATGGTCGGTGGTCAGGACGATCAGGTGTTCGACGGCGCGACCTTTGGCCTGAACCCGGGCGGAGAGCTGGCGTTCAGGATGCCGGTATTTGACGAGGCAATCACGCATATCGATCTGGAACGCGGCGATGACGGCTGGCGTATCGTGCCCGCCGAAATCGTGCCGCAACCCGATGAGTGGGAGCAGGATTATCGCGCGATGGTTCAATCCCTGCGCGACTACATGGACAAGACCGGGTTCAAGAAGGTGTTGCTGGGTCTGTCCGGCGGCGTCGATTCCGCCCTTGTCGCCGCCATTGCGGTTGATGCCCTTGGTGCGGATAACGTCCGATGCGTGATGCTGCCGTCTGAATACACCAGCCAGGCTTCACTGGACGATGCCGAAGCTGTCGCCAGGGCGCTGGGGGTTCATTATGACTATGTTCCGATCTCGGACAGCCGGGCGGCGGTAACCCAGACATTGGCGTCACTGTTTGCCGGGCGCAATGAGGACCTGACCGAAGAGAACATCCAATCGCGCCTGCGTGGATTGCTGTTGATGGCGATCTCGAACAAGTTCGGCGAAATGCTGCTGACCACCGGCAACAAGTCCGAAGTCGCGGTGGGATATGCCACGATTTATGGCGACATGAACGGCGGCTATAACCCCATCAAGGATCTCTACAAGACGCGGGTGTTCGAGACCTGCCGCTGGCGCAACGCCAATCACCGAAGCTGGATGGCGGGCCCCGCAGGTGAGGTGATCCGCCCCTCGATCATCGACAAACCGCCCAGCGCGGAATTGCGCGAGGATCAGAAGGACAGCGACAGCCTGCCGGATTACCCTGTACTGGACGCCATTCTGACCATTCTGGTGGATCAGGACGGTTCGATTGCGGATTGCGTGGCGGCCGGGTTCGACGAGGCCGAGGCGCGCCGGGTCGAGAACCTGATCTATGTCAGCGAATACAAGCGTTTTCAGTCCGCGCCCGGTACCCGCCTGACCAGTCGGGCATTTTGGCTGGATCGCAGGTATCCAATCGTCAATCGGTGGCGCGACCGCGACTGATCAGAACGAAAAGTGCCATATTCTCCGGCTGCGCTGTTTCTAAAGACTGACCAGTGATTAGTTGGGATTTGCCATTGTTTCGGCATTCAACGTCAATGACGTCTTTTCACGGCCTCAATGCGGCTGACGGCTTGATGGCGCGACATTTTTTTGCCACATTTTAGCTTAATTGACGCCCCATATGGGGCAGTGCGTTACAGCTTCTGGTTCGGGGCAATGTCGGAACCTAAACGACGGAACCAAACGTGGCGCATCCGGTGTTAAATGTCTGAGTTAACGATTTGGTGTTATTATGTACGAGGGATATGACAAACCGCTTCACCCGCCGCTGCAATGGAAAACGATGGAGTCCGAGGGGCGTGCGTTGGATGAGGCAAAGCTGGATTCGGCGATTGCCGATTTGCTGAGCGAAGAGGATCCGGACGAGCCTGAACCTGCAGCCGTGGCGCCTGTTACTCCGGCGGTGTTTCCTGAACTGCCCCGGCAAGAGGCGATGGACGAAGAGGACCTGCCGAAAGACTCCGGGCTGGCGGCCACACTGCGACAGAAATGGGCCGAGCTGCGCGGCGCAGCCTGAATCTCCGTTATTCAGAATGGAACAGCGCGACCTTTAGGGCGCGCCTTTGGCGATATAGCCACATCTTCTGAATATCGTCACCAGAGTGCAGATCGCATGTTGCCTGCGCGCCGGTCTCGCGCCTTCATTGCTGCCAAGGTAATGAAGCAAAGAGCGGTTGATGCCCGGCCCGAAACCAACCCCCGTTGAACCGGATCTTTCCCTGCCCAAAATTGTTGATGTTGTCGTCATAGGCGGCGGAATCATCGGTGCGGCCACCGCCCTGGAACTGTCTGAGCGGGGGTTGACCGTACTGTTGTGCGAGAAGGGTCAGATTGGGGGCGAGCAGAGCTCTCGCAACTGGGGGTGGGTGCGTCTGGGAATGCGCGACCCGCGGGAAATCCCGCTAATGGCCGAGGCGCTGAGTATTTGGCAGGGGCTGGACCAGCGCATCGGGCGCAGAACGGGTTACACCCGCTCGGGCATATTGTTTGGCGCTTCTACCGACAGGGACAGGGCCAAACTTGATCGTTGGCTGCGGAATGTGGACGGGATGCAAACCGGTGCTAAAATCGTATCTGGGTCCGAGTTGGAGGCATTGATCCCGGACAACCGTACCGGCCTCAAGTCCGCCCTGCACATGCCCCGGGACGGTCGTGCAGAACCACAATGGGCGGCCCCGGCGATTGCCGAGGCGGCACGCGACAGAGGTGCCGTTCTGATGACTAATTGCGCTGTGCGCAGTTTGGATATCCAGAATGACCGCATCGCCGGGGTGTTCACGGAACGCGGCCGTGTCACCTGCGATCGGGTGGTCCTGGCGGGTGGAGCCTGGTCTCGCCTGTTCGCCGGAAACGCGGGGATCGACCTGCCCCAACTGAAAGTGCTGAACACGGTGTTGCGCTCCTCACCCGCCGAAGGGCCGGAGACAGCCCTTTGGTCAGATGATTTTGCCATAAGAAAACGGGATGACGGCGGTTATACCATCGCCTCGGGGCACGGGAATGTCGTTGATATCGTTCCGGACAGTTTTCGGCTTTGCCTTCAGTTCCTGCCGGCCTTTTCGCAGGAGTGGAAATCCCTGCGGTTCCGGCTGTCGCGGCGCTGGGCGGAAGAGGCAGGGCAAGATCGAAGGTGGCTGCCCACCGATGTTACGCCATTTGAACATTGCCGCGTTCTTGATCCCGAACCGTCGCAAAAATTGCTGCGGCGGGCGTGGCGGCAGGCGCGGCGCGGTTTGCCGGTGCTTGAAAACGCCGAGATCGTGCAAAGCTGGGCAGGCCTGATTGACGTCACGCCGGACGCGATCCCGGTGATTTCCGGCGTGGATCATATTAAGGGCATGTTCATCGCAACCGGGTTTTCCGGCCACGGCTTTGGGATCGCCCCAGGCGCGGGCCGGTTGATGGCGGATCTGGTCACGGGAACTGCGCCGTGTGTCGATCCGGCCGCCTTCCGACTGTCGCGTTTTTCGGACGGCTCGAAAGTGCGGCCGGACGCGGGTTTCTGAGCTCGTCAGCCCATCATCTGATAGCTGACCGGAACAAAGCGGAAGCCGTCACCGCGGGTCTCCACGAAACCGGCTGCGGGGAAGGGCATGTGATATCCGATCATCGGCACTTTGTCGGCGGCCAGCATCCCCAGCACGTTGCGCCGGGATGCGGTGGCGGCGGCCTTGTCCATGTCGAACCGCACCTCCCATTCCGGATGCGCGAACGACCAGACATAGTGATTGGCCAGATCCGCCGTCAGAACCAGCCGCTGTCCGTTGCTTTCAAGGTGATAAACCGTATGCCCGGGCGTGTGCCCATAAGCGGCCACAGCAGTGATTCCCGGTGCCACAGTGCCGCCATCTTCGACAAATGTCATTTTCTCGGCCAGCGGAGTAACCTTGGCTGCGACCAGATCGCCGACGCGGTTGCCTGCATCCTGTGCCGCCCAGAAATCATACTCAGGCGATGCGGTCACATAGCGCGCATTCGCGAAGGTTGGCGCGTCATTTGTAGTCATGCCGCCAATGTGGTCGGGATGCATGTGGGTGATGACGACCACGTCGATCTGGTCCGGGGATACGCCAGCGTCCGCCAGCGCGGCCTGAATTCCGCCTTGCCCCAGCCCGGTGTCGAACAGGACCAGTTCGGACCCGGTATGAACCAGCGTGGGCGTGAAGAAGAATTGCGCGACATCCGGTGAGATGAAGTTGTCCGCCGAAACCCGGGCAAAGTCCTCGTCCGAGGCGCCCCCGCCAAAGATCTCCTTTGCGCCGTCGCGCGGCAGGCTGCCATCCAGCAACGTGGTGACGGTGAAATCGCCCAAGGTGAAGGATTTGGCGATGGTCGAATTGGCCTTGGCTTCGGCTCCGGCCGCCAGAACCGGCGAAGCTGCTGTGGCAAACGGTAATGCCGCAGCGGTTCCCAGTGCCGCACGGCGTGTCAGTTTCATAGTCATTTTGGTTCTCCCTGTCAGAACACACTTGCAAGACGTAGGTCGGCGCGAGTCTCTTACCAGTTATACCCTCTTGAAACGGGCTGCGTGGATGAACATTCCGTGTTAATTCTTGTCTATGGCCCGATCCGGAAACAAGACAGTTCCCACCGGACAAAGCGTGGATGACTTTCTGACGGCTGTCCAGCCGGCGGGGAAGGCCGCCGACGCGCGGAGGTTGGATACCCTATTTCGAGAGGTGACGGGGTTTTCCCCTGTGATGTGGGGGCCTTCAATCGTGGGCTACGGGCGCTATCACTATCGCTACAAATCCGGGCGCGAGGGCGAGTTTCTGGCGACGGGATTTTCTCCGCGAAAGACTGCGCTGTCGATTTACATCATGCCCGGCTATGCGGATTTCGCGGATATCCTGAGCCGGCTGGGCAAGCACAAGCTGGGTAAGTCCTGCCTGTATGTGAACAAGCTGGCGGATATCGAACTGGACGTCTTGTCGGAACTGATCCGCGCCGGGCTGAAAGACCTTGATCGGCACTGGCCGGTCGAGCCGAGTTGAAACCCCTGCTGGACAAAATCGCGCCTTTGTGACAAGAGCCGCGCCAACAGGAGAACTCCATGACCACCACCCGTTTTGCCCCGTCGCCCACCGGTTACATCCATGTGGGCAACCTGCGCACCGCCCTGATGAACTATCTGATCGCCCGCAAGGCGGGCGGCACGTTCATCCTGCGCATTGACGACACCGATCCCGAGCGGTCGAAAGAAGAATATGTCGACGCCATCAAGCAGGATATGGAGTGGCTGGGCCTGCACTGGGACCGGATCGAGCGTCAGTCGGACAGGCTGGACCGCTATGCCGAGGCCGCTGACAAGCTGCGTGAAATGGGCCGCTTCTATGAGGCGTTCGAGACGCCGACCGAGCTGGACCTCAAGCGCAAGAAGCAACTGAACATGGGCAAACCACCGGTCTATGACCGCGCGGCGCTGAACCTCAGCGATGCCGAGAAAGAGGCCCTGCGCGCCGAGCGTGGCAATGGCGTCTGGCGTTTCAAGCTGGATCATGAGCGGATCGAGTGGACCGATGGAATTCTGGGCGACATTTCTATCGACGCGGCATCAGTATCCGATCCGGTGCTGATCCGGGGCGATGGTCAGGTTCTTTATACGATTGCGTCTGTGGTTGACGATACCGAAATGGGCGTGACCGACGTCGTGCGCGGCTCGGACCACGTGACCAACACGGCAACGCAGATTCAGATCATCGAAGCGCTGGGCGGTCAGTGTCCGCGCTTCGCCCACCATTCTCTGCTGACGGGTCCACAGGGAGAGGCGCTGTCGAAACGTTTGGGCACTCTGGCCTTGCGCGATCTGCGTGAACAGGGTGTGCAGCCGATGGCATTGCTGAGCCTGATGGCGCGTCTTGGGTCGTCTGATCCGGTTGAGCAGCGTGCGGACATGGCCGAGCTGATCGAAGGATTCGATGTCAGCCGTTTCGGCGCGGCGCCGACCAAGTTCGACGTTCAGGACCTGTTCCCGCTAACCGCGAAACACCTACAATCGCTGTCTCTGGCGGAGGTGTCCGAG
Organism: Ruegeria sp. BG10; assembly: GCF_056538575.1. Taxonomy (NCBI): domain Bacteria; kingdom Pseudomonadati; phylum Pseudomonadota; class Alphaproteobacteria; order Rhodobacterales; family Roseobacteraceae; genus Ruegeria; species Ruegeria sp. BG10. The sequence goes on along the minus strand of NZ_JBQFTI010000004.1, from coordinate 146,425 downwards.
GCGGTGTCCGAGGCGGGTGTGCCTGCGGATCTGGCCGAGCCGTTCTGGGCGATGGCACGCGAGAACATCACCACTCTGGGTGACCTCAAAGGCTGGTGGGAACTGTGCCGCGACGGTGCCGAACCCCTGATCGCCGAAGAGGATCGCGACTTCATCGCTGAGGCTGTGGCTCTGTTACCCGAAGGCCCGTTCGACGGCGAGACCTGGGGCAAATGGACGAGCGCGGTGAAAGAGGCAACCGGGCGAAAAGGCAAGGGCCTGTTCATGCCGCTGCGCAAGGCGCTGACCGGTATGGAGCGCGGACCCGAAATGGCAGCCCTGCTGCCGCTGTTGCAGGTTATCCGCGCCCGGGACTGACCGGCACAACATCAGATTTGGAACAGGCGGGGCCCGGTAGCCCCGCCTTTTTCTATGCAGTCAGCACAAAGCGCGCCGAGATACGGCGCAGACGGTCATCGACGAATTCCGTCTCGGTGGGTTTGAGTTGTTGGTGACGCGGGTATCGGGGTTCCGCGCGGTCATTCAGGATCGGGGCGTCCCAGCCATCGGTGGTGGCAAAGAACCGATCCGCACCGCTGGGTCCGAAGGCGCGCAGATAGCCCTGCACGACCACGTCGATGTAACTCAGCAACAGCGGGTGGCGGTCGGTCGGTTCGGTATGTCTGCCCTGCGGAACTGCATACACCGCAATCTCGACCTCATGCGTCAGGGGATGGGTCACCTCTTGCGTTGCGGCGATGCGGTCATAGGCCCATTCCCGTTCGTCCAGCGCCGCCCAGTCGTTTTTGGGGACATGGGCAATCATGCCGTCGATCTCGGACTCTGCGTCCGGAACCGCCGTCAGAAAGGCGACCGGGCGCAGGTCGGTGTGACGCCACGCGCGCCGCCATCCCTTCAGTCGCGCGGGGCGCGGGTCGGGAAAATCATGGGTCGAGAGGTTCACCAGGCTGCCATAGCCAAAGAAATAAGGGTCTGCCATGCGCAACCGCGTCCTTTTGTGACGATTGATGTATGTCAAACCGCTTTTTTGCCGGACATGCAATAAGGTCGCATCTTGAAATTTGGGAGGTCTCGATGAGGATTACCAAACGGACAAATATTGCGGTGCGTTTGCTGATGTATTGCGCCGCGCATCAGGATCGGCTGGTGACGAAATCCGAGATAGCCGATGTGTGCAACATTTCGGAAAACCATCTGGCTCAGGTGATCAACCAACTGAGCCAGTTGAACTATCTCAGTACCCAACGGGGTCGCAACGGCGGCATGACGTTGGCGCGGCCCGCTGATCAGATCCGCATCGGGTCGGTTTTCCGGCATGTCGAGGGCAATTTGCCTATAGCCGAGTGCTTTGCGGATGCGGATAACACCTGCCCGCTGACGGATGCCTGCCGTTTGCGGCTGGCGCTGCGGGACGCAGCCGAAGTGTTCTATGCCTCGCTGGACGAAATCACGCTGGATGCTCTGGTCTGCGACAACGATCAGCTTTTGCGGATTCTGCAACCGGTCGCCTGCACACGCTCGGCCTAGTCGCTTGCACGCAGAATGCGGGCCGGCCGAACGGCCAGCGGGCGCAGCGCGAACAGCAGTCCGGCACCCAGTGTCACCAGGATACCGGCCAGAACGATGCCAAGGGCCGAGGGCCAGATGATCGCAAACTGCGTGTCGAAGATATAAGTGGCCACGGCCCACCCGCCCAGAATACCGGTCAGCAGCGCCACGCATCCGGCTGCGGCACCCAGAAGGATCGCGCGCAGCGCGAAGCTGAGCAAAATTCGCCGCCTGTCCGCCCCCAGCGTTTTCAGGATCGACGCTTCGTACCGGCGTGCAGGCTCACCTGCGGCGGCGGCACCGATCAGAACCAGAAACCCGGTCAGCAGGGAAACACCCGCACCATAAGTTGTTGCTGCCGCCAGACCGGCCAGCAATCCGGATACCCGGTCAATCGCGTCCCGCACGCGGATCGCGGTTATGTTCGGAAACCGGCCCGCAAGGTCCCGCAGAATTGCCGCCTCGGCCTGTTCTTCGGCATAGACGGTTGCGATGAAACTGTGCGGGGCACCGGCCAGAGCAGACGGGTTCATCGACATGATGAACCCCATCCCGGCAGTCGAAAAGTCGACCTCGCGCAGGGATGTGAGTTCGGCGGTGATATCGCGCCCCAGAATGTTCACGGTCAGCTCATCGCCCAGCTTCAGGCCCATTTCCTCCGCCTCTTCCGCGGCGAAGCTGACCTGTGGTGTGCCGGAGTACTCTTCGGACCACCACGCACCCGCCGTGATGCGGGCATTGTCCGGGGGCAGGGCAGAATAGGTAACGCCGCGATCCCCGTCCAGAACCCAATGGTCGCCGGCCACGTCCCGCGCCGGCTGACCGTTGATCCGGGTGATGATGCCGCGCAGCATCGGTGCGCTCTCGATCCGGCTGACTGCCGGGTCGGATTCAAGCCTTTCGGTGAAGCCGGGCATCTGGTCCTTCTGAATATCGACGAAGAAATAGGATGGGGCGACATCGGGCAGGTTCCCGGAAATCGCGTTGCGCAAGGTTCCGTCGATCTGACCGACCGCCGCCAGAACCGAAAGCCCCAGCCCCAGAGACAACACCACCGAAGCCGCGCCTTCCTTTGGATCGGAAATGGCCGACACCGCCCATCGCAGCGCAGGACGCCCACGCGTTGACGGCGCGATTGCGCGGGCCAGCCGGCGGATGGCAAATGCCGACAGGGACAGCAACAGCAAAGCCCCGGCCAACCCGCCACTGGTCCACAGCGTCAGCCGGGTCGAGCCGCTGAACCACGCCGCCGCAGCGACCAGCAAGGTCAACCCAAGGGCTGTCGCGGCAACATAGATGCCTCTTGGAACAGACCGTGCGGATGTCAGCGCGTCGCGGAACAGGGTCGCTGCGCGAACCTCTTCGGTCCGGGCGAGGGGCCAGAGCGTGAACAGAAACGCCGTGAGAACGCCGTAAATGGCGGCTTCGGCCAAAGGACGGGGGTATAGCGTAAAAACTGCCGGTACGGGCAGTTGTGCTTCGATCAGCGGGGCCAGCAGCAGGGGCAAAATTCCGCCAAGGGCGAGGCCGATAAGGATGCCTGTTGCCGACAGAATGCCGATCTGAATCAGATAGGTCTGAAAAATCGTCGCCCTGTCCGCACCCAAGGTCCGCAACGTCGCGATGGTTTCGGTCTTCTGCGACAGATAGGCTCGGACCGCTGCCGACACGCCAATACCCCCGACCGCCAGACCAGACAGCCCAACCAGGACAAGAAAGGCACTGAGACGGGTGACAAACTCGGCTATACCGGGCGCGCCGTTACGGGCGTCGGTCCAGCGCATGCCAGTGCCGTCAAAACTCTGTTCCGCCTCGGATGACAATCTTTGCAGATCGGCACCCGGGGCAAGATCCAGACGGTATTTGGTGGAAAACAGCGTTCCCGGCGCCAAAAGGCCGGAAGCCTCAAGATCGTTGGTCCGGACCAGAGTACGCGGGCCCAATCCGAAACCGTCCGCGGCCCCGTCCGGTTCGTGTATCAGCGCTGCGGTCAGCACAAACTCTTGTTCCCCAAGGGAAAAGCGGTCGCCAACTGAAAGGTCCAGCCGGTCTATCAAGGTGGGGTCCATTACCGCGCCCGGCAGACCCTGCGCCCCGTCAAAAGCAGTGGAAAGCGGTTGTTCGGGGCTCAGTTCGACCGTTCCCAGCAAGGGATAGGTGTCATCGACGGATTTCACCTGTGTCAGTGCGCGTTCGGGCTGTCCATCCTTGAGGGCAACCGCCATCGAGCGGAAATCGACCACTTCGGAGACGTCCTCGGCGGTGTCTTCCATCCATTCGCGTTCCTCTGCGGTGGCAAAACGGTAGGTAAATTCCAACTGCGCGTCACCGCCCAGCAGAGACGCCCCCTCTTGCGTCAGCCCGGTTTGGATCGCGGTGCGAACCGATCCGACAGCGGCGATGGCTGCAACGCCCAGTGCAAGGCAGGCAAGCAGAACGCGAAAGCCGCGCAAACCGCCCCGCAATTCCCGGCGGGCCAGCCGCCCGGCCAGACGCAGGCTCATTCCGCCGCCTCTTGTTGGGTGTCATCCGAAATCCGCCCGTCCCGCAACCGGACCACCCGATCACATCGCTGGGCCAGGCGGTGGCTGTGGGTCACCAGAACCAGTGTCGCGCCATGCCTGTCGCGGAGACCGAACAGCAGATCGACAATGGCGGCTCCGTTGGTTTCGTCCAGATTTCCGGTCGGCTCATCCGCCAGCAGGATCTGCGGCCTTGGGGCCGAGGCGCGGGCCAGCGCCACCCGTTGCTGTTCGCCGCCGGACAATTGTGCGGGATAGTGATCCTGACGATGTGAAAGACCCACGGACTCCAGTTCCGTACGGGCGCGTTCAAACGCGTCCCCGTGCCCGGCCAGTTCCAGCGGGGTGGCAACATTTTCCAGCGCGGTCATGGTGGGAATCAGGTGAAAGTTCTGAAACACCACCCCCATCGCATTGCGTCTGAACCGGGCAAGCGCATCTTCGTCCATGTCGGTCAGGTCGTGGCCAAGGGCCGTGATCCTGCCACCTGTCGCCTGCTCCAAGCCGCCCATCAACATCAGCAGCGAAGATTTGCCGGACCCCGACGGCCCCACAAGCCCCAGCGTTTCACCTTTCGCGACATTCAGGTTGATGTCATGCAGGATATTCACCCGACCGGCATTGCCATCCAGCGACAAAGCGGCATTTTGGAGTGAAAGAACGGGTGTTGTCATAGGTCTATCCAAGCAGGAGCGGTCATTTGGGATATGGAGCAGTTCAGGTCTTGCGCAAGTCTTGGCTGGCGGTGCCGTTCGTGTTCTGCGGCTTTGCGGCCACAGCCGAGCAGGTTGTGATCGCGGCACTGGGGGATTCGCTGACGCAGGGATACGGATTGCCGGAACAGGATGGGTTCGTCCCCCAGATGGGCCGCTGGCTGGATGAAAACGGGGCGGAGGTGCGTTTGATCAATGCTGGGGTGTCGGGCGACACCACTGCGGGCGGGGCGGCCCGGATTGACTGGACCCTGACACCGGATATCGACGGGCTGATCGTCGCGCTGGGTGGGAACGACCTGCTGCGCGGCATTGATCCGGCTGTGTCGCGCGCAAACCTCGACGCGATCATCCAGGCCGCGCAGGCTTCGGATGTAAAAGTCCTGCTGGTCGGCATGCAGGCACCCGGGAATTACGGGGCAGGATACAAAAAGGCCTTTGACGCGATGTATCCGGATTTGGCGCGGCAGTACGAGACGGAATTCGCCCCCAGCTTTTTCTCAGGGCTGGCGGTAGGGGATGATCCGGATGCGGCCCGTCAATATATGCAACCAGACGGTATTCACCCGAACGCGCAAGGCGTGGCCCTGATTGTTCAGAATCTGGGCCCTTATGTTCTGAACCTGATAGAGGCTGCGGGGCAGTGATCACACAACGGTAACAACCGTTCCGATCGGCACCCGTTCATAAAGGTCGATGACATGCGAATTCAGCATCCGGATGCAGCCGTTTGATGCCGCGTGCCCGATGGTTTGCGGCTGAGTGGTGCCATGAATGCGGAAATACGTGTCGACACCGTTTTGAAACAGATACAGTGCGCGCGCACCCAGCGGGTTGTCGTCGCCGCCGGGCTGGACATAGTCGTTGTCCTTGAACCGGGCATAGGTGACGGGTTCCCGCTCGATCATTTCGTCAGTGGGGCGCCAGGTGGGCCATTCTTTCTTGACGTCGATCGTGGCGGTGCCGGTGAATTCCAGCCCGGCCTTTCCGACACCGCAGCCATAGCGGATCGCCTTGCGCGGCTCGGTCACGAAATACAGATAAAATGATCGCGGTACCACAAGCAACTGACCGGGCAGAAACTGCTTTTTGATCCGTACGAATTGTGGCGTGGGATCGTATTCGACAGCTTTCTTCTTAGCTATCGCAACGCCGGGCACAAGGCTCGCTGCTGCGGTTGCTGACAGGAATGTTCGGCGTGTGAGCATTGTGGGTCTCTTCAATACAACAGAAAAATCATAACCATAATGTCGGAATGATAACCGATCTGGTCAATCACCCGAGAAAAGTAACCCAAATGTGATGTAATCAACGGGACACACTGCCGCGCGTACTATGGCGGGCAATATCGTGTTTCAACAAAAAGGGTGGAGGAACCTCCACCCTTTCAACAGCTTAGGAAAGCTGGATGTTGTCGGCGCTTTCGCGGCCATCACGACCCGAGCGCAGTTCGTACGTGACTTTCTGGTTGTCGGCCAGGCCGGTGAGGCCCGACCGCTCAACGGCCGAAATATGTACGAAGATGTCTTTGCCGCCATCTTCGGGTGCGATAAAGCCGTAGCCTTTGGTGGTGTTGAACCATTTTACGGTGCCTGCGGGCATATCCGTTGTCTCCTAATTGGTGCTGCCCACGGGGTTGCGGCAGCCTGGCGTCGTCGTCCGGATCGAGAGACTGAGCGCCGGTGAAGGAGACAGCAGGTCGAAATAGAAAAACGTAAGCGCATCGCATATGGCATTGCCCGGGCTTGGAAACAAGAGTGTTTGCCAGCCCGGGTACCCCAATCGGCGCTTTTTCGTTCAAGGGTCAGAAGCCCCAGTAATCCACAATCGGCTTGAGAATGCGGTTCAGCTCATCCGCGGTTTCAGGTTTCAATTCGTTCTTCCACTGCCCGCTTTTGCCAGAACGTTTATGTTCAAGCTTTGGCGCGCCTTCACGAATTGGGCTTGCAAAATTGGCCAGTTTTTCAAGGCTTTCCGCGCTGAGCTCGATCTTCAGGTAGTCCGCGACCTTGCGCAGGAAGACGTCCGTCTCCTGAGAAAACTCGTTGTAACTTAAAATCAGCGCGTCGGGGACGGATTCTGCCAATTCCTGATATTCGGTGAACATCGGCACAATCCATTCTTGTGCTCTGCGCAAGACATACGCATCTATCCCTTCTACGGCGAGCTTCTCGCGTTGATCCAAAAACCGTTCACGCGCCTTCGAGTTCAAAGGTTCCGGGTGAGTGAAAGCCCATGAGTAGTAAGACGAAACCAGGACGTCTCGCGGGTCCCTGAAGAAGAACAGATGCTTAAAATTTTCTCTTCCGGGAAATTCAACCGGGAACCTTAAGGGCCCGTAGATTTCCCCGTATACGCGGAAAAGCACATCGTAATTGTCGGGCAAGAATTTTCTGATGTGTACGCCTGCCGAGTCAACCTGATCCCCTAGTTCCCAATAGGCGCTTGCGAAATTGTATGTTTCATAGTCACTTTGCCCCGCCAGTTCATCGAGCAGCACGGAAACAAATGTAGACGCGCATTTATGTGTGGTGAAGAAAAGTACGGATTGGCGTGACTTGGAACGTTCGTTCGCTTCAAGCACCCGTTTTTTGGCAGCGTCAAACAAGCCGACCTCGGGTTGCGAAACCATTGGCGGCTCAGAAACGGGTTTCTGGCTTACGTGTTTTTTTCCACCCAGCTTTTCGACCAGCTTTTTCACAGTTAACCTCGTATTTTTGGTGGGCCCGATCGGTTACTTGGTTCTATGACAGACCCACTGAATGGTGTTCATTGTGCTTTTCAGAACTTTGCAAAATATCTTTCAATTGTTTCGCCGGTTCGCACTGTTTTGACTTTAGGCGAAACGAACCTCGTGTTTCGCCTAGGTATTTGGGTTTGCGCGTCTTACTGCTCACAGATGTCCTCGAATGTGTATCCAAAGTACTCGATGTCATCCGCGAACATCTCGGAAACCAAGTCCCGGGTTTCCTTTGAGTAGAAATCCTGAAAGTTAGATTTCTGCGGTCGGGCGCTATTGATTTTCAGGGTTCCAAGCTCAGGACAGCCAATTCGCTCGCCTATTTCTGCAAGATCCTTTTCGCGATCTTCAAACCTGACGATTTTGTCGACGATGATTTCACCGTTTTCGTCAGTGATGAAGTCAAGATTGGACAGGCTGAGGGGGCGGTAGGTGAAAATCGTCGAACCCGGTGAGTTGCGTTCCTGGTGGATGAGCTTCACGAATTCGTCGAACGATCTTCCGTCCACCCCCGACGTGTTTTTCTGTAAATACATGTACAGAGAAAACATTCGTTCCCAGGGATTGCGAACCACGGTGAAAGTGAAAATCTCACTCCACAACCTGCTGCCGAGAATCTCCCGCATCTCGGTTGCGCACAGGTGATCGTCGAAAATCTGTTCGGTCGCCCTGTCCTTTTCGGGGATGTTGAGCTTGCCATGACCAATGCCAAACCTGTGGCCCAGTTGCGCACGAATTGACGAGGAAGAAGTTCGCGGGATATCGACAAACCAGAACCCGGTTTTTCGAATTTCATGCCGACCGGAAGCGAGCTTTATGCGGCGACTGATGGATCCCTTGTAACGGGTGAAAGCCCGGGCAAGGTCGGGCGCCAGAAGGTTGCGGACGTTCCGAAAGTCATCGGAGCGCTTTCCCATCCATCTTTTAGCCGCCCTAATCATCCGTTCGACCCTTCGCGAATGCTGTACATGGCATAGCCTTCTTCCGCTTATCAAAAAGCGTCAACGCATAGTCGTCATTGGCTATACATGCCGCTGCCGTCATCGTGCAAACTTCTTATGCTTTAACCGCTTCGGTTCAAGGGCGTCGGGGCCAAGGCGGCGTTTTTTGTCCTCTTCGTAGTCCTCGAAATTGCCCTCGAACCATTCTACATGGGCATCACCCTCGAAAGCCAGGATATGCGTGCAGATGCGGTCAAGGAAGAAGCGGTCGTGGCTGATGACCACGGCGCAGCCGGCGAAATCGACCAGGGCGTCTTCCAGTGCGCGCAGGGTTTCGACGTCTAGGTCGTTGGTCGGTTCGTCGAGCAGCAGTACGTTGCCGCCCTCTTTCAGCAGGCGGGCCATGTGGACGCGATTGCGCTCACCGCCTGAGAGCAGCGAGACCTTTTTCTGCTGATCTCCGCCCTTGAAGTTGAAGGACGAGCAATAGGCGCGGGAATTGACCTGCGCGTCGCCTAGCTGGATGATCTCGGCGCCGCCGGTGATCGCCTCCCACACGGTGTCGTTGTCTTTCAGGTCGTCGCGGGACTGGTCGACATAAGACAGCTCGACCGTGTCGCCCAGCGTTATGGAGCCGCTGTCGGGCTGTTCCTGGCCGGTGAGCATCTTGAAGAGCGTCGATTTACCTGCGCCGTTGGGGCCGATGACGCCGACGATGCCGCCCGGGGGCAGGGCGAAGTCCAGACCTTCGATCAGTTGCTTGTCACCCATGTGTTTCGACAGGCCCTCGACCTCGATCACTTTGCCGCCAAGGCGCTGGCCGTTCGGGATGACGATCTGGGCGCGGGTCAGCTTTTCGCGCTCGGACTGCTCGGCCAGCTCGTTATAGGCGTTGATCCGGGCCTTGGATTTGGCCTGACGGGCCTTCTGGCCCTGACGCATCCATTCCAGTTCGCGCTGCAGGGTCTTCTGCTTGGACTTGTCCTCGCGGGCTTCCTGCTCTAGCCGTTTGGCCTTTTGTTCCAGCCATGCGGAATAGTTGCCCTCGTAGGGGATACCGCGGCCCCGGTCGAGTTCGAGAATCCAGCCGGTGATGTCATCCAGGAAATAGCGGTCATGGGTGACGATCAGGATGGTGCCCTTGTAGTCGATCAGGTGCTGTTGCAGCCAGGCGATGGTTTCGGCGTCGAGGTGGTTGGTCGGTTCGTCCAAAAGCAGCATGTCGGGCGCTTCGAGCAGCAGTTTGCAGAGCGCCACACGGCGTTTCTCACCACCCGAGAGGTTGGCGATGTTGGCATCGTCCGGCGGGCAGCGCAGCGCCTCCATCGAGACGTCGATCTGGCTGTCGAGATCCCACAGGTTTTCCGCGTCGATCGCGTCCTGCAGGGTGGTCATTTCCTCCATCAGCTCGTCCGAGTAGTTCTCGGCGATCTCCATGGCGATTTCGTTGAAGCGGTCGACCTTGGCCTTTTTCGCGGCCACGCCCAGCATGACGTTTTCGCGCACGGTGAGCGATTCATCCAGCTTCGGTTCCTGCGGCAGGTATCCGACCTTGGCACCCTCAGCGGCCCAGGCCTCGCCGGTGAAGTCCTTGTCAAGACCCGCCATGATCTTCATCAGCGTCGATTTACCCGCGCCATTAACGCCGACGACACCAATTTTCACGCCGGGCAGAAAGCTCAGGTGGATGTTTTCAAAACACTTTTTGCCACCGGGATAGGTCTTGGAGACACCCTGCATGTGGTAGACATATTGATAGGCGGCCATGTCGTGTCCTTTGGCTCGGGGGAAATCGGGTTGGGACGCTTGATATCCAAGCGGGGCGGGCGGGGCAAGCTGGTGGTTTTGTGAATTTTCGGCGCGGACTGTCCGCGCTAGACTGCAATCATTTGGCAAGAGGCATGGTTTGTCTGAACTGGCACAGTTGATTGCAGGTTGGGCCAAGCCCGGCCGTCTGGCGTGGATCGGCGCGCGTCCGGCGCGACGGTCAGATATGATCGTTCTGGATAAGGCCGACGTCACCGATACCGGGCTGGAAGGTGATCGCAGTCGCGCCGGCAAGCGGGCGGTAACTTTGATTCAGAAGGAGCATCTGGCGGCCATTGCATCCTTTATGGGGCTTGGGTCCGTGAAGCCTGAGTTGTTGCGGCGCAATCTGGTCGTTTCGGGGATCAATCTTGCCGCACTCAAAGGGCGTGAGGTTCGCGTTGGAGGTGCCGTTCTGCGTCTTACGATCATCTGCGCGCCGTGCAGCCGGATGGAAGAGGTGCTGGGCCGGGGCGGATATTCTGCGGTGCGGCGGCATGGCGGCTGGTGCGCCGAGGTGGTGCAACCCGGTCAGGTTCGGCTGGGCGACGTGGTGCAACCTGTTGATTGACAACGCGCCGCAGTTCTGAACAACAGCAAAGGATGTTGCGAAGCGCCATACCATTTGCAAGGCCGGGGCAGGTCATCGGGCTGTTCGGGGGGTCCTTTGACCCTCCGCATCAGGGTCATGTGCATGTGACGCGTGAGGCGATGAAGGCGTTCGGGCTGGATCGGGTATGGTGGCTGGTTTCCCCGGGCAATCCGTTGAAACAACGCGGTCCCGCGCCGCTGCATCGGCGGATTGAGACGGCGAGAACCGTCATGCGCCATCCGCGTGTTGAGGTAACGGGTATCGAAACGCTGACTGGTACGCGGGCGACGGCGGACACTCTGATTGCGCTGCAACGACTTTATCCCAGGGTCAATTTCGTGTGGCTGATGGGGGCGGACAATCTGGCCCAATTCCACCTGTGGAAAGACTGGCGTTTGATCATGGATCGCGTACCGGTGGGTGTCGTCGCGCGCCCCGGCGACAGGATATCCGCCCGCATGTCGCCCGCAGCACGTATCTACGCGAGGTATCGCATTGACGGGCAGGCCCGTCATTTGCTGGGGCGGGCGCAGGCTCCGGCCTGGTGTTTTGTCAACGTGCCGATGGTTGATGTCAGCTCGACCGCGATCCGGACGCGCGGCGAATGGAACGACAGAGTGTTGCCTGAATAGCCCCCATGGGCGCATAATCGCTTTCAGTGGTTGTTTGGCTGTGATCTCTGGGATTTTAATTGACCCATGGTTGATCGTTTTTCGCGACGTCTATTTCTTTCCGGGCTTGGGGCCTCGATTATTGCGGGTCCGGCTGTGGCCGATGCTCCGTTGCAATCATTGCGCCCGCAGCTTCGCGGGCCACTGCCAAGCGGGGCCGAACGGCTGATACAAGCCGCCCGTTTGCCGGGTGAGGTTGCGTTTGCGGTGGCGGATGTCGACACCGGCCTGCGGTTGGAGACTTACGGCGATGGGCAGGGCTTGCCCCCGGCCAGTGTCGCCAAGGCGCTGACGGCCCTTTACGCGCTGGATGTTCTGGGACCAGAGTATCGGTTCCGGACCGCCCTGCTGGCTGACGGCCCGGTTGAAAACGGTATTCTGAAGGGCGACCTGATCCTTGCCGGAGGTGGCGACCCGCTGTTGGATACCGATGCTCTGGCCACGATGGCTGCCAACCTGCGCGAAGCGGGCATCACCGAGGTTCGCGGTGCCTTCAAGGTTTATGACGGGGCACTTCCCTATGTTTTCAGCATTGATCCCGGACAGCCGGATCATCTTGGGTACAGCCCGGCCATCAGTGGAATATCGCTGAATTTCAACCGCGTGCATTTTGAGTGGAAGCGCGCAGCGGCCAGCTATGCCGTTTCGCTTGATGCGCGCAGCGCGCGCTATACGCCAGCTGTGGATATGGCGTCGATGCGGATCGAAAGCCGAAAGCTGCCGATTTACACCTATCAGCCAAGCGCCAGGCAGGATCGCTGGACTGTGGCCAAGGGGGCATTGGGCAATGGTGGCGCGCGGTGGTTGCCGGTTCGCAAGCCCGCGCTATACGCGGGCGACGTATTTCGCACATTGGCCCGGTCGAACGGGATCGTGTTGGGGCGCGTTCAGATTACGCGACAAACCCCGCGGGGCGCCGAACTGGTCGTGCACCAAAGCGACCCGCTGGACAGCATTTTGCGCGGCATGCTGAAATATTCAACCAACGTCACAGCGGAAATGGTTGGGATGGCGGCGTCCAAGGCCCGCGGCGCGCCGGTGCAAAACCTCGCCGATTCCGCAGCTGAAATGAACCGCTGGGCAACCGAGACTTATGGTGTGCAGGGAATTGCGATGGTGGATCATTCGGGTCTTGGCGATGCGTCGCGCATGATGCCCGGGGATCTGGTCACGGCGCTGGTAGCGGCGAATAAATCCGGCGCTTTGCGACCGTTGCTGAAACAGTTCAACCTTGTCGACAGCAAGGGCCGCCCCGTAAAGGATCACCCGATCAAAGTGAAAGCCAAAACGGGCACTCTGAACTTTGTTTCGGGTCTGGGCGGTTTCATAACCACACCAGATGGATCAGAGCTGGCCTTTGCCATTTTCACCGCCGATGTCGATCACCGCGCCACAATTCCGCGCGCGCATCGTGAGCGTCCCGAAGGCGCGCGCAGTTGGAACAGCAGGTCACGCAAACTGCAGCGCGCGTTGATCGAACGCTGGGGGATGCTGGCCGGCAGCTGACCTCAGGTTGTGTGGCGCGCCCGCGCGCCCCGTTCGATCGCAGCGGCATGCAGGCGGTCGATGTTCAGCTCATACCGGATTTCTTCCAGCAGACGCAGTTCGGTTTCCGCAAGCGATCCGTCTGCGGCCGCGACATCGCAGGCCAGCGCATAGGCGGTTTCATTCAGGCGCTCTGGCAGGTTGTCCCGGATCAGGCCGAACAGAGCATCCAGGCCATCCTCTTGTTCGAACAGATCAAACACGGTCTGCGACACTCGCCGCGTGCGGTCGATGTCATATGCGGCAAAAACCGGCAGCATGTTGACCGCGCCCTCGATCTTGACCAGTTCGGCCGTGCGGATGGTTTCATCCGAGGCCGAGACCGCAACCATGATCGCAACAAGGCAATCCTGTGGGGACATCGGGTGAGGTACTTGTTCGGTCATGGTGTCGTCCTGATTGGGCTGTTCTGAGCGCGCACGATAGGAGGGCGGAAGCGCAGGTTCAACGGATTTTGGTCCCCGTTCCCCTAAAGAATTGGCAGCGGTCCCCGCGTTTTTGTCTGACGCAGCACGAAATTGCTGCGCGTGTCACGCACGAGGCCGGATTTCAGAAGCCGCTGCATTATGAAATGCTCAAGCTCTTCCGGAGTTCTGGCATAGACCTTCAGAATGAAATCATGGTCACCGGTGATTGAGGCACATTCGACGATCTGTGGCTCGGTCTCGATCAGCCGCAGGAACGAGGTGATGCTGTCTTCCTGATGATCACGCAACGCGACGTGGACATAGGCAATCGCGTCAAGCCCGACCGCCTTGGCCCGGACCTGAGCGGTATAGCCCGAGATTACCCCGACGGCTTCGAGATCCCGGACGCGCCGCCAGCATTGCGAAGCTGACAGGCCGGTTTTGTCGGCAAGGTCCTGCATCGACAGGCGTCCGTCGGACTGAAGCTCCTGCAGAATTGCGATATCGGCGGGTTGAAGCGTTTGTTTCATGAAAGATGATCCTGCGACATATGTTTGCCAAAATTCGTCGAATTTAACGGCAATCCAAACCAAAATAACCGGAGTTTAAGGGTAAAATAATCCTCACGGAGGAAAACCTGATGCCAAAATCCAGCAAATACGTCGCCAAGGTGGCCGATGAACGCGGCCATATCACCTATACGCCGGAGGAGGATGCGGTCTGGGCCGATCTCTATGCTGCACAGAAGGACAACGTGCAACGCTATATGGCGCGCGACTATCTTGCCGGGTTGGAAAGGCTGGACCTTCCGAAAACAACCGTGCCGTCCTGCGCGGATATCTCGGAACGGCTGTTGGACATGACCGGATGGCGGGTTCAGCCGGTGCCCGCGCTGATCGGGTTCAAGACCTTCTTCGGCATGCTGGCGGACCGGGTGTTTCCGGCCGCGTCCTTTATCCGGTCGCGCGAGGATTTCGACTATATCGAAGAGCCCGATATCTTTCATGAGATTTTCGGCCACACCCCGTTGCTGAGCGATCCGCGTTTTGCCGCCTTCAGCCATGCCATCGGAAAGGCAGGCGTGCAGGCGGGGGACAAGGACTATGCCTGGCTGATCCGGCTTTATTGGTTCTCGATCGAATTCGGGTTGCGCCGTCAGGACGGCGAGATCAAGGCGCTGGGGTCCGGGCTGGCATCCTCGCCAACGGAACTGGTGTACGCGGTTGAAAGTGATATCCCCGACCGCGACCCGTTCGATATCATGACCATCCTGCGCACGCCCTACCGGATCGATATGCACCAGATGGGTTATTTCGTGTTAAATGATCCAGAGGAACTTTTTGCCGCTGCCGAGCGTGACCTGCTGGGGGATGTGCGCCGTGCGCAGTCCCTTGGGCTGCTGCCGAACAAGTTCCCGGAAAAAGCAACCGCGGCGGAGTGATTGGATTATGACATTATCTGGAGAAACCTGCAGCCTGTCGGACCGGACCTGCGTGCCCTGTTCCGGCGGTGTCCCGGCCCTGACCCGAGACGAGGCTGATACCCATATGGCCGAACTCGCATCCGACTGGGAACTGGACGCAGACGCAAAAACGCTGCACCGGCATTACAAATTCAAGGGGTTTGCCAAGGCGACATATCTTGCAAATCTCTGTGCCTGGCTGGCCGACCAGCAAGGGCATCACCCTGACGTTTCCTTCGGGTGGGGCTATGTGGATGTAAAGCTGACCACGCACGAAATTGGCGGGCTCAGCGAGAATGACTTTATCTGGGCGGCCAAGCTGGATCAGTTGACCGGCTGAACCCGTTTCCCGTCAGGAAAAACAACGCGCTTTATTGACTCATGCTGCACCGGCACAATAGGAGGGGTCGGTCGGTTGCATGGGGCGGCCGAAGCTGTTTTTCCCGATGGAGCTTTTCTCAAATGTCTGAACTGCGTGACACCGCTATGACGTCCAAGGCCTGGCCTTTTGAAGAGGCGCGCCGGTTGCTCAAACGCTATCAGAAGGCTACTCCGGAAAAGGGATATGTTCTGTTTCAGACCGGCTATGGCCCGTCGGGCCTGCCGCATATCGGGACGTTCGGCGAGGTCGCGCGAACCTCGATGGTGCGCCATGCTTTTGAGCAGATCAGCGACATCCCTACCAAGTTGATCTGTTTCTCGGATGACATGGACGGATTCCGCAAGGTGCCGACCAACGTACCGATGCAGGATGAGCTGAAAGAGGATCTGCACCTGCCACTGACCAAAGTGCGCGACCCGTTCGGGACGCATGAAGGCTTTGCGCAGCACAACAATGCGATGCTGTGCGAGTTTCTGGACAGTTTTGGGTTCGAATATGAATTCGCCTCGGCCACCGACTACTACACCGGTGGGCGGTTCGACGAGATGCTGCTGACCGCGCTGGAGCGGTTCGAAAAGATTCAGGAGATCATGCTGCCGACCCTCGGGTCCGAGCGGCGCGAGACCTATTCCTGTTTCCTGCCGATCAGCCCGAAAACCGGGCATGTGCTGCAGGTGCCGACGCTGGAGCGCAATGTCGAGAAGGGCACGATCGTCTATCAGGAACCGGATGGCGAGAAGGTTGAGATCCCGGTCACGGGCGGCAACGTCAAAATGCAGTGGAAACCGGACTGGGCGATGCGCTGGGCCGCGCTGGGCGTCGACTACGAGATGTCGGGCAAGGACCTGATCGACTCGGTCACGCAATCGTCGAAAATCTGCCGGGCGCTGGGCAAGCAGCCACCCGAAGCGCTGAGCTATGAGCTGTTCAACGACGAGCAGGGCCAGAAGATTTCCAAGTCCAAAGGCAATGGCCTGTCGATGGAGGAGTGGCTGACCTACGCCGCGCCCGAGAGCCTTTCTTATTTCATGTATCAGAAACCGAAAACGGCCAAGCGTCTGTATTTCGATGTGATCCCCAAGGCGGTGGACGAATATCACCAGCAGCTTCGGGCCTATCCGGGGCAGGAGCTGAAGGCTCAGCTGAACAATCCGGTCTGGCATATCCACGGTGGAGACGTTCCTGAATCCACGTTGATGGTGCCGTTCGCGATGCTGCTGAACCTGGCCTCTGTTTCCGGGGCCGAGAACAAAGAGGCGCTGTGGGGCTTTATCCGCCGTTATGCGCCTGAGGCGACCGCCGAAACGCATCCCGACCTGGACGATGCGGCCGGGTTTGCTGTGCGTTACTTCAACGACTTCGTCAAACCGACGCGTCAGCACCGCGCCCCGACCGATCAGGAACGCGAAGCGCTTGAGGCGCTCAAAACCGCACTTGAGGCTTATGACGGCCCGATCGAGGACGAGGCGCTGCAATCGGTGGTCTATTCCATCGGGCGTGAACGGTTCGACCCGATGCGCGGCTGGTTCACCGCCCTTTACGAAGTGTTGCTGGGCGCGTCGCAGGGCCCCCGTTTCGGCGGGTTCATTGCGCTTTACGGTGTGCCGGAAACGATCGCTTTGATCGACAAGGCGCTGGCTGGCGAACTGGCCTGATTTGACCTGATACCACGTGGGGCTACTCTTTCGGCAGGAGGTGGCCCCATGCGTCGAATTTTGTTAGCTGTGTTGTTCAGTGCCGGTCTGGTTACGGGCGCCTTTGCCCAGAATTCCGAGATAGAGGCCAATATCACCGCACAGATACAGGCCTTCAAGGCAGATGACTTCGCCACCGCCTTTACCTTTGCCAGCCCGAATATCCAGCGCCTGTTCCGCAATCCCGAGAATTTCGGAGCCATGGTTCGCAATGGCTATCCTATGGTCTGGCGCCCGGCGGATGTGCGGTTTCTTGAACTGCGCGAAATGGCCGGGTCGCTTTGGCAGAAAGTGATGATCGTCGATGGCGACGGGCGCGTGCATATTCTTGACTATGAAATGGTTCAGCTGGAAAACGACTGGAAGATCAACGGTGTGCAGTTGCTGCGCAATTCGGATCCTTCGGCCTGACGCAACACCACCGTTACGGTGATATGAGCGGCAATTAATCCCTTTTCGATACACAGGCTTTTGCGTTCGGGGCGACCCCGGACACTGAGTTTATGCCCGTGGTGACCGGCTGCGGCGCGATTGGGAAAGGGATTTCTATGAACAAGGCAATCACCGACGGTATCGTGTTCATGCCGCCTGCTTTCGCAAATGGACTGAACGTTTGGTCGAGCGGCGACGGAACGCCCGGCTCACCGACATATGACGGTTCGGGCACAGGGGCGTTTGTCCCGGCGGATGCGGATTTTGCCGGCTGTCTTGAGATCCTGAAGGTCAATGCCACGCAGCAATTGCGTTACATGGGGCAGACGCCGCTTTTGCCGGGCTGCTATTTGCAGATCAGGGCGCGGGTCAAGGCGATCAGCGGCCCTCTGCCCGAGGTGCGGATCGCCGGCTGGGCCGGCGGTGCCGGCGACGTGCAGGTGACAGGTGTTGCCGCGCAAGGTCCGGCCACGCAACTTTCCGGTTACGGAACCGTGCATGAGATCACCGCAATCGTTGGCACCGGCCAGCGCGATGGTGTTGATATGCCTTGGGGGGTCGAGGCGCTCTACGGGCATTTCGGTATTGATATCGACGGAGCGAACGGGGCTGTTATCAGGGTCGACGATATCGAGATTACCGACGTTACAGGGGTGTTCCTGCGCAATCTGATCAGCCTGGTCGACGTGCGCGATTTCGGTGCGGTCGGCGACGGGGTCGTTGACGACTCGGTAGCGTTTCAGGCCGCAGACCAGGCCGCGAACGGTCGGCGCGTTTTCGTGCCCGAGGGGACCTATTTGCTGTCGCAGAACATCACGATGTCGTCCGAGATCGAATTTGAAGGCACGGTTACGATGCCCGATGACAAGATGCTGATCCTGAGCAAGAATTTCGATCTGCCAGCCTATATTTCGGCCTTTGGTGACGAATCGCTGGCCTTCAAGAAGGCGTTTCAGGCACTGCTGAACAATTCGGATCATGAATCACTGAATCTGGGCGGGCGCAAGATTTCGGTCAGCGAGCCGATTGACATGGCGGCTGCGGTTCCGAACAAGCAAACCGGGTTTTCCACGCGCCGGGTCATTCGCAACGGGCAGTTCGACGTGCAAAGCAGCGCGGCCTGGGACACGGAAACGGTGAAATCCACGGCGACGTACAACACGTCGGACCCCACGCGCCTGGTTAACGTGGCAAACGTGGCCAATATCCCTGTTGGTGCGCTTGTGCAGGGCAGTGGCGTAGGGCGCGAGATCTACGTCCGTTCGAAAAACGAAGGCGCGGGTGAGATCACGCTGAACGCGCCGATCTACGACGCTGCGGGGACGCAGGTGTTCGACTTTGTTTCCTTCAAGTATTTGCTGGATTTCAGCGGCTTCAGCACCCTGCGCAAATTTGGCATGGAAGAGATCGAATTCCAGTGCAACGGCCGGTGCAGCGCGATCAGGCTGGCCCCTTCCGGTAGCACCTTTGCGGTAACGAACTGCTTTATCAGCAGACCCAAGGATCGGGGGGTAACCTCAATCGGGACCGGGTGTCAGGGCATGCTGATCGACAATTGCCAGTTCTTGTCGAGCGAGGAATCCTTCAACGTCTCGGACCGGGTTTCGATCGCACTGAACGCCACGGCCAACGATATCAAGCTGCGCCACAACCGGGCCGTTCGATTTCTGCACTTTGCGGTTCTGGGCGGGACCAACAACATGGTTCTGGGCAACCATTTTTTTCAGGGTGACAGCATTGCGCAGGGTATCCGCAGTGCCGGCCTGATCATGATCGGCACCTATAACAGTTCAACCATCGCAGAGAACTATGTCGACAACTGCTTTGTCGAGTGGACAAATGAGCGGGACGCCAATCCGGAATACACGGCCGGCTTTTCCTTTAGCGCCATGAGCATTACCGACAACATCTTTTATTCCAGCGAGGTCGCGCCCTGGTTCAGCTGTATCGTCATTCGTCCGCATGGGGCGGGGCATTTCTTGAATGGCGTGATCGTCACCGGGAACAAGTTCCGCTCGACCAACGGCAGCATCACCCGGGCCGAGCGGGTGGACACCAGCTTTGCCGATCTGGACAATAGCCGCCATCTGAACGTGACCTTCGAAAACAACACGTTCCACGGCGTATCCACCAAGGTCGCGAACCCGTTGCGGCTTCGGCACAGTCAGAGTTCAGCGGCCCAGGCCTGGACCATTGCCACGCAGGGGCGGCTGCCCTTTGGTGGAAGGGCCCGCAGTTGCGATGCAGCAACCGTTCTCGGGCCGCTGAGGAATACTTTGGGTTCCTTGGCCTACGCGGCCCCTTACGTCGAACTGGAGCAGGGCTCGATTGGCAACGCGATCCGTCTGCGCTGGCCCGAAGCCGTTCGCGGAGAGGTGTCCGCACTTATCCGGATGGAACGCTGATCGCGGTTCCATAGCGGATCAAAACTCGCTCCAAATTGCGACCTTGATGCCCGTGTCACTGCGGGCATCGTTGCGTTCAAGACCCAGCACCCAAGTTGTCGTGCTTTTCGGGGTTCGGATCATGACCGATGGCCGCGCTCGCCAGAAAAGCGACTTTCCCGGCGTATAGGATGTTTCGATCTGCAAAAGCGGGTTCAACAACCGCTGCGCGGACAGACCTGCGGTAATGTCCAGCTTTCGAAAAACGGCGTCATGGGTCCGAAACTCCAGCGCGCCGTCGACGGCGATCCAGCCATCGCCCCATCCGGTCCGAAGCCCTTTGCCATAGGATAAGGTTACGCGGTACATCGCCCAGGCGCGTCTTTGCCGGTGATGGGCGCCAGCCCCGAATTCGGCGGCAAAACGCCCCCAATCGCCATAATCCGCAAGAGGCACCCGGGCAAACAACAGCGCGTGGCCGTACAATTCGCGATTCTCTTCGAAATCGAATCCAACCGTCAGATTGGGTCGGTATCCCCACTCTCCGTAAAGGGAAGATTTGTAGTCATAACTGCCGTCGGAATCGCGGAATGCCGTCACGGACGCTGCTGAAAACGCGGCGCCCTTGTCCCGCAGCCACGCCCCGGACCAGGCCGGTGCGGCGGATAGCAATAGAACCAAAAGCGTGAAGACCCGGTACATGCGCGCAGCATCCGTCAGCATGGTTAACGGATGGTTAGTATTCTACTCATTTCAGACAACGCCGCCTCGGTCCGGGTAGCAAAGGAAACACACGACCTTTCCAAATCCTGTGTTAGGCTTGTGTAAGTTAAGGGAGAATCCAGATGCCGAAGATTTCCAAGACCGCAAGCGTCCAGACTGTCATCACCACATTCGAAATGACGCCAGGCACCTGCCATGATCTGCTTGAGGCGCTGACCGATGCCTATGGCGAGTTTATCTCAAAACAACCGGGGTTTGTTTCTGCGGGGCTGCACGTGAACGATGCGCAGACCCGGATCGCCAATTATTCTCAATGGGAACGTCGCGAGGATTTTCTGGCCATGCTGCGCACGCCGGAAATGCGCGACCGCAACCGCAAGATCAACGAGCTATGCAAAAGCTTTGAGCCGGTGATGTATGACGTGGCCGAAACCTTTGGAAGTTCCTGACCTAGATCAAAGCCTTGGAGCCCGGCGCATCGCAAGCTGATCAAAGGAAAACGGAGGTGCGCGCCATGTATCACAGTATTCTTGTTCCCATATCTTTTGACGCTGAACGGGACATTTCCGGCCCGCTGAAACTGGCCGGGATTCTGGCCACGCCGGACGCGAAAGTGACGTTGTTGCATGTGGTTGAGCACATTCCGAACTATGCGATCTCGTACATGCCGCCGGAATACCTGTCCGAAGCCCGCAAGGCGATCCAAAAGGAACTGGATGATCTGGCCGCGAAACTGCCCAATGCAATGGGCGTGGTAGTCGAAGGGCATTCCGGGCGCACGATTCTGGATTGGGCGGATGAGCATAAGCCGGATCTGATCATCATGGCATCGCACCGGCCGGGAATGCAGGATCTGCTTCTGGGATCAACCGCGAACCACGTCGTCCGCCACGCCGCCTGCGCGGTTCACGTGGTGCGCTGATCTGGTGCCAGATCGGCCGGAGATAGCCGCCACGCCTTGCCGAACCCGCCGTTCAGCAAGGCGTCTGCAACCTCAAACCGTACAAAACTGAAATCGGCAAAGTCGATATACAGCCGGGACTTCGGGCGCAGCGCCAGGTAGCGGGTGCGCAGCGCGTTGTGATCGTCGGTGTCACGGTCTACAAACTCGGCCTGCGCATGAAGCGTCAGGCGCGGATGCGTCAGCGGATCGCCGGTCTCTTTCGGCTCGCCGATCAACAACGCGCAGGCCGGGTCAGCCTGTAAAGCGTGGGTGTGATCTGACAGCGACGACACCAGCGAGATCATCTGCCCGCCTTGATCCGTGGCCAGAGCGATCCGGGTCACCGACGGCAATCCACAGCCCGGGCGCAGCACAGCCAGAGCGCCGTGAGTGGCCCCTTCGATCAAGCAGCGTGCCATTTCGCGCGCAGGGTCATCGGCGGAACGATAGGGGTCGGCTTTGCTCATGCTATTCCTGTGCGCTCTGGTTCAGGCGTTTCTGACAATAGCCCCATCGCCATTCCGCTGCGAGGGGGGCAGATCGCCGCGCAAACCAGGTAGATTGCCTGACTACCAGTCTCGGTTTTGCCACAAATCTGACGTATCCGGTGTGCATGTCGTTCAGGAACCTCCTGCCCAAACTCAATTCAGTTCCTTCCGGCGCTGCGGGTCGCCGTATGCGCGCCGACGCCCTGCGTAAACGGGCATTGTCGCCGGTACGGATTCTGATCATGGTCCTGATGCTGCCGCTGACGACGCTGGGCATTGCCGTAAGCGTCTATCTCCGCACTTCAGAATTCGAGCGTGAAGAAGCCGTGCTGCATCTGATTGCCCTGGCCGGATGCACGGCCGCGGAATCCGTTGTTTCGGGGCCATTCCTGGCCGGAGAGCCCGGATACCACCTACGCAACGATCCTGACGGGGACGGTATTGCGTGTGGAACACTTGTATCCGCGCCCATTGAAACAACCGCGGTACAACAGGTCGAACAGTCGAAAACGCGGTCGATCGGGAACGCCAAATTCGTGCGACCCTGATTGATACGCGGACGTGTGTGCTGTTCGATTGAGGGGTTTGGTGGCCGAGCCCGCCAATTGCGGCGTCGGCGGGAGTGGTGGAAATGTCAGGGGCGGATCATGCCGCCCCAAAACAAGAGTTTAGCCGTTAGTTCGCCCAGAACAGGCGATGGCCGGCGTTGTCAGGCGCTCATCTCTGCGGTCAGTTTCTGACGCAGAGTGTCTTTTTGGTTCGAAATTTTCCCCGGAATCAGGAACGCATCGACCAGCATCCAGATGGCGACGCCCAGCAGGAGGAAATATCCCACCAGCACAATCGCGGTCAAAACACCCAGGATCGTCAGAACCAGCATGATGATCCCGGACTTGTTTTCGCCGAGATAAAAACGATGGGCGCCGAGCATCCCAAAGCAGAACCACAGCAGGTAAGCCACAAAGATGTTCTTTGAATCGTTGGCAATTCTCTGTTCGATAAGCTGTTGCTTGTCCGTTGAAAGCGTCAATGTATGTCCCTTCTAGTCTTACTGCGCTTTTTCTGCGCGTTCTTGTGTGCTGGTAACGGTCCAAGGTGACGCAATCCGCGAAAAGCTTGATTGAAGCCCCGCGTTGTCCCCACCTCGTATCTGTCGCGCCAGTTCGCTGTGACAGAACTACGGAAGATAGAGGCAAAAAAATGTTCACAACATGTTAAGAAATGAGACTTAATCTCCGGTGCAGAAGGCTTCGAGTGATTTGTCTCGCTCGCGACGCCAGATCAACCCGGGCGACGCGGGACACCTTTCGCAAAGTTAGTGGCAGTCCAATCAGTCTGCGCGTTCACCTGACCTTCAGGGCAACCTTCAGGTCGTCAATGGCGTCGACCTGCGCCCGGGAAAGCCGTTCTCCGGCCAGCGGCGTCAGCATGTCCTGCAGCGTGCCCCAGGACTGCCCGCCATCGATTTTTCTGAGCCGGCGACCTAGGCGCGGAACCGCATCACCGGGCCCATTGCACTGCGTCATCAGCCAGCGCCCCAGAACTTCCATCTCGGTCGCTTCTTCTTCGGAACAGCGCAGTTTCGTGCGCAGAAGAACGTGCAGGCGCTGTCGTTGTTCGGACGTCGGCAGATCGTCAAGCTCGATGAAGGATTGGGCAATGGCGCAGATTGCGATCCGTTCGTCATCGATCCCTTCGACCGGATGGGCATTGGCCACACTGCGACACGCCAGCTTTCGGGGGGCGTTTTTCAATGTTGTTGCCATGTCTTGGGCAGTATTGATCGCTTCCCGGGGATTGTTGCGTATCCACCACCAGACGGCCCCGCCAATCGCGGTTAGAATGAGTATGAAAACGGGCAAGCCAATGAACTACTTCAAAAATTCTGACGCGATGATTTATCGCTTTGCGCTCAATTGCAACCATCAGTTGAGGTTCCCCGGTCATTTTTGACGGAACTGAGTTCCGCACAGTCGATTGGCGAAGCAGTAGCCGATCGGTGCCCAGCTAAAGCGTCTCTCTGACGCAATTTGCCTGCGCACGTCCCAAATTTTTTGGAACGTCAATTCTGTGATAAAATGACGCCTTCTCTATTTCAGGAGATTGTAATGACAAATTTTATTACCCCGAACATCGCTGCAGAACTCATTTCGCATGAAGGCATAGTTCGAGAAGCTTACCGCGACTCTGTCGGGGTTTGGACCTGGAGTATTGGTATTACGTCCGCTTCGGGTCACAAGGTTTGGCCGCGATATGTCGATAATCCGCAAACGCTCAGAAGATGTTTCGAGGTGTTCGAATGGGTGCTTCGAAACAATTACCTGCCTGCCGTACAGGAAGCGTTCATCGGGCACGCCCTTACTGAGGCTCAACTTGGCGGGGCATTATCGTTTCACTACAATACAGGCGGCATAAAAAAGGCGACCTGGGTCAAAAGGTGGAAAGCCGGAGACGTATCCGGTGCCAAATCCGCAATCATGAACTGGAAGAAACCCCCGGAAATCATACCCCGGCGCAGGAAAGAGCAGGCCTTGTTTTTTGACGGTGTTTGGTCAAACAATGGCACGGGAACCGAGTATCAGGTTCGAAAGCCGTCCTATTCGCCAAACTGGTCCAGCGCGACAAGCGTTTCAACGAAGGCCATACTCGACGATCTCTTCGGCTAAGTCAGTGACCTTTCTTCCGTCGCTTCACATTTCCACCCCGCTGCCCAGGCCTGCCAGCCGTTGAGCGACCGCGCGATTTCACCGCGTCTTCCGAGGCTTTCTCGACCGCCCATTGGCGCGCCATGGGGTCGTCGGCGACGGCCAGATCGACCGCTTCCAGACGTTTGATCTCATCCCGGATGTTGGCGGCCTCTTCGAATTCAAGGTTCTCGGCGGCCTTGCGCATCTTCTCGCGCAACCCGTCCAGATGGGCTTCCAAATTCGCGCCGTGCATCGGTTTGTCGATGGTGGCGGTGACGCGGTTCATGTCGACGTCGCCCTCGTAAAGACCGGCCAGAACGTCCTCGACATTCTTTTTCACCGTCTCCGGGGTGATGCCGTGTTCCTCGTTATAGGCAAGCTGTTTGGCGCGGCGGCGGTTGGTTTCCCCCAGCGCGCGTTCCATCGAGCCGGTGATCTTGTCGGCATACATGATCACCCGGCCATCGGCGTTGCGCGCGGCGCGGCCGATGGTCTGGATCAGGGAGGTTTCCGAGCGCAGGAAGCCCTCTTTATCCGCGTCCAGAATGGCGACCAGCCCGCATTCAGGGATGTCCAAGCCTTCTCGCAGCAGGTTGATGCCGACCAGCACGTCGAACGCGCCCAGCCGCAGATCGCGCAGGATTTCGATGCGTTCCAGCGTGTCGATGTCCGAGTGCATATAGCGAACTTTGATACCCTGTTCGTGCAGATATTCGGTCAGGTCTTCAGCCATGCGCTTGGTCAGTGTCGTGACCAGCGTGCGGAAACCGTTGGCGGCCACCTTGCGCACCTCATCCAGCAGGTCGTCCACCTGCATGGATACCGGGCGGATTTCGACCTCGGGGTCCAGCAGGCCGGTGGGGCGGATCACCTGTTCGGTGAAGATGCCGCCGGTCTGTTCGATCTCCCACTTTGCCGGGGTGGCCGAGACGAAGACGGATTGCGGGCGCATGGCGTCCCATTCCTCGAACTTGAGGGGGCGGTTATCCATGCAGGACGGCAAGCGGAACCCATGTTCGGCCAGCGTGAACTTGCGCCGGTAGTCGCCTCGATACATCCCGCCGATCTGCGGGACACTGACGTGGGATTCGTCGGCGAAAACGATGGCGTTGTCGGGTATGAATTCGAAAAGGGTCGGGGGCGGTTCCCCTGGCGCGCGACCGGTCAGATAGCGCGAATAGTTCTCGATCCCGTTGCAGACGCCGGTGGCCTCCAACATTTCCAGATCGAAGTTGGTGCGCTGTTCCAGGCGCTGGGCTTCCAGCAGTTTGCCCTCGCCGACCAGTTGATCCAGCCGGATACGCAGCTCCTTTTTGATCCCGATGATCGCCTGCTGCATTGTCGGCTTCGGCGTCACGTAGTGTGAGTTCGCATAGACACGCACTTGCTCCATCGTCGCGGCGCGTTCCCCAGTGAGAGGGTCGAATTCGGTGATGGTTTCCAATTCCTCGCCGAAGAACGAAAACTTCCAGGCGCGATCCTCAAGGTGGGCGGGCCAGATTTCCAAGGAATCTCCGCGTACCCGGAAAGACCCGCGCTGAAACGCCTGATCGTTGCGGCGGTATTGCTGGGCGACCAGATCAGCCATCACCTGCCGCTGGTCGTACTCCTTACCGACCTTCAGGTCCTGTGTCATCGCCCCGTAGGTTTCGACCGAGCCGATCCCGTAGATGCAGGACACCGAGGCGACAATGATAACGTCATCCCGCTCCAACAGCGCCCGCGTGGCCGAGTGGCGCATCCGGTCGATCTGTTCGTTGATCTGGGATTCCTTCTCGATATAGGTGTCCGAGCGCGGCACATAGGCCTCAGGCTGGTAGTAATCGTAGTAGGACACGAAATATTCGACCGAGTTTTCAGGGAAGAATCCCTTGAATTCCCCGTATAGCTGCGCGGCCAGCGTCTTGTTGGGTGCAAGTATGATCGCGGGGCGCTGGGTTTCTTCGATCACCTTGGCCATGGTGAAGGTTTTGCCGGTGCCGGTCGCGCCCAGCAGAACCTGATCGCGCTCGCCGTCGTTCACACCTCCGGCCAGTTCCTGAATTGCGGTCGGCTGGTCGCCGGCAGGCGCGAATTCGGTATGCATGACAAACTGTTTGCCGCCTTCCAGTTTCAGGCGCGCGCGGACGTCGTCGACGGTCAACTGGGTCTTGTCGGAATGGGCATAAGGCATGGGCTGGCTCCGGGTCAGGCCCTTACATTTGTTCTTATTTTGTCCAACTGCAAGGGCTGATCCGGTCCGGAAAGCTCAGATTCAGTAATAGGCGGGTTGCGCATCCGGAGCGTGATCCGAAATCACCTTGTCGGCCAGGGCCTTCAGGTTGCCGTTGAATACCTTGGACATCAACACTTTCATCAGGGTCTGCCCCAAAAGCCAGCCAAGGGGGCCATATTTCACAGCATATTCCATGCTCCAGATCACCCGGGTGCCAGCCCCGTCCAGCGGTTCAATAGCAATCGCTGCATGGGCCTCGGTCAGGGGCATCGCCGACATTTCGGACAGGCGCACGCTATAGCCCCGGTTGGGGTTCCACCTGGTGACCTCTTCGACCAAAGAGGTTCCATTCGCAAAATAACAACGCCGCTTTGACCCAACGCCATGAACGCCGTGGGTCAGGGCCTCTACCTGCGTGATCTGTGGGGCAATCTCGTCAACCTGCATAAACCGGCTGAGTACCGCCCAGATGGCTTCGGGGGTCGCGTTGATTTCGAGGGTTCGTTCAAAATGGTTCATCTGTTCAATCCTTTGGCTGATCTTTCGAAGATCATAAGCGAGGCCAATGACAGTTTCTGTCATCAGGCCGTTGTTGCATTCCGCGACAATTGTCATCTTGTCCCGGGCGGCGCTCTGGCGCATAAACAAGCCCAGCCAAGTGAGTACGGAGAGGCGACATGCGCGCACGGATTTACCAGCCTTCGCGAAATGCGATGACCTCGGGGATGGCCAAGACCCGCAAATGGGTTCTGGAATTTGCCCCGGCATCTGCGCGCGAGGTCGATCCGCTGATGGGCTGGACCTCATCCAATGACACGCAGACCCAGGTGCGCCTGAAATTCGACACCAAGGAAGAGGCGCTGGATTATGCCAAGGACAACGGCATTGACGCGCAGGTCAGCGAACCGCAGAAACGCAAGCCGAACCTGCGCGCGCGCGGGTATGGAGAGAATTTCGCCACCGATCGGCGCGGTCCCTGGACGCACTGAATGATCGAAATCCGCGAGGCTGATCCGACATCGGATGCGTTGCGCCCGGTGATCGACGCACATTTCGCCCATAGCGAAACGGCGGGACCCGCGGAAAGCAATCATACCCTGGATGCCGCCGCATTGGCCGGACCGGGCATTCGGTTCTGGGCCATGTATGTGCACGGAAACCCAGTTGGGTGCGGGGCGCTCAAGGTGCTGCCGGATGGTACGGCCGAGGTGAAATCGGTTCATATCCTGCCTGACGCACGGGGGCGTGGGCTGGCGCGGGTGATGATGACCCATCTGGCCGAAAAGGCGCGATCCGAAGGGGTGTCTGCACTGGTTCTGGAAACCGGGGCGGCGCATTTGCCCGAATATGACGCGGCCCGCAAACTCTATGAGGCTCTGGGCTATTCCTATTGCGGGCCGATCCACGGGTACAAAACTGATCCGAACAGCGCATTCATGCGCCTGGGCCTTGAACCCCTCCCATAGTAGCAACAGGAAGGGCGCTGCGGTCCTTTGGCGCAACAGGGTAGGTCAAAGGAACCCGACGGTTCGTAAGTGCAGCGTAAATGTCTGACTATGAAGAAAAAAATGATTGGTGAGGCGACCAGCATACTACCAAGTTGACTTATCTGCCGCCATTGTCCAATAACAGCGCAGAAGCGCCCACGTAATTCAACTGGATAGAATATCCGACTTCTAATCGGGCTGTTGGGGGTTCGAGTCCTCCCGTGGGCGCCATTTCCAGTTAAGTCTCAGAAATTTCCCGTAAAAGTGGAATACCAAGTCATACCAGATGGCAAACGAACAGTGGTTGCACTCATCAAGCCAATCTTGAGTGTGGATCAACCATGCGGCATTTTCAGCCAACAATGATCGCGGCGCTGGTCCAGGCATTGGTTTGGTTCTGCGTACCGATGGCTCACCACATGGCCGCATACACACAGTGCAACCAAGCGTCCCGAAAGGAATACACAGCATGATTGCCTATGTCACAATCGGTGTCGACGACATCTCTCTCGCGAAACGGTTTTATTCTGCGTTCCTGCCCGCGCTTGGATACGAGCTTGAGGAAAGCCCGGAAGGATTAAGCTGTGCGCTGCCCGTACAACCCGGCCAATCCGTTGCTCTGCCTGAGCTTTACGTAAAAGCACCATTCGATGGGCATCCCGCCTCGGCGGGCAATGGCACCATGATCGCATTCCAACTTCGCAGCCAACAGCAGGTCCGTGATCTGCACTCTGCAGCGCTTGCCGCAGGGGGATCTGACGAAGGTCAGCCGGGTTTCCGGGACTTATACGGCCCACGTTTTTACGTGGGCTATCTGCGGGACCCTCAAGGCAATAAGATTGCATTGTTTTCCAATGATCCAAGCGAACCTGGGCGGGATGGGTAGAGCGGATTAGCCGTCGCTGGACGCGTTACGTGCCCTCGGTTGGAACCGCATCTTCCTTGCAACAGCGACTCTTTAAGAAAAGCGAGTTGGCGCACGTGAGCTAAAAGGATCAATCAGTGCCCGCCCTCTGTCTGCTTGAATAGTACGTTGAGATTGCCAATCCACATTGATGCCGCCGCGGAAAAATCCACCGTAGCCAGTGCTTTGCGATACAGCTCTTGACGACGCCAGTTCTGCACGCAGACGATACTTTTTTCCACGCGCCTCAACCACTGCTTGATTTTTCGTCGCTTGTTCTGCACAACTATAGCGACACTGGCCAGAGCGCCATCTTGGCCGGTGTTCGGGAGGCCGGTGATTTCAGAATAGCGCCGATTTCGGGATTACATATGGTGGCGTTGATACCATTGGGAGATTAAGCATGAGTGTTGAAAACCTGAAGGAATATGCACGTCGTTGCGCCGCAGATCCTGAGTTGCGCGCCAAGGCCAAGGAAATCGGCGCCACGGATCTGGATGGGCAGATTGCTCATGCCGCTTCGATGGGTCTGGCCTGGACAAAGGAAGACATGCAAGCTTACCAGGAAGAGATTCAGGCCGATGGCGAGCTTGGCGAGGATGATCTGGAAAAAGTTGCCGGCGGCGTCGTGACAACCACCGCAGCCGCCGCAGCGGCTGTTGTGTCCGCAGCCGCCGCTGTGGTCGGGACCGCGACCGCGGTGACCTCGACAACAACCGGCAGCGGTTGGTAATAGACTGGCGCAGCCTTCGGGGCCTGCGCATTTTCAACGCGACCCTCCGGGCGGATGTTCGGAGGGTATTTTGTTAGGAAATAGCGAAACGATGCCGCGCTGGGAATTGCCTCGGCTCGCGCTAATCAAATCAGTCTGGCAAGATTCGGAAATCCAGTTTCGCCCGGTCAGACATGAGCAAAAGACCCTTTGATGCCACTCGCTGATTACGGAAAACTATATCTTACGCCGCTCGATCCGTCTTTGCGCGCGCCCCAATCCGATGCGGAAGCTATCGCGCAATGGCGCGAGGAACTCTCTCGTGGACAACGGCTGCGGGTACGGGGCAGCGGCCATAGTCTGAGCGGCGCAAGCCTGCCCAGAAGGGGCGAAACACTTTTCCTGACGCATGGCCTGAACCAGTTCGAAGTCGTGGAACCCGACCTGCTGCGGGTCGGCAGCGGTGCCATCATGTGGGATATCCGCGATTTCGCAGCGGCTCATGGGATGAGCTTGCCGGTCTTTAACGGTGGATGGGCAGGCCCGACACTAGGTGGCTATGTCAACGCCGGAGGCATGGGGCTGCGCGTGCCGCCTACCACGCGAGAGGCTGCAACGCGTCGCGAGTCGAATGACGGTTTTGTCTCTATCTCGGAAACACATGGCGGCTTTTGGGCTCATGTCGCGGCACTTACTCTGCTCGATGGCCGCGGAGAATTGCGAAGGCTGGCCCCGGAGGATTCAGATTTCCATTGGATTTTCGCGGCAATGGGTCAATTTGGTTTGATCCTGGACGTGACCCTTCGACTTCAGTCCGTTCCGGGCGAGAACAATCGGTTTTCTGTTGGCCAAAAGGGCAGAATACCGGTCACCAACCCGCTCAACCCCTCCGAAACAAACGACCTGCCGGGACCGGATGGCATCGACTGGCTCTATTGGTTCTCGGCCATGGTTCCGGTCGCCGACGAAGACCGGTTCTGGACGTTGCTCGGGGATTGGAGCAACCGACACTCCGCCACGCTGGAGCCCAGCGGTGGATGGGTCGGGCCGTCTCTGAATGGAGAGCCCATCGGCTTCCGGTACCTTGTGAAGCGACGCGCCCCGGTGCCGCCGCTACTGTACCCGCGGGATGAAGATTTCGTTCTAATGGGGGTGATGGCGCTGTGCCGTGGCATCGGCAGGCCAGAGGTGGAAGCCGCGCTTGTCGCAGCCGAGCAGGACTTTGTCTCGTCCGTTATTGATGAAGGCGGTCGTCTATACGTACAAGCCGAGAACCTGAGCCGGTCGCTGGACTATGCCGACTATTACGACGCAGAGACTTGGGCGACGTTTTGTGCTTTGAAGAAGAAGTATGATCCGCAAAGCCTTGTGAACATCGGAGAGATTCAGCGATCAAAACAGACGGAACCTGTTACCGTTGCTCAGATTCGCAGGCTTGCAGCCGCCACGCAGCGTGTTTTGAATACCTAGCCCGTCGGCCTGAGAGGCAAATATGGACGTAGCGCACACAGCAGATGTCGCGGTAATTGGCGGCGGTCCCGCAGGATCGGTGATGGCGGGTCTGTGCGCCAAGGCTGGTCTGTCTACCGTCCTGCTGGAAAGAGAGACCGGGCCGCGCTATCGCATCGGTGAATCGTTGCTGCCAGCCACACTGCGGCAGGTTTTGCCCCTGATCGGTGCCCAGGGCGCCGTTGACGCCCAAGACTATACGGTGAAGCGCGGGGCCACCTTTTGCTGGGGCGCTGACAAACAGGACATCTGGACCCTCGCCTTCGGCCCCGACCAGGCCGACGATCCGCCCCTGGCCCTCAACGTTGATCGTGCGAGTTTTGACGAAATCCTTCTGTCCAGCGCGCAGAATTGCGGCGCAACGCTCCTCAGGGGGTGTGACGCAATTTCCGTCGGTGACGGCGACGCGCAACAAGGCCGCAGCGTGACCTACACTCACCGGCAGAGCGCAAAGCAAGATGCGTTGCACGCAAGGTATGTCGTGAATGCCACGGGGCAGATGCGCCTGAACATCCCCGAGTTGGACAGGCGCCAACACTCGCACTTTTTTCGCAAAGTGGCGGTTTGGGGATACTGGACAGGCGGAGGGCGGCTTGACGCACCGCTGGACGGGAACGTGTTTTTCGAGACACTGGAAACCGAACATGGAACGGCTTGGGTCTGGTATATTCCGCTGCGAAACGGGCTGACCAGCGTGGGCGTGGTTGCCCCGCGCGACTGCCTGGCCCATCTTCGTGTAGACCCACGAGTAGGTTTGGCAAATTGGCTTTCGACCTGTCCACGGATAACCGAGCTGTTGCGCGACGCCTCACCGGCAGAGCAGGCCCCTTACGATCAGGTGAGCCTGTGCGCCGATTACTCTTATGCCTCCAACGCCTTCAGCGCGCCGGGCGTCGTGCAGATTGGCGATGCCGCCTGTTTTGTGGATGTGCTTCTGTCGTCAGGTGTGCATCTGGCCACCTACGGAGCGCTTCTTGCAGCACGTTCGATTAAGGCCACTCTGTCTGGCGCGATACCCGAAGATATCGCCATGGCCGAATACGAGAGCCGCCTGCGACAGGAATTTGCCGTGTTCTACGCCGGGCTTTCGGGTCTTTACGATATGGAAAAGCGGTCACAGGATTATGTCGGCTGGCTGCGCGGCTTGTTGCAAAACAGCAATGGGGTGCTCATGGAATGGGGGCATTCATCGGATAATCCCGGAGGGCTGAACGTGAGTGGCGCGTCCTGCTCCGATGCGGATCTGCACGCACGGGCACAGAGAAACCTGACCATGATGCGCGGGTACAATTCCTTCCAATTGGCTTACGATGGCCCGCCAAAGGCGACGCCGATTGCTGCTTTGCCCGCGATCCGCAATGTGTTGGCAATTGATGAGCATGGTGAATGGGTCATGCCCGAACATACGACGCGCGCACCCAGGCCGGTTACCTCGGTCACCTGAACCAAGCCCCCATCGGCGGGTAGGTGATGTGGGGGCCCGGACATTCACCGTGTGGGGTTAAACGTTTCAACCTGAAGTGGATATTGCTCAGGTCGGAAATAAAAAAGGGGCGGGTGTGCCCCGCCCCTTCGAACCGATTGTCTAATCAGATTACCAACCGCTGCCGCTGGTGGTAGTTGTAACTGCGGCAGCAGTGCCAACCACGGCGGTCGCTGCGCCGACAACGGCTGCTGCGGCCGCGGCGGTGGTGGTCACAACGCCACCGGCAACTTTTTCCAGATCATCTTCGCCAAGCTCGCCATCGGCCTGCATCTCTTCCTGGAAAGCAGCCATGTCTTCCTTGGTCCAGGTCAATCCCATGGATGCCGCATGCTCAATCTGGCCATCCAGATTGGTTGCGCCAATCTCTTTCGCCTTGGCCCGCAAGTCCGGATCGCTAGCACAGCGGCGTGCATATTCCTTAAGGTCTTCGACACTCATTGCATTGTCCCTTCTCTCGTTTTGCCACGGGTCAAATCAATGCTGGGTTTGCGACCGGTCGCACAACCAAACCAAATGGCTTTGTTTTTCTTTACACGAATAAATTGTACCGAGGACCCATCAAAAATCAAGCGCCGTAATTTGAAACCGGAATGAAATTGCCTGAGCTGCGGGATGTGCGAAGGAAAACCCCGCCCGCTGAATGCGCGGCAAACACGAGCATATTCGGCGGGCTTGGTTTACGTCGACATTTACGCTGTGCCTACCCCGAAGTCAGCGACGGCCCTTCGGTCACCAGAGAAACCACGTTGGCCGTCCTGTCGAGCCCGGCGCGAGCCCGCAGCGCTGAATCCGAGAGGATTTCCTGCAACCCCGCGAAGGCCGCCGCTCCGGATGGCTGGGTGAAAACCTGTGAAGATCGAAGGTCGTTCATTGCCTTTAGGGCTGCGGGGTCGGAAATGGCCATGGCGCTGAAAAGCCGCTCGTGCAGAAGGTTCCAGGCAACATTGGACGGTGTCTCACAGGCGAGGCAGTCCATCGAGGTTTTGGCGCCTTCGGGAACACTATTCAGTTTCCCAGCCTCCAGACTGGCGGCAACAGGCGCCACGTGAACAGGTTCAACGGTGATGATGCGCGGCATCTGTGGGCCTAACCTTGTGGCAAACCGCGCCGCCACACCGGCCGCCAACGCACCGACACCTGCCGGCATCAGGACATGTGTGGGAGGGGATGGCAATTGTTCAAGGATTTCATCCACGATCCGGCCATAGCCAAAAAGCGTCAGATAGGGGATCTCCTCACATCCGGGGCGACCTGTGTCGGAAAACTCGACAGCCCCGGTCTTATGCGCGTCGTCGGCCGCTGCGGCGATCGCCTGATCGTAGCCGCGCTCGACCGCCACGGTTTGCGCGCCAAACTGCCTGATCCGGTCAAAGTTCTCTTGTGGCACCGATGCAGGCAGATAGACGGTCGCGGCAACATCCAGACCCTGCGCGGCCCAGGCGACGGCGCGACCGTGATTGCCATCGGACGCGCAGACGAACCTGTCCGCATGTGCCAGATCCGGTTTTGCGGCCAAAACGCCAAGAACACCAAGCGCCTTGAAACACGACAGGCCCTCGTCGGCAAAGCGTTTGCCTTCATCCTTGATCCAGCAGCTTACACGCCCCTGACTGTTGCGCATGTCTTGGATCAAAGGGGTTACCGTCATGGCAGGATGATCTGCGATGTCGGAAAGGATGCGGTCGGATTGCGCGGCAAATTCCGCTCCGGGATGTGTGGGCGACCAATGGGCGTTCCGAAGGTAGGTGGTTGAAGAACCGATTGGCACAGTTGCACACTCCGTTGGGGTGATTTGAAATTTCTTCTAGCTGTCATTTGGGTGAAGCTATACAATCTAAGATAGAAGCAAGCACAAAATTGTGAATAATGCGCGCTGTTTGGCGGATGGATCAGAAGGTGACATTTCAGATGTTGAAAGCCGAAATCCAGCTCGCCAACACACTTTCGGCTGTGCCGGGCTTGCTGGACCAGCTGGATCAGGCCCTTGTGGCCATGGATGTGCCGGATGCCGATGCATTTCAGGTCAAGCTTGCACTGGAGGAACTGGTCACCAACGCCATAAACTATGGCTTTGATGAGGGGCAAACATCCGAGCTTGAGGTTGCCCTGCGGCGCCAGAACGGGGATCTCATCTGTGAGTTGAGAGATCATGGCCGGAAGTTCAATCCGCTGGACGTGGTCGAGCCGGACGTGACGCTGGATGTTGACCATCGCAAGGTCGGCGGGCTAGGCGTGTTTCTCGTTCGCCAGGTCATGGACGACGTAAGCTATGAAAGAGCCGGCAATATGAATGTGATGCGTCTGCGTAAAACGTTGGGCCGCGAGGGCGAATAGGAAGGCGAAGACAATTATGCGTGAGCTGGTTGGGAGCTTTGCAGCAAGGCTCATCGCCTATCTGGCGGTTGCATTTGCCATTGCTCTGGCTGCGGCGGTCGCACTGACGATGGCAAAGCTTTCTACCGCTTTGACTCAGGCAGTTGACGGGCGCTACAGAATTGTCGCGTCCGACCTGCGCGCCAATATCGAAACCGGGGTGAATTTTGGCCTTGGGGTCGAAGAGATCGTATCCAACGTATCGGCGCAGATCGAAGACAGGCTGGAGTCCGACGCCGAGGTTCTGGCCATCCGGCTGGTTGCCGAGAATGGGGAAGAGATCCTTTCCCGTCAGTCTCAGGCAGAAGGTCGGGAAGGGGCGCAGGCCACAGATATTGCAACAGTGTCAGAGCCGATCATCAACTCATTTGGCGCGGTGGTCGGGCGCGTTGAGGTGTCTTATGACCCGACAGGCGCACAGACTATTCTGGCCGAGTCCGCCCGCATCCTGTCCATGGAAGCCGCAGTGTTGCTTGCGGCCTGCATCGGCGTGATCGGAGTGGCCAGCCTGATGGCCGCGCGACGTATCGATCAAAGGCTGGACCGTCTGACAGCGCAGTTGGACAGCGGGATACCGTCTGATACAGCGCCTGAGGTGAGTGGCGATCAACTGGATCAGCTATCGCACAGCGCCATGAACGCCTACCGCACCAGCCAAACAGAACTGGATGATCTGGACACAGAATTACAGCGCTTGTCTCGCCCGTCGCAGACAGCCAAGCCGGGCAGGGGGTGACCTGATGGACCAGATGTCCAGACGTTTTGCCTTCTTTATTCTTTCGGTGGCGGTTTTATGTCTCGTTTTGTCCGTGGGCGCCTTGGGCCTGCGCTCAATCGGGTTGCTCGAACGCAATGTTCGACCCATTCTTGAAACCAACGCGCTGGTCGTTACCGAACGCGTGCGCGGGCGCATCGAAAGCGCCGTGGCGATGGGGATACCCTATGAAGGGCTGGCCAAGGTGGACGAGTATCTTGACCGCGCACTGGAAGGCAGCCATGGCATTTCCAGCATCGTTCTGACATCCCCCAGCGGCGTTGTGATGTATGCCTCGGGTCGGGCGCAGTCGAACCCGAACCAAACCGGAGCTGATACCGAAGCGTCGAACAGTTCGCAGCAGGCGGACCCCGATCGAATGCGGGACCGTGGCCTGCAGGTGTTGCCCGCCACGATGCAAAGCGAACTGCTGCGCTGGCTGTCGCCAGAGATGTCGAGCCTGGGCAGCTTCACACACGGTGATACCGACGGAAGCGGCGTCGTCGTGTTGCCGCTTGTGACCCTGGATGGAACAGAATTCGGGCAGATCGTCACCCGAATTGACGAAACATTTGTTGCGCAGCAACTGCTGGATGCTGCCGCCGATATCATGGTCATGGTCTTTGTGGCTGTCGTGCTGGCTGTCGAGATATTGCTGGTTGTAATGTCCGCCAGCATCAGCGGCCCGCTGGCCCAGGTGACCAGACTGCTCAATGCGCTGGTAGGCAAAGATTTTCGTCGGTTGGAAAAGCCGGCCGGCGGGGTATCCATGCGCCGCGCGATACGGGCAGGCAATGCGCTGCTTGAAACGTTGTCGACGCGGATGGCGGATCTGAAGGCGCGCATTGAAGCCGGGTTTGCCGACGCAGCCGATGCGGATCGGATGCGCACTCGCCTTAAGGCGGTTGGCGAGTTTGTGGAGGACGGGCGCAACAAGATTGGCACGGCTGCCCATCTGGCAGGTGTGCGCGGCGCCGCGTTCCTGTTTGTGATGACGGAAGAGCTGACGCGACCGTTTCTGCCGCAATTCATCTCGGAAGTGCTGGGCAGCGGACCCGCGCAGACGATCAACGGTACGGACAGCACCCTTCTGATCGCGGTTCCGATCTCGGCCTTCATGCTGGGGGCCGCGGTGGTCGGTACGCTTGCGGCAGGCTGGGCCGACAGGGTCGGGCGCAGGAATGGCTTTATGATTGGCGCTGCGCTGGCCAGCCTCGGTTTGGTGGCTACTGCATTTGCTCCCAGCCTGGCCACTCTGATTTTGGCCCGAACTGTTTCCGGGGTCGGGTATGCATTGTGCTTTTTGTCCTGCCAAGGACAGGTGATTGACCAGACCACCACGGCCAATCGCACACGCGGCATGTCTGTTTTTGTGGGTGGCATCATGGCGGCGGATGTCTGCGGGCCGGCGATTGGCGGCATTCTGGCCGAGCAGTTCGGTTTTCAACCCGCGCTTTTGGTTGCAGCAGGACTGGGCGTATTCAGCATATTGCTGGCGATGCGGTTGCTGGATGGCCGCAGCGATGCGGCGCAGTCCTACAAGTCGACGCATTTCGGGTTCGAACCCAAGATCGTCATTGAATGCATGAGCCAGCCGCGATTTGTGGTTGCCGCCCTGCTGGCGGCTTTGCCGGCTAAACTCCTGCTGTCAGGTTTCCTGTTCTTTCTGGTGCCCCTGCTTCTGACCGATATAGGGGCGACGAGCAATGAAATCGGCCGTATCACGATGCTATACGGGGCGTCGGCATTGATCCTCATGTCTCTGTTCTCCCGGCTGTGCGACCGGTTCGGGCTGCACGCCTTTATGGTAAGCGTCGGAGCCCTGTTGACGGGGTGGGGGTTAGTGCCCTTGGCCTATGGCGCAACCGTTTCGGCCGTCGCCTGGTCGGTCCTGATCCTTGGCATTGCGCAGGCCATGAGTATTTCGGCCCAGTCGGCCCTGTTTACGATCCTGGCGCAGCGCGAGATCGAGACATACGGGCCGGGTCGGGTCCTGGGTATCTATCGCATGACTGAACGGGTTGGGTCGGTCATCGGACCACTGCTTGCCGGTATCCTGTCGCAATATTGGGGTTTGGCAGGCGCGGCGGCAATTCTGGGCGGGTTGTCCGTGGTCACAGGCACCGGCTTTGCAGCCTTCTTCCTTGTTTCAGGCTTGCGGTCCGAGGATTACGACCTGAAGACACGCGGGGCGAGGGGGTACGATGTTGAGGCTGTGTAATCCCCGCGCCGCTTTCGCGCGCTGCTGTGCCCTGACGTTGGCGATGCTCTTTGGTGCCGGTAGCTTGCAGGCGCAGGAGCAGATGCCAGACCTTTGCGAACGTCCGCATGTGGATGGAGCGCCCCATATCGTGATGGTCCTGTGGCGTGGCCCGACCCCCGTTGAGCAAGGGGTTCAGGCCTATCTCGACAGCCGTGAGCTGACGTTCAACGTCACCTGCCTCAGTGCCAATCGCAACAGCTCGCGTTTCGCACGCCTTGTTCGGCAAGCAAAGGAGCTTGAGCCTGATCTGCTGTACACATGGGGGACATCGGCAACTTTGGCCGCGGTCGGAACCTATGAAGAGGACACGGCCGCGTTTCCGACATCGCAAACACCGGTTCTTTTCACGATGGTGTCTTATCCGGTTCAGTCCAAAGTCGTCCCCGATTTTGATGGCAGTGGGCGAAACCTGACAGGCAGTTCACATACGGTGCCGTTGGACTCGCAACTTAAGGCGATGCAGGCCTATCGCGAGGTGACCCGGATCGGGATGATCTTCAATCCACGCGAGGATAACTCGGTTCTGAACATGCACCAGATGCGGGCGCTTACCGAAGAAATCGGCATTGAGCTTGTGGCTATCCCGGTTCCTCTCAAAGAGCGGCAAGCCGAGACCCAGGGCGAAACCGGCGCGGAAGACGAGGCAAACACCAGCGAGGAGGACGTTTCCGAAGGTCAGCCTGACCCCGCGACCTTGCCGGAATTGATCGCCCGGATGGCTGCGCAGGACATCCAGTTTTTGTATATAGGTCCGGACAATTTCGTGGGCGCAAACCAGGAAACCATAATTGGCGAGGCCCTGTCATACGGAATCCCAAGCTTTACCGGAACAGAGCTTGAAATCCTTGAAGGGGATGCATTGGTCGGGCTGGTCACGCCCTATTACAATCTGGGCCTTCTCAACGGATCGCTGATCGAACGAATTCTTCTCGATGGTGAAGCGGCCGAGGAAATTCCAATCAGCACTCTGGCGCGGTTCACCTACATCGTGCGCATGAACGTGGCGCTGCGTATCGGAGTGTTCCCGCCCCTGGATATTTTGGAGTTTGCCCGCATCCTTGAAGGAGAGCCCGAATGATGGCCGCAGCATCCCATGGGCCGGCCAACGCAGACGGAGGTCAGGCGCCGTTACAAGGGGATTGGCCCGGTGCGCTGCCAAACGGTCTGGCACTTCGCAAAATGGATATCGGCGATCTGGACATGCTGACGGCATTGCATGCAAAGCTGCATCATCTGAGCGATCAGCAGCCTGCACCCTTCGTACGCGAAAAAGATGAATTCTTTGCCGAACACCTTACAAGCGCCGGGGAGGTCTGGGGCCTTTGGGAGCATGCCGGGCTCAGGCATCAGTTGGCCGGATATACCGTTGTGGGTTTGCCAACCGCGTCCGATCCGGCAAATTTTGGCCACGACCTGGGGATGGAGGACGCGGCACAGCTTGCCCTGGTTGCGCATTTGGACGGGACAGGCGTTTTGCCGCATCGGCGCGGGTTTGGCCTGCAACGCTATCTGACCGGGTATCGCATGGAGCGGGCGCGGGCATTGGGGCGCAAAACCATGATCTCGATGGCCTCGCCCCAAAACAGTTTTTCCTTGTCGAACCTGTTGCGCTGCGGCCTGACGGTTCAACGTTTGATCCGCAAATACGATGCCTTGCGATTTGTTCTGGTTCGGACCCTGCCAGACCAACCCGCATTTGCGGTTGACCGCCAACCGGTCCCGCTGATGGCAGACGCAGAAGAACATGAGCAACGCCTACGGGCAGGCTATGAAGGCGTCGCATTGAAAAATGTCGGCGGCACCCCGTCGCTCGTCTACGCAAAACGCGGGAAGGAGTCGGCCCGATGACGTCCGGCTCCGACACTGCGGCACTTGCACGGCTCAGCCTGCGCAGCCGGATCACCACGATTGTCTGTGTCGTGTTTCTGGTTCTCACGGCGCTTTTGCTTTTCGAGATGCACAGCCGCGAACGGGCAATGCAGACGCGGCTGGAAAATGCGCTGCTGACCAGTCTTCAACTCAATCTCGAAAGCCTGCAGGATGTCGAATTCCAGCGTGCGGAAGCCTATGCGCGCCGGTTTCAGGAGAACCGCGAGCTTGCTCAGGGACTGCTGGACGGGGACGCCGATCTGATCGAGTTGCAACTTGTGGAATTGCAGGCCGATCTTGACCCCACCGCCGCGCAATTTATCCGCTTCGATGGCACATATCTTGGCGGATCGGACAGTCCAATGGTCGAAACACCGATATTGCAAGCGAAGCATCTCGACCAGTTACGGGCCCAGGGGCGCGTAACCACAGGGCTGACCTTCGGGGCTGATGGATCTTTGGTCCATGTCGCCGCAGCCCCGCTGTTCTTGAAAGCGCGTCCGGTGGCGGCGGCCATCGTCGTCAGCCCTTTCCAGCGCACAACCGACAAGTTGGCCAAAGGGTTTGGTTCGCAGGTTCTGACCTTGTCGGCGGATGGAGACATCCTGCAAAGCAGCGGCTCGGCCATGATTGAAGAAGAGCGGGCCAACCTCGGTGCGCAGGCGACCCGGTCGGGCATCTCCCTTCTGGAAGATGGCAGCAGGTTTCTTCAAATCGCCAGCCTGCCAGTTCCCAGCGCGTTTCTGGACGCGCCACTGCACATTGTGGGTATTCAGGATGCCTCTGCCGCGCTGCGCGAAACAAGGATCGGGAACGCCATATCTGTACTGGCGCTCGCCAGTGG
This sequence comes from Ruegeria sp. BG10, assembly GCF_056538575.1. Taxonomy (NCBI): domain Bacteria; kingdom Pseudomonadati; phylum Pseudomonadota; class Alphaproteobacteria; order Rhodobacterales; family Roseobacteraceae; genus Ruegeria; species Ruegeria sp. BG10. The sequence goes on along the minus strand of NZ_JBQFTI010000004.1, from coordinate 105,329 downwards.
TCTCACGTTGTTTCTTGCGTTCATCAACTGGTCGCTCAGGCAATCGTTCTTTCCTTTGAATGCGGTGATCCGGTCGCTCAACGCGTTGTCCGAGGGCAAAACCGACCAGGCCGTGAACGTGCCGAAGACGGATGACGAAATTGGCCGGCTTGCCGGTACGTTCGAAGGTTTCCGGAAAGGCATGGAAGCCCGGACCGAGTTGGAACGGGTCAACCGTGAACTGGATGTGGCGACGCGCATTCAGCAGCAATGTCTTCCAACGACATTTCCCGAGTTGGCAGAGATGGACTTTGCCGCGGATATGGTGCCAATGCGCGAGGTTGGAGGGGACTTCTACGATGTGTTCGACTTGCCGTCCGGCAAGATCGGATGCGTGATCGCGGATGTTTCCGACAAAGGCATGGGTGCGGCCCTGTTCATGGCCATCTCGCGCACCGTGATGCGGGCAATTGCCGCGTCGGCTCAGGGGCCCGCGGACTGCGTGACCATGGTGAACAACTACCTTTGTGTCGACAATGACGCGATGCTGTTTGTCACCCTGTTCTATGTTGAAATCGACCCCCGGACTGGCGCGATGGTGTTTTGCAACGCCGGGCATAATCCGCCTGTCATTGTCGGCCCCGAAACCGAACCGCGTTACCTGAAGTCCGATCAGGGTCAGCCGGCGTTGGCGGTGTGGGAGGATTTCGATTATGAGGAAGAGACCGGCGTGCTTAAACCGGGACAGACCCTGTTTTGCTATACGGACGGCGTGACCGAGGCGATGTCGGCCGAACTGGAAGAATATGGCGAAGCACGTCTGCTGGAGGCGATGCGCCCGCTGATGGGGGCCACGCCCTCGGACCAGCTCAAAGCCGTCATGAAGTCGGTTTCGATCTTTACCGAAGGCGCTGATCCCAGTGACGATATCACCTGCCTGTCGATCGAATTCAAAGGCCAGGCGTCGCAGGGCGATGGTGCGGAGCAGGCGGCGTGAACGGCCCGTCTGACGGGAGATGGGTATGAGAACCATTGCAACCTGGCTGGTGCATGTTGTCCGCGCAACCCGCATCGGATGGAGTTTGCCCCCGGCTCTTGGGACCGGGCCGAAAGGCCAGCTTTTTGCCGGTTTGATGCAGGAACAGATAGCCGGGAAACTGTCGGCAGACCGGTTGCTCAGCTATGAAGCCGTTCGTGACACGGTGCGAGACGCGGTATCGGTGCTTCATCGCGAGGGAACCGAGGCTGCCGGTCAAGTCTTTGAAAAAGCACAGCGTTTGGCCGCACCATTTGCTGACGATCCCGAGCTGAACGCCCTTTCGCAAAGCTGGATCGAGCAGGCTATGGCTTTCCACGACGTTCGCCTTGGTGATTTGCAGTCCGCCGAGACCCGGCTTGAACAGGCGATGATCGCTGATACGCAGTTGGAGCAGGATTTCGGCTATGACCTGATGCATATCGGGCGCATTCACACGCTTCACCTTTGGGTGCGGGTTCAGGCGGCAAAGGACGATGTTTCGACGGCGCTCAAAGCGGCGGATGCAGTACTGATTTATCTGCATGGCGGCGGAGAGGATCTGCCGTTTGGTTCCGGGTGGTCTGCGGATCTGGCCGCGCGAATCCGGCCCGATCTTGCCGAGGCCATGACCTACAGGATCTGTAGTGAAATCGGTACCATCGTGCAGTCATTGCCTCAGGCTGAGGCGCAACAGCATGTGTTGGCGCTGCCGGGACTAAAACAGGTTGCGGAACTGGATGGCTACGGCGAAGTCGCCGTCTGGCGTCGCGCAAAACTGGCTTGGAGCCAAGGTCAGGTCTACGAGTTTTTTGAGGCGGTTGTGCCGGCTTTGATGACCGGGCGCGGTCAAACTTGCCTGTGGTACGCGATGGTGCTGGATGCGGTTTCGATTGCGAAAACGCTGAGAGAACAAAGCGGTCTTCTGTTTGCGGAAGACGTCGTGCATCGGGCCAAGGAAGACACGGCAGACCCGATAATCCTGCCCGGTTCAATTCGGGCTGCGTTGCGAAACTGCGATGCCGTGCCCCTTTCGGCCCCGCTGGTTGTGAATTGGCCGAAACGCCGGTTTCATTTGATGTGCATGGGACTGCCCAGGTCCGGAACGACATCGCTGTATACCCTCTTCCGTCCTATGCGTGCGGCAAACGAATATGCCGAGAAGGCAACGATCGAAGCCCTGACACGTCGGATGCCGGCTTCGGATCTGGCTTCGTTTCTGGCGCGGCGCGACCGGGAAAGCGCATTGGAGATGGATGCCGCCAGCTTCCTGCATCTTGCAGCGCCTGAGTTGGTGGCGCAATGTCCCGACGCCGGTTTTGTGCTGCCCATCAGGCCGCCTGCGGAGTGGTTTGAAAGCTATCTGAAAATGCTGCTGCGCTGGCATGACGGCTTTCAGGCCAAAGGCCGCACTCCGCCAGACTGGATGGAGGCGTATGGCCAGCTTCTGTTTGGCCATTTTGACTGGGCTGAAATTGCCTCGGAAGAGGCGCGGGCGCGGTTCATGCCGAAGGTTGCGGAACGGTTTCTTGGCCATTGGGCAAACGCCACGTTGCGCACGCTCGATGCTCTGCCGCCGCAACGCCGGCTGGTGTTGCACACCCATGATCTGGGCAGACGCCGAGGCGATCTGGCCCGATTGGCGGGCATATCCGAGGACCTCATCACAATGGAAAGCCATGCCAATATCAGCCCGTCCGGTCCGGACATTCTGCAAGGAATGTCCAGATCGGAACTGGCACTTATGGCGCAGGACATCTGCGGTGTCGCCTATTCCGCCGCCTGCGCCGAAGCCGATGCGCACCAGGTGACTGTTTAGAATATGACGGTGCAAGACTGCCAGATGCTCTCGGGCCGAGATCTTGTCTTTCTGGGACCATCCCTGTCCTTGCAAGAGGCGGCGGCGCTGCACCCCAAAGCCGTCTTCCGACCACCAATCAAGTTCGGCGATCTTTATGCCGTTCTTGCGCGCCCACCCGCCCGGGTTTTGATCATAGACGGTTATTTTCACGCTCAGACCCCGATCTGGCAGCGCGAAATCCTTTCGGCGCTTCAGGCGGGTATTGAGGTATTCGGGGCATCCAGCATGGGAGCGCTGCGGGCGCTGGAACTGGCGCCGTATGGCATGGTCGGGTTAGGAGAGGTCTTTCGGCTGTTCCAAAGTGGCGAGATCGAAGGGGATGACGAGGTGGCGTTAAGCCACGGTCCGGCCGAGATGGGGTATGTCGAGCTGTCCGTTCCATTGGTCGATCTGCGTTGGATCGTAGTTGAGTTGTTCGGAAGCGGCCCGCAGGCCGGTGAACTGATTGCACAGGTCAAGTCCTGGGGGCATGTGAACCGGACAGTGGATCGGATCGTCACAGCTGCCGACCGGTTGGGATTAAGCGGTGCGGAGTTGAAATGTGCGCTTGAGGACCGGACGCGATTGAAAACCCAGGACGCAAGGGCTGCGTTGGCGCTGTTGTCCGACAGCGGTTCTGCGGGCGGCAATGAGGTTGATCAATGGCCCGTCCCCAACCCAGCGCCGCTTGATGTTGAACCGCGGCTGTCGCGTTTTGTAACCGAGCCAGATGGCCAGCCGCTCTCGCTGAGAGCGCAGTTGCAGGCCCGCGCCGCACAACCCGGAGCCTTGTCGGATGCGTGGCGTCTGAGCCGACGTCGTTGGTTTCTTCAAGATTGGTGTGCGTTGGCAGGGCAAGGCCCGAGCGAGGCGGAGGTATCGCAATTTGCTGTTCAAACCGTAAGCGAACATGCGAAGGCTTGGGGGCAAACCCAGGAAAGCTGGCTGGCATTACATGGGCTGCGGCTTGAGGAGCTATCATCCGTTTTTCGGGGCGCTGCCACCAGTGCCTGGATCGCGCGGCGATCCCATCAGGAACTGAACGTCACGTGCCGATTCGGTCCGGACGTGCCTTCGGAAATGGCCGTTTTGCTTGACTGGGCGGCGCGCGCCGGCGTCACACCGCCTGAGGAAGTGGCGACTGAGGCAACCGCGATTGCCGTTTGGCTCGTGCAACACGGCCCGCTGTTCTTCGGAGCTGCGGACTGGCATGAGGACCTCGCCTTGCTTGATACGTCAATCGCTGAAAACCAGCTGTTCGCGCAGGCCGTGCCATGACCACCGAAACGCATGATCTAAGCGGATTGCAATTCGCGGATGGATTGTCGAGACAGTCCAGCCAACTGGACCAGATGCGTAAGTATTCGGTGGACGAAACCTGGACACGCATCCAGCCGGATCTGAAGTCATGCGGCGTGACCCGCGTGGCGCCCATTACGCAACTGGATGTTCTGGGTGTTCCCTCTTGGGTGGCTGTGCGCCCGGGCGGCATGGTGTTGCAGGTGTCCAATGGCAAGGGATTGTCCGACGCCGCCGCGTGTGTCTCGGCCGCTATGGAGGCCTGTGAGTTGCATCGGGCCGAAAACCCGTTGCCTGGTCGGATTTGGCAAGGCCCGGCCCAATCCCTTCCGAACGAGCGGAGCGGGGGTGCCAACCACATCCTGCGCCCGCATGAACTGCCGGGCATGTTGCAGCGATACTATGATGACCGGTTTGTGGGCGAATGGACCCTGGGTGTAAACCTGAGCAGCGGGCAGGCGTGTTTTGCGCCCTCCAGCGCCGTCTATTTCCTGCGCAGACCGGGCTACTACGAAACCAGTTCCAATGGTCTTGCCTCGGGGAATTCACTGGCCGAGGCTTACCTGCATGGGCTGTACGAAGTAATCGAACGCGACGCGATGTGCGCCGTGCGACAGAACGGCAAGCTGCTGCTGCGGCAGCGAGCGCAAATCATCGACACCGACAGCGTCGACGACCCGTTTGCACGGTTGATCCTGGATCGTTGTCGCGAAACGGGTTCTGAAATGCGGCTGTTCGCGCTTCCGGGTGCTGTCAATCTGCCGGTCATCTGGGCTGTTTTGTTGGATCAAGGCTCTGGTTCTGCCCGTTCGAGTTGCAATGTCGGGTGGGGATGCCATGCGCTGCCGCAGATCGCACTGCACCGAGCCATTACCGAGGCAGCCCAGTCCAGACTTGGCATGATCCATGGCGCCCGGGACGATATTCTGCGCAAACCCGTCCACGCAGTGACGGGTCCCGCGGCGAGCCCGGTCTTCGCGTTTTTTCGAAACCTGAAATCCGATACCTCCTGGGCCACAATTTCCAAAGCCCCGTACCTGAATCCAGGGTCTGGGCCGGACATCGCAATCAGAAGGATTGTTAAGGCGCTTGAGAATAATGGCCGGGGTCCGGTTTTCGGGTTCGATCTCAGCGATCCGGCGCATAATTTCTCTGCTGCTCGGATTTTGGCCCCGAAGCTCAAGTTCGACAAAACACTATTTTAGGTTGTATCGCGCGGAATAGTGCGAAACTATATTTGCAACGCGGTTCTTAGAGGAGCGATATCGTGACCAGCATGATCGAGACCGGGCGGGGAGAATCCACCGTAGAAATGCGCAACCGCAACCGATATGTCGACACGCTTAGCGATTTTTCGTCGGAAGAGATGGAAAGCCTCTGCCAGGTGAAGCGTTTCATCGAGTGCTATGAAGGCGATCGCGACTTCCGCAAAGCACTGGACGACGGCGGCAAATTCTCTGACGACCAGCGAAAGATGCTGAAAGATATCGGAGTGACCTTTGAACCCGAAGAGCTTGCCCTGCTGTGGGAGCAGCCGAGCTTCAGCGCCGAGTTCAGTCACCATGCGTTCCCGGTAGACAGTTTCGAAGAACTGCCGACTGACATTCACGAGACTCTGGCGGGTTATCCACGTTTGCGTGCGTGGTTTTTGTGGCGTTTCCGGCGCGAGAAGACGGGCTTTGTTCAAAAGAAGATGGTGCTTTCGACACCGTCGCTGAGCAGAGAGTACACGGTCTGGCGCGCACGACGTATCGCAACCACACGGAACGAACTTGGCAGCTACGGCTGGGATATCGATCATCCCTGCCATGCGGTTGAGATGGCCGTCGGGTGCTCGGTCGGCTGCCACTTCTGCGCGTTTGATGCACCGAAGCTGCAAACAGTCTACGACGTATCGGTTCCGGAAAACCGGGCAATGGTGGCAGGGGTCGCGCAAGGCATGGCTGACGTGCTGGGGTGGCCGGCCGCACATGGGATGCTCTACTGGAGCACGGAACCCCATGACAATCCGCATTACGTAAAACTGCTGGAGATCTGGCAATCGGTTACCGGCGCGTCCTTGTGCACTGCGACGGCCCGAGCCAAGGAAGACTGGGTCGGTGAACTGATCGGGCATTACAGCAAGGTTCCGGCACCGTGGCCACGTATCAGCGTCCTGTCACGCAACATCATGCGACGGCTGCACAAAACGTTTTCGCCTTCGGAAATGCGCGACACGATCCTTCTGATGCAGCAAGCTGATGCCGAGGTTTTCCGTGCCAAGGTGCCCGGCGGCCGCGAGCGTATGTTGCAACAACTGGTTGAATCGGACGACTTGCGCAATATCGACACGGACAATCCGCCGGAAGGATTTGACGTGCCCCAGGGATCGATCGCCTGTGTGTCTGGCCTGTTGGTCAACATGGTCAACCGGTCGGTTCAGTTGATCAGCCCCTGCTATACCACGCTGGAGAACCGCTATGGCTACCGCGTGTTCGACAAGGCGACATTTGAAGACGGAGAGGACTTCAAACGGGTTTTGGAGAAAATGGTGGCGCGGTCGATGGTGGCCGAGCCTTATCAGGAGATGCCCATAAAATGGCGCGACGACCTGAAGTTCGTCGAGCAGGAGGACGGGTTCACCTTGATTTCCCCGACCACCCGGCGCGATTTCCGCCGTGGAACGTTGCATCTGGTCACCGGCGCGCTGATTTCCGAAGGCACGCACAGCTATGGCGAAGTGTTTGATCATCTGTCCGACCATCCGGAAATCGGTCCGATGGCGGCGATGGCGATGCTCGAAAACCTATTTTTGGGTGGGTATCTCTGCGAAATGGCAATCACCAAGGATTACCGCGCCAGAAAAGAAGCGGAGAACCCCTCGCTGCGAGATGTCGAAATCGCGTAGCATTGCGATCAAATCAGAGATTGATCTGGCGGCTTTTTCGGCCGCCATTTCTTTGCAACCCGCCTATCTCCACCCGCCGCTGCCTTCGGCCTCGCCGCCTTGGGTCGGTGATTGATTGAAGGGCGGTCGCAGCACCCCGACATAGGCTTTGGCCTCAATAATCTCGGCTTCGACAATGACCAGTTTGACATGGTGCAGATTGCACGACAGGGCCGGATAGATCACTTGCGGCCCGTCAGGGGTCCAGGTCGGCAACGCATAATGTTCGAAAAACGGCAATTCCCGCAACGCGTCGATTTTTTTCGGGCGCGCCAGACCTGCGGATTGAAGCCGGTCGAAAGCAGCCTCCCATGGTTGTGTCGAGAACGCGTTTTCCTTGGCGTATAGTTCAATGCCCAGCTTGGGTCCGACACCATCGGGCATCAGGTCGATATTCAACGCAGGCTCGCCCAACGGGTCTATGTAGGTCCGCCATACGGTTTCGACTGTGCCTAAGTCCCCGGGCCAGCCGATCTGTTCAAGCCAGGCGATCGCGGCGTCGCAATCCAGGTTGGTCAGGCATAGCCGGGTGACCACGATATCCCGGGCCCCCATTACACCCATCTGAAAGACAGTGGCGCCTTCGGGAAGCGCTTTGGCAAACTTCGCCAAATGGCTCTTGTCAATATCCAGACCGAAGAACCGGTGTCCAAGTTCGGGCAGCGCGGCAAGAAGGGCGCGGTCGGTGCCCCTGGATTGTCTGTACGGCCCCCAAAACATGCAGGGCCTGTCAAGACAGCCTTCCAACTCCGACCCATCGGCGCTTGCGCTGTCCACTTCCAGCCAGACATTGCCAAGCATTGATTTCCACTGCGACCCATCGCGCCACTCCAGCGCGAAGTTAGACAGATCGCCCCAGAACGCGGACCGGTTCAAAACAGAAGCCCAAGGCGCTGACTCATCCCCCCCGGCAAGTGCACTGATGGATCCGTTGCCCTGAGCGATTTCCCAAAGAATGTCCGCGCGCGCGGCAAGCTCGCCCAATCGGAGTTCAAGACCCCAAAACGGTGCCATTTCCGCGGGCAGTTGATCGGCCACATGGCAGAGACGCGCCATGCCGGTTGCATCGACAAGTTCGGGTCGAATACGCGGCGCGATCAGTCGCAGCACGTCGCCGATGCTTTGGCAGCGCGGCGCCAGCGCCCTTTTTCCGGCGGACGCCGTCAGGATGTCGTCGCCGATTCTGGGTGACGTCGCAGAGTTGGAAGCGGTGGTCATATCCCGTTACCTCAGAACCATGTTGCGGGTCAGGAAATGCCCGTCGAATGTAATCGGAACCGCAGTCGCGGTCGAGATTACAGCAATGATATCATCCACCCGCCCTTCCACGGCATGGATATGCAAATGCGGTTGCGTCGAGTTGCCCGAGTTTCCGACGCGTCCCAACTCTTGCCCCGTGCTGACGCGGGTTCCCACATCGACGGACAAGCGTCCCGGTTGGAAATGGGCCAGCAGAACAGTGAGGCCGTCGCAGGCGAGCAGAGCAAAATTTCCGGCCGGTGCCTGTTGGTTCGAACCTCCAACAGGGGTTTCGGGCTGATCGTCACGTGTTGCAGTTATTTCTCCGTCACAGGGCGCGATCACGGGCATTCCGAAAACCGCGTAATCCTCAAGCTTTTCAGAGGAAAGGGTTTTGACGCTCTGGCCATCAGGCCAAAGAGCCACCAAATCTGCGGCGTATTTCTGGCTTGGCGTGGTAAAATGGTGGTTGAGGATGATCGATTGCCCGCCCTGCATGACGGCGACGCGATCACCGCCCAGCGGCATGGCCAGATCGACGGCGTTGGCGGGCACGCGTCCCGCTGTCAGGACTTGCTGGAGATAGAAGAGGAACAGGGCCGCTGGCAAAGCAAAGGCCACCAGCGAAATCCACCCGCCCCATTTGCCCGGGACAGATCGTGTCTTGGCGGGCTGACGGATCGGGCAGGACCAAAGCACCGAGGCAACTGCAAGCACAACCAGGATCCATCGCCATGACAATCCGATGGCCAACCAGATAACGCCACCGAGGACCATATAGGCCGACAAGCTCAACAGAAGGACTGACCGAACAATCCAATCTGCCCAACTGCGCGGTTGCCGAAAGGTCAGATCGATTGCGCACATAAGCGGAAGGCCGAAAGTCAGGATCAAGGCCAGCCACTGGCTCTGGATCATAGCAGTTGCCTCCGCGCCAGCGCGGCAAACGACCCATCGCGGGACATCAATTCGCTATAGCGGCCTTCTTCGATGATCTTGCCGCCTTCCAGCATGATGATCCGGTCCGCATTGACAATGGTCGTCAGGCGATGTGCGACGACGATCCGGGTCAGGTTCTGTTTGTCGAGGCTGGAGTTCACGATCGCCTGGGTCTTGTTGTCCAGCGCACTTGTGGCTTCGTCAAGGATCAGGATACGCGGTGTTTGCGCCATCGCGCGCGCGATCATCAACCGTTGCTTCTGACCGCCGGAAAACGTGCCTGCGCCTTCGGAAACCACAGTATGAAGCTTCATGGGCATGGCTTCGATGTCGTCTTCAAGCCCGGCTGCAATCGCGGCCTCCATCGCATCATCCTGTGTCAGCCGCGTCGACCCTACGATGTTCTCGAAAATCGTGCCTGAAGTGAGGCGGCTGCCCTGAAGCACCACGCCGATCTGACGGCGCACGGCGCCAAGGTTCAGCCCGTGCAAATCCTGCCCGTCAAAGTAGACGCCGCCGGCCTCGGCCTGTTCAAAACCAAGGATCAGGCGCAGGATTGTGGATTTCCCGGAACCGGACGCCCCGACAAAGGCGACAAACTCCCCGGGGCGGATTTTGATCGAGATGTTGTCCAGCACCGGAGGGCCTTCCGGATCATAGCGGAAGGTGACGTTTGACAGCTCAATCTGACCGGTCAGTTCCCCCGGGTCGATGGCGTCACTGCGTATCTCGGGCACAGCTTTGAGTATCGGGTCCGCGCGGCGATAGAGCGGGACGATTTCGATGATCTGCGAAGCGGCGGCGGCGAAAGCCATGACCGAGGCATTAAATTGCCCCAACGCCGCGTTGAAGGAAAGGAAATCACCAATGGTGAAGCTGGGACCGTCAAGGCTTGAGTCATTCAGTTGATAATAGACATAGGCAAAGATAGTGATCGAGGCCGCCACCGGAAACATCGCGTTGAACACCTCCTGTCCGGCGTTCAAACGGGATGCGGCGTAGGTGTGGCTTTTGGTTTTCTGGTAGAGTTTTGCCCAACGTGCAAAGGCGCGGCTTTCGCTGTTTGAACTTCTGAGCTTGCCAATACCCGCGAGGAACTGGAACACCTGACCTTCAATCTTGCCCATCGTTTCCAATGCAGCCTGTTTGTGCGGAATCATCGCCCACGTGAAAAATGCGGTCACAAGGATTACGATCAGGATCAGCCCTGTGGCGACCAGGGCAAGCTCCCACGAGTAATAGAACAACAGCGCAAAGGAAAAGAGCGAGAAAATCAGCGAAAACACGGATTGCAATGTGGCACCCGTCAGTACTTCGCGGATCGAGTTTATGCTGTTCGCCCGGTCGGCCAGATCACCGGACGTGTAGTCTCTGAAAAATCCCAAAGGCAGCGCAAGCAGCCTGTCCCAGACGGCGGATTGAATGCGGCCGTCCATCTTTCCGGTCACACGTAAAACGGTGAAGCCACGGGTTATATCAAAAATGAAGACGCCCAGGGCGGCCAGGATCAATGCACCGACTACTGCCGTGAAAGTATTGAGATCAGCGCGCGGGACCACGTCGGAGAACAGGTAGCCAATTGAAATCGGCACGGCGAGGCCGAGCAGCCCGGACAGCAATCCCAGGCACAGTACCAGCCACAATTCACGCCGCATGCCGCGCAAACCAAAGGAAAGAACTTCCTTTACATTCAGGCCCTTCAACGGGAAGGGCACATAGAACATGTAGGCAAATGCATTTAATTCGGCGGCGTTGCGCCGGGTCAGCTTGGTGCGCTTCCCGGACGCGGGATCTATCATGACGTAGTCGCCAGAGGCAGAGCCCGGCATGAGGGCGACAGGCTGTGTTTCGTCCTCGTCCAGATACCCGACCAGCGCCCCAGCATCCGATCGATGCCAATTGTCGCGCAGCGCGACGCGCCGCATACGCAACCCGGATGCGCGGGCATATTCCTTGAGCCGATCCACCCATTTGCGGTGTGTGCCGTGCTTTGGCTTTTTCGCCACCGTGCCCTGGCTGCGTACGACATGGGAAAACGCTGTGAACAGCAGGTCTTCGCCGGTGTCGATATCGCCGCGGATCTCGGCCTCGGTCTCCAGGTCCGGACGCAATACGCTGCCCAATGTGGCCAAAGCGCCTGTGAACCGGACTTGCCGCTGGCCGAAACGTGCCGCTCGTATTTCGGTCGCCTCTGCACGAGCCAGATCAATCTCTTCCTGGATGATCGGCAGGAAGTAGCGATGGAAATTGTCCATGGCTTCCCAGAGACCGCCCAGGAACAAAAGCGTTGGGGTATAGGCGCAGCTGATCGAACTGTCGGTTCCAAAGCTGATCCAGCTCTGATCCGTAATCGGAACCGCTACACCGCCTTGCTCCAATTGGCATTCGTCGCGGTCCAGAAATTTGGCTTCGCCATCATCCAGCGTACCCCAGACCACATCCTGAAACTGTGCGCAGGCATCAGTGCCCTCGGAAAAGGTCTGCGCCGGTTCCGCTTCCAGCACGAGTGCGTTGCGCGGAATTCGGTTCTGGACCATGGCGCGCGACAACAGCCCGACCCAGGTGTCGATCCAGTCCACGACGATAATGTCGAAGTCTTCCCCCTGAACATCTGCGGCATCGCCTTCGTAAAGCTGCGTGCCCATGGCCGCCACGGCCCGCAGCGCCAGGCGGTTGCCATTGGGCAGTTCAAGGCTGGGTACACCAAACAGCACCGCGCCGGGGCCGACATGCATGACGTGCCGTCCGGTGGAAACCACCTGATCTCCTGACATCTCGATTGCGTAGACGTCGATATATCCCACCAGCACGAGCCAGATTTTGGACGTGTCTTCGATCAGGAAGGGACGGTGCCCGCCCACCGCCATGCGCGTGCCGGTGATCTTGCCCAGCAGTTCCGCGTCAAAGGCGTCATGAGATTCGGTCTGGGCCATGTCTGTTTGTGTCATGTTCTCAAACCTCCTACTCAGCCTGCATCAGGCTGCGATAGGGCCCGTCCTGTTCAATCATCTCTTCATGAATGCCGCGCTGCACCACCGTTCCCTGGCTCAGCACGATAATTTCGTCGCTGTCCCGAACGGTCGAAAGCCGATGCGCCACAACCACGCTGGTGCATCCGCGCCGCCGGACATTGTCGTCGATCTGTTTTTCCACAATCGGATCAAGCGCAGCGGTAGCTTCGTCCAGCACGAGGATCGAAGGATTAACCGTCAGAGCGCGGGCGATTTCGATCCGCTGGCGTTGGCCGCCAGAAAAGTTCGAGCCCATCTCGGACACCTGTGTGTCATAACGCCCAGCGCGCGCTTCGATAATGTCCAGAATGGCGGCATCGCGCAGCGCGTTCACAATGTCACGCTCCTGCACCATTGCGTCCCACATCGACAGGTTGTCGCGCAGCGATCCTTCAAACAGGAAAATCTCCTGATCCACAGTCGAGAGAGATTGCGAAAATACCCGCTGCGGGATCTCGCTCAGGGGTTTGCCGTCGAACAGTATATCTCCGCTCCAGGGTGCGTAGAGCCCTGTGATTAACTTGGCCACCGTTGACTTACCGCTGCCGGACCCGCCGATCAGCGCCACGCGCTGTCCCGGTTCAATCACCAGCGACAGCCCGTTGATAAGAGGCGGTCCGGCCTTGGAATAGCCGAAAACAACGTCGCGCAATTCGATCCGCCCGTTCAGCTTCATAAGGGCGGCTTCGGCTGGTGTTCTTTCGTCATGCGAGCCGGACCGCGGATCAAGTTCGTGGTTTAGAACGTCATCAAGGCGCGCAAGGTCACCTTTGATTTCCTGCAGGCTGCCGGCAAGGTTAACCATTTGCTCGATGGGGCCGGTGAAGCTTCGCATCAGGCTCTGGAACGCGACAAGCATGCCGATGGTCATTGCCCCGTCCATGACCCGAAGCCCGCCGAGAAACAGGATCGCCACGGTGATCAAGGCCGACACCAATGTAGGCACCGATCCCAGGATCGTCGTAAAGAATGAAAACTCCTGCCGGGATGTCAGGTATTTCGCCTGATATCCGGACCATTTGGAAAAGAAGTCATCCTCTTGCCCCGATGATTTCAGAGTTTCCATAAGTTGAATGCCGGCGACCGACGTGCCCGCAAGCTTGCCCTGATCCTGCATCAGCCGTCGGCTGCCGTCTTCACGTACCCGATTGAGCAACCTGAGGACCAAAACGTTCAGCAGAGCGAGCCCGGCACCCACCATCGCCATGATCGGATCAAAGGCGAACATTACCGCCAGATAAAAGACAACCGTCGGAAGCGAGGCGAGATTGGTTGCCAGTGGCCCGGACAGCAATGTGGCCACGCGGTCATTTGCCGTTACGCGCGACAGGATGTCTCCGGCAAACCGCTGGTCGAAAAAGCCCTGGGGCAGGCGGAACACATGCCACAGAAAGGCCGATGCCTGCGTCAGGGCAATCTTGGTGTCCAGCCGCACCAGTGCAATTTGTTGAAGCCATGTCAGCGCACCGCGCATCAGCGCGGTAAGCGCCATCCCGATAAGCAGCGGCATGACCCAGTTGTCGAGATTCTGGATCAGAATTTCATCGACGAAGATTTTCGAGAAAACCGGGATGACCAGTCCCGGAATGACAAGGGACAAGCTGGTCAGCAAAACGAAGGTCACGGCGGCTTTGGAACTGCTCAGACGCCGGAAAAGACCGGCCAGATCCTTGGGGCGTTCACCGCCCTTCTGGAACTCCGGCCCCGGTTCGAAGGTGAGCACAACGCCCGTGTAACCTTCGTCGAATTCTTCAAAGCTCAGCGTGCGCGGACCCATCGCCGGGTCATTGATGTGGACTTTCTTTCCCCGGATGCCTTCCAGGACAACAAAGTGATTGAAGTTCCAGAAGACGATGCAGGGCATCTTGAGATCGAGCAGCTTGGGCAGGCTGTATTTATAGCCCTTTGCCGTCATGCCGTGCTCGCGCGCGGCCTTCAGTACGTTGGATGCCTTGGAGCCGTCACGGCTCACGCCGCATTCGGTCCGCAAACGCTCAAGCGGGACATAACGACCGTAATAGCGCAGGATCATGGCCAGAGCGGCGGCACCACATTCCACAGCTTCCATCTGAAGCACGGTCGGGACCGACTTTCGGCGTCCCTTTTTGCGGGCCGCTTCCTTGAAGGCCTGCAATTCCTTGTCGGCGCTCTGATCGTCTGAGGCGTTGGATTTGGGACCGTTAAACACGTCAGATCAAGCCTTGTGCAAAATATGAGTGCGGCGAGGGGAGGGTTGGCGGGGCACCTTACAGCCCCGTCCATTCACGCAGCAATGGGATCACCATTTCAATGGGGCGCTGGGTGCGCACGGTCACTTCCGCTTCGGTCAAGGTGCCGGAGCGAAGTTCCAGCCCGGCGCCCCTGTCCGACGTCCACGCATAGCCGGAAACCGAACCCGGGTCCCGCTCAAGCCGCACGATCGCCCTGTAGGGCGGGCCCGAGGCGGAAAACTGCCGCACAAGCTCGCTGTTGCGCAGCACCGCCATCATGCCATCAACGGTCGACGGAAACTCGGACACCTGTGTGACCTGACCGCGGATGGTTCCATATTCTTCACGGGCCGCTGTCAGCGGTGAAATCTGAACCGGCATGCCCGGTTCCACCGACTTGCCGTCGGATGGTCCGACATACAAAACCAGTTCAAGACTGTCGCCCAGTGTCTCAAAAGACAGTGCGGCTTCGCCACGGCCTAACAACTCGCCCGCCGTGGCCTGCAATTCGGTCACTCGACCGGCAGCAGGAGAAATGATGACCGAACCGCGCTGTAGCTGGCTTTCGATCGCGGCTTGCCGGCGCTCAGCTTCGGCAACCCGCTGCCGGGCCTGCTCAACACGCTCGTTACTGCTCACCAGGGCGTCGAAACGGCGTACTTCAATGTCGGACAATACCTGCCGCTGTTCACCCAACTCCTTGAGGATGGCATCTACGGCCAGCTGGCGTTCGAGAACTGCGTCATTGGTGGCGCGACCCCGTTCCAGAAGTTCCTCGAATTCCTCCAGACGCTCACGTGCGTTTTTCAGCCGTTCCTCGGCGACTGCGATCCGCTCATTGGTGGCGTCGATTTGTTCCTGAAGCGCATCGCTTTGCAACTCCGACTGCCGATTCACGTCTGCCTGGACACGCCCCAGTTCCGTCTTCGCCTCTTCGACGGTGGCCGTTATGTTATCCAGTTCGATCTGCAAATCCCGCTGCGAAAGGCGCGCGACGATCTGGTCCTTTTCGACCAGATCGTCGATCGAAACCTCCAGCCGTTCCACTATTCCGTCAGCCTGTGCCACGGCGTCAAAGACGCGACCGCCTTCGATGATCAGGATGCCGTCACCTTTTACGCGGGACGGGAGCGAGCCCAGAAAGCTCCAGGTGACCGCCGCGGCGAGCATCGCCATGAGCATCAGCATCGCGAGCCAGGATTTGCTGTCGGTTACCGGAATCAATCGGTCGAGCTGCTCCGGAGAGGCAAGTCGGTCCATCGCACTTTTGCGGAAGATATTCTTGCTCATCTCTCACGTCCCGACGTTTTTGCGGGCCTGTTTCCGGGTATCCGGTGGCTATCTGCCACGCTCCGGTTCAGTTGACCCTCTGATTGAATTGTCTGCGGTGAAACCCGTTCCGTCAAGAGGATCATGGGACACTGCGCCGGTGCTATCGACTTTTGAGTTCAACAGGTTCCTGATCTCCTGTCCCAAAACGGCACCGACAACTCTAAGTTGAGGTTCTGTCAGGGAATTTGTCTGGTTCTCGGCGAGCAGAGGCTTCGGCTCATGAAGGTCATGTTGATAGCGCTCGTTTGTTTCAATTCGCGAATTCAAGTGCTCCAGAGTCGGTGACAGCCTGTCAAGCATCGCGGTCTGAACACTTTTTGCAGGGTAGGCCGCGTGCGCGGCGACCTCGGGAAGTGCACTGCACAACGCGTCAGACAGGACGCGGCCGCGCCGGCCGATTTCCTTGTTCAACGCCAGTTGTATCACCGCTTCAGCACCGGTCAGGCTTCGATTGATTATTGGGGCCTTTGGCGCAACGAAATCGTCTGCAGCAAGGCCAAGCCAGTCTGCGAGGCGTTCAGTCAGATGCGCCTTATGGCGACTGTAGTTGAACAGATTGATTGATACGTTCGGCTGATCGCCGTATGCGCCCAGAAAACGCAGGACCAGATCGGGCACCGAGTAAAGGCCAAAGAAACGCTCCAACGAGGCGGTCCCGCCTGAACGTTTCACGTATTGCATCCACAGCGACGCCGCGTGCGAAACGGGGTCTCGGGTCGCAAGCAAAATGGAAACTTCGTCATAGCCGGCCTCGATGGCGAGTTGCACCAGGCGCTTTGGGTCCGAGGCCGTTGCCAGTTGCGGAAAGAACTCCTCGCTGGACAGGATAAGCCCGCAGTCGGGACGCGGGCGGTCACGAAGCAGGGTCCGCATCGCATCCGGGGATTGCGCCGCTACCAGGCCATTGCCCTGTCCTACTTCGGCGTTTTCCTCTTCGTTCTCCTGCCAGGACGGTGACGGGTATTCATATCCAGACCGAGCCAACACAGATCGGTTTTCCCTCAGAAGCGCCTGCAGAAAACTGGTGCCTGTCTTGGAGTGGCCTACATGCAGCAAGAGTCTTGACATGGAACCTTCTGAAATTGCTAAGAATGCCGGGTGGCGCCGTGCCCACAACGTCTCCGCGCCCGGAAGATACCGGGAAGTAAAGGTGATTTACGATGCTTGAGCAAGCACCCAACGCTTTGCGCGTCGCAGGTGTGACAGGGGCAGACGCAGAATGTCTTCTGGGGGCGCTTTCGCCACCTTTCGAAGGCCCGGACAAAGCTCCGAAATTCCCATTGCCGGATGAACCATTTGTGGAAGCGTGGGAGAGATATGCAAGCAGCCCGGACCTCTGGTTGACGCTGTCCCAATCGCTCCCGCATCTGCGCTTTGCGATTGCGGAAATGCAGGGCCGGAACCCCGCCTACCTCGCAGCGATCAAGCGCGGAGATATGTCTTTGGCTCCAGACCCCGGTGACGGCTTGCAACTGGAAGCGCCTCAGGCCCTGAACCTGACGTTTCATCAGACACCGGCCGGGCGTATTCCGGTTCTTGAGCCCGCCACGCGCGCGGATTTCGAGGCTCTCTTGCGCGCATTCCTGTATCGCTGCGAACCCGTTGCGGTGCCTCGCAGTATGGGGGCGGCCATGGTCGCAGGTTTCAACAACTGGGACCGGATAGCGCGGCTCAAGGCAGACTGGCTTGCCGACGGCAACGCAGAGTACGGCTGGACGGCGCATTTCAAGGCAAAGATTGTGCCCGATAAGTCGCTTTATCAGGATCGGTTCATAATCCTCTCACAAGGTACCTACAGCAACGTGACCTTCGATGACTTGCCCGGTGGTCAGGAAAAGGTTCTGGAGCAATCCCGGGTGATCCGGCTGGAACACGAATGTGCCCATTACTTTACGCGGCGCGTTTGCGGCCAAATGCGTAATGATCTGTATGACGAATTGCTGGCTGACTATGCCGGGCTTGTGGCCGCGACCGGCCAGTTCGATGCGGAGTTGTTTCTGACGATGATCGGGCTGACACCTGACCGGGCGCTTCAGTCTCAGGCCCGCGCCCGAATATACCTTGACGAAAACCTTACGCCCGCAGCCGAACGCGGCATGCTTCGACTTCTGGCCCACGCTGCATCGGCATTGGACAGGTTGCATCGGGACCATATCGTGCCGCGATTGGGCGCCTCTTCAGGCCTCGGGCCGGTTTTGCTGGCCCTTTCGGCGTTGTGCTTCGAGGATTTCGCAGCGGAAGACCTGGAACACCGGTTTCTCCGAGGCTTCGACCGGGCATGCGCCACATGAGGCCGCGTGGAAATGCTACGCGTTTGGCAAAGTTTTTTGCAACCTGGCGTGGTGGCATCAATTGACTTTCGGCCGGTTAGCCTGCCAGTTTAGCGCCAACCAAGACGAGCAGACAAAGCCCTTAGGCGACATAGGAGCGACCGATGGAGATTAATGTCATCCAGCACGACGGCTACGCACAGCTGATTGTTACTGGCCGTATCGACAGTTCAACCGCCCCTCAGTTCGAAGGAGCATTGATCGCTCAGCTCGACGGGGCGGCAACATCCACGCTTGTCGACATGACGGCCGTCGATTTCGTTAGCAGCGCCGGGTTGAGGGTGTTCCTGATGGGCGCAAAAAAAGTCAAGGGAACCGCTGTGCAAATGGTCCTTTGTGCGATGAATGACAACATTCGCAACGTCTTCAAAATGAGCGGGTTTGATCGCATTCTGGCGATTGCCGACAGCCTCGAAGACGGTGTGGGTCAAGTCAGCAGCTAAGGGGATTTGCGCGGCGATGTATTTCCCGCGCCCATTATTGGCAGCGCTTTCGAACGCTGTCCTTCCTCCGTTGATGGCAGCTCAGATCGTGTTTGCACCAAGCCTGGTCGCGCAATTCTCCGGCGTTCTGACTTTTGCCGCTTTTTGCCTGTTCTTCCAGATCATGCTGCCACGCACGCCACCCTGGGACAGGTGGATCGTGCTGATCAGTGCGGTCGCGATAGGTTTCGCCGTGTTTGCGCGATCCGATATTCCGGTAGGCCCATGGTCCGACGCATTTGTGGGGCTGTCGATCAGTCTGACAGTGGGTGTATTTTGCGTTCTTGTGACACGCCAACGCATTGCCAGTGCGACCGAATTGCAATTGCACAGCCCGATATCCGGAGGCCGATTTCTGGTGGTGCAAGGTGGCGCCAGCCGATTTTTGAACCATCACCTGAAATGCCTGCATGTTCCGGAGCTGCGCGGCCAGTCCTACGGGGTCGACATCGTCGCTGCTGGGCCGCTTGGTCTGCAAACGCGTAAGTTCTGGCCGCAAATCGTGGACGATTTCTGGATACACGGGCATCCGCTGCTCTCACCGGTTAACGGGCTGGTTAGCGCTGCAAGAGACGGGGCAGACGATCAGGTGCTGGGAAATTCGGATCAAGAAGCCCCCTTGGGAAACCATGTCTGCATTCAGTGTGACGACCCGGAATCTGGCAGGGTCGAGATCTGTCTGGCGCATCTCCGCAAAGGTAGCGTTGCGGTCGTCGAGGGGGAGGTTGTCAGGATCGGGCAGTTCGTAGGTGAAATTGGCAATTCGGGAAACTCTTCGGACCCGCATCTGCATATTCATGCGCACCGGCCCGACGGATCGGGCAACCCTCTGAGCGGAGAGCCGATTCCGATCAGGTTCCAGGGTGTCCGGGCTTTGCGGCGCAACCGTATTTTCACGGTTCCGGTTTATGGTTCCGAGCCACAATAGCGCAAACCCACGAGTAACAGAGGGTCACGTTCAAACCTTATTGGTAGATCCTTTGAAACGGTCTGACTCACAATTTTTAGAAAACGCACAAAATTTGGACAGGCTTTATCGCCTGCAATCTAAACGTCTGATTAAGTATCCGATAATTTTAGAGAGCTTTGGTGGCAGAGGTTCGTCTTGGACGCAAACCCCACACATTAACCCTCTGTAAAATAAAGTTTCCACGATCTTAGAGGGGTAAGCAGAAAGGTCAAATGTCGTAGCGGCATCCTGCCTCGCGATTGCGATCTAACGAGTTTGGCCTTCACCGATTTGCCCTAAATTGAAGGCCACGTAGTTGCGGCAAGGGGAAATGGCCTACATAGCCTCCAACGTGTGGGTGAGGCCGTTTCGGATGTGATCTTCCAACAGTCTCTTCGCCGTACCCGCGTCTCTGGCCAGCGCGGCATCGAACATGCCCTTGTGCTCCTTGACGGCTTCTTCGCCGCGATAGGTCAGCACGAGCATCTGATACCGCAGGTACTTGTCGTAGATGATCGAGTGCAGAGACAGAAGGTTCTTGGAGTTGCAGGCGGCGATCATTGCTTGGTGAAACTCCCAATCATATCTTTTCCAGGTCTCTTTCTCGGACTCGTCGCCCTTGAGAAGCTGCTGTTCCATCAGGTGCAGCTTGTGATGTGCAGCGACGAGGTTGCCTTCCCAATCCGTATCGCCATTTGCAATCGACAATTCCAATGCGTGGCATTCCAACAGGACGCGCAGTTCCGCTATCTCGGTCAGATCCTCGGGTGAGACCGGTGTGACCAGGAATCCCCGTTGCTCGGGAGCTTCGACAAATCCGTCGCTGGCGAGCCTGTTCAGCGTTTCACGCAGGGTCGAAAGGCTTGCTGAGTAGCGTTCCTTCAAGGCGTCCAGCTTCAGTTTGGAACCGGGCTGTAACTCTCCGAAGATGATATCCCGCTTGATGCGCTGATAGGTGCTTGCACCTATCGTGGACGGCTGTTTCGCCATGCGTTTCACCCGATATTCTCAGTTTCTTCCTTCAATTAGCATTTTTTGCAGGCACCAGCAATCCAAACAGAAATCTGGTAAAAAGAAAAATATCATACATTATTGCGGAATCGCGAAAACCCCAATACGGTCGCGGCCAAGTTGGGCAATGCAGCCCAGTCTCAATAATCGGTTTCGGGATTTTCCGGACCTTCCGGAAGGAAGCAAAGTGTCTAAGAACTTTCGCATAGCCATTGTCGGCATTGGCCTCGTTGGACGCCGCCACGCAGACGCTATCCGAGCGTTGCGCCATGTGGACCTTGTCACGGTGGTCGACCCCAGCGACGAAGGCCGTGCGTACGCCGTTGAGCACGGGGTCGCATGCTACGCGACCCTCGAGGAAATGTTTGCAAATCAAACGCTGGACGGAGCTGTGCTTGCGACCCCGACGACGCTTCATTTCGAACAAGGCCTCACATGTATTCGACATGGTTGTCCTGTTCTCGTCGAAAAACCGATCGCCGTGGAAGCCACCGCTGCACTGGAGCTTGTCCAAGAAGCGGAGAGGGCCAATGTGCCACTGATGGTCGGCCATCATCGTCGGCACAATCCTCTGATCAAGTCAGCTAAGGAAGCCATCGTCGATGGGAAGATTGGAGATGTGCGCGCTGTCCACGCGAATTGCTGGTTCTATAAGCCCGACGAATATTTTGATGCTGCGCCGTGGCGAAAGAAATCCGGGGCAGGACCCATTTCGGTCAATCTTGTCCATGATGTGGATCTTCTGCGGTATCTGGCCGGAGAGGTCGTGACCGTACAGGCGCAGTCGGCTGCATCGCAACGCGGTTATGACAACGAAGATGTCGCGGGCGCGCTGTTGACGTTTGAAAGCGGAGCGATTGGGACCATCAGTGTGTCCGACAGCATTGTCGCTCCGTGGAGTTGGGAGATGACGTCTCAGGAATATCCAATCTATCCGTCGACCACTGAGAGTAGCTATATGATAGGTGGCTCTCATGGGTCGTTGTCCGTCCCCGATCTTCGACTGTGGAGCTATCAGAGTGAGCAAAGGGATTGGTGGATTCCAATCTCGTCAACCGCGCTGAAGAAGGGTTCCTCTGACCCACTGGTCAATCAACTCAGGCACTTTGTCAAAGTTGCTCGGCACGAAGCAGATCCGATTGTGTCCGGCTGGGAAGGCTTCAGAACACTTCAAGTCATTGAAGCTATTCAGAATTCCTGCAGGACTGGCGAGACTGTCAGAGTAAGAAGTCTTCTTGAAATACAACAACAGAGACTGCAGGTATTAAAAAATATCTGATATTTTGCAAAAAATCTTGCAAAATGTCCAAAATAGGGCAAAACTCAGAATCGGAAAAATGCATCATGATGTCTCAGGGAGGAGCAAAGTGATTACCAAACTTACCCGCCGGGCTGCTGTATCAGCCTTGGTCGCAACCGGTGTTCTGTTCAGTGCAACAAGCGGCGCACTGGCGGAAGACAAAGTGCAACTTCGCCTCGCAACATCAGGATCGGAGACCGACCAGCGCTCGGTCGCTATGGCCGAGGTTTTCGCGCCCATGGTCGCTGATTTCGCAAGCTACGAGCCCAGCTATAATGGAACCATCTTCGCCCAAGGCACCGAGCTGGACGCCATCAGCCGGGGTAACCTGGAAATGTCGATCACCTCGGCGCAGGAACTGGCACAGTTCTTCCCCGAGTTTTCGATCTTTACCGCAGGCTATGTCCACCAGGACGCGGCGCATCAGGTGGCTGTCTTCAACGATCCCTTGATGGATGCCTTTAAGCAGAAGGCCGAAGAAGAGTTGGGCGTCAAATTGTTGTCGGTCATGTACCTGGGTCGTCGTCAGGTGAACCTGCGTCAGCCCAAGGATGAGCTGACCGTCTCAACACCAGCCGATCTGGAAGGTGTGAACCTGCGGATGCCGGGCACAGATGCGTGGCAGTTCCTTGGCAAAGCTCTGGGTGCCGCCCCGACACCAATGGCGTTCTCGGAAGTTTATACCGCGCTTTCGACCGGGGCCGTAGACGGTCAGGACAACCCGCTGCCGACCGTTGTGGACGCGAAGTTCTACGAAGTGACCAACCAGATCGTTTTGACGTCTCATCTGGTTGACCTGAACTACATCGCAATCGGCAAAGAGGTCTGGGACGGCCTGACACCGGAACAGCAGGCCAAGGTTCAGGAAGCTGCCGACGCAGCCGCTGAAGCTGGCCGCCAGAAGCAGCTTCAGAAAGAAGAGGACCTTGTCAGCTTCCTCAAGGAGCAGGGCATGGAGGTCTATGAGCCCGACCTCGCGGCGTTCCGCGATCAGGTGCAATCGATGTATCTGGAAAGCGAATTCGCCGGAGCATGGCCCGACGGTGTCCTGGAACAGATCAACGCTCTGGGCAACTAAGCTCATCTACACAAGGGAGGGAGAACCACAATGAAAGGCTTCATAAAGGGGTTCTCCCGACTGACCGAAGCGATTGCCGGCGGGATGCTGGCGGCAATCTTCCTGATCTTCCTTCTGCAAATTCTTCTGCGATACTTCTTTACACCCGCTGGCTGGACACTGGAACTCATCGGCATTCTTTGGGTCTGGGTGATCTTCTTCAGCTGCGCCTTCATCGTGCGCGAACGGGACCATGTGAAGTTTGACATCATCTACCTTTCGGTGCCGATGCGCGTGCGTCAGGTCTTTGCCATGATCGCGGCAGCCGCCATCGTGGTGGGGATGCTCTACAGCTTCCTGCCGACATGGGACTACATCGACTGGATGAAAATCCGCAAAACCGCGACCATGCGAAACCCGTTCTCGGGCGAGAAGGTTCCCCTGCGGACCGTGTTTTCGATTTATGCGGTCTTCATGCTGGTTGTGGCCGCACGCTATGGCTGGCTGTTTTTCGATATCCTGCGCAACGGACCGCCAAAGACCGAGCTGGAACTGGTCGTTGGGTACAACGTGGTTGACGATCACCCCCGGGTTGACGGTGAAGACGACGAGGACGCAAGCAAATGAGTTTTGAACTTCTTTCCTGCCTGCTCGCTCTCTTTCTTCTGGCAGGCATCGGGACCCCTATCGGCTATTCCATCCTCTTGGCCTCATTAGTGTACCTGGGCACGGCCGGACTGGACGTCGCCCTCGCGGGCGAGAAGATCCTGCAAGGCTTCTACAAAAGCACGATCCTGCTTGCCGTGCCTTTGTTCATCGTCGCCGCCAATATCATGAACGCGGGGTCGATCACCGACCGGCTGCTGAACTTCTGCGTCGCTGCTGTCGGGCGATTCAAGGGCGGCCTCGGGCACGTCAACGTGGTGGCGTCTCTGATCTTCTCGGGGATGTCCGGCTCGGCTGTCGCGGATGCTGCCGGGATCGGCAAGATCATCATTGAGATGATGACCAAGGATGGCCGCTACAGCCGAGGTTATGCGGCTGCGATTACCGCGGCGTCGGCGACGATCGGCCCGATCATTCCGCCCTCGATCCCGATGGTGTTGTACGCGCTCGTTTCCAAGGCCTCTATCGGGTCGCTGTTCCTGGCCGGTATTCTGCCGGGCCTGATCATGGGCGTCGTCCTCATGGCGATGAACTACTATTTGGCCGGAAAGCGGAACTTTGCATTGGAAGAACCTGTTCCGTTGCGCGAGTTGCCGGCTAAAACCGCCAACGCGTTTCCGGCACTGCTGATGCCCGCAATCCTACTGTACGGCATATATGGCGGCGTCACTACTCCGACTGAGGCTGCAGCCGTGGCTGCATTCTACGCCCTGCTACTGGCAGCGCTGTTCTACCGCGCGCTGACCTTCCGTGGCCTTTATCAAGTGTTCGTCGACAGTGCGCGCTCTTCCGCGGCCGTCGGGGTGGTCATTGGTGGCGCGTTCATTCTGAACTTCATCGTCATTCAGGAACAAATCCCACAGTCGATCTCAGCGCTGCTCGAAGGGTCGGATGTCAGCCCAATCGTCTTCCTGATCCTCGTAAACCTGCTGATCCTCGCGCTGGGATGCGTATTGGACGCAACGACGATCATTCTGGTGATCGTGCCCCTGTTCATTCCAACCTGCGAAGCGCTTGGGATTGATCTGGTGCATTTCGGAGTATTGGTCGTCGTGAACTCGATGATCGGCCTGATCACGCCGCCCTATGGCATTCTGCTCTTTGTGATCAACGCCGTGACCGACATTCCGCTGCGCGAAATCATCTCGGAAATCTGGGCCTTCCTCGCGGTTCTCATCTTCGCCCTGGTGATCATGATGCTGATGCCGGATCTGGTCCTGTGGTTGCCGCGTATGTTTGGATATCAGGGATAATGTGTCTCTCGATTTCGACAACGTCGATCCCCGGCGATCTGGCCGAAAAACTGAGTGCTATCGCCGAAGCGGGATTCGTGGGGGTCGAATTACACGAACCGGATTTGACCGCTTTTGACGGGCCGCCATCGCAAATTCGGAACCTTGCATCAGATCTCGGCCTTAAGATTTGCCTGCTGCAACCCTTCCATAACCTTGAAGGCCAGTCCGGCGGTGGACGGGAGCGCGCCTTTGATCGGCTGAAACGCAAACTCGACCTGATGAGCGAACTAGGAACGGAATTGCTGCTCATTGGGTCCGCGTTCGAGGTCGATGCCGCTGCGACCGAAGAACAGGTAATCGCGGACCTTAGCGAGGCGGCCCAGATCGCGAAAGAGATGGGATTGCGTCTGGCCTATATGGGCTTGCCATGGTCAGATCTTATTCACTCGGATGAACAGGCGTTAGGTGTCGTTGAAGCTGTCAACAGCCCTCATCTGGGGTTGGCTTTGAATTCATTCTTCTCGCTTGCAGACGGGTCCAAACCCGCCCGCCTTCGGGACATTCCCGGAGAGCAGCTGTTCCATGTGCAACTGTCCGATGCACCCCGGCTTGAGATGGACATACGTCGTCTCAAACGGCACTTCGGGCTTCTGCCGGGGCTTGGGTCGCTGAACCTTGCGGGCTTCGTGCGGGTGTTATCCCGCGCCGGGTACAAGGGGCCTTGGTCCATTGCGCGCGTCAACGAAGCAGCTCCTCAACCCGGTGGCCGAACGCTGGCCCGAGACAGCTATAGGTCACTGGTGAACCTCCTGGATGAGGTATCCCGGACCGAGCCGGGAACCGATTTCGGCATCCCGGACCTGCCCGAACGCGTCTATGCGTCGGGCTTTGAGTTCGTCGAATTTACAGCCGACGAAACAAGCGGTGCGCAGCTGGCAGACATGCTGTCAGCAATGAGTTTTCGAATGGAGCGAAAGCATGTGAGCAAGTCCGTCGAGTTGTGGCGGCAGGGCGCTATTAACATCGTTGTGAATACCGAAAAGGAAGGTTTTGCCCATTCGGCGTTCCTCGGTCACGGCCCCTCCGTTTGTGACATGGGATTGCGTGTCAAAGATGCGGATCAGACGGTTCAGCGGGCGACCGCGTTGGGCGCGCCGGATTTCTCACAGCCGGTAGGGACCGGGGAGTTGGACATCCCGGCCATCCGAGGTGTCGGCGGCAACGTCGTCCATTTCATCGATGAGAAGTCCGATCTGCATCGGGTCTGGGACATCGAGTTCGAGCCAGTCGCAAAAACCAAAGCGACCCAGCCCGCCGGTCTGCGCCGAATCGACCATCTGGCACAGACGATGCGTCACGATGAGATGCAAAGCTGGCTGCTCTACTACATTTCGACTTTTGAGATGGCAAAATCTCCTATCGTGAACGTCGCCGACCCGTCCGGTGTCGTGCAAAGCCAGGCTATCGAAAGTCCAGAAGGCGAAGTGCGCCTGAACCTGAACGGGGCCGTTGGGCGTAGAACACTGGCAGCGTCATTCCTTGAAGATGGGTTTGGGGCCGGTGTTCAGCACATCGCCTTCCAGTCGGACGATATTTTTGAAACGTCGGATCAGTTGCGCAAATCAGGCTTTCCCAGTTTGACGATCTCGGAAAACTACTACGCCGATCTGCAAGCGACCTTCGGATTGGATGACGATCTGATCGCCCAACTGCGCCGGGGTAACATTCTCTACGATCGGGCAGCGGGTGCCGAGTATTTTCAAATCTACAGCCGCCCGATCTTCAACGGCTTTTTCTTTGAAATTGTTGAGCGCCGAACTGGTTACGCCGGTTATGGCGCGCGAAACGCGCCCATTCGCCTTGCCGCGCAAAGCAAAACCCAGACGGTGAAAGAGGTGCAAATGCAATGACTGCGCAGATGACAAGCGATGAGCGCGCCGTTCGCCAATGGTGGCGCACCTCCATCATCGACATGAAGCCCGGCCAGATCGCTTTTCGTGGCAACGCCATAGAGGATCTGATCGGGAACGTATCTTTCCCGCAGATGATCTGGCTGATGGTGCGGGGCGATCTGCCCAGCGACGCGCAAGCGCGTTTGTTTGAGGCTGCTTTGGTCGCAGGCGTGGATCACGGTCCGCAGGCTCCCTCAATCGCGGCTGCGCGTATGGCCGCCACCTGCGGGGTTGGTCTCAATAATGCGATGGCTACTGCGGTGAACATGCTGGGCGACGTACACGGTGGGGCAGGGGAGCAATGCGCCGAGCTTTATTTTGATATCTCGGAACGCATGGATGCTGGGGCATCGCTCAATAATGCTGTTCAGGACGGTCTGGACAGCTGGCGCGAGACCTACGGCAAGATCGTCTCGGGCTTTGGCCACCGTTTTCATAAGCCCGTTGATCCACGTGCACCACGATTGTTGCAACTTGTTCGTGATGCGGCGACAGAAGGTACAGTTTCTGGCCGGTTTGCCGATATCGGAGAAGAGGTTCAGGCCGCGCTCGGTCGTCAACGCGGCGGTCGGCCAATTGCCATGAATATCGACGGCGCAACAGCCGTGATCTTCTGCGAACTTGGCTTTCCAGCGCCCTTGTCGCGGGGGCTATTCTGCCTGTCCCGCTCGGTTGGAATACTCGCCCACGCCTGGGAACAGATGGGCCAGGGCGGCCGCAACAAAGGGCCAATGCCCCCGAACTACTTACCCCTCTACGAAGACAGGAATGATGACACGTGAAACATCGAAATCCTTCCGGGTCGGCCTTATCGGCTGTGGTCGTATCAGCGATATCTATCTAAAAACACTATCCAAATTCTCAAACGTCGAGGTCGTGGCCTGCGCAAGCCTTGATCCTTCGGAAAGCCGCGTCAAGGCGGATCAATACGGCATCGCCAAGGCCTGCACGCCAGATGATGTATTTGAAGATCCGACGATTGAATGCGTTCTGAACCTGACAATTCCAGCCGCCCATGCCGAGATCAGCCTGCGCGCTTTGGAGGCGGGCAAGCACGTCTATTCCGAAAAGCCACTGGTCATGAATCGAACAGATGGAAAGACGATCCTGCACACAGCCTCCGAAAAGGGGCTGCTGGTCGGTTGTGCGCCTGACACGTTTCTGGGCGGTCGTTGGCAGACCGTTCGGCGTTTGATCGATGAAGGCGCTATCGGGAAGCCAACAGGGGTTTTTGCCCATGTCGGGACCCACGGGACGGAGCGCCACCATCCCAACCCGGATTTCTACTATAAGGCGGGTGGTGGGCCATTGCTGGACCTTGGGCCGTACTACCTGACCGCCATGATCTGCTGCCTTGGTCCCGTTGACCGGGTCGCCGGAATGGCTCGGCGCACGTTCGACAAAAGGATGATCGAAAACGGCCCTCGCAACGGCGAATGGATGGATGTCGAGGTCGACACGCACTCCCTAAGCCTGCTGCAGTTCTCTTCCGGAGCTATAGGGTCGATGACCATGAGCTTCGACGTCTGGGACAGCGAAACTCCGCGGTTCGAAATCTACGGTGAAAACGGCACCATCAGCATTCCTGATCCTGACCCGGTTCATGGTGCCAATATCTTTCAAGGGGATGTCTGGTTGAAAACGCGGGACACCTCGCGCTGGTCCCATCAACCTCGTCCAGCCGGTCGCGAAGACTGGCAGGTGATCGAAAACAAACACGGGTTCAATGAAGACAGCCGCGGGCTCGGCCTTTTGGATCTGGCTCTGGCGGCACAAGAAGGACGCCAACCGCGTGCAAGTGGAGCGCTTGCCTACCACGTTTTCGAGGTCATGGACGCGATCGAACGGGCACCGAAATTTGGCGCCTATCAGACGATAGAAAGCCGCTGCGCGGCTCCGGAGCCTTTGCCGGTCGATTTCCTTAACGATGAGCGGAAGGAATTGGTTCATGCCGATTGAGACACTCGACTTTGCTCAGCCATTCTTTCGCGTCCAGCACATAACTGACGAGCGCAGAATTTCTATCGAGGGTCGCGCCATCGTCCTTAACCTTGGGGGGCGAAATCTCTCTGTCGAGGATCAGACCGTTGCACCGCTTTCGTCGGTGATCGTACAGAACAGCACCGTCCAAAACGTGGAACGGGCGGTCATTGTCCATGGCTTCGACGCCCACGCCGATAACAATGCGCTGTTCGCATGGGTGAAAGATGCATGGCCATCTGCTTTTGATGTTCGCCAAGAGGAGCGTCTGCGCGGTGTCAGCCACTACATGTCGCCAAAGGTCTTCGTGGGTAACGTCGGACTGACCATGTACCATTCCGGCTCGGTCCCACTGAATGTCGGGTTGCATAAGGATCATCCATTCTGCCCGGTGCCGGGGTTCCGCGAAGTGCATACGCAAATCGTTGGCTTTGGCAAAATGCAGCAATGCCGCGAACGGGACGTTGAAACCCTTTATCTCGAAGAATTCATGGCCCCGGGCGCGACGCACAAGCCGATGTATGACGCCAAAGGCAACTATCCCTGGCATCAATACGAGACGATTACCCCCAGCATCTTCATGGCGGTGGAAATATTACCCGAGGGCGTACGGGCCCCGGACATGGAGGTTCAGAATGGCTGAGAGACTTTTACCCGAAAATCTGAACTTTGACGGACCTTTCCCCCGGTTGTCTCGCCGTTTGCGGCTGGGCGTTGTTGGCGGCGGACGTATCTCTGTCACGCAGGCAACGGCCGCGCGGATGACCGACCGGTGGGAGGTCACCGCAGGATCGCTCAGTTCTGACGCCGCGAAAAGCAAGGCGCGCGGTGCCGAGTGGTTCCTGCCGACCGACCGGTGCTACGCGTCGTTCGAGGAGATGGCACAGGCCGAGGCGGCACGCCCGGATGGCGTAGATGCCGTTATGATCACTACCCCGAACCACGTTCATTTTGAAGCTTCCAAAGCGTTTCTGGAGGCAGGCATTGATGTACTGTGCGACAAGCCCCTGACCAACGAAGTTGCCGAGGCAGAGGGGCTTGAGGAGATTACGGCGCGCACGGGACACATCTTTGCTGTCGGCTATGCGATGTCGTGTTTTCCAGTAATCCGTCAGGCTAAACAAATCGTGGCGGAAGGCGGCATCGGTAAAATCAACCAAGTCCATGTCGAGTTCATGCAAGACTGGATGACGCCCGAAGATGTGGCTGATGCGCCTCATGTAAAGTGGCGGCTGGACCCAATGATTTCTGGCCCGACCAGCTGTGTCGGCGATATCGGCACCCATGCCGCGCATCTCGCAAGTTTTGTCTCGGGCTTGCCGATGACCGACCTGAGGGCCGAGTTCCATGTTTGCGGCGCGCCAAAGCCTTTGGAAGACACGGTATTCATGTTCACCCGCTATCAAAACGAGGTTCCGGGAACCCTGATGGCAACGCGTCTTGCCCCCGGAAACCGGGGCGGGTTGCGGTTGCGCATATTCGGGAGCGAAGGAGGTCTCGAGTGGGATTTGGAGAAGTCCGAGCAGCTGAAGTTCAATCGGTTTGGTGAACCGGATCGTATCATCAGCCGAGGTAACGGGCATGGCATCGGCCCCAGTGCAGAACGACTGATCCGTACCGCGCGGGGTTTCCCAGAGGGGATTATCGAAGCCTGGGCCAACTTATATACTGAATTTGCGATGGGGGTGGCTGCCCGCCGGGATGGTGTAGTGGCCCCGCCCGATTGGCTTTCCTATCCCAGTGTCGATCAAGGTGCAGACGGCGTGCGTTTCATTGATGCCTCCGTGCGCTCTCACCAGTCCGCAGGTGATTGGGTCACAATTTAAAATACAAAGCCGAGCAGTTGGAAAACGCCCGTGGCATCGCCCGGGCGTTTCTATTTTCAGTGCAGCATTCGGAGTTGATAATTTAAAAAATATCAGATATTTTTTACTACGTGTGATGAATTTGAGATTCGCAGACACGTGGAGCTGTCTTTCATGGTGAAACCCGAAGAGGCTGGCGCAAGCCCCTCTCTCTATTCCTTGGCGCATCTGACGCTGATTGGCTGTACGCCGCCCGAGCTGGTCTATATCGCCGCGCGGGCCGGTTACGATGCCGTCAGTCCCCGCTTCATTCCGATGCATGTGCACGGTGAATTCACTCAATCTCCAATCGACAAGGCACAGGTGCAAGCCACCAAAACTGCTCTCTCTACCACTGGCTTGAAAGTTCTTGATGTCGAACTTGCACGCATCACGGAAGATGTCGATCCGCGCAGTTTTGAACCTTCTCTTGAGATCGGTGGGGAATTGGGCGCTAAACGCATGATCATGAGCGCGTGGACAAACACCCGCGATGATCGTGATTTTCTGATCGACGTCTATTCCGAGACCTGCGAGTTGGCAGCACCCTATGGGCTGACGGTCGATTTGGAGTTTCCAAGTTTTTCACGCCTGCGCACTCTGGATGAAGCGCTGGATATTGTCCGCGCCTCTGATCAGCCGAATGGCGGTATTCTGGTCGATACGCTTTATCTGCACCTTAGCCGTGTAGATTTGGGAGAGCTGTTGCACGTCCCCTCTGACCTGTTTCACTTCCTGCATATCTCTGACTGTCTGCCCGGCATCGCCGATACGCGTGAGGGCATGATCCAACTGGCCCGTGATGCGCGGCTCTATCCCGGCGAGGGCTGGATCGACTTCACTGGCATCATCGAACGGATGCCACCCGTCGACTATTCCATCGAACTGCCCAACCAAAGCCGCGTTGCCGAGTTGGGATATGAAGAACACGCGCGTCGCTGTCTCAGCCACGCCAAGCGGACATTCGGCGCGGCGCGGTCACAGCGTCGTATGCCCGATGCAGCCATTCTAAAACACCAAGAGGATCATCATGGGCAAAGAGCTCACTGAAAACGACCGCAACATGGCGGGTGATATGCTGGCACGTGCCCGCGCGGCCATGGCCGAAATCGAGGATTGGGATCAGGACAGGCTGGACCGACTGTCTCAGGCCATCGCGTGGTATGCGGGGAACGAGAAGACCTTCACGCGTCTGGCTCAGCAAGGCGTGGACGAGAGCGGCATCGGAGATCGCGAAGGGCGCCCTGCGAAGCGTTTCAAGATTCACATGGTGCTGCGTGATGTCCTGCGCACTCCATCGACCGGTATCGTCGAGGTTGATGAGGAAAAGGGCCTGGTAAAATATGCAAAGCCTGCCGGCGTGATCGCATCCCTGATCCCCATGACCAACCCGGCGATGACGCCACCGGTGACCGGCGTTTCCGCCGCCAACGCCCGGAATGCGGTCATCTTCAGCCCGCATCCGCGCACCGCCCATACCACCTATGAAATGGTCGAGGTCATGCGCGCAGCCTGTCAAGCAGCAGGCGCGCCCGAAGACCTGTTTCAATCCATTCGCAAACCGTCGATCCCGCTCACCCAGCACCTCATGGAGATTTGTGACCTGACGCTGGCGACGGGTGGCAAGCCGATGGTCAAAGCGGCGTACAGTTCAGGGCGCCCGGCCTATGGCGTCGGCGCAGGCAATTCGTCCATCGTCATCGATGAGACCGCAGATCTGGACATCGCCGCACAGAACACACGAATTTCTAAGACCTCTGACTTTGGATCTGGCTGCTCGGCCGACGGCAATATCATCATCCAGCGCTCGGTTTACGACGATATGGTCAAGGCACTTCAAGCCGAAGGTGGTTACCTGTGTTCTGACGAAGAGAAGGCCATGCTCGAAGCGGCCATGTGGGACGTAAAGGGCAACCGTACGTTCCCGACCATCGCCTGTCCGCCGCAGCAAACGGCCAAGGTCGCCGGGTTCTCGATCCCGGAAGATCGCAAGTTCCTGATGGTTGAAAATCAGGGGCAAATCGGGCCGCAGCACAAGTTTTCCAAGGAAAAACTGACCACGCTAATGGCGCTTTATCACTTCGACACGTTCGATGACGCGCTGGAAACGGTCAGCCAGATCTACGACACCGGAGGCAAGGGCCATTCCTGCGGCATCTACAGCCACAATGACGATCACATCGATCGGTTGGCGCGTCTGGCTCCGGTCAGCCGTATGATGGTGCGACAGCCTCAGTCCAAGGCCAATGCGGGTGCCTGGACCAATGGCATGCCTATGACCAGCAGCCTGGGCTGCGGCATCTGGGGCGGCAACATAACCAATGAAAACGTCACTATGAAACATATGATGAACTACACCTGGGTCAGCCGCCCGATCCCCGAGGATCGCCCCTCGGAGCCGGACCTGTTCGGTGAGTTCTACGGACAGGAGGTCGCGTGATGGACGGAGCGAAACTGGACGGCAAAACCGTTGCCGAACATATCGTCGACTTTCTCGAACGCCGTGAGGTCAAGCATGTATTCGGCCTGTGCGGGCACACGAACATCGCGGTTCTGGCTGCGCTGGCCGAAAGTCCCATCGATTTCGTCACCGTGCGGCATGAACAGATCGCCAGCCACGCGGCGGACGCCTATGCCCGGGTGACAGGCAAGGCCTCGGTGGTGTTGTCCCATCTCTCCCCGGGACTGACCAATTGCGCCACCGGGGTCGCCAATGCCGCATTGGATTGTATCCCGATGGTGGTGATCGCGGGAGACATTCCGACGCATTACTATGGCAAGCATCCGCATCAGGAGGTGAACCTGCACGCAGACGCGGCCCAGTGGGAGATCTATCGCCCCTTTGTTAAACGCGCTTGGCGGGTGGATCGCGCGGACCTGATGGCCGAAATTCTGGAAAAGGCGTTTCATCTGGCTGAAACCGGCCAACCCGGCCCCGTGTTGGTCAACGTCCCCATGGACATCTTTTCCGAGGTCATCCCCGCGGACAGCTTCGACCGCATCCGCGACAACACGCGCGCGCTCAAGAAACCGTCCATCGACGACGAAACCGCGCGCGAGATTGTCGAAGCGTTGGCGAAGGCCGAAAACCCGGTCGCTTATGTCGGGGGCGGTATCCTGTTGGCGCAAGCCAGCGAGGAGTTGCGCGAATTCGTCGAACATATGGGCCTGCCCGTCGCACATTCTTTGATGGGCAAAGGTGCGTTGCGTGACGACCATCCGCTTGTGCTGGGAATGACTGGCTTTTGGGGCACCGAACTGGTCAACCAGTCCTGTCTGAATGCGGATTACATCTTTGCAGTGGGCACCCGGTTCAAGGAGGCCGATTGCTCCAGTTGGTATCCAGGCTACACGTTCAACATTCCCGGTTCCAAGGTCATTCACATCGACATCGAGCCGCAGGAGATCGGCCGCAACTATCCCACCGAGATCGGCGTCGTTGCGGACGCCAAGGCCGCGTTGCGTGTCCTCAACCGGGTTGTCCGTGAGATGTATCCGGACGGTTTCAACCGCCCCGCGCTGGAAAAGCGGATCAAGGATTTCCGGACAGAATTCAAAACACGCAACGTGGAAATGGCGACCTCTTCGGCCTTTCCAATGATGCCCGAGCGTATTCTGGCAGATACCCGCAAGGCACTGCCCGAGGATGCCATTATCACCACAGA
This sequence comes from Ruegeria sp. BG10, assembly GCF_056538575.1. Classification (NCBI taxonomy): domain Bacteria; kingdom Pseudomonadati; phylum Pseudomonadota; class Alphaproteobacteria; order Rhodobacterales; family Roseobacteraceae; genus Ruegeria; species Ruegeria sp. BG10. The sequence goes on along the minus strand of NZ_JBQFTI010000004.1, from coordinate 71,068 downwards.
CGTTGGCTGGAACAAGAACGGTGTCGGGCAACAGTTCGACATTTTGACGCCTGGTTCAATCCTGACCCCGGGCGGGTTCGCGACGATGGGTTTCGGCCCTCCGGGCGCGATCGGCGCGAAACTGGCAGCCCCGGATCGCGTGGTGCTTAGCCTCGTTGGCGATGGCGGGTTTGGTCAAAACCCGTCAATGCTGGCAACAGCAGTCGAACTTGATCTGGGTATCATCTGGCTGGTTATGAACAACAACGCCTTCGGAACGATCGCAGGGCTGCAAAAGGCGCATTACGGTCTGACCTATGGAACCACGTTCCCCGGTTCAGCCGCCGCACCCGCAAACGGCCCGGGCTATGCCGACATAGCGCGAGCCTACGGCGCGGAAGGGCACAGACTCAGCGCTGCCGACGAGTTGTTGCCCGCATTGGAAGCGGCAATCGCCAGTGGCAAGCCAACCGTGCTCGATGTGCCAATGATCAACAACCCGACGCCGACTACCGGACATTGGAACATATTGGACATATACTCACCAGACAAAGAGGTTTCCCACGTCGCTACTTAAAGGCAATGAGCGTGGTAAGCCGCGCCATTAGTCCGCCGTCACTTAGTTTTTTTACGATCGGCAGAACTGCCGCGTTGCGGCGGGCTGAAGAACCTCGTTCCAGAATTCTACGTGCACTCAGCATAAGCCAACAAGAGTATATAACACAGCAGCGTTAAACCCTTTTGGGAGGGCAGATAAAAGTTGGCTGTTACATTCGGAATTGGGCGGAAAGCAGTCGTTCGTTGGGTCGCTTCTTGCTGTCGCGCAGACTCGCAAATGCGGATGGGGTGGATGGCTCCTGCTCCGCTGGCATCGCAATGTGCCAAGGTGCAGCTGCTAACGACTGCTAGGAATGGAGCCACCCAATGCAGGTTACAAAAGTCGGCCTGGATCTGGCCAAGAACATCTTTCAGGTGCAGGGGATCTCAAAGGATGGAACGGTTGCGTTCGGCAATTCGCTTATCGCGACCGTTCCGTTTTCATGGGTCTTGCACTCGCTGATCTTGATCCAGCCCGCGGATGTCCGGCTTTGCATCTTGGGGCCTTCCGAATTGTCGTGACGTTTCAGCCGCTGCGCCAACCACTCTTCTTCACGACCGACTGCATCTGTGATCACGTTGAGCGGCAGCGCTTTTCGAACAACCTGTTCAAAAGTCATCCCTGATTTGACCAGATCTTCATGTCCCGGATACAGCATCTTTCGATACGTCTCATTCGCCAACATCAAACGACCATAGGAATCGTATAGTGCAAAGCCTTCCAGAATGGTGGCTATGGCATCAACGATCCGGTCCAGCGCCTGTTCCGGTGCGGATTGTTCCACTGGCTTGCCAAGGACAGCTACAGAGCAGAGGGCCATAGCGCGTTGAGCAAAATCAATGGCGTCCTTGGTGAAACCCGCAGAGTGGCCGGAGCGGAAAGTGATGGCACCCACAGCCCGACGAAGAGCTTTTGTTGGCATCGCCAAAACCGCGGCCCGGGTTGAGGATCCATCTGCGCTTTTGTCATTCTGCATGTCGCGAAACAGTCGCAGGGATCCGCTCACTTAGACCTCGCCGACTTAGCCATGCGATCCCGGGACAAGTGTGTTGTTCCAAACAACCCGATCATTTTGAGAGTCCTGCAATGCATTTTCATAGTAGAAAGCCCCGCCAGCGCTAAGCATCGCCAAATTGCATTCATCAAAATTCAGAACTGCTTTCAGTCTGTTGACGATCATAAAGAGCAAATGATCGGGATCTGAAATCTCAGCTGACAAAGACGCAAATTCTTCAAGCAAAGCCCATTTCGATCCAACCGGTTTTGACACACGGCGATCATCGGATCGGTTCATTTAGCGCTCTCCATGTGGCGAGACCACTTCGCCCAACCGGCCATATTTGTTGTTTGAGTTCATTTTCATCTATGTTGAACGCACGCGATCTTTTTCTCGGTTGGGGGGCAACCAATGACTACATCGCACACAGGGTATCTGCTGATTGCTGACATTACCGGCTACACACAGTTCCTGACATCTTCGGAAATAGACCATGCCAATCCTATCCTGCAATCGCTGCTGGCCGCTCTGATTGAGCAGGTCGGAGATCCGCTGCACTTCTGGAAAACCGAAGGCGATGCCGTTCTGGCCTATTCGACACGACAGGATTTCCCGTCAGGAGAGACATTTCTGACCATCTGCGAAAACCTCTACAACGCGTTTACCCTCAGACGGGCAGGACATAATCGCCAACACGACATGCCCGTGCCGCGCTTGTGCCAATGTTGGCAATCTGGATCTCAAGATCATTGCCCATCACGGTCAATTCGATGAAATGCAATTGGGCCCTACTAAAGACATCTCCGGTGCAGACGTCATTCTTGTCCACAGACTGACCAAGACCGATGTGGCCGAGCGCACGGGTATTGGCAGCTACGCCTTATTTAGCGAAGCGGCCGCAGAAGCCATGGACATCAGCGACATAATGGAGCCCTTTTCGCAGGATCTCGAACGTTTTGGTGAAGTCCGCATGAAGGTTCACGATTTGGCCAGATCATGGGAAAAGATGCGTGCTGACCGCCAACGCGATTTTCTCGAAGAAGAGGATGGCGTGTGGACGCTGCGCTATCATATTGACGCGCCCGTTGGGATCGTCTGGGAGGCACTTGTCGCGCCCGAACAAAAACTGAAGTGGATGAATCGCGTCAGCGATATCAAGATGGAAAACCCCTTGGGACGTCTTGGTCCAGGGTCGGGCTATCATTGCGCGCACGAAATGGCGCAATTCTTCTATCGTGTCACAGATTGGGAGCCCTTCGACTATTTTTCGACGCGCATTCTTGACCCTGCGCGCCCGGACGTGAGCTGCCCTGAGACATACCATCTGACAGAAACAAATACGGGCACCGAGTTGCGCTACACGATGGGTATGGCAACCGATGCCGATGGTACGCGTTCGGAAATTTCCGAACAGGAAGGCTCCGCGTTTTTGGCGGAATTCTGGGCCGTATCTTTTGCCGACATGAATGAGCAACTCAGTCAGTCCAAATAGCCCATGCGGCTCTACGTCGACCGGTAGGCTGACTGTTAGGAGAACCCAGATCCACGAAGTAAGCTGTGGAAAGAAACAACAAATATGACCGTCAGGTCATCCTCGACACCTACGTGTCGAAGTTCCAGATGTCGCGCTGTACCTTCCAGCCGGCGTCGCCTTTTCGGAAGTAGAGAACGTACTTCCCAGCAAGTTTTTGCCCTCCCATAAAACCCGTCAGAGTTCCCATAGTAATGGCACAATCCCCGCTGAGATGGGCATCGGTCAGATTGGCCACAACATCACTCAGGCCGCCGTCATCGCTGCCTGCCAATACTCCCGAATGGCTGCATGTCCTGTCATTATCGGTGCTCCCGGCGGCATGGCCGCGCCATCTTCCGCATAGGGTGCCGTCGCCTTGCTTGCATCCTTTGCCTCCCGAATTTTCCGATTTCTGCGTTCAAACTATCACAGAAGTTTGAGTTGATGGTTGTCCTCGGTGCTCATCCGGCGGTTTCGAAATCAACGTGAATGTGGTTGCCATCGATATCGCGAAGATTGACCTGCACCAGCGCCATCCCCGGTACTGGATCAACTGAGTGGTCAATGCCCATTCTATTTAAGCTGCCGACGAATTCTTCGAAGCCTTCCGCTTGAAACGCAAAGTGTTCCAGAGATGGATCACCGCCAACAGCGGGTTCATCCTCTACTCCGACTAAGTGCACCACCGCCGTGTCGTTCAAATATAGCCAAGCCCCCGGAAAGCTGAAATTTGGTCGTTTTCCTGGGTGCAAACCCAGAACTTTGCCATACCACGCAACCATATCTTCGAGGTTCGCGGTGCGTACATTTACGTGGTCAAACGCTACTAAGGTCATGCTTGGCTCCTAACGGTTTACAACGCCAAATGGCGCTCAGAATTGTGTCTTACTTTCTGACCAAAACCACACCTACCCCACTGGTCGTGTCACTGGCCTCAATTCTAGTGGTTGTTGCGTGCGACACGACGGAACATTTAGCTGCAGGTTTCGTCCGATCTATTGAGTCATCGCTATTCAATGTCGCAACGATGCGTTTTCGCATATATCATAATGCTTTCTTTGAGGTTCCTTAACGACGCCTCATCGTCAAAGTTGAAGTGCATCCCAGGATAGAACACTGTGACCTGACCAAAGTTAGAATGATCCTTTCGTGTGCTCAAACCCAACTCCAATAAACCAGATTCCTGCACTTCTTCCTGCAACCAAGGGACGGGGCGAACTTGATAAAAGGGATGCTCAAATGGCCAAATCTGCCCATTTAACCGGCGGTCAACTTCTATTGCAAAGTCCTGTACTTTTCTAAATTCCTCAACATACCAATCCTTCATTGCAATCCTGAATTCATAGAGTGTTCTTCCACGAATTCGGATGTTCCGAATTTTTGACTCCTGGAAATTTGCAAACGAATTCAAATTGATAGTATCGGTGAAGTAGTAGTAGCCATTATTCTCATCCGTAGGAGTGACATGGCGAGAGTACTCGATGGTGCAGTCATCGACTTTGACGTCTTCCATACCCATTTCTCGCAATACGTCAGCGACTGCCTGGGCGCTGTCAGACTTCGCATGGCTTGGGAGGAAGGAAAGCGACGCAATGGTCAGCGCCCCTGAAACGAAGGTAGTGTAACGCGCCAAAAACAATCCTGCTCTGGAGGTCTTTTTAAAGCCGCGCTGACGCATTATTTGGTTTCCGTTTTTGCCAGTGCCACACCCGGCCCTTTTGCCGCGTCTGCCTCTGACAGAAACTGAATACCGTGCGCCTCAAGGGTTGTTTGAATTCGCTCAGCCGTCGATAGCTGAATGCCCCCTCGTTCCGTCTCAAATCTTGTGATTGTGGCCGGGGCCGTCTTAGCCATTTCAGCCAGTTCGCGCACTCCCACCCTTAGTGCTGCTCTGGCCATTCTCAACTGCTCTGGGGTCATTATTATATCCCTGACATAAAAAGTCATAACCTGGTGTTGATTTGGGTGTGCCATTACTCTAAAAACTTATCACAAGGACATAAGAAAGCAACACACAGCGACAAGTAAGGTTTTCACCATGTATGACCTTCAGCACATTATGAACCGCGCTTGGGTCATTATGGCAGGGCGCAAGTTTCGTCAGGTTATCTGGCGCAAAGCACTGTGGCAGGCGTGGGCCGAAGCGAAGGACGCAGTACGCCGCGCCAGCATGCCAAAGGTGATGCAGTATCAAAAGCGCCGCGTGCAGCCATTGAGACGCGCGCACGCCGCCATCCTCACCTTCTGCCCGTCTGGGATACCGAGTCACAAGCCCCGCGCTCTGTGAACTTCGCAACCGTTTCCCTCATCGCCGCAGACGGCCACGTTCACCTTTTCACCCAATGGGCACGGGGAATGGATGTTCTACGGCCACGCAGGACCGAACGGGCAGCTTATTGATAGCTGATGGCTGATTGACTTGCGAGCGGTCAGGTCCTCGCTAATCCGGCACGGGACGGCTGGCGTACACCTTCTGATGGGCGACAAGTGCAACTCGGATGGAACGTGTTTCAAGTGGTTCGATATCAGGCCTTTTCCAAAGGAGCCGCGGTTGATTTTGGCAAATGGCTAAACGCCACCGTTCCACAAGGTTTAACCAAAGTTAATGTATTCTTCAGAAGTGCTTGTAGTCCGCTACCCATCTAGCTGTTCATGAAGACATATTCAGTGAGGAGTAATTCAAATGGCTTATGCGGATACAGCGATTCAAACCGGCTTTCTTTCGCGGTTGTTTTCAACCCCAGAAGAAAGAAGGGCCAAGCGTGAAAAACGTGCAGAGTACAACACAAAGCGGCGCGAACTGATGAGGATGCCGGATCGAGAGTTGCTCGACCTCGGTTACTGCCGCATTGACCTAGAGCAAAAACTGCATCGCCAGTATTTTGGAGACTGACGAACCACTTCAGTTGTCAGCAGAAAGCCATCCCTTAAAGCGGGTGGCCTTTCTGGTTGGAAATGTCTGGTTTGAGCCCAAAGGTACAGCTGTCACTCGCAGCTCTGATGTCTGCTGTTGAGCATTTGGCTATAGCTGACATTTGCACGAGCGCAGAGTTCCGTTGCATTGTCCTGCTGAGCCAACCTTGGCTTAACTTGCGGGTTGGGCTTGGGCCGGTTGTTGCGTCACCCGTTTGCGTTGACCTACAAACTTTGCGGTGGCTTCGGATTCTTCGTCCTCGCAGTTAATGCAAACGGGATCGTTGGATTTTATGCGTCGTCAGAATACAGGGATACAACCGCGTTGGCATTCGGGCCATTGTTTTACTGAAAGCGGCGATACAACGCTCTGCATTGGTGCATTAGTTTTGTGCCTGGACCGTTTTCTAACTGGGTTTAACAGTGAAAACTAACTGACGGGCAGGTATCCGGATAGACATGGCATGATAGATGCCTAGCTGTGTTTCTCAATGCACGATCCGAATCCGGGGCAGCGTGTCGAAATCAAGAGTTTTGTCCCCCATATGTCCCCCTGAGCTGAGAATCCAAATTACTTTAGGAGCTAGAAGGTTCTCAGTTCTCTCGTATATTTTTGATAAATATATAGGATTTTTGGTAGCGGAGGAGGGACTTGAACCCCCGACACGCGGATTATGATTCCGCTGCTCTAACCAACTGAGCTACTCCGCCACGAGTGAGAGGCGATTTAAGCGAGGGGGTGAGGAGGGTCAAGAGGGAAAACACGGTCCGGCCGGGATTCTTTTTTGCTCCGGATCATCCCGTCTCTGCTGCGGGGTCAGGCTCAGCAACTGCTTTGTCGGCGATCCGGCGGATGAAGGCGGCGCAGGTGTCCGGGGCGGTGATCGGTATCATGTGGCCAAGACCTTCGATCTGCTCGTCGGAGAGGCCAAACCGTGTCATGGGTGCGCCCTGTGCGAAGGGCGAAAGGATCGCATCCTGCGCGCCGTACAGAATGCCTCCGGGGACAGTCAGGTCGCCATAGCGCGCCATCTGGGCCTCGATGCTGTCATCGACGCCCACAACGTCCTGCGAACCTGTGATGAAGGCCGACGGGCGCAATCCCAGCGCGCCGCCGGCACGGTCCAGAAAATCCGCAGGGGCGGGCTCGGGATCAAACACGGTGTTCAGCGCGTGGGGGGCGGTCTTTGCGGCCAGCGGTACGGCGATCGTGTTGCCGATCAAATTGCGCAGCCACTCTGTCCGGATTTCCAGCGGTTTGAATACCTGCGGCGTGCTTGGCAGTTTTTGGGTCAAGGGAGCCAGTAGCGCCAGCGCCCTAATTCTGTCGGGATAGTCCAGCGCCATGGCCAGGGACACTGCCCCGCCCAAAGAGTGGCCGACCAGAACGGCATTGGTAACACCTTTTGCGTCCAGAAACTCCTGAATCATGCGCGCCTGTTCCGCCAACCTGCCCAGATCGGCGCTGTCGCGGGTCGAATATCCGCAACCCGGCCGGTCGATGGCGAGAACGTGATAGTCATCGGCCAGCAGATCCACCAACGCGTAGGTGAAATGCTGTAATTGCCCGGTCAGCCCGTGGATCATGACGATGGTCTGATTGGACGGATCGCCCTTTTCCACATGGTGAATACTGCCGCCGCGCACAGGGATGATCTTTCCAAGTTGCGGCACCCGCTCGTGGCCCTGCCTTGTCAGGTTTCGGGTCCACAGATTCATGCCGATCAGGAAGGCGGCGATCAGAATGGCGATAATCAGGATTGTGGTCATCTCAGCGGTCTCCGCCTTTGGGTGGGGCAGGGTGGTATTGTTCCATCCCGGATTGGGCCATGCGCCTTTCATACTCTGATACGGTGCCCGGCCAAAGCGTTGTGTTTCGGCCGTTTGCGTCCTGATACCAGGATGTGCAGCCACCGGCCTGCCAGACACTGTCGGTATGGCGATCCTGCATCTCTTGTGTAAAGGCGGCCTGTCTTGCGGCGTCGGGTGTGATAGCCCGAACGCCCTGGCGGCGCATCTGATCCAGTACGCGGCCAATATGGCGCACCTGGGCTTCGATCATCAGCACGACCGAATTGTGGCCCAGACCGGTATGCGGGCCCAGCAGAATGAAGAAGTTCGGGAACCCGGCAACAGCCGTGCCCAGGTTGGCCTGCATCCCGTCGGCCCATGCTGTGCGCAGGGTCAGGCCGTCGGCACCGGTGATGTCCAGCCGCTCAACCGCGTCGGTGACGTGAAAGCCGGTGCCCCAGATCAGAATATCGGCCTGTATCTCGCTGCCATCGGTCGCGATGATCCGGTCGCCGTCAATCGACGTCACGCCATGCGGGATCACGGTCACGTTGTCCCGGGCCAGTGCCGGATACCAGTCATTCGAGCTGAGGATCCGTTTGCAGCCGATCCTGTAATCGGGGGTGAGGATCTGGCGTTCGGTCGGGTCGCTGATCGCCTTCTCCAGCGACTTGCGCCACATTTTCATGGCAAAGTTCACCATGCGCTTTTCGCCGCGGAACACGCGGTGCCGGTATTCGAAGATCATGTAGATCAGCTTGCGCCGAATACGGGGCAACAGGGGAACCCGCCGGTAGAGGCTGCGCTCCCATGCGGCAATCGGGCCGTCCGGCCGGGGCAGAACATAGGGCGCTGAACGCTGAAAAATCGTGACATGGGCGGCGGTCTCCGCAATCTCGGGCACGAATTGAACAGCGGATGCACCAGTGCCGACTACAGCGATCCGTTTATCAGCCAGCTCGATGTCGTGATCCCAATCGGCGGAATGGAAGCAGGGGCCGGGAAAGCTGTCTGCTCCGGGGATATCGGGAATGCTGGGCAGATGCAGTGCGCCTATTGCCGAGACCAGAAATCGCGCCGACCAGCGGTTTCCGTCCTCGGTTTCCACCCGCCAGCGGTCGCCATCCCAGCAGGCGGACTTTAGCTGTTGGTGAAAATGGCACAGATCGTATAGCCCCTCGTCACGGCAGACCTTTTGCAGATATGCCTGAATTTCCGGTCCACCGGCATAGGCGCGGCTCCAGTCCGGGTTGAGGTGGGTAGCCATGGAATACAGATGCGATGGGATATCGCAGGCCACGCCCGGATAGGTGTTTTCGCGCCACGTTCCACCGATATCGCCTGCTTTTTCAAGGATGGCTATGTCGCTGAATCCGCGCTTGCGGGCCTCGATCGCCATGGTCAAACCGGAAAATCCGGCGCCGACGATCAGCATGTCCGTGCTGTGTTCCATGCACCCGCCCCTCCCAAAGCGCGTGTTCGGTTCCGGTCAGGATAAAAGCAGAGAGGGGCGGATGAACAGCCTCCCGTAAGGTCAGGTGCCGATCATGGTTGGATCAGCCGCGCAGGATTTCTCCTTTCGGGTCAAACGGGGGTTCATGCAGGATGGTGGCCCTGTGCGGGCGGCCCAGCACCATCACCTCGACTTCATCCCCCGGTTCTGCGCCGGATACATAGCCAAGCGCCAGCGACATGCCGACGGTATATCCATAGGTCCCCGAGGTGACCCGTCCGATCCCGTTGCCGTTCCTGAAGATCGGCTCGCCCCCGGTTGCGTCCGCGTTGGACGCGGCTGTGTCTTCGTCATCCAGATGCAGCAGAACCAGATGTTCGCGAGCGGGAGCGTCAAGAACCGATTTGGCGGCGTCTTTGTTCAGGAAATCCTTGCCGAACTTGCACATCCGGTCCAGCCCCACCTCATGCGGCCAGTATTCGGGGCTGTATTCACGGCTCCACGAGCCATAGCCTTTTTCCACGCGCAGCGACATCAGTGCGCGGCTGCCCACGGGGCCTGCGCCGAACTCTTTGCCGGTCTCGATCAGCGCGTCATACAAGCGGGCCTGATCTTCGGTGGCGCAATGCACCTCCCACCCCAGATCGCCGGTGAACGAGACGCGCAGGGCCAATACCTGAATTCCGGCCAGCTCGATCATGGCGGATCGCATGAAGGGGAAATCCTCGGTGGCCAGCGACGTATTTGTCAGGCGCTGAAGAATCTCGCGGGACTTCGGACCAGCTACGTTAAAGCCGCACATGCCCTGCGTCCGGGTTTCAAAACTTGTGCCCGCGGGCAGGGGCACTTGTTTGAAAAAGCGCTTGTGATAGCGTTCGGCCATGCCCGATCCGATGATCCAGAATTCATCCTCGGCCACGCGGGTAACGGTGAAATCCCCTGCGATGCCCCCACGTTTCGAGATCAGAGGTGTCAGGCAGGACCGCCCGACCGCTTTGGGTATGGTGTTGGCAAAAACGGCATTCAGCCAATTCTCAGCCTCCGGACCCTTGCAGACATACTTGGCAAAGTTCGAAATATCGATGATGCCTGCGCGTTCCCGCAGCATCCGGCATTCATCGCCCACCGGCCCCCACCAGTTTTGCCGGGTGAAGCCGTTGGTTTCGACCACACCCGGCGCGTCGGCAAACCACAGCGGATGTTCCCAGCCTGCGTTCAGGCCAAACACAGCCCCCATATTCGCCTGTTTTTCATAGACGGGGCGGGTGCGGGCCGGGCGGCCCGCGCTTCGCTCCTCATTGGGGAAGTGGATGGCAAAGCGGTGCGCGTACTGGTCCTGAACGCGGGCCATGGTGAACTCTTTCGTGGCCCAGGCGTCAAACCGTGCCATGTCCCAGGCGAACATGTCGTACTGGGTCTCGCCTTCAATGATCCACTGCGCCGCCATCAGACCCATGCCCCCAGATTGCGAGAAGCCGGGGATGATGCCGTTGCAGCAGAAATAACCCTCAACCTCGGGTACTGGCCCCATCAGAACGTTGGAGTCGGGCGACCAGATCATCGGCCCGTTGATAACCCGCTTGATCCCGGCCTCACCGACGGCAGGAAGACGTTCGATGGCGTTCATCATGTTCTCTTCGATCCGTTCCAGATCGTCAGGGAACAGGTCATGCGCGAAATCCAGCGGCGTGCCGTCCTCGGCCCAGAACTTCATGTCCTTCTCATAAGCGCCGACCAGCAGGCCCTGGCCCTCCTGCCGCAGGTAGTATTCTCCATCGCGGTCACTGACCGAGGGCAGGCGGGTGCCATGTGCGGTCACGTCGGCCATGGCCTCGGTCACAAAATACTGATGCTCGGTCGGTTGCAGAGGCAGCTCGATCCCGGCCAACTTGGCCACTTCACGACCCCACAACCCGGCGGCATTCACAACCCAGGGCGTGCGGATGTCGCCCTTTGGCGTTCGGACGATCCATGTGCCGTCTTCCTGCTGATCGGTTGCGGTCACGGGGGTAAAGCGGTGAATTTCCGCCCCGCGCTGCCGCGCGCCCACCGCATAGGCATTGGTCACGCCAGAAGGGTCCACATTGCCGCCGTCGGGTTCATACATCACGCAGCGGATGCCGTCATAGTTGACCAGCGGGTGCAGGCGCCGTGCCTCGTCGATGCTGATTTCATAGAAATTCATACCATAGAGCCTGGCCTTGGCGGCCTGCAGCTTCAGCTGATGTTCGCGCTCTTCGGTCTGGGCCAGATACAGCGAGCCGGGCTGGAACACGCCGCAGCTTTGGCCGGTTTCGGCCTCAAGCTCTTTGTACAGGTTCATCGTATAGTGCTGAATGCGGCTGATATTGGTGCTGTCATGCAGCCCGTGGATGTTCGCTGCCGCGTGCCAGGTGGAGCCCGACGTCAGTTCGTCCCGCTCCAGCAGCACCACATCCGTCCATCCCAGCTTGGTCAAATGATAGAGGATCGAGCACCCGATCACCCCGCCGCCGATCACCACCGCCTGTGCATTCGTTTTCATGGCCCTGCCGTCTCAAAGTTGGTTCCCGCGCCATGTGTCACCAACGGCGCGGGGCGGGCAACGGACATAAATTTCACGCTGGGTTGAGTGAATTTAACCCGAGACTAATCTCAGAATTTCAACCGGTGTGCACGGCCATATTCAACCAGTCTGGCGTTCAGGCGGTCGGCCTCGGGCGCGCCGGATTCCAGTGCGAAAACAAAGGCATGGGTCAGATAGAAACAGGCCGCGTCGATATCCTGCGCCGCTTCGCTTTCATCTGCGGCTAGTGTGTAATAGCGGATCAGGGCCGCATGATCCTTGCGGTCATGGGCCTCAAGCAGCAGGCGATCCAACTCGTCTTTGTTCATTGGCTTTCCTGTTCGAACCGGCCAGCTGGGACTGGCCGGTTAATTGACTTATTCGGCGCGACCGTTTTCGATCTGCGTAGCGACCCAATGGTGGAAATTATGCGTCGGCCCGTCCATCGCCGGCGAAAAGCGTCCGCCATCGAACAGCATTCCGTGCCGCCCCTTCTGCATACCCTCGACCACGAACACGTCCTCTTCGAACACGGTCTTCCACAGTTGCGCGTTCGAGGCGCGCAACCCGTCATGCTGAGGCGTATCTTCGACGCTTTTGGCGTAATAGAGCTCGATATGCTCAACGGTGTTTTCCTGATCCACCGGTTCCAGCACAATGGCAAAAGCATGGTCGCGCTGCACGCCCAGCAGGACGTTCGGATAGAGCGCGACATATTCCGCGCCTTCGTTCCATTGGTCGCTCAGCCCTTCGAAATCCGGAAAGGTCGCGCCGTCCTGATCTGTCAGCTGACGGTAGACCAGCGAACCCTGACCGGAATAATGTCCGCGGGCTTCGATGTTATAGTGATCCTCCAGCCGGGAATAGCTGTTCAGGCCGGGATGAACCCAGGGCAGGTGGTAGCTTTCGCAATAATTCTCGACCGCCAGCTTCCAGTTGGTCTTGACCTCCAGCTTGAACGAGGACGTCTCGCCGCCGTGATGCACGGGCTGGTCGAATTCCTTCCAGCGCTCAAGCAGGGCACCATGGGCGTCTTCGAACTCGGGGGCGTTGCCGTCGACATTCACAAAGATCACATCGCGCCAGACGTAAGAGCGCACCCGCACCAGCCCAAGATCCTCGCGTTTGACATCCTCATGTTTGTTCTGGCCGGGGCCGCCCACATGCGGGGTCGCGCGCAGCTCGCCCTTCAGGCTGTAACACCAGCTATGATAGGGGCAGCGGATGGCGCCGCCGATCTTGCGCGGCGTATCGACCAGGATCATGCCGCGGTGGCGACAGGTGTTCTGAAAAACACCAACTTCACCATCACGGTCACGAACGATCAACAGAGGCATGCCCAGAAAATCCACCGGTCTGGCGTCGCCTTCTTCTGGGACGTCCTTGCCAAACCCGATCCCGGACCAGTTGGCATACAGCACCGATCGTTTTTCCTCGGCAAAAATGGCCGGGTCGATATAATGCTCATTCGGCAGGCCGTTGGCGACATTGACATCGGCCAGAACGGATGACAGCGCGCTGTGCTTGTTCATCGGGCTCTCCTGAGGGTTTGCTGGAAGCGTCATATTCCTATTGGCGGATGGAACTGGCTCCTCTCAATATCAGAAAACTTCATCAGAGGGTGATTTCACCTAAACCGAAGTGGTCTGAACCTCTTGCAATATCCACGTTTTCAGGGCGCGGGCGCTGTCTGACAGTTCGTCATCCGGGCGACCGACCAGATAGAACTGATTGGGCGCGGTCAGCTGGTGTGGGCCTATTGTCACCAGCTTTCCCGATTTCAGCATGGGCCGGATCAGGCGTTGCCAGCCCAGCACAAGCCCCGCGCCCTTGCGGGCGAGTTGCAGCGCGACCGAGTAGCTGTTGACGCGGGATTCGATCGGGATGGTGCCGTTGTAGCCCAACTGCTGAAACCATTCGGGCCAGGTGGTCCAGGTGCGATCTTCCGACTCCAGGTGGATCAGGCGTTCGGCCGCCAGCTCTTTCAGGCTGGCACCCTGCAACCGTTCCGCCACCTCGGGGCTGGCGACCGGGATCAAGTGATCGCGAAACAGGGGGGTGTGGGTCAGGTTCGGGTCGCTGTCCTGCCCGTAGCGGATAAAGAAATCCACTTCGGGACGATCCCGGAACGGGCGGTCCTGCGAAAGTTGATCCACATTGACCTCGGGCATGTCCCGCCAGAACCGGATCACCGCCGGGGACAGCCACAGGGCCGCCACCGCCGTCGTCGACCCGACCGTGACTTTGCCGCCCGACTTGCGGTCGCGGATCATGGCCAGCACTTTCGAAATGCGCCCGAAGGACGAAGACAGTGCCTCGAACAGGGCCTTGCCGTCCTCGGTCAGGTCAACACCGCGGTGCTTGCGCTCGAACAGGACGGTTTCCAGGTCGCCCTCAAGCGCTTTGATTTGATGACTTACCGCGCCCGGTGTGACGGACAGTTCTTCGGCGGCGTTTTTGAAGCTGAGGTGCCGGGCCGCGGCTTCAAATGCTGACAGCGTGGTCAGCGGCGGTAGCTTGTAATGGCGTCTGGACATGATGCGTTGGAATCGTTGCCTGGTTTGAGTTTAGCTGGCTTCACCTGATTATGATTTTTTTTGAGGGTGACGGCCAGAGCACGTTAAGCAAAAGGTGTTTTTGGTGATCACCTTTCCCCCAGAGGTCGTCAAATCGGGTCAATATGTCGGTTCTGGCCGAATTAGCGACAGGAAGGCCCTGTAGTCAAGCAGACCAAGAGACGTTGGACTCCATTGGGGAACGGGTGGCTGTCTGAGGCCCGGATCAGGGTTCGCCAGAGGCACCTGGCCTTGCAGACGAACCGGAGGCACCGACGAAAAAGCGGATGGAGGCGCTTTTGCAAAAAAACCGGGTATTGACGCCGTTTCCGGCCTCAGCCCCGGGTCAGTTGAATGTCACGCAACTCAGACATTTGGGCATTGACCGTAAATCCGTCAGACCGCCCCTGCGTGATACGAGGAAAACAAGACCGGTTCGGTGGCGCTACTGATGTGCTGACGGGCCCAAAAAAGAAAAATGGACGGCACCCGATTTACGACGGGTCTGTCAAAATCATACGACAACACGGAGGAGAAAATGTCGTTACCAGAACCCTTCACGGACGTTGAGATAGAAACGGCCGACGCCGGTTTCTACGAAAACTACAGTGTTCCGATTGCATTGATCAGTAAGGCCATCATGGTTGCGCTGGTGTTGTGGGCACTGGTCTTCCCGGCCAATGCCAACAGCACCCTCGGCAGCCTGAACAGCCAGCTTCTGGAAGTGTTCAACAGCTTCTACGTTGTCATCGTGGGCCTGTTCTTCTTCTTCCTGGCGGTTGTCGCCATTATCCCGTCCACCGGTCGCCGGATCATGGGAACACCGGGCGAAAAGCCCGAGTTTTCGAACTTTTCCTGGTTCTCGATGATGTTCGGTGCCGGTCTGGGTGTGGGCCTGATGGTCTTTGCCACAGCCGAGCCGCTGGGCCTGTGGGGGTCCAATCCCGTCGTCGTTTCGGGCTCGGTCGAGGGCAACACGCCCGAGGCGCTGCAATCAGCCTATCGATTCACTTACCTGCATTACGGCTTTCACGCCTGGGCGATCTATGTGGTGACCGGTCTGTCGCTGGCCTATTACGCCTATACGCGGAACATGCCCCTGACCATCCGCTCGGCTCTGACACCGCTGTTCGGTCGTTTCGTCAACGGCTTTTTCGGCCATGTGGTCGATGTTCTGGGCGTTGTTGCAACGATCCTCGGTGTGTCGGTCACCATCGGGTACGGTGTCAGCCAGTTCATTGACGGCCTGTATGCCATCACCGGGATGGAGTGGGTCATGGATCTGGGCGGCGAAGTTCCGACCCCCAGCAAGGTGGGCCTGATCTCGGGTCTGGTCGTCATCATGAGCCTGTCGATCATCTCGGCGGTGTCGGGTGTCGGCCGCGGCGTCAAGTACCTGTCGAACCTGAACCTGGTGCTGTCGATCATTCTTCTGGGTACATTTGTTGTGTTCGGTTCCTTCGTCTTTGCCATGACCACTTATGGCACGGCGATGGTGGACTATATCCTGCACTTCATCTCGCTCAGCTTCGGCGCCTATGGTCCGCTGTCGGTCGAAGCCTTTGCCGCGGCTCTGCCCGCAGAAGCTCAGGCCCATGCCGCCGACCTTATGGGCGGTGCCACCAACGCATGGGGCAGCTTCGACGGCTTCAAGAGCGGGCTGGAAGGCGCCGCTGCCGAGCTGGACGAAGCAACGCTGGCCGCAGCCTACGCCGCAGGCGAACAGGGTCGTCAGTTCGGCTGGCAGGCCGGCTGGACCACCTTCTACTGGGCCTGGTGGATCGCGTTCTCGCCCTTCGTGGGCCTGTTCCTGGCGCGCATCTCCAAAGGTCGTTCCGTGCGCGAGTTCATTCTGGGCTGTGTTTTTGCACCGGCGCTGGTCTGCTTTGCATGGATGACCATTCTGGGCGGTACCGCGATTGATCTGGAACTGGCAGGTGCCGCCGAAGGCGCGATCATCGGGGCCTCGAACACCAACAAGCTGTTCGTGACCCTGTCTTACATGATCGACGGTGGGCTGTTGTCCATGCTGAACGTCATGTGCGTGATCCTGATCATGACCTTCCTGGTAACCTCGGCGGACTCGGGCATTCTGGTGATGAACACCATCATGTCGGGCGGCAGCCAGGAAACCGGTGTCAAGCACCGCATCATCTGGGGTGTGATCCTGACCGCCGTGATCGGTGCGCTGATCCTGGCAGCGGGTGAGAACAACCCGATGGATGCGCTGCGCAATGCGATGATCATCGGTGCGCTGCCCTTTACCATGGTGATGGGTCTGATGTGCATCGCGCTGGGCAAGGCGCTGTTCCGCGACAGCCAGCGGGACAAACACGGTGTCACAACACAGGCCGCTGAATAAGCGGGCCACCAGATGCGAAACTCAACGCCGCCCCCACCGGGGCGGCGTTTTTCGTTCCGAAAACAGTGTCGCTTCCTGCAAACAGATATCGCAATCGGTGAGGCGCGAACGCGCCGAATCCCCCAATTTGGAAAACAAGATTGGAGGATTGCCCCGTGAACATTCGTACCGCGACCCGCTCGGGCGGGCGTTCAGCCCGGCGCGCCATGCGCACCGCCCCGAACTTTGAAATGCTGCCCGGTCTGACCCGAGGCATTCCCTTGTGCGAGGTGATGGAGGGCAGCCAGGTCGAACGCATCGACAACGCCTCGATGGACATACTGGAGAATGTCGGCGTTCAGTTTCGTGACCTCATCGCACTGGAAGACTGGAAGAAAGCCGGCGCCAAGGTCGAGGGCGAACTGGTCTATCTGGATCGCGGTTTGGTGCGCGAGCTGATCGCCACGATTCCCAGCGATTTCACCTATCATGCGCGCGATCCGAAAAAGAACGTCCGGCTGGGTGGCAGACATTCAATCTTTGTACCGATGACCGGCGCGCCCTTCCTGCGCGATCTGGACGACGTGCGCCGGAATCCGACGCTGGATGATCTGGCCATGTTCCACAAGCTGAGCCACATGATGCCCGCGTTGCATTCTTCGGCGCATCACATCGTGGAGCCGTACGATCACCCGATCAGCCAGCGGCATCTGCGCATCACCTATTCGTCGATGAAGCACTCGGACAAGACGTTCATGGGTATGACCACCAGCCCCAAGAACGCCGAGGATGTGATGGAGATGTGCGCGATCCTGTTCGGCGAGGATTTCCTTGAGGATCACCCCGTCACCACCGGTAACTGCAACGGCAACTCACCGCTTGTATGGGACGAGACGATGCTGGGCGCGATGCGGGCCTTCTGCCGCCGCAATCAGCCAGTGCTGTGCTCGCCCTTCGTGCTGGGCGGGGCGAACACACCCGCCAGCGTTCCGGCTACCGTCGCGCAGTTGAATGCCGAGGCGCTGAGTGCGCTGGCTTATACGCAGGTGATCCGCAAAGGCGCGCCCGCGATTTACGGCCATTACCTGTCGACGGTGTCGATGAAATCGGGTGCGCCAATGGCCGGTACGCCTGAGATCAGCCTGATGAACTTCATGATCGGCCAGATGGCGCGGCATTACGACGTGCCGTGGCGCACCTCGAACACATTGGGCGGCGCCAAGACATTCGACGCGCAGGCGGGGTATGAATCTGCAACCACGTTGCAGGCGGTGATCCATGCCGGGGCCAACTATATCTGGCATAGCGCCGGCTGGAATGAGGCCGGAATGCACTGTTCCGTTGCAAAGTTCATCGTCGATGCCGAACAATGCGCGATGGCCTATCGCATGGCCGAAGGACCAAAATGGCATGATTTCGATCAGGCCCTCGCGGCGGTGCCGGATGTCGGTCCCGGCGGGCATTATCTGGGTCACCCACATACGCAGGACAACTTCCAGAACGCGTTCTTCATGCCAGAGCTGTTTGACAACAATTCCATCGAACAATGGGCGGCAGAGGGCGAGGTTGAGATTACCGAACGCGCCCTGAAGCGTGCCAGGGCTTTGCTGGCTGAATACCAAGAACCCAAGCTGGACGAGGACCGGAACGAGGCGCTGCTGGATTACATCGCCCGGCGCGAGCGCGAAATCCCGGCGGCGGACGAATTGAACCAAAGCTACTAAGATCATCTCCCCCGAAACTCACCCGCCCGGACCATCGGGCGGGCTTTTTCAACCCGGCCGGAGGAACCATGGAACTTCAGGGAAAGGCAGCCCTGGTAACAGGCGCTGCGGGTGGAATTGGGGCTGCAATCGTCCAGCGTTTGCGGCAAGCGGGCGCACGTGTCGCAGCCGCCGACCGGGCGGTCGAAGGGATCAGCGCCGAGGCGCATTTGCCCGGTGATCTGCTGGACGGGTCTTATGCTGATGCGCTGCCCGGGATCGCCGCGGATGCGCTGGGCGGTCTGGATATCGTCATCAACAACGCGGGTGTCATCACGCGCGGCCCGGTCACCGAAACGTCGGATCAGGACTGGGCGCTGTCGCTGGGCGTGAATGTCGAGGCGCCGTTCCGTATATGCCGGGCCTCAATCCCGATCATGGCGGCCGGGGGCGGCGCCATTGTCAACACAGCGTCCTGCTGGGGGTTGCGGCCCGGACCCAATCACGCGGTTTATTGCATGACGAAAGCGGCCATTGCCTCGCTGACTCAATGCATGGGAATGGATCATGCGCATCAGGGCATCCGCATCAATGCCGTCTGTCCGAACGAGGTGAATACACCGATGCTGCGCTCGGGCTTTGCCAAGCGCGGGTTCGATCCTGATACTGCCGTGGTCGAACTGGGCCAGTCCGTGCCGCTGGGCCGAATCGCCGAACCCGAGGACATCGCTGATGTAGTGATGTTTCTTGTTTCGGACGCGGCGCGCTATGTCTGCGGTGCGTTGCTGGAAGTGAACGGAGGCAAGCCAGTGTCATGACCCGGTTCAACGGAAAATCCGCTCTGGTCACAGGCGGGCGCCGCGGCATCGGGCGCGCCATCGCCGAACGGCTGCGCCGGGATGGTGCGCGGGTATTCACAGCACAACGCGGGCCGGATCCCGAGTTCGAAGGGATCGAAGCTGATTTCAGCGTCTCCGACAGCCCGCAGGCTGTGATTGATCAGGTCATCGACAGGGCGGGGCGCCTGGATATCCTGATCAACAATGCGGGCATGATGCAGGAGGCTTCGGTCGAAGAGATGAGCCTAGATGACTGGCAGCGCAACCTGACCGTCAACCTGACCGCTCCGTTCCTTCTGACAAAAGCGGCATTGCCGCACTTGCGGAAAACCCGCGGGGCCATCGTTAACACCGGGTCCATCGAAGGTCTGGGCAGCAATCCCGGCCACGCTGCCTATTGCGCGTCCAAGGCCGGGTTGCACGGGCTGACCCGCGCCTTGGCTGTGGATCATGGGGCCGAAGGTATCCGTTGCAATGCCGTCGCGCCGGGCTGGATCGACACCGAACTGAACGTGGATTTCATCGCCTCAATGCCGGACCCTGCGGCCTTTCATGAGGATATCAAACGTATCCACCCTATCGCCCGCACCGGCGCGCCCGAAGAAGTTGCGGCGCTGGTTGCTTTCCTTGCGTCTGACGATGCCAGTTTCATAACAGGGCAGGTTTTTACGGTCGATGGCGGCCGCATGGCCAGGCTGAGCCTGCCGTGATCATTCATCCCGTGCGCGCCATTCCTTCCAGCGCAGCACGGCATTCGCGCCGATTTCCCGGAAGGGCTGCGGGGGCAGGCGCTTGGGTTGATCTTCGGCCTCGAAATGCCGGGTGATGTCCGAACTGTGGCCACAGGCCCGTTCCGCCGCTGCGATCCCGGTCAGGGTTCCGCGAGCCGTGCCCAGCCCGTTCTGGACGCAACCGGAATAAACGCCGGGCTCGATCTCACGCGCGACCGAGACGCCGTTAAGGCTCAGGCACAGATGACCGGCCCAGTGATATTGCATCTTTAACCCGGCAAGCTGCGGAAAGCGCTGGTCGAACTTGCGTTGCATCACCCGTGACGCCCGCGCCAGATCGCGCCGGGATGCCGCCATGCCCGGGCGCAGCGCAGCGCAGGTACGGGTGATGATGCGGTTGCCGCCCTGACCGGTATCAACGCGCCGCATTGTGGTGCCCATCGGATCGGATGGGGTAACGCCCCAGCGCGACTGCCCGCCCAACCGGGCCAGCGCGTCCGGGTCCAGTTCGGGCGTCATCGCCGCGAACAGGAAAAGCTGCATCAGGCGGTCCTGCTCGATACCGAAACTTTCAAGGTGACCGTTGACCGTGAGTATGACTGCCCCCGTGCTTAACGCGCCGCGCGCGGTTCGGACCTGCCAGGCACCGCCCTGCTGGTCGAACCCGGTTACGGCCGAGTTTTCAAACAGCGAAACGCCGTCCGCGACCAACCCGGCGGCCAGCCCGCGAATGTATCCGGCCGGCTGCAACATCACAGTACCGGGGGTGTAGAGGCCCGATCTGTAATGCCGGGACCCCGTCAGATCCAGCATCTGCTGCGGGTCCAGCATTTCGCTGGTCTCGCCCAAGTCGGTCAGGTGCTGCGCATAGCTGACATTGTGCGCGTGGCCTGCAGCGCTGGCCGCGCCGTTCACCTTGCCCGCCGGGTCAAAGAAATTCGGGTCGATGCGGTATTGCTCGACTGCCGCGCGTGCAAAGGCAATTGCCTGCCGGTTCAACGCGATGATTGCCCTGTCATCGCCCGCGCCGGCGTAATCCGACGATGACAGGTCATGAGGCAGGTCAATCATGAAACCCGAGTTCCGCCCTGCTGCACCCTCGGCCACGCGACCGGCCTCCAGCACAACCACAGTTGCGTCAGGCTGCAACTGCAACAGCCGACGCGCCGCTGACAGACCGGCGAACCCGGCCCCGACGATGACGACATCGGCCGTCAGATCACGATCCAGAACCTGCGCGGGCTGTGGATCGCCCAGAATGGCGCTCCACGCGGCCGGTCCGCGATGGACGGGCAGGGTTCTGGCGGCGTAAGGGCTCAATCGACGGCCTCATCCGTGTCATCGGCCAGATCAATCCAGATGGTCTTTAACTGGGTGTATTGATCATGCGCATGGACCGAGTTGTCGCGCCCGCCAAAGCCCGATTGCTTGTAACCGCCAAACGGCGTCGTGATATCGCCCTCGCCAAAGCTGTTGACTGTCACGGTGCCCGCCCGGATCGCCCGCGCGCCGCGGATGGCGCGTTTTGCATTGGCGGTGAAGATCGACGCGCAAAGGCCGTAATCCGTGTCATTGGCGATCTTGATGGCCTCGTCGAAACCCGAAACTTCGATCACCGACAGGACCGGGCCGAAGATTTCCTCGCGGGCGAGGGTGGCGTCATTGCCGGGCACTTCGACCACTGTGGCTTCGACAAAGCCTTTCTCGGCCTTGCCGCCAATCACCACATTCTCGGCCTGCTCCAGATAGCCGCAGACCTTGTTGTAATGGCCTTCGCTGACCAGAGCACCCATGCGGGTTTCGGGGTCCAGCGGGTCGCCGACGTTCCACTGTTTTGCGTGATGCGCGATGCGGTTCAGCAGTTCGGCTTTCACATCCTTGTGCACGATCAGGCGGGACGAGGCCGAGCAGTTCTCACCCATGTTCCAGAACGCGCCATTGACCACATGCGCCGCCACGCGGTCCAGGTTTTCGGCGTCGTCCATCACGATGGCCGGGTTCTTGCCGCCCATCTCCAGCACGACCTCCTTGGCGTTGCTTTCCGCCGAATAAGTCAGGAACCGCTTGCCGGTGACCGTCGACCCGGTGAAGGACACCATGTCGACATCCATGTGCCGCCCGATGGGCTCGCCGACTGCGGCTCCGCCACCGGGGACAATGTTCAACACCCCGCGCGGCAGACCGGCCTCCATCGCCAGTTCGGCCAGACGCAGAGCGGTCAGCGTGGTTTCAGCCGCAGGCTTCACCACGACCGAGCAGCCCGCTGCCAAAGCTGGCCCGATCTTCCACGCCAGCATCAGCAGGGGAAAGTTCCATGGCAACACGAGCCCGACAACACCAATCGGTTCACGCACCACCATGGCGATGTGATCGTCACTGGTGGGAGAGACCTGATCGTAAATCTTGTCGATCGCTTCGGCGTGCCATTTCAGGCAATGGATCGTTTCGGGTACATCGACGGTTTCGCAGTCATAGATCGTCTTGCCGCTGTCGAGGCTCTCCATCACCGCCAAATCGCGGGCGTTGCGGGTCATCAATTTGCACAGCCGGATCAGCACGTCCTTTCGGTCTGACGGGTGCAGTTTCGACCACCGGCCATCGTCAAACGCCTCGCGCGCCTTTTCGACGGCGAAATCCACATCCGCCGCGCCGCAGGCCGCGATATCAGCCAGCTTTTCGCCCGTTGCCGGATTCACTGTCTCGAAGGTCTCGCCCGAGATCGCCGGGCGGAACGCTCCGTCGATGAAGGCTCCGGTCGGCAGGGTCAGGCCCGCAGCGATGGATTTGTATTCGTCCTGTGTCAGCAGTTCCATTGCTCAGCCCTCCGCCACGATGTCTGCGATTTTCTTCTTCAGCACGCGCGTCACCTGTTCCAGCGCCCGCTTGTCTTCCTTGTTCAGACCCTTCAACGGAGCCCGCATGGCACCCGCGTCGATCCCGTTCATAGTGACGCCATGCTTGATGGTCTGGATAAACTTGCCGCCCTGTTCCAGCACCCGCATCAGCGGCATCATCGCCGACATGATCCGGCGGCCCTTGGCAAAGTTACCCTCGATCACGCAAGCCTGATACAGCGCGACATGTTCGGCTGGCAGGAAGTTCGACCCGCCGCAGACCCAGAAAGGGGCGCCCCAGGCAAAGAACTCCAGAGCCTGATCGTCCATGCCGCAGCCCAGCTGGATATGCGGATAATCCCGCGCCAGCAGATGAACCCGGTTGATGTCACCCGAGCTTTCCTTGATGCCGCAGAAATTCCGGCTGCGGCCCACGCGGTCGAGGAATTCCGCGCCCATCATCGTGCCAGTGCGGTGCGGGTAGTTATACAGCATCACCGGCAGATCGGCCGCCTTGTCGATGGCCAGTGCGTTCAGCGCGTTTTCCCGGTCGGTCGGCACCGAATAGGGCGGGCTGGCCAGCAGGACGGCGTCCGCCCCGATCTCTCGCGCGCCCGAAGCAAGCGCAATCGAATCCGGCGTCAGCATCGCGCCGGTTCCGACCACCAAGGGCAACCGCCCTTGCAGCTGTTTATGCGTGAAGCGCGCCAGTTCCAGCCGTTCTTCGACGGTCTGGGCGTAATTCTCACCGGTCGACCCGCCCGAGATCAACCCGTGCACGCCGTTTTCGATCAGGTATTCGATCACCTGCGCCAGAGCATCCCAGTTCACGCTGCCATCGTCGTGATAGGGCGTGACCACAGGGGTATAGATCCCCTCAAATCTGAATATCGGGTTCATTCCGTCCTCATGCAGGTTTCGAAAGGGGCAAGACGCCCATCGGGACATCCAGCGCGTCGGGCATCACGAACAGTTCGATCTGATCGCGCGACAGGTTCCAGTGATCCTCGGCCAGCTGCGCCGCCGCGGCATCGTCGCGCGCCTCGATGGCGGCGATGATTGCGTCATGCTGGCGGCTGGCTTCGGACAGGTTGTCGGACATCGCGGCCGTTTGCGGGCGGTAAAAGGTCATCCCGATTCGCGCATGATCGATCAGCAGCCGGTTGAACGAGGGCAGCAGGTAGACATTGCCCGACATCTCTCCGGTCACGTCGTGAAAGCGGTTATTGGCCAGCGCGCGGTCTTCGGCCGACCCGGATCGCAACGCCGCCTTGAACGCCTGTTGGGCATCCTTCAGGGCATCTATCTGGGCGGTGCGGGCGTTCAGGGCCGCCAGTCTCAGGATCGCGCCATAGACCATGGGCGCGGCCAGAAAGAAATCGCGCAGCGTGGTATAGGACATTTCGGATACCCGGGCACTGCGATTGGTACGCAGGTCCAGATAGCCTTCGCCGGCCAGTTGCCGGAACACTTCCCGCAGCGGGGTGCGCGACAGGCCAAAGGCGTCGGACAGATGCGCCTCGTCCAGATCCGCGCCGGGTTGCAGGCGCAGGGTCAGAATGGACACCTTCAGATTTTCTCTCAACTCGGCTTTGCGTGATTTGGCTTCGTCCCTCATCCAGTCCCCCTTTCTGCTTCGACGCGAATCGCATCACGGTTTCCTCGCTGTCTCTGTATTCTATAAAAATACAACTTGTATACAGAGAAAAATCGTGCAGCATAGCCCATCGACTGAGACTCGGGCGCCGGACGCCAAGCAAACGGAAATTCACATGCCCCAAACCCGGCACATAACCTTCATTCTGATCGAAGAGTTCTCGCACCTCGCCTTCTCCTGCGCGGTCGAGCCGTTGCGGATCGCAAATCTGGTGAGCGGTGAGGAACTTTACGACTGGTCTTTCATCTCGGAACATGGCGCGCATGCCGTTTGCTCCAACGGGTCGGTCACGCTGGTGCATGGCGGTGTGAACGACTTGCCAAAAACCGATCAACTGTTTGTTCTGTCCGGGATCCATATGCGCAACCACGTCACCCGCCCGCTGTTGGCGACCTTGCGGCGCGAACGCGCCCGCGGGACTGCCATTGGCGCGTTGTGCTCCGGGGCGTGGTTGCTGGCCGAAGCGGGGTTTCTGGACGGGATGCAAGCGGCGATCCACTGGGAATACCACGATGCTTTCATGGAAGCATTTCCCGAAGTGAACCTTGTGCGCAGTGTCTTTGTTGCGGAAGAAAAGCACATCACGGCCTCGGGCGGTACGGCCACAGCGGACCTGATGCTGCATCTGATTGAACGCGATCACGGCGAGGAACTGTCGGTCGCTGTGGCGGATCAGATGGTCTATAACGCCGTGCGCAACGCAACCGCCAAACAGCGTGTCTCGTTGCAGTCGCGAAACGGGATGCGCAACGCCCATCTGGCCAAGGCCATCCACATCATGCAGGATTGTATCGAAGCCCCGGTATCCCCGTCGCAAATCGCTGAAGACCTCGGGATTTCCACGCGTCAGTTGGAACGGCTGTTCGGCAAATACCTCAATACTTCGCCCAAGAAATACTTCATGGAACTACGGCTGGAGCGGGCGCAGAAGCTGCTGTTGCAGACCGAAGCGTCGGTGACCGAGGTTGCCATGGCCTGCGGATTTGAAAATCCCGGCCATTTTTCGCGCGTGTATCGATCCAGTTTCGGGGTCACGCCGCACGCGCAGAAAAACAAGATCGACTGAGAGAATGCGGCGGGGGGAGCATCTCTGGCCAACGGCGAGCCCGGCTTGGTCAGGTGCTCACCCCCTGGTCCCGCTCGTACCCCCTCGTTAAAATTGAAACTAGTAAACTGATCAGCAGGATTGAGTATTCATAGATGCTGAAATGGGCATAAGTATTACAAGATCGTGTCAGATATATGTGCGTTCCGTTAGAAATCGCGATGCCTGCCGCATTTCGCCGTGACGCGGAAAACCCGCAAAGGACTGTTTTCTGATCCCTGCAGGGCGCTTATGTTTGCGTTAAATTCTACTTTGTGGCATTTATTAATTGCCAGTAAGTGGACAGATTTGGCAAAAAATGGCGATTAATCACAATCGATTTTCCTTGAAAGTTTCCATGTCCTCGTCAGGAGTTAACGACGGAGGACAATTATGAATCTGGGAAACCACGAAGCCGCAGTGGCCTTTGCGCCGCGTGTGATTTCCGTCGCCAGACGCGAGCGTCAGATTTGTGAAGCCTCCAAAGCTGCCGAGACTGCATTCGGGCAGATCGCCCGCACGGCAACCAGTGGCGCCGGAGTAAATGGCGAATTACAGAATCGCGTCTTTTCGATCTTCCGCTGGTACTTTCTGTCCGCATTCTGCACACGCCTGCTGACAGACACCGCGCATCGGCTGGATCACCAGACATTGCAGGTTTCGGTGGACATCTTCAGCGCCGTTCGGATGGTCCTGCCGGCGACCGAAGTCGAAAACTGCATGGCTCTGGTCGGTGCCGAGCGGACTTGCCCGACGCTGGTGCGGGCCAATGACATTGGCGGTCGTGGCCACATGGTCGGATGGGTCGCCGCCGGTCTGGTCGAACGGGGCAGAGATTTCCCAGCCGAGATCCAGAATGCGCTGGCGGGCGCGCTGGCCGCGTCCGCGCGGATAAACTGAACGAACGGTACCGGAAACGGCGTCGTCGATCGAACAGTTTACACAGACACATTTCCCTGCGTACGATCCGGATGAATTCATCCGATTGTTTTACCAAGGGTTTGAAGTCATGACAGAAACGCTGGACCTGCATAAATTCGAGAACCTGAGTCCTTTTGAGATCAAAGACGAACTGATCAAGCTGGCGCAGAAAGAATCCCGGCGCACGACACTGCCCTATCTCAATGCGGGGCGCGGCAATCCCAACTGGATCGCCACCAATGCCCGAGAGGCGTTCTTTCTGCTGGGCCAGTTCGCAATGACCGAAGCGCAACGACATCGCAATGAGCCGCAGGTTGGTCTGGCCGGGATGCCGCAGGGGCCGGGATGTTACGAACGGCTCAAGATCTATTGCGCTGCCTCAGATGGTCAGAACGGCCCTCCGGGCGCGGATACGCTGGCCGCTGCGGTAGATTTTGCGATCGGGAAATTTGGTTTTGACGCGGATGAGTTTGTGCTGGAACTGACCGACGGCATCGTCGGCGATCATTATCCGATGCCGGACCGGTGCCTGCAACATAACGAAACGATCGTGCACGAATACCTGATGTGGGCCATGTGCGCGGGTCACCGGCCGGATGCTAAATTCGACATCTATGCCGTCGAAGGCGGAACTGCCGCGATGTGCTACATCTTCAAGGCACTCAAGAACCAGCGGCTGTTGAACGCGGGGGATACCATTGCCCTTGGAACGCCGATCTTCACACCTTATCTGGAAATGCCGGTGCTTGAGGATTACGCGCTGAATGTCGTGGACGTGTCTTCGGAAGAAGAAGACCATTTCCAGCTCACCGATGACGACCTCGAAAAACTGGCCGACCCGAAAGTCAAAGCGCTGTTTCTGGTCAACCCGGGCAACCCCTCCTCGGTCGCCATCAGCCCCGAAGTTCTGGCCCGCCTGGTCGAATTCGTCAAAACCCGCCGGCCGGATCTGATTATCCTCACGGATGACGTGTACGGCACCTTCGTTCCGAATTTTCAGTCGGTGATGGGCCACCTGCCCGAGAATACGATCGGGGTCTATTCCTATTCCAAGTATTTCGGCTGCACCGGTTGGCGATTGGGCGCTATTCTGGTTGCCCAAGATAACATCTTCGACAAGATGATCGCCGACGCGCCGGAAGAGACCAAGGCCCTGGTCAACGCGCGCTATGCACCGCTGACACCGGACCCGTCCTCTTTTAAGTTCATCGACCGGATAGTGGCCGACAGCCGTGACGTGGCCCTGAACCACACCGCCGGGCTGTCGCTGCCCCAACAGGTGATGATGACCCTGTTTTCGCTGGTCGAGATGATGGACGAGAACAAAAGCTATCAGGCGTTCTGCTGCGGCATCCTGAAACACCGGTTTGACGAGATGGTCGAAGGTATGGGCATCGATGTGCCCGACAACCCGCTTTACGACCGGTATTACGGCATCATCGACTTTGAGTTCTGGCTGCGCAAATACGTGGGTGAGGAAGTGGTCGGCTGGATCAAGGAAAACGTCCACCCGCTGGATATCTCGTTCAAGCTGGCGCGGGATCACGGAATCGTATTGCTGAACGGGTCAGGCTTTGATGCGCCAAACTGGTCGGCGCGCGTGTCGTTCGCCAATCTGGATGACAGCGCCTATCGCCAGATCGGGCGCGCGGTGCGGGCGGTGGCCATCGGTTATGTGCAGGCCTATCGCGCCTCGAAGGGTCTACCCCTGCACGGTTGAGTGAGCGGGCGGGGACGGGGGAAGCCTATGCAACTGATCGGCTCGATATTCGGTGCCCATCCCGAACTAGCTCTGTTCTGCAGCCTCGCCCTTGGCTATGCGATCGGTAAAATCACGATCGGCTCGTTCACGGTCGGGTCGGTGGCAGGGTGCCTGTTGGCGGGGGTTCTGGTCGGCCAGACCGGCGTAGTCATATCCGATGAGCTCAAGCAGACGTTCTTCATGCTGTTCCTGTTTTCCATCGGATACCGCACCGGGCCGCAATTCTTCCGATCCCTGAACCTTGGCGCGTTGCCGCAGATCGCAATCACCGCGCTGCTTTGCGTCGTGGCCCTTGTGGTTGCCGCCCTGCTTGCGCCGGTGATGGGTCTGTCGGTGGGAATCGCCGCAGGGCTTCTGGCGGGTGGTGTCACCGAAAGCGCAACGCTTGGCGTGGCCATCGACGCCTTTGCCAAGACAGGCGCCGATCAGGCGGCGCAGCAGATTTTCGATGGCGAAATCGCCACCGGGTTTGCGGTGGCTTATTTTGTCGGGGTCATTGCCACGATCTTTTTCCACACGCAGATTGCCCCAAGGTTTTACGGCCGGTCCCTGCAAGAAGCCTGCGCAGAGTATGAGGCCGAACTGGACAGCGACGACGCCCCGATGGTGTCCGAACACCGCGACTTCGAGGCGCGCGCCTATCGTATCAACCCGGAATTCGCGGGCCATACCATTGCCGAGCTTGAGGCCCACGTTCCGCCGCATGTCCGCGCGTTTTTCGACCGCGTGCGCCGGGGGGACAAGATCCTGCCCACCTCGCGGGACATGGTGCTGCAACCCGGTGACATTGCCGCCATCGCCGGGCTGCGATCCTACCTGATCGACCATACCGGTGTTCTGGGCGAGGAGGTCGAAGACCCCGAACTGCTGGACCTGCCGGTTGAAACCAGCGACATCGTCGTGACCAACAGCGAAGTGGTCAATCAAACCCTGGCCGACTTTTCTGCCCGGCCTGAGGCGCGCACCGTCTTTCTGCGCGGGATCATGCGCAGCGGCGAGCGTCTGCCGATCTTCCGCGGCGTGACCCTGCACAAGGGCGACGTGCTGACCGTTTCAGGCACCCGCAGCCATATCGAAGACGCCGCGGCACGGCTGGGTTATCTGGATCGCGAAACCAACAAGACGGACATGGTCTTTGTCGCCTTTTTCATCCTGATCGGCGGATTGATCGGCATTCCAGCCCTGAAATACGGCGCGGTTGAACTGGGTCTGGGTACGTCCGTCGGTGTGCTGCTGGGCGGTCTGGTGGCGGGCTGGCTGCGCTCGGTCCGCAGGACGTTTGGTTTTGTGCCCGAAGCGACATTGTGGATCTTCGATTCAGTCGGCCTGTGCGTGTTCGTGGCTTGCGTCGGCATCACCTCGGGGCCCAGTTTTGTGACCGGAGTGCTGGAAAGCGGGCCATCCCTGATCCTGGGGTCGTTGGCCATCGTGATACTGGCCCACGGTACGGCCGTGTTCGTCGGCCACAAGCTATTTGGTATCAACGAGGGCGTGCTGGCCGGAACCTGCTGCGGGGCAGGGACGTCCGCCCCCGCCCTTGCCGCCGTTCAGGAGGCAGCGCAAAGCCAGGTGCCCACATTGGGGTACGGGCTCGGCTACGCGGTGGGGAACGTGTTGCTCGCCCTCTGGGGCTCGGTCATCGTTCTGCTGCTGGTCTAGGCCGCTTCACGGCACGAATGCCACAACCAGCGGGCCCCAAAGCGTGAGGAAAATATTGGCCACTGCGTAGGTCATGGTGAATGCCGGCGTCGGGGTCGAGTTGCCAGCTTTCTCCAGCAGGGTGGCAAAGCCCGGATTGCCCGAGCGCGAGCCGGTGACAACCGCGCAGGCCTCGACCGGATTGCGGATGCGCAGGGCGAAGTAGTTGATCGGAAACTGCACGATCATCGGCATCATCGTGACCACCACACCCAGCAACAGCAGCGTGATTCCATATTGCTGAATTGCCTCAAGCGCGGGTTTGCCCGCGTTCAGGCCGACAACCCCGACGAATACCGCAAGTCCGAAGCTTTGCAGAAAATTCGCGGCCCCGCGGTTGATGCCACCGATTTTTGGTCGCCGGATCCGTAGATACCCGATGATCAGACCCGTCACGAGGCAACCCAGGCCCGAACCAAGCGCCACCTTGGTGCCAGCAATGACAAAGCTAATTTCACCGATCAGGTAGCCGACCGCCACCCCGATCCCAAGGGCAATGAAATTGGTGACCGAGGCGGAAGGCGGCACGTAGCCCGCCACTTTCGAAACCCGGTTCAGATCGTCCTTGTGACCCACAATGCTGACTTCGTCACCGGCGTGGATTTCAGTATTGTGCAGGACCGGTACGTCATGCCCCATACGGGTAATTTTCGAGATATGTACGCCCCGACGCTGATCGGCGGTCAGTGCCTTGCGCAACTCCGCAAGTGTTTTGCCCGTCAGCTTTCGGTTGGTGATGACGACATTGCGGCGTTCTTCCACGATGGTCAGTTCCGGCGGGTATTCTCCGATCTCGCCGCT
The DNA here is from genome assembly GCF_056538575.1 of Ruegeria sp. BG10. Classification (NCBI taxonomy): domain Bacteria; kingdom Pseudomonadati; phylum Pseudomonadota; class Alphaproteobacteria; order Rhodobacterales; family Roseobacteraceae; genus Ruegeria; species Ruegeria sp. BG10. The sequence goes on along the minus strand of NZ_JBQFTI010000004.1, from coordinate 40,353 downwards.
GGCCGTGCCCTGAAACCGCGTCAGCGCCGCGACAAGTCCGGAAACCACGATTACATCGCCTTCGCTGATCACCGTGTCCGGTGTCGGATCGATCGGTGCCCCGGCGTGCAGCAGTCGCTCAACCACGATGTCGCCGTCGTAACTGCCCTCGATGTTTGATACCGACTGACCGATGATCGCCGCGCCATTCAGCACCTGATAAGCACGGGCCTCGAAGCGGTTCATCGGAAGGAATTCTCCTTCCTCAAGTTTGCGACCGCCACCGCTGAGCTTTTGCGCAAGCTTGATGGCTTCCTGCCGCAAATCGCAACGCATGATGATCGGTATGATGCTGACCGCCAGAATCGGACCGATCGAGCCAAAGATGTAGGTCACAGAATAGCCAACCGCGATGTTGGTCTTGAGCTTTTCAGCCTCATCCGCCGCCAGCCCCAGCAGATCGATGGCGTTTCCGGCGGTGCCGATAATGGCCGATTGCGTCAGGCCCCCCGCGGCAAGTCCCGCGGCCAGCCCCTTGTCGAGCCCCGCCAGGCGGGCAACGACGATGACAAAGAATAAGCCCCACAACGTCATCATGAACGCCGCCAGCAACTTGGTCAGCGCGGTTCGGTTCAACGCCGCAAAAAACTGCGGCCCGCCATTATAGCCGACCATGAAAATAAAGAGGGAAAAGAAGATGTTCTGAACATCCGTGCTCAAGTTGATCCCACCGATCTGGCCGACCACAACAGCGACCAGCAAGGTGCCGGCAATGCCGCCGAGCTCAAACTTGCCGACGCGGAATTTGCCGACGCCGTACCCGAGGCCCAGACAAAGAAAAAGCGCCATGATCGGAAAGGCACGAAGCTGTTCAGTAATCAATTCCATCATCAAATCCCCAGGTTGTAAATCCGGAATGAGCCACGCCAAAAACGACACCTCAGGGCGCTGATAATGCTCAGAAAAACTGTTCACCCTATGCGTGTTGGCGTCAGGTAAGCACCACGGTTGGATTCTGTCAAATCGGGGCGTGCTAGATTGACTGGCCGATCTGCGCGCAAAACGGCTTTTCAAGGGCCGAAAGGATTCACCTATCAGAACATTGACGGAAGGACTTGAGCGTTTGCGAAAGGATGGAGCGATAACTGAATTTCGCCTGTATCATGGAGGTGTTGGACACCAAGCACTCCGATCACAAGGCAGTCAGTAATGAGGCGGGTGTCGGGGCATTCCTGATCAGCCTGCCAGCCGCCGATCAGGTGATCGCTGACCGCAGACGGATGTCGGCCAGGTTGCGGAGACCTTGAAAGACCCGTTGATACAACCCTGTCCCCCCGGCAGAAAGTCTCGCAGGAAACCGGTGCAAAACGCCGGGTACTGGAACAATCGACGCGACCGTATCGAGATCATGCTCGGCTGATTGAAGGATTGGCGTCAAGCAACAACTTAACACGACAGATGTCCGAAATTGTTCTTTCCGATCATCGTCTTCGCAGCCGTCATTTCCCAGCTCTGAACTCTATTAGCCTGATACTAAACGCCATCAATCGTCACGCAAAGTGGTTGCGGTCCTCTCATGATTGCGGTTGTGGACCGCAAGGCCGGGGGCATGATCGAGAACGCCAGCAGCCTTGCGTCAGGCCACGATCAGCAACAGGCAGCCGTGCTCTGAAAATATGTCGGGGTGTTCGGTGTTGGCTGCTGCAAGCTGTCCATCGCCGGGTCCGAAACTTGTCCCGTCCATGGAAAACTCACCTTCCAGCACAAAAACCTGCTCTACAGACTTATGATAGTGAGCAGGAATGCGCGCGCCGGGTTCACATCGCACCAGATACATCTGCACACCATCCGGTCTGGTGGAAATTACCTTTTTCCAGACACCTTCCGGGCGGGCCTGCCAGTTGCCGTCATTTGCACGAATAGCAGCAATTCCTGGTGCGGCCTGCTCTGCGTCAATTGCTGCATCAATCCGACCCCACAAACTGTCCGAAGGCGCAGATTCGTGAGCCAATTGAGCGAACAGGTCGAACCCTTCCGTCTGCTCGATATCGCTCTCGGTCAGACGGGGAGTTGTTCCTGGGATAGTATCCCTACTTTTCATATCAGAACTGGTCTTTCGGTGAGTTTCGTTTTTGTCGCGCGCAGTCATTTCAGGGCCTCGCGCAAATCGGCCATTCCACGTGTCATCCAACTTTTTATCGTTCCCAGAGGCGTGTCCAACATTTCAGCAAGTTCCGATTGCGTATATCCGCGAAAATAGCTGAGCAGCAGAACCTTGCGATATTCAGGTTTCAGTGTTGTCAGCGCCCGGCGCACGTCCATGGATTCGACGCGCTCACGCTCTGCCGGGGCAATATCGACCATATCCGGGACGTCATCTGTGAACGTCACAAAGCCGCGAACATGGTCTGCACGCAAACGATCAATTGCCTTGTTGCGTGCGATTGCTGCAATCCAAGCGGGCGCATTGGAATGGGGCAGGTCATTTGCTGCTGTTCGACGCCATATCTGAACGTAAATCTCCTGGGCGACTTCCTCGGCCTTTCCACGATCGCGCAGGATAGTCAGCACTATGCCAAACACTCTGTGCGAAGTCATGTCATAGACCTGTCGAAAGGCCGACCGGTCGCCCTGGCTACATCTGTCAAGTAGCCTCGCCAGCACCTGAGAGGTTGACTCTGTTTGAGCTTGAGTCATTGAGGGCCGTTTTTCTGTCGTGGGTTCTAGAAATGCCAGTGTCGCCACTAGTATGGACCTTGTTGCAATGGTTTCTACCAGACAGACGTGCCGTGCTATGGTTCCGGATGCGAACCCGTCCTATTCACGTCGTGGTTTGAGCAGGCCCTTCGTGCAACCGGACGATGCGCCGGGACGTCTTTGGCTATCGAACGATGCTCATTTCGGGATATTCAACCATGTTTAAGAAATTCGCCAAGGCCAGTCTGGTCCCATTCGGGGTGCTGTTTGCGCTGATCATACTTGAGCTGATCGCGATTGCCATAATCCTCCCCAATTCAGCACGCGCTCATGAGGCGGCACCAAGCGAGATTGTGCTTCGCCAGCTCACCGCAGGGTCCATTTCGGTCAGTGTTGCGTTGGATCCCACTGTGTCGGGCGCGGTGACGAACCACCGGTCCGATCACTCTGAAGACAGCGATCTGGAAGACCTGACAACCATTGGTGCCAGGGTACTGAACTCACTGAAGTTGACCGCTTCGGGAACGTCCGCTGAACTGAAGTCTGTGGGCATCGAGCAAGCTTCGGCGTCAAGGCCCAATTTTCTGATGACAGCCGACATCCCATTGGACGCGACCACGTTGAGCATTTCTCCGGGTGCGTTTGTCGGTGACAGCATCATCCGATACGTACAATCCGAAACGCAATCTGTTCCAAAATTTGTGACCGGCGCGTCAACCGAAACATTCACGTTTGCTGGCTCAGAGGATACGTCACTGGGTAAGGTCGTGGCGAACTATCTGCACGCCGGAATAATTCACATCGTTCCGAAAGGTCTGGATCACATCCTGTTTGTTGTGGGACTCTTTTTGCTCACCCCTGCCGTTCGCCCGCTTTTGTTGCAAGTGAGCCTTTTTACGGCTGCTCATACATTGACGTTGGCATTGGGCGCGTCGGGATTGATCTTTGTGCCAGGGATTATCGTCGAGCCACTGATTGCAGCTTCGATCGTTTTCGTCGCTGCCGAGAATATTATGACCAAGGACCTGTCGCGCTGGCGTCCGTTGGTTGTGTTTGCATTCGGTCTGATGCACGGCCTGGGGTTTGCAGGTGTTATGACCGAATTTGGCTTGCCCGAAAGCCATTTTCTTGCCGGGCTTGTTGCCTTCAATATCGGTGTGGAACTGGGTCAGATTTTCGTTTTGGCGGTTTGTTTTGGCGCTGTCGGGCTGTGGTTTGCGCACAAGGCGTGGTATCGCATAGGCATCAGCATCCCGGCTTCCGTTCTGGTCGCGACGACTGGCGCGGTCTGGACGGTCCAGCGCTTGGGAGACGTGCTGTGAACGGATTGCTAAAAGCCATCTTTATCGCGGGACTCTTTGTCGGCCCTGTGTTTGCCAATGCACAATTCTCGCAACCGTTCAGCAAATCGGAACTGGAAAGCATTGTCCGTATTCTGGTCGACAGCGGCCGTCTGAAGGAAACAACCCGAATTGCGCGCGTTGCCATCGCAACTGCAGGAAAGGGAAATCCGGCAAGGCAGGCCAGCGTAAGTTTGGTTGAACCGGGCGGCAGTTTCGATGTGCTGCTGGACGTTGGCACCGAAAGCCTTCTGAAATGGGAACCCGTTCGCAACGGGCGCGCACCCGTGCTCAGTGAAGAATGGGCCCGCGCAAGCGCGCATCTAAAGATGCATCCCGAATGGCAGAACGCCATGGCGCTGCGTGGATACACATCAACAGATGATATCTTTTGCGAGTCGCTGTCGGCGGGGTATTTTCCGAAAACGCCATCGGTGAACCGTCGCGTTATTAAAATGCCTTGCTACGATGTTTCCGCCTCCACAACGAACATCTACGGTCGGCCAATCGAGGGGCTGATCGCGACCGTTGACGCCTGGACCGGTGAAGTGTTGGAGCTTCTCGATGAGGGTGCCACGCCAGTGCCGGAACCGGCGCTGCAGCCACCTGTTGCCGAGGGTCTGCCTGAACTTGCCGGACCCGGAGATTTCCGCCTTGAAAACAACCGAATTTCCTTCGGCGCGTGGGACCTGAATGTTCGGCTCGATGATCAGTTCGGACTGATCGTGTCTGACGCAGGTTTCACACACAACAACCAGCGCCGGTCGATCCTGTCTGAAGGCCATATTTCCGAGATGTTTGTTCCCTATATGGACCCGAAAGAAAGCTGGGCGTTCCGCACTTATCTTGATGCCGGCGAGTTTGGCCTCGGGACGCTTACATCGCCGCTGCTGCGCGGAACCGACTGCCCGCAGGAGGCTTCGTTTCTCACGACGTTGACCCTGTCGCCCCTTGGTAGAGTGATGGGAAAACCAGACGCGATCTGTGTATTCACTCGGGATCTTGCCGGGCCTCTGTGGCGTCATTACGAGGCGCTCAACGGGTTGCACACAGGACTGGCCGGTCGGGAACTTGTCGTTCGCTCTATCGCCAGTATCGCGCATTACGACTATGTAATGGACTGGGTGTTCCGTCCGCAGGGGGAAATAGAAATTCGGATTGGCGCAACTGGGATCGACGCGGTCAAAGCCGTAAAACCCGAGGAGCCTGACGATCCTCACGGGCGTTTGGTCACCCGCCAGCTTAGCGCGGTTTATCATGACCACTTTTTCTCTCTGCGGTTGGATCTGGATATCGATGGTGCGGAAAATCGTCTTGTGCGGGAACACGTGCGTCAGGAAACGGAACGGAACGGTCCGAGTGAACGCAGTTACTGGGTCCTTGAGCCAGAAGTAGTTGAAACCGAAGGACCCCTGCAGGTCGCAGAACCGGGTGTCTGGCGGATTGAATCCCTGTCCCGGCAAAACGCCACCGGCGCTGCGACGGCGTATCAGTTGATGACCGAAGGGACCGTGTCGCTTTTGGCGGTCGATGACTTTCCGCAACGACGCGGCGCGTTTTCCGGCAGTCCGCTTTGGGTGACCCGCTATTCGCCCGGTGAACGAGCGGCCGCCGGCCGCTATCCCAACCAGTCACCAGGCGGCGCAGGCCTTCCTCTATTTGCCAACGGTGAAAATACTGAAGCCGCTGATCTTATCCTGTGGCCCACAATAGGGTTCAGGCACATCACACGACCGGAAGACTGGCCCGTTTTGTCTACAGTCTGGAAATCAGTTCGGCTGCGCCCATACGGTTTTTTTGACGGCAATCCTACAGTTCGACATGATGCGCCTGCAGACTGATCACTGGAACTGACTAATAAGCCAGAGCGGCCAGCGGGCCGCTCTGGCTCTGTCGTCAGTTTTTGTTGTTGCCGTTACCTGTCACCGGGTCGACGGCGTTGTCTGAGCCGCGACCGGATGCCTGTTCACCGCGCGCGCCCTTGCTTGTTACAGATGAGATGCCAGGCCCTTCGATCGAAGATACGGTCTCGGAAGTGCTGTCGGGCGAGGTGCCGTCGGCGGCACCCTGGTCATGTGCTTTCGCAAATGCCGCACCAGACATAAGGGTGAAGGCAAAAACAGCCGACGTCAGTTGAGTTGCAGTTTTCATACGTGTTGTTCCTTTACGGTTTTTTAGCGACCCGAACGCCTTGGCACTCATCACCAAATCACTCATCCGCGCGGGTCGATACCTGCAAAGACGGGACAGGTTTTCCCCCGGTTTCAGCCTCCTGGTCACGTTCAGTCACAGGAGTTTGACGCTGGATTTGCATCCGGAACCGGGCCCCGCGCGACACTTCCAATGAGAAGCTGAATAAAAGAGGGAAACCGAATGGAACTGTTGAGAACGTTTTTTTTCGCAATCATTTTTGCAGGGTCAGCAATCAACCCGGCAGGTGCTCATGAGTTTTGGATCGAAGGGACGGTTTTGCCTTTTGTCAAACCCTCAGCGGTCAGCCTTGATCTGAAAGTCGGTCAAAATTTGAAAGGGCAGTCCCTGCCTTTCATCCCAGCGCACATTGTTAGTTTCCGGCAGTTGGACGGAGAGCGACAAGTCATCACGGGCCAGATTGGTTCAATCCCAGCCGCCACCCTGTCCTTTGATGCTGATAACGGGTTTGCGGCATTTGTCGAAATGAAGCCGCGCTTTGTCGAACACACCGACTGGAAAGCATTCCTGCAATATCTCGATATGGAGGGTTTGGTTGGAATTGAGGCACGGCATATTGCGCGCGGTCTGCCCTTGTCCGGCTTCACTGAGAGCTACGCCCGCCATGCAAAAGTGCTGTTCCTGGGAAGGAACTTTGGTACGCAACTTCCGGGCCACCGCGCGGGAGCGCCGATTGAGATCGAGATCACGTCCGTCGAAGAAACAAATGGGCACGAGGTTCTGTTGCGCGGAGCATTGCTGATTGGCGGTGAACCGGAATCGGGCCGACAGGTTACGGTATTCGAGCGGATCGGTGGCACCGTTCGGACATACTCTGTTCGCACAGACCAGTTGGGCAAGTTTCAGGTCTCGGTTTCCAAAGACGCAGAATTGCTCTTCAACTCTGTGCTTCTGACTGAAGGCAAGCGAGCTGACGTCGCCTGGCATAGCGATTGGGCGTCACTGTCCGTCTATTTGAGACAGGACCCGTTTGTTCCTGCAAATTAAGCGGAAGACAGATACCCGCCGATCCCCGAGGCGCTTTCTCCAGGCTCCAAACTAAATTAGGTCGATCCGAATTTTCGCCGGGCGCTTGGCGCGTTCCTCCGGCGGCAGATCAGATTTTTTGAAATATTTCTTGCAACCGGTTGCAAAGCGAAACATTGTGGCGCAAAATACAGAAGTTGGGAGAACCGCATGCTCAGAATCGGATTGCTAGGTGCCGGGCGCATTGGCCGCGTTCACGCACAGGCTATAACCGCGCATCCTCAAAGCCGGCTCTGCGCGGTGTCCGACGCGATTTCCGAAGCGGCGGAAAGCCTTGCTGCCGAACATGGCGCGACGGCGCGCGAATCCCAGGATATTCTGGCCGACACGTCAATCGATGCGGTATTGATTGCGACGCCGACGGACACCCATTCGGACCTGATCGAAACGGCCACGCGGGCCGGCAAGGCGGTTTTGTGTGAAAAACCGGTCGATCTTGACCTGGACCGAGCTGTTTCCTGCAAGGCGGTGGCCGATGAAACCGGTCGTCCGGTCATGGTGGGGTTCAACCGTCGATTTGACCCCAGCTTTTCCGCACTGAAATCGGCCGCGGACCGAGATGAGATTGGCGCGGCGGAAATGCTGTCGATCACATCCTTCGATCCCGCGCCGCCGCCGGTCAGCTATATCAGGGTTTCGGGTGGTCTGTTCCGGGACATGATGATCCACGATTTTGACATGGCCAATTTTCTGATGGGCAGGTTGCCGGTGCGGATATCCGCCGTTGGAGCATCCATTGTCGACCCTGAGATCGGCCGCGCAGGGGATGTTGATACCGCTGTGGTTACAATGACTTATGACGACGGTCGGATCGCCGTGATCAAAAATTCCAGACGCGCAGTCTACGGGTATGACCAGCGGATCGAGCTTTTGGGATCGGGTGGGCTTTTGCAGGCCCATAACGTGCTTGAAAATGCGGTGGTCAAATCGACCGAACAGGGTGTGATCGGGGCGAAGCCAACGTATTTCTTCCTGGAACGTTATATGCCCGCCTACCGCGCGGAGTGGGATGCATTTGTACAGGCGGTGCTGGCCGGAACGGAAATGCCGGTAACGCTGGAAGACGGCATTGCCGCGCTTGCAATGGCCGAGGCCGCGACCCGCTCAGCCCAGTCCGGAAACCCGGTTGCGATGGCTGAAGTTTTGAAACCGGTTGCAAAATGAGCGGATATACGGAAACTGGAGAAAGCTCCGCCACGATCCGGAGCGGAGGAGATTCGGTCGATCCGAATGATTGGGGCCAAGACCCCGACAACAAGACAAACTGTTCTAATGGGAGGAAACCAAATGAATAAGTTCGTTAAAGGCGCACTGGCTGCGGGTGCAATGGCCCTGGCCACACCTGCTTTTGCGCAGGAAATTGTGGTTGTGTCGCACGGTCAGGCGAATGACGCGTTCTGGAACGTTGTCAAAAACGGCGTCGAACAGGCCGGCAAGGATGTCGGCGTGAACGTGGAATACCGCGCGCCCGAAACCTTTGACATGGTGGCCATGTCACAGCTGATCGACGCCGCCGTGAACCAGGAGCCCGACGGCCTGATCGTCTCGATCCCCGATGCGGATGCGCTGGGGCCATCAATTGAGCGCGCTGTGGCTGCCGGAATTCCGGTGATCTCGATCAACTCGGGCTCGGACGTGTCCAAGGATCTGGGTGCTCTGCTGCATGTCGGACAGGATGAATTTGACGCCGGCAAGGCCGCGGGTGAAGAACTGGCCTCGATGGGCGGCAGCACTGCGATCTGTGTGAACCACGAGGTGGGCAACGTCGCACTGGACCTGCGCTGCGCCGGTTTCGCCGAGGGTTTTGGCGGCAATGTCGAGGTGCTTCCAACTTCGAACGACCCGTCGGAGATCGAGTCGAAAGTGGCCGCTGCTCTGGCCGCCAACGAAGCCATCGACACCGTCATGGCGCTGGGCGCCAGCTCGGCGGGTGAGCCCACCGTTGCGGCCGTCAAGGGGTCGGGTCGTGACGTGAACGTCGCCTCGTTCGACCTGTCGGCTAACTTCCTGCAGTCGATCGCGGATGGTGACGCGGCCTTTGCCATCGACCAGCAGCAGTACCTGCAGGGCTACCTGTCGGTGAACTTCATGGGTTTGCACGCCAAATACGGCCTGATGCCCGGCGGCAACGTGCCTTCCGGTCCGAACCTGGTCACTCAGGACAAGGCCGCTCAGGTGATCGACCTGTCTTCGCAGGGTATCCGTTAATCACACGGGACACTGAAATCTGAAACGGCGCGATGGGCGCCGTTTCAACCGAATTGGGAGGGAAACATGAGCCAGTCAGCGCAAGTTGCAGCGGACGAAAGGGTCAAGAAGGAACCTTTCTTGACCAAGCTAATGAAGCGCCCCGAACTGGGGGCCATGGCCGGTGTCGTTCTGGTCTTCATCTTCTTCGCGATCACCGCGGACGACTCGATGTTTACTCTGGCCGGGGTCATGAACTTCATGACGCCTGCGGCGCAGCTTGGCATTCTGGCTATCGGGGCTGCTTTGCTGATGATCGGTGGTGAGTTCGATCTGTCGATTGGTTCCATGGTCGCGTTTTCGGGGCTGTTCTTCGGCGTCTGCGTGGTCACCTGGCAACTGCCGCTGATTGCGGCGATCCCGATGACATTTGTGTTTGCCGCCATGGTCGGTGCGATCAACGGCAATATCGTGATCCGCTCGGGTCTGCCGTCCTTTATCGTGACGCTGGCCTTTCTGTTCATCCTGCGGGGTCTGTCGCTGGTTGGTCTGAAGATGGCGACCAGTGGATCGACCCAGTTGCGCGGTGTGCGGGATGCGGTCGAAAACGACTGGCTTGCCCCTTTCTTCTCGGGTGAAGCTTTTGGCAGCCTGTTCAGTTCGCTGGCTGAAAGCGGCGTCATCGACACATTCAAGAGCGGTGCGCCCAAGGTTCCCGGTATCCCGGTTGAAATTCTGTGGTTCATCGTGCTGGCGCTGGCTGCGACCTATGTGTTGCTGCGCACCCCGGCCGGGAACTGGATTTTCGCATCGGGCGGCGACAAGACCGCCGCGTCAAACTCGGGTGTGCCGGTGAACCGCGTCAAGGTCTCGCTGTTCATGCTGACGGCCTGCTGTGCCGCGCTGGTGGCGATCATAACGGTTATGGATGCGGGCTCGACCGATGCGCGCCGCGGCTTCCAGAAGGAATTCGAGGCGATCATCGCCGCGGTGATCGGTGGCTGTCTGCTAACCGGCGGCTATGGTTCGGCTATCGGGGCGTTCTTCGGTTCGATCATCTTTGGTATGGTTGTCATCGGCCTGACCTATACCGACTTCGATCAGGACTGGTTCCAGGTCTTCCTGGGCGCCATGCTGCTGATCGCCGTTCTGTTCAACAACGCGATCCGTAAACGCGTAACGGGGGAGCGCTGATATGACCGAAGATACCAAGTTCCACCACGGAGATACCGCCACCGACGCTGCACCTATCGTCGAGATGAAAGATATCGAAAAGCACTTTGGCAACATCATCGCGCTGGCCGGTGTCAGCTTTGATGTGAAGCCGGGCGAGTGTCATTGTCTGCTGGGTGACAACGGCGCGGGCAAGTCGACCTTCATCAAGACCATGTCGGGGGTGCATAAACCCACCAAAGGCGAGATATATTTCGAAGGTAAACCGCTGCATTTCGACACGCCCCGCGATGCGATGGAAGCCGGTATTGCGACCGTGTTTCAGGACCTGGCGATGATCCCGCTGATGAGCGTGACACGCAACTTCTTCATGGGGCGCGAGCCGACCAAGGGAAAGGGGCTGTTGAAACGGTTCGATGTGGAACAGGCCAACGAGGTTTGCATGGAAGAGATGCGCAAGATGGGCATCAACCTGCGCGGACCGGATCAGGCAGTCGGCACTCTGTCGGGTGGCGAACGTCAGACCGTGGCCATTGCCCGTGCGGTCTATTTCGGTGCTAAGATCCTGATCCTTGACGAACCGACATCGGCGCTTGGCGTGCGTCAGACGTCGAACGTTCTGGCCACCATCGACCGGGTGCGCAGTCAGGGCGTCGGCGTGGTCTTTATCAGTCACAACGTCCGTCACGCGCTGGCGGTTGGGGATCGCTTTACCGTGCTGAACCGGGGCAAGACATTGGGAACGGCCAAGCGCGGCGAGATCACCCCCGAGGAACTGCAGGATCTGATGGCGGGCGGTCAGGAAATGGCGGAACTGGAAGGATCGTTGGGCGGAACGGTGTAAACCCGTTCCGTTCCGCGTGACGTCCGCCGGACAATTCTGAATCTTTAAAACTCAATACCAATGGACCGGCCGGGTGGCCTTGGGTTGAAAGGGATCACAATGGGCAAGACAATCCGACTGACCGCAGCGCAAGCTCTGGTCCGCTATCTGGGTGCGCAGATGAACGAGGCCGGAGAGCCCTACATCGCCGGTGTCTGGGCCATCTTCGGCCATGGCAACGTGGCCGGGCTGGGCGAGGCGCTGCATGGCGTGAAAGACAGCCTGCCGACCTATCGCGGCCATAACGAGCAGACCATGGCGCATTGCGCGATCGCCTATGCCAAGCAGATGCGCAGGACACGCGCGATGGCGGTGACCTCGTCGATCGGGCCGGGGGCGACCAATATGGTAACGGCTGCTGCGCTGGCGCATGTGAACCGCCTGCCGGTTCTGTTGCTGCCGGGCGATGTCTTTGCCACCCGCGGGCCCGACCCGGTGTTGCAGCAGATCGAGAATTTCGGCGATGGCACGGTCAGCGCCAATGACTGCTTCCGCCCGGTCAGCCGCTATTTTGACCGCATTACCCGGCCTGAACACCTGCTGACGGCCTTGCCGCGCGCCTTCCGCACCATGACGGACCCAGCCGATTGCGGCCCGGTGACGCTGGCCTTCTGTCAGGATGTGCAGGCCGAAGCCTATGACTATCCCGAAAGCTTCTTCGAGCCGCGCGTCTGGTATCAGCGCCGCATTCGTCCGGATGAGAATGAACTGGCGCGCGCCGTCGCTGCGATCAAAGCGGCCAAGCGGCCCGTCATCGTGGCCGGGGGTGGTGTGCACTATTCAGGCGCGACGGATGCGCTGCAAAGTTTCGTCGAGACCCACAATATCCCGGTTACCGAGACGCAGGCGGGCAAGTCGGCGCTGGCCTGGGATCACCCCCTGAACCTGGGCCCGGTTGGCGTGACCGGAGGCGAGCCCGCGAATTCAACCTGCGCCGAGGCTGATCTGGTTCTGGCGGTCGGCACGCGGTTGCAGGATTTCACCACCGGATCGTGGGGGCTGTTTTCCAACCCGGAACGCGAAATGATCTGCCTAAATACCGCCGCCTATGACGCCGAGAAACACGGCGCAATGCCGCTGCAATCCGACGCGCGCGTGGGGTTTGAGGAACTGGGCGCAGCTCTGCAAGGTTACCGCGCCGACCCGGTCGCCGATACGCTGAAGCCCGAGTGGTACGGCAAGGTCGACAAGCTGACCGACGCGCCGGGTGACGGCAACGCTCTGCCAACCGATATGCAGGTGGTGGGTGCCGTGCAGCGTGCCGCACATGACGGCACGGTTGTGATGTGCGCGGCGGGCACCATGCCCGGCGAGCTTCACAAGCTGTGGAAAGCGCCACGCCCCGGGGCCTATCACATGGAATATGGTTTCAGTTGCATGGGCTACGAAATCGCCGGTGCCATGGGCATCAAGATGGCGCAGCCCGACCGAGACGTGATCTGCTTTACCGGCGACGGCACCTATATGATGGCCAATTCGGAAATGGCGACCGCCACCATGATGGGCGTGTCATTCACTGTGGTCATCACCGACAACCGCGGCTTTGGCTGCATCAACCGCCTGCAAATGGGCACCGGCGGGGCCGAATTCAACAACCTGCTGGATCACGCCGTGCATCAGAACCCTTCGGCCATCGACTTTGCCGCCCATGCAGCGGCGATGGGCGCAACCTCGGTCAAAGTCGGCTCAATCGACGAATTGGAGGGCGCATTGGCCAAACGTGGCGACATTACGGGCCCTTATGTGGTGGTCATCGACACCGATCCGTACCCCTCGACAGAATATGGCGGCACGTGGTGGGAAGTGGCGGTGCCCGAGGTCAGCACCCGCCCCGAAGTGAATGAAAAGCGGGCGGCCTATGAAGTCGCCATTAAGGAAAGAAACACTAAATGAGCGTGAAAATCGGAATCTCTCCGATCGCCTGGCAGAATGACGATCTGCCGGACCTGACGGCGGCCTACACCATGGAACAGGCGCTGAAAGAGGCGCGCGAGATTGGCTATACCGGCGTCGAGCGCGGTCAGCGGATGCCTGGCGACACCGAGGGGCTGCGGGCCTATCTGGACGGCAATGACATCGCGTTGTGCGGCGGCTGGTGCTCGGGCGCGTCGCTGGTCAACGATTTTGCCACCGAACGCGACGCCGTGCGCGAACAGGTCGAGCAGTTCGTGGCGCTGAACAGCCCCTGCATCGTCTACGCCGAATGTTCCAACACCGTGCAGGGGCAGATCGGGACGCCGGTCAACAACCGCCCCAAACTGTCCAAGGACGAAGTACTGGCTTACGCAGCCCGGATCACCGAACTGGCCAAATGGATGGCCGATCTTGGTATGCCGATGGCCTATCACCATCACATGGGCACGATCATCGAGACTGAAGAGGACGTGAACTGGCTGATGGAAGGCTCGGGCCCCGAAGTAAAGCTGTGTTTCGACACCGGCCACCTGCTGTTTGGCGGTGGCGATGTCATGGCCACCCTGAACCGGTGGGGAGACCGGGTGCATCACGTGCACTTCAAGGATATCCGCCCCGCAGTGGTTCAGGACACGCGCGAGAATAACCGCAGTTTTCTGGATGCCGTGATTGACGGTGCCTTTACGGTCCCCAGCGATGGCTGCATTGATTTTCAGGCCGTCGCGAACGCGCTCAGGGCGATGGATTACGAAGGCTGGATCGTGGTCGAGGCCGAACAGGACCCCGCCAAGGCGCCGCCCTATGAATATTCCAAAATGGGATACGAGCATATCGTCGATGTCTGCGGGCAGGCGGGATTGGAGATCAGCGGGTAACAAACCGCCCAAAAGGGCAGCACCAACGCCATGAGAAAGGAGAACATCATGGTAAGTCAGGAACTTGGATATGTCGGATATTTTGACCGGGAATCCTGTGATCTGGATGAATTCAAGGTGCTGACCTCGCAGAGCCTGAAGGCTGATGACGTGCCCCGTGCCGCCGCAATTGAACAGAACGTGCCCGTCTATGACATGCACGCCCTGCGCCCGGCGCTGAAAGGCGCGGACCGGCGCCGCGATCTGATGGCGGAATGGGGTCGCGTACTGAACAGCTCGGCCGGGGTGATCGCGCTGAAAGGGGCTTACGCAGACATTTCGGTCATCGACCGGGCCACTGACGTGTTTCGCCGAATCATCGACGAAGAACGCCGGGGCGGAGCGGGGGAAGGCGATCATTTCGCAGCCTCTGGTGCCAACGACCGGGTTTGGAATGCGTTGCAGAAACAATGCCTGCGCGATCCCGAAGGCTTTGCGCTCTATTTTGGCAACACGGCGATTGCAGCCGCCTGCGAGGCGTGGCTGGGCCCCAATTATCAGGTCACCGCGCAGATCAATCAGGTGCGCCCCGGCGGCAAGGCGCAGCAGGCGCACCGGGATTACCATCTGGGCTTTCAGACCGCGGAAAATGCAGCCCGTTACCCGGCGCATGCGCATCTGGTGACGGCAACGCTGACCTTGCAGGGGGCCGTCGCCCATTGTGACATGCCGGTGGAAAGCGGGCCGACAAAATTGCTGCCGTTTTCGCAGCTCTACCCGGCCGGGTATCTGGCGTTTCACGACCCCGGCCACAGGGACCATTTCGAAGCGTCCTACATCCAGTTGCCTCTGGAAAAAGGCGATGCGGTGTTCTTCAACCCGGCCCTGTTCCATGCGGCGGGCGAGAACCGCAGCACGGATATTCACCGGATGGCCAACCTGTTGCAGATCTCATCGGCCTTTGGGCGCGCGATGGAGGCGATCGACCGCCAGGCCATGGTCCTGGCGGTGTTCCCGCAGCTGGTCGCGTTGAAACAACGGGGCGATCTGACCGGGGCTGAGCTGAACGCGGCGATTGCCGCCACGGCCGAGGGCTACCCGTTCCCGACCAATCTGGACACCGATCCTCCGGTTGGGGGCAACGCGCCGGCAAGTCAGGCCGACATTCTGCATCGCGCGGTGTCCGAGGGCTGGCGCGCGGCGGAACTGGCCGACGCTCTGAAGGCCCTGAACACGCGGCAGGCCGCCTGACATTTGACCCGGGCGGGCCGATGTGCCCGCCCCTGAAGGAGACGACTGAATGGCAGACCTGCTCAAGAAACCGTTCGGAACCCGCGGCAAGGTGCATGACATTACGCCGGTCAGCGCCGGATGGCGCTATGTCGGGTTCGGCCTGTATCACCTGCGTGCCGGGGACAAGGCCGCCGAGGTGACCGGAGATCGCGAGGTTATTCTGGTCATGGTCGAAGGCAAGGCACGCATCACCGGGGCGGGTCAGGACTGGGGTATTCTGGGCGACCGGATGAACGTCTTCGAAAAGACGCCGCCGCATTGCCTTTACCTGCCGAACGGCACCGAGTGGGCGGCGGTGGCCGAAACGGACTGCGTTGTGGCGGTCTGTTCCGCGCCGGGCAAGGGCGGTCATTCGGCCCGCCGGATCGGACCCGACGGCATAACGCTGACCGAACGCGGCAAGGGCACCAACACCCGCCATATCAACAACATCGCGATGGAGGCCGAGGATTATGCCGACAGCCTTCTGGTGACCGAGGTGTTCACGCCGAACGGGCACTGGTCTTCGTATCCCAGCCACCGTCATGACGAGGATGACTATCCCCGCATCACCTATCTGGAAGAAACCTATTACCACCGCCTGAACCCGGCCTCCGGCTTTGGCATTCAGCGGGTCTATACCGACGACGGACAGCTGGATGAGACGATGGCGGTGTCAGATGGCGATGTTGTGACCGTCCCGCGTGGCCATCACCCTTGCGGTGCGCCATATGGGTTTGAGATGTATTATCTGAACGTCATGGCCGGGCCCTTGCGGAAATGGCGGTTCGTCCCGGCCCCCGAGGTCGAATGGATCATGGAGCGCGACAGTTGACACAGGATTTCGCCAGCTACCCCAGCCTCAGCGGCAAGACGGTCATTATCACGGGCGGCGCTGGTGGTATCGGTGCGCGCACGGTGCGCGCATTCGCGGATCAGGGCGCGAAGGTGGGGTTTCTGGATATCAATGCCGACGCAGGGCATGCGCTGTTGGCGGAACTGGATGGCCAGCACGCCTTTGCCCAGTGTGACTTGCGCGACATTGACGCGCTGCGCATGGCATTGGATCAACTGGCAGAGGAATTGGGACCCGCCCAGGTGCTGGTCAACAATGCAGCCCATGACGACCGCCACGACTGGCGCACGGTCACCCCGGACTATTGGGATGAGCGCATGGCCACCAATATCCGGCACATGTTCTTTACTATTCAGGCCCTCGCACCGGGGATGATCGAAGCCGGTGGCGGTTCCATCATCAATCTCGGCTCGAACTCGTGGTGGGAGGCCGGGGCAGGTTTTCCCGCCTATGCCACCGCCAAGTCGGCGGTCCACGGTCTGACCCGCACGATGGCCCGCGAACTGGGCGATCACCGCATCCGCGTAAACACCGTTGTTCCCGGCTGGATCATGACCGCCCGACAGAAGGACCTGTGGGTCACGCCCGAAGCGCTGGCCAAGCAGATCGACCGTCAGTGCCTGCCGGACCCGATTGACCCGATATATGTCGCGCGGATGGTTTTGTTTCTGGCCTCGGACGACGCCGCCATGTGCAGCGCGGGTAATTTCATGGTCGAAGGCGGGTCGATTTGAGACCCGATAGTTTCTGAATTCAGGAGGTCCGGAATGTCCGCACCCTTTCAACTTGCGGCCTGTGCCGAAACGCTGTGGCTGGACCGGCCGATAGACTGGCGCGTCGCGCGCCTGACCGAGATGGGCTTTGGTGTCGGATTGTGGAGCTGGCCTGACCTGGACCTTGCCAAGCTGGAAGCCATTGGGGCGAACTTCACCATCATGGACGGTTATGTTCAGGGGCGGCTGGCCGATGACGAGGGGGCCGCGATGCTGCTGGCCTCGGCTCGTGAAACAATCAAGGTTGGGAAGCGGCTGGGCGTGGATCGGCTGAACCTGCACGGTACCGGGCTGGGTGAAGGGGGGATTCCGATCTGGCAGCACGATGTTGTGACCGGTGAAATGTGGCTGAAGGCGCGGGATACGCTGAACCGCATCTGTGATCTGGCCGAGGAAGAAGGCGTGGTTTTCACGCTGGAGAACCTGAACCAGCTGGATCATCCCGGCTGCCCCTTCGGGTCCACGGCCGACGTATTGGCCTTGGTGTCGGCAATTGACCGGCCGCAACTGCGTATCAACCTGGACCTCTACCACACACAGATCGGAGAGGGGGACCTGATCCGCTGGTGCGACAAATGCCTGCCCTGGATCGGAGAGATTCAGGTTGCGGACAATCCCGGCCGGTGTGAGCCGGGAACCGGGGAAATCAACTATGCGGTAGTGGCCAGGGCGCTGTACGAGCTCGAATATCGCGGCCCTGTGGGGTTGGAGGCTTCTGCGTCCGGCGACCCAGAGGCTGCCCTTGAGGCGTTCCGGGCCGCCTTCACGATCTGATTTCTCAGCCGGGGTTCTGGTGTTGTGGCGGCGCCCCGAAGGCACGGATCACCGCGCGGGCGGCGGCCTCGACCGGATCGTGGGTTTCCTTCAGAATGGTCACCCGGTCAAATCGTTCCGGGTCGCGGTTGACCGCCTCGCGCAGCGCGCTGCCGAAGGCCATACGCAGTTCCGTTCCGATGTTGAACTTGCAGATCGAGGTCTCGCGCGCCAGCCGCGTGCGTTGCGCAACCGGTACGCCTGACCCGCCATGGATTACCAGGGGCACATCGGTTACGGCGTCGATCCGGCGGATGCGATCCTCATCCAGACCGCCCTCTCTGTTCTGCTGCAGATGGACGTTTCCGACCGATATGGCCATTGCGTCGACCCCGCTTTCGCGTGCGAAGCGGGCGGCCTCATCCGGGTCGGTCCCGCTGGAGCCCTCGCCACCGGAATAGCCCACGAACCCGATCTCACCCTCGCAGGAAATCCCGGCCTTATGCGCCATTTCGGCGATGGCCGCGGTCTCGTCGATATTCTGTTGCAGGGGTTTGCGCGACCCGTCGAACATGAGCGAGGTGAACCCGCCGTCGAGCGCGATTTTGCAATCCTCGAACGTATATCCGTGATCCAGATGGGCAACGACAGGCACGGAGGCGTTCTCGGCCAGATGCCGGAACATCTTGCCCAGTACCGGCAGCGGCGTGTGCTCGCGGCAACTTGGCCCGGCTTGCAGGATCACCGGCGCATTCTCGGCCTCTGCCGCCGCCACATAGGCGCGCATGTCCTCCCAGCCCAGCGTCACCAGCCCACCCACGGCATAGCCCTGCTTATACGCGGGGGTCAGGACGTCTTTCAGCGTGACAAGGGTCATTTGAACTTTGCAATCATGTCTTTGATGCCCGGGATCGTTTCGATCTGATAAGCATGGGTGGGTTGGAAATACTGCACCAGAGAGCGCTGCGTCAGACCGCCGAGAATGGTGAAGTAGTACATCTCGTATCCCGGCAGAACGCAGCACGGGTGATAGCCATTGTCGATGCAGATCGTCGATCCATCGACGATGTGATAGGCATCGCCGGGCTCGTTATCCTCACGCTGCAGCATCTGCAGGCCTGAGCCCCATTTGGGTCTGAATCGGAAATTATATGTCTCATCATGCCGGGATTCATCCGGCAGGCGGTTGGTGTCGTGTTTGTGGCTGGGGAAGCCGGACCAGCCGCCCTGACCGACGGTGAACAATTCGCTGACCAGCAGCCGGCCAACCTTATCGTGCTGTTTCTGGCCAAGGATATGCTTGATCTTTCGATGCGTCTTCGTGTCGTCACTGCCGTATTGCACCAGGTCATGTTCTCGCACATCGAAGGGCTCCAGCACCTTGTCAAACTTTGCCCCTGCAATGAACACCTCGGCCTCTTCCGACATGCAAACCAGCTGCGCCTTTGCGCCGACGGGAACATAGACGCCTTCGGGCTCGCCATCCCAGACATCTTCACCCCGGTTGCCCAGCCGGGGAAACGGCACGCCCTCGACCTCGACATCGACGCTGCCGGTGGCGGGTACGATGCAGGTCTCATATCCGGGCACCTGGTATTCGAATACCTCGCCCCGGCGCAGCTTGACGATATTGAAGTAATTCAACGGCACCGTCGGATCGTCCGCGTCGACGATGGGTTTGTTCTGATTTTCATAGGGCGCGATGTGCATGGGTCTCTCCTATGTCGTCGGGCCGGGGTGGGACGCCAGAAACGCGTCCAGTTCCGGGGTCGTGGGCATGGCCGGTGCGCAACCCGGTTGCGAGACCACGATGGATGCACAGGCCGAGCCGCGCAGCACCGCGTCTTCCAGCGAATGCCCGGCTGCGACGGATGCCAGCAACCCGGCCATGAAACTGTCGCCGGCACCGTTCGGCTTGACGGCAGTGACGGGGTAGATCCCGGTCCTGATTTCCTGACCGTCGGTCAGCGTCACCGCGCCTTTTTCGCCCAGCTTGTAGATGACGATCCGCCCGGGCTTCGCAGCCAGTTCCCGGGCCTTTTCGAACCCTTTTTCGATACCGCCGGCCATAAAGCCGAATTCCTCGTCATTCCCCACAATCAGATCGCTGGCCTCGCCCGCGCGGGACAGGACATCGGCCGCGACCTCTGGCGAAGGCCAGCTATAGGGGCGGTAGTCGATATCGAAAATGATCGGCAGACCCGCCGCGCGAGCATTGTCGAAAGCCCGGAATGTGGCGCTGCGCGAGGGTTCGGCGGCAAATACTGTTCCGGCTGAGATCACGGCTGAGAAGGCCGAATAGTCGACCTTGTCCATGTCTTCTTCGGTGACCTGAAAATCGACCGCGCCATTGCGGTAGATGACATTCTGGAAATTCTCGATCCGGCTTTCGTAAACGGCCAACGACATCCGGTATTCGCCGCCCAGTACCCGGATATTGGACGTGTCCACCCCATAGTGGCGCAGCCGGTTCAGGCAAAACCGCCCCACCGCGTCATCCGAGACCGAGGTGATCAATGCCGCCTGACTGCCCAGTTTGACCAAACCGGCACAGATATTGGCCGATGATCCGCCCAGATCGGCGTGGAATGTATCGGCGTCTTCGCTTTTGACGCCGACGGGGGCGGCAAACATGTCCATGCCTGCACGTCCGAATACCGCAAACCGGTTTCCTTTGATACCGTCGATCAAAGCGCTCACGTTATGTCCTCCGGCAAAAAGGGGCGTGCAAGGTGGTATGGACCTTGCGTTGTGTCGATTCACACGATACTGATTTTGCAACCGGTTGCAAATATATTGTTCGGAGCCGTGACAGATGCCGGAAATCGGAATTGGAATCGTTGGCGGCGGCTATATGGGCAAGGCCCATTCAGTTGCGATGTCGGCAGTGGGGGCGGTGTTCGATACCGCGCTGCGCCCGCGGCTTGAGATGATCTGCGCGGCAAGCCCTGAAAGCGCCGAACGGTATCGTGCTGCCTATGGGTTCCGGCGCGCGACCGGGGACTGGCGCGCGCTGGTCGGCGACCCCGCCGTCGAAGCCATCGTCATAGCGTCGCCACAGGGAACGCATCGTGAAATCGCCGAGGCCGCCCTTGCGCTGGGCAAGCCGGTGCTGTGCGAAAAACCGCTGGGCGCATCCATGGAGGACGGTCAGGCAATGGTGGATGCGGCCGACGCGGCCGGTGTGACCAACATGGTCGGCTTCAACTATGTCCGAACGCCGGCCACCCAGTTTGCCCGCCAGCTAATTGCCGATGGCGAACTGGGCGAAATCACCTGGTTTCGCGGCGAACATACCGAGGATTTCTATGCCGATCCCCAGGCTCCGGCCAGTTGGCGCACCACGGGGATGGCCAACGGCACCATGGGCGATCTTGCCCCACATATGGTCAACGGGGCTCTGGCGCTGATCGGGCCTGTTGCGGAAGTCATGGCCGAGGTCGAGACTGTTCACGGCACACGTCCCGGCGGCACCGTGACCAATGATGACCATGCGCAGATCATGTGCCGGTTTCAGAATGGCGCGATGGGCAACATCTATGTCAGCCGTATCTCGACCGGTCGAAAGATGGGCTACGCGTATGAAATCTCGGGCACGAAAGGCGCAATTCGCTTTGATCAGGAAGATCAGAACACCCTGTGGCTGTACCGGCGCGAAGGTCCCGAGGCGCAAAGAGGGTTCACCAAGATCCTGACCGGCCCGGCCCACCCGGATTATGAGCCGTTCTGTCAGGGCCCGGGGCACGGTACCGGGTATCAGGATCAGATCATCATCGAAGCCAAGGATTTCCTGCAGGCCATCCATACAGGACAGACGATCTGGCCGACCTTCCGCGACGGGCACGAGGTCAATCGCGTACTGGCTGCCGCTCTGGCCTCGTCCGAGCAGCGGTGTTGGCAAAAGGTCAGCGATTTCTAGGCGCTGCGCACAACTGAAAGACCGAAGAGAGACAAGAACCATGGCAAAGCTGAAATGGGGCATGATTGGTGGCGGCGAAGGCAGCCAGATCGGACCCGCCCACCGTTTGGGCGCGCTGGCGGACGGAATGTTCGAATTTGCTGCCGGCGCGCTGGACCATCGCGCCGATGTGGGGCGCGAATACGCCCAAAGACTGGGTGTCTCCGCCGACCGTGCCTATGGCAACTGGCAGGAAATGCTGTCAGGTGAGAAGGATCGCGCCGACCGTATCGATTTGGTGACGATCGCCACACCGAACGCAACGCATTTCGAAATCGCCAAAGCCTTTCTTGAGGCCGGCTTCAACGTTCTGTGCGAAAAGCCGATGACCATGACAGTGGACGAGGGCGAAGAGATCGTTCGCGTTGCCGAAGCCTCGGGCAAGATCTGCGCGGTCAATTACTGCTATTCTGCCTACCCGATGGTGCGGCAGGCGCGGGCGATGGTGCGCGCGGGGGATCTGGGCAAGGTCCGGCTGGTTGTGACCAACTTCAGCCACGGCCACCACGGCGATGCCACCGATGCCGACAACCCGCGGGTGCGCTGGCGCTACGAACCGGCGATGGCAGGGGTTTCCGGCCAGTTTGCCGATTGCGGGATACATGCGCTGCATATGGCCAGCTTTATCTGCGACGATGAGGTGAAATCGCTGTCCGCCGACATGGCCTCTACCATCGCAAGCCGCGAGTTGGAGGATGACGCGATGGTCAATTTCCGAATGGAGCGCGGCACGGTTGGCCGTTTGTGGACCTCGTCCGTCGCCATCGGGCGTCAGCACGGGTTCGACATTCAGGTATTCGGTGAAACGGGCGGGTTGCGCTGGGCGTCCGAGCATCCCAACCAGTTGGTCTATACCCCCGTGGGCGGGCGCACTCAGATCATCGAAAAGGGCGAAGGCGGTTTGCACGAAGAAACCCAGCGCCTGTCCCGCGTGGCTATCGCACATCCCGAAGGTTTTCCGCTGGCGGTGGCGAATATCTATTGCGATCTGGCAGACGCCATATTGGGTGAGGCACGGGACGGGCTGCCCACCCCGTCGGACGGGGTCCGCTCGATTGCCGCCGTGCACGCCGCCGTCGCGTCGTCCAGAAATGACGGCGCGTGGACAGACGCCCGCCCGCCGATGTTCCGCTGATCAGGGGCGGGGCCGCAACGTGCCCCGCTCGATCACTCGGCAGGGAAAAATCCGCGCTTCAGGATAGCGCTCCGGATCTTTCAGCATCTCTTCGACCAGATCGACCGACGAGGTGATGATCTGCTTGATCGGCTGGTGAATGGTGGTCAGATCGACGCTTTCCCAGCGTGACATTTCCATGTCGTTCAGGCCAATGATCCCGATATCCCGGCCCGGTTTCAGCCCGTGATCCGACAGTGCCGACAATGCGCCGATCGACAGGATGTCATCGCCGCAGAAATACCCTTCGGCCGGGGTACCCAGCAGCAGGCGCAGCATCTCGGCGCGCCCGGCCTCGAAGGAATAGTTGTCGGCAAAGGAATGCGTCACTTCTAGATCGGCATGCCGCTCGACCTCTTCCATGAAACCGCGATACCGGTCCATCGCCGAGGTGGCATCCCTGGGTCCGCCCAGATACCCGACGCGCCGATAGCCGCGGACCAGCAACTCGCGCGCGGCCATGCGCCCGCATTCGACATTGTCGATCCCCACGACATGCACCTCGGGCGACGTGGCAGAACGCCCGAACGTGTGCACCACCGGCACGCCTGCGTCGTGGAACGCCTTGGCAAAGCTGGGCGGCAGCGTGGATGAGGCCACGATGGCGGCATCCACCGAATACTGCCTGAGCATCCGAACCGAATTGGCGGGTTCGGTTTCATCGGTCAGGTTCACGATCAGCGGCCGCAACCCCCGTTCCTGCAGGGCGCGGGTGAACTGATCGAATACCTCAAGGAATATCGGGTTGTGAAAGTTGTTGGAGATCAACCCGATCAGCTTGGTGCGCCCGGTGGTAAGCGACGAGGCCAGCGCATTGGGACTATAGCCCAGCTGCTGAGCGGCCTTTTCGACCTTGCTGCGTGTCTTGGCGGAAACGGACGCGCCTTCGGTAAAGGTGCGCGAGACTGCCGAGCGCGAAACACCCGCCAGCGCGGCGACGTCTTTCAGGGTGACACTCATGGCTGGTACCCGCGAATGGGGGAATGGCGGAAAGGTGATAGCATGGGGGAGATACTATGCACCATTGCACCAGACTTGCAATCGGTTGCAATCAGCGGTGCTGGATGACGCCGGGTCCGTGGCAACACTGCGAAAGCGGGATGGTGGGTGA
This sequence comes from Ruegeria sp. BG10, assembly GCF_056538575.1. Taxonomy (NCBI): domain Bacteria; kingdom Pseudomonadati; phylum Pseudomonadota; class Alphaproteobacteria; order Rhodobacterales; family Roseobacteraceae; genus Ruegeria; species Ruegeria sp. BG10. The sequence continues at coordinate 16,192 of NZ_JBQFTI010000004.1, read as the reverse complement.
TGAGAGACTCGAACTCCCGACATCTTCGGTGTAAACGAAGCGCTCTACCAACTGAGCTAATCACCCGTGACGGTGCATGTAGCCAAGCCTGCGCGCGGGCGCAAGAGGGTCCGGAAGAATTTCTTTTCCTAAAGGCGGATCAGTTTGCCATCTCGTTCAATGCGGCCAGCAACTGGGCCACTTCCTGCTCGGTATTGTAGTGGCACAGCGAAATCCGGATGCAGTCGCTCAGACCCAGCGGGGTCAGCACATTGCCGCTGTAATGGTCGGCTTTTCGGATATGGGTGCGGATGCCCTGTTCGTTCAGCCGGGTGACGACTTCGGCTGAAGGGACATCGCGCAGAACCACGGACACCAGCCCCTCGCGCGCCGGGTTGTCGGCCCCGGCCAGAATGCGCACGTGGTCCATGTCCCGCAGGCCGGGCAGATTGCCGGTGCCGTTGATCATCGCGTTGGTCAGATGGGTTTCATAGGCGTGAATTGCGCGCCCTGCGGCCTCGATTCGGGCCCGCCGGTCGGACGTGTCAGATACCTGCGTGCCAAGCCAGTCGAAATAGCGCACCACATCCGACATTGTGGCGTATGAGCCGGTGTCGCGGGTGCCGAACTCCCACCCGTCTGCGGGTGCATCGATCAGTCGATCATGGGGCAGGGCGGTCAGGCGGTCGGAAATCCAGGCGATGCCGTAGCCGTGACGCGAGAACACCTTGTAAGGTGAGATTGCATAGCCATCGACATCGTAGCTGTCGATATCCACCTGCCCATGGGCTGCGTGCTGAATGCCGTCGACGATGATGAGACAGTCGGGCGAAACCGCGCGAATGGCCTGCGCAATGGCAGCGACATCCATGCCCATCCCGGTCACCGGGGAAGCGTGCAGGATCGTGGCGACACACACATCCGGCGTCATGGCGGCACGATAGTCCTCGGCGGTGACCAGACCGGTTTCGTCATCATGTGGAACATTGACATAGTCCAGCCCGGCGATACCGGCCCAACGGCGCGCGGCGCTGCGGCTGGCCGGGTGCTCGATCGAGCTGCCGATGATCTTGCGACCCCTGGGCGCGTTCACGCAAGCCGTACGGATCATTCGGAACAACAGTTCGGTCCCGCTTTCGCCGACAAAAAACTGACCGGCCGAGGCATTCATGAAAACCGAAAGATCGGCCTTTGACGTGTTGATGATGTCGACAAGGGCATGGCTGGCAACGTTATCGCGTCCCTGATTGTCAGGGATGGCTGCAAACTTTGCCGAGGTTTCGACGACGGAATTCAACGTCAGCGCGCCGCCTGCGTTTTCGAAGAAAATGCGGGGTCCCTGAAACGGGCAGGCGTCGACATGGGCAAACCGGGCGCGGATGGCGTCGATCAGACCGGGTGTGTTTTGCAGCATTGTCAGCGTCCTGTTTCCTGGGTCACGGGCAGCATCCACGCGATGACAAACGGGATCAATGTCGTTTGCGACACGGGCGAAGGCTGAACTGACGGAAATGATCGTGAACCGGGTTAATGTCGTGCCTTTTCCGCATGCTGCGCCTGCGGGGTGCGGGAAAGGCGCTTGCGCGTGCCCCGTTGCCTCAGATATCCCCGGAAGGACTGTAATCTTCCAGGCGGGAGTACATATGATCCTGTCCCCTGTCCGCCGATTTCTGATCGCGGCTCTGGCTCTGGGTGTTTTGACGCTGGCTCCGATCCGGGCCGGAGCGGACGGGATTTTGGTGTTTGCCGCTGCGAGCCTGAAAAATGCGCTGGATCAAATCGCGCCGGTGTTCGAACAGCAGACGGGGCATGACGTCACCGTATCCTTTGCGGCCTCATCGGTTTTGGCGCGACAGATTCAGTTGGGCGCGCCTGCGGATCTGTTCATTTCGGCCAATGCGGACTGGATGGATGTGCTACAGAAGCATGGGTTGATTGACCCGGCGTCGCGCGTTGACTTGCTGGGAAACGGGCTGGTTCTGATTGGCGCGGAGGATCAGCCTGACATCGGAGACATGCGCGCGGATGTCGATCTGCCGGGGTTGCTGGCTGGCGGCCATCTGGCGATGGCTCTGGTCGATGCCGTTCCGGCGGGAATTTATGGCAAGGCTGCACTACAAAACCTGGGGCTTTGGGGCGATGTGAAGGATCACGTCGCGCAAACCGACAATGTGCGCGCGGCACTGGCTCTGGTTGCCACCGGAGCAGCCCCATTGGGGGTCGTGTATCGGTCTGACGCGATGGCGGAAAACAGGGTAAAGGTCGTCGCCGCATTCCCTTCTGATCTGCATCCGCCAATTGTCTATCCGGCCGCGGTGACAGGTGCCGGTGCCGCCGGCGCGTCGGAGTTCCTGAATTATCTTCAGTCGGATTTGGCCCGGTCCGTGTTTGCAGAGCAGGGTTTTTCCCTGCCGGGCAGCTAACCGGGTGGGTTGGCTGGGACCAGCGGAACTGGAAGCGCTGAGGCTGTCCCTGCGCGTGTCGTTCTGGGCGACATTGGTGACGCTGCCCTTTGGTATTTTCGTCGCTTACGCGCTGGCACGCTGGCGATTTCCCGGTCGACAGCTTCTGAATGGGCTTGTGCATTTGCCGCTGATCCTGCCTCCGGTTGTGACCGGATATCTGCTGCTGCTGACCTTTGGCATTCAGGGACCGCTGGGCAGGTTGCTGGCCGAATTCGGCATCGTCGTGGCCTTTCGCTGGACGGGCGCGGCGCTGGCGGCGGGGATCATGGCCTTCCCGCTGATGGTGCGCGCCATCCGCCTGTCGATTGAGGCCGTGGACCCCAAACTGGAACAGGCCGGCGCGACGCTTGGGGCATCACGCCCGTTTGTCTTTGCAACCATAACCCTGCCGATGATCCTGCCAGGGGTGGTCGCCGGGTCCATCCTCGCCTTTGCCAAAGCGATGGGCGAGTTCGGTGCAACCATCACATTTGTGTCGAACATACCGGGACAGACGCAAACGCTGCCCTCGGCGGTCTACGCATTCCTGCAGGTGCCGGGGGGCGAAGGCGCGGCAACCCGACTGGTGGTGATTTCAATCGTGATCGCCATGGGGGCGTTGTTGCTGTCGGAATACGTCGGTCGGCGCGCCGCCGCGCGGGTAGCCGGATCATGAGCCTGTCCGTCCATCTGCGGCACGATCTGCCCGATATGACGCTGGACCTCAGCTTTGAGGCTCCGGCAGGGGTCACGGTTCTGTTCGGGCGGTCGGGGTCCGGCAAAACCACGGTGGTCAACGCGGTAGCCGGGCTGTTGCGACCCACATCCGGGCGTGTGGCCGTAAACGGCTGGAAGCTGTTCGATACCCAGGAAAACCTGTGGCTGCCGCCCCATCGGCGGCGGCTTGGGTACATTTTTCAGGAAGGCCGCCTGTTTCCGCATCTGACGGTTCGCCAAAATCTCTCCTATGGGCGCTGGTTCGCCCCCAAAGGCACGCGCCGCGAAAACCCCGACAAGGTGATTGACATGTTGGGTATCGGCCACCTGCTGGACCGTCGCCCGGCCGGGCTTTCGGGGGGCGAGAAACAACGCGTGGCCATTGGTCGGGCGCTTTTGGCCAGCCCGCGTCTGATCCTGGCGGACGAGCCGCTGGCGGCGCTGGACGACGCCCGTAAGGCTGAAATTCTGCCCTATTTCGAACGGTTGCGGGATGAGGTCTCGGTCCCCATCCTGTACGTCACCCATGCCGCCGCCGAGGTCGCCCGGCTGGCGACGTCAGTTGTTGCGCTGCAGGACGGTAAAGTGGTGCGGCACGGACTGGCGTCCGAGGTGATGGCCGACCCGTCGGTGGCCCCCGCCGGTGTGCGGGCAGTGGGTGCGGTTTTGCAGGTCCGGGTCCGCAAGCATCACGCCGATGGGCTGACCGAACTGGATGCCGGCGGCGAAAGCCTGTTCCTGCCAAGGGTGCCGCATCAGATCGGTGAGGACCTTCGGATTCGGATCCCTGCGCAAGAGGTTATCCTGTCGAGCAAAAGGCCCGAAGGCCTTTCGGCCCTGAACATGTTGGGGGGCACTGTGGAAACGATCCGCGCGGGCGAGGGCCCCGGGGCCATCGTCTCGGTGAAAACCCCCGCCGGGTCGGTTCTGGCCCGCGTCACCCGCCGCTCGGTTGCGGCGCTGGAATTGGAGCCGGGCAAACCCTGTTTTGCGGTGATCAAAACAGTCGCGCTGGCGCCGCAGGATGTCGGCGGGCGTGTGAACGCGCCCTAAACCAGAGCGCGCGCTTCGAATTCGCGCAGGATCATCCGGGCGGCACGACCGAACCCCGCCCCTGTTGGCGTGGCGGTGTCGGGGAATATCGCAGCCAGTTCCTGCAACGCGTCCGAAGACAGGGTGTAGAGGGATTCCTCGCCCAGAAACAAGCTCTCTGCCGGTGCGCCCTCGGCCGTCAGGATTTCGTGGTTGTCGAGCAGAATATGAAAATACTCCACCGGTTCATCCGACATCTCAACATCGATGCCCGGCCACGAACACAGGTGTTTGGCTGCGACAAGGGCCTCGCGCGCGCCGAACAGAAGTTCGACTTTGGGACCCCGGACCAGAACCCGGTGCTGTTGAGAGACGAGCAGATCACGGCAGGGTGTATTCGGACCCAAACTTCCGGCGCTGATCCTGACGGGGCGCATCGCTGGATTGTCCCGTAATCGATCCGGCGGCAGGGCGCTGCTTTCGATCCATCGGATCGGTTGCGGGCCGTGATCCTGCGTGTGGACATTTTCGCCCGCGGCCAGCGTCTCGATTGGCCGCGCGCCGTTGTCCGTGTCAATCAGAGTGCCGGCTGTAAAACAGACCCCTTCGATGGTGATGGTGACGGGCTGAGAGAGGTTGAACGGCAGCGTACCAAAGGGAAAGGCAACCGTTCCGGTGACCTGAACCGTGAATGTGTCGATGGCTATATCTCCGCTGTCGAGGCTGTCGAAGAAGACCGGATCGACGGTATAGGTCCATTCGCCGGTATTCGGATCGACAGAGGCGGTGCCGAAGGCCGGCGGGGACGAAATAACCCAGGTCTGCGACGTGATGGTGCCCGGTGTATCGACGTCCAGATCGCCGGTCGCCATATTCGGCGGGTTGCCGGTGACCAGACCTGTTGTGTCGCCCGCGATAGATGCCATGTCACATACCCTCCTTCTGCAGGGCCTGTTCGAATTCCTGTTTGCGGTACAGGCGCATATGCACATCGCCCGCATCATCGCGGGTCCACTCGACGATCCGGTTTCGGGTCATGTCGCTGTCCATGCGGTTTGTTCGCACGCGGGGATGCGGGATTTGATCCTTCAGAAGTTCCACGATCTGATTGGTCTGACCGAAAGGGGCAACCAGATCCACGATCCAGAATGACGATCCGCTGGTGAAATCCGTGTCGGTCAGGGGTGTTTCCTGCACTGCATATCGGTGTTCCGCCTCGGCGCTGAGGCCCGCAAATGTCACAAAGCCGCGGGGAAAGCCGTTCTGGCGAAAGATGTGATACTGTCCCAGCCGGAACGGAGTTTCAAACGCGTACAGGACCTGTCCCAGACTGCGGTCCCGGTGCGTCCGGGTTAGCGAGGCAAGATAGAACATCGCGCCGAAATCCGCATATTTGTCGGGCGGGAAGTCGAACCAGTCTTTTGGGAATGCCTTGCTCAATACAAACCCCGTTCAATTCAGACATCCGGATTCTAACCTCTAAAGTTTTGAAATGATACTGTTTTGACCTCGGATTCCCCCACGGCGGGCCGGGTTGCAGTCCAACGTCACGGGGCGCGAACTTTACTCGTTCGGCACGACGACTATGATCCTTGTCAGGTTTGGTTTGTTTCTAGGGATTTATTGCCATGCGGTACTGGAGGTTGTGGGGCGCACTCGCGCTGGTTGTGTTGCCGGGATTGGCGCAGGCCGTCGGGTTCGGCGTTGGCCTGAACCCTGCATTTCGCACAACGGTCACCCCGCTGAACGGCGGAATATATCAGGTGTCCACCAGCGGCACCTCGGCTGCGGTCGCCTATTGGTGTGGTATCGGTGACTTTGCCATCCGCACCCTGCGCACGCAGGCGACACAGCGCATCTACATCACCAAGGCGTATGAGAAGCAAACGCGGACGGTGCAGTTTTCCCTGACCGCACCCGAAGGTGTAGACACCACGCCGGGCTATTCCGTCACCGTCAAGCGCGTCGGCGAGAACATGACGGCCGGTTCCGCGCAGGGCTACTGCTTTGACAATTTCATGGATTTCGGATTCTGAGGGCGGCTCAGACCCATTTTGCCATCGGCGGCAGGCTCATCAGGACCGCGTCCGGGTCGTGACCGGTTTCCAGCCCGAACTTGGTGCCCCGGTCATAAACGAGGTTGTATTCGGCATATAGGCCGCGATGTACAAGTTGGGTGTTCTTGTCCTCATCGCTGAACGCCTGCACCCGGCGCTTTTCGACCAGCGGCAGAAATGCGGGCAGAAAAGCCCGGCCGATATCCTGCGTCAGCGCGAAATCGCGGGCCCAGTCGCCGGTACAATAGTCATCCATGAATATCCCGCCGACCCCCCGCGCGCGCTTGCGGTGGGGGATATAGAAATACTCGTCCGCCCAATCCTTCAGTCGCGGATAGTGCCCGGGCCCGTGCGGGTCCAGATGGGATTTCTGGGTGGCGTGAAAATGGGCTGTGTCGTCTTCGTATTCGATACAGGGGTTCAGGTCCGAACCGCCGCCGAACCACCAGGCATGCGGGGTCCAGAACATGCGGGTGTTCATATGAACCGCCGGGACGTGTGGGTTTTGCATATGCGCGACCAGCGAGATGCCCGAGGCCCAGAATTTGGGGTCTTCGGTCATGCCCGGAATCCCCTTGCGCGCGGCCATGGCCTGTTGCGCGCGTGCGCCCAGCGTACCGTATACGGTCGAGACATTGACGCCGACTTTCTCGAACACCCGACCGCCGCGCATCACCGACATCAGACCGCCGCCCGCATCCGTGCCGTCCTCGGACAGGCGCTTGGTATCCTTGATCTCGAACCGGCCCGGGCTGGTTTCCGCGAATGGTCCGGTGGTGTGGTTGTCTTCGAGGGATTCAAACGCCGCGACGATGTCGTCGCGCAACTGGCGGAACCAGGCGGATGCGGTGGATTTTTCTGTATCGAACATGAGGATCAGTGGGCCGGGGCTGCGACGGGGTCCAGCAGAGTGCGGCCGCCATCAATAGTCAGGATTTGTCCGGTGATGAACCCGGCCGCATCCGAGGCCAGATATTGCGCGGTTTCGGTGAGCTCGGAAGGCGCGGCAATCCGGGCCAGAGGCGTGTGCTTTTCGATATCGTCGCGGAAGCCGCGGTTTTCCTTCAGTGTCGATTGCAAGGATGCACTCATCACCGATCCAAGCGCAATGGAATTCACCCGGATACGATGGGGGGCAAAGGCGACAGCCAGTGAACGCGTCATCTGATCCAGCGCCGCCGTCGACACCGAATAGGCCATCAGATCGGGATGCGTGCGCCGCGCGGCAATCGAAGACAGGTTGATGATCGACCCGGCCGGATCCTCGTCATCATCGCCTGTCTGCTTGATCATCCGTTTGGCGACCAGCTGGCTCAGCCGCAGGGCGGGCATCAGGTTCTGGTTCAGCAGGGTGCGGACCGAGTCATCCTCGGTATCCAGGGGATCGGACGGGATGACCTGGCGCGAACCGTTGATCAGGATGTCGATCTGATCGAAGGCGTCTATGGTGGCCGACAACAGGTTGGCGATTGTCAGCTTTTCCCGCAGATCGCCGGCAAAGAATCGGATGTTGCTGTCATCGGCCTGCTCGCCCAGTTCCTCGGCCAGCCGCTTTTCGTCCATATCGGCGAACATCACATTGGCACCCGCGTCGGCAAAGTGCCGCCCAATGGCCAGACCGACGCCACTGGCGCCCCCTGTCACGATTGCGGTCTTGCCAGCTATGGAAAAGGACATGCGCTTCCTCCTGAATTGCGGCGCAGGTTAACCGGGATCATCGCCGAGGGCGAGAGGCGTGAAACACCTTGAAACGATTGTCGCCGGCCACCTCTTCCACGCGCGTGAAGGTCTCTGCAAGCGTGGACTCATAGGGCAGGTGGCGGTTGGCAACCATCCATAGGTCACCCTGTCGGGTGAGGTTTCTGGCCGCCGACGCGATAAAGCCTTGCCCCAACGCAGGATCGGCGCTGCGCGATGTGTGGAACGGTGGGTTCATCACGACCGTATCAACAGGGTCGGGCGCCCGCCATGTGACGGCATCGGCCCAGTGGAACAGGGCACGGGGATCGGTCACGTTCGCGCGGGCGCAGGTCAGCGCGATATGGTCCGCCTCGACCAGATGGATGGTTTTCAGGCCTGTGGTCTGCATAAGCCCCGCGGACAGAAACCCCCATCCGGCCCCTAAATCAGCGACCCGCGGGCCAATCTTGTCCGGCAATGCGCCAAGCAACAGGGCAGAGGCGGGATCGATTCCGTCCGCGGAAAACACACCCGGCGCGGTCAGGTACCCGTCCACCTTCTGACTTTCGGGCGCGGCCCAGTCGGAAAACGCAGCGCGATCGGACTGAAACCAGAATATCTTGCCATGAGCCTTGGAAATCGGCCCTTCAACTGCAACGCGCTTGCGGATGTCCTTAAGCACGCTGTCCACGCCATCGGTTTTTGCACCGCCCACCACAACCACACCGCTGGCGCGGCCGCAGGCCTGATACACCAGACTGCGGGCCAGAGCCTTTGCGCGGGGCAGGAACACGATGGCGTCCTGGCAGGCATCCTGAGCCTCGGGAACAACATCGAAACCCTGATTGGCAAAGTGATCGTGGAACGGTTTGAACGGCTGCACCACCTGTGTCTCATGAGGCAGAGCTGACAAGTCATGGGCCATCGTCGGCGCCATAACCGTCAGCGGTTGCGACAACGTCAGGCCGCTTTGCAGGGCAAGATCAAGGCGAGGGGACATAAGCGTTTTCGGTCAGAGCGGCGCGGTCTTACTCTTCCCGTTCCATAGTGCATTGCAGGGGGTGCTGGTGCCTGCGGGCGAAATCCATGACCTGGCCCACCTTGGTCTCGGCGATCTCGTGGCTGAAGACACCGACGACGGCCACGCCTTTCTTGTGGACGGTCAGCATGATCTCGAACGCCTGCGCGTGGGTCATGCCAAAGAACCGCTCCAGCACATGCACGACGAACTCCATCGGCGTGTAGTCGTCGTTCAGCAGCAGAACCTTGTACAGCGGCGGACGCTTGGTCTTGGGGCGCGTCTGTACAAGAACGGACGACTCGGGGTCGTCGTCCGGCTCGTCAGACATCATCCATTGGTGTTCCAGCATCGCGTTCTACTATCCGATTCAGGCTTCGGTTTGTTTGTGCGGTTATATAACGTCACAAGGGCCGGAGAAAAGAGCCAGCAGGACGTATTCGACATGGACCAAAATCTTACCACAATCGGCTTCGATGCGGACGATACCCTGTGGCATAACGAGCGGTTTTTTCAGCTGACTCAGACTTATTTCACCGAATTGCTGGCCGATCACGCCGACCGGGACCACCTGCTGGAACGTCTGCTGGCCGCTGAAAAACGCAACATCCGGCATTACGGCTACGGAATCAAAGGATTTACCCTGTCGATGATCGAAACCGCGATCGAGGTGACAGAGAACCGCGTTCCAGCCGCTGTAATTCGACGGCTGATCGAGGCCGGGCAGGAAATGCTGGCCCATCCGATCGAGTTGCTGCCCCATGCGCGCGAGGCGATCGAAAGCGTGGCAGCGACTCATCAGGTGGTTCTGATCACCAAGGGCGACCTGATCGATCAGGAGCGGAAGCTGGCGCAATCAGGGCTGGGAGAGCTGTTCGATGCGGTCGAGATCGTGTCGGAAAAGTCGCCGGAAACCTATCGTGAGATATTTGCCAGCCATGGTCAGGGGCCCGCACATGCGATGATGGTGGGAAATTCGATGCGCTCGGACGTGGTCGCACCGATCCGGGCCGGGTGCTGGGGTGTTTATGTGCCGCATGGGCTGGTCTGGGAAGTCGAACACGCGGAAACCCCTGTGGATAACCCGCGTTACAAAGAGCTGCGGGATCTGAGCGGGCTTTCGGATCTTGTCCGCGCGCTGAGTTGATGTTGCCATTTGGCCGCAGTCTCGGAATTTCGCGCCGATTCGACGACACAGTCTTGCCAGTATTGCGCATTTAGTGGCCGCCGCGCTGGAACGGACAATATATTGTGGTGGGTCAAGGTGATAACGAAACCGCAAAAACACGAGCTTTCGGTTTATTTCAAAGGGGCGCTGTGCTAGCCTGACAGATAATAAAATAAATGGTTGCCGACCGGGAAAACCCGGCGGCCTGAGGTAGACAGAGGCAAAGATCGTGCAGGTTCGGCGGACAGTTCCGGCCCGGATGGGCTTAATCCTTATGGCGTTGATATGGCTGCTTTCCTTTGCGCCTGTGCAAGGGGTCGCGGCACCGTATGCGGCGATGGTGATCGACGCCCGCACCGGTGAAGTGCTGCACTCGCGCAATGCCGACACCCGGCTGCACCCGGCCTCGCTGACCAAGATGATGACGCTTTATATTGCGTTTGAAGCGGTGAGGAACGGAGAGATCGACCTGGATACTCAGGTGCGCATCACCAAAAAGGCCGCCTCCGAGCCGCCGTCAAAACTGGGGTTGCGATCCGGCCAAAGGATTGCATTCCGTTATCTGATCCGGGCGGCGGCGGTAAAATCGGCCAATGATGCCGCCACTGCCATTGGAATCGCGATCAGCGGGTCCGAGGCGGCGTTTGCCCGTCGCATGACACGCACCGCCAAAGCCATGGGCATGAGCCGGACGACTTTCAAGAACGCCCATGGGCTGACGGAATCGGGCCACCTGTCGACCGCGAGGGACATGACCACACTGGGCCGTCATCTGCTGTATGATTATCCGCAGTACTACAACCTGTTCTCGCGCCAGTCGACGCATGCGGGGATCAAGACGGTTCCCAACACGAACCGTCGCCTGTTGGCTGCTTACAGGGGCGCGGACGGGATCAAGACGGGATACACTCGTGCGGCCGGTTTCAACCTGGTTGCGTCTGCCAAACGCAAGGACGAACGCATCATTGCCACGGTCTTTGGTGGCAAGTCCGGCGCGTCGCGCAATGCACGCGTGGCCGAGCTGCTGGATATGGGCTTTCGTCGTGCCCCCTCGCGGGCACCGATCCGCAAACCAGCCCGCCCGGCCTATGCCGGAAATTCCGGGCTGGGCGCCACGATTGCCGCTCTGACCGTTGCGCCGAAATCCAGCCTGCGCCCGGTGCTGCGACCGGGGCCGGGTGCCGCGGTGCAAGTCGCGGGCACCGTTGCCGAAACCGCCGCCAAGAACGGTGCGCGCATTCAGGATGGAATTGCAGCCGCAATTGCCGCGGCGGATATCCAGTCACCCACCGACGACACGACGCGGCCTGCTGCTCGTCCCGGGGATCTTGTTCTGGCCTCGACCGATCCTGTCGTACAACCCGAGCCAGAGCAGGAAATCGTCACCCGGCTGTCCACATCCGGCGGGCATCTGTGGGGCGTCAATGTCGGCCGCTATACCACCCGATACGAGGCGGAAAAGGTTTTGCTGAAAACCGCCCTGTCGGAAATGACCACTCTGGAAGGCACGCTGCGCAAGGTGAACCAAAGCTCGCGCGGCTTTGATGCGACGTTTCAGGGCATGACCCGCGAACAGGCCGATCTGGCCTGCCGCAGGCTACAGGCCCGGAACGTCACATGTTTCATGATCGGGCCGTCATAAGACCCGACATGCTCTCTCCTGGCTGGATTTGGCTGCGGGGTCACCCGCAGCCTTTTTTGTCAGTCGAAGACGTGGCCGTGCTGGTATTGTTCATCCTGCCCGGCGGCGGCCGTCAAGGCCGCTACGTTGTCCTTGGTAAAGAACCCGTCATAGTGGTGGCAGCGCTCGATATATTCCGTGATCAGCAGCGTGTTCTTTGAGTGTTTCGAGAAGATCTGTTTCAGGTTCGGATCGTCTTTGCACTCGCCCACCACATGGGCCAGGAACGGCACGCCCTTGTCTTTCAGCGTGTTGACCACGAAATCCACGTTCTTTTCGCCCGCGTTGTGATCGCCATCCTGAATTTCAACTGCCATGTGGTGCAGGCGGCGGCCGAAATTGCGTACGAAATCCTCGGTCGGCATCGGCAGCTTGGCGAATGAATTCACGAAAGAAGGCGTGTTGTTGGCTGTGAAAACCTTGGCTGGCGATTTCTTGTCGTCATCCACATTGGCGTTCCGGTTTACATTGGTCGACGAGTTCATGTCGAAGATGTTGTACGCCCCCCAGAAGTAATAGGGCACCATGGTCAGGAACTCGAGGATCGCGTCCTCGCGCTCGCCGGCCAGGACGCGGGTGGCAAGGTGATCGATGCCCAGCATCAGAGGCGCGATCTTGCTGTCGGCGCCAAACGCAGCGGCCTGTTCCAGCTGCGCCTGTTCCGCATCGCTTAGCAAGACCCGATCACCAAGGCCCAGACTGTCGGGGTCGTTGAAATCCAGCGTGGAATACCCCACCCGGTTGCAGGTGAAATCTGACGGCGTTGTAAAGCAAAACCCATCCAGCGTGTAGAAGGGGTTTTCGGCGTCACCGCTGTATTCGAACCGGATGTTCTGACCTTCGAGCGTCTTGCAGAGGGTTTTGAGTTCCGTCGCACCGTAAATCTCGCCGACATAGCGGGTTTGCGGGGTACTGCGGGCCAGCGGGTACATCCGGTTGATGCGCGGAATGAAGTCTTCGAAACTTGGGCTCAGCGGGGCCATCACGATCAGCGCGGGATAGTCCGGATGCGAATGCAGGATCGAAAATTTGTGGGTTTGCCCCAGATATGTGGCCGTGTGGCGATAGGGGGTCATGACATAGAGTTCGATCAGGGTGTCGAACAGCGCGGTGGTTTCCACCTGAAGAACGATTGCCCGCATCGCGCCGACCTGATCGGCAATTCCGGAACTGTCACGCCGTTCGTAAATCATCGGCAAGTATTCATTGAAAAAGTCCGAGTTTTTCTTGTCGCCCCGGGGTTCATAAGACATCAGATCGAAAGACATTAACTTACCTCCTTGCGTGTGCCCGATTGCGATCGGGCACGGCGCTGCCTGGATTTGTAGTATTCAGAACATGCACTTGCCGGCATGCTAGGGACTGAAATCCGCGCGGGCAACAGTAAGAAAGTGGGCCGCCGACCTTACGCCGGGATGGCTATCGGATGAATTTTGTCACCTCGACACCGCCGTCTATCAGGTTTTGGCGCACCGACCGGGCGATCTGAACCGCAGTTGACCCGTCACCATGCAGGCAGATCGTGTCGATCGAGGTCTCCAGCCGCTGGCCGGATTCGGTGATGATGGCCCCTTCGCGGACCATGTTCAGAATACGGGGGCCGGCAATGTCCGGGTCATGGATGACGGCGCCCGGCAGGCTGCGATCGATAAGTGTGCCGTCATCATTATAGGCGCGGTCGGCAAAAATCTCGCCGACCCAATTGCAGCCCAGCTCGCGCACCGCCTTTTCCTGTTTGGTGACAGCCAGAACCATGATGATGATGTCGGGGTCCACATCCAGCGCGCCCTGATAGCAGGCCCGCGCCATGTCTATATCGACCGAACACATATTGGCTAGCGCGCCATGCAGTTTCAGGTGTCGCACTTGCGCGCCAACCGCGTTGGCCATCCCCATTGCCGCGCCCAGCTGATAGCGCACCAGATTGCGTAGGGTCGCGTGGGGCACATTCATGTTGCGACGGCCAAAACCCTGCAGGTCGGGAAAGCCGGGATGCGCACCGATGCCGACGCCGTTTTCAGCAGCCAGAGCCATCGTCTGCGCCATCACATCCGGGTCACCTGCGTGAAAGCCGCAGGCGATATTGGCCGAAGTGATAATCTTCAGCAGGCTGTCATCGTCCCCCATCTTCCAGGGACCAAAGCTTTCCCCCATATCGGCATTCAGATCGACGCTGGGCATTGGCAGCACTCCTTAGTCAGTGGCAGAGATCATTCCGCCGATCAATTGGTAGGACAACAGGTCCGGGATGTCATGCGGGTCGCGCACCAGCGGTTCCACCCGCGACCGCATCCGCGACAGGTCCGCCACGAAGGCAGCCTGCAGGGCGATGGCCTCTTCCATCGTCACGAACGAAAACCGAACCAGCCCGCCTGCCGGGGTCTGTGCCGCGCGCGGCAAGTCGCAAGGCAGGACAGTGGCGATGCGGGGGTAGCCTCCGGTGGTTTGACATTCGGGCAGCAGGATAAAGGGGTTTCCGGTGCCGGTCATCTGAATGTCACCGGGCGTTATGACTTCGGACAGAATGTTCAACTGCCCTTTGGCGGCGAACCCTGCACCATTGCTGTCCAACTGCATTCCCATCCGGTTGGCCCGCGCGCCGCGGCGAAATTCGGTTTGGCCAAAGCGGTCCAGCGTTTCCTGATCGAACAGTGCGGACTGAAAGCTGGCCACCACGCGCAGGGTTCCTCCGGCAAACCGCTCATCAGGGCGCAGTTTCGCGCCGACATCACCCGTGTCGGGCGCGGACGGCAATATATCTCCGGCTTGCACGGCGCGCCCGACATTCGCAGTCAGATGGGCCGAGCGAGATCCCAGCACCATTGGCGTTTCGATTCCGCCACCAAGATGCAGGTAACCGTAATTCCCCTGCTTGACCGCCCCGATGGTCAGCTGTTGCCCGGTCATAAGGGAATGAGAGGCATTCCAGACCACAGGAACATCGTCGACGCTGGCCTGCATCGGGGCACCCGTCAGGGCAATGCGCACGGGTTGCGTGGCTTCGAATACACCGCCCATGCCCGCCATTTCCAATGCCGCGCAATCCGGGCTCTGCCCCAACAAGGCCGCTCCTTCATGCAGGGCCAGTTGATCTGCGGCGCCTGATCGCGACAGACCCTGATCCAGATATCCGCTGCGACCTTGATCCTGTATTGTGCAGGCAGGACCGATACTGATCACGCGCAGGCTCATCCCGGGATCTCCTCGCAGGTCGCCCCGCCCGAACCATCGGTGGCGGTCGCACGGATTTCCTCCAGTTCCTCTTCCGAGACCGGCAGAAACTGCATTTCATCGCCGGGGCGCAGCGCAAAGCTTTGCAGGGCTTCGGGCCGGAAACAGCGAAAAGCGGTCTGACCGACATGACGCCATCCGGTCGGGGTCGGGCCCGAAAACAGCACAAACTGAGAAATGGCCAGTACCAACGCGCCCTCCGGCACCATCGGTGTAAGTTCACTAAGGCGCGGAATATTGAACTCGGGTCCCAACGGCCCGAGATAGGGCTGCCCCGGGGCAAAGCCGATGGTCAGAACCCGAACGCGCGTTTCGCTCAGGCGCCGTATTACGTCGTCAGTGGTCAGCCCCGCCGCGGAGGCCGCCTCATCCAGTTGCGGGGCAAGAACGCCCCCATATACAGTTGGCACCCGCCACAGTCTGCGCCCGCCCGGCAGTGGCGTTTGATACCAGTTCTGTTGCCGCAGCACCTGTTCAATCCGTGCATGGAGTTCGGCATGAGGCAGGCTCAGGGGGTCGAACCGCACATAGGCAGAGGCCAGCGAGGCGGACGTCTCGATCACGCCCTTCCACTTTAGTGATTCGATTGCATTGCGAAATGCCAGCGCCGCCCGGTTCGAGGGTTCCGCCATCGTGTCGGCAAACGAGATCAACAGGCCGTCCAGGCCAACCGTTCGGATGCAAGGGAAAGGGTCAGCGTGCGTTAAGTTCATGTCACAGTGCGGGCGTATCTTTCTGCTGACCTGACCGTATTAAGGGTTAATGCGCAAGGCCCGGGATTCGGTTAGTGCCGAATTTGATGCCTGACGCGTGGGGCGAGTCCCGAAAACCGGGCCAAAACTGAACCGGCCGGGGCGTCCGACTCGGTTTGTTCTTGTGGGCGCATCTGACAAACGCACTATATATAGGGTAATCGTGTATCGGATCGGATGCTATCAGAATGTCCGGAACCCCTCATCGACATGTAGACAGCATTTTGGGAGCGTCAGGGAGATTGGTAACCAACTGACAAAAAAAAGAAAAATAAGAAAAAGCAAAAAAATCGCGCAGGATGTAATTTTCCACTTGCGGCTAGTGTTGGTTATACTTAGAACCCCCTTCACCGGCGCTGGTGAGGCGCTGGGTTTGCATCGGATGGACGGTGCTGACGGATCGGAAAGACGGTTGAGACGCTTGGGAGAGACC
>NZ_JBQFTI010000003.1:0-386417 GCF_056538575.1 Ruegeria sp. BG10 | reverse complement strand
GGTCTCTCCCAAGCGTCTCAACCGTCTTTCCGATCCGTCAGCACCGTCCATCCGATGCAAACCCAGCGCCTCACCAGCGCCGGTGAAGGGGTATTTACGGATTAGGTCCGGGACCTGCAACCCCCATTTTGAAAAAACTTCACAATTCCCGGCGGAAACTTACCCAACTTAATGAAAACAATATCTTAGCTTAAGAATTCCATTGAAACCCCCGCCGGTTCAGGCATCCGACACCTGCTTTTGTGCCTTAGAATCCAACCTGGCGCTGGAATCGCTCGGTTCCTGTGGTTGTCAGCGCAAACTCACCCGAAAGAAAACGCCGCCAAAGGGGTCCCGTGGCGGCGTCACTTAGGCGGTCGGGTTCACCCTTATTTCAGGTCGAACCGATCCGCGTTCATCACCTTGTTCCAGGCGCTGACGAAATCACAGACGAATTTGCCTGCCGCATCGTTCTGACCGTAGACTTCGGCCAGCGCCCGCAGCTGCGCGTTGGAACCGAAGACCAGGTCAACGCGGGTCCCCGTCCATTTGACCTCTCCGCTGGCCCGGTCGCGACCCTCATAGATCCCGGCCTCGCCTGAAGGTTTCCATTCGGTGCCCATATCCAGCAGGTTGGTGAAGAAATCGGTGCTAAGCGTCCCGATGCGATCGGTAAACACACCATGGGACGTTCCACCGAAATTGGTGCCCAGAACACGCAGACCGCCCACCAGCGCCGTCATCTCGGGCGCGGACAGGGTCAGTAACTGCGCCCGGTCGACCAGCAGTTCTTCGGGTGAAACGCTGTATTCGCTCCTCTGGTAATTGCGGAAGCCATCCGCAATCGGCTCGAGCACCGCGAAGCTGTCGACATCCGTCTTCTCTTGGGTCGCGTCGGTGCGGCCCGGGGTAAAGGGAACCTCGACCTCCTGACCGCCGGCCCTGGCAGCCTGCTCGATTCCAACCGCACCGGCCAGAACGATAACATCGGCCAGAGACACTTTCTTGCCACCCGACTGCGCATCGTTGAACGCTTTCTGAACACCGGTCAGAGCATCCAGCGCTTTGGACAGTTTCAGCGGCTCATTCACGTCCCAGTCTTTCTGGGGCGCAAGGCGGATGCGGGCACCATTGGCACCGCCGCGCTTGTCCGACGCGCGGAAGGTCGAGGCCGAAGCCCAAGCGGTTGACACCAACTCGGACACCGACAGCCCGGTCGCGGCGATCCGGGCCTTCAGATCCGCCACATCCGCATCGCCGATCAGGTCGTGGTCCACGGGGGGGACGTTGTCCTGCCACAGCAGTTCCTCAGCCGGGGCCTCATCACCGATATAGTTCGTCCGTGGCCCCATGTCGCGGTGGGTCAGCTTGAACCAGGCGCGCGCAAAGGCGTCGGCGAATTCTTCCGGGTTTTCGTGGAAGCGTTTCGAGATCGGCCCATAGATTGGGTCCATGCGCATCGCCATGTCGGCGGTGGTCATCATGGTCTTGACCTTTTTCGACGGGTCATGTGCCGCAGGGGCCATATCCTCTTCGCGGACATTGACCGGTTCCCAGATCCACGCGCCCGAAGGGCTTTTGGTCAGGTTCCAGTCATATCCGAACAGCAGATCGAAATAGCCGTTGTCCCATTTGGTCGGGTTCGCGGTCCACGCCCCTTCGATGCCGCTGGTGGTGGTGTCGTCCCCCTTGCCGCTGCCGAACTTGTTGATCCAGCCCAGACCCATCTCTTCGATCGGGGCCGCCTCGGGTTCGGGGCCGACCAGATCGGGATCGCCGGCGCCGTGGGCCTTGCCAAAGGTGTGGCCCCCCGCGACCAGAGCGACGGTTTCCTCATCATTCATGGCCATCCGGGCAAAGGTTTCGCGGATGTCCCGGCCAGAGGCCAGGGCGTCGGGCTGTCCGTCCGGGCCTTCGGGGTTCACATAGATCAGGCCCATCTGTACCGCGGCCAGAGGGTTTTCCAACTCGCGGTCGCCGGAATAGCGGCTGTTCGGCTGATCGCTGGTTGCCAGCCATTCGGTTTCGGTTCCCCAATAGATGTCTTCTTCCGGGGCCCAGATGTCCTCGCGGCCGCCGGCGAATCCAAAGGTCTCTCCCCCCATCGATTCAATGGCGCAATTGCCGGCCAGTATGATCAGGTCGGCCCAGGAAATCCGGTTGCCGTATTTCTGCTTGATCGGCCACAGCAGGCGGCGTGCCTTGTCCAGATTGCCGTTATCCGGCCAGCTGTTCAGCGGCGCAAACCGCTGGTTTCCGGTCGAGGCCCCGCCGCGCCCGTCCGCGGTGCGATAGGTGCCGGCGCTGTGCCACGCCATACGGATGAACAGACCGCCATAATGCCCGTAATCGGCAGGCCACCAATCCTGCGATTCCGTCATCAGCGCGAAAAGGTCCTGTTTCAGCGCCTTCAGGTCCAGCTTGCTGAATTCGTCGGCATAGCTGAATTCCGCGCCCAGCGGGTTTGACGCCGGGGCGTTCTGGTGAAGGATCGACAGATTCAGCTGATTGGGCCACCAGTCCCGGTTCGACCGGGTTCCGTTGCCATGCATGACAGGGCATCCGCCCATGTTTGGGTTGTCACTTCCGTCCATATCGATCTCCAATCCTGGCTAGATTCCGGCGGTTTCGCGCGGTGAATACTCGGGCGATCAAGAACACATGCAGATGACACTTTTACCCGGCCTGCCAGCGCGTCCGGTATGGTACGCGGGCGGTCCGGGATATCGGCGACTCTTTTTGTCTTGTCACCGCTACAGGTAGCAAATCCAAGCCATGCAAAAAAGTTTTGTTTATGGATGATAGCCATAAACAAAACCTATAAATCAACCGGGTCCGCGCTCAGCCGCCACGCATCAGGGCGTCCAGACCTATGCGGTAATCCGGATACAGCAGCTTTACCCCAAGCTCATCTTTGATCCTGTCATTTCTGACGCGCTTGTTTTCATTGTAAAAGCTGCGGGCCATCGGGCTCAGGTCGGCCTCATCGAATGGTACGGCGGGGGGCAGTGGCAGGCCCTGAAGCCGAGCGGCATATGCGATGACATCCTGTGGCGGGACCGGCTCGTCGTCGCATACGTTATAGATCGCACCGGGATTTGGCGTGGCCATCGACGCCGCGAGAACCTGCGCGATGTCGGCGACGTGGATCCGGGAAAACACCTGCCCCGGCTTGATAATGCGCCGCATGCCAGCCCGCTTGAGTTTCGAAAACGGGCCGCGACCGGGGCCGTAAATGCCCGCAAGCCGAAAGATATGCGACGGCAGCCCGGGGATACCCTGCCATTCCTGTTCAGCTGTCACCCGCCACCTGCCGCGTTCGGCGGTGGGCGCGGGTGGTGTCGATTCATCCACCCAATCGCCCTGATGGTCGCCATATACCGCCGTTGTCGACAGATATCCGACCCACTGAAACTGACCGGCACGTTCTGCGATTTCATCCCGCATCCGGGCCAGAACCGGATCGCCCTGCGCGTTTGGCGCGGTCGAGATCAGCATATGCGTCACGCCATCCAGATCCGGCACCTGACCCGGCCAGATCAGAGGTTCCGCGCCCGCGGCACGGATGGTGTCGGATTGCGCCGGGTCCCGCGTGGTGCCGTAAATGCGCCAGCCCTGCGGTTTCAGAAGCCGGGACAAGGCCTGCGCCGAATACCCGTGGCCGAAGGAAAACAAACTACCTGTCATAGCACCTTTGATGATCCGCAATTTCGACGGATGCAAGCACCCGCGCCGGAATACTTGATTCGAATCCCGCAATGCGCCTTTCTTTCAGTATGAGCGACAAGACACCCGACCTGAACGCCGCCTATGCGCTGGATTCGCCCGAGGATCACCGGCGGCTCTATGCGGAATGGGCCGGGGATTATGACGAGACTTTCGCAGCGCGCGAGGATTATCAGCTGCACATCCATACGGCCCGCGCCTTTGTTGCGGCAGGCGGGCAGGGTCCGGTTCTGGATGTCGGCGCAGGCACCGGTCTGTGCGGCGCTGTTCTGGCCGGGCTGGGCGTCGGGCCGATCGACGCCACCGATATCAGCGCCGAGATGCTGGATCAGGCCTTGCGCAAGGATATCTACCGCGACGCGATCGAGGCCGATCTGAACCAGGGTATCCCGGTTCCGCGTCAAAGCTATTCGGGCATCGTTTCTTCGGGGACATTCACCCATGGACATCTGGGCCCCGAGGCCCTGACCGCCTTGCTGCGCGTGGCCCGGCCCGGTGCGCAATTCGCCCTGTCGATCAACGCCAAACATTACGAAAAACTAGGGTTCGCCGAGGCGCTTCACGTGCTGGCGCAGGGCCGGATACGGAACCTGTCGCTGCCCGAGGTGCGGATCTACGGCGATCTGGCTGCCGGCCCGAACCGGGACGATACCGCGCTGATCGCTCTGTTCGAGCGGACCTGACCCGCTAAAATCAGGTATACATCTGCTTTTTGAACGCCCGGGTTCGCGCCGTCGCCTCGGCCGAGCCGTCGTGATAGGTGCCGAACCACTTGTCGAACGGAATCTCGGACGTGCCGTAATTGCATTCGAAATACCGGTGGTGCAGCTGATGAAAGAAATCCCCGGCGCGGGCGGCGTCCGTATCCCCAGCCCTGAGCTTTTCGAACCCGGAATGCGACAGAACCGGGCTGATCTGCTGAAAATAGCTGTGAAACAGCAGGTGCATCGGATGCGAGGGCACGATCAGGTGGATGAAGTAGGTGGTGAAATACAGCAGGTTTTCAAACCAGTGGTTCGATATTCCCGACCAGGGACCGATATTGACGTTTCGGTGATGCACGGCGTGAACGTGTTTATAGAGCTTCGGATGATGCTCCAGCCGGTGCACCCAATAAAAATGCAGCCCCGACCACATGGGAATGAACATCATCCAGATCACGAACCAGACCGGCGCACTGGCCCATGTCACGGTGGGGACATAACCGTTGGCCATCGCCCAGTAGATGATCCACTGGTAGACAGTCGCCACGGTCATGGCGCTGCCCAGCGTCCACCAGATATTATCAAGGACCTGATTGCGAAAGGTGAAATTGCCGTTGTTCCGGGTCAGATCGCGGCGGTCGAATTTCTTGTACATGCCCTGCCCCTTGCGCATGTACAGCCACCAGTGCAGGCTGCCCGCGATCAGGATCTGGGGCACCATGTTCAGCAACCAGATGCGGAACATCCAGCCCGGCGCAAAACGCTGCATCGTCTCAAGCGACGGGAAGAAATACGCATAGGCAATCACGGACAGCGCCAGGCACAGCGTCAGCGCCGTGATCTGCAGCCACGCGCCGCTATACCATTGCAACACGGCGGCCGGGCGCGGCGGCCAGTTGAACAGCGGGTTCAGTCCCACCGGCCCCTCGGGGTGATAGTGCCAGCGGGCGGATTCGGGGTCCTGAGCGGTATCGGTCATGGCAATTACCCTGTTGCAATGGTCAGGTGGCGTAGTCAGAGCTTTCGGCATCCAGCAACGCCTTGATCTCACGCAGATGCGCAGCGGCCTGATCGGGATAGTCGTCCAGTTCCTGCGCGGTCTTTTCCGCTATTTCGTCCGACAGCACGCGCAGCGGCTGACCGGTTTGCAGCGCGCGGATATAGGTCTCGGCGGCGCGTTCGAAATAGTAGAGCCTGTTGAATGTGTCCGCCGGATCGCTGCCGATGACCAGAACGCCATGATTGCCCATGATCATGACCTTCTTTTTCGGGTCCGACAGCATCGCGGCACAGCGTTCACCTTCGCTTTCAAAGGCCAGACCGCCGAATTCGTCATCCACCACGTAGCGGTTGTAAAAGGTGGCCGTGTTCTGGTCGATCGGCGGCAGGGTGCTGTCGGCCAGCGATGCCAGAACGGTGGCGAAGATCGAATGCACATGCATCACACAGCGCGCGTGGCGGCAATGGCGGTGGATTGACCCGTGCAACCCCCAGGCGGTGGGATCGGGCGCGCCGGGCTGGTTCATGACGTCCGCGTCATTTGCATCCAGAAACAGCAGGTTCGACGCTTTGATCCGCGCGAAATGCATCTGGTTTGCATTCATCAGGAACTGCGTGCCGTCCTCATTCACCGCCAAGCTGAAATGGTTGGCCACGCCTTCATGCATGTTCAGCCGCTCGGTCCAGCGGAATGTGGCGGCAAGGTCCACGCGTTCGGACCAGTGGTCGATATTGGGGCGCAGAGACGTGACTTGCATTCCGGGCTCCTTCGCGGCTGGCTGGTGCTTGGAAAAAGCGTGCCCGCGGCGCGAAAATTTGACCAACGAAAAAAACGCACCTATTCCATTAGCTGAGCTAATGCCAAGGTTATACTCATGCAGAAACCGCTTCCGCCGCTGGGCTGGCTGCGCACTTTCGAGGCGGCGGCCCGCCACCTGTCGTTTACCGGCGCAGCCCGGGATCTGAACATGACCCAAAGCGCGGTCAGCCAGCAGATCAAGTCGCTGGAAGGGTATCTGGGCCAGCCGCTGTTCCTGCGCCGCCCGCGCGCCCTGGAACTGACCGAGGCCGGCATCACCTATCTGCCGGTGGTGCGCGAGGCATTTCGCACGCTGGTACGCGGCACGCAGGCGGTCACCGGGGCACAGCAGAACGCGGTTCAGGTGCAAAGCAACATCACCTTTGCGGTCAACTGGCTGGCCCCGCGCCTGCCGCAGTTCCGGGCCATGCACCCGGATGTTCAGCTGAACATCTTCACGGAATTATGGGAGCCCCGGGAAATGGCCGAAGGGGCCGCGGTCGAAATCCGCTATTCCCTGCGACCGTCTGATACCGTGCGGACCGAGCTGCTGTGCACCGACCATTACTACCCGGTCTGCGCGCCCGACTATCGGGTGACGCTTGACACCGTGCAGGATCACCCGCTGTTCGATTGCTCGAACCTGCTGTCGAACTGGCAGAACTGGGCCGAGGATCAGGGTCTGAACTGGGGAAATCCGCCGATCACCTATTCCACCACCTATCTGGTCAGCCTGTCCGTCGCCATGGCCGGCGGCGGCCTCTGCCTGACTCATGACACCATTGCGCGCGGGCTGATTGAACAGGGCAGGCTGGTGGCACCCTTCCCCCATCGCGCGGCAATGCCCGAGGCCTATTACCTGTTGCTGTCACCGCAGGCCGAGGAAACACCGGGGGCGGTGGCCTTTGCCGACTGGCTGCGCCGGGAAATGGCAGCGGATCGCAGGGCGTGATCCGGCGCGCTCCCGCCCATCGTCAACGCCCCTACGGGGCGTCTCCTCTGGTTGGGCCGGGCAGCGCTGACGCGCTGCATGACGGAATCATGATACCTGTACGGTGGGGGTTGCACCTTTCCCCGCATTCGGGAAAGTTGAGCCATGGAATACACACCCCTCCCTGACTGGCCCGATGCCGCCCCTCGTCTGATTGCCGTAGCCGCGGGGCGCGAAGCCGCGGATACGGTCATTCGCGGCGGCATCTGGGTGAATGTGCACAGCCGCGAAACCCTGCCCGATCATGACATTGCGATCGCCGCCGGACGCGTGGCCTATGTCGGCCCGGACGCGGCGCATTGCATTGGCCCCGACACAAGAATCATCGAGGCCCGAGGCCGTTACATGCTGCCGGGGCTGTGCGACGCGCATATGCATATCGAGTCGGGCATGCTGACCCCCGCCGAGTTTGCCCGCGCGGTCATTCCGCACGGCACCACCTCGATGTTCACCGACCCGCATGAAATTGCCAATGTGCTGGGGCTGGACGGTGTGCGCATGATGCATGACGAGGCGCTGATGCAGCCGGTCAATATCTATACCCAGATGCCATCTTGCGCACCGTCCGCGCCGGGGTTGGAGACCACCGGCTATGAAATCACGCCGGAGGACGTGGCCGAGGCGATGGCGTGGCCGGGCATTATCGGCCTGGGCGAGATGATGAATTTCCCGGGCGTGATCCACGGCGACCCCAAAATGCTGGCTGAAATCGCGGCTACTCAGCGGGCCGGCAAAACCGTCGGCGGACATTATGCTTCGCCCGATTTGGGGCCCGAATTTGCGGCCTATGTCGCGGGCGGCCCGGCGGATGATCATGAAGGCACCTGCGAGGCCGACGCGATTGCCCGCGTCCGGCAGGGGATGCGGTCGATGATGCGGCTGGGCTCGGCCTGGTTTGATGTGGAAAGCCAGATCACGGCGGTGACGGAAAAGGGGCTGGACCCGCGCAACTTTATCCTGTGCACGGATGACTGCCACTCGGGCACTCTGATCAATGACGGGCACATGAACCGTGTGGTGCGGCATGCAATCGCCTGTGGCTGCGACCCGCTGATCGCGCTGCAGATGGCCACGATCAACACCGCAACCCATTTCGGGCTGGAGCGCGAGATCGGCTCGATCACGCCGGGGCGGCGCGCGGATGTCATCCTCAGCTCGGACCTGAGGGATCTGCCTATCGAAATGGTTATCGCACGCGGTCAGGTCGTGGCGGAAGAGGGCCGGATTACGGTGGACTGCCCGCACCTGAACTGGCCGGACACCGCCCGCCAAACAGTGCGTCTGGGCCATACGCTGACCGGCGGCGATTTTGAAATCGCCGCCCCGGCCGGCGCCAACCGGGTACAGGCCAACGTGATCGGCGTTGTGGAAAATCAGGCCCCCACCAAGGCGCTGAAGGCAGAATTGCCGATCATCGAGGGGCTGGTCGAAGGCGAAGGCGAGGTCTGCCAGATTGCACTCGTCGAACGGCATCGCGCGACCGGAGGGGTGACAAACGCCTTCGTCTCGGGCTTTGGCTATCAGGGCAGGATGGCGATGGCCTCGACCGTGGCGCATGACAGCCACCACATGATCGTCGTCGGCACCGACCGGGACCAAATGGCGCTGGCAGCGAACCGGTTGGCCGAGGTAGGCGGCGGCATCACCATCTTCCGCGAGGGTGAGGAGCTGGCGCTGGTCGAACTGCCCATCGCAGGTCTGATGTCCGACAGCCCGGCCGCACAGGTTGCGGCCAACGCGGAACAGATGGTCGCGGCGATGCAGGCCTGCGGCTGTCAGCTGAACAACGCCTATATGCAGCATTCGCTGCTGGCGCTGGTCGTGATCCCGGAACTTCGCATTTCCGACCTTGGGCTTGTCGATGTGCGCACCTTTGAAAAGATCGATCTTCTGGAACCCCTTGCATGACGATAATAAAAACGCCTGACGTCCCGGGCCCCGAGAAATTCACCGACCCCGCCGCCGCTGTTGCCCGGCTTGAGGCACTCTATGAACAGGCAACCGCGTTTCTGTGCGACAGCTTTGCCAAGGCGATGGAACAGGGGGCGCCAACCGAACGGTACAGAGCCTATTACCCCGAAATCCGCATCAAAACCGCGTCCTACGCGCAGGTCGACAGCCGGCTGAGTTTTGGTCACGTGTCCGAGCCCGGCACCCACGCGACCAATGTGACGCGCCCCGATCTGTTCCGGAACTACCTGACGCAACAAATCGCCCTGCTGATCAAGAACCACGATCAGCCGGTCACGATCGGCGCGTCCGAAACCCCCATCCCGGTGCATTTCGCAGTGGCCAACAACCCCGATCTGGTGGTCCCGCATCAGGGCGCGGCCGGGTTTACCCTGCGCGATGTGTTTGATGTTCCGGATCTGACCACGACCAATGACGACATCGTCAATGGCGTCTATGATCAGGAAGACGACGAATCCGGGCCGCTGTCGCTGTTCACCGCTCAGCGCGTCGATTACTCGCTGGCGCGTCTGGCGCATTACACCGCGACCGACCCCAGCCATTTCCAGAACCACGTCCTGTTCACCAACTACCAGTTCTATGTGTCCGAGTTCGAAAACTACGCCCGCGCGCAACTGGCCGATCCCGACAGCGGCTATACCAGCTTTGTTTCAACCGGAAACGCCGAGATCACGGACCCGGAGGCGGCGCTGGAACAGCCGCTGAAACTGCCGCAGATGCCGACCTATCACCTCAAGCGCGAAGACGGGTCGGGGATCACGCTGGTCAATATCGGTGTGGGCCCGTCCAATGCCAAAACCGCCACTGACCATATAGCCGTCCTGCGCCCGCATGCCTGGCTGATGGTCGGCCATTGCGCCGGGTTGCGGAACACTCAGGCGCTGGGGGATTTCGTGCTGGCCCACGCCTATCTGCGCGAGGATAAGGTGCTGGATGACGACCTGCCGGTCTGGGTACCGATCCCGCCACTGGCCGAAGTTCAGGTGGCGCTGGAACAGGCCGTGGCCGAGGTCACCGAGCTTGAAGGGTATGAGCTGAAACGGATCATGCGCACCGGCACGGTTGCCTCGGTCGATAACCGCAACTGGGAGTTGCGCGATCAATCCGGCCCGGTGCAGCGGCTCAGCCAGTCACGCGCAATTGCGCTGGACATGGAAAGCGCCACCATCGCCGCCAACGGCTATCGGTTCCGGGTACCTTACGGCACCCTGCTATGTGTCTCCGACAAGCCGTTGCACGGGGAATTAAAGCTTCCCGGCATGGCCTCGGCGTTCTATACCACGCAGGTCAGCCGCCATCTGGCGATCGGAATTCGCGCGATGGAGCATCTGCGCGGCATGCCGTTGGAGCGTCTGCACAGCCGGAAATTGCGTTCATTCGACGAAACGGCCTTTCTCTGACGCAAAAAAGCAACGAATTCCCCCTATTTTTAGGGTTTTCAGCGCTACTATTCGTTGTGTTCGCCCACAATATCCCGTTACAGTTACGCGGTGAGGCCCTATCTATCGGGCACGTTAAGGAGACCAAGAAATGGCAAAGCCTATGACAAAGACTCAGCTGGTTGCTGCTCTCGCTGAGGAAATGGGAACCGACAAGAAAGCCGCAAACGCTGCGCTGGAGGCCATGACCGGCCTGATCACCCGCGAAGTGTCGGCTGGCGGTGCGGTAACCCTGCCCGGCGTCGGCAAAATCTACTGCCGCGAACGCCCCGAGCGCATGGTGCGCAACCCCGCCACCGGCGAGCAGTTCAAGAAAGAGGCCGACAAGGTGGTCAAGATGACCATCGCCAAGGCGCTGAAGGACAGCGTGAACGGCTGATTTCAGCTTTCACTGCGATACGATCAAGGGCCGCCGGTTGGGGGCCCTTTTTCTTTTGCCTGTCCGAAGCCCCGCTCGCCCCAAGCGTTAAGAACGGCCCCGGGTATTGTCGAAAAACGCGTTTGGGTTAGGCTTGAAAGCCGTGATGATTCCAACCGTACGACGGGGGCGCGACATGGATCAACATACAGGCGGATGCGTTTGCGGCGACATTCGGTTCGTGGCATCGGGAAGGCCGCTCAGGGTGGGCATATGTCACTGCCGAGACTGTCGAAAGCACCACGGCGCCTTGTTTTACGCTGCCGCCATATTTCCCTTGGCTTCGGTCAAAGTGACCGGCCGGACCGGGGAATATGAGGGACGCCATTTCTGTTCCAAATGCGGTGCATCGGTTTTCGCGCAAACCGGTGATGAGATCGAACTGCATCTGGGTGCTCTGGATAAGCTGAATCAGTTCAAACCGAGCTATGAAAGTTGGTGTATTCGTCGGGAAGATTGGTTGCCGCGGTTCCCGAACACAATCTGCTTTGATCGAGATCGGGAGGGTGCAGAGTCTGATGAATAGCGCGGGCGTAAATCGCAACGCCCGCGCTGTTTTTTGGACAGCTCAGTGAACCGTCTCAACCTTGTGGAAGTCCAGATCGCGGTCTTCCGGCATTGAATCGATGCTCAGCACCTCCTGGCGCTTGGTGACCAGGATATAGACCACGCAGGCCAGATAGAGGCCGACGACCACAGCGCCGATCCACTGGATCTGCAGCCACTGGCTCTGGAACAGCAGGGTCAGGACAAACAGCATCGCAACGTTGCCCGCCACGTAGATCGCCTTGCCGAACCGCTCAACCGTCATGTTCAGGTTGTCGGTATACAGGCGGATCAGCGAGTCCAGCGAGTTGATCACGAAGGTCACGCCCACGATCACCATCGCGATGTTGGTGATACCTGCGGTGCTGATGCCGTTCAGGTGGTAATAGTAGAGAACGGTGAACCAGATCCCCAGCGGGATTGACGGGAAAATCAGCAGCGCCGCCAGTAGTTGCCATGTTTTCAACCCACCCACAAAGCGCGAGGTGAACTGACCGATCATGATCGACCACGCGAACCACCAGAACAGGTAGAAGGCGTGATAGTCGGTCAGCGGCAGGACGAATTTGTGGATATTGGCGAAATACGCCCCGATATTGCTGCCGGTTTGTGCAAATCCGGTCAGGCCCATGCCGGCCGCGATCCACATGCCGATGATCAGAGTCAGGAACAGGAAGGTCGAACCCACCGAAAGAATGCGCACGTATTTCAGATCGGTCGAGGAATAGGCCGCCGCCAGAATGACCACGAAGACGATGATGTAGAAGGTGGTGACCACGGATTCACCATCACCGACCTCGGGCAGATAGCCCGGCAGGTAGATCAGGAACAGGCTGGCGGTGAAGGCACAGGTGCCGATGATCACCACGTTGTTGATCAGCTTGACCAACGGGATCTCAAAGAACTTCACACGCGGTTCGATAACGCAGAAGTAGAACGCGGTCAGGAAATAGAACGCCCAGATCAGAAAACCCCAGAAGCCGAACTCGATGGCCAGCGGATTGGCAAAAGCATAGGCCGGGTCTTCGGCATAGCCGCCGAACTCGGTCAGCGGGAACATGATCAGGCCAACGTCCAGACCGGACGTGAACAGGATCGCGATGAAGGTGAACAGGTGGACAGGGGTGACGCCGACACAGCGCAGGTTCCACCATTTCACCACGAAAAATGCGACCAGCCCGAGGGCCAGCAAAACGCCAAATGACAGGATGTATTCCAGAAGCACCAAAACGCCTCCCATGATATTTTGGATGGGGGCGTTGCTATACTTTATTGGCTGGTCAATCAATAAAAACGAATTGAATTGAAATGCTGCCCCCGGGATGTGCCTTTTTTGACGCAAGCACCGGCGCTGCTTGCGGCTGATGGGAAATTCGGGAACAGTGCGCGACAGTTCGAACAGGGGGTCATGATGGATCTGCGCGCCATAGCGATGGGGCTGATATTTGCGTTCATCTGGTCCTCGGCCTTTACCTCGGCGCGGATCATCGTGGCGGAAGCCTCGCCTCTGTTTTCACTGGCCCTGCGGTTTCTGATCTCGGGGCTGATCGGCGTCGCCATTGCCCGTGCCATGGGGCAAAGCTGGCGCCTGACGCGATCCCAGTGGTACGCCACCATCCTGTTCGGAATTTGCCAGAATGCCCTTTATTTGGGTCTGAATTTCTATGCGATGCAAACGATCGAGGCCTCTGTCGCCGCCATCATCGCCTCGACCATGCCGCTGTTGGTCGCATTGGCCGGGTGGCTGTTTCTGGGCGAGCGGTTGCGCCCCGTCGGGGTCGTTGGCCTGCTGGCCGGGTTCACCGGTGTGGCGCTGATCATGAGCAGCCGGATCGACGCGGGCATCGACCTGTTTGGCGTGGCGCTTTGCGGTATCGGCGCACTGGCCCTGACCTTCGCCACACTGGCCGTACGCGGGGCCACATCGGGCGGGAACTTCATGATGGTGGTCGGCTTGCAGATGCTGGTGGGATCGGCGGTTCTGTTTGTCGCCGCCCCGCTGTTCGAGACGATCTATATCCACCCGACCGTGCCGCTGGCGCTGGCCTTTACCTACACAACCCTGTTCCCCGGCCTGCTGGCCACGTTGATCTGGTTCCTGCTGCTGGACAGGATCGGCGCCACCCGGGCGGCGACCTTTCATTTCCTGAACCCGGTTTTCGGGGTCACCATCGCCGCCATCCTGCTGGGTGAAAAGCTGGGGCCGCTGGATGCGGTGGGGGTCGGGATCACCACGCTGGGCATTCTGGCGGTTCAGCTGGCCCGGCAACCGGTGGCAAAACCCGGCTGATCCCCGCACGACCGCGCGAGGCGGGTGTAACACCCCTTTGCTTTCGCCGCGCAAACCCCAATTATTGGTCCAGAGCCAAACCTCCGGAGGAGCCATGACCCGTTACACCAAAGACCCCGAGGCCATTGCCGCCCTCTCACCCGAAGAATTTCACGTCACCCAACGCAGTGGAACCGAACGTCCGGGCACCGGCAAATACCTGGGCAACAAGGAACCGGGGATCTATGTCGATATCGTCTCGGGCGAGCCATTGTTCGCCTCGACCCACAAATACGAATCCGGCTGCGGCTGGCCCAGCTTCACCAAGCCGATCATGCATGAGCATGTGGAAGAGTTTCGCGACACCACCCACGGCATGATTCGAACCGAGGTACGGTCCAAACACGGGGACAGCCATCTGGGCCATGTGTTCCCCGACGGCCCGCGCGAACAGGGCGGGCTGCGCTATTGCATCAACTCTGCCGCGCTGCGGTTCATCCATCGTGACGAGATGGAGGCCGAAGGCTATGGCGAATACCTGATCCATGTGGAGGAAATCCAATGACCGAACAACGCGCTGTCCTGGCCGGGGGCTGTTTCTGGGGCATGCAGGACCTGATCCGCAAATTGCCGGGCGTGTCCCGGACCCGCGTCGGCTATACCGGGGGTGACGTGCCCAACGCCACCTATCGCAACCATGGCACCCATGCCGAAGGGATCGAGATCTGGTTCGATCCCGCCACGATCTCTTACCGCGATCTGCTGGAGTTCTTTTTCCAGATCCACGATCCCACCACGCTGAACCGTCAGGGCAATGACCGCGGCATGAGCTATCGGTCCGCCATCTACTATGTGGATGACGCGCAGAAACAGGTGGCAGCGGACACAATCGCCGATGTGAACGCCAGCGGTATCTGGCCCGGCAAAGTGGTGACCGAGCTTGAACCCGTCGGCGATTTCTGGGAGGCCGAGCCAGAACATCAGGATTATCTGGAGCGTATTCCGAACGGCTATACCTGCCATTTCCCGCGCCCGGACTGGGTTCTGCCCAAGCGCGACGCTGCGGAATGAAACGGCCGTCCCCGGGAAAACCGGGGGCTAGCCCGATGCAACCCGGGGCCGGCCGCTGGCCTCTACAGTAATCATCGCCTCGACAAACACGTCCTGCGCCTCAACCCGGGCGGTGCGGATGTCGCGGTCGACAATCACACGGATATCTTCGGCCCCGGCCTCACGCACAGCATCTTCGGCCGCGTTGCGCAGAACTGATTCCAGCTTGGCCAGCGCTTTTTCGGTCTCGTCGAAATCCTGCGGACCGTCGTCAAGATGCACACGGTACCGGCCCTCGGACGGGGACGTCACCGTTCCCGACCGGCGCAGGGTCAGGCGCCCCACCACCGCACCGATGGCATTGGCCACGCCGGCATGGTCCGGCAGGATCATGCGACATCGCACCCGCTCTCCCACCGCCGGGTAATAGCTGGGGGCCGAGGCCCCAAGCCCCACAACATCCACGTTCAGCGCCGCATCCAGCGCCAGCAAGCCCCGATGCCCCGCCAACCCTTTCTGCGTCAGAACATGCCGGGCAAGATCGGCGGCGGGAACACCGAAACCCTCTGCTTCCTCGGCAAAAGCAGTCTCTAACAAGGTCAATGTGGTCTGTTCCGTTAGCTGATCCACAATCAGTTGCGCCAGCGCCTCTGGTCCTGCGGCCAGCCTGTCGCCCGTTCCCACACGTTTGCGGGCCACCAGTTCAAGCGCCTTGCGCGCGGCCTCTGCATCCCAGGCGTCCAACCGGCCCAGAACATGGCTCGCATCCGACGGTGTCACCCCCGACACCTGCACGATCCCGCGATCCACCAGCCGCGTCAAAGCGCCGTTTTCCATACGTGAACGCAACAGATCGCTCAGCGGCAGCACGCCGTCACCCAACCGGTTCAGCAGGGCGTCTTCCCGCGCGCCCAGCCCTTCCGCGTGGATGCCAGGCACGCGCCGGGCAAACCGCGTGTCGTGTTCACCAACGGTCGTGGCGCGCAGCTGCGCATCCAGAACCGGGTGAACGATGTCAGGTGCTTCGGCCGCCATCAAAGACACCGGCAGCACCCGCCTTGGCCCCAAGAACACACCGCCGCGCAGCCCTTCGGTGATCACATGCACCTGACTGTCGCCGCCCAAACCGTGGGTCCGCATCGCCACGGCCTCGACCATGGTCCGGAACCCGCCCACCCGCGCACCTTCCGGATCGATGGCGGGCTTTCCGTCGCGGATCAGTGCCACATCCGTGGTGGTGCCGCCGATATCCGACACCAGCGCATCACTGGCGCCGGTCAGCCAGCCCGCCCCCACGATCGAGGCCGCCGGTCCGCTCAGAATCGTCTCAATCGGCCGCGCCCGCGCCTGTTCCGCGCTCATCAACGCGCCGTCACCACGCACAACCATCATCGGTGCAGTGATCCCAAGCTCCAGCAACCGATCCTGCGCGCGCCCGATCAGCCGGTCGATCATCCCGATCAGACGGGCATTCAGCACAGCGGTCACCGCGCGCTTTGGTCCGTTCAGCCGGGCCGACAGATGGTGCGAGCAGGTGACCGGCGCGCCGGTTTTCTCGGTGATGATCCGCGCCGCCTCCAACTCATGTGCCGGGTTTCGCGTGGCAAACCGGGCAGCGACGGCAAACCCGGAAATACCCATATGCGAATACAGGAAAGCCTCAAGCGCGGCGACATCCAGAGCCGCGGCCTCACCGCCCGCATGGCTGTGACCGCCCGAGATCACCAGCGCCGGATCCCCCTTCAGCGCGTCCTTCACCCCATGCTTTTCCAGATCGCTGTTCCGAAACCCGATATAGACAAGCGCAACGCGCCCGCCCTGCCCCTCGACCAGCGCGTTGGTGGCCAGCGTGGTCGACAGCGACGCCATCGAAATCCGGTCCGGCGCGACCTGCGCCTGATCCAGCACTGCCTGAATCGCTTTTCCGACACCGATCGCCAGATCGGCCCGCGTGGTCAGCGACTTGGCCGAGGCGATCACCTCTTCCTCATCCCGGATCAGAACCGCATCCGTATAGGTTCCGCCCGTATCCACCCCCAAAGCCAACGCCATCGGGATCTCCTTCCTGTTCACTGCAGATGGGTTTAGCGGTTTGGACCGACACGTCCAGCCTGTTTGCGGCACTCAGGACAATCGTTTCACCGCCCATCGCGCCGCATCGGCCACCGCTGGATCGGGATCATCCACCAGGCCCTGCGCGACGGGACGCAACGCCGCCGATCGCGAATTTCCAATGGCGTAAAGCACGTTGCGCACGAACCGGTCGCGCCCGATCCGCTTGATCGGTGAACCGGAAAACTTTGCACGGAACGCCGCATCGTCCAGCATTGCCAGCTCCGCCAGGGGCGGCGCCCGCAGATCATCCCGCGCGGCATAACGGACATCGCTCGCGGCAACCGCAAATTTGTTCCACGGACAGGCCGCAAGGCAATCGTCGCACCCGTAGATCCTGTTGCCCAGCTTGCCGCGCAATTCCTCGGCGACCGGCCCTTTGTGTTCGATGGTCAGATAGGAAATGCACCGTCGCGCATCCAATCGGTACGGCGCAGGAAAGGCATCTGTCGGGCATACATCCAGACAGGCCCGGCAAGACCCGCAATGATCCATCTCGGCCATGTCCGCCGGCAGGTCAAGTGTGGTGAAAACAGAGCCTATAAAGGCCCAATTGCCCCAATCGCGGCTCAACAGATTGGTGTGTTTCCCCTGCCACCCCAACCCGGCGGCCTGCCCCAGCGCTTTCTCGGGCACCGGCGCGGTATCGACAAAGACCTTCACCTCGCCGCCCGCCTCGGCAATCAGCCAGCGCGCCAGCCGCTTCAGCCGTTTCTTGACCAGATCATGATAATCCTTGTTCTGCGCATAGACGGAAATCGCCGCCCTGTCCGGGTGCCCCAAATCTTCGGTCGGGTCATGATCGGGTGCATAGCTCTCGGCCAGCATGATCACCGACCGCGCCTCGGGCCACAATGCTGCCGGTTCGCCGCGCCATTGGGTCCGCTCGGCCATCCAGCCCATTTGCCCGTGATACCCGGCCTGCAAGAACGCCGCCAACCGCGCAGGAACCTCAGGCACATCCCAGGGGCGACACACGCGACAGGACACAAACCCCTCGCTCAGCGCCTGCGCTACCAGCTTGTCCTTTAAACCCGATCCGCTCTTCATCTGGCCAAAAATACCTTCGGGGGGAATCGCGCCCCGGCGCGATGGGGGGCAGACAGCCCCCCTGCGACCCTATCAGAAATCCAGATCGGCGTAATGAGGCGGAGGCCGGAACCCCGGCACCTGATCCGCCAGAATCGACCGGAACGCGGGGCGCGACTTGATCTTGGCATACCAGTCTTTGACCGCCGAACTGCGGTTCCAGTCCACATCCGAAATATAGTCCAGCGCCGAAAGATGCGCCGCGGCAGCAAAATCGGCCAGCGTCATCTGATCCCCGGCCAGCCAGCGGCGGTGATCCAGCAGCCAGGCCATGTAATCCAGATGGTATTTGATGGCGCGCGCGCCCTGCTTGACGTTTTTGCTGTCGGGATAACCCTCGCCCGTTACTTTCTTGTTCACCCGCTCATACAGCAACTTCGATGTGACCTCGTGGTGAAACTTGTCATCGAACCAGCCGACCAGGCGACGCACCTCGTATCGCGCCTCGGGGGCTTTGGGCATCAGCGGCGGCTCGGGCCGGGTCTCTTCGATATATTCGCAAATGGCAGCGCTTTCCGACATGACCTGACCGTCCAGCCGCAGCACCGGTACTTTTCCGGCGGGGTTGCGGCGCAGAAAATCCGGGCCTTTTTCCCAGTATCGCTCTTCGACCAGTTCAACTTCGATCTTCTTTTCCGCCAGCGACAGGCGCACTTTGCGGCAATAGGGGGACAGGGGAACGTGAAACAGACGCGCCATGGGCTTCCAATCGAACCAGTGAATACCCCCCAGCTTTAGCGCCGAGAGACCAGGGGTTTCAATCCTCGAAACAATCCGCGCGACCATCTGCGCGGATGGTGGCCGCCCCGTCCAGGATCGACGCCGCCCGTCTGCGCGTCCGAACCGAGGGGTCGGTGACCGACCTGTTGCGGGGCGAAGGCAGGATCGCCGCAATGCGGGCGGCCTGTACCGGTGAAAGCTGCGCGGCGGATACGCCGAAGTTGCGCCGCGCCGCGGCTTCGATGCCAAACACCCCTTCCCCGGTCTCGGCCACGTTCAGATAAACCTCCAGAATACGCTGCTTGCTCCAGAAGATTTCAACAACCGGCGTGATCGAGGTTTCCAGCGCCTTGCGCACCCAGCTGCGGCCCTGCCACAGAAACACGTTCTTCACCACCTGCTGGGTAATGGTCGACGCCCCGCGCGTGCCGCCATCCTCCAGCGCGTCCCGGATCGCTTCGACGTCGAAACCCCAGTGGAGACAGAAATTCGCATCCTCGGCCGCAACCACGGCGCGGGCCATGACCGGCGTCATGTCCTCGATCGGTACCCAATCGCGCTGCACCTTGCCCAGCCGGCGCCATTCGGACCAGATCGTGTGGGTCACCGGTGGGTTCACGACCGAAAACAGCGCCACCAGACCCACGATCAGAACAACCACGCCCAACCCGGCGCGCGTCACCCAGCGGCGAATCCACCGTGTGCTGATTTTCTTTGTCTTTGACGCTTTGCTTTTCTTACTGCTCGACTTGCGCGCTGCTTTTTTTGCCATGCTGTTGCTATACGACGCGCCGCGACCGTTTGGAACGGTTTATATCGCCAGCGCGCGCGCCTCGCGCGGGCGCACGACCGGGCGCGCGGTTTCCGGCAAAACCGGGTTTCGGGCGCGCAGTTCGGGGAACAGGCGCAAAACCTCGGCCTGCGTTTCGCGGTCGGATTGGGTGACCGCGTGGCCGGGATAATAGCTTTCGCTTTTCGCCCCGTTGGCGATCACGATCTCATGCCGGGAAAACAGCAGGTGGATATAGTCGGCCTTGCCGCCTTCGACCCGGGTTACGCTGTCGCCGTTGACCAGCGAATGCGCAGCGATCAGAACTTCGGAATGGCCGAACAGGTAAGGCGCGCGCCAGTCTTCGACCAGCATCCGGTGCTGCGGTGACACTGTCAGCGGGTGTTCCAGACCCAAAACGCCCGCCTCGAACCGGATCGGCGCAAGCTTGCCTTCCGCCTTGACGCGGGTGCGCCCGACCCACAACAGGGGTTGCGGGCCATTATCCACGGTGGTGATCAGTTCCCCGGGCTTCAAATCCTCGACCGGGCGCGGACCATCCGGCGTTTCGATCAGGGTTCCGGGCGTGAAACAGGGCGGGCCCAGTTCGTCATTGTTGATATCGACCGAACCGAACGACCCGCCGGTATCGCTGAAATCCGTGGCGGTTGAGCTGACAAAGGTTCCGTTTTGCAGGACCTGCCCGTCAGTGGGGGTGAACACCTCGCGCCCGTCGGCCAGATAAAAGGTCACACCGGTATAGGTGACCTGCGTACCATCGGACAGTTCGATCGTCACCGTGTCATCGAAATACGACGCGGTAATATCGGAACCGTCCACCGAATCGTCGTTCAGCCGGTTGATCAGGTCGTCATCGTTCTGATCCACGATGTCGAATTTCTGCACGGTCAGGGGTGTTCCAACCACCGTACCGTTCGCGCCCGGATTGGCCGGGTCGAGCACAAAAAACTGATCTATGTAGGTCGTCGGCATTCAACTGCTCCTGCAAACTCGCAAAACCGGGATACAGCATGACAGCAAATCCCGAAGAAACTGTGGCCATAGCTAGGCGCGATCCGAGAAAAAACGCAATAAATGCGATTCGCGCGGCTTAAAATAGATAAAACCCGCGTGTTTCTTGTGACACGCGGGTTTCTGGATCAGGTTGCGTTGCGCCCTTATTCGGCCGGAACAGCAGCCACTTCGGCGGACAGCGGATGGCTGAGCTTGTTCAGCATCTCTTTCGGGCAGACCTGCAGGAAGTTGGTTCTTTCAACCTCCCAATGCTGCAGGATATCGGCGGCCTTGCGGCTGTAGGTTTCGGCCTGATGGGTTTCGATCAGCGATTTCAGCTGATCCTCCCAATGGTCGACTGTCACCGGACAGGTCACCAGCGTTTCCATGTTCATCAGCTGCTCGGCCTTGCCCTCGGGGTCGTACAGGTAGGCCATGCCACCGGTCATACCTGCGCCAAAGTTGGCCCCGATACCGCCCAGGATCACCGCGACGCCACCGGTCATGTATTCGCACCCGTTGGAGCCACAGCCCTCGATCACCACTGTCGCGCCCGAGTTCCGCACGGCGAACCGCTCACCGGCGCGCCCGGCAGCGAACAGGTGGCCATCGGTGGCCCCATAAAGCACCGTGTTGCCAATGATGGTGTTGTCATCCGCCTTCAACGGGCTGACCTGCGGCGGCCGCACCACGATGGTGCCGCCCGACAGACCCTTGCCGACATAGTCGTTGGCGTCCCCGGATACTTCCAGCTTCAGCCCCGGAGCGGCAAAGGCCCCCAGTGACTGGCCGGCCGAGCCCTGAAGTTTGACGTGCAGGTGGTCCGATTGGAACGTGTTCCGCATCCCGAAATTCTGCACGATATGGCTGGACACCCGCGTGCCCACGGTCCGGTGCGTGTTCTGGATCGCATAAGACAGCTGCATCTTTTCGCCGTCCTTCAGGAACCGTGCCGCGTCGCGCACGATCTCGGCGTCCAGCGTATCCGGCACAGCATTCCGATCCTTGTCGCGGTTGTACACGATGTCATGCGCGCCATCGACGGTGATCAGCAGCGGGTTGAGGTCCAGATCGTCCAGATGCGCCGAACCGCGACTGACCTGTGCCAGCAGATCGGCCCGCCCGATGATCTCATCGACAGACCGTGCACCCAGGCTGGCAAGGATTTCCCGCACTTCCTGCGCGTAGAAAGTGATCAGGTTGACCACCTTGTCCGCATTGCCGGTGAACTTGGCACGCAGGGATTCGTCCTGCGTGCAGACGCCAACCGGGCAGGTGTTCGACTGGCACTGACGCACCATGATACAGCCCATCGCGATCAGGGCAGCGGTGCCGATACCGTATTCCTCAGCGCCCATCATCGCGGCCATGACAATGTCGCGCCCGGTCCGCAGGCCGCCATCGGTGCGCAAGGTCACGCGGTCGCGCAGGTTGTTCATCGCCAGAACCTGATGCGCCTCGGTCAGGCCCATCTCCCACGGCAGACCAGCGTATTTGATGCTGGTCGCGGGTGAAGCGCCTGTACCGCCATTGTGACCCGAAATCAGGATAATATCCGCTTTCGCCTTGGCCACACCGGCAGCAATCGTGCCAACGCCCGAGGATGCCACCAGTTTCACCGTCACCTTGCAGCGCGGGTTGATCTGTTTCAGGTCATAGATCAGCTGCGCCAGATCCTCGATCGAATAGATATCGTGGTGCGGCGGCGGCGAGATCAGCGTGACGCCCTTGGTCGAGTGCCGCAGACGCGCGATCAGGTCGGTGACCTTCATGCCCGGTAGCTGCCCACCCTCGCCGGGCTTCGCACCCTGGGCGACCTTGATCTCCAGCTCTTCACACTGGTTCAGGTACTCGGCGGTCACGCCGAACCGGCCCGATGCCACCTGTTTAATCTTGGCCGACGGGTTGTCGCCGTTGGGCTCGGGCACGAAATGCGCCGGGTCTTCGCCACCCTCACCCGAGTCCGACTTGGCCCCGATCCGGTTCATTGCGACGTTCAGCGTCTTGTGTGCCTCGGGGCTCAGCGCGCCCAAGCTCATGCCCGGCGTGACAAAGCGCTTGCGGATCGAGGTGATCGATTCCACCTCTTCAATCGGGATCGGATTGCCCAACGGTTTGAAATCCATCAGGTCGCGCAGGTGGATGGGCGGATTCGACTGCATCTTGGCAGAAAACTGCTTCCACAGCTCATAGGACGCACGGTTGCAGGCCATCTGCATCATGTGCATCGAGGTCGCTTCCCACGCGTGGGTTTCACCCGACTTGCGCGCCTTGTAGAACCCGCCGATGGGCAGCACGTCCAGACCGCTGTCCCAGCCCTTGGCGTGGATTTCCTCGACCTTGGTCTGGATACCGGTCACGCCGATACCCGAAATCCGGCTGGTCATGCCGGGGAAATACTCGGCTACCATGGCGCGGCTGAGTCCCACGGCCTCAAAGTTCAGACCGCCGCGATAGGATGAGATCACCGAAATCCCCATCTTGGCCATGATCTTCAGCAGACCCTGATCAATCGCTTCGCGATAGCGGGCGACGTTTTCGGTCAGGGTACCGTCCAGCAGCCCGCGGTCGATGCGGTCGGCCAGCGAATCCTCGGCCAGATAGGCGTTCACCACGGTCGCACCACAGCCGATCAGAACGGCAAAATAATGCGGGTCGACACATTCGGCGGACCGCACGTTCAGCGAACAGAATGTCCGCAGCCCTTGGCGGGTCAGATGCGAATGCACCGCGCTGGTGGCCAGAATCATCGGCATCGCCACGCGCCCCGGACCCGAATTCATGTCCGACAGCACCAGATGCCCTGCGCCGGACCGCACGGCCTCTTCTGCTTCGGCTCTGACACGGGCCAAAGCGGCGCTCAGCGCGCCCCTGCCGGGTTCAAAGCTACAGTCGATCTCGGCCAGCGGAGAGCCAAAGGTTTCCACCAGCTTGTCCCATTGCGCATTGCCCACAAAGGGGCTGCCCAGCACAACGATCTCGGTCTGGCTGCTGTCCTCATCCAGCACGTTTTTCAGGTTTCCGAACCGCGTTTTCAGAGACATCACCCGATATTCGCGCAGGCTGTCGATGGGCGGGTTGGTCACCTGGCTGAAATTCTGCCGGAAGAAATGACTGAGCGGGCGGTATTGTTTCGACAGCACCGCCGACGGCGTGTCATCACCCATCGAAGCCAGCGCCTCTTTGCCGTCTTCGGCCATCGGGGCAAGGATTTGCTCCAGTTCCTCGACCGAATAGCCGGCCGCGATCTGGCGATTGCGCAGTTCCTCACCCGAATACAGCGCGGTTTCGGTGACCCCGGCCAGGGCGTCATCCAGATCGTTGATCTTGCCGACCCACTCGCCAAACGGCAGCGCGCTTGCCAGCTTGTTCTTGATCTGCGTGTCGCGGTACAGCTTGCCCTTCTTCATGTCCACGGCCAGCATCTGACCCGGGCCCAGCGCACCTTTTTCGGTCACCGATGCCTCATCGATTGGCACCATGCCCGCTTCGGAGCCCGCAATGACCAGACCATCGCCCGTCACCACATAGCGCATCGGGCGCAAGCCGTTCCGGTCCAGACCGGCGCAGACCCAGCGGCCATCGGTCATCGCCAGCGCGGCGGGGCCGTCCCACGGTTCCATCACCGAGTTGCAGTAGGAATACATGTCGCGCCATGCCTGCGGCAGCTCCACCGCCTGCTTGGACCAGCTTTCCGGCACCAGCATGGTTTTCGCCATCGGAGCCGAGCGACCGGCGCGCACCAGAACCTCAAAAACCGAGTCTAATGCGGCAGAATCCGACGATCCACCCGCGATGATCGGCTTGATGTCTTCGGCATAGTCGCCAAAGGTGCCACTGGCCATGCGGATCTCATGGCTTTTCATCCAGTTGATGTTGCCCTTCAGCGTGTTGATCTCACCGTTATGGGCCAGCATGCGGAAAGGTTGCGCCAGCCACCATTGCGGGAAGGTGTTGGTGGAATAACGCTGGTGATAGATGGCGAATGCGGATTCAAACCGCTCATCCATCAGATCGGGATAGAACACGGCGACCTGCTCGGCCAGCATCATGCCCTTGTAGATGATCGAACGGCAGGAGAGCGACGCCAGATACAGGCCGGAGATACCCGCGGCAGCCGCAGCCTTTTCGATGCGCCGGCGGATGACATATAGCTCCCGCTCGAAGGTTTCTTCATCCACACCTTTCGAGTTCGAGATCAGGATCTGCTCAATCTCGGGCCGGGTCGCGTTGGCCTTTTCACCCAGACAAGTCACGTCCACCGGTACGTGGCGCCAGCCATAGATGTAATAGCCCATCCGCAGAACTTCGGTTTCCACGATGGTCCGACAGCTTTCCTGCGCGCCAAAATCCGTGCGGGGCAGGAACACCTGACCGACCGCGATCAGTTCGTCCAGGTTCGGCTCATGCCCGGTACGGCGGATCTGGTCATAGAAGAACGGTACCGGGATCTGCACATGGATCCCCGCGCCATCGCCGGTCTTGCCATCGGCGTCCACCGCACCGCGGTGCCAGATCGCCTTCAGCGCGTCGATGCCTGCGTCGACGACCTTACGCGACGGCTTGCCATCGACCGAAACCACCAGGCCCACACCGCAAGAGGAATGCTCTTCCCCTTCGGAATAGAGACCGTTTTCCGCCATCCATTTGCGCTTGGCTTCCTCGGCCCGCACCCAATCGGCATCGTATCTGGTCATTGGCTGTCTCCTTCTTCCGGCAGGGCATACATGGCTTCGACCTGCGCCTTGGTCATCTGCTTGCGTTCGCCTTCGAACGCGTACCCCTCGGGCTTCTTGTCGATATAGAGTTCAAGTTTCAGGGGGCTGCCGGTGCCGTTGTCGAACAGCCCGGCGGCCATTTGCGTGTGTCCGTGCATCTCGCCCTGCAAGGTGATCCGGTACCACAGCGCCGAGCCGCATTCGGCGCAGAACGCACGCTCGGCCCAATCGGACGAGGTAAAGGTTTTCACCGGACCCAGCGCGGCATAGCCCGGCTCGGCCTGAAACGTCACCAGCATGGAACTGGTCCAGCGGCGGCATTGATCGCAATGGCAGGCACCCAGCGCATCCCGCGCCGGGGTTGCGGTCACCGTGACCGCGCCGCACATACATTGGCCTTGCAATTCGGGCATTCCCGACCCTCCTGTCGCTGGGCTTGGACTTATTCGGCCGCGACGGCAGCCTTGCTGTTGAACCGGTCGATGATCGCGTCAGCGCAGTCGCGCCCGTCGCGGATCGCCCAGACAACCAGCGACGCACCGCGCACGATGTCACCGATGGCATAAACGCCGTCCATCTCGGTCTCACCGGTCTGGAACGCCGCCTTGACGGTGCCCCAGCGGGTCACGGGCAGATCGGGCTGGCCGAACAGGGTGGGCAGGTCTTCGGGCTCGAACCCCAGCGCCTTGATCACCAGATCGGCCTCTTCGACATAATCCGCGCCTTCGATCACTTCGGGCGCCTGACGGCCGGTTGCGTCCGGCTGACCCAGGCGCATCTTCTGCACCATCACACCGGTCACCGTGTCATCCCCGGTGAACCCTTTGGGGGCGCTCAGCCATTCAAAGATCACGCCCTCTTCCTCGGCATTCTGGGTTTCTCGCTGCGAACCGGGCATATTCGCGCGGTCGCGGCGATACAGACATTTGACCGAGGTGGCGCCCTGACGGATCGAGGTGCGCACACAGTCCATCGCGGTGTCACCGCCGCCGATCACCACAACTTTCTTGCCGTCAGCATTCAGGCGGCCATTGTCGAAATCTTCGACCGCGTCACCAAAGCTCTTGCGGTTCGAGGCGGTCAGAAAGTCGATGGCTTTCTCGATCCCGGCCAGTCCGCTGCCGGGCATGGACAGGTCGCGAGATTTATAGACACCCGTCGCAACGATCACCGCGTCGTGGCTGGCGCGAATTTCTTCGAACTTGCCCGCATCCACATCGCAGTTCAGAACGAAATTGACCCCGCCGTCTGCCAGCAGGTCATTGCGGCGCTGCACGACGTCTTTTTCCAGCTTGAAGCCCGGAATGCCGTACATCAGCAACCCGCCGGCACGGTCATAGCGGTCATAGACAGTGACCTGAATTCCGGCGCGGCGCAGCATATCCGCCGCCGCCAGACCACCGGGACCGCCGCCGATGATACCAACGCTTTCGCCACGTTCAGCGGCGGGCGCGACGGGCTTGACCCAACCTTTGTCCCAGGCGGTGTCGGTAATGTATTTCTCGATCGTGCCGATGGTGACGGTGCCATGGCCCGATTGTTCGATCACGCAATTGCCTTCACACAGGCGGTCCTGCGGGCAGATGCGGCCGCAAATCTCGGGGAAGGTGTTGGTGGCCTGACTGGTCTGATAAGCCTCTTCCAGACGCCCCGTTGCGGTCAGGTTCAGCCAATCCGGGATATTGTTGTGCAACGGGCAGTGCGACTGACAATAGGGCACACCGCACTGACTGCACCGGCTGGCCTGCTCTGCCGCCTTGTCCGCCGCGAATTCAGCATAGATTTCGGCAAAGTCGTCCTTGCGGTCACCTGCGGCACGCTTTTCCGGCATGACGCGGTCGATCTGCACAAATTTCAGCATCGGTTGCTTGGCCACGGGTCAGACTCCATGAATTGGCTTGGTCGGGTTTCTTTAAGAGATGCACGGTCGGATGAAAAGTCAATCCTACTGACCTAGTTTGAAAAAATTTTAGCAAACCGGTCAACTCGGCGGAAAAATTCCATGTTTTTAGTTCCGAATCGGACCTATATGTGCGCTTTCCTTTTCCGCACC
This sequence comes from Ruegeria sp. BG10, assembly GCF_056538575.1. Taxonomy (NCBI): domain Bacteria; kingdom Pseudomonadati; phylum Pseudomonadota; class Alphaproteobacteria; order Rhodobacterales; family Roseobacteraceae; genus Ruegeria; species Ruegeria sp. BG10. Next base: position 359,051 of record NZ_JBQFTI010000003.1, on the reverse strand, counting down.
ACACTTATACCCATTGATCACAAACAACACGTGACGGCAGCACGGGCAGTAGAATGAGTCTTTTTCAGTTGATTCTCGCGGCGATTATTCAGGGCATCACTGAATTTCTGCCGGTCTCTTCCTCGGGCCATCTGATCCTGCTGCCCAGCCTGACCGGGATGGACGACCAGGGGCTGGCCATCGATGTCGCCGTGCATGTCGGCACGCTGGGCGCGGTGATTCTGTATTTCTGGTCGGACGTGAAACAGGCGCTCGCGGGCCTGCCGCGCGCCCTGACCGGGCGAACCGACACGGCACAGGCGCGCCTGGCCATGTGCCTGATCATCGCAACCATTCCGACGGTCGTGATCGGCGCCATCCTGTTCAAAACGGGGTACAGCCAATCGCTGCGTTCGATGGCAGTGATCGGCTGGACCATGCTTGGGTTCGGTCTGTTGCTGTACTGGATGGATCAGAAAGGCCCGCAAACCAAACGCAGCAGCGACTGGAGCCTGCGGGACGCGGTGATACTGGGGTTGTGGCAGGCACTGGCGCTGATCCCCGGCACCTCGCGCTCGGGCATTACGATCACCGGGGCGCGGCAGCTTGGGTATACGCGGGAAGACGGCGCGCGCATCGCCATGCTGATGTCGATTCCGACCATTCTGGCATCGGGTGTTCTGCTCTCTGCCGATGTGATCCGCGAGGCGGACGCCCAATTGGCCAAAGACGGCGCAATCGCCGCCTTTTTCGCCTTTGTCTCGGCGCTGCTGGCTTTGGCTCTGATGATGCGTCTGCTGCGCAGCATCAGTTTTACGCCCTATGTCATCTATCGCGTGGTTCTGGGCGCGATCCTGCTGGTCATCGCCTATAGCTGATCAGGTCCGCAGGTTGTCGGCCGACTTCTGAATTTCGTCATACTGGCCCGAGGGGCGGAATTTCCACAGGTAATCGGGCAGCACCGATTCCAGCGTAGCGGGCTCGATCCCCAGATCGGCAAACCCCTTGGCCCCGTCGGTCACCACATTGTCGCGGCGCAGGTTTTTCAGCTGATCCCGGGTCAGGATATGGTTCGGGAACAGCTGAAAACTGACGAATTTCGCAATATCCAGCAGGCCCGCCATGATCCGCGCCGCAAAGAAAGGGATACCAATGATGACACGGCGGCGATGGATGACCTCAAGCATCTGTTGCATCAGGGCGCGGAAGGTTTTCACCTCGGGTCCGCCCAGCTCATAGGTACCGGCCTCTGCCTGACCCACAGCGCCCCGAACCGCGGCCTTGGCCACGTCATCCACATAGACCGGCTGGAATTTGGTTTCCGAACCGACCAGAGGCAGGAACGGCCCCATACGGGTCATCCCGGCAAAGCGGTTAAAGAACTGATCCTCGGTTCCGAAAATGACCGACGGCCGCAGGATCACCGCATCCGGCATATGGGCCAGTACGCCGGCCTCACCCTGCGCCTTGGTGCGGGAATATTCGCTGTCGGACTCCGCATCCGCCCCGATGGCCGAGATATGCACCATCCACGCAACGCCCTGTTCGGCAGCCAGGCGCGCGATCCGCTCGGCCCCTTCGGCCTGAACCGCGTCAAACGCATTCTTGCCCAGTTCGTTCAGCACGCCCACGCAGTTAACCACCGTATCCGCCCCATGCATCGCTGCCGCGACTGAGGCATCGTCGCGAATATTGCACAGGATGGGCTCGACCTGACCGACCACGCCATAGGGTTTGACAAACATCGCCTCATTCGGACGCCGCACCGCAACCCGCACGCGCCACCCTTCATTCGCCATGCGCCGTGCGATATACCGACCGACAAATCCCGATCCGCCATAAATCGTGACCAGTTTGGACATGAGTGGGCTCCTGCTGATGGGTCCTGATCCGATCTACCGCCCAAAGCCCCGGCAAACAAGGCGCAATAACGCCGCGCGGGGCCGAAATTCCTGCCCGATCAGGACGCTTTCGGACATGGGTCAAAAAACTTTCAAAAAACTTCCCGAATCCGGTTGACGCCCCCCGCCAGTAGGCTTAAACGCCCCTCCACGACACCTGCCCAGGTGGCGGAATTGGTAGACGCGCTAGCTTCAGGTGCTAGTGTCCGTATGGACGTGGAGGTTCGAGTCCTCTCCTGGGCACCAAATCCCCGACACGATACAGAATAACGACGCTTTGGCGCAGCTTTCGGGGTCGATTTCCGATACTCGCAGCCTGCGCGTCAGGCCGGTTGCGGGCTTTGGTCCTACCATCTGTAATGTGGCTCGCGCTCTCCTCTGAGAAAGCGTGAGACGTCGATGGCGTCGATGACCAGGGAAACGGAGTTGAAGGCGATCAGTAGGACAACCCAGTTGTAAAGACCCGGCTGGGAAATACTGTCCGGCAGGTTCATCAGAAAATACCCGATCATCGGAATCCAGAGGACATGACCGATGCCCAGCAGCCTGACGAAGCCCAGCCTGAGATAGATGGCGATCATCACGGCGATGCCCGCGCCGATCGCGATAAGGTTCATCTGTGCGTAAAACGTATCGAGAAAGAACAGAGATCCCAGATTTACCAGTATCAGGCAGATCGCCCAGACCCTCGGCAGGGGCGCGAACCGAAAGAGAACGATCCAGAGAATTTCAAACGCACGCATGTCCCCACTTTCGACCTTCGCTCGCGTCCTGTCACCTTTCAATCCGTGCGGGCGGCAAGCTCAGCCATTTCGCGATGCCGCATGGCGGCCTGCGCCTTGACGCGATTCACAAACGGGGCGGGCAGATCGGGGCCCTTCGCGGCCATGTAAGCGCGACAGCTCTCATCGCCGATAAGCTCGGCATATTTGATCCATGTCCGGAACGCGAAGACGTCGCGCAGGCTGATCAGGGGCTTGGTATTGCTTCTTCTCTGCGGGGCCGCAAGATTCAACCCGCTGAAATAGCTGTCTTCGATCTTCCGCCACCCGGCCGGAGTTTCGAAAGGTTTCTGATCCGGTGAATCCAAATATTTGAACTCCGGGTATTCCTGGCCGTACTCGGAACAGCCATGCGATATCTTTGCGTGCACACCGGTAATTCCGAACAGGGCCTGCAAATCGCACAGCGCCGTCCGGCAGGCCTGCGCCTCGGCGATGCTTTCGCAGTAGATATAAGCCTTGTAGGGAAACTTGATGCCGTCGCGCAGCTCGATCATGCATTTCCGGGCGTTGTCGCCGGGCAGGTCGAGGTTGAGCAGCAGGAAATAGGTCTGAAACATCGCCTCAAGGTTTTCGGGCAATATCTGAACCTTGTAGCAATCATGGCACAGGCCGGGGATCACACTGGTTTCCTTGAAGAATTTCAACTTTTCGCCACAATGCACATCCTGCCCGCGAATGGTCATCACCCGGCCGGAAAAGACCTGACCGAACGGTACAGCCTGACGGATCCGGGCGGATTTCAGAATGTCCAGCCATTGCGCATAGGCGGCAGCGTTGCCGGCGGGGTTCAGAAAAGACGACCGCCAGTCCGGTTTCAGGGATTTGGCGATACGAGCCTGCGCCTTGCCAAAGGCACCGGTCGGAGCGGTCCGGGATCCGGAAAAATCCAGCAGCGTGACAAGCCGCCGGATCATTTGCAGATCGCCGGGCTTAATCGCCAGCCACTCTTCCAACTGTTGCAACTGTGCTAGGTTTTGCACCCTGGCCTCCTGCTGCCGGATCATCCGCCTGCTGCCAAGGTGATCGCGCCGATTGGTGCTGCCGTCAACCGAATTGCGCTTTGTGGGCGCGGCCCCTGTGGGCCGGGCCCGGCGGTTGCCCGATATCAGGACACCGATTGTTCCGAGACGATCTCGCCAAACCGGGTGAAGAATTTGCCTGACAGTTTCTTGGCCGTCCCTGCGATCAGCCGGCTACCGAGCTGCGCGATTTTTCCGCCCACATCCACTTTGGCCGTATAGCCCAGAATCGTCTCGGCGCCGTCTTCTGTCAGTGTCACCTCGGCGCCGCCCTTGGCGAACCCGGCCGCTCCGCCCTTGCCCTCGCCGGTCAGGGAAAACCCGTCCGGCGCGTTGGAATTGTCCAGCGTCACCTCGCCGGCAAACCGCGCCTTGACCGGGCCGATCTTCAGGACAACTTTCGCCTCAAGCTCTTGCGGTGAGTTCTGGATCAGTTCCTCGCAGCCGGGGATGCATTCCTGCAGAATGTCGGGGTTGTTCAGAGCCTGATACACGACATCCCGGGGTGCCGCGATACGGATTTCGTCACTGAGTTCCATTCATGTTTCCTTCGTTCAACAACATCTCGGATAAACCAAAAGCGCGGTTTCGGCCGCCTGTTCCGCAGATTGCTCGGGGCCGGCCGGCCACAGGGACCGCAGGCGATCAAGCAAATTTTTCATCATCGGACGCCTCCGTGGATTTGTTGGTGTTTCGCCACAGCACAACCTCGGCCAGAATCGAAAGGGCGATCTCATGCGGGTCGATCGCGTGAATATCCAGACCCGCCGGAGATTTGAGCTGCGCCGCCCGCACCGGATCCATCCCTTGCGCGATTAGCTTTGCGACCAGCGTATCAGCCTTTTTACGGCTGGCCACCATGGAAACACGCGCCGCATCCGTTTGCAGCGCGGCCATCAACGCAGCTGCATCACCCCGCCCCTGCGTGGCCACGACAACGAAATCCCGCGCCGAGATGCGCAGTTGCCCGATGGTCTCCGGCGTGAACCGTGCGTAATCGCCTTCCGTCTCGACCTCTGCCGTCACGCTGACGCGAAATCCCGCCAGCGCCCCATGCGCCGCCAGCGCAACTGCAATGGGCGAGTCTCCAAAGATCACCAGACGCGGCGCAGGCTGATAGGGTTCCACCAGCAGATCGACGGTGCCGCCGGACGGGCATCCGCTTTTGTAGGTCTGCACACCGTCAGGATCGGACATGTTCACCACCTTTTCCGAAGGTTTCACCCGGATCATCTGCGGCGTACCGCTGACCAGCGCCGCCCGTGCCGAGCTTTGCACAGCGCGCTGAACGCAAGCCCCGCCGAGATGGCCCAGAATGCGTCCGTCCTTTGTGATCGCAGCCTTACCCCCGGCCTTGGCCGAGGTTGCATCCGCCGTGCGCAACACCGTGGCGATGCAAAACCCCTCGCCGGATTGGCGCAGGTCTTCGATTGTGTCGAATATGTCGAAACTTGCCATACGGGGTCCTTTCACAACCTTCGGAACTGCGGTTCCAGCGCCGCAAGCGCGTCCAGCGTATTGGCGGGCAAATGCGCGTCCAGATGCGGTTCAGCCGCCTGCATCGCTGCCGCGACAGGCTGGTAATTCTGCCAGCCCTTCAGCGGGTTCAGCCAAACGATCCGCCGCGCCTTGCGCCGGATGCGCGCCAGCACCTCGCCCAGCGCCTGCGGGTCCGAGCTGCAATAGCCGTCGGACAGGATCAGCACGATGGTCCGCCCGTTCAGCGCCCGAGCTCCATACCCGGCCAGAAAGCGCTCCAGACTGCCCGAGATATCCGTGCCGCCCCCGAACCCCTCGGCCATCAGCGACAGCCGCCCGGCCGCGCGCAATGTGTCGTGGTCGCGCAGCGCATCGGTTACGCGCATCAGGCGGGTGTGAAACAAATAGGCATCCGCCTGTGCGTCACTGCCGATTAGACCTTTGAGAAAGGCCAGAAAGACGCGCGCATAGACGGTCATCGACCCGCTGACATCGCACAGCGCAACGATCCGCATCGGGCGTGGAGGCCGGGCGCGGCGGAACAGGTCCATCGGCTCTCCGCCACGCGCAAGACTGGCCCGCTGTATCCGCCGCATGTCCAGCGCCGGGCCGCGCAGGGATTGCCTGCGCCGGCGCGATCGGCGGTCGCGAATTGCACGCGCCAGGTTCAATGCAACCGTTTCGGCCTGTTTCAGAGCCTGTTCATCCATCAATTCCCGCAGATCCCGGCGCGACAGGTTGGCCGTACGGGTCGCGATCAGCTTCCCGTCTCTCCCCACAGCCTCCCTGTCGCCCGGATCAGGAGCGGTGGCCTGATCCGATCCGTTGTGCTCCTCTTCCGCGTCACTGTCCGGCTGTTGCCAGATCATCGGTTTTGCGGCCTGCACCCGGACATGCTCGGTTTGCGCCGATCCGTGCCGGTGCCTGCCGGAGTTGAACCAATAGGCGTCAAACAGGTCGTGAAAGCGGCGCCAGTCTTCCGCATCACCTGCCAGAACGGCACACAGCGCCTGCCGCGCCTGATGCGCATCGGTGGCTTCTACCGCTGCCAGCGCCGCAAGCGCATCGCCGGTTTCCCGCGGTCCCACCCGCATACCGTTCATGCGCAGATGCGCGATAAAGCCGGACATGCGGTCTGCCAATCCTGCAGCACGCGAGGGAAACCGCGTGACCCGCATCACGCCACCTTCCCGATCAGACGATCCATCACCTCTGGCGGCGCGGCGTCGTAATCCGCGGCGGTCTTCAGTAGACAGACAAGGGTCGCCTGCACCTCATCCCGCGATCTGGCCAGATCGTTGACGCCCAGGCCCGACAGCGCCGCCGCCCAATCCAGCATCTCGGCAATGCCCGGCCTTTTCTCAAGCTCTTCCTTGCGCAGCGCCTGAACGACACCGACGATCTGCCGGGCCAACACCGCTTCGATCTGCGGCATGCGCGCCTGCAGGATCGCCAGCTCCGTTTCGCGCGACGGGTAATCGAGGAAGCCGTACAAACACCGCCGCCGCAGCGCGTCCGACAAATCGCGCGTTCCGTTGGCAGTCAGGATCACGATCGGCCGTACCTGCGCCTTTATGGTCCCCAGTTCGGGGATGGTGATCTGAAAATCGGACAGGATCTCCAGCAGGTAAGCCTCGAACTCCTCATCCGCCCGATCAATCTCATCAATAAGCAGTACCGGAGGCGCGTCAGCAGATATAGCCTCTAACAAGGGCCTTTTCAGCAGATACGCATCAGAAAACAGCTGCGCCTCGCCGACGCCACCCTGCGTTTCACCCGCACGAATTGCCAGTAATTGCCGCTGGTAGTTCCACTCATAGATGGCATGGCTGGCATCCAGCCCCTCATAGCATTGCAACCGGATCAGGCGCGCATCCCGCCACGCCGCCAGTGCCTTGGCCACTTCGGTCTTGCCCACGCCTGCCGGCCCTTCCAGCAACAAAGGCCGCCCCAGCTCCTGCGCCAGATGCAGCGCCATCGCCAACCGGTCATCGGCGACATAACCCTGCGCGGACAATCCGTCTTGTACATCACTCAAAGTCAAAACCAGGATCCAATCTTCATCTGGCTATTAATACCTCGGGGGAGGTTCGGAGGGGGTAGAACCCCCTCCGTTCGGTCTGACCGGCGCAAGCCGGTCCGAGACCTATTACCCGTGCAGCCCCAGACCGTTCGCTATCTTCCAGATGCGCCAATGGTCATGCGGCATATGGCTCTGCACCAAGCCAAAGGGCCGGAACGCATCATGCACCGCGTTCGAGAACGCCGGCACGCCGCCCACATTCGGGCTCTCGCCCACCCCTTTCGCACCAATCGGATGGTGCGGAGACGGTGTCACCGTGTGATCGGTGGTATAGTTGGGGGTCTCCCACGCGGTCGGTAGGAAGAAGTCCATCAGCGTACCGGTCTTCACATTGCCCAATTCATCATAGGCGATCTCCTGACCCATTGCGATGGCCAGCGCCTCGGTCACGCCGCCATGGACCTGCCCTTCGATGATCATCGGGTTGATCCGTGTGCCGCAGTCGTCCAGCGCATAGAACTGCCGCACCTCCCATTCGCCGGTATCCACGTCGATCTCCATGACGCAGATATAGGCCCCGAACGGATAGGTCATGTTCGGCGGGTCATAATAGCTGACGGCTTCCAAACCCGGCTCCAACCCCGGAATGGCCTGATTATAGGCGGCAAAGGCGATTTCCTTCATGGTCTTGAACCGCTCAGGCGCGCCTTTGACGGCGAACCGGTCCACGTCCCATTCGACGTCGTTGTCGTGGACTTCAAGCAAGTAAGCCGCGATCATCTGCGCCTTGGCGCGGATTTTGCGGGCAGCCATGGCCGTTGCCGCCCCCGCAACCGGAGTAGAACGTGACCCGTATGTGCCAAGCCCGTAAGGCGCGGTATCGGTGTCACCTTCCTCCAGCGTGATATCATCGGCGGGCAGGCCGATCTCACTGGCGATGATCTGGGCAAAGGTCGTGGCATGGCCCTGACCCTGACTGATTGTCCCCAGCCGTGCGATGGCAGACCCGGTAGGGTGGATGCGGATTTCGCAGCTGTCGAACATACCCAGCCCGAGGATGTCGCAGTTCTTCACCGGCCCTGCACCCACAATTTCCGTGAAATGCGTTAGGCCAATCCCGAGCAACTTGCGGGTTTTCACGGCCTTGAAATCCTCGATCCGCTGTGCCTGTTCCGCGCGCAGACCGTCATAATCCACAGCTTTCAGCGCCTTATCCCAGGCGGTATGGTAATCGCCCGAGTCATATTCCCAGCCCAGCGCCGACTGGTATGGGAACTGATCGGCCCTGATGAAGTTGATCCGGCGAAGCTCGGCGGCATCCATGTTCAACTTGATGGCCAGAACCTCGATCATCCGTTCAATGAAATAGGCGGCCTCGGTCACGCGGAAGGAACAGCGATAGGCCACCCCGCCCGGCGCCTTGTTGGTATAGACACCATCGACGGCCAGATAGGCGGTGGGGATGTCATAAGACCCGGTGCAGATGTTCATGAACCCGGCCGGGAATTTGGTGGGATCAGCGCAGGCGTCAAAACCACCGTGATCCGCCGTGGTATGGCACCACAGGCCGGTGATCTTACCGTCCTTCGTGGCTGCAATCTTGCCCTGCATCCAGTAATCGCGGGCAAAGGCAGTGGTCATCAGGTTTTCCATCCGGTCCTCGACCCATTTCACCGGCTTGCCGGTCACGATGGACGCCACAACCGAACAGACATAGCCCGCATAAGCCCCGACCTTGTTGCCGAAACCGCCACCGATATCGGGGCTGATCACGCGGATATTATGCTCGGCCAGACCAGAGATCAGCGACACAACCGTCCGGATCGCGTGTGGGGCCTGAAACGTGCCATAGAGCGTTAGCTTGCCGGTCACCTTGTCCATCGAGGCCACGCAGCCACAAGTTTCCAGCGGACAGGGATGGGTGCGGTGGTAATAGACCATTTCCTCGGCAACCACGTCAGCCTCGGCCAGAACCGCTTCGGTCGCGTCTTTGTCGCCCTGCTCCCAGGTGAAGATATGGTTGTGGTGCTTTCGGGGGCCATGCGCGCCCTCCGTCTGACCTTCGAGGTCTTCGCGCAGAACAACGTCCGATTTCAGCGCCTCAAACGGATCGGTGAGGACGGGCAGTTCTTCATACTCAACCTCGACCAGTTCCACTGCATCCGCCGCGATGTACCGGTCTTCGGCGACCACATAAGCCACCTCCTGACCCTGGAACAGCACTTTGCCATCGGCCAGCACCATTTGCTTGTCACCCGCCAGCGTCGGCATCCAGTGCAGACCCAAAGGCGACAGGTCTTCGGCCGTCAAAACAGCAATCACACCGGGCAGCGCCAAGGCTGCCTCTTTGTTGACGCTGACAACACGGGCATGTGCGTAGGGGGAGCGCACAAAATCGCCGAACAGCATCCCGTCCAGCTTGAAGTCATCGACATAGTTGCCCTTGCCTTGGGTAAAGCGCACGTCCTCGACGCGTTTGCGGGCACAGCCCATGCCTTTGAGGTTGGCGGCGCGTTCTTCGGGGGTCAGAGTCTGGTCGTTCATTCCGCGGCCTCCTTCTGTGCATTGAGCATGTCGGCAGAGGCCGAGATCGCCTTGACGATGTTCTGGTAGCCAGTGCAGCGGCACAGGTTGCCGGCCATGCCAAAACGGATATCTTCTTCAGTCGGGTTCGGGTTTTCCTGTAGCAAGCGATGCGCGCGAGTGATCATGCCCGGTGTGCAGAAACCGCATTGCAGCCCGTGATGTTCACGGAACATTTCCTGCAACACACCCAGGCTGCCATCGTCATTGGTCAGCCCTTCGACGGTGGTGATTTCTGCGCCGTTCACCTGCGCGACGAAGGTGGTGCAGGATTTGACGGACTTACCGTCGATATCCACAGTGCAGGCCCCGCAATGGCTGGTCTCGCAGCCAATATGAGGCCCGGTGGTTTTCAGGTCTTCCCGCAGGAAGTGGATCAGAAGCGTGCGCGGCTCGGCCAGTCCTTCGACCTGCTTGCCGTTCACGGTGAGTTTGACGTGCATTTTCGACATAGGTTCCCCTCCCTCAACCCGCGCGGCTGTGCGCGCGGTCGATGGCGCGGCGCAGCATCACGGCGGCCACGTGTTTCTTGAATTCGACGGGGCCGCGGTTGTCAGCCACCGGGTCGATCGCGTCGAGCATCGCCGCGACGCAGCCCTCAACATCCCCGCCCGCCAAGGCGCTGCTGGCGCTTTCGGACCAGATGGGCGTGTCGGCCAGATTGGTCATCGCGACCGAGGCCGTTCCGTTGCCCACCATCACAGCAGCGGCTGCGGTCGCATAGTCGCCGATCTTGCGCTTTTGCTTCTCGTAAGCCTGTCCAACACCGGCGCCGGGCACCGGGATTGATATGCGAGTCAGAATCTCTTCGTCCTCACGGGCGGTGAAATAGGCGGCCTCATAGAAGTCACGTGCAGCGACGCTGCGGTCGCCATCCGGGCCAGAGAGTTCAAACGTCGCGTTCAGGCATTGCATCAGCCCCGGCATGTCATTACCCGGATCGCCATTGGCAACGTTGCCACCGACAGTGCCCATATACCGCACCTGCGGGTCAGCAATCTGCAAGGCCGCCTCGCGGATCAGCGGGATCACGGCGGCCAGACCGTCATGCGTGATCAACTCGTGCTGCGTGACCATCGCGCCCAGGGTCACGGTGTCAGACCCGATCTCGATGCCCTTCAATTCGTCTATGGCCTGCAGGTCCACCAGATGGCCCATCTCGGCCATGCGCAGTTTCATCATCGGGATCAGGCTGTGCCCTCCCGCAAGCACGCGCGCCTCGTCTCCGTGTTCCTGCAAGATGCCAATGGCCGAGGCGATATCGCCTGGCCGGTGATACTCAAAACCGGCTGGTATCATGTTTTTCCTCCCTGGGTCCGGGCGATCTGCCTTGGGGGACCTGAGATCAGAAAAACGGCTGCGGCCTTATGCCTTCCAGTCACAGGCAACGGGGGGCGCCGCTTGTTTCACCAGTTGCGAATAGGGCGCACGAGCTGCGATCAAAGCCCCAGCGCGTCGCGAATGTCCGGCAGACGGGATCGGCTGACAGGCACTTTGGCCAATGCGTCGACACTGTCGAAATAGCAGGTGCCGTTATCCTTGTGCCGCTCAAAGCCCGAGACATGGCTGGGGTTCACAAGATAGCTGCGATGGGCGCGCAGAAAGCCATCCGGTTTCAGCCGCGCTTCGGCCTCGGTGATCGACCAGGGGCAGAACAGCTTTTCCGCACCCATATAGAGCACGGTATAGTGCCCCTCGGCCCGGATGGCGGCAATCCGGGCGGGCGTTGCGAAAAAGGTCTGGCCTTCACGCTCGAACGGGACGCCTGCGCGCAGGGTGGCGGGCTCGGGTTCGGGCGCAGGTTCGGTGCCTGCCCCGGGTTCCGGCCCGATGAAACTGATCCCGGTCAGCAGGAACGCCCCGCAGATCAGGAACACCGCCACCGTGACCCCCATCGCCAGCACCTGATTGTTCAACGCCGGCCCGGCCCCGCCCGCGCTGTCGCTGGCGACAAAATCGGTCAGGCCAGTGGCCACGAAATGCATGGTGAACACCGCCAACCCGAAGCACCCGGTTCCCAGGAGGATGTTGCGCTGGGTGCGGTTGTCATAGGCCACCCAGATCGCCATGACAGACAGCACGACCGAGGCCAGCGTGGCAATCGCCACGTCCCAGGCGGTGTAGACCGGGCGGCACAGCTGCATCCCGGCCATGCCGACATAATGCATCACCACAATGCCCAGACCGACGATAACCCCGGCCCCGATCATCGTTTGCCCGCTGCGGGGGCGGAAATGCAGCAGCAGCAGCGCCAGACCCACCATCAGGATAGCCACCAGCGCAGAGATCAACGTGATCAGGGCATCGTAGTAGAACAGGATCGGCAGTTGCAGCCCCAGCATCGCCACGAAGTGCATGGACCAGATGCCACCGCCCAGAATGACCGCAGCAAGCGCGACGACCAGCTTGCGCCGCTGATCGTCCAGCCTGGACGCGCCATGCGTCAGATAGAGGCCGGTAAATCCGGCCATCAGCGCCACGGCCAGCGACGCCGCCACAAGCCAGGCGTTATGGGAATAATCCAGCATTTGGGTTTGCGCGCCCTCCCCGACGCGAGGGCGACGTTAGCAAACGGATTTGATTGCGACAATTGGCTGATGGTCACGAAATGCCGGGGCCGCCCCTGCACGAGGGCGGGCCCCGTTTGCGTCAGTCGCTGATCGCGCCTTCCTCGTCCCGGCGCTGGTGCATCTTGGCCTTGAGCCGCGCACCCACGATCAGCGGCAGGACAAAGCCGATGATGGCAATGGCCCAGAGGGCGATCGACAGCGGGCTGTCGATCAGGGTCCACCAGTTGCCGTTGTCGATGGTGACCGCGCGGCGCAGGTTGTTCTCCATCGAGTTGCCCAGAAGCGTGCCCAGAATGATCGGCACCAGCGGCACGTCCAGCTTGCGCAGAACCCAGCCCATGACGCCGAACCCGATCATCACCAGCAGATCAAAGCTGGACCCCGAAATGCCGTAGATGCCGACAAAGCTGACCATGGCCACAATCGGCATCAGGATGCGCGACGGGATCATAAGGACGCGGGTGAACAGGCCGACCATCGGGATGTTCATTGCCAGCAGCATGAAGTTGGCGATGAACAGTGCCGCGATCAGACCCCAGACCACATCCGGGTTCTGGGTGAACAGCAAAGGCCCGGGCGTGATGTTCAGCGCCAGTAGCACCGCCAGCAGGACGGCCGTGGTCCCGGACCCCGGCACGCCCAGCGCCAGCATCGGCACCAGGGCACCCCCGGCGGCGGCGTTGTTGCCGGCCTCGGGCGCGGCCACGCCACGGGGATCGCCGGTGCCGAAGGTGTTTTCCTTGTCGACCAGCCGTTTCTCCATCGAATAGGAAATGAACGAGCCCAGTGACGCGCCGGCCCCAGGCAGGACGCCCGCGATGAAGCCAAGGAACGAGGTGCGCAGCATGGTTGGCGTGCAGCTTCGGATCATCGACATCGGCGGGTAGAGGCGGCCGATATTCAGCTTGCGCCCCTCCGCATCCGAGCCGCCGTGGCGGTGTTCGAGAAAGATGAACACTTCGGACAGGGCAAACAGGCCAACAATGGCCACAAGGAAGTCCAAGCCGTCATACAGGTGCACCTCGCCAAAGGTGAAACGCGGTACGCCGGTCTGGGTATCCACACCGATGGTGGCCAACCCAAGGCCCAGCGCTGCGGCAAAGGCCGATTTCGCCTGATTGGTCGAGGACACGCCGCCCAGCGTCATGAAGGCCAGCGCAAACAGGGCGAAATACTCGGCCGGTCCGAACAGCAGGGCGATCTTGACTAGCTGCGGCGCCAGGAAGATCAGCCCCCATGTGGCCAGAAACGCGCCCACGAATGAGGCGATGCCGGACAGCGACAGCGCCTCGCCGGCAAAACCCTTTTTCGCCATGGGATGCCCGTCGAGACAGGTCATCATGGCGGGCTCGTCACCGGGAATGTTCAGCAGGATGGATGAGATCCGCCCGCCGTACATTGCCCCGTAATAGACACTGGTCAGCAGGATCAGCGACGGTGTCGCGCCCAGACCCAGCGTGAAGGCCAGCGGGATCAGAATGGCGACACCATTTGACGGGCCCAGACCGGGCAACGCGCCCATGATCGTGCCCAGAAAACAGCCCAGCAGGGCCAGCATCAGGTTCTGCCATGTCAGCGCAATGGCAAAGCCGTCGCCCAGGGATGCAAGCGTTTCCATGATCCCCTCCTCAGAATCCCAGCGGGCCGCGGGCCAGCGACAGGCCCAGAACCAGATGGAAGATGACGTAGATGCCCAAAGACGTGCCGACGCCCACCACCACGCTTTCAATCGGGCCGGACCCCAGGCGCCAGGCCAGATAGGTGGCGGCAAAGGCGGTGGCGATGACAAAACCCACCACCGGCAGGAATTCGGCGTAAAGGATCATCATGACCACGGCTGCGCCGACCTCGACCAGACGGCCCAGCGCGGGCCATTCCGGTTCGGCGTCGGGGCGCAGGGCGATCACGATGCTGGACAGGCCCAGAATGGCGGCGATGATCAGCGGGAAGGCTTTGGGTCCAACGGCGTCGGACAAAAAGCTTTCTTCGATCGCCAGTGCGGATATGGCGAAGCCGATGGCGAGAAGCAGTCCGACAACCCCGAAGATGCGGTCACTCATCGGTGTCTCCTTTGGTTCGGGTAAATCTGTTGATCCGGGCGCCGCGGCAAACGCAGCGCCCGGATACCTGTGGGTGGTGGTGCTATTTGATGATCCCGATCTCTTTCGAGATGGTCTGAATCTGCCCGACGGATTCAGCGACGAAGTCCTGGAAGGCAGCGCCCTGCAGGTCCAGCGGGGCCAGACCGTTGGCGGCCATCACGCCTTTCCACTCGTCCGAGGCATAAAGATCGCCGATCTTGCCAACCCAGTCGCCATAAGCCTCATCGGTCATGCCGCCCGGAGCGTAGAAGCCGCGCCAGTTGGCCCCGATGGCGTCCACACCCTGCTCTTTCGCGGTCGGGAATTCAGCGAACTCGCCGGGCAGACGTTCGGGGGCCAGCACCGCGACCACCTTGATGTCGCCGGAGTCCACAAATCCCTTGGCTTCCGAGATATCGCCGGTGAAGGCCTGAACCGAACCGGCCAGCAACTGCGTCACCGCCTCGCCACCACCGTCAAAGGCGATGTATTTGACCGAGCGCACATCGTCGATGCCATAGGCATTTGCGGCGATCAGAACCTTCAGGTGGTCCCAGCCACCCACGGCTGATCCGCCCGCGACCGACACGGCCGTCGGATCGGCTTTGATCTGGTCCAGCAGTTCGGGCAGCGTGTTGACCGGGCTGTCCGCCGCAACGGCGATCACGCCGTAATCCGCGCCGATCGCAGCCAGCCAGCGCACCTGATCCATCGAATTGCCCGGATAGGCCCCCTGCGCCAGCCGGGTGGCGGTGGCGGCGCTGGCCGCGACGATCAGTTCATTGTCTTCGCCGCGCTTGTTCACCACTTCGGCAAAGGCCACACCACCACCGCCGCCGGCAAGGTTCACGACCTGCATGGTCTGGTCTATCAGACCAAGATCCTGCAGCGACTTACCCACCTGACGGCAGGTGAAATCCCAACCGCCGCCGGGGTTGGCGGGGGCGATACATTCCTGTGCGCTGGCGGCAACGCCGGACAGGGCAAAGACAGCAGCCGCAATCGCGCCGCTGGTTCCAAACAGTTTCATTCGTGTCTCCTCCTCAGGTCTTTTTGGGCTGCTGTCCCGCAGCCGAAACCGGTCCCCGCAGGGAATGGGCGCATGACCTTTCCTTGCAGGTTGAACCTGTTTACCGAATAATGCTGTCACGAACCTGTCACGTTCCGGGTGGGCGGTTTTTGGGGGAACCATGCGCGTATTGATGATCGAGGATGCCGAGGATCTGGCCGAAGGCGTCGTGGCCCATCTGGCTCGCTCGGGCGTGGTGTGCGATCTGGCGACCACCGTGGAATCAGCCCATGATTTCCGCGCCGTACAGAGCTATGACGCGATGCTGCTGGACATCAACCTGCCCGACGGATCCGGGCTGAATTTCCTGGGCAGGATCCGTGCCTCGGGCGATCGTATTCCGGTTCTGATGCTGACGGCGCTGACCTCGGTCGAGGATCGCGTGGCCGCGCTGGACAAGGGGGCTGACGACTATCTGGGCAAGCCCTTCGATCAGCGCGAGCTTGAGGCCCGGTTGCGCGCGCTGGTGCGCCGCGACGCAGACCGCAAGAGCGAACAGATCGCGCTGGGCCCGCTGGTCTACGCCCCCAAGGACCGCAGCGCCACACTGGACGGCAAGCGCGTGAACCTGACCGCGCGCGAGGCCGCGGTGCTGGACGAACTGATCCGGCACGAGGGGCAGTACCTGTCGAAAGCGCGGCTTTACGACTCGCTCTATGGCTTCGAGGATGCGGATGTCGGCGAAAACGCGATCGAGCTTTATATCGCCCGCCTGCGCAAGAAATTCACCGGCAGCACGGTCAGCATCAGCACCCGGCGCGGCGTGGGGTATCGGATCGGTCTGGATGGCTAGCCTGCGCCTGCCCCACAGCCTGACCGCCCGCGTTCTCAGCGCCGTGGTCCTGATCCTGATACTGGGCGGGTTCCTGGTGGGCCTGTCGATCTGGGCGAATGGCCGGCTGGCGGCCCGGCAGGCCTATGACCGGCTGCTGCTGGGGGCGGCAAGCGATATCGCCGAGTCGGTGCGCATTCAGGACGGCGCGCCCATCGTCGATCTTCCGGTTTCGGCGTTTGAGTTGCTCGCGCAAGCCCCGGATGACCGGATTTTCTATGCGGTGCAGATCCCGGGCGGCCCGTTCATCACCGGGCTGGACCGCGACACCGTGATCGAGGTTCCGCAGAACACCGGGACCGCGCCCTTCTATTTTGCCGCCGGGCTGAATGGTGAACCGGCCCGCTTCGTCCGCGTGACCCGCCTGTTTGCCGAACGCGACTTTTCCGGCGAGGTCGAAATTCTGGTCGGTCAGACCCTGCGCGCCCGGCAGTCGATGACAGCGGGGCTGATGCGGGACGCGCTGCTGCCGATGGCGGTGGCCGGTATGCTGCTGCTGATCATGTCCTGGTTTGTGACCCGCTCTGCCCTGCGCCCGCTTGAGGCGTTGTCCGAGGATTTGACCCGTCGCGACCCTTATGACCTGACGCCGATGGCCAGCGACGGGCTGCCGCGCGAGTTGCAGGTCATGCTGCACGCGATGAACCGTTTCATGGGGCGGCTGGACCGGCAGGTGGACACGATGCGCAACCTGATTGCCGACACCGCGCACCAGCTGCGCACGCCGGTTGCGGCAATCCGGGTCCAGGCCGAGATCGCGCAGGATGACCCCGACCCGCCGGCAAGGCAACGCGCGCTGGCCCGGCTGCTTGGCCGCACGCGGTCCCTGGGCACGCTGCTGGATCAACTGCTGTCGCGGGCCATGGTCATCCACCGCATCGACAGCGCGCCCCGCCGCCCCGTTGACCTGCGCGAGGTGGCGCTGGACGTGCTGGAACACAGCGATCACGAGCTGATCGCCCCGGGTGTCGAGGTGCGGCTGGACATCGGCGAAACCCCTGTTCTGGTACATGCGGACGCATTTTCAATCGGCGAGGCCGCCAAGAACCTGCTGGGCAACGCGCTGCGCCACGGTCGCCCCCCTGTCAGCATCGGCGCTGCGCAAGAGGCCGGGCAGGCGGTGCTGTGGGTCCGGGATCAGGGCCCCGGCCCCGCCACGCCCGTTGCGGAAAATCTGGGCGACCGGTTCAACCGCAACACGGGCTCGGGCGAAGACAGCGCCGGTCTGGGCCTGTCCATCGTGAAATCCACCGCCGAGGCGTTTGACGGCAAGGTGGAAATGGCGCGCGACAACAGCGGCTTTCGCGCAGCACTGCGTTTTCCGGCCGCTCGGGACGGGGGCATGTCATGATCCGGGTTCTTCTGTTCAGCGCGCTTCTGTCTGCAATCTCGGGCGTAGTGTCGGCGCAGGAGGCAACGGCCCGGTTCGGCGCCGGCCAGACCCCGATGCTGATCCGTTCCACCACCGACATCGCCATCATTGCTCCTGTGGTTGCGCGTTTCGCCGAGCAAAACCCCGATCTTGAGATCACCTATGAACAATGGGGATCGAATGCACTGTTCCAGCACAGCCGCACGGTCTGCAAAACGGGCGAAAACCCCGCCGATGTGGTGTTTTCCTCGGCCATTCAGCAGATGGTCTGGCTGGTCAATTCGGCCTGCGCCTCTCGCTACAGTTCGGACCTGACCGATGCGCTGCCCTCTGCCCGGCGATGGCGGGATGAGCTGTGGGGCATCACCACCGAACCCGCGGTCATTGTCTATAACAAGACCTATCTGCGGGATGACGAGGTTCCGCGCAACCGTTTTGCGCTGCTGGATGCAATGCGCACGCAGCCCGACCTGCTGCGCGGGCGCGTGGCGACCTATGACATTGCGGCCTCGGGCCTGGGCTATTTGTTTGCCTATGGCGACAGTCTTGAGGCGACGACTTTCGGTTCGCTGATCGAAGGGTTTGCCCGGGTGGATGCCGTCGCGACCTGCTGTTCCGCCGAAATCATCCGCGCGGTGGGCGACGGGCGATTCCTGATCGCTTACAATGTGCTTGGGTCTTATGTGGCAAACGCCAAGGCGCCCGGTGTGGGTGTGATCCTGCCCGAGGATTATACGCTGGTGCTGTCCCGCGCCCTCATGATTCCGGACCACGCCCGCAACAAGGCGGCGGCGACCGGGTTTCTGGATTTCCTGCTGTCACCCGACGGTCAAAGCCTGCTGGCGGCTTCGGGGCTGGTCGCCCGGATGGACGAAACCGAGACCGGGCTGACCCCCAGCGCCCGCCGTTTCATCGCCCTGTCCCCGGCGCTTTTGGTGGCGCGGGATCAGAACCGGCGGGCCGGGCTGTTCAAGCTGTGGAACGACGCGTTCAATGTGGAAACGGCACATTAGGCCGGTTTTTCGACCGCGGGTTCGACATCGGGCCGCACGGGTTCGACCTCCATGTCAATCACCTCGGGGCCGGCAGGGTCCTCGATCTCTTCGATTTCGGGCTCGGGGTCCGATTGGTCCTCAAGCGCGCCGACGATCAGGGGCAGCATGTGGACGCCGGTCGCGGTGGCGATTTCCGGGGTCTGCGGGGTTTGCCAGCTGAGCGTGTCAAAGCTGTGGCAGTTCTGGCAGACCGGAGCCCATTCGGCCTGAATATCGTGGCAATTGTCGCATACCCATTGCGGCCCGCGCGGTGCGTTCAGCGCCTTGGCCAGCCAACCCTGTACCACCGCGTCTGACGATCCTTCGCCCCGCTCAATGGCCGCCATCAGCGTGTAGGCGCGGGCATCGGCCTGTTTCTCGACCACATCGCCCAGCGCCCTGCGGGCTTCGGGGAAATCCTCGGCCACGATGTTCAGTTCAGCAAGGATCAGGCGGGTTTCCGGGTTTTCGGGATGGATACGGGTCAGTGCGGTAAACCGCTTGATCCGGTCGACCGGGGTTTCATCCGGCGCAATCTCGGCAAAGGCATGGGCCAGATCGGGATGCGGCTGAACCTCCCACGCCTTTTTCAGGATCTTGGTTGCAGCGCGCGGCTTGCCCTTTTCGATATAGGCCCGCGCTGCCATTGCCGCTGCCGGAACCAGATCGGGCGACAGGCGGTTGGCTTCGATCGCGTGCTCCTGCTGTTCGACGGTTGCGGTTTCGTCCAGAATATCCTTGGCCTCGGACAGGGCCAGAACCGCATCGCGGCGTTTGAACACATCACGCGGCAGGTGTCCGGATTTCAGCTTGGCGGTCAATGTCGACCGCGCCCCGGCCCAGTCCTGCGCCTTGGTTTGCAGGCCCAGCAGGATATCCTGCGTCTCCTGGTGGCGGGGTTTGATCGCCAGCGCCTTTTCGGCCAGTTTGCGGGCGGTGTCGTCATCCCCCTCGGCCAGCTTCTGTTTCATGATGCCACGCACGCCCACAAAGCGGGTGGCGTTGTTGGTGACCAGCTTCTTGTACGTGTCTGACGCCTTTTTGGTGTCACCATTCATCTCGGCGGCCTGTGCCACCAGCAGATTGGTCAGTTCGGGCTTGTTCAGCAACTTCTCGGCCTTGTTCGCCTTGGTCATCGCCACGCGCCCTTCGCCCGAAGCCAGCGCCATGATCCCGTCGGCCAGCGCCTTATAGCCGCGCTGTTCCCGGCTGCGGTCGAAATAGCGCGACAGGGCGGTTTCGTCGCCATTGAGAAAATGAAGCGTCGCGATCAGCAGGGTCAGCAGCTTGAAGAACAGCCAGATCGCAAAGACCAGAACGCCCAGCGCGATCACTGACTGTAGCGGCCCCAGCGTGTATTCCGTACCCCCGGCGGTGATCTGAACCCCGCCGCTGGTTTCCATCAGGAACATGGCACCCACGGCCAGCAGCCCGATAATCGCTACAAAAACAAGGATCTTAAACAGTGACCACAGCATGGCAGGTCCTTCAGTTCGAGTTCACGCCGGATTGAAGCGTATTCGCGGCGTCCACAGCGGCAACACGTGTCTGAGCGGCCTGTTGCCAGTCCGCCAGCGCCGCCTGCGCCGCATCGGGCAGGGATTGAATTTCGCTCAGGGCGGCCGGGATGTCACCGTTGGACAGGGCGGCCTGCGCCCGCGACAGAACCGCATCGGGGCCGGCGCCCTCTTGCGGTGTCACCGAACGCGCCCCGGTCTGACGTTGCAGAAAGGCGACCAGACCGGTGCCCTTGTCGGCATCGCGCGCATCCGACAAGGCGGCGCGGGCCGCCGGCGTAAAGGTCGCGCGCAGCGATGCAAGGGTCGACACACCCTTTTCGGCCGGGTCGGACAACGCTTCGGGCACATCCACGCCTGCGGCAGTCAGGTCCGAAATCAGATCGGCATAGGGCTGGCCCGCATCCAGCTGTCCATGAACCTGCGACAGGATCGCCGCGTTTGTCGCCGCCTGCGCCTTGGCAGCAGCCTCAGTCTCAAGCGCCTGCGCGTCCGAGACCATTTTCTCGACCTCCGCCCGTTGCGCAGCCAGCGAATCCTGCAGTTTCTTCAACTCAGCCTCAAAAGCGGCCGACACTTCAGGCGAGGCACCCTGCGTCAATGCCTCGTTTTCCAGATCGCTCAGACGGCTGGCCAGTGGGTCAATCTTGCCCGCCAGACCGTCAACAGCGGATTTCAGAGCGCCCAGATCCGAAGTGATCGGGGTAATCTGATCCGTCAGGGCGCTGATCTTTGCGTTCAGATCGGCGCTGTCGGTCAGCGAATTCGACAGCGACTCGATCCGGTCCGACTGGTCCGAAAGTTTGGATTCCAGCGCTGCAATCGCATCGGTATCGCCTGAACCGAACAGCCCGGCATTGCCCACCGCAAACCCGAGCGCCGCCGCAATCGCGCCGCCGATCAGCGCCGGAACAAAGCCGCCCCGCTTTTCGACCGTCCGTTCGACGATTTTTTCCTGAACCGCTTCGGCTTCGGCTTCGGCTTCGGCTTCGGCTTCGGCTTCGGCTTCGGCTTCGGCTTCGGCTTCGGCTTCGGCTTCGGCTTCGGCTTCGGCTTCGGAAAGGGCCTCTTCTACCGGTTCGGAGACGTCAAGGGGCGCGTCATCCTGTTCGGGCACGGAGTCGACGACGTCCTGCGACTTGGGGTCATCCACAGGCTTTTGATCGGTTTTCTTCTTACCAGCCACCGCACAATCCCCTTATCGAATCCAAAATCACAACAATAACAGACCAGACCAAGTTAATCGGAGGTCTCGTCGCTCTCAACCCGCATCGCATGTTTGACAAGTTTTTTAACGGCTTTCCGCATTTTCTTCGGTGTCGGCTCTTTGGCAATCTTGAGCCGCGCATACTCCAAGGAATAAAGAGATTCGGCAGTGGCGTCGCTGATCGCGGCCAGCCAAAGGGGCGCCGCGCCGGTCCAGATGTCGGCAAAATGTCGCGCCGTTCTGGGCGAAAACAGCGGCACAATCACCGGGGAAATGCCATCTGCGGCGGCGGCGGCTTCGGATGTCAGCGGTAACAGCCGCTGCTGATAGACCGGCTGTTCCTGTACGGTCAGCCCCGACTCGGTCAGCCGTTCGGCGATATTGCCACGGCTATGTTCGCCCCGCAGATGCAGCAGGGGGCTGTCGGGCCGGTGTTTCAGCAGATACCCCACCAGTTCCTCGGCCGTGGCACCCACCATATGCGCGTTCCAGCCGGCGCCCTTGGCGGTGCCCGTGGTGGCCGGACCGACACAAAACGCAGGCACATCGCGCGTCAATCCCAGAGACACGGCAGCATTGACCGCATTGGCCGAGGTAAAGATCAACCCGCGCATGCCGGCGGTATCCACCTGCACCGGCAGGGGTCGGATTTCCAATAGCGGGGAATAAATAACCGCAACCCGAGACCTGACGCGGGTCGGCAACTGCGCAACAAACCTCTCAGAGGCGGCGCGAGGGCGGGTCATCAACAAATTCAACAGGCGGCGCCTTCGGCCTTGGGATTGTTTGCGTCCGCGCAGGGTGATACCCCGCTTGGCAGTCATGATGCAACGGATCAGACCAATGGTGCAAACACTTACCGTTCTGGGGCTGGAAAGCAGCTGCGACGATACCGCCGCGGCGGTCGTGCGCCAGACCGATGGCGCCGGGGCCGAGGTGCTGTCGTCCATCGTGCATGGCCAGACCGACCTGCACAGCGCCTTCGGCGGTGTGGTGCCGGAAATCGCCGCGCGGGCGCATGCCGAAAAGCTTGACATCTGTGTCCGGCAGGCGCTGGAGGCCGCCGGTTTGACCCTTTCCGACATGGACGCGGTGGCGGTAACTGCCGGACCCGGCCTGATCGGCGGTGTAATGTCAGGTGTTATGTGCGCCAAAGGGCTGTGCGCCGCAACCGGTCTGCCGCTGATTGGGGTAAACCATCTGGCCGGGCATGCGCTGACGCCGCGCCTGACCGACGGGATCCCCTTTCCATACCTGATGCTGTTGGTGTCGGGCGGGCATTGCCAGTACCTGATCGCCCATGGGCCCGAGCGCTTTACCCGCCTGGGCGGCACCATCGACGACGCGCCGGGCGAGGCTTTTGACAAGACCGCTCGCCTGCTGGGTCTGCCGCAACCCGGCGGCCCCTCGGTCGAGGCCGAGGCGCGGTCCGGTGATGCCAGTCGTTTTCGCTTTCCCCGGCCATTGCTGGACCGGCCCGGATGTGACCTGTCCTTTTCCGGGCTCAAGACCGCCTTGATGCGGATGCGGGATCAGATCGTGGCCGAAAAAGGCGGTCTGACCCGTCAGGATCGCGCCGACCTTTGCGCCGGATTTCAACAGGCCATTGTCGACACATTGGCCGAGAAAACCCGGCGCGCCATCGACCGGTATCTGCAGGAGAACCCCGCAGACCCGGTGATCGCAGTGGCGGGCGGTGTGGCGGCAAACTGTGCAATTCGCCTCGCGTTAGAGTCTGTTTGCACCGAAAACGGCACCCGTTTCACCGCCCCTCCGCTGAACCTGTGCACCGACAATGCGGCCATGATTGCCTATGCCGGGCTGGAGCGGTTCCGCACCGGCGCGCGCGACGGGCTGGACCTGACCGCGCGGCCGCGCTGGCCGCTGGACCAGACCAGCCCCGCCATGCTGGGCGGCGGCCGGAAAGGCGCCAAGGCATGAGCGTTGCGGTGTTGGGCTCCGGTGCGTTCGGCACGGCGCTGGCAATCTCGCTGGCCGGGACCGGGCCGGTGACGCTGTGGTCGCGGGACGCGGATCAGGCCCTTCAGATGCGGGACACGCGCGAGAATGCAGCGCGCCTGCCCGGGGTGTCTTTGCCCACTGAAATCACCGTCACGTCCGAGGTTGCCCGGGCCACCGAAAGCGAAATCCTTCTGCTGTCGGTGCCGATGCAACAACTGCGCAGCGCGCTACAGGCCCACGCCCCGCTACTTGCAGGAAAGACGCTGGTGGCCTGCTGCAAAGGGATCGAGCTGTCCTCAGGTCTGGGTCCGATCTCGGTGATCCGGCAGACCATACCGGACGCGCGCCCTGCCCTGCTGACCGGCCCCAGCTTTGCCGACGACATCGCGCGCGGGTTGCCCACTGCGCTGACCCTGGCCTGCGCCGCGCCCGATCTGGGCGAAACCTTGCAGAATGTACTGACCACGGCCAGTTTGCGCCTTTACCGGACCACCGACGTGATCGGCGCCGAACTGGGCGGTGCCCTGAAAAACGTGATGGCCATCGGCTGCGGCGCGGCGATCGGCGCCGGGTTGGGCGACAGCGCCCGCGCCGCCCTGATGACCCGCGGGTTTGCCGAAATGCAGCGGTTCGCGCTGATGCGCGGCGCGCGTCCGGACACGCTGATGGGGTTGTCCGGGCTGGGGGATCTGGTGCTGACCTGTTCGTCCGAATTGTCCAGAAATTACCGTTTTGGCCTGTCTTTGGGTCTGAATCGTCCCTTTGACACCGGCACCACGGTCGAAGGTGTCGCCACCGCGCGCGCCATGACTGCGATCGCCACCAAAGAAGGGCTCGACATGCCCATCAGTGCTACGGTGGCGGATCTGAGCCACGGCGCCTACAGTGTGGCGCAAGCCATCCAAACCCTGCTCAACCGCCCCCTGAAGGAGGAATAACATGCTGATCGCCCTTATCGCCCGGGACAAGGACGGTGCCCTGCAAACCCGGCTGGACAACCGCGCCGCCCATCTGGCCTATATCGAGGAAACCGGAGTCGTCGCGCAGGCGGGGCCGCTGCTGAATGGTGAGGCGATGATCGGTTCGCTCATTATCCTT
Organism: Ruegeria sp. BG10; assembly: GCF_056538575.1. NCBI lineage: Bacteria > Pseudomonadati > Pseudomonadota > Alphaproteobacteria > Rhodobacterales > Roseobacteraceae > Ruegeria > Ruegeria sp. BG10. Next base: position 334,540 of record NZ_JBQFTI010000003.1, on the reverse strand, counting down.
GAGGTCGAGGACATGGCCGCCGCGCAGAACTGGGCCGACAACGACCCCTATGCGCAGGCCGGGCTGTTCAAGTCGGTCGACCTGATCGTCTGGAAAAAGGTGGTGGGCTGATGGCGTTCTGGCTGTTCAAATCCGAACCCTCGACCTGGAGCTGGGATCAGCAGGTGGCCAAAGGCGCAGCGGGCGAGGAATGGGATGGCGTGCGCAACTATCAGGCGCGCAATTTCATGCGTCAGATGGAAGTTGGCGACCGGGGGTTTTTCTATCATTCGCAAAAGGACAAGGCGATTGTCGGCATTGTCGAGGTCTGTGCCGAGGCGCATCCCGACAGCACCACCGATGACGACCGCTGGGAATGCGTGGATATAAAGGCGGTGCGCCCCTTTGCGACTCCGGTGACACTGGATCAGATCAAGGCCGATGACCGCCTGGCCGAGATGGTGCTGGTCAAGAACTCGCGCCTGTCGGTGCAACCGGTCAGCGATGCCGAATGGCAGGTGATCTGTGATCTTGGGCAGACACAGGCGGATTAAGGTACCGGCTGGAAAATAACGGAACTGTAATTAAGGGAAGGCCCTGACGATCGCAGAGCCTTCCCTACCCCCGCGTGCTCCCTACTCACCACACGCGTATGGAAATCTTTGGCTCTGACCGTCCTGGTCACAACCTGATCCTAGTCGATTTCATGCGGCGGGCACAAACACCAAGTGCTTAAAATTTAAACCGCCCGCGATTGTGGCTTTGCCCGGGGCAATGTCAGCCGTAGACCGACTCTTTGCCGAAATGTTTGGTCAGCATGTAATAGACGACGGCGCGGTATTTGTTGCGCTCGGACATGCCGTAGGTTTGCAATACCTTGTTGATCGCTTCCATCAGCTCGGGACCGTCCGAAAGGCCCAGCTTCTTGATCAGGAAATTGTTCTTGACCGTCTCAAGCTCAGCGTCCTGACTGGCTGCCACCGTTGCGGCGTCCGCGTCATAAATGGACGGGCCACAGCCGATGGTGACTTTGGTGAGAAGGTCCATATCCGGATCCACACCGCATTTGGATTTCAGATCTTCTGCGTATTTGGCGATCAACTCGTCGCGTTTTCCCATGAATTACTCTCCCTTAATGCAGCTTTTGCCGCGATTGCTCACGTCCTTGAAACAAGTGCAGGCAGGTTAGACATTTGCGATTTTCGAACAAAGGGAAAATTTCCGCACTTTCCCCCTGAGCGGATTGCAACCCATTCCGGCGGTCGGCTGTGGATTGCATTTGGCGAAATTTTAATTTAACCTTTTTGTTAAATAATAAGCAGGAGAGCCCCATGCCCGTGAGTTTCCCGAACGAATCCGCCGAATACAGAACCGCCCGCGCCGCCCTGCTGGCGGCCGAGGTCGAACTGCGTCAAAAGGTCGAGGACGTCGCCGCCCTGCGCCGAACCCTGCCAAAAGGGGGCGCGTTGCCGGATGACTATGTCTTTCACACGCTGTCCGGTGACCCGGTGCCCCTGTCGTCGCTGTTCGGCGCGCAGGATACGCTGGTTGTGTATTCGCTGATGTATGGCCCGGATGCCACCTCGGCCTGCCCGATGTGTTCGGCCTTTCTGGACGGGCTCAACGGGCAGATCGCCCATCTGTCCAAAACCGTTTCGATCGCGATTGTGGCGCAGAATTCGCCTGAAAAGCTGCGCGCCCTCAGCACGCGGATGGGCTGGGACAATCTTCCGCTCTATTCCGCGCTTGGCACGACTTATCAGCGCGATTACCTGGCAGAGACGGGTGACGGCAACCAGTTGCCGATTCTGAATGTCTTTCAGCGGGATGCTGATGGCATCCACCATTTCTGGAGTTCCGAGATGTTCTTTGAACCCAGCGACTGGCATCCGCGTCATGTGGATGCGGCCTGGCCGCTTTGGAATATTCTGGATCTGACACCCGGCGGGCGCGGGGATTTCATCCCGCCCCTGCGCTGAAACAGAGGTCATCCAACGAAAAACGGCGGCCACATGGGCCGCCGTCTGAATTCTGCTTCGCCGTCACTCAGTAGCGATAATGTTCGGGCTTGTACGGGCCTTCCGGTTTCACCCCGATATAGGCGGCCTGTTCGCTGTCCATCCGGGTCAGCTTCACACCGATGCGGTCCAGATGCAGGCGGGCCACTTTCTCATCCAGATGCTTGGGCAGGATGTAGACCTCGTTGTTGTACTCGTCACCTTTGGTGAACAGCTCGATCTGCGCCAGAACCTGGTTGGTGAACGAGGCCGACATCACAAAGGACGGGTGCCCGGTGGCGTTGCCAAGGTTCAGCAGGCGGCCTTCGGACAGCAGGATGATGCGGTTGCCCGAGGGCATCTCGATCATGTCCACCTGTTCCTTGACGTTGGTCCACTTGTGGTTGCGCAGATTGGCGACCTGAATCTCGTTGTCGAAATGGCCGATATTGCCAACGATGGCCATGTCCTTCATCTCGCGCATATGCTCAATGCGGATCACGTCCTTGTTGCCGGTGGTGGTGATGAAGATGTCCGCGCTGGCAACCTCGTCTTCCAGCAGGGTGACTTCAAACCCGTCCATCGCGGCTTGCAGCGCGCAGATCGGGTCAACTTCGGTCACCTTCACACGGGCACCAGCACCGCGCAGCGAGGCAGCCGAGCCCTTGCCCACGTCACCATAACCGCAGACCACAGCAACCTTGCCGGCCATCATGGTGTCGGTGGCGCGGCGGATACCGTCGACCAGCGATTCCTTACAGCCGTATTTGTTGTCGAATTTCGACTTGGTGACCGAGTCGTTCACGTTGATCGCCGGAAACGGCAGGTGGCCGTCTTTCACCAGCTGATACAGGCGGTTCACGCCAGTGGTGGTTTCCTCGGACACGCCCTGAATCTGGTCACGCATCTTGGTGAACCAGCCGGGGCTTGCCGCCATGCGCTTGGCGATCTGCGCCTTGATGACCTCTTCCTCTTCCGAACCCGGAACCGGGATGATGTCCTCACCCGCTTCGGCGCGCGCGCCCAGCAGGATGTACAGCGTCGCGTCGCCGCCATCGTCCAGGATCATGTTCGGGCCGTCGTCGAACTGGAAGGATTTGTCCAGATAGTCCCAATGCTCTTCCAGCGTCTGGCCCTTGATAGCGAAGACGGGAATACCTGCTTCGGCAATCGCCGCCGCCGCGTGATCCTGTGTCGAGAAGATGTTGCACGACGCCCAGCGTACATCCGCGCCCAGCGCCACCAGCGTTTCAATCAGAACGGCCGTCTGGATGGTCATGTGCAGCGAACCGACGATCCGCGCGCCATTCAACGGCTTCGCGTCACCATATTCGGCGCGCAACGCCATCAGGCCCGGCATCTCGGTTTCAGCGATATCCAGTTCTTTGCGGCCGAACCCGGCCAGCGAAATGTCTTTGACGATATAGTCCCCGGCCATCAGGTGCTCCACTCCGGTAAATCACAGTCCGGGGCTGCCCCTAGCACTCCTTGGGGCAGGTGGCAACGAGGATGGCCGGAAACGGGATGTTCCGCCGCTTAAATCAGCTGGGTTGACCCTTGAGTTTAATCTTTGGGGCCGCTTCAAAAAAATCGGTGCCAACGGCGACAATACAACTAATGCCGTTCGCCTGGGTCACCAGAACCGTGTAGCTTCCGGTTTCCTCCGAGGTCCAGACCTCCATGACCGATTGCGCCCCGCGCGTTTTCTGCAATCCGCCAAAGGCCAACTCTTCTGAATAGCTGTTTTGCAACTTGGCGATGACATGCTCACGCTCGGCGCAATTCTGTGCAAAGGCAGGGGGTGCTGTGGCGGCCATTCCAAAGGCCAGGGTTATTCCAAACAGACGCTTAAACATAGCTAGCTCCTTTCGATACGAGTTACGTTCCGAGAGGGGCACACCGGGAGGAGCATGCGCCCCCCTCAGCACAAATGTCGGTATCACCAGGTGTCGATTCAAAGCACGAATGCTCAAGAAAAAGTTGGCAGCCAGTGATCTCGACAGATACACCATACCACAAAAACGCGAAACTTGCGTGTTCAACTTCACAAGGCATGGCAGAATGGCAACACAACCCAGAGCATGGCAACGGATGCTGTCAGGTCGCAGGCTGGATCTGCTGGACCCGACCCCCGTGGACATCGAAATCGAAGATATTGCGCACGGGCTTGCCTTTGTGGCGCGCTGGAACGGCCAAACGGCGGGCGATTTCGCCTATTCGGTGGCGGAACATTCCCTTCTGGTTGAGCAACTTTTCGGCCGGATTGCCCCGAAAGCGCCGATAAAGTGGCGCCTCGCGGCTTTGTTACACGATGCACCCGAATATGTGATCGGAGATATGATCTCACCCGTCAAATCCGCCGTAGGCCCGGATTACGGCGCGCTGGACGACCGTTTGGCGGCAGCAATCCATATCCGCTTCGGCCTGCCCGCTGCGGTGCCGAAAACGGTGAAGCGGCAGATCAAGAAAGCCGACAAGATCAGCGCCTGGATGGAGGCCACCCAGATCGCCGGGTTTTCAGAAGGGGAAGCGACCAAGTTCTTCGGCCGCCCCGACAAAGCGGTGATGGAGGGGCTGGAGATCACATTGCGACCACCAGTTGAAGTGCGGCGGGCCTATACCGATCGGCACAAGGATTTGATAACGCTCCTATAAGATATCCAATTCTCCGAATGACTGCCAAGAGCCCAACCCGGTCATCAAAAATTCGTGCTGCGTGCGCACGCAGTTCAAATTCCACCACGCTCGCATCGTCTTTGTCTCTGCAAGGCAGCGTGAAAATCGGCCATTCGAAGGCCGCGCAGCGAGGATCGTCAGAGCAACTCACAGGTCGCGGGACAAAGGTGTCGTTGTCATCTAGACCCTCAGTCGCTAGGTTGCACGTCGCGGCCCCGTAGCAGCGAGGCATTGATGCGGAAAATCATCGTCACTGGAGCAAATGGTGTAGGGAAAAGCCGTTTCGCTTCGGAGTTGTCATTGGCACGGCCAGAAATTCCGGTGATCTGTTTCGACGCGATCAAACTTCGTACAGGTTGGCAACAGCGCTCTCGACCGGAGATAGACGCGGCTCTGGCACTGGAACTCGAAAAAGAAGAATGGATACTTGAGGGCGGCCCAAGCCTTTTGTCTCAAGCGGTTAGTCAGGCTGATGCTCTGGTCTGGCTGGACCCGCCTGAGTTGGTTAGGGCATGGCAGCTTGCAACGCGGCCATGGAAATTTCTCGGAAAGACCGGACCAGAATTGCCATCTGGGAATGTCGATTGGCCTTGGCAGCAGTACAAATTCGCCCTTCGCAGTCTCAAGAACAGATCGAAATTTCGCAAATATATCTCGGAAGTCTTTCACGGCTCAGATGGGCTTCAAAAGTGGCGATGTCGCAGCAACGCAGACCGAGCCGCTGTCATCAGAGAGTGGGCACAGCAACAATCTGATTGAAGGTCTGGGCTCGTTGCCGTCTAGTGCTCATGCAGCAAGGGTGTTGTAACGGGCGCTAGGAAACCGGTCATTGGCAAATCTGTGAAGACCCTTGTTCTGGCGACGTCTCTGGCAAATCGCTGCCGTTCGCGTCCTGGAAGCCGAGGCTCGTGCCAGTGGCGGCGAAACGGGCGTCTGAGCCCATATTGACCGATGCCGCACGCTGCACGAATGTCGGCTCACGCGAGCGCAAACTTGATCTTATTAGTGAAACCTGATATTAGCTACGGCTAATATAAATGTGCCTGAAGAAGATGGTCATGGATTTCCAAAGAGCATTTGGTGCCGACATGCGCGAGGTCAGCAAAGGTGAGCGTAACGGTCGCCCCACCCACGTGGTTCGCGCCTCGCGCACCTATCCAACCAGTCAGGAAGATTTGTGGAATGCAATCACCGAGAAGCATCGGATAGAACGCTGGTTCGGCAAAGTCTCGGGCGATTTCAAACCCGGCGGACGATTTTCAATCGTGGGCAACGCGGACGGCGACATTACGTCATGCGATCCACCGCATACCCTAGCCCTTACATGGGAATTTGGTGGAAGCACGAGTTGGGTCACAGCGACGATCAAAAATATAGAGGACGGCGCACTGCTGTCGCTCGAACATGAGCTTCCAACTGATAGGGAAAATGAAGCGCATTGGAAAAAATACGGTCCTGGCGCAACAGGCGTCGGCTGGGAAATGGCGATGCTTGGTCTGGATGGCCATGTTCAATCAAACGGTCAGAGTCTGATTGAAGCGGGTCGGGCATGGGCACAAGGAGAAGTAGGCAAGAGCAGGTTGCGTTCCTGGGCCGAGGCATGGGGGAAAGCCCATGCCGAAGATGGCACCCCCATGAAGATCGCGATGGAAACCGCGGCTCGCACCGCAGATTTCTACACCGGAGAAGAGTGATGCACGCCTTCGATGTTCTGTCGGACCCTGTCCGGCGGCGAACGCTAGAGCTGATTGCCCAGAAGGAGCACGCATCAGGAGAAATCGTTGACGTTATCGAAGCTGAATTCGGCATTTCGCAATCCGCGGTATCGCAGCACCTTCGTATCTTGCGCGATGCCGGATTTGCACATGTGCGCAAAGAGGGTGCAAGACGGTGCTACTCGATTGATCCAACAGGCTTCGAGGATGTGCATGCATGGCTTGATCAGCTTCATCGCTATTGGGGATCCAAAATGGAATCTCTTGCGACCGAGATTGAGCGAGACAAGCGTTCTGGCGCGACAACGTAGCTATGCCAAACGGGAAGGTCGTTTTCGCGATCCGTTCGGGCATCTTTGGATTCTATCGCAGGAGATCGCAAAATGACTGTCCTACGGATTGTCGCTGATATTGCGGCTGAGTCAGTTCCGGAGATACGAGATTTCTACCGTGAACTGTTGGGCCTTGATGTCGTTATGGATCTTGGGTGGATTGTCACGCTTTCGTCTGGTGAAACCGTGCCCACCCAACTCAGCATTGCCTCCGAAGGCGGCTCAGGGGCACCCGTGCCCGATCTTTCGATTGAGGTCGATGATGTGGACGCGGTCTACAGTCGTGCGAAAAAACAGGGGCACAAGATTGAATATGAGCTGACGGATGAGCCCTGGGGTGTCCGCCGGTTCTTTGTTCGAGACCCGACCGGCAAGCTTTTGAACATTCTTTCTCATTATAGCTGACACGACGTTATCAGTCGGGATGTTGTAAGACTGGGATTAGCGAGCAAGTTCGAATATGATAATTTGAGACAATGAGCTCACAGCACCGAGATTGGATTGCGTTTGTCCGTGCCATCGGCCCATTGACCCACCAGAAGATGTCAATGGCTCAGCTTCGCACGGAATGTGCGGAAGCCGGTCTCAGAGATGTTCGGACGGTTTTGGCAACCGGAAATGTCATTTTTTCGTCGGAACTGCCAGAATCCGAAATCCATCGTATCCTGAGCGCAGTGATCTCAGCACATGATTTGCAGAACGAAGTGTTCTTGCGGCGAGTACACAGTTTGAAGCAGGTTTTGGCCGAAAACCCATTCCCTGAAGCGTCAGCAGAACGCCCGAACCATACGTTGGTCCTATTCATGTCAAAGAAACCAGAGCTGTCAGAAATCGGCGCATTGGAAGGCTTCGATGGGCCAGAGAGCGTCAAAGTAATCGGCAAGGAAGCCTACATCGACTACAAGAATGGCGTGGCAGGGTCAAAGCTCGCACCTGGACGGCTTGAAAAGCTGCTTGGGCGATCCGGAACGGCCCGAAACTGGAGCACAATCACGAAAGTTGTTGATCAAGCATGCCCAGAACTGGATTCATAGACCATATCGGCATCGCAGTGCCCGATCTTTCCACCGCGAAAAGCTACTATGATGCGCTCATGCCGATCCTTGGTCTCAAGGAGTGGTTCAAGACGGAACCAGAATTTAACTACGGACCAGACGGTATACTAGGCACGCAACTGTTCTTCTACCAAGCCAAGGAAGCGGGAAGCTATTCGCGTCATACTACCGGACTGCAGCATTTGGCATTCGCAGTAGAAACCCGCGATGTGGTGCATGAGGCATATCAGTGGGCGCTGGCGCAGGAAGCGCAAATCCTGCACGAACCCCGCGAGTTTCCGGAATACGGAACTCACTATGCCACCTATTGGCTTGATCCTCTCGGCATCAAGCTTGAAGTGGTCTGCCACAACGAAGCCGAAGACTAGTTTGCCGGGGCAATTGTCAATCCACGGATCGGTAGCCGGGCCGCGGATTTCTTCATATGGATCGGCCTATCAGAGCAGTCTGTTGCTGATCTCGACAAGATTGCCGTCCGGGTCGCGGAAGTAGACTGACACTAACCTGCCGACAGCGCCTGCTTTCTCCGCAGGTCCTTCCACGATCTCCACCTGGTGTGAGCGGAGCTGTGCGACCACGTTGTCAATCGGTGTATCTGTCACAACGCAGAAATTGCCGCTGCCTGGGACGGTTCTCTCGGCGAGGCCGGGCAGATCACTCGCATCCTGCAAACTGATCTTGTTCGATCCGAAATGAAGCGACCATTTTCCTGCCCGCTCCTCATGTGGTGTCATCCCCAGAACACGCTGATAGAATTCCAATGTAGCGTCGACATTGCGAACGCAGAGGACAATGTGGTCGAAGCCATAAATGTGCATGCTGTGATCATAGCGATTAACGTGCAGCACAGCAAAACGGCGAAATAAAGCGAAATAGGTCTCACTTTTAGCACTCAGCCGCACTCGACCCCTATTAACTCCAAAGCGGTCAATCGAGTTGTCGCGCCTCTGGAATGCGGGCACAGTGTTTCAATGAAACAGGTTATTGTCGTGAACGATGCGCTGAGATTGCCTAAAGGTAAGCTCTCGGCACAGGTTGCCCATGCCTCAGTATCGACTTTTCTTGCAGCAGCAGAAAGTATGCGGGAAGAGTGGCTTGGACGCGGAATGCCAAATATTGTGCTTAAAGGGGTCCATTGCGGTACGGGGCGAAATGACACACTAAGGTTTTTCGACTAAGCTGGCGTTCGTCCTTCTCGCGGCGGATTCAACGAGAGAGCCCACTCTTACCAATGCTGCGCCTTCAATTAATGTCCGCCTAAGTCCGTTCGGCGTGAATTTCCCTCGCTCAAAGTTACGCGAAATTCTTCCAGAAGCCCGGTTATGGTCGGGTCACGAGCCGAGTCTACTGAATGAGCCACAACTCGGACACGCCCAAGCCGGGGCAGATCGTCGAGTTGGAAAGGCGCGCCTTGCTTTCTTTCGATTGCTATGGATGGCATCACCGTTACCGCAAGACCGGCCTCGACCGCGGCGCGAATGCCGGTCGGGCTCGGGCTGCTCATCGCGAGGCGCCAATTGCGGCGCGACCGTTCGAGCGCCGTCAAACCTGCGTTTCGGAACTCGCAGCCGGGCGGCATGAAGGCGACGGGCAGAGGCTCTCTATCTTCCCACGCGAAGTTAGGCCCGGCGATCCATACAAGGTCGCATTCGTACTCCATAATCCGGTTTTGCTGACGTCCTTGATCGGTCACCAGAATGACGTCGAGGTCGCCCGCATCGAAAGCTGTTAAAAGTTCGGGACTACGCGCACAGACGACCTCGACGCGAACATCAAAATGCTGACTAGCATACCCTCGTAGAACACGGGGCAGGAGAGCCGCGGCGTAGGTCTCCGTGGTTCCGAACCTCACGACAGTTTCGGCTTCAAGGGATCGCACCGACCGAAGCGCTTGCGCATTGAGTCGCAGCAACCGTTCCGCATGGACGAGCAGCTTCTCTCCAGCGGGGGTGAGGGTCACCGGCCGGCCGCGCCCACGCTCGAAGAGCGGATGACCGGCCAGAACCTCAAGCTGGGCGATTTGCGTGCTGACGGCTGACTGAACCCGACCCAATCGTTGACCAGCTTCCGAAAAGTTCAACGTTTCGGCGCAGGCGGCAAAGGTTCGAAGATGATCCATGTCGAACATAAAATCGCCATAGAAGATTTTATGGATCATGTAAATCTATTTCACCGATGTGGCTCAATCTGTCATCACTTTCGCAAGCCAAGGGAGGCGTACTTTGGACAAGTCGTCATCGAACCGAACAGCTGTTCTGCGAATGACCTTCGCCATGCTTCTGTCAGGCAGCATCGGGTTTCTAGTGGTGGAATCTGGCGAGGACGCAGCAACAGTCGTGTTTTTCAGATGCATGTTCGGAGCAATTGCTCTGTTGTCCTTCCTTGTGCTCAGGCGTTGCGTGAAAATGGCGAATGTCACCGCGCGCTCTTGGGGTTTGATGGCACTCAGCGGCGTGACGATGGCGGCGAACTGGGTCTTTTTCTTCCGTGCCTACGAGTACGCGCCGATCTCGACTGTGACCGTTGTATACCATTTGTACCCGTTTCTGCTCATTGCAGCCGCCGCCCTGTTCTTCGGTGAACGGATTCGAATGATTTCGATTATCTGGGCCGTAATCGCGTTCCTGGGTGTCGGTGTCTTGGCTGGCAGTTCCACAGGTTCGGACAGCATCAACTTGATCGGCAGCCTGATTACGCTGGTCTCGATGTCGTTTTATGCTGCCACGTTGCTGATCGCGAAAAGACTGGCAACCGTCCCACCGGAGCTGACCTCAGCCGTGCAGCTATGTGTCGGAGCCATCGTCCTGCTACCTTTCCAGTCCGTTACTACCTCCGCTTTCCAACCAACGACTTTAGGTATTCTGCTGACACTCGGTGTCGTTCACACCGGGCTACTCTATGTTCTGCTTTACGGGGCGGTACAGAAGCTGGATATGGCCTCGGTCGCTCTGCTTTCCTTCCTTTACCCGGCAACCGCACTCTTCTTCGACGTGTTGGTTTACGACGTCCGCCCAGGGCCTTTTCAGCTTATCGGGTTCGCAATGATACTGTTCGCAGTCACGGCGGAAAGAATGGGACTTTATGCGCTCCGAGAGTTGATCCGATCTGGGAAGATCGACTAGTGACCTCGCTGCCGGATGGAGCGCGGCTGTTAGTTTCGCCGACGGAAGCAGACCTTCCGGCACGGCGCAGCGAACGGCATGTTCAGTCCCGCTCCGCGATGGTCGGTTCTGGCTGCGGCGAAGGGGCGGTATGAATTTCGCGCTTCAGACTGGTTTTGAATGACCGGTCTGGTGGTATCGGCGGCAACGCAGCGACGAGCGTGCCGCACACGCGAGTGGATGCTGCGTCAGCGAAGGCCAGAAATCTAAAGTCGGGTTTGTCCGCCAAGCAGACCTAACTACTTTTCTTAACTTGGCTTGAAATATTGGGCGCAGCTTTAAGGCGGTTCCTTACCGTGGGCTACGCTTCGCCAAAATCCGCTGCAACGTCCGGCGGTGCATGTTCAGGCGGCGGGCGGTCTCGGAGACATTCCGGTCGCACAGCTCATAGACCCGCTGGATATGCTCCCATCGCACGCGGTCCGCGCTCATGGGGTTTTCCGGCGGCGGCGGCAGTTCGTCGCCCTTGGCCAGCAGCGCGTTGGTGATGTCGGTGGCATCGGCGGGTTTCGACAGGTAGTCGGTTGCGCCGATCTTGACAGCGGCCACCGCGGTGGCAATCGCGCCATATCCGGTCAGAACCACAACCCGGCTGTCGGGGCGTTTTTCGCGCAGCACTTCAACCACATCCAGACCGTTGCCATCCTCAAGCCGCAGGTCAACCACCGCATAGGCAGGCGGGCGGGCGGTGGAAATGGCGCGGCCGGCGGCAACAGAGCCTGCGGTTTCAACCTCGAACCCGCGTTTTTCCATGGCTTTGGCCAGACGTCTCAGGAACGGTTCGTCATCATCCACCAACAGCAGTGATTTATCTGGGCCGATGTCGAGGTCAGAGCTGTCTGCCATATTCTATTCTTTCCGCTAATTCACGCCTTTGGCTCAGACCTGAGTAATAGCAGCGCCATGCCAAAGGTCAAACCGACTGTTGCGCGCTAGAGCCGATCCAGAAAGCAGCCGACCTTGTCGGCCATCTGCTCGGCCGTGTCATTGCGGTTGAAGAATTCCAGGAATCCGTCTTCGGGCGTCACCAGATAGGTAAAGGTCGAATGGTCGACCAGATAGTATTCGTCGCTTTTGTCATGGGCCTTGTAATAGGTCTTATAGGCCTGGCTGGCAGCCTTGACCTGTTCGGGCGAGCCGGTCAGCGCGATCATCCGCTCATGCAGGTTGAAGGCATAGTCGCCCACCACCTCGGGCGTGTCGCGGTCCGGGTCGATCGAGATGAACAGCGGCGTCACCGACTGGCCGCGCCCGGCCAGAATGTCCACGGTTTCGGCGTTGCGCGACATGTCGAACGGGCAGACATCGGGGCAGAACGTATATCCGAAATAGACCAGCGTCGGTTCGGTGATCACATCCTTGTCGGTGACCGTCTCGCCCTTGCCGTTGACCAGTTCGAAGGGGCCGCCGATGGCCGCGGTGCCGCCTGCGATCTGGCTGGACCGGCATTGGGCGAACCGGTCATCCGATCCGGCGCCGCGCGTCATCAGCCACATGGCACCCAGCCCCACGGCCAGAACAACGGTTGCAAGGGCGGCGTAAAGGCGGATCATGACATCAATCCTGACATGAGAGGGGTTGTTGAACGTTTCGGCCGGGACACCTATCAAGATGGACAGCCGATGCAACAGGACATAATGGACCGATGGCAAATTCCAACATCACATTTTGGCGCGGCCAGGAACGCAGCAGCTGGATTCGGCTGCGCACGCTGATCCTGTTGCGCTGGGTGGCCATTTTCGGCCAGATCACCGCCATCACTGTCGCCCAGCACACCTATGGCGTGCAGCTGGACGTCACGCTGTGCTATCTGGCGATCGGCGTTTCGGTCATGGGCAACCTGACCGCGATCCTGCTGTTTCCCCGCAACAAACGCCTGTCAGAGTTCGAAAACTTCCTGATGGTGCTGTTCGATCTGCTGCAACTGACCATCCTGCTTTACCTGACCGGCGGGCTGAACAACCCGTTTGCTCTGTTGCTGGTCGGGCCGGTAACGATCTCGGCCAGCGTCATGAGCACCCGGTCGACGCTGATCATCGGCGGGGTTGCCATCGCCCTGACTACCCTGCTGGCCGAGTTTCACGTGCCGTTGCGCACCGATCTGGGCGTTGATCTTGAGATCCCCGATATCCTGCTGTTCGGCAACTGGGCCGCCATCGTGATCGCCATCGTCTTTCTTGGGGCCTATTCGCACCGTGTCAGCTCTGAGGTGCAGTCGATGTCCGATGCGCTCTCGGCCACGCATATGGCGCTGGCCCGGGAACAGAAGCTGACCGATCTGGGGGGCGTGGTCGCCGCCGCCGCGCATGAGCTGGGCACGCCGCTGGCCACGATCAAGCTGACCAGTTCCGAACTGATCGAGGAGCTGGATGACCGCCCCGACCTGAAGGAAGACGCCGCGCTGATCCGCGAACAGGCCAACCGCTGCCGCGACATCCTGCGCGATATGGGCCGGGCGGGCAAAGACGACCTGCATCTGCGCCAAGCACCTTTGTCCACCGTGATTCACGAAGCCGCCGAGCCGCATATCAACCGGGGCAAGGCCGTGTATTTCGCCGAAGGTCCGGCCGACGACGGCGACGTTCAGCAGCCCTCGATCCTGCGCAAGCCCGAGATCATCCACGGGCTGCGCAACTTGATCCAGAACGCGGTGGATTTCTCGCGCGCCAATGTCTGGGTCGAGGCGGAATGGACCGCAGAGGCAATCACCGTGAACATCATGGACGACGGGCGCGGCTATCCGTCCCAGATGATCGGCCGGATCGGAGACCCTTTCATGCGGCGGCGGCGGGCGGACCCCGAACAACGCCCCCGGCCGGAATATGAGGGCATGGGTCTGGGCCTGTTCATCGCCAAGACCCTGCTGGAGCGCAGCGGCGCCGAACTAGACTTTGCCAACGGTTCGGACCCGTACCAGACGATGACCGACAATCCCGAACGACGGGGGGCGATCGTCCGGGTCTCGTGGCCGCGCAATCTGGTTGATGCGCAGACCGGCGATACCCCGGTTCCGTCCGGCGCAAACCAGCAGATCCGGGTCTGAGTTAAGACCCTGTTAACCAATAAGCCGCATAGTTCGTCTTTGGGATTTCAGCACCGGAGGGCGCATGGTCGACTGGATCATTCTGGCCGCAATCAGCCTGGTTTCCGCCAGCCTGGCGGTTCAATGGCTGTTGCCGCGCCGCCGCCAAAGGGGCGACAATTTCGGACTGTCCGCGCCGGCGTCATTGTTCGATGCGGTCTTCTTGTTCGACGGCAACCGACTGATCAGCCATTCCGATATCGCGCTGGAAGGGTTCGAGGCGGTCCGCGACTGGCCCGATCTGCGCCGGCTGTTGCAACGGGACTTTCCGACCTTTCCCGAATCGCCGGAACGCGTGCGGCGCGAGGGGACTCTGGTCATCCCGGCCATAGACTGCACGGTCGAGCGTGACGTTCTTTGCGAATGGATCGACGGGATTGTCCGGGTGCAGCTGCGTGATAGCGTCGAACACAGGCCGGCGGTTCAGCGCGACGCGAATGACCCGATCCGGCTGGCGATGGAACGCGCGCCCTACCCTGTGTGGCTGCTGGACCATCAAAGCAATGTCCGCTGGTGCAATGCCGCTTATGTAACACTGGTCCGAAAGGTTCGCGGCCATGACACCGACCTGACCGCGCCGCTGTTTCCGGGCGCCGAAGATGACACGCGCCTCAGCACCAAAACCCGCGTCGCGATTTCTTCCGAGGACAACGACAGCAAGCTGTGGTTCGACCTGACGCTGGTCGATCACCCCGAAGGGCTGCTGTGCTATGCGGTGGATATCCATGCCATCGTCGCGGCCGAAACGGCGCAGCGCAAATTCGTTCAGACCATGACGAAGACCTTTGCCCAGCTGTCCATCGGGCTGGCCATTTTCGACCGGAACCGCCAGCTGGCGCTGTTCAACCCCGCGCTGATCGACCTGACGACCCTGCCCCCCGATTTCCTGAGCTGCCGCCCCAGCCTGTCCAGCTTTTTCGACCGTTTACGTGATCAGCACATGATGCCCGAACCCAAGAATTACCGCAGCTGGCGTAGCCGGATGAATGATCTGCTGGAGGCGGCGGAAGACGGCAACTATCAGGAAACCTGGTCGCTGCCCTCCGGGTCGGTCTATTCGGTCAGCGGCCGCCCGCATCCCGACGGCGCCGTTGCCTTCCTGTTCGAGGATATCACGGCCGAGATTACGCTGACCCGGCGGTTCCGTTCGGAAATGGATCTGATGCAATCCGTTCTCGACAAACTGGCGGATGCCGTCGCCGTATTTGGCGATGACGGCACGCTGGCTTTCACCAACCGCGCCTATCAGGAGCTTTGGGGCGATACCGGCGAAGCCGGGTTCGAACCGGATTCGGTGCTTGAGGTGACGCGATCCTGGCAGGCGCGTTGTACCGCCACGCCCATTCTGGGTGACATCCGCGAATTTGTCGAAATGCGCGACAACCGCGCGGAATGGTCCGGTGAAATTCGCCTGCGCACAGGCCCTGCACTGACCTGTTTCGTCAGCCCGATGCAGAATGGCGCGACCATCGTCCGGTTTTCGGCAAAAGGGGGCGCTCAGACGTCGCAGCCGATCCCGAAAATCAGCGCCTGAACCGGGTTGCGGCCAGCCGGGCGCGCGGTCATTGTGGCGCCATGACGTTGCACGCCCTATCGCTTATTCTCAAATCGCCGGAAGACACCGCCGCGCTGGCCGCGCGGCTTGGCGCGCGTTTGCGCCCCGGCGACATCGTGCTGCTTGAGGGCGAGATCGGCAGCGGCAAGACTCATTTCGCGCGCAGTCTGATTCAATCGCTGATGACGGTGCCCGAAGATGTCCCCTCGCCCACATTCACTTTGGTGCAGGCTTATGACACGACCGGCGGCGAAATCTGGCACTGCGACCTCTATCGTCTGAGCGCCGAGGAAGAGATCGAGGAACTGGGCCTGACCGAAGCATTTGACGCTGCAATATGCCTGATCGAATGGCCGGGCAAACTGGGGTCGCTGACACCTGACACGGCCCTTAACCTCAACTTTGAAACAGATCCGGATGCGATGGAAACACGCCACCTGACCCTCAGCTGGTCCGATCCGAAATGGCCCCGGAAACTGGAGGCGGCCGCATGACCAACCGGGCCGTGCTGGCCGAAGCGCTGATTGCGCAAACCCTGTGGTCCGGCGCGTCCCGCGCGCCGCTGGCCGGGGATGCCTCGAACCGCCGTTATGAACGTCTGACCGATCCGGACACAGGCCGCACGGCCATCCTGATGGATTCCCCTCCGGACCAGGCGGAACCCGTCGAAGCCTTTGTGCGTATGGCTGAATACCTGCGCTCGGTCGGGCTGAGCGCGCCCGAGATCTATGCCGAGGATACGCAATACGGCTTCTTGCTGCTTGAGGATCTGGGCGATGACCTGTTCGCCCGCGTTCTGGAACGGCACCCGCAGATGGAACGCCAGCTTTACGAAGCCGCCACCGACGTGCTGATCGAACTCTACCGGGCGCCGACCCTGTCGCTGCAATCCTATGGCCCGGCCCTGATGACCGAACTGTCCGCGCTGGCCTTTACCAAATACGCGCAGGGTGTTCTGGGCCAGCACGATACCGACGCGTGTGAGCGGTTCGAACATCGGTTTTCGGACATTTTGCATCAGGAAACCTCGGGCATCAAAGTGGTGATCCAGCGCGACTATCATGCAGAAAACATGATCTGGCTGCCCGGACGTACCGGCGTCAAACGGGTCGGGTTGCTGGATTTCCAGACCGCCATGCTGGGGCACCCGGCCTATGACCTTGTGTCGATGCTGCAGGATGTCCGCCGCGACGTATCGCCGGGAACGGAAATGCGGATGGTCAATCGGTATATCGCCGCGACCGGAATCAACGACCATGATTTCCGCACGGCCTACGCGGTTCTGGGCGTGCAGCGAAACCTGAGGATTCTGGGCGTCTTCGCCCGTCTGGCGACGGATTTCGGAAAACCCGGCTACGTCGATCTGATCCCCGCCACCTGGGCCCATCTGATGCGCGATCTGGAGCATTCCGCGCTGGTTTCGGTCGCTGATCTGGTACGCGAGGCCCTGCCCGAACCGACGCCGGAAAACCTCGACAGGCTCAGACGGACATGACCCGAAACCCCGACGCCATCATGCTGTTCGCCGCCGGGTTCGGCACCCGCATGGGCGCGCTGACCCGGGATCGGCCCAAACCGCTGATCGAGGTTGCGGGCCGGCCCCTGATCGACCACGCGCTGGATCTGGTGGACGGGGTGCGCCCTGCCCGCGTGGTCGCCAATCTGCACTATCGGCCCGAAGCTCTGGCGGCGCATCTGACGCCCAGGGGCGTGCTCGTGTCGCGGGAAGAGCCCGAGATTCTGGAAACCGGCGGCGGGCTGCGGGCGGCTTTGCCGCTGCTGGGGCCCGGGCCTGTCTTTACCCTGAACACGGACGCGATCTGGTCCGGGCCGAACCCGTTGCAGATGCTGGCCGGGGCCTGGGACCCGGACCGGATGGACGCACTGTTGATGTGTGTTCCGGTGGCCCGGACCATCGGACATACGGGGGAAGGTGATTTCACCGCCGACGCAGACGGCCGGATCACCCGCGGCCCCGGCCTGATCTATGGTGGCGCGCAGATCACGAAGACCGAGGGGCTGATGGCGTTTACCGAAACCGCGTTCTCGCTGAACTTGTTATGGGACCGGATGCAAAAGAGCGGTCGCCTTTTCGCGCTGACCTATCCCGGCCGCTGGTGCGATGTCGGACGCCCCGAAGGCATTGCTCTGGCCGAAGGGCTGATCGCCGATGTTTGAGCCCGACCCCGCGCCCCGCGTCTTTGCGGTTCCGCCCGGCGCGGATTTCCCCAAGGCGCTGGTCGAGGGGTTGATGGCCCGCAGCGCGGACCACCCGCCCGAGGCGCTGGCCCGGGTTCAACTGGTCGTCAACACCCGCCGCATGGCCCGCAGGGTGCGCGAGCTTTTCGATCAGGGCCCGGCCTGTTTGTTGCCACGCCTGTCGCTGGTGACCGATCTGGGCGAGAGCGTCGATCTGGCACAGGTCCCACCCGCCATCCCTCCGCTGCGGCGCCGGTTGGAACTGACGCAGCTGATCGCCAAGCTGCTGGAGCAACAGCCCGATCTGGCCGCGCGCGCATCCCTGTTTGACCTGTCCGACAGCCTGGCCGCCCTGATGGATGAAATGCAGGGCGAAGGCGTCCGGCCGGACGCCATCCGAAACCTGGATGTCAGCGACATGTCCGGCCACTGGGCCCGCGCACAGGCTTTCATCGGGATCGCCGATCACTTTATCGACGCAGGCCCCGACGCGCTGGATGCACAGGCGCGGCAACGGCGGGTTGTGGAAAACCTGATTGAACGCTGGCAGATCACGCCGCCGCAGCACCCGGTCCTACTGGCCGGGTCCACCGGTTCGCGCGGGACCACCCTGATGCTGATGCAGGCGGTGGCTCGTCTGCCGCAGGGCGCGTTGATCCTGCCGGGGTTCGACTTTGACCAGCCCGACCATGTCTGGGACAGGCTGGATGAGGCGCTGACCTCGGAAGATCACCCGCAATACCGGTTCCGCAAGCTGTTGACGCAGCTTGGGATGCAACCGGGTCAGGTCGCGCGCTGGACCGACGGACTGCCCCCCTCGCCTGCACGCAACCGACTGATTTCACTGGCTTTACGCCCCGCGCCGATCACCGATGCCTGGATGTCCGAAGGTCCGCGTCTGGCCGATCTGGACGCAGCCACGCAGGCCCTTACACTGGTCGAGGCGCAATCCCCCCGCGCCGAGGCGCTGGCCATTGCGCTGCGCCTGCGACAAGCCGCCGAAACCGGGCAGACCGCTGCCCTGATCACGCCAGACCGGATGCTGACCCGTCAGGTCAGCGCCGCGCTGGATCGGTGGAATATCCTGCCCGATGACAGCGCTGGTCTGCCGTTACAATTGTCGCCGCCCGGCCGGTTTCTGCGTCATGTGGCCGGGCTGTTTGCGCGGCGGCTGGATTCCGAAGTACTGCTGACCCTTCTCAAACATCCGCTCTGCCATGACGGGGGCGACCGGGGCGCGCATCTGCTGCACACACGTGATCTGGAACTGGATTTGCGGCGTCACGGGCCACCCTTCCCCGACAGTGTCAGCCTGACCGCCTGCGCCATCCGCAAAGAGATGCCGGACGGCTGGATTCAATGGCTGATCCGCCACTTTTGCGATCAGCAGGTTTCGGGCGAACAACCGTTGTCCGACTGGGTGGTGCGGCTGCGCAACCTGGCTCAGGCGATCTCGGCGGGCAGCACCGGTGAAACCGGGACGCTCTGGGATAAGAATGCAGGCCAGAAGGCGCTGGCGGTACTGACCGCGCTTGAGGCCGAGGCCCGACATGGCGGCCCGATGACCGCCCATGATTTCGCGGATCTTCTGGGTGCGCTTCTGGCCGGGGAAGAGGTCCGCGACCGGGACGCGCCGCATCCGCATATCATGATCTGGGGCACGCTCGAAGCCCGGGTGCAGGGGGCTGATCTGCTGATTTTGGGTGGGTTGAACGAAGGTTCCTGGCCCGAAACCGCCGCGCCGGACCCGTGGCTGAACCGCCAAATGCGAGACAAGGCCGGGCTGTTGCTGCCGGAACGCCGGATCGGCCTGTCCGCGCATGACTTTCAGCAGGCCGTTGGCGCGCCCGAAGTCTGGCTGACCCGCGCCACAAGGTCCGACGACGCAGAGACCGTACCGTCGCGCTGGCTGAACCGTCTGACCAACTTGTTGCAGGGCTTGCCGGAGCAGGGCGGCCCCGTGGCGTTGTCCGGCATGCGGTCGCGCGGGCAGCAATGGCTGCGCTGGTCCGAGGAACTGGAAGCCGCGCCGCGCATCGACCCGGCCCCACGCCCGTCTCCGCGGCCGCCAGTCGCCGCGCGCCCGCGTCACCTGAGCGTCACCGAGATAAAGCGGCTGATCCGCGACCCTTACGCGATCTACGCCAAGCATGTGCTGCGTCTGAAACCCCTTGATCCGTTGGTGCAAGCTCCGGATGCCTTGCTGCGCGGGATCGTCATTCACGAAATCCTCGAACATTTCGTCAAGGACAGCGTGCTGGATACCGCCTTGCTGACCCGTGAGAATTTCCTGAAACGGGCCGAATCACTGCTGGACCAGCACGTGGCCTGGCCCACCGCCCGCAAATTGTGGCTGGCCCGGCTGGAGCGGATCGCAGATGATTTCCTGAGCGCCGAGACAGCGCGGCGGGGTGACGGCGGGCCGGTGGCCTTTGAGGCGGTCATGAAACTGGTGCTGGCCCCGCTGGATTTCACCATCGCGGGCCGGGCCGACCGGATTGACCGCAACAGCCGGGGCGCGCTGCGGATCGTGGATTACAAAACCGGAACACCGCCCACCGAAAGCCAGCAGGCCAAATTCGACAAACAGCTTTTGATCGAGGCCGCAATGGCCGAGCAGGGCGGGATCGAAGGGATGGACCCTTCGGCCGTAGCCGAGGCCGTGTTCATTGGTATGGGCGGCACCTATAAAGAGGTGCCCGCGCCCCTGACGAAAGAGCCGCCCGACAAGGTACTGGCTGAGTTGAAACAACTTATTTCGGCCTATTTAGAGCCTGATCAGGGCTTCACCGCCCGCCGGATGCTGCACAAGGACAGTGACGTGGGCGACTATGATCATCTGGCCAGGTTCGGCGAATGGGACCGCACCGAAGACACCAGCCCCGAGGATCTGACATGAGCCCCCGCAACGATGCGACCGAGCGGCAGGTGCAGGCCGCGCGCCCGGATGCCTCGACCTGGCTGGCGGCCAATGCAGGATCGGGCAAGACACGGGTTCTGACCGACCGGGTGGCGCGACTGCTGCTGGGCGGGGTGCAGCCACAGCACATCCTCTGCCTGACCTATACCAAGGCTGCGGCGAGCGAGATGCAGAACCGGTTGTTCAAGCGGCTGGGTCAGTGGGCCATGCTGGGCGACGAACCCCTGCTGGCGCAGCTCACCGATCTTGGTGTGCAGGGCCTCATCGACACGGATCGTCTGGCCAAGGCCCGCACCCTGTTTGCCCGCGCCATCGAAACGCCGGGCGGGCTGAAGATCCAGACGATCCACTCCTTCTGCGCCTCGCTTTTGCGCCGCTTCCCGCTGGAGGCGGGGGTCAGCCCGCAGTTTTCCGAGATGGAAGATCGCGCCGCTGCCCTGCTGCGAGAGGAAATTGTCGAGGATTTCGCCGAAAGCCCGCAAGCCGTGCTGATCGAAGATGTTGCGCGGTTTGTCACCGATACCGGATTCGACAAGCTGACAGCGGCGATCACGCAGAAACGCGGCCTCTTTGCGGACCCTCTGGACTGGCCCGATCTGTTGCGCCGCTTCGATCTGCCCGACGGGTTTGATGAAGAAACCCTTTTGAGTCGCGTGTTTTTGGGTGGTGAAGTTGACCTGATCCGCTCGATCCGTCCCGCATTGGCCGAAAGCGGCGGGAACAACGCCAAGGCAGCCGAGAAACTCGCGGCATTTTCCGAGGCGCGGATCAGCGCATTGCCCGTGTTGGAAAGTGTTTTTCTGACCGGAAAATCCGCCAAAGAGCCTTTTACCGCCAAGATCAACAGCTTTCCGACCAAAGCGCTGCGCGAAGGTGCTCTGGCCGGTCAGATGCCGCAGCTGGAGGCGTTCATGCTGCGCGTCGAGGCCGCGCGCGAGCAGCGTTTGGCGCTGGTTGCCGCCCGTAAGGCGCATGTCCTGCATCGTTTTGCCGCCGCCTTCCTGCCGGAATATGAACGGCGCAAGCAGTTGCGCGGCTGGCTGGATTTCGACGACCTGATCCTGCGCGCCCGGCAGGTGCTGAACGACCCGGCCGTGGCGGAATGGGTGCTGTATCGGCTCGACGGCGGCATCGACCACATTCTGGTGGACGAAGCGCAGGACACCAGCCCGGATCAATGGGATGTGGTCGAAAAGCTGGCGCAGGAATTCACCAGCGGGGAAGGCGCCCGGTCCGGGGTGGAACGCACCATCTTTGTCGTCGGAGACAAGAAGCAGTCGATCTATTCCTTTCAGGGTGCCGACCCGCAGGCATTTGACCGGATGCAAGCCGAGTTTGGTCGGAAACTGACGGAATCAGGCTCTAAACTGTGGGATTCGACGTTGGAATACTCGTTCCGGTCGTCCAGCGCGATCCTGTCTCTGGTCGATATACTGTTCGAAAACCGCGCGGATGCCGGGTTTCACAAGGACAGTTTGCACCGCGCATTCAAGGCTGATCTGCCCGGTCGCGTCGATCTGTGGCCAGTGGTGGAAAAGGTCGAGGATGACGATGACGGCGACTGGACCGACCCGGTGGACCGGCCCGGCGCGCGGCACCACACTGTCATTCTGGCCGAGCGGGTGGCCCGGTCGATCAAGGACATGATCGACAACGGTGAAACGATCCCCGAGGATGGCAAAACACCCGGCGCTTTCGTGCGCCGTCAGGTGCAGCCGGGGGATTTTCTGATCCTCGTGCAGCGCCGGTCGGACCTGTTTGCCGAGATCATCCGCGCCTGCAAGGCACAGGGCCTGCCCATCGCCGGGGCGGACCGGCTGAAGGTGGGGGCGGAACTGGCCGTCAAGGATCTGGCCGCGCTGCTGAGCTTTCTGGCCACGCCCGAGGACAGCCTGTCGCTGGCCACCGTGCTGAAATCGCCTTTGTTTGGCTGGACCGAACAGCAATTGTTCGATCTGGCGCATCGGCGGCAGGAACAATTCCTGTGGGCCGCGCTGCGTAGCCGCGCCGCGGAATTCCCTAAGACGCTGAACATCCTTAACGATCTGCGCGGCCAGATCGACTTCCTGCGCCCCTATGACCTGATCGAGCGCATCCTGACCCGCCATGACGGGCGGCGCAAACTGCTGGGCCGTCTGGGGGCCGAGGCCGAAGACGGGATCAACGCGCTGCTGTCTCAGGCGCTGGCCTATGAGCGCACCGATATCCCTAGCCTGACCGGGTTTCTGGTCTGGATGCAGACCGACGATCTGGAGATCAAGCGCCAGATGAGCGGTGTCGGCAACATGATCCGGGTGATGACGGTGCATGGCTCCAAAGGGCTGGAAGCCCCGATTGTAATTCTGCCGGACACCGGGAAGAGGCAAGCACCCCGCGATGCCGAGATCATGGTGGGCGAGGGCACACCGCTGTGGAAAGTGCCGGCGGATGCGTCTCCGGCCCTGATCGCCAAAGCCCGCGCCGAGGCACGCGCGCGAGAAGAGAACGAGCGGCTTCGGTTGTTATATGTGGCTCTGACTCGGGCCGAAAAGTGGCTGATCGTCGGCGCGGCCGGAGATGTCGGCAAGGATGGCACCAGCTGGTATCAGATGGTCGAGGCGGCGATGGGGCGGGCAGGGGCCACGCGGTTGCCGGGCTCGGACACCCTGCGGCTGGCGCACGGCGACTGGGACGCGCTGCCGCTTGTCGAACAGGCGTCCGATGTGGTGGAGGGTATCGACCTGCCGGATCATTTCCGGTCGCTGGCCACCACGCCCGAACCCGCGCCGGACACGCTCAGCCCGTCTGATCTGGGCGGGGCCAAGGCCCTGCCGGGCGACACCGGGCAGGATGAAGAGGCCGCAAAACTGCGCGGCACACGGCTGCATCTGTTGCTGGAACATCTGCCCGGCGTCGCGCCGGACTTCTGGCCCGAGCTTTGCGCCCGGGTTCTGCCCGGTATGCAGGACGCGGAACGGCAGGAGCTGTTGCACGAGGCGCAGGGGGTTCTGACGGCCCCCCATTTGCAATCGGTTTTTGCCCCGGACGCGCTGGCCGAAGTCCCGGTGACCGCTGTGCTGAACGGGCGGCGTTTGCACGGCGTGATCGACCGGCTTATCGTGACCCACACCGAAGTCCAGGTGATTGATTTCAAATCGAATACCACGGTGCCGGACGACCCGGCGCGCTGCCCCGAAGGGCTGTTGCGGCAGATGGGTGCCTATGCCGCGGCGCTGGCGCAGATCTATCCGGGTCGCGGGATCCGCACCGCGATCCTGTGGACCCGCACGGCGGACCTGATGTGGCTGCCACACGATCTTGTGACGGATGCACTGGCCAGGACCCAGATATCTTGACCTTGGAATGTCCCGACCCTACGTTCTGATCCCAAGTTTACCCCATTCAGGAGACAGAAGATGTCGACCGTAGCCGTTACCGACGAAACCTTTGACGCCGAAGTCAAGAATTCCGACATCCCCGTGGTTGTCGATTTCTGGGCCGAATGGTGCGGGCCCTGTAAGCAGATCGGTCCGGCCCTGGAAGAGCTGGCCAACGAATATGGTGGCAAGGTGAAAATCGCCAAGGTCGATGTTGACAGCAACCCGAATGCCGCTGCCGCAATGGGCGTGCGCGGTATCCCGGCGCTGTTCATCTTCAAGGACGGTCAGGTCGTTTCGAACCGTGCGGGCGCCGCGCCCAAGGCCGCGCTGCAAAGCTGGATCGACGAGTCGATCTGATCCCGACGAATTCCGAGGAACGGGCATCGCCATGCGGTGCCCGTTTTTCGTTGGTCAATCCGCGTCGGGCGCAGGGCCGATCCATTCCCTCGGCAATGACAGGGCCGGCCCGTTCGGCCGGTGGCGCCGGTCCAAGGGATGCGGCAGATCCACCACCGGCACGGCCTGTTTCACCCGGTCCCGCCGCACGAAAGTGGCCTCGATCACGCGCGGGAATGTCTCGTCATCGATCTCGACCGTGCCGGACGCGTTGTTGGGGTGAAGATGGGCGCAGACATACCCGTCCTTCAGAGCGGTCAGGGCAGGGTGCGCGCGCCGGAACGCGCCCGGTTTGATCAAGATCGACGGAATTCGGTGAAGCTCCAGCACGATGATGCGAAACCGGGCCAGCAGGTCGGCCGGCAAGGTGGACAGAACACCGTATTCGGCACCTTCGATGTCCATTTGCAGGATCAGGTCCCCGTCAGGCGGGGCGCATTGCGCCATCCAGTCCGCCAGCGACATGACATCCTCGCCCGTCTTTGCGGCCAGGTGCTTTTTGACAAAAACTGCGTTCGGGACGTTCAGTTGCGGTTCATCGACCGAGCCATCGGCCATGAAAGACGGAATCCCGTGTTTTGCCAGATCCATCTCGAAACTGGATTGCCGCGACACACCCGGAGAGAAACAGGCGGCGATGCCGTCCAGATCGTTGGGCAGCAGATAGCCGCCATCGCCGAAATCCCCGACCCGGATCAGCCTGTGCCCCAGATCGTGAGGTCTGACCACTTCGGCAAAAAAGGCCCGCCGGGCGGCGTTCGTCATGTCTGGGTCCGGATTCGGTGGCATCGACACTCCGCTGAGGCTGAAGTCTGCAGGTCACCTTGTCTTGTCACGCCATGATTGCGCTTTCAAGCTGTGGCCGGGCGCGCATGGGTCACGGGAAAAGAAAAGCCGCCCCAAATACGTGGGCGGCTTGCAAATTCTTCCAGATCGGGGCCGATCAGACGTTGTTGATATCCGCGCGGCACAGGCCGATATCGTCGAGCTGAGCGTCGCTCAGGTCCGCCAGGATGTTCCGAGTCTTACGGGCTTCGTTCCATGCGACAGCTTTTTCATAAGTGCCGATAAACGCGTCCACTACATGCAGGATGGTAGCTGCTCCGAGCGGCGCATGGATGTTTGCGGTGGTTGCCATTTGCGCATTCCTTTTAACTGAAACAGCCGACCCTTCGTCGGTTGTGAGCCTCATGTAGGATGTTCCTCCGAGTCCTACAATTGCTGGTTCAACAGCCCCGATTTGCATTTTGTGCATATCTTTTGGGCAGTTTTGCAACGGGTTGCGCCCATCGCCTGCCCGGCCCATATAGGGCGCTGTGATAGCGGAGGTTCTCATGGCAGACAGCGATTTTCCCGGTTGGCACGGCACAACGATCATTGGCGTCAAGAAAGGCGGCCATGTGGTGATTGCCGGGGACGGGCAGGTCAGCCTGGGCCAGACCGTGATCAAGGGTACCGCGCGCAAGGTCCGCCGCCTGTCGCCCGGCGGGTTCGAGACCGTCGCGGGGTTCGCCGGTTCCACGGCCGATGCCTTTACCCTGCTGGAACGGCTGGAGGCCAAGCTTGAGGCGACACCCGGCCAACTGGCCCGCGCCTCGGTCGAGCTGGCCAAGGACTGGCGCACCGACAAATACCTGCAAAAGCTCGAAGCGATGCTGATCGTCACCGACGGCAAGGACCTGTTCGTAATCACCGGGGCAGGCGACGTGCTGGAGCCGGAACACAATGTGGCCGCCATCGGATCGGGCGGCAATTTCGCCCTGGCCGCGGCGCGCGCGATGATGGATGGCGACAAAACGGCGGAACAGGTGGCGCGTGAGGCGATGGCGATTGCCGCCGATATCTGCGTCTATACCAACGGCAATCTGACGGTGGAAACGATCTCAGGCTAACAGGGCTTTGATCTCTTTCCCTTTCCAGCGCATGTGCATCCCGATCAGACCCATCAGCGCCGTCGCGATCACGATGTAATAGGGCAGGCGGATGTCAAAGCTCATCAATCCGCCGCCGATCAGCGACATGACCCCCCCCGCCAGACAGAAGACTGCGGTGGTCACACCCATGACCCAACCCTGATCGGATTCAGCAACGGCCGACGAGAACAGGCCCAGCAAGGTCGGGTATGAGACGCCGAAGAAGAAATAGAAGAAGAAGACCGGCACATAGCTCAGCACCCCGCTGGGGCTGAACGCAAAGCCGAAACCGCAGATCACCATCACCACCAGCGAAGTGTAGATGATCTGGTGCTTGCTGAACCTTTCCTGCGCGGGTTTCACCAGGAAGGTGCTTGAGAATGCCAGCGCGAAGCCAATCACCACCATCGCCATACTGCCCCCGATGACACCATAGCCCCACGCGCTGGTCAGGAAGTTGTCGACGAACACATAGAAAGTGACATTGGCGATCATGAACAGCGCATAGACCGGCAGGATTTTCAGAACCATCGGGTGTTCCCGTACAGCGATCAGGCTGTCGGTCACGTCGCGCGGGCGGAACACGAAAGCCGTGCGCTCGGTGCGGGTGTCCTTGAAGAAGGTCACCACCAGGAAAATCGCGATCATCACCAGTACAAACGCGCCATAAAATGGGGTTTTCAGCGTGGCATAACTTCCCAGCAGGGTCGCGTCGGACAATACCGCGCCAATGATCGGCCCGCCCACCAGACCAAAGCTTACGCCGGTGATGATGTATCCCATGTTTCGGTCGCGATCCGCCGCATCGGTGCTGCCATCAATCATCGCCGCCTGTGCGATGGGCTGGTTCCCGGCCGTAAATCCGGTGATCGAACGGCCTATGATCAGCAACAGCAGGCTGTTCATATAGAGCGCCGCAATGGTCAGCGCATAGCCCGCCAGCGCTCCGCTCAGACAGACCAGCAGCGCGTTTTTGCGCCCGATCGAGTCCGAGACCTTGGACACATAGACCACCCCCAGAAACCAGGACAGAAAGAAACAGCCGATCACCAGCCCGTAATACAGATGGCGGCGTCCGATGGGCGTGTTTTCGGGCAGAAACCCGGATTTCGTCTCCATGATCAAAGAGTTGATGATGGGAAAGACCAGCCCCTGACCAATCAGATCCACAAACACCACAAACAGCAGGGTGATCTTGGCAATTTTCGACATTTCGCGCTCCCGACCCTCAACGTCTTGATATCACTGTATCAGAGGGTGCCGGTTTCACCTATGGAAAGCATTTGCAAACCGGATGCGGCATTGCTAACCAGCGCAGCCAATGAGAGAGGTTCGGTTGTTTTCACCTGCGCGGTGATTACCTAAGCCGCATCTGACCCCTGCCGACCGAAAGGACTGCCCTGTGACCGACCTGACCCCGCGCGAGATCGTCTCGGAACTGGATCGCTTTATCATTGGGCAGAAGGACGCCAAGCGCGCCGTCGCCGTGGCGTTGCGCAATCGTTGGCGGCGCAAGCAGCTGGCTGATGACATCCGGGACGAGGTCTATCCGAAGAACATCCTGATGATCGGCCCCACCGGTGTCGGCAAGACCGAGATCAGCCGCCGTCTGGCCAAGCTGGCCCGCGCGCCGTTCATCAAGGTTGAGGCGACCAAGTTCACCGAGGTCGGCTATGTCGGCCGCGACGTCGAACAGATCGTGCGCGATCTGGCCGATGCGGCGATCATCCAGACCCGCGAATACATGCGCGAAGACGTCAAGGCCAAAGCGCATCAGGCAGCCGAGGACCGGGTGATCGAAGCCATCGCCGGCACCGACGCCCGCGAAGGCACGCGCGAGATGTTCCGCAACAAGCTGAAGGCCGGTGAACTGGACGACACCGTGATCGAGCTGGAACTGTCCGACACCTCGAACCCGATGCCGATGTTCGACATTCCCGGCCAGCCCGGCAGTCAGATGGGGATGATGAATCTGGGTGATATCTTCGGCAAGGCCTTTGGCGGGCGCACGGTGAAACGCAAAATGACCGTCGCCGAAAGCTATGATGCGCTGATCGGGGAAGAGGCCGACAAGCTGCTGGACGACGAAACCGTCAGCCGCGTGGCGCTGGAGTCGGTCGAACAGAACGGCATCGTTTTTCTGGATGAGATCGACAAGGTCTGCGCCCGTCAGGAAGCGCGCGGTGGCGATGTCAGCCGTGAAGGGGTGCAGCGCGACCTGCTGCCTCTGATCGAAGGTACAACCGTATCCACCAAGCACGGCCCGGTGAAAACCGACCACATCCTGTTCATCGCATCCGGCGCATTTCACATCGCCAAGCCGTCGGACCTGTTGCCCGAGCTTCAGGGCCGCCTGCCGATCCGCGTGGAACTGCGCGCCCTGACCGAAGAGGACTTCGTGCGCATCCTGACCGAAACCGACAATGCGCTGACGCGCCAGTATACCGCGCTGATGGAAACCGAAGAGGTCACCGTCGGTTTCACCGAAGATGGTATCGCCGCGCTGGCCCGCATTGCCGCAGACGTCAATCAAAGCGTGGAAAACATCGGTGCCCGCCGCCTTTACACGGTGATGGAGCGGGTGTTCGAGGACCTGTCCTTTGCTGCGCCCGACAAGGCCGGAACCGAAATCACGGTCGATGCGCAGTTCGTGAATGACAATCTGGGTGAGCTGACCAAGTCCACCGACCTCAGCCGTTACGTTTTGTAACATGGCCAGCCGGTTCTTGCCGGCGGCTACTCAAGGCACCGCTGGACCTGAGGCCAGAATTCGATAGCGTGGTTGCAAAACATCCCCGGGGGTCGGTTGTGCTGCGTTATATTGTCTTGTTCCTGATCTCGGTCACGCTGAGCGCGTGCGTGGACCGCACGATTTCCGAAACCGTGCCGGCGGCCCTGAATGTGGGCACGCCCGAAACCGTCTATGCCACCACGACCCGCGCACGCGAGCCTGACGGCTCTTATGGGTTTCGCCGCGGGGATGGATTGAAATATCTGGAAATGACGGTTTCGATCCCGCCGAACCACACGCCCGGAACGCTGGATTTTTCCTACGCCAACCCCGATCCCGAAACGCAGTTCGTGATGGCGGGTCTGGACGAGCTACCGGGACAGCAGGCGCTTGGGTCGCGGCTGGCGGGAACGGATGAGGTTTCGATTTTTGTCCACGGCTACAACACCACCCAGTCGGAAACCGCGTTCCGGGCGGCGCAGCTGAGCCGTGATATCGGTATTCCGGGGGCAACCATGGTCTATTCCTGGCCCAGCCAGGCCACCGGATACGGGTATGCCTATGATCTGGACAGCATGCTGTTTGCGCGCGACGGGCTGGAACAGACCGTGCGACAACTGAAATCCATGGGCGTCCGCCGCGTGATCATTGTGGCGCATTCGATGGGCAGCGCCCTGACAATGGAGATGATGCGACAGGCTGAACTGCGCGAACCCGGCTGGGCCAGCCGGAACATCGAAGGGGTTGTCCTGATCTCGCCCGATCTGGACGTCGATCTGTTTCGTTCGCAAATGGACAGTATCGGCACCCTGCCCGAACCCTTTGTCGTCATGGTGTCCCAAAAGGACAAGCTGCTGAACATCTCGGCCCGGCTGCGCGGGACCGCCAAAAGCGAGCGGCTGGGCAATATCAGTTCCGCCGAAACGCTGGCCGAGTACAAGATCAGCATTCTGGATACGACCGCCTTTGACGCCGATGCGCAATCCTCTCATTTTGTCGCCGCCACGTCCCCCGCCTTGCTGGCGATCCTGAATTCGGCGCGGCGCGTCGGACGCACCTTCGGCAATGACCGGCGCGGGCTGGACGTTCTGGTGCCGGAAGAACAGCGCAACCCGCAGGGTGCCACCGAGATTGTTCTGACCGAAACGGGGCAGGCGCAGGTCAGCGCGCCGTGAGGCGCTTCGACCTGCGTCACTATCTTCGGACCAACGCCACCTGGCTGAGCGCGGGTATTCTGCTGACCTTTGTGTCCAGCTTTGGCCAGACCTTCTTTATTTCGATCTTTTCCGGTGAAATCCGCGCCGCTTACGGCCTCAGCCATGGGGCCTGGGGTGGGCTTTATTCACTGGGCACGACCGCAGCGGCGGTTGTGATGATCTGGGCCGGAGGGTTGACGGATATCTTCCGCGTCCGGGTTCTGGGTCCAACGGTTCTGGCCGGGCTGGCGCTGGCGGCGCTGGGCATGGCAGCCAACAGCTGGCTGATCCTGTTGCCGGTGATGATCTTTCTGCTGCGCCTTTTTGGTCAGGGGATGAGCGTTCATCTGGCGCTGGTCGCCATGGCGCGCTGGTTCACCGCCACACGCGGCAAGGCCTTGTCGATCGCGTCGGCCGGATACGCGCTGGGCGAAGCGCTGCTGCCACTGATCTTTGTTGCAGCGATGGCGGTTCTGGACTGGCGCTGGTTATGGGTGATCGCCGCCGGCATCACCGTGATGGGTATCCCTGTGCTGCTGCGCCTGCTGGTGCAGGAAAGAACGCCGCAAAGCCTGTCCGACGAATTCTCGGCCACCGGTATGCAGGGCCGCCACTGGACCCGGACAGACGCCCTGCGCCATGCGCTGTTCTGGTTCATGGCACCGGCCCTGCTGGGACCCTCCGCCTTTATCACCGCGTTTTTCTTCCATCAGGTCCATCTGGCCGAGATCAAGGGCTGGCTTCATATCGAACTGGTGGCGCTGTTTCCGCTTTTCACCGGCATATCGCTGCTGTCGATGTTTGCGGCGGGCTGGGCGCTGGATAAATGGGGCACGGCGCGCATCATGCCCTTTTACCAACTGCCCATGGCGCTTGGGTTCGTGATCGTTTCGGCCGCTTCCTCGATCGGCGGTGCTGCGATTGCGCTGATTTTCCTGGGCCTGACGGTCGGGGCAAACAGCACCCTGCCCAGCGCCTTCTGGGCCGAGTTCTACGGAACCCGGCATATCGGCGCGATCAAGGCGATGGCGACCGCGGTCATGGTTCTGGGGTCGGCGATCGGGCCGGGTCTGACCGGGTTGTTGATCGACCGGGGTATTTCCCTGAACACGCAGTTCCTGTGGATCGGCGGGTTTTTCGTTCTGGTCTGCGCAATGGCCTGGACCGGCATTTCCCGCGCTGCGCCGGCCCGCTAGCGTGTGCGGCGCAGATAGACGTAATACGCCCCGTCGCCGCCATGGCTGATATGGGCGGGCGTCACCTGCAATACCGCCTGCGCCAGCGGCGGCAATGCCAGCCATTGCGGCACCTGATTGCGCAACACGCCGCGCGGGGTTGGAATGGGGCCGGGTTCATCCCGGTCCTTGCCCTTGCCGGTGACCACCAGAACCAGACGTTTGCCCGACGCCTGCGCGGTCAGGATGAACCGCACCAGCGCAGGATGCGCCGTGTCGATGCGCATGCCGTGCAGGTCCAGCTTGCCCTCGGGTTTCAGCTTGCCCCGTTTCATCCGGCCAAAGGCCTTGGTGTCCATCTGTACCGGCTTCGCCCGCAGGCTGTCTGCCACCGACGGTTTCAGCGCATCGCGCCCCGGTTTTCCGGGCGCGTTCTGGCCTACCGCAAACCCGTCAAGCCGCAGCCTGGGTGATTTTGTAGGCTTGGGTTTGGGCAGGGTGGTCGGATGCACCGTCTGAGGCAGTTCGGGGTGCAGGCGTTCGGCCTGTTTGGTGACCTTGCGCCACAGTTCGATCTCTTCCGCGGTCAGTTTGCGCCGGGACATCAGAACTCATCCGGCAACAGGGCATAGGCGCGCTGGATCGGCAACAGCAGGATCATCCGGCCCGGGTCTTTCAAACGTCCGGCGGCCTGGCCCGCTTCATCTCCGGTGCCAAAAAAGATATCCGCACGCTGCGCGCCCTTGATGGCCGCACCGGTATCCTGCGCAATCATCAGGCGGCGCAGCGGGGCCTTGCCGTCCTTCTCGACCCAGACCGGGGCGCCCAGCGGCGTAAAGGCCGGGTCGGCCGCGATGCTGCGCATCGTGGTCACGGACCGGTTCATCGCGCCCAGCGGCCCAAGCTCGGGCGCCACACGCGTCACCTCACGAAAGAACACGTAGGACGGGTTGTGAAACAACAATTCAGCCCCGGCCTCGGGGTTCTTGCGCACCCAGGCGCGGATCATCTGGGCGCTGACCTCATGCGCGCCCAGCGCACCGCGCCGGATCAGCTCGGCACCGATCGAGCGATAGGGATGCCCATTCGCGCCGCCATACCCCACCCGCAGGGCAGAGCCATCGGGCAGGCGGATCCGACCCGAACCCTGGATTTGCAGAAAGAACAGCTCAACCGGATCGTCGACCCAGGCAATCTCCAACCCACGGCCCGGCATCGCATCGCCGGTCAGGATCTCGCGGCGGCTCAGCCATGGTTTGGCATCGCGCACTTCGGGCGGCATTTTGTAGATCGGGTATTTGAAGCGATCGGTCCGGTTGCGCGAGCCATCCAGTTCGGGTTCGAAATAGCCGGTGAACAAGGCATCCTTGCCGTCTTCGACCAGAACCGGACGAAAGAACAGCTCAAAGAACGACCGCGCCGCATCCGCCTCATAGGTCCGGGCCACGCCGCACAGGGCACGCCAGTCCGGATCATCCAGATCGCCGCAGGTGTTCAGAAAAACCGACAGGGCCGCCCCGTGATCGTCGGCGGCCCAGCCTTCAAGGTCGTCAAACGACAGAATGGATCGCGTCGCCTCTGCTCCGGCGGCGCTGGCGGCGGTCATGACGCCCACCAGAACAAGCGACCGGAGCGCGGCAATCATGCGTCCGTGGCAACAAGCAACCAGTTCGGATCGTCAGAGCCCATGACGCGGGCAAAGGTCCAGCTGTCCTTTTGGCGTTTGACGGTATTCGGGCTGCCTTCGATGATATCACCACCGCGATCGCGCACCACCGAGGTCAGCTCACCCACGAATTTCATGGTGATCTCAGCCTGGTTGCTGTCCTTGTCGAACTTTGCGTCGGCCAGCGTGGTTTCGCGCACGCCGATGAACTCGGCTTCGATGGTCAGACCCTTGTCTTCGCGATCCGCAACCACGGATACGAACGTGTCAAACACCTCTTCGGACAGGAAGGGCTGGATTTCATCCAGATTGCCCTTTTCGAACCCCATCACGATCATCTCATAGGCGCCGCGCGCACCCTGCACAAATTCGGTGACCGAGAAGCTGGGCTCGACCCGCTTCATCGCGGCCAGCGTTTGTGCCTCTTCGCTGTCTTCGGCGACATGGTCCGTGATGTCGTGATCCGGCCCGCCTTCAATCACTTCGAAATCGCGGCGCGACCTGTCGGCGTCAGACTGCTGTTGCAGCGGCGGTTTTTCAAAACCCTCGCGCGTGCCCAAAACGCTTTTCAGGCGCAGGATCAGGAAAACGGCAATTCCGGCCAGGACCAGCAACTGGATCATCGGTTCGTTCATTTCATCCTCATTTTCGGACTGCGACTTTGTATACGCAGCCTCATGCCACTATGTAGGTGACAGTTCGGGGCAAGTCCACAGCCCGGCCTATGGTAAAGGATAACGCAAATGTATCTGTTCTTGGCATTTTTATTGGTCCCGATCATCGAGATCGCCCTGTTCATTCAGGTGGGCGGCCTGATCGGCCTGTGGCCAACGCTTGCAATTGTGGTCCTGACGGCTGTTCTGGGCACCGTTCTGGTCCGGACACAAGGTCGCATGGCGCTGGCCAACCTGCAGCGATCCTTTGCCGAACTGGACGACCCGACCGAGCCGCTGGCCCATGGTGCGATGATCCTGCTGTCCGGTGTGTTGCTGCTGACGCCGGGATTTTTCACCGATGCCGTCGGGTTCGCCCTGCTTGTCCCCGGCATTCGGGTGGCGGTATTCCGCTATCTGAAATCCAAGGCGACGATCACCCGGTTTCAGATGGGCACCGGGGCGCAATTCCGCGCAGGCCCCGCGCCTTTTGACGGCGAAGACGTGATCGACGGCGAATTCACCGAGGTGCGCCCCCGTCAGAACCCCTCAAAACCCTCGAAATGGGTCGAAGGACCGCACCAGCATTGAGGTGCCGCGCCCAACTTGCTAAGCAGTGGCGAATTTCATTTTCGGAGTAGTTTCATGGCTGACGAAAGCCCTGCAGAAAAGACCGCGGCACAGGCCGCCCCGCAAATCCAGATGCGCGTTCTGGGACAGTTCATTCGCGATCTGTCCTTTGAAAACGTGATGGCGCAAAAAGGTGTGTCCGGTGACGTTCAGCCCGAAATCGCCGTTCAGGTGAACCTGGATGCAAAAAAGCGTCAGGCGGAACATCAGTACGAGGTTTCGGTCAAGCTGAACCTCAAGTCCAAGGCCAAAGGTCTGGAAGACATCCTGTTCCTGTGCGAGCTGGACTATTGCGGCCTGTTCCACATCGAAGGTGTGGCCGAGGATCAGCTGCACCCGTTCCTGATGATCGAATGCCCGCGCATGCTGTTCCCGTTCCTGCGCCGCATCGTCAGCGACATCACCCGTGACGGCGGCTATCCGCCGGTGAACCTGGACAATATCGACTTTGTCAGCCTGTACCGCAACGAGTTGATGCGTCGTCAGGCCGAAGCCCAAAAAACCGAAGCCTGATCGGTTTGACCCGCGCCGGGCACGGTCTCAGGCGCGGGTCCACAGGGCGTTTTCGCCCAGTTTTTCAACAAAAGCCTCATGCGCCGCGCGTTCTTCTGCGGTGATTTTGGACGCCAACGGCGTTGGGCGCGCGCCCGGGCGCCAATCGTCGCCACCACCGGATGCCGAGGCCGCGGTGGCGGACAGGCCGAAATCCGGCTGCCGTCCGCCGATCAGCTCCAGATACACCTCGGCCAGGATTTCGGAGTCGAGCAGCGCCCCGTGCAGCACCCGGTTCGAGTTGTCGATGTTGAACCGCCGGCACAGCGCGTCCAGCGAGGCGGGCGAGCCCGGAAACCGCTTGCGGGCAATCGCCAGCGTGTCCAGCGCCTGATCCATCGGGATCGGCGGCAAACCCATCCATTTGAGTTCGGCGTTGAGGAATTTCATGTCGAAGGACGCGTTGTGGATCACCAGCCGCGCGTCGCCGACAAAATCCCGGAACCCCTGAGCAACCTTGGCGAAAACCGGCTTGTCCTTCAGGGTCACTTCACCCTTTTCGGGCGGGCGCGGGGTTTCCAGGAGGTCGGGGCCGATGCCGTGCACACCAAACGCCTCTTCGGGCATCGACCGTTCGGGGTTGATATAGACGTGATAAGTCTCACCCGTGGCCACATGGTTCCACAGTTCAACCGCGCCGATCTCGACAATCCGGTCGCCGCTTTCGGGGTCGAAACCGGTGGTTTCGGTATCCAGTACAATCTCACGCATCTGCCAGCCCCGCCCGTATCTGCCTGACCACATCCTGCACCTGCGCGCGGGCGTGGTCCAGAGTGTCGGTTACGATCACATAATCCGACCGCGCACATTTTTCGTCATTCGGCATCTGCTTGGCGCGGATCTGTTCGAACTGCGCCTCGGTCATGGTGCCGCGCGCCATCACGCGGCGCTTTTGCTCATCTGCCGGGATCGTAACGCAGACCACCGCCTCCATCGCCGCATCGCCCCCGGTTTCGTACAACAGTGGGATGTCGAAGACCAGAATGTCCGCCCCGGCGGTTTCCCGAAACGCGGCCCGGTCCGCCGCCACAAGCGGGTGAACGATGCCTTCGATCACTTTCAGCGCGGTCGCATCGGCGGAAATGATCCGTTTCAACGCATCCCGGCTGACCGAACCGCCGATCACCGCAGCGGGAAAGGCCGTGCCAATCGGGGCAACCGCAGCGCCACCCGGGGAATACAACCGATGGACCGCCGCATCCGCATCCCACAGCGCACAGCCTTCATCCACGAACATCTGCGCGGTGGTGCTTTTGCCCATTCCGATCGATCCAGTCAGGCCAAGGGCAAAGCTCATCCCAATACCGCCGCGCGCAGCTCTGCAGTCACCTCGGGGCGGGTTCCGAACCAGCGTTCAAACCCCGGCACCGCCTGATGCAGCAACATGCCCAGACCGTCGACCGTGGTGCATCCGGCCTCTTCCGCCTGCTGCAGCAGACGGGTTCTGAGCGGCGCATAAACCAGATCGGTAACCACGGCACCGGGCTGCAACCCGTCCAGCGGCACCCGCAACTCGGGCTGCCCTTCCATGCCCAGCGAGGTGGTGTTGACCACAAGCTCGGCATTTTCGATGACATTGCCGGCCTGTACCCAGTCGACCACAGTGATGCGCTGGCCAAATTCCGCCTTCAGGTGATCGGCCCGGGTGCGGGTGCGGTTGGTCAGCAGAATCTCGGGCACGCCGGCCTCGGCCAGAGCCTGCAGCACGGCGCGCGCCGCACCACCGGCACCAAAGACAACGGCCGGACCGTCCGACGGGATCCAGTCGGGTGCGCCGCTGCGCAGGTTCTGCATGAAACCGTAGCCATCCGTATTGTCCGCCCGGATTGCGCCATCTTCCTGAAATACAAGCGTATTCGCCGCACCGATCAGCGCCGCCTGATCGGTCACGTGATCGGCCAGACGCAAGGCGGCTTCTTTGTGTGGGACGGTCACGTTCACCCCGACAAATCCGGCTTTGGGCAGGGTGCGCAACACGGTTTCCAAATCGCCGGGGGCCACATCCATCGGGATGTAATGCCCGGCCAGCCCGTAAGTTTTCAGCCAGTGACCATGCAGCCGGGGTGATCTGGAATGCGCAACCGGGTGCCCAATCACCCCGGCCAGCGGAATACGGTTCAGTGTCATTGATCAATCACCCCTTTGACCGCCAGATAATTCAGCAACTCCAACAGGGGCATACCCAAGACATTAAAATAGTCGCCGTCAATACCGACGAACAGGCGCACGCCTTCCTCTTCCAGCTTATAAGCCCCCACCGCGTGCCGGATGCTGTCCCAGTTGCGGTCCACATAGCTGCGCAGATAGGCGTCCGAGCTCATCCGCATCCGCAGGCGCACCTGCCCGACATGCCGCCAGACCGGTTCGCCATCCTGATAAATCACCACTGCGGACAACAACATATGCCGCTTGCCCCGCATCACCCTGAGCTGCGCCAGCGCGTCTTCTGGGGTTTCCGGCTTGGACAGAAGCTGGCCTTCAAAGTCCAGCACCTGATCACAGCCCAGAACCATTGCACCGGGGTTCTTGTCGCTGACCTTGCGGGCCTTCATCTCGGCCAGCGTATCCGCGATATCGCGGGGCGCGGCGTCTTCGGCCAGCAATGCGCGTTTTGCGCTTTCTTCATCCACGCGCGCGGTTTGCACGGTGAACGGTATGCGCGCGTTTTCCAGCAGCCGGGCGCGGATGAATGACCCCGAGGCCAGGATGATGGGGACAGACATGTGGAAAACCCCCTGAGCAAATCGTTGAGTGTTCTGGGATGGTTTGTATGGTTTTCCGGTTGACACGCAACCCCGGGAATATCGCCGAAATCTCCCCTGAGTCGCCCGAACTCTGTCCAATCGGGACAAGGATAACTGCTGTCAGCGGGATAACCCGTCTTTCCCGGATTACCCAGTGAGTTATCCCCAGAGGTAGCTGCCGTAACTCGTGTTAAATTTATGTAATTAAACAGTTTTTTTAAAAATTCACAGAATCACGGAATCTCCGCACTGACCTGTCCACCTGGGGAAAACACATGGGCAAAAAAATTATCCACGGATTTTGCTCACCCTACAAAACCATCTTCCTTTTTCTTTTCTTATTTTTTTATTAGGGAGAGTTCCGAGCAACGCCCGGAGCCAGAATGACCGATCTTCTTTTCACGATTTACCCGTGGGTGAAGTCTTTGCATATCATGGCTGTGATCTCATGGATGGCGGGGCTGTTCTATTTACCCCGATTGTTCGTCTATCACGTGGAAAAGGCGCAAGCGGTCAGCGGTGCGCAGGAGATCTTCTTTGAAATGGAAGAAAAGCTGCTGCGCGTGATCATGCGGCCCGCGATGATCGTGGCCTGGGTCTGTGGGCTGATCATGGTCTTTACGCCGGGCATTGTCGGTTGGGACTGGGCATGGCCCTGGGTCAAGGGGGCGGCGGTGATCGGCATGACCTGGTTCCATCACTGGCTGATGGCCCGGCGCAAGGATTTCCTTGAGGGCCGAAATACGCTCACAGGGCGGCAGTATCGCATGATGAACGAGGTTCCGACCGTCCTGATGGTTATCATCGTTCTGGCGGTCGTTCTGAAGTTCTGAGCGCCTATTTGACTCCGATGGCGCGGACATCTATGTAGAGGACAACACGCCCGTCCGGGCGGCGTATCTTCCGTACTGAAATTCCACTGTCGTGCCGCCATCCATGCGGCCAAGGTTCGTATCATCATGACAACTGAATCCCTGAATCTGGCCGATCTGAAGGCCAAAAGCCCCAAAGACCTTCTGGCCATGGCCGAAGAGCTGGAGATCGAAAACGCCTCGACCATGCGCAAGGGCGAGATGATGTTCCAGATTCTGCGTGAACGCGCGGATGAGGGCTGGACCGTCGGCGGCGACGGCGTGCTTGAGGTGCTGCAGGACGGCTTTGGTTTCCTGCGCTCGCCCGAGGCGAACTATCTGCCGGGTCCTGACGATATCTACGTCTCGCCTGACATGATCCGTCAGCATTCGCTGCGCACCGGCGACACGGTTGAAGGTGACATTAAAGCGCCGGATGAGAACGAACGTTATTTCGCACTGATCAAAGTTACCAAGATCAACTTTGAAGAGCCCGAGAAAGCCAAACACAAGATCCTGTTCGACAACCTGACGCCTCTCTATCCCGATGAGCGTCTGAAGATGGAAATCGAAGATCCCACCATCAAGGACAAATCGGCCCGGGTGATCGACCTGGTTTCACCCATCGGTAAAGGCCAACGATCGCTGATCGTGGCGCCGCCGCGGACCGGTAAAACCGTCATCCTGCAGAACATCGCGCATTCGATCGAACAGAACCACCCGGAGTGTTACCTGATCGTCCTGCTGATCGACGAACGCCCGGAAGAGGTGACCGACATGCAGCGCTCGGTGAAGGGGGAGGTTGTGTCCTCGACCTTCGACGAGCCGGCAACGCGCCACGTTGCAGTGTCGGAAATGGTCATCGAAAAAGCCAAGCGTCTGGTCGAACATAAACGAGATGTTGTTATCCTTCTCGATTCTATCACAAGACTTGGTAGGGCGTTCAACACCGTGGTGCCGTCCTCGGGCAAAGTTCTGACCGGTGGTGTGGACGCCAACGCGCTGCAACGGCCCAAGCGGTTCTTCGGGGCGGCGCGGAATATCGAAGAGGGCGGTTCGCTGACCATCATCGCCACCGCGCTGATCGATACCGGCAGCCGGATGGACGAAGTGATCTTTGAGGAATTCAAAGGCACCGGTAACTCGGAAATCGTTCTGGATCGCAAGATCGCAGACAAGCGCGTATTCCCGGCCATCGACATCCTCAAGTCCGGTACCCGGAAAGAGGACCTGCTGGTCGACAAGGGCGATCTGGCCAAGACCTTCGTTCTGCGCCGTATCCTCAACCCGATGGGCACCACCGACGCGATCGAGTTCCTGCTGTCCAAGTTGAAGCAGACCAAGACGAACGGTGAGTTCTTCGACTCGATGAATACCTGACACAGGTCTTAACCGACGCGAGGCCTTCGAATGGATACGATATTCGCCTTGGCCAGCGCGCAGGGCAAAGCCGGGGTGGCGGTCATCCGCCTTTCCGGC
Organism: Ruegeria sp. BG10; assembly: GCF_056538575.1. Lineage (NCBI taxonomy): Bacteria > Pseudomonadati > Pseudomonadota > Alphaproteobacteria > Rhodobacterales > Roseobacteraceae > Ruegeria > Ruegeria sp. BG10. Next base: position 294,524 of record NZ_JBQFTI010000003.1, on the reverse strand, counting down.
CCTTTGGCACATGCCGCTACGGCCGAATTGACCAAAGGGGCTTTGCCGTCCCGCGGCATGCGGGTACGTGCACTGTATGACACGGACGGATCGCGGCTGGACGATGGGCTGGTCCTGACCTTCCAGGCGCCGGCCAGCTTTACCGGCGAAGATGTGGCCGAGCTGCAGATTCACGGCAGTACTGCTTCGGTCAATGCGGTGATGCGGTGCCTGTCCGATCAGGACGGGCTGCGTCTGGCCGAGCCCGGAGAGTTCACCCGCCGCGCGCTTGAAAACGGCAAGATGGATCTGACGCAGGTCGAAGGGCTGGCCGATCTGATCGACGCGGAAACCGAAGCGCAACGCAAACAGGCCCAGACCATTCTGGCTGGTGATCTGGGCGCGCTTGCCGAACGCTGGCGGCGCGACCTGATCCGCGCGGCGTCTTTGCTGGAGGCCGTCATCGACTTTGCCGATGAAGAAGTGCCCACGGATGTCACGCCCGAAGTGCGGACGCTGGTCTCGGGCGTCATCGCCGATCTGCAGCGCGAAGCGGACGGCGTGAAGATCGCCGAACGCATCCGGACCGGGTTCGAAGTGGCCATCGTCGGGCTTCCCAATGCCGGCAAGTCGACCTTGCTGAACGCTTTGGCGGGACGCGATGCGGCGATCACCTCGGAATATGCCGGAACAACGCGCGACGTGATCGAAGTGCGCATGGATCTGGCCGGGCTTCCGGTGACACTGCTGGACACGGCGGGGCTGCGTGACACCGAGGATTATGTCGAAAACCTTGGGATCGAACTTGCCAGGTCGCGTGCGGACGCGGCGGACCTGCGTGTTTTCCTGACGGATGATCCGACAGAGCTGGGCGTGGCGATGATGGACGGCGATATTCAGCTTTTGCCGAAGTCTGACCTCCGCGGGTCCGGTGATGGTGGTATTTCCGGAAAGACCGGGCAGGGGATTGATCGGTTGATTTCCCATATTTCGTATGAACTGTCGGCCAGAACCACAAGTCATGGTATTGCGACGCGCGAACGGCACCGGGTTGCGCTGAACAATGCCAAGTCAGCCTTAACTGCTGCAATGGCAGTTCTGGAATCAGGCCCGGACTTGTATGATATCGCAGCCGAAGAGATGCGAACCGCCATCCGCGCCCTGGAAACTCTGGTTGGCCGGATTGGGGTCGAAGACCTTCTGGACGAAATATTTTCGAGCTTTTGCTTGGGTAAGTAAGGAGTGTTTCACGTGAAACATTCAGATTTTGATGTCGTAGTCATAGGTGCCGGACACGCCGGAACCGAGGCGGCCCATGCCGCGGCGCGTATGAGTGTGCGGACGGCGCTGGTGACGCTAGCGGCTTCAGATATCGGCGTCATGTCTTGCAATCCGGCGATTGGTGGGCTGGGGAAGGGACATTTGGTTCGCGAAATCGATGCGCTGGACGGGGTCATGGGTCGGGTCGCAGATCAGGCTGGTATTCAGTTCCGCCTGTTGAATCGTCGCAAGGGGCCCGCTGTACAGGGCCCGCGAACCCAGGCAGATCGGGCGCTGTATCGCGCGGCGATGCAAAAAGAAACACAAGCCCAACAAAACCTGACCGTGGTTGTGGGAGAGGTCGTCGATTTTCTGATGCAGGGGCACAGGTTGGCCGGGATCAAACTGGCGGATGGCGCAGAACTGCATGCCCGCGCGGTGATCCTGACCTCTGGAACATTCCTGCGCGGTGTCATTCATATCGGTGACGTGTCCCGGCCGGGCGGGCGCATGGGTGACCGGCCCTCGGTCAGGCTTGCGGAACGGTTGGATAGCTTTGACCTGCCGCTTGGACGTCTGAAGACAGGTACTCCGCCAAGGCTGGACGGTCGCACGATCGACTGGTCCGGGCTGGAACGGCAGGATGGCGATGACGAGCCGACCTTGTTTTCGTTTCTGTCGACTTCAGTGGTTGCACCGCAGATATCCTGTGGAATCACGCATACCAATGCCCAGACGCATGACATCATTGAGAAAAACCTGTCCCGCTCGGCCATGTATGGCGGGCATATCGACGGCGTTGGCCCCAGATATTGCCCGTCCATCGAAGACAAGATCGTCCGCTTTGCCGATAAGGAGTCACACCAGATCTTTCTGGAGCCCGAAGGCGTCAATGATCACACGATCTATCCCAATGGGATTTCGACCTCATTGCCGCAGGACGTTCAGCAAGACTATGTCCACTCGATCAAGGGCCTTGAGAACGCTGAGATTCTACAGCCCGGCTATGCGATTGAATATGATTTTGTCGACCCCCGGGTTCTGACGTCTTCATTGGCGTTGCCGGACGCACCGGGCCTGTTTCTTGCGGGGCAGATCAACGGAACCACAGGGTATGAGGAGGCCGCGGCCCAGGGATTGGTCGCAGGTCTAAACGCTGCGCTGGAAGTTTCCAGTCGTGAACCGGTCCATTTCACCCGGGCAGACAGCTATATCGGTGTGATGATCGACGATCTGACAACCCGGGGGGTCGCGGAGCCCTATCGGATGTTCACTTCACGGGCAGAGTTCCGCCTGTCGCTGCGGGCGGACAATGCCGATCAGCGATTGACCCCGATGGGAATTCAGTTGGGATGTGTCAGCGAAAACCGCAAAGCCAGTTTCAACCAAAAGATGGACAAACTGACGGGGGCGAAATCCAAGCTGACCGCGCGGACTTACACCTCGAAAGAGGTGCGCGCGGTAGGAATAAACGTTAATCAGGACGGAAACCGCCGCGACGGGATGGCGATTCTGGCCTTTCCGGACGTCACCTTTGATGATCTTGTTCCACTTATTCCGGCATTGGATGATGTGGAACAGGATATCCGGCTGCAGGTCGAGCGCGACGCCCTATACGCCAACTATATCGCACGCCAGCAAAAAGACGTTGAAGCCATGAAACGCGATGAATCTTATGAGATTCCGCGCGATTTTGACTATTTCTCGCTTGAGGGCCTGTCTTCCGAGATGAAACAAAAACTTTCGCAGGCGCGCCCGGCAAATATCGCGCAGGCCAGTCGGGTGGAAGGGGTGACACCAGCGGCGCTGACCCTTGTGCTGGCCAAATTGCGACGAGATCATAAGGTCCGCAAAGCATGAGCCACGAGATCTTTGAAGGTCTGAGTGTTTCACGTGAAACATTTGATCGGCTGGCGACCTATGTTGAGCTGGTGCGCCGCTGGAACCCAAAGATCAACCTGGTATCGAAGGGCAGTTTGCAGGATATCTGGACCCGCCACATCCTTGATTCCGTACAGGTTTACCGATGCGCGGACCAATTTGACAGCTGGGTGGATCTGGGCAGCGGTGGCGGTTTTCCCGGCATGGTTTGCGCGATCATGGCGATAGAAGAAGCCCCGAACGCACAGTTTACCCTGGTGGAAAGCGATCAGAGGAAATCGGCCTTTCTGCGGAACGTCGCCCGCGAATGCGGTGCCAACTGTTCCGTAGTTTCCCGCCGGATCGAAGCTGTGGACCCGTTGAACGCTGATATCCTGTCAGCCCGCGCATTGGCGGATTTACGGCTACTTTTGTCCTTTTGTGACAGGCATTTAAGCCCATCTGGGGTCGCGCTGTTGCCGAAAGGCGCAAGGTGGAAAAAAGAACTGAATGAGGCGCGTGAGGAATGGAAATTCGATTCCGAGCCGATTACAAGTTTAACTGAACCCCAGGCCGTTATCCTCAGGATCAAAGGAGTGTCACGTGGTTGATCTGTCTCGTCCCTCAGGGCCCCGGATAATAGCGGTTGCCAATCAAAAGGGCGGGGTGGGAAAGACGACGACAGCGATCAACCTTGCCGCGGGTATGGCCGAGGCCGGATGTCGGGTTTTGGTTGTCGACCTGGACCCGCAGGGCAACGCCTCGACTGGGTTGGGGGTGGAAGACCGCGACTGGACAACTTATGACCTGATCCTGGATGACGCACCGCTGGAGGCGGTGGTGCAGGAAACCGAGATTCAGGGGCTGTATGTCGTCCCCGCGACCGTTGATCTGAGTTCTGCGGATATTGAGCTGATTTCCAACGAAAAACGCAGCTATCTGCTGCATGACGCCCTGCGACAGACGGCAATCGACAAGTTCGAACTGGATTATGTCCTGATCGACTGCCCGCCATCGCTCAACCTGCTGACTGTCAATGCCATGGTGGCGGCCCATTCGGTTCTGGTTCCACTGCAAAGCGAGTTCTTTGCGCTGGAAGGGTTATCGCAATTGATGCTGACGATCCGGGAGGTTCGCCAAACCGCGAATCCCCACCTCAGAATCGAAGGTGTTGTGTTGACCATGTATGACAACCGCAACAACTTGTCCCGTCAGGTGGAAAAAGACGCGCGTGACAATCTGGGTCAGATGGTATTTAAAACCAAAATACCCAGAAATGTGCGGGTCAGCGAGGCTCCGTCCTATGCTTTGCCGGTCCTGCAATATGACTCGGGCTCGCTGGGGGCGATGGCGTATCGGCATCTGGCGCGCGAAGTCATCCACAAGAACAAGAATGTCGCCGCCTGAGCGGCAGTGAGGAGGGCACCGTGGTGGCCAAGAAATCAAAACCCCGGGGGTTGGGCCGCGGCCTGTCCGCCCTGATGGCTGACGTGACACAGGAGACCGAAGGGCTGTCCCCCGCAGAGCCCCGCCGGCCCGACCTAAAAGTGCCGATCGAAAAGCTGCGCGCGAACCCGAACCAGCCGCGCCGGACCTTTTCGCCGGAGCAACTGGATGAGCTTGCGGCCTCGGTCAAGGAAAAGGGCATTATCCAGCCGCTGATCGTGCGGGAAACAGGTGGCGGTTCCTACGAAATTGTCGCAGGTGAGCGTCGCTGGCGCGCAGCGCAGATGGCGCAGCTGCACGATATTCCGGTAATCGTGCGCGATTTCGACGATACCGAAGTGCTGGAAGTTGCCATTATCGAAAACATTCAGCGGGCGGATCTGAATGCGGTCGAAGAGGCCGCCGGTTACAAGCAACTGATGGACCGGTTTGGCCATACGCAGGAGAAGCTGGCCGAGGCGCTTGGAAAAAGCCGCAGCCACATAGCGAACCTGCTGCGATTGCTGTCCCTGCCGATGGACGTTCAGAAGCTGGTGATCGAAGGCAAACTGTCTGCCGGCCACGCACGGGCGCTGATTACGGCGGAAGACCCGTCGGAACTGGCGAAAATTGTAGTGCGCGACGGTTTGTCAGTGCGTGCGACGGAGGCTCTGGTCAGGAAGCAACAGGCCGGACCGGCGAATGCTGCACCGCGCGCGCGCAATCTGGATGCGGGCAAAGATGCGGATACGCGCGCGTTGGAAAAAGACCTCTCGGCGATTCTGGCGATGAAGGTGGCCATCAACCACAAGGCCGGAACGGAAACCGGGCAGGTGGTTCTGACCTATGAAAACCTGGATCAGCTCGACGATCTCTGCGCCAAACTCAGCCGTTAGGGCGGGTCCAGATAAAGATCATCACGCCGCCCAGAACCACGGCCTGAATGATCAGAACATGCGTCGGCAAGGACAAGGCGACGGACAGGGCGAAGACAGCGGCGACCGACAAGGTGGCCGCTTTTTTTGCGGCCGGTCGAATGGCGCCGGAGTTCTGCCAGTCCAGGATCATCGGCCCGAATGTGCGATGGGTGACGAGCCAGGTATGCAGGCGGGATGACGAGCGGGCGAAAAAGAACGCCGCCAAAAGCAGGAACGGAACGGTCGGCAACAGGGGCAGGGCGACACCCACCACCGCAAGTCCAACACTGATCAGCCCCAACGCGGCCCAGATGTATTGCATCGCCTATCCCAACAATTCCCGGATCACCGCATTCAGCACCGCGCGCCCGTCTTTGGTGGCGATCAGGCGGCCCTGCGTCCGCTCTATCATGCCAAGCTCGCTCAGGTCAGACAGTTTGTCCTGCGGCAACGGATGGCCTGACAGGGCGGCAAATCTCTCTATATCTAGTCCCTCAGTGATCCTCATACCCATCATAAGGTATTCACTCGCCTGATCCTGTTGGGAAAGCCGCGTTCGTTCCTTTTCACCAGTGCCCGTTTCGACGGCCTTAAGCCATGCGTTTGGGGACAGAAAGGTTTCAGTCGCCTGTTTTTGCCCGTCCAGCGTAAGGCGACCATGTGCGCCGGGACCGATGCCAACGTAATCGCCATACCGCCAATAGATCAGGTTATGCTGCGATTCCGCCCCCGGACGCGCATGGTTTGATACCTCATACGCCGGCAGGCCATGCGTCTCGCAGATCTCCTGCGTGATCAGGTACATATCGGCGGCGCTGTCGTCTTCGGGCAGGCCGCGCAATTTGCCCACGGCGTAACGGTCGCCAAAGGCGGTGCCGTCCTCGATCGTCAGCTGGTACAGCGACAGGTGATCAACAGCCATGGACAGGGCTTCGGTCAGTTCCGCGCGCCAGTCTTCCGGGGTTTGATGTTGGCGGGCGTAGATCAGGTCAAAGCTGACGCGGTCAAAGCAATCCCACGCGATGTCAAACGCGGCACGGGCTTCGGTCACCGTATGGATACGGCCCAGCCGCCGCAGATCGTCGTCGTTCAACGCCTGAATGCCCATCGAGATGCGATTGACCCCGGCGTCGCGATACGCCGCGAACCGCCCGGCCTCGACCGAGCCGGGATTGGCCTCAAGCGTGATTTCCATGTCATTGGCAGGACGCCACAGCGCGCGTGCCTCGTCGATCACGGCGGCCACGGTTTCCGGGGCCATCAGGGACGGAGTACCACCGCCAAAGAAGATCGTGTTCAGAACACGGTCAGGCGTTTCGATGGCCGAACGGCGCAGCTCGCTCAGATACGCGGTAAGCCATTGTTTTTGATCAATATTACGGGAGACGTGGCTGTTGAAATCGCAATAGGGGCACTTGGCCTCGCAAAAGGGCCAATGCACGTACAGGCCAAAGCCCCCGTTGCGCCAATCATCCGCCAAAACAGCCCTTCACGAACATCTCAACCGCGCGGCCGCGATGGCTGATCTTGTTCTTTTCCCAGCGATCCATTTCCGCAAAGGTAATGTCATAACCGTCAGGGACAAACATCGGGTCATAGCCAAAGCCGCCTGCGCCGCGGATCGGCCAGACCAGATGGCCCGGGGCGATACCTTCGAACACCTCATCATGGCCGTCAGGCCAGGCCAACACCAGCGTGCTGCGGAACTGCGCGGTGCGCGGGTATGGGGCGTTTCTGGCTTCAAGCTCAGTATGCGCGCGGGTCATCGCCATCAGGAAGTCCCGGCCATTGCCGGTTTCGGCCCAATCAGCGGTGTAAACCCCCGGCGCGCCGTCCAGTGCGTCGATGGTGATCCCGGAATCGTCCGACAGGGCAGGCAGGCCGGTGGCCTGTGCCGCGGCATGAGCCTTGATCCGGGCGTTGCCGACGAAGGTATCCTCGGTCTCTTCCGGTTCCGGCAGGTCCATCTCGCCCGCGCCCACGACCGTCACACCAAAAGGTTCGAGCAGATGCGCCACCTCCTCAAGCTTGCCTTTGTTGTGGGTGGCGACCAGCAGCCTGTCCCCGTCGAACTTGCGGGTCATGCGGTGGCGGCTTTCTGCGCGGCGGCCAGTTCTCCCACGCCTTTTTCAGCCAGATCCATCAACTGATCCATCTGGGCGCGGCTGAAGACCGAGCCTTCGGCGCTCATCTGCACTTCGATCAGCTTGCCCGAGCCAGTCATGATGAAATTGCCATCAACGCCCGCTTCGCTGTCTTCGGGGTAGTCCAGATCCAGCACCGGCTGACCAGCATAAATCCCGCAGGACACGGCGGCAACAGGGTCTACCAGCGGATCGGAAATCACGTCGCCCGCCTTCATAAGCTTGTTCACCGCCAGACGCAGCGCCACCCAACCGCCGGTGATCGAAGCACAGCGGGTGCCGCCATCGGCCTGAATCACATCGCAATCCACGGTGATCTGACGCTCACCCAGCGCAACCCGGTCGACGCCGGCCCGCAGGGCGCGGCCGATCAGGCGCTGGATTTCGACCGTGCGGCCGCCTTGTTTGCCGCTGGCGGCCTCGCGCCGCATCCGCGTGTTGGTTGCGCGGGGCAGCATCCCGTATTCAGCGGTGACCCAGCCCAGACCAGACCCCTTGATGAACGGCGGCACGCGATCTTCGATCGTGGCGGTGCACAGCACATGGGTATCGCCCATCTTGATCAGGCAGGAACCTTCGGCATGTTTGGTGAACCCCGTTTCGATTGAAACGGCGCGCATTTCGCTTAAATCTCGTCCAGAGGGTCGCATTGGAAATCCTTTGTTTGCTGGCTTGGGGATACCGCCCCGCAGCGTTACGATGCAACCCCGATTGACCTTTCATTTGCCTGCGATTTAATGGCGGCTCAGCAGGGGAATGCCGATGAGCGAAGCAAGCAGAATTCTTGACGAAATGAACGAACGCTCTCGCGAAGTGTTCCGCCTGATCGTCCAGAGTTATCTGGACAGCGGCGACCCCGTCGGCAGCCGCACCCTGACCCGCACCCTGTCGGAAAAAGTCAGCGCGGCGACCGTGCGCAACGTAATGCAGGATCTGGAGTTTCTGGGCCTGCTCGACAGCCCCCATGTCAGCGCCGGGCGGGTGCCGACCCAGATGGGGTTGCGGATGTTTGTGGACGGTCTGCTTGAAATGGGCGATCTGGGCGCCGATGACCGCAAAAAGCTGGATGCGACATTAGGCTCTAACGCGGGGGATGTTAGCGGAATGCTGGATCGGGTCGGGGCAGCTTTGTCACACGTGACGCAAGGAGCCTCACTGGTTCTGACACCCAAGCACGAGGCTGAGATCAAACATATCGAGTTCGTCTCGCTGGGCCATGACCGCGCGCTGGTGGTTCTGGTGTTTTCGGACGGGCATGTGGAAAACCGTCTGTTCACGCCGCCACCCGGACAGACGCCCAGTTCGATGCGCGAGGCGGCGAATTTCCTGAACGCTTTGATCGAGGGGCGCACGCTTGGCGAAGTGCGCCGCCAGATGCAAAGCCAGATCGACGCGCGCAAACAGGAAATCGACGTGCTGGCGCGCGAGATGGTCGAAAGCGGCATGGCGGCCTGGGACGGGGACGGCTCGGATTCGGCGCGTCTGATCGTGCGCGGACGGTCGAATCTGCTGGGCGATCCGGGCGAGGCCGAGGAGCTGGACCGAATCCGGACCCTGTTTGACGACCTGGAACGCAAGCGGGATATCGCTGAATTTCTGGAATTGACCGAAGAAGGCGAGGGCGTGCGCATTTTTATCGGGTCAGAGAACAAACTTTTCTCACTTTCGGGTTCCTCTTTGGTGGTGTCTCCATATATGAACGCTGATCGAAAGATAATCGGTGCGGTCGGGGTCATCGGACCCACACGTCTGAATTATGGACGGATCGTGCCGATCGTGGATTATACGGCGCAACTGGTCGGCAAGCTGATATCCGACCGGAGCTAGAGGGTAAGAGATGGCAGAGCCCAAGAACGAAGATTTTCTGGACGATATCGCAACCGCCGAGGCGGAAGAACTGGCCGAGGAATTTGCTGAGATCAGCGATGAGGCGCTGGAGCTGGATGAGCTGCGGGCCGAGCGGGACGACTATAAAGACAAATTCATGCGGGCGCTGGCGGATGCCGAGAACGCGCGCAAACGCGGCGACAAGGCGCGCCGCGATGCGGAGCAGTATGGCGGATCGAAACTGGCCCGCGACATGCTGCCGGTCTACGACAACATGAAGCGCGCGCTTGAAGCCGCAACGGATGAACAGAAAGAAGTTGCCGCCGGTCTGATCGAGGGCGTCGAACTGACCATGCGGGCGCTGAAGGACGTGTTCCAGAAACACGGGATCGAGGTGATCACTCCGGAAGTGGGCGACCGGTTCGACCCCAACGTGCATGAAGCGATGTTTGAGGCCCCGGTGCCCGGCACCCGTGCGGGCGATATCATTCAGGTCTCGGCCGAAGGCTTCATGCTGCATGACCGCCTGCTGCGCCCGGCGCAGGTAGGGGTGTCCTCGACACCCGCAAGCTGAGTGATTTCAGATCAATCGAATGTTGAGGCGGTCAGGTTCTGGCCGCCTCTTTCAGTTTGTAGATCAGGTCCAGCGCCTCGCGCGGGGTCAGTTCATCCGGAAGCACGTCGTTCAGCAGATCGGTGACAGGCGAAGCCTTTGGTGCGGGCGGCGGAGGCGAGGGCGCGGCTGAAAACAGCGGCAGATCGTCGATCAGCGCCTTTTGCTTGCCGCCTTCGCGTTCGGTTTTCTCCAACTGGTCCAGCACAACGCGAGCCCGTTCAACGACCGAAGCCGGCAGCCCGGCCAGTTGCGCAACCTGCACGCCATAGGACCGGTCGGCGGCGCCTTTGTGAACCTCGTGCAGGAAGATGACCTCACCTTCCCATTCCTTGACGGCGACGGTTGCGTTGTCGACACCTTTGAGTTTTCCGGCCAGGGCGGTGAGTTCATGGTAATGGGTGGCAAACAGCGCGCGGCACTTGTTGGCGGCATGCAGGTGCTCCAGCGTGGCCCAGGCGATCGACAGGCCGTCATACGTGGCGGTGCCACGTCCGATTTCATCCAGGATGACCAGCGCGCGGTCGTCGGCCTGATTCAGGATGGCTGCGGTTTCCACCATTTCCACCATGAAGGTCGAACGCCCCCGGGCCAGATCATCCGAGGCCCCCACGCGGCTGAACAACTGGCTGACGACGCCGATATGCGCCTGCTCTGCCGGGACAAAACTGCCCATCTGCGCCAGTAACGCGATCAGGGCATTCTGGCGCAGGAAGGTCGATTTACCGGCCATGTTCGGACCGGTCAGCAACCAGATCGCGGCGCCATCTTCAGCGCTCAGGTCACAGTCATTGGCGATGAAGGCATCGCCACTCTGCTGGCGCAGCGCATGTTCGACCACCGGGTGGCGGCCACCCTGCACGTTGAAGGCGCGGGAGGTGTCGACCTGCGGGCGGCACCAGTTTTCGCCCCGCGCCAGATCGGCGAGCGCGGTGGTCAGGTCCAGCTCCGCCAATCCTCGAGCAGCCTGATTGAGACGGGCGGCCAGTGTCAGAATTTCCTCAGAAAGCCTTTGATAGAGCCGCTTTTCGATCTCAAGCGCCAGATTTCCGGCGTTCAGGATACGGGTTTCGATCTCGGACAGTTCCACAGTCGTGAACCGCACCTGATTGGCGGTGGTCTGGCGGTGGATATAGGTCTCGGAAAACGGCGGGTTCAGCATCTTCTCGGCATGGGTGGCCGTGGTTTCGATGAAATAGCCCAGCACGTTGTTGTGCTTGATCTTCAACGAGGTGATGCCGGTGTGTTCCGCATATTTCTTCTGGAACCCGGCAATGACCGAGCGGCCTTCGTCCCGCAGGGTGCGGGCCTCGTCCAGTTCCGTGTCGAAACCGGGGGCGATGAAGCCACCGTCACGGGCCAGAAGGGGCGGTTCGGCGACCAAAGCCTCATCCAGCAGACTCAGCAGATCATCAAATCCGACAAGGTTCTGCACGGCAGTGGCCAGCAGGACCGGCAGGTCGTGACCGGCGCAGAGTTCGGCAATCACCGCCGCCTGCGTCAGCCCGTTGCGGATGGCCGTCAGATCGCGGGGACCGCCGCGATCCAGTGACAGGCGCGACAAAGCCCGGTCCAGGTCGGGGGTCTTGCGCAGCGCCTCGCGCAGGTCCGAGGTGGTCAGGCTGTCCTCCGCCGCGAAACTCACCGCATCCAACCGGGCATGGATGACGTCCAGATTGCGGGACGGGCTGGACAGACGTTGCTCCAGCAGTCGCGCACCGCCCGGCGTGACGGTGCGATCGACCACTGACAACAGCGATCCGGCGCGTCCACCGGGCAATGATCGGGTCAGTTCCAGATTGCGACGGGTGGCGGCGTCGATCTGAACCACGCGGTCCTCGGATTCCTTCAGTGGCGTCTGCAGCAGGGGCAGTTTGCCCTTTTGCGTGATCTCCAGATAGTCGATCAGCGCGCCCATGGCAGAAATCTCGGCCCGTCCAAAACTGCCGAACGCATCCAGCGCGCCCACGTGAAACAGCCCACAGATGCGTTTTTCCGCCGCCGTGCTGTCGAAACTGGCGCGACCGATGGGGGTGAGGGAAATACCCAGATCGCGGACAGGCTCCTGCAGGGCGTGTTCCGATCCGTCAGAGACTATCAGCTCGGACGGGGCCAGCCGCGCCAGTTCCGGGCTGAGCCGCACCGAGGTCAGCGGCATCACGTGAAACGCGCCGGTCGAGATATCGGCCCAGGCCAGCGCGGCCTCATCCCGGACCTCGGCATAAGTGGCCAGAAAGTTGTGCCGCCGCGCCTCCAGCAGGGCATCTTCGGTCAGCGTGCCGGGTGTCACCAGACGCACGACATCGCGCTTTACCACCGATTTAGAGCCTCTTTTCTTCGCCTCGGCGGGGCTTTCCATCTGCTCGCAGACAGCGACGCGAAAGCCCTTGCGGATCAGCGTCAGCAGATACCCTTCGGCGGAATGCACCGGCACGCCGCACATCGGAATGTCGGTGCCGTTGTGTTTGCCGCGTTTGGTCAGGGCGATGTCCAGCGCTTCGGCGGCGTTGACCGCGTCCTCGAAAAACATCTCGTAGAAATCGCCCATCCGGTAAAACAGAAGGGCGTCGGCATTGGCCTCTTTGATTTCAAGATATTGCGCCATCATCGGCGTGACAGTGGACAATGCGGCCCCCTTCTGGCGTATTCCGGGCGCGACCTTACAAACCCGTCCCCGACTGCGAAAGGTGAAAACGTAATGTCGTTGAGACGCGCCCCAGCCTGCGTTATGACGCATCAGCCCCGCAGTCATGGAAACGACCGATAAAATGCCCAAAGCCAAGATCACCAAAGAAGAGGCGCTGGCCTTTCACCTGGACCCGACCCCCGGCAAGTGGGAGGTGCAGGCCACCGTCCCCATGACCACGCAACGCGATCTGTCGCTGGCCTACAGCCCCGGCGTGGCGGTTCCCTGTGAAGCCATCGCCGAAGCGCCCGAGACCGCCTATGACTATACCAACAAGGGTAATCTGGTAGCCGTGATCTCGAACGGGACGGCTGTGCTGGGCCTTGGCAATCTTGGCGCGCTGGGCTCGAAGCCGGTGATGGAGGGGAAATCTGTTCTGTTCAAGCGGTTCGCCGATGTGAACTCGATCGATATCGAACTGGACACTGAAGACCCGGACGAGTTCTGCCGTGCCGTGCGGCTGATGGGTCCGACATTCGGCGGCATCAATCTGGAAGACATCAAGGCGCCCGAGTGTTTCATCATCGAACAGCGCCTGAAGGAAGAAATGGATATCCCCGTCTTCCACGACGACCAGCATGGGACGGCAGTGATCTGCGCAGCAGGACTGATCAATGCGCTGCACATTTCAGGCAAGAAGATCGAGGACGTGAAGATCGTCCTGAACGGTGCCGGTGCAGCGGGAATTGCCTGCATCGAGCTGCTCAAGTCGATGGGCGCGCGGCACGAGAACTGCATCGTCTGCGACACCAAGGGCGTGATCTATCAGGGCCGGACCGAGGGCATGAACCAGTGGAAATCAGCCCACGCAATCACCACCGAGCTGCGCACGCTGGAAGAGGCGATGAAAGGCGCGGATGTGTTCCTTGGCGTTTCAGTCAAAGGCGCAGTGACGCAGGACATGGTCGCCAGCATGGCCGACAACCCGGTGATCTTCGCCATGGCCAATCCGGACCCCGAGATTACGCCGGAAGAGGCGCATGAGGTCCGCGTCGATGCCATCGTCGCCACCGGGCGCAGCGACTATCCCAATCAGGTCAACAACGTTCTGGGCTTTCCCTACCTGTTTCGCGGTGCGCTCGACATCCATGCCCGCGCCATCAATGACGAGATGAAGATCGCCTGCGCCCATGCGCTGGCGCGTCTGGCGCGCGAGGATGTGCCGGACGAAGTTGCCATGGCCTATGGCCGGTCGCTGACCTTCGGGCGCGACTATATCATCCCCACGCCGTTCGACCCGCGCCTGATCCACCGCATTCCGCCGGCGGTTGCCAGGGCCGGGATGGATACCGGCGCGGCGCGGCGTCCGATCATCGACATGGACGCCTATGAGTTGAACCTGAAATCCCGGATGGATCCGACCGCCAGCATCCTGCGCGGCCTGAACGCCCGGGCCCGCGCTGCGCAAAGCCGGATGATCTTTGCCGAGGGCGATGATCCCCGCGTGCTGCGCGCGGCGGTGATGTATCAGCGCTCGGGCTTTGGCAAAGCGCTGGTTGTCGGCCGTCCGGATGACGTCAAACAAAAGCTGGAAGAGGCCGGGCTGGGCGACGCGGTGCGCGAGATCGAAGTTGTCAACGCGGCCAACACGACGCATTTGGAAACCTACAAGGATTTCCTTTATGACCGCCTTCAGCGCCGGGGATTTGACCGCAAGGATATCCACCGGTTGGCGGCGCGCGACCGGCACGTGTTTTCATCCCTGATGCTGGCGCATGGGCATGGCGACGGGCTGGTGACCGGGGCAACGCGCAAATCGGCGCATGTGCTGGACCGGATCAACCATGTGTTTGACGCCGATGCGACCCATGGGGCGGCGGGCGTGACCGCGCTGCTGCACAAAGGGCGGATCGTGCTGATCGGCGATACGCTGGTGCATGAATGGCCGGATGAAAACGATCTGGCGAATATCGCTGAGCGCGCCGCCGCCGTGGCCCGGCACATGGGGCTGGAGCCACGCGTGGCTTTCGTCAGCTTCTCGACCTTTGGCTATCCGGTGTCCGAGCGGGCCGAAAAGATGCACCGCGCGCCTGCGGTTCTGGATCAGCGCGGCGTCGACTTTGAATACGAAGGTGAGATGACCGTTGATGTGGCGCTGAATGTGGACCAGCAGGCCAGCTATCCGTTCCAGCGCCTGACTGGTCCCGCAAACATCCTGATCGTCCCCGCCCGGCATTCGGCCAGCATCTCGACCAAGCTGATGCAGGAAATGGGCGGGGCCACGGTGATCGGCCCGATCCTGTCGGGTATCGACAAGCCGATTCAGATCTGTTCCACCGTTTCGACGGCAAACGATATCCTCAACATGGCCATTCTGGCCTCTTGCGACATTTCGGGTAAGCCATGACGATCTGGAACCTCGGCTCGATCAACGCGGACATGATCTATGACGTTCCGCATCTTCCCGGCCCCGGGGAAACCCTTTCGGCCAACCGGCTTGACCGGTTTCTGGGCGGCAAGGGCGCGAATATGTCGGTGGCGGCCGCCCGCGCCGGTGCGCAGGTGGCGCATATCGGCGCGGTCGGCCCGGACGGGCACTGGGCACGGGATCGCCTGACCGAATATGGCGTCGATACCCGCCATATCGCCGGGGTCGAGGTGCCCACCGGCCACGCCATCATCGCGGTGGATGCGGCGGGTGAAAACAACATCATCCTGTTCCCCGGCTCGAACCACGCCATTTCGCAGGATCAGTTGGGACAGGCGCTGTCCTCGGCGTCTCCCGGTGATCTTCTGGTGATGCAGAACGAAACCAACCAGCAGGTCGAGGCCGCGCAGATGGGGCGCAAGCTGGGCCTGACGGTCTGTTATGCGGCGGCCCCGTTTCAGGCTGATGCGGTGCAGGCGGTTCTGCCCTATCTGGATTTCCTGATCCTGAACGAGATCGAGGCCGAGCAGTTGCGGCAGGCCACCGGGCAGGAGGTTGGCGACCTGGATGTTGCGCATGTGATCGTCACCCTGGGGTCAAAGGGCGCGCGGTATCACCCGCGCGGCGCTGAAATGACCGAGTTTCCGGCCCACAAGGTTCAGGCCGTGGATACCACCGGCGCAGGCGACACGTTCACGGGCTATGTGCTGGCCGGGATGGATCGCGGGATGCCAATGGCGCAGGCCGTGTCACAGGCCAATCGTGCCGCGGCCCTGATGGTCACGCGGCACGGGACGGCGGACGTCATTCCTGACCTCAAAGAGGTCCGCGAAGCGCAGTTCGATTAAGACCCGGCGAAAGGCGCGTCGCTGCCCCACAGCTGTTTGACGCGCGCGTCGCGCCCGCAGGCCTTGCGATAGGCCTTGTAGGCGCTGTGCTGTCGCTTGGGGCCAAAGCGGGTCAGGACCAGCTTGTTCCCCTTGTAATAATCCTGATGATACGCCTCGGCCGGATAGAAAACGCCCTGCTGCAGGATCGGTGTGACAACCGTCTGCCCCAGCGCCTGCTGCGCATCGGCTTTTGCCTGCTGCGCAAGCGTCTTTTCCCCAGTGTTAGAGACGAATATTGCCGTGCGATAACTGTTGCCCCGGTCGCAGAACTGGCCGCCCGCATCGGTGGGATCGACCGAGCGGAAGAACAGGCTCAGCAGGGTTTCGCGCGACACGCGGGCCGGGTCAAAGGTGATCTGGACCGCCTCGTAATGGCCGGTCCCGCCCTTAGTGACCTGATCATAGGTCGGGTTGGCGGAGTTGCCGCCGGTATATCCCGACACCGCGCCGATCACGCCGGGTACGGATTCGAAATCGGATTCGACGCACCAGAAACAGCCCCCCGCCACGGTCAGCGTTTCGGCTCCGGCCGCGGGGGCGGGAACGGCGCGCAACAGGGCGGCCAGCGCAATCAGAGCAAACAGAAGCGTCGGTTTGACTTGGTCGAGGTAAGCGAAGCGGGTCATGGCGGATCTCCTTCCGCGATCAGGCTGCCCCGCCTTTCTCGCTTAGGCAATCCGCTGACATCTTATGTCACGGGGTGGTGAGACGAGTTTATCGGCGCTCAGCCCAGCAGCTGCCCCAGCTTCATCGCCACGCCCATATTGCCCGAGATCTTGAGTTTCCCCAGCGCCACACCGGTCATCGGGTTCAGTTTGCCGGTCAGCAGCTTGGTCAGGTTGTCGCGCGAGATCCGGATTGTGCAGTCGGTGTCGCGATCCTGTGTGGTCGCCTGATTATCGGCGAGAACGATGACGCCGTCGTCACCGCAGTCGAATTTGAGCGAGCCGTCGAAGCTGCGTCCGACAAGGTTTTTCTGAATGCCTTCGGCAATGGTGCTGAGTGTCATGTGGCCTCTCCTGATTGGGCACAGGGTTAGGGGGCTGCGGAATGGCAGACAAGGGGCGCGGTCTAGTGACCTTGGGTCAGGGATTCCAGGTTTTTCTGACGGTCGTCAAAGCCGGGATGCGTGCTGAGCCAGTCCAGGCCTTCCTCGCCATATTCAGCCGCCAGAAGGTCGAAGAATTCCGACAGGCCGTTCGGGTCGAACCCGGCCCGGGTCGCCAGATCAACGCCAAACCGGTCAGCGGCCAGTTCGTGCTGTCGGGAATAGGACAGGGACAGGATCAGATTGCCCTCAAGCAGCACCTGTTCCAGCACCGGCCCGGTGTCGCCGGCCATCATGCCGATCAGCACAAAGGTACCCAGGGACCGGTAAATCTGCGTCAGACCGTGCTGCTCGGCCACATGCCCGATTTCATGCCCGATCACCCCCGCCATGGCATCGGTCGAGATCAGGTTTACCAGATCGTCGGTCACCACAATCGTCCCGTTGGGCAGCGCAAAGGCGTTGGGTCCCATGCCGGGAAAGCGTCGGAATTCCAGCTGGTAGTCGTGACTTTCCGCGGCGGGACCCAGCGCCGCCAGAACCCGGTCGAAACTGTCCTGAACTTCGGACTGTCTGGCGGCGCTCAGCCGGCTGGGCTCGGCCAGCACCCGGTCCACGGCCTGCATCACACCGGTATCGATGGCGGCAACCAAGGGCGGCGGCGTCATCCATACGGCCAGCGTCACCAGAACGGCCAGCCCGTATTTCCACAATCCCCAGGCGCCGATCAGGCAGGCGACTGCGATAAGGATCAGGCGCGGGTGGAACTTTTCGGCCCGGTGCAGGTGCGATCCGCTGCTGTCGGCCGTCAGATGTTCCAGTGCCGCGTGATGGTCTGTCAGAAACAGCGTCCCGTCGGGAAAGGTCACCCGCCGTTCGGTTGCGCCCACACGGGATTCGATATCCAGTTCCTGCGGTGCGCACCGCGCCCGGACCTCGCCCTGCGCGTCGATCAGCCAGACGGTGTTGGTACCCACAGCCAGCCGCGCCCGGATCTCGCGTGAGCTGCGGGGCGGATAGGCGCGCCCGCTGACGGGCGCACCGATATCTTCGGGGAACTCTTCCAAGGATCAGACCGCGATGCCGATGTCGAACCCCTCGATGTCACCGTAGGCGTCGCCGATGGCGCTGACATTGGCGGTGACGCCGCCGACAAACTCGTCCAGCGAACCGGCGGGCAGGAAAGTGGTGTGATTGGCCAGATACCGCACCCGGCGCACATGCGCCCAGGGCAGCATCAGGCCCAGCGTCAGGCCGACCACCACAAGGTTCGAGACCGAAATCCACAGCAGGCGCAAAGGCGACACATTGGAATGGAACCGATGCCCGTCACCCAGAACCGTGTAGTTATAGACCGTGTTGCGGACCATGGCGCGATAGATGATCGTGGCCGGAACCAGCACCAGCAGCAGGAAGGCATAGATGCTCAGGACGGAGAGGATGGCTGCGATGTTTTCCGGGTCGTCTTCCAGCGTGCGGAACGCCTCGAATGTCGACAGGTTGACCCCAAGCAGCATGCCGACCACGACCATACCGGCAATGACCCAGAGGGCGGTGAACAGAAAGGCCCGGTAAAACGGCGCAATCGGGCTGTCGAAATACATCGGCGTGGTGCCAAAGCTGTGACCGTTCACGTGAAAGCGTTGAATCGACCGCGTGACGAAGGGCCAGGTCGTATACAGCGTCAGCGCCGCGATGATTGGATACAGAAAGTAGTTCGCCGCCGCCGATCCGGTGGTGCCCTGAAAATCGAACCGGACATTCGACCAGCTGGACACGCGGGCATTGAACCGCAGCGAACGCACCAGCAGATAGGGGACCAGGAACAGCAAACCGAGCAGCATGACGATATTCACCAGCGGAATGGCCGCCAGAATCGTATAGATCACAATCCCCGCGATCACGATCAGACGCCCGATCAGGATTTGCCCGCCGGTGGCATGATAGTCAAAGCTGCGCCCTGCGACATAGGTGTTCTGATAGAAATACTTCTTTGTCCGAACCTTGGCCCAGGCGCTGTAGATCCCGAAGGTCAGCATCGACAACAGCAGGTTGACGATCCAGATGCCGAAGAACTCGGTGGCCGAGCCGCGAAACTCGAATTCGGCCGGCGTGTCGTAGGATTGATCTGCTTGCATGATTGCCTCAATGGAATTGAACGAAATTCGGGCCGATCCCCTGCAGGACCGGCCCGTTTTCTCTGTTCAATCAACTGGGCATTTCTGCGGCAAAGTTGCGGCTTGTTCGACCCATTCAACTTTTTCGTGTGGCGTCGCCTTTATTTGAGGCGCTTGTCCCGTGCCGCCAGCAGTTTCAGGCGCAGCGCGTTCAGCTGGATAAAGCCTGCGGCATCTGTCTGATCATACGCACCGGCGTCTTCCTCAAAGGTCACATGTGCCTCGGAATAGAGCGAATGATCCGACCAGCGGCCCACGGTCGAGGCCAGACCTTTATACAGTTTCACACGAACGGTGCCGGTGACATGTTCCTGAGATTTGTCGATGGCGGCCTGCAACATCTCACGCTCGGGCGAGTACCAGAAACCGTTATAGATCAGCTCGGCATATTGCGGCATCAGCTGGTCTTTCAGGTGCATAGCCCCGCGGTCCATGGTGATGGACTCGATCCCGCGATGGGCCTCCAGCAGGATGGTGCCGCCCGGTGTTTCATAGATGCCGCGCGATTTCATACCGACGAAGCGGCCTTCGACCAGATCGAGACGGCCAATGCCGTTTTTGCCGCCATATTCGTTCAGCTTGGTCAGGATGGTGGCCGGGCTCATCGCCTCGCCATTGATGCTGACCGCGTCGCCTTTTTCAAAGCCGATCTCGATGAATTCCGGCTCATTCGGCGCGTCCTCGGGGTGGACGGTACGCTGATAAACATAATCCGGTGCCATATCGGCGGGGTCTTCCAGAACCTTGCCCTCGGACGAGGTGTGCAGAAGGTTGGCATCGACCGAGAAAGGCGCCTCGCCACGCTTGTCCTTGGCAATCGGGATCTGGTTGGCTTCGGCAAATTCCAGCAGCTTGGTCCGGCTGGTCAGATCCCACTCGCGCCAGGGTGCAATCACCTTGATGTCGGGGTTCAGCGCGTAAGCGGCCAGTTCGAACCGCACCTGATCGTTGCCTTTGCCGGTTGCGCCATGGGCGACGGCATCGGCGCCGGTTGCCTCGGCAATCTCGACCAGACGTTTCGAGATCAGAGGCCGCGCGATCGACGTGCCCAGCAGATACAGCCCTTCATACTGGGCATTGGCGCGGAACATCGGGAAGACGAAATCGCGGACGAATTCCTCGCGGATGTCTTCGATATAGATGTTTTCGGGCTTGATCCCCAGCAGCTCGGCCTTCTTGCGGGCGGGCTCAAGTTCCTCGCCCTGACCCAGATCGGCGGTGAAGGTCACAACCTCACAACAATACTCGGTCTGCAGCCATTTCAGGATGATCGAGGTATCAAGGCCACCGGAATAGGCCAGAACAACTTTCTTGGGCGCGGACATCTGACTTCCCCTTATGCGTAAGACGACTGGCCCCTAGCGGGTTTTGAACGCGGGGGCAAGTTATGTGCGTTGACGCAGGGTGGGAATTGCGATGAAACGGGTGCAAAGAGAACAAGGATTTGTTGAGAGGGCAGGTTACAGGATGTTGGGTTGGCAGATTTTCAAACATGCGCTTGGTATGATTTTCAATGATTTCGGCACGGCGTTGCGCGTGTCGTCCCCGGTTATCGCTGTTTCCCTGCTTGGTATGGCGCTGTTCATTGTAAAAGGACCAGCATTCGTCAGCGGTGAGCAAGGCGATTTCAGTGGTGTCTTACTGCTTGGGCTCCTGAACTACGCCGCCGCTCTATGGGTTGCAGTCTCATGGCATCGCTATTGTCTGCTGGCAGAATACCCGGAAAAAACGCTGCCGGATTTTAACAGCTCGCGCATATTGGCCTATTTTGGGTGGGCTCTGCTACTGGCGCTGATCCTTCTTGGCATGACAATCCTGTTATTCGGAGTTGTTTACGCGGCCGGTGGCGTTGCAACCGGCGCATTGTCATTGGTTGGCGGGGCTATTCTGGTCGTGGGAATGATTTTCTCCATTTGGGTTGTCCAGCGATTCAGTCTGGTTCTTCCGGCAAGCGCAGTGGGGAATCCGATTACAATTGCCGAGTCATGGCGCGCTACCCAAAGGATTGCGACAGCGATCCTTGTGGTTTTTCTGTTTTTGGGCGCGTTCGGTTTTGTACTCGGGTTTATCGCCGGGTTCTTTGGCGCCTTTTCAGGCTTTTTGGGGTTCACGCTTCAGGCCGTTGTAAACTGGGTGATTGCCATGACCAGCCTCAGCGTTCTGACTACGTTCTACGGAGTTTGTGTCGAAAACCGCGAACTGGCCTGACCGCCCGTACACATATGTATTCCTTGCCCTTCTCGCATTGATGCGGCACTGAAACGGTCATGAGTGAATTCATGACCCGCGCCCGCGCCGCCGAACAGGCGATGCGCACCGTGTTTCCGCCGACGCCTCTGCAACGGAATGCGCATCTGTCCGACCGGTTTGGTGCCGATATCTGGCTCAAGCGCGAAGACCTGAGCCCGGTGCGGTCGTATAAAATCCGCGGGGCGTTCAACGCGATGCGCAAGCAGCAGGGGCAGGACCTGTTCGTTTGCGCCAGCGCGGGCAATCACGCGCAGGGCGTAGCCTTTATGTGCAAGCATCTGGGCGTGAAGGGTGTAATTTTCATGCCGGTGACAACGCCTCAGCAGAAGATCCAGAAGACCCGCATTTTCGGCGGCGACAATATCGAGGTTCACCTGACCGGCGACTATTTCGACGACACCCTGGCGGCGGCACAAGCCTGGTGCACCCGGCAGGGCGGACATTTCCTGTCACCTTTTGACGATGCGGATGTGATCGAGGGGCAGGCGTCGCTGGCGGTAGAGATTGAGGCGCAATTGGGCGGCCTGCCGGATCATGTGATCCTGCCTGTGGGCGGGGGTGGCATGTCCTCGGGCGTGGCGACGTGGTTCGGGGACCGGACCCATTGCCTGTTTGTCGAACCCAGGGGCGGGGCCTGCCTGCACGCGGCGATGGCGGCGGGGCATCCGGTGTCACTGGACCGGATCGACAATTTCGTCGATGGCGCGGCGGTGGGGCGCATAGGATCGAAACCGTTTGAGCTGTTGAAAGACCGTCACCTGTCTGACGTGCTGGTCCTGTCCGAGGACCGTATCTGCACCACCATGATCGAAATGCTGAATGTCGAAGGCATCGTGCTGGAACCCGCCGGTGCCTTGGCGATAGAAGCAGTGGCAGACGTGCAAAGTTTCATCCGTGGCAAGACCGTGGTTTGCGTCACCTCGGGCGGCAATTTCGATTTCGAACGGCTGCCGGAAGTCAAGGAACGGGCGCAGCGCTATTCCGGGGTCAAGAAGTACTTCATCCTGCGCCTGCCGCAGCGGCCCGGTGCTCTGAAAGAGTTTCTGGGCATCCTGGGCCCCGAGGATGATATCGCCCGGTTCGAATATATGAAGAAATCGGCCCGCAATTTCGGCTCGGTTCTGATCGGGATCGAAACCAGAAAACCGGAAAACTTCGCCCGCCTGTTTGCGCATCTGGACGAGGCCGGGTTCACCTATACCGACATCACCGAAGACGAGACGCTGGCGCAGTTTGTGATCTAAGCCAGTTTTTCCGCCTTTTCGCGCAGGAACATGGCGCGGGATTCGTCATAGGCCGACAGCAGGGCGGGCAGGTCGACGTCACCGGCCTTGCCACCTGCCGCGGTGCGCTCTCCGTCCTGGCACAGGCAGGAAAACCGGTCGAAGCCCAGGCTGAGCGCGCTGCCTTTCAGAAAGTGCAGGTTCTGTTCAAGCTCGCGCCGGGCGGTGTCACGGTGCAGGCGTTCGATGGTTTGCTGAACCTCGTCCAGAAAAATCTGCACGACCTCGTCGAACTCACCAACCCCGACCTCATCCCGCAGCTGTCTGACTCTGGCCCAGTTGATCACGGCCCTTTCCCCCCCGCATGTGATGGTGACCCGGTCGTGATAGCGCGGGTGCGGTAAAGGGCAGGTTAAACCGGCTGCCGGTCCGGCCTTCACCGGATGTTAAATCCCGCCACGCTAGGCTTGTCCTGTTCGGTGTAACGTCGCGGGGCATAGGGTGCAGGTGGCAGAGGTCAGTCAGGAAATCGCCAGGGCGGAACTGGATTTTGGGGCGATCCAAAAAGTGCTGGTTGTCGATGACAGCCGTCTGCAACGGCGGATTCTGGTGGCATCGCTGAAGAAATGGGGTTTCCAGGTTCTTGAGGCCGACAGCGGTGATCTGGCGCTGGACCTCTGTGCAACCGATCCGCCGGATCTTGTACTCAGCGACTGGGTCATGCCGGGGATGAGCGGGCTGGAGTTTTGCCGCGCGTTCCGGGCGCTGGACAAGGACCAGTACAGCTATTTCATCCTGCTGACCTCAAAAAGCGAAAAGCAGGAGGTGGCGCGCGGTCTGGACGCGGGGGCCGATGATTTCCTGATCAAACCGCTTGAGGCGGACGAGCTGCGCGCGCGGATCTCGGCCGGTGCGCGCATTCTGGATATGCAGCGTGAATTGTCGGAAAAGAACCGGATGATCGAAACCGCGCTGGAGAAGCTGAAACTGGCCCATGACGCGATCGACAAGGATTTGATTCAGGCCCGCAAGATCCAGGAATCGCTGGTGCCCGAACTGACGCGGGATTTCGGCAAGTCCCGGGTCAGCATGCTGCTGAAACCCTGCGGTCATATCGGCGGCGATCTGGTGGGGATGTTTTCGCCCGGGGTCAACCGCGTCGGGTTCTACAGCATCGACGTGTCCGGGCATGGCATCACCTCGGCGATGATGACGGCGCGGCTGGGCGGGTATCTCTCCAGCAGCCATTTCGAGCAGAACGTGGCGATGGAAAAACGGTTCGACAAATTCTACGCCCTGCTGCCGCCTGAACAGGTGGCGGAACTGCTCAATTGCCGGCTGATGGCGGATGCGGGGGTCGAAGAGTATTTCACCATGGTCTACGCCATTATCGACCTGCGCAACGGTCACCTGAAGATGGTGCAGGCCGGGCATCCGCATCCGCTGCTGCTGCGCCGCGAGGGTGAGACCGAATTTCTGGGCGATGGCGGCCTGCCCATCGGGTTGCTGCCCGATGTCACGTTTCAGCAGACCGAAACCTATATGAAACCAGGCGACAAGCTGTTGCTCTATTCCGACGGATTCACCGAATGCAGCATTGCCGGCGGCGGCCTGCTTGAGGAGGAGGGTCTGCGCCGGATGGCGCAGGATTGCGTGTCAGGGCGCAGCGGTTCCGAGTTTCTGGATGACATGTTCTGGCGTCTGACTCAGGCCATGGCCCCGGGCAGCGGCATGGACGATGACGTGTCGGCCGTGTTCTTTGAATATAACGGGTCCTAGAGCCCCTGCAGGTGCAGGCCGGCGAAATGGCGGTCGCCGTCATTGCCCAACATCTGAACGGCATCCGCGGTGTCCAGCCACAGCGCCTCGTGAAAGGCTTCGGTCGGCGGGCTGATGCGGCGCACCGGTCGGGCGCGATAGATCAGGCAGATCTTTTCGGCCCACAGGTCGTATTCGGGCATATAGGTGAACCGCCGAAAGGCCCCGACGCGGCGCGGGGCGGCCACCAGCCAGCCGGTTTCCTCGAAGACTTCGCGGTGCAAGGCGGTGGTAGGCGATTCGCCCGGATCTATCCCACCGCCGGGCAGTTGCAGGTCGGGGCCGGGTTCGGTCTGGCAGGTCAGCAGCAGATGCCTGCCGCGGGGCAACAGGGCGTAAACACCGACCCGCCGCGTGTATTTCCGCCCCGCTTGTGGGGTTTCACCGAACCGTCTGATCA
Source organism: Ruegeria sp. BG10 (assembly GCF_056538575.1). Classification (NCBI taxonomy): domain Bacteria; kingdom Pseudomonadati; phylum Pseudomonadota; class Alphaproteobacteria; order Rhodobacterales; family Roseobacteraceae; genus Ruegeria; species Ruegeria sp. BG10. Next base: position 269,639 of record NZ_JBQFTI010000003.1, on the reverse strand, counting down.
TGTATGGCCCCTTACAACCCAAATTGTTCGACCTATATGCTGGCGGTATGCCAACCTGTGGCGTGTAAGGAAACCCCATGTCTCTTGGAACGAAAATCGCGTGGGACGATACCGTCCTGCCCTTTCAACTCGATGTATCGGATATGCGCGGCCGGGTGGCCCGGCTGGACGGCGTGCTGGACGGCATTCTGAAACAGCACGACTATCCGGAAAAGGTCGAGGCGCTGGTGGCCGAGATGGCCCTGCTGACCGCGCTGATCGGCCAGACCGTCGCTCTGCGCTGGAAACTGTCGCTGCAGGTGCAGTCCAAGGGCGCGGTGCGGATGATTGCGACCGATTACTATGCGCCGCGGCAAGAAGGCGAACCGGCGCGGATCCGTGCCTATGCCAGTTTCGACCGCGATCGTCTGACCGACAGTGCACCGTTCGATCAGGTGGGCGAAGGGTATTTCGCCATCATGATCGATCAGGGCGAGGGCACGCAGCCCTATCAGGGGATTACACCGCTGGCGGGTGGTTCGCTCAGCGCCTGCGCCGAGGCGTATTTCGCGCAATCCGAACAGCTGCCGACCCGGTTTTCGCTGAGCTTTGGCAAATCGACCGAGCCGGGCGTCGGGGAACACTGGCGCGCGGGCGGGATCATGTTGCAGCACATGCCCAAAGCCTCGCCCTTTCTCGCCACCGGCGACGGCGACGGTGAAATCCTGACCGCCGAAGACCTGGTCGACGGCGAAGAAGGTGAGAACTGGAGCCGCGTCAACATCCTGCTGGACACGGTCGAGGATCTGGAACTGATCGGTCCGTCCATCGCGCCGACCGACCTGCTGGTCCGGCTGTTTCACGAGGAACAGCCGCGGGTTTACGACGCCCAGTCGGTGCAGTTCGGCTGTACCTGTTCCGAAGACCGGGTTCGCCAGAGCCTGTCGATCTATTCGGCCCGGGACATCGAAAAGATGACCACGCCCGAAGGCGAGGTCACGGCGGATTGCCAGTTCTGCGGTGCCCATTACGTGCTGGACCCGGCAACGGTCGGCTTTGATGCGGATGGCGCATGATCCGACCGACAGCCTGCGGGCGGCCCTGCGCCGCCCCGGCCCGGGGTCAAGCGATTTCGACCTGAACCCCGAAACCGTTCTGCCCGAAGGGCGCAGGCTGCGCCCCGCCGGTGTGCTGGTGCCGATCTCGGTTGCGGATGGCGCGGCGCGCCTGATCCTGACGAAACGGTCCTCGGCCCTGAACCACCATCCCGGCCAGATCGCCTTTCCGGGCGGCAAGCAGGATGAGGGCGATGCCGATGTGTCGGAAACCGCGCTGCGCGAGGCGCGGGAAGAGATCGGCCTGCCCCCCAGCCTGCCCGAGATTTTGGGGCATTTGCCCACTCATGAAACGGTAACGTCCTTTTCGGTGACGCCGGTGGTGGCGATCCTGCGCACCGCGTTCCGGCCCGTGCCCGAACCCGGCGAAGTGGATGAGGTCTTCTCGGTTCCGCTTGCACATGTGCTCAACCCCGCGAATTATATCGTTGAATCGCGCCGGTGGCGCGGTCAGAAACGGAATTATTACACGGTGCCCTATGGCCCCTATTATATCTGGGGCGCGACGGCGCGGATGTTGCGGGGGCTGGCGGCACGGATGGGTGAATGACGCAAATCACGGAAGGCTGGGTTTCAGACCCGGCAACGCAAAAGGTCTGTGCCGCGCTGACCGATGCCGGGGCGCAGGCGCTGTTTGTCGGCGGCTGCGTGCGCAACGCGCTGCTGGGCGCGCCGGTATCAGATATCGACATTGCCACTGATGCGCGCCCGGAACGTGTGGTCGAACTGGCTCAGTCGGCGGGGCTCAAGGCCATTCCCACCGGGATCGAACATGGCACCATCACGGTTGTCAGCGGCGGCACCCCGCACGAAATCACCACCTTTCGCCGCGACGTGGAAACCGATGGCCGCCGGGCCGTGGTGGCGTTTTCCGACCGGGTCGAGGAAGACGCCGCCCGCCGCGATTTTACCATGAACGCCATATATGCGCGGCCCGATGGCACCGTCCTGGACCCGCTGAACGGTCTGCCTGACCTGCAGGCGCGCCGGGTGCGGTTTATCGGCACCGCCGAAAATCGCATTCGCGAGGATTACCTGCGCTCGCTGCGCTATTTCCGGTTCCATGCCTGGTATGGCGATGCCGAGGCCGGGTTCGACCCGGACGCTCTGGCAGCGATAGCCGCCACTCTGGACGGGCTGGCCGGTCTGTCGCGCGAACGGGTGGGGGCGGAGTTGCTAAAATTGCTGGGTGCGCCGGACCCGGCGCCATCCGTTGCCGCAATGCGTCAGGCGGGCGTACTGGCGCAGCTGCTGCCGGGGGCCGAGGACCGCGCGCTGGCCCCGCTGATCGAGTTGGAACGGCAGGCCGGGGCAGACCCCGAGCCGATCCGCAGGCTGGCCGCAATCGCAACACCCGAGATCGCCAAAACCCTGCGCCTCAGCAAAGCCCAGCTTCAGCGGCTGACCCGCATGCGGGATGAGGCATCCGGCACCGCCAGCGTCGCCGAGCTTGGGTTTCGCTATGGCGAAAAAGGCGGGCTGCATGAAACCCTGCTGCGTTGTGCGTTTCTGGAACAAACCTGGTCCGATGACCTGCACCAGGCGCTGCGCACCGGCGCCGCCGCTGAGTTCCCGGTCAGGGCCGCCGACCTGATCCCGTCCTTTACCGGGCCAGCGCTGGGCCGGAAACTGGCCGAGCTGGAAACCCGCTGGATCGCGTCGGGCTTTGCGCTATCACGTGGCGCGCTTCTGCGTGACGCGGGTGAAGTCTCAAAAGGGGATGACAATTAAATCAGTTTGTGTTTACGTGCGCCTGTTACCTGACCTGGAGGGAGGCATGCGAATGTATTACGGGATTTGGTTCGGCTAAAGCCGGAACGCTTTGACCCGTAAGGGTGGTGTTCCGGCGCCATCATTCTTCGCACGTCCTGATTTTCCTGCTCAACCGGAGCAACCTCCATGTTTCGCTATTTCGAAAACCTCGTAGACCCTTTTGTTGCCTATAAGGAATCCGACGTCCCGCCGACACGGTTGTGGCCGTTCATGCTGGAGTATTCCAAGCCGTTTTACCGCGTCTTCGTCTGGGCGGCGCTGATCTCGGTCGTCGTTGCGGCGGTCGAGGTGGGGCTGATCTATTACATGGGCCGGGTGGTGGATTTGCTGTCCGGCTCGCCGGCCGAAATGTGGCGGGCGCACGGGACCGAACTGATTCTGGTGGCGGTTTTTGTTCTGCTGTTGCGCCCGATGCTGCATGTGTTCGACGTGCTGCTGCTGAACAACACCATTCTGCCGAACTTTGGCACCCTGATCCGCTGGCGCGCGCATAAACACGTGCTGCGCCAGTCGGTGGGGTGGTTCGAGAACGACTTTGCCGGGCGCATCGCCAACCGGATCATGCAGACGCCGCCCGCCGCGGGCGAGGCAGTGTTTCAGGTGTTCGACGCAATTTCCTTCTCGCTGGCCTATCTGATCGGCGCGGCGGTGCTGCTGATGGCGGCCGATCCGCGGCTGTTGCTGCCGCTGCTGATCTGGTTCGCGCTCTATGCGCTGCTGGTGCGCTGGACGGTGCGGCGGGTGGGTCCGGCCTCGCAGGCGGCGTCCGATGCGCGCTCGGCGGTGACGGGCCGGGTGGTGGACAGCTATACCAATATCCATTCGGTCAAGATGTTCGCCCACGATGCGCAGGAGCTGGACTATGCCCGCGAAGCCATCGAGGAAACCCGCCGGACCTTCCAGATCGAGATGCGGATCTTCACCATCATGGATGCGGTTCTGGTCTCGCTGAACGGTCTGCTGATCGTTGGCGTCGTCGGCTGGGCCATTGCCTTGTGGATGCAGGGCAGCGCCTCGGTCGGCGTGGTCGCGGCCGCCACTGCGCTGACCCTTCGGCTGAACGCGATGACCGGCTGGATCATGTGGGCGCTGACCAGCTTTTTCCGCCAGCTGGGCGTTGTGGCCGAGGGGATGGAGACGATTGCCCAGCCCATCGATCTGCTGGACGTGTCCGATGCCAGACCGTTGCACCTGACCGATGGTCAGATCGAAATCCGCAACCTGTCGCACCATTACGGGCGCAGGACCGGCGGTCTGGATCATATCAACCTGACCATTCATCCCGGCGAAAAGATCGGGTTGATCGGGCGGTCCGGGGCGGGAAAATCGACCCTGGTCAAGCTTTTGTTGCGGTTCTACGACGTGGAACAGGGCGCCATCCTGATCGACGGCCAGAACATCGCCGATGTGACCCAGGACAGTTTGCGCAGCCATATCGGCATGGTGCAGCAGGACAGCGCGCTGCTGCACCGTTCGGTGCGCGACAACATCCTTTATGGCCGCCCCGATGCCACCGAGGCGCAGATGATCGCCGCCGCCAAACAGGCCGAGGCGCATGAGTTCATCCTTGACCTGCAGGATCCGCAAGGGCGCACCGGCTACGACGCCCATGTCGGTGAACGCGGTGTGAAGCTCAGCGGTGGACAGCGGCAGCGGGTGACGCTGGCGCGGGTGATCCTGAAGGACGCGCCGATCCTGCTGCTGGACGAGGCGACATCCGCGCTCGATTCCGAGGTCGAGGCGTCGATTCAGGAAACGCTTTACGGCATGATGCAGGGCAAGAGCGTGATCGCCATTGCGCACCGGCTCAGCACCATTGCGCAGATGGATCGTATTCTGGTGATGGATGGCGGCCGGATCGTCGAACAGGGCGCGCATTCCGAACTGCTGGCGCAGGGCGGGCTTTACGCCCAGTTCTGGGCGCGGCAATCTGGGGGCTTCCTGAACACGGAGGCCGCGGAATGAAGCTTGCCGACCTCATAGACCCGTTCAAGAGCACCGAAACGCCCCCGCCGCAACGGCTGGGGGCGTTCATTCGCTGGTGCCTGTCGGGTGCGTGGCCGATGATTTTCGTGGCCGCCACCTTTTCGGCCACCGCGGGCGCGATGGAGGCGGGCACCGCCTGGATGCTGGGGCTGGTGATCGACATTGCGACCGAAAGCGGGCCGCAGGGTTTTCTATCTGGCGATAATCTTTGGATGATCCTTGGCGTGGCGGCGTTCTTCATGCTGCTGCGCCCGGTGTTCTTCGGCCTGTCGGCGTTTTCGAACAACTACGTCGTCATGCCCAATATCCCGCCGCTGGTTCTGGCCAAACTCAACCGCTGGACGCTGGGCCAGTCGGTGACGTATTTCGACGATGATTTCGCCGGGCGGATTGCGCAGAAACAGATGCAGACCTCCAATGCGATGGCCTCGGTTGTATCGGAAACCATCAGCGCGATTGTCTTTGCGCTGGCGTCACTTGTGGGGTCTTTGCTTTTGTTAGGCTCGATACATCCGCTTGTGATGCTGCCCTTTGCCGGTTGGCTGGCGGTGTATTTCCTGCTGATCCGCTGGTACCTGCCGCGCATCCGGGTGCGCTCTGCCGCGCGCGCCGGGGCTCGGGCGATGGTGTCTGGGCAGGTGGTCGACACGATCACCAATATCAAAACCGTCAAGCTGTTCGCCCATTCCGAGTTCGAAGATCAGGCGGCCCGAAACTCGATGGTCGACCTGCGGGAAAAGATGCTGGCGTTTGGCAAGCTCTCGGCCAGTTTCCGATTCATTCTGATGGTGCTGGCCGGGATTCTGCCGGTTCTGCTGCTGGGCGCGACCTTGCTGCTGTGGCAAGCGGGCGCGGCAACGGCAGGCGACATCGTGGCGGCGGGCGCGATTTCGATCCGCATCGCGCAGATGACCGGCTGGGTCAGTTTCACGCTGATGGGTCTGTATGCCAATGTGGGTGAGATCGAGAACGGCATGAAGACGCTGGCCAAACGCGACCGGGTCGAAGACGCCGCCCGCGCGCGCGAGTTGACCGTGACCGAAGGACGGATTGACTTCGACCATGTCAGCTTTGCCTATGGCCGCGATGTCGGCGGTGTGTCCGACGTCAGCATGACAGTGCATCCCGGCGAAAAGCTGGGCATCGTCGGGGCTTCGGGTGCCGGAAAGTCGACCTTGGTGTCGCTGCTGCTCAGGCTCTATGACGGGGAAAACGGCGCCATTCGCATCGACGGGCAGGATGTGGCGCAGGTGACGCAAGACAGTCTGCGCCGCCAGATCGGCATGGTCACGCAGGAAACCGCGATGTTCAACCGCTCGGCGCGTGAAAACATCCTGTATGGCCGCCCCGACGCCTCTGAGGAGGACATGATCGCGGCGGCGCGTAAGGCCGAGGCGCATGAGTTTATCCTCAGCCTGCAGGACGCTCATGGCCGCAAAGGCTATGACGCGCACCTTGGCGAACGTGGCGTAAAGCTCAGCGGTGGGCAGCGGCAGCGGATCGCGTTGGCCCGTGCCATCCTCAAGGACGCGCCGGTTCTGGTGCTGGATGAGGCGACCTCGGCGCTGGATTCCGAGGTCGAAGCCTCGATCCAGGCCGCGCTGCATCGGGTGATGCAGGGCAAGACCGTGCTGGCGATCGCGCATCGCCTGTCCACGCTGAGCGAGATGGACAGGATCGTCGTGCTGGATCAGGGGAGCGTGGTTGAAACCGGCACCCATGACGCGCTGCTGGAACAGGGTGGGCTGTATGCCCGGTTCTGGCATCGCCAGTCCGGCGGCTTTATTCAGGCCGAAGCCGCCGAATAAAGATCAAAGCGCGCAAAAGGGTTTTGTTGCGCGCAAAGCCCCGGTATCAGGCCCCTCATGACGCAGCAGTTCACCATAACCCGCCTTGGCCATCAGGGCGATGGCATAGCCGACGGCCCGGTCTATGCGCCGCGCACCCTGCCGGGTGAAGTGGTTAGCGGCACGCTGGCGGGTCAGGTTCTGACCGATATCCGGGTCGAAACACCTTCGGAACACCGGGTCAAAGCACCGTGCCGCCATTACAAGGCGTGCGGCGGGTGCCAGTTGCAGCACGCTGCGGATGAGTTTGTCGCCGATTGGAAGGTGGATGTCGTGCGAACCGCGCTGGCCGCGCAGGGGCTGGCGGCGCCGATGCGGCCGATCCACACCTCGCACGAAAGATCCCGCCGCCGCGCCACGATCGCCGTGCGGCGAACGAAGAAAGGCACTTTGGCCGGGTTCCACGGCCGCGCCTCGGATACCATTTCCGAAATCCCCGATTGCCATCTGCTGGACCCGGCCCTGATCGCCGCCATTCCTGTGGCCGAAGCGCTGGCCGTACTGGGCGGCAGCCGCAAGGGTGTGCTGGCGGTGACCCTGACCCTGTCAGACGCGGGTCTGGACGTTGCGGTCACCGGTGGCAAGCCGTTGGACGGTCCGCTGGAACTGTCGCTGGCGCAGGCAACCGAAAAACACGGGCTGGCGCGGCTCAGTTGGGAGGGCGAGGTGATCGCCACGCGCCACCCCCCGGTTCAGCGATTTGGCACGGCCGCAGTCATCCCACCGCCCGGCGCGTTCCTGCAGGCAACGAAGGACGGAGAACAGGCTCTGTTACAGGCGGTTTTGCAGGCCACGCAGGGGGCGAAACGCATCGTTGACCTGTTTGCAGGCAGCGGCACATTCTCGCTGCCGCTGGCCCAGCTGACCGAGGTTCATGCGGTCGAAGGGGATGCGGCGATGACGGACGCGCTCGATCAGGGCTGGCGTCGGGCGCAGGGTCTCAAACGCGTCACGGCCGAAGCGCGCGATCTGTTCCGCCGACCGTTGATGCCCGATGAGTTGAAATCCTATGATGCGGTTGTCATCGACCCGCCCCGCGCCGGGGCCGAGGCGCAGGTGGCTGAGCTGGCACAGGCGGCGCGGCCCGTGGTCGCCTATGTGTCGTGCAACCCGGTCACCTTCGCGCGGGACGCAAAAACACTGGTTGATAGCGGATACACCCTTGAATGGGTTCAGGTGGTTGACCAGTTTCGATGGTCGTCACACACGGAACTTGCCGCGCGGTTCACCTGGAGCCCGGCATCATGAGCAGACAGGAGAGTTTCGCAATGGGGTTCAACCAGCGCCTGCTGAGCGTCATCGAAAGCCCGGCTTTTGGCCGGTTCATCACGGGCGTCATCATATTCAACGCGGTGCTGCTGGGGATGGAAACATCGCCCACCCTGATGGGGGCTGCCGGTCCGCTGATCGTGGCTCTGGATCGCATCTGTCTGGCGATTTTCGTGGCCGAGATTGCCATGAAGCTGCTGGCGACCGGGCGGCGGTTCTTTACCAGCGGCTGGAACGTGTTCGACTTTATCGTCGTCGGCATCGCCCTGGTTCCCAGCGCGGGCGGGCTGTCGGTGCTGCGGGCGCTGCGGATTTTGCGGGTGCTGCGTGTCATCTCGGTTGCGCCGCGTCTGCGGCGGGTGGTCGAGGGCTTCATCTCGGCCCTGCCGGGCATGGCCAGCGTGTTCCTGCTGATGGCGATCCTGTTCTACATCGGCGCGGTGATCTCGACCAAGCTGTTCTCGCAGTCTTTTCCCGGCTGGTTCGGCGATCTGGGCCTGTCGGCCTATACGCTGTTCCAGATCATGACGCTGGAAAGCTGGTCGATGGGCATCGTGCGCCCGGTGATGGAAATCTATCCCTACGCATGGCTGTTCTTCGTGCCCTTTATCATGGTCACCACCTTTGCGGTGGTGAACCTGCTGGTGGGTCTGATCGTGAACTCGATGCAGGATGCGCACCATGCCGAGGATGAGGTCAGGACGGACGCGTACCGGGACGAGGTGCTGGAACGGCTGGAAAGCATCGAACGCCGGCTGATGGATCAACAACACATCAAAAAGTGATTTCCGTTTTCTGGTTTTCTGGCATAATGCTCGAAAAAAAGCAGCAGGCAGTGAAATATGGATCGTCGAGCATTCGGATTGGGCGCTATGGCAACGCTGGGCCTTTCGGCCTGTGCTTCGGCCAGTCCCAGATTTCTGACTTATGATGGGCCTGAGGTGACCTCACTGGTCATCAACAAGGGCGCGCGCAAGCTTTATCTTTTGCACAACCAACACATCCTCAAGGAATACGAGGTCGATCTTGGATTCGCCCCGACGGGCACCAAGACCAAGCGCGGCGATGGCCGCACGCCCGAGGGCACTTATCTGATCGACCGCCGCAATCCCAACAGCCGCTATCACTTGTCGCTCGGGATCTCCTACCCGAACTCCAGCGATATCGCGCAGGCCAAGGCGGCCGGTGTGGACCCGGGGGGCGATATCTTCATCCACGGTCAGCCCAAGCGACGGTCCGAGCTGAAACGCGCCAAAAAGACACCGGACTGGACCGCAGGATGCATCGCCGTCAAGAATGAAGAGATCGAAGAGATCTATGCGATGGTGAACCGGGGCACGCTGATCACTCTGCGCCCCTAAGCGGTTTCCATTCCCCGAACCCGAACTGCATGTAGTCGCGCTGATAGGTGTTGACTGCCAGCGCCTCAAGCCTGTCGTCGTAAATGTCGCTCAGCGCAAATGGCGCGTCGGGTGCGCTGTGCCCGGGTGAAGGCGGGGCGTCGTGCCCCATCCGGCGCGCCAGATCGGGCAGTGCCGTCGCAATCTCGTCTTCGTGCAGGATCAGATCGGGCAGCGCGAAAGACGCCATCCCTTCAAGAACCTGCGACTGGCTGGCCCAAACCCCGTCGACGCGCACAGGGGTCTGTCCCGCCAGGTTCTGGCGCAAAAAGGACAAAAAGGCCGAAAACGCCTCATAATGCTGTTCCACAGGGTAGTTGTCCCTTCGCAACTGGCCGGGGATCGGCAGTTTGAACCGATTGCGCAGCATGTTGCGGATTTTCAGATAAGCGCCGGGCTCGGTGCTGAGGATATAGGTGCAGAAAGCCGAATGCGCGCGCGCCAGCGGGTTGCGCAGGACAGTGAATTTCCGGTGCCCGGGATGGGACTGCATCCACTGCCGCATGTGTTTCCGGTTCTGTCTGGTGATCAGCGCATCCGGGGGGACGGCATCAAGATCGGCCAGCCATTGTGTCACCGGGCCCTCGGCCCCGCCGCGTACGGGCAGGTATAACAGCGCCGTTTCCGCAGCGGTCACATAGCTGCCCACAGCCGGACCGCGCCGGGGTTCGAAATTCGGCGTGCGGTGCAGATTGAAACTGTCGATCCGGGCCAGACCCTGTTCCATTTCTGCCGGGTTTGTCACTTTGGACAGGGCAGGTTCGGGGTTCTGGGGTTTCAGCGTGACGTCGATTGCCGACAACCGCGCCGAAACACCCAGCCACGCGGCCAGACCGTTCAGCGTGTTCAGGCGGGTCAGGTCGTCATAGCCGACGAAAAAACCTGTCTGACCCGTGTCCTGAAGATGGTGCAGCAGCATCAGTTGAAACGCCTGTTGCTGATCCAGATATGATTCAAATTCCGGCGTGTCGAATTCGACCTGCGCGTCGCGGCGGCGCTTGATGTTCTTGAGCTGCCATTGCCTGGTCTCGCGCGCGATTTTCAGGGACAGGTAGCTGTCCAGCGGATTGCGGGTCAGGATGATCTTGGCGCAGCGCGGATCGCTGAGGGCGGGCTCTAACACGCGGGGATCGTGGCCCTGAAAAAAGCGAAACCCGTTGATCGCGCCCGGTGCGGACCGGATCGCCTGAACCAGCCGCATCGGATCGCTGTCGCGCATGTCCAGCGTGATGTTCAGCAGGCTGTCGGATTTGAGCCGGCCGATGAAATGCGGGTTGAACGCCTCGCCGTGGCAGGTCACCCCATCCAACGCGTTCAGATTGGCCTCAAGCAGGTTCGAGCCGGTCCGCATGGCCGCGAGGACGATGAAATAGTCGAACTTGGCTGTCATGACCGGCTATTGCACCAGATAGGGTTTTCTGAACGGCCGGACCTGCGCGCCGAACACGTCGTCGGCGGGAAAATCGCCCATCAGATAGGGGTGCATGCCCTGGTTCTTGAGGTTTTGCAGGAATTGTCCAAACCCCGACAGATCCACCATCTTCGGTGCTTCGATCAGATGGCTGGCCTGCGTTGTTCCGATCTCTTCGATCACGGTTTGCAGCGGCTCCATCGGCGATTCCACGAAATCTGCCAAAGTCCAGCTGCGCACCCGGGCCTTGGTCCAGACCGACCTCAGAACCTCAAGCTGTTTGGTTTCGATCTGCTGCAGGCAGGCGGCCTTGTTTCGGATATCGGCGAAATTCAGGTTCGACCGGAACAGCGGAATGGCCCAGGCCCCGGTGATGACCGAGATTTGCGCGTTGCGGTCGCGGGCCAGAAACCAGTTGATTTCCTGAGTGTCGCCGGGGCCGAACTGAAAACACTGCCGCTCGCCCCGGGTGTTCCAGATCAGGTTCGACACAAAGGCGGTGGGGTTGTAATCGCGCAGAACCGCGCAATCGCTGAGCGCGCCGTTGATGATCGTCTCACCGCCGGCAAAAGCGGCCCGGTCGGGGCCGAACAAATGCCCGTGAACCCGCGTGCCGGTGGTTTCGGCCAGCCAGGGCTCAAAATCCTCGAACAGTTCGGCAAAACCCTGAAACACCGAATAGGGAAAGGAGGTCAGGCCGTTTTCGCTGCCGTGGCGGGGAAAGCGGCTTTGCATATACAGCCCGTCGCGGCCCCTTGTGCGCCGTTCCACCGCCTTGGAAAACACCCGGTCGATCTTGCCGGGGTTGGGTTCGGCGGGCCGCATGGCGCTGTCCCGGTCGGTCAGAAAGGATTGATACAGCCGATCCGCCCGGGGCCAGATTTTCCGCGCCACGAAGCAATCGGACCGCCGCAACAGCTGCAAATGGTCGTCATAGAAGATGTGCGGGCGACCCTGATAATCGAATTTGGACAGGGTCAGGGACCGGCTTTCGATATGCGTGGAATAAAGCCGCGCCAATGTCTGGAAATAGCTTTCATCCGGAATCCAGACGCGCCGGAAATAGCGGTCATAGGCCCGGCGCCTTGGGTCCTGCAGGATCGCGGACAAGGTCTGGCGCGTCAGGCACCACCATTGGCTGCCCATATGCGGCACCAGCCCGTCGGGGATACGGCGGCGCAGCCCGGTCGCGCGCTGTAGCTTCACATAGGCATCAAACAGCTTGCGGTTCCTGCGCCAGGAAAACGGGAACCGCAGCGTGAAACGTTCCTGATCCAGCCCGCCAATGGTCCAGCTGACTTCGGCGGTGGTGGCGCTTTCGATGAAGTCGACGCGGGGCCGGTCGGCGAGGTAGTCGATCAGCTCGGCCACCGGCCGCAGCGGCAGGCACGCGCCTGAGGACAGATAGACGTGATGCACGTCGGGGAAGGCGTCCAGCATCAGTTCCGAGGCCGCCTGCGACGCCGCGACAATGCCCCAGCCGCCCCATTCGCACTGGTGCCGAGGTGAGAACCGGATCATCGGCTCGTCGGCACAGGCGGCAACGAAATGGTAATAGACGGGATCCGGCACTTTGCGATCCACATGGATCACCACGGAACAGCCCGCGGCGGTCCAGTGGCGCGCGACCTGCCCGGCCCGGTGCAGGGCAGTGTGAACCAGCATGACGATGCCCAGGCCGCTCATGCCCAGTTGCCTTTCGACATGAGGCCCAGAATCTCAAGCTGCCGCCAGTTGATGTATTTTTCCGACCGGTCGCACCAGAAAACCGGCTTGTCTTCCAGCTGTTCGGCATAGGCGCGGTATTCGCCGGATTTGCGGTAATGCTGGCCACGCCGCATCTCTTCCCGGGCCTTGTCGCCCAGCGTGTCGATCAGCTTGGCATGCAGCAACGCCCCGCTGGTTTTTTCGCCGCCCCATTCGTCATAAACCTGATTCAGCCCGCGCGGCAGCAGCGAATGGGTCGAGCTGACATAGACATAGCGCCGGTCCCATTTCACCAGCGGGATCTTGTTCAGCGCCGGGGCCTTGGCGGGGTTGTCCCGAAAGAACACCCGTGCCCGCGGCCCGCCCTGGATCCACAGGTTTCCGTAATCGGGGTTCCGGGTGATCATGTAATTCCCGGCATCGAACCAGCGGGCGATCTGAAACGGATCCTGCCCTTCGCGATAGGGGTCGGCATCCACCGCGCCCTGCGGGTACATGTCGATCAGCATGGTGCCAAAGCTGCGCACGGCGCACCCGTCCAGCCAGTCGGTCAGGGCGCTGATGGGCCGGGTGTCGCAGAAGGGGTAGATGAAAAACTCATCCGGATCGACGGTCAGAACCCAATGATCATGGGCGTATTTGCGCAGCAGGTAATTCGACCAGTCGATGCCGAAGGTGGCGCGCTTGTAACTGGCGCTGGCCCGCCAGACCGAAACGTCCGGCTGGCTGGCCAGAAATTCACGGGTGCCGTCATCGCTGTCATTATCGACGAACAGGAAATGGCCGATGCCCAGCCTGCGATAGTAGTCCAGAAACCAGGGCAGGCGGATCTTTTCGTTCCGAACGACGCTCATCAACAGCACATCGTCGCGCCGGATGTCGCCGGTGTTGTCGGCGACCGGCTGCAATTCCCGCCGTTTGCGCAGACAACGGATCAGACGGCGCTTGCGCCGCAACCTCATCCGGTATGAATCCAACAGGCTCACGTCTGCTCAACCTTTTCCGTTACGCGAGCATGCCCGGGGCTGAACAATCCAGAGTGGTGCCGGGCAATTGCCGTGTTATGCCATCATTACATCTTTCAAGGCAACGGATTTAAAATCCGTTAGCCCGTTCCGTTGCTTTCGCGCCAGTCCCAGGCAATGTCGCCCATAAACCCCAGTCGTTGCAGCTGCGCCCATCCGGTATACCGCACCGAGTCCGGCACCCACATGTCCGGGCCCCCGGCGATAGCATCATAGTATGTCGCAAATTCGTCGGGATCATGAAAATGCTGGCGGCGCTGTTTTTCAACGACGGATCTGTTCACCACATCCGGCAAGAACTTGGTGTGCAGCAACACACCGGATGGTGCGGTGTCGCCCGGACCGTCATAAGCTGCGTTCAGATGCCGGGGCAGGGCTGAGTGACAAGAATTCACAAAGGCATAGCGCCGGTCCCATTTCACCAGCGGGATCTTGTTCAGTGTCGGAGAGTGGCGCCGCCGGTCGGCAAAGAACATCCGCTCGCGCACACCGCCCTGAACCCACAGATTGCCCAGCGGCGACTGCCGCTGCGCCCGGTAGGGGCCTGCATCGAACCAGCCCAGAAATTGCGCCGGGTCGGTCTGCGGGTCGTAGGTCCGAGCACCCAGCGGACCCTTGGGGTACAGATCCAGCATCAGCGCGCCAAACGCCACCCGGCCCTGAAGGTCCAGCGCGGCCGTCAAATCATGCAGGGATTTGCTGTCATGGTCAGGGTAGATCAGCAACTCATCCGCATCCGCCATCAGGGTCCAGTGGCGGTGGCCATACCGCATCTGCAGCCAGGTCAGCCAGTCCAGCCCGTAGCGCGAGGCGCGGTAGCCGGCGCTGGTGCGCCACAGCGACACGTCGGGTTGATCCAGCAGATATGTGGCCGAGCCGTCTTCGCTGTCATTGTCGACGATCAGAAAGTGATCGACGCCCAGTTGGCGATAATGATGCAGGAACCAGGGCAGGCGGGTGATTTCGTTGCGCAGGGTGGTGAATGCCAGAATGTCGCCCGGCCTGATCCCGGCGGTCCGGTCCTTTTCGCAGGTTAACTGGTGACGGCTGCGAAAGGATCGCCACAGCAACCGCCGCCGTTTCAGGCGCAACCGGTACATTTGCACCCATCCGATGCGGGGCAGGGTATCGGTTGCTGTTCCCGTCATCCGTGCCTCATTTGCGATAGTGGCCGTTCTGGTGCCAGCGCCAGGCATCGGCGATCATCGTCTCTAACGTGGACCTTTTCGGCGACCAGCCCAGTTCCTCACCGGCGCGGACCGAGCCCGAGACCAGCTTGGTGCAATCCCCGGCGCGGCGCGGGCCGACGGTATAGGGCACCTCTCGGTTGGTAACGGCCTTGGAATGGCGGATCACCTCCATTACCGAAAACCCGGATCCGGTGCCCAGGTTGAACACCCGGCTGCCCTTGCCCTGTTCCAGCCAGTTCAGCCCCAGCACATGCGCGTCGACCAGATCGCAAACATGGACATAGTCCCGGATGCAGGTGCCGTCGGGCGTGTCGTAATCGGTGCCGAACACGGTCAGCCCGTCGCGCTTGCCGTCGATCGCGTCCAGCATCAGCGGCACCAGATGCGTCTCGGGGCGGTGGAACTCACCCACGTCGCCATCGGGATCGGCCCCGGCGACGTTGAAATAACGGAAGATCACATGGTTCAGACCATGTGCGGCCTCGAAATCGCGCAAGATCTCCTCGATGGCGCGTTTCGAGGCGCCATAGGCGTTCAGCGGCTCTTGCGGGGTATTTTCGTCCAGCACCACGTTGTCGTGATCGCCATAGGTGGCGCAGGTCGACGAGAACACGAAGTTCAGGCACCCGGCATTTATGGCGGCCTCGATCAGGGTCAGCGATCCGGTGACATTGTTGGACCAGTACCTGCCGGGTTCCGACATCGCCTCGCCCACCTGGCTGAGGGCGGCGAAATGCATCACTGCGGCGGGTCGGTATTTGGCAAACACCTCATCCAGCCGCGCCCGGTCCAGCAGATCGCCCCGTTCAAATGGTCCGAATTTCACCGCGTCCTGCCAGCCGGTGATCAGGTTGTCATAGGTGACGGGCGTGTACCCGGCACGGGCCAGCGCCTTGCAGGCGTGCGACCCGATATACCCGGCCCCGCCGGTCACAAGGATATGCGTCATTGGAACATCCAGTTTGTCGTGTGACGCGCCGCCCGGCGGCGGCGGGTCGGAATGTTGTCGCGGCGAAAGATCAATCCAGCCCCATCGCGGCCATCATCTCTTCAAGCTTGGGCACATCCTGGGGGTTGTTGAGCTCCCAGAACTGGCGGCCCCTGGCCTCGACCTCGACGCACAGAACCTGACGGCCGTTTTCCATGAACCGCAGCTGCTCCAGCCCTTCCAGTTGTTCCAGCGGGCCAACGGGCCAGGCGGGATACGCCGCCAGCGCGTCGGGGCGATAGGCGTAGACGCCGACATGGTGGAACACCGGTGTCGGGTCCTCGCCGCAATAGGTCTGCGCGGTATAGGGAACCACCTCTTTCGAGAAATACATCGCGCTGTGATCGGCGGCGAAAACGGCGGTGGTGCCGCCGACGCGCCCGTGTTTGCGGTCATTCAGCAGGCTGTTCAGCGCGTCGCCGTCGCAGCGCAGAACCGGCGTGGCCACTCCGGCCCCGGGTGCGGCGCGCAATCCGGCGATCAGGTCTTCGACGAACCAGTGTGGTGTCAGCGGTGCGTCGCCCTGCAGGTTCACCACGATCTCATAGCCCGCGCCCAGCACGGCATGCGCTTCGGCGCAGCGTTCGGTGCCGTTGCCGCAGGATTCGGATGTCATCACCACCTCGGCCCCGAACCCTTCGGCCACTTCGCGGATGCGGTCGTCATCGGTGGCGACCACCACCTTATCCACGCCCGAGACCGAACAGGCGGCGCGCCAGGACCGTTCGACCAGCGTCATCGACACACCGCTGGCCCCGGTCAGCGGCACCAGCGGCTTGCCCGGATAGCGGGTCGAGGCGTAACGGGCGGGGATGGCGATCAGAACGGACATCAGGCCTCCTTCAGGTCAACACCCGGAGCGTAGGCGATGAAGAACGGGTTTGCATAGCCGTCCTTGCCGTAGGTCAGCGGGGTGTGGTCGTCAAACCGCACGACCTTGCCGCCCGCACCGGCCAGAACCGCGTGGCCGGCGGCGGTATCCCATTCCATCGTGCGCCCGACACGCGGATAGATGTCGGCCTCGCCGGTGGCGACCAGACAGAACTTCAGCGACGAGCCCGCGCTCTTGCTGTCCTGTACCTGATATTTGTTGATGTAGTCGTCGGTGGCCTGATCGCGGTGCGACTTGGACGCCACCACCAAAAGCGCCGAATTGTCCGGATCAGACACGGAAATCGGCGATACATCACCCGGCTGTTCCTTGTCCAGCGCGCCGGTTTCCTCGACCGATTTGCCGTCAGACAGCGTATAGAACATACGGCCACGCGCCGGGGCATAGACCACGCCCCGGGTGGGCACGCCGTTTTCGACCAGCGCGATGTTGACCGTGAAATCGCCGCGCCGGTTGATGAATTCCTTGGTGCCGTCCAGCGGGTCGACGATCAGGAACGTGTCGCCCTTTTCCGAATGCGAGGCGGCCTGTTCCTCGGTCACCAGCAGGATATCGGGGAACGCCTCGCGCAGACCCGCCGAGATCAGCGCATCCGCGGCCTCATCCGCCTCGGTCACCGGACTGGCGTCGGACTTGACCTTCACGTCGAAATCATCCGCTTCGTAAATCTGCATGATCTTGTCCCCGGCCTGCAGGGCCAGACGTCGGATGACGGGGATGAGGGCGTCATAGGTCACAAAAAAGCTCCGTTCCTGTGATTTGTTGATCGGAAATCCTGACGGCCTTATGATGTGCCGGTTACGGAACGGCAAGAAAATCGTGGCAGATTGCAGGCAATAAAACGGGAAAGACGCTTCGGGTGTTTTATTTCAGACGAAATCAGACGCTGCTGGGCGGCGCGTTCACAACGGCGGAGCTGGTGTTCCACGCGGTTGTGCGCAATGTCCGGTCGCAGCATTCGAACGCGGTTCTGGCGATCGTCATCAACATCCTGCAGGTTCTGGTGCTGGTTCTGGTGTTCTACCTGATCATGTCCTTCATGGGCGCGCGCGTCGCCAAGATCCGCGGCGAATTCATTCTGTACCTGCTGTCCGGCGTGTTTCTGTTTCTGACCCATATCAAGGCGGTCAGCGCGGTTGCCGGTGTCAGCACCGGCAACAACCCAATGATGCTTCATTCGCCGATGAACATGATGGTGATGCTGTTGGCCAGCGCCTGCGGATCGCTGTACACGCAGATGATCTCTATCATTGTGATCCTGTTTCTTTACAGCGTCGCGGTATCCCCGATCGAGATGCAGGACCCCGGCGGCGCATTTGCGATGCTGATGCTGGCCTGGTTCACCGGCTGCGCCGTCGGCGTGGTGCTGATGGCGCTGAAACCGTGGATGCCCGCAACGTCCGAGATCCTCAAGAATATCTACCGGCGGCTGAACATGATCTTTTCGGGCAAGATGTTCGTGGCAAACGCGCTGGGCGGGGTGACCTTGGCCATGTTCACGTGGAATCCGCTGTTTCACATCATCGATCAGTGCCGCGGCTTTGTCTTCCGCAACTATTTCCCGCGCAACACCAATTGGGAATACGCGCTTTGGGTCGGGTTGGCACTGCTGCTGATCGGGCTGCTCGGGATCTTCTTCACCCGCCAGCATGTCTCGCAAAGCTGGGGCGCGCGCCGCTAGGAGGCGACCCGCAGGGTCAGGTTGATACGCCCGCCTTTGGGTAGCAGTTTTGACGATCCGAACCGGATGCGGTCGATCCCGTGATAGGTCAGCCGCGCCGGTCCCCCCATGATCACAACATCGCCCGAGCACAGCCAGATCGATTCCGTCTTGCCGCCCCGCGTCGTGTTGCCGATCCGGAACAGCGCGTCATCCCCCAGCGAGATCGACAGGACCGGCCACGAGAAATCCGCCTCGTCATTATCCTGATGCAGCCCCATCCGGGCACCTTCGCCGTAATAGTTGATCAGACAGCAATCCGGGTCCCGGTCCGGGCTGGCCAGGTTGCGCCAGATGTCGAGGATTGTGTCGGGGATCGCGGGCCAGAGACCGCCTTTGGGATGTTCGGGCTGATACCTGTAGCCCGCCTTGTCGGTGACCCAGCCCAGCGCTCCGGCCGAGGTCATGCGCACCGACATTTCCTTGCCGGACGGTGTCACCGGACGGAACAACGGTGCTGATTTCAGAATCGGCCGCAACAGCCCGATCAGCTGCGCCTGCACATTCCCGTCCAGATATCCTTTTCTGATATCAAATCCGCGCAAAAGCAGCCGCGCCATTCAAGATTCCCCAATCCTTGCCAAAAGCTTGCCAAAAAGGCCGCAGATTCCCGAAAACCTGCCTTTTACACCGCTTGCAGGCCTTTCCCGTCGCCCTTATATACGCCGGGACGCGCGATGGTGTAGGGCCGTTGCGCATATCAGATCGGGGCCGGGTGCCATAACGGGTCCGCACCCCGGACATCGCCTTGAAGAGAAAGGGATTGAACATATGGGAAAAGTAATCGGGATTGACCTCGGAACCACCAACTCGTGTGTGGCCATCATGGACGGCTCGCAGCCGAAGGTCATCGAAAACGCTGAAGGGGCGCGGACCACGCCCTCGATCGTCGCCTTCACCGAAGATGAGCGACTGGTCGGTCAGCCTGCAAAACGTCAGGCGGTCACCAACCCCGACAACACGATCTTTGGCGTCAAGCGTCTGATCGGTCGTCGTGTGGATGATGCAGAAGTCGAAAAAGACAAGAAAATGGTGCCGTATGCCATCGTCAATGGCGGCAACGGCGACGCGTGGGTCGAAGCCCGCGGTGAAAAGTACTCCCCAAGCCAGATCTCGGCCTTCACTCTGGGCAAGATGAAGGAAACCGCCGAGAGCTATCTGGGTGAGGAAGTCACGCAGGCCGTCATCACCGTTCCGGCCTATTTCAACGACGCTCAGCGTCAGGCCACCAAGGACGCAGGTAAAATCGCCGGTCTGGAAGTACTGCGGATCATCAACGAACCGACAGCGGCTGCGCTGGCCTATGGTCTGGACAAGGAAGACACCCAGACCATCGCGGTCTATGACCTGGGTGGCGGTACCTTCGACGTGACCATTCTGGAAATCGACGACGGGTTGTTCGAGGTCAAATCGACCAACGGCGACACCTTCCTGGGTGGTGAAGACTTTGACATGCGCATCGTCAACTACCTGGCGGATGAGTTCAAAAAGGAACACGGTGTCGATCTGTCGGCGGACAAGATGGCCCTGCAACGTCTGAAAGAAGCTGCTGAAAAAGCCAAAATCGAACTGTCCTCGACCTCGCAGACCGAAATCAACCAGCCGTTCATCTCGATGGGATCGAACGGTCAGCCGCTGCACATGGTCATGAAGCTGACCCGCGCCAAGTTGGAATCGCTGGTCGGCGATCTGATCAAGAAGTCGATGAAGCCTTGCGCCGCCGCGCTGAAAGACGCCGGTCTGTCGGCAAGTGACGTGGACGAGGTTGTTCTGGTCGGTGGTATGACCCGGATGCCGAAGGTGATCGAAGAGGTCACCAAGTTCTTCGGCAAAGAGCCGCACAAGGGTGTGAACCCGGACGAAGTGGTTGCGATGGGCGCCGCCATTCAGGCCGGTGTTCTTCAAGGCGACGTCAAGGACGTGGTACTGCTGGACGTGACCCCGCTCAGCTTGGGGATTGAGACGCTGGGTGGCGTGTTCACCCGTCTGATCGACCGCAACACCACGATCCCGACCAAGAAATCTCAGGTCTTCTCGACCGCCGAGGACAACCAGAACGCCGTGACCATCCGCGTGTTCCAGGGTGAGCGTGAAATGGCCTCGGACAACAAGATCCTGGGTCAGTTCAACCTTGAAGACATCCCGCCCGCACCGCGCGGCATGCCGCAGATCGAGGTGACCTTTGATATCGACGCCAACGGCATTGTCTCGGTTTCGGCCAAGGACAAGGGCACCGGCAAAGAACAGAAGATCACCATTCAGGCGTCTGGCGGTTTGTCCGACGAGGACATCGAAAAGATGGTCAAGGACGCCGAGGAGAACGCGGAAGCCGACAAGGAACGCCGCGAATTGGTCGACGCCAAGAACCAGGCGGAAAGCCTGATCCATTCGACCGAAAAGTCGATGGAAGAGCATGCCGACAAGGTCGACCCGACGACCATCGAAGCCATCGAACTGGCCATCGCCGCACTGAAGGACGAGCTGGAATCGGAAAATGCCGACAAGATCAAGTCCGGCATCCAGAACGTCACCGAAGCGGCGATGAAGCTGGGCGAGGCCATCTACAAGGCGCAGTCGGAAGAGGCAGAGGATGAGCCTGCAGCGGCTGACGCGGCGCCTGCCGAAGACGATATTGTCGACGCTGAGTTCGAAGATCTGGACGACGACAAGCGTAACTAACGGGAAACCGGGCCAATTCGGGCCGGTCCGGTTGCCGGGCCGGCCCGATTACGTTGAGGCAGAAGGAAACACGGATGTCAAAACGCGACTATTACGATGTGCTCGGCGTGTCCAAGGGCGCATCGGCGGATGAAATCAAAAAGGGTTTTCGCAGGAAAGCCAAGGAATTGCATCCGGATCGCAACAAGGACAACCCGGATGCCGAGGCGCAGTTCAAAGAAGCCAACGAGGCCTATGACGTTCTGCGTGATGCCGACAAAAAGGCCGCCTATGACCGCTTTGGACACGCCGCGTTTGAAAACGGCATGGGAGGCGGTGGCCGCCCGGGTGGCGGTTTTGGCGGTCAGGGCGATTTCTCCAGCGCGTTCTCGGATGTTTTCGACGACCTGTTCGGCGATTTCATGGGCGGCCAGCGCGGCGGTGCCGGCGGCGGACGCCGCGCAGCGCGCGGTTCGGACCTGCGCTATAACCTGCGGGTGTCGCTAGAAGAGGCGTTTTCCGGTCTGCAAAAGACCATCACTGTGCCCGCCGCCGTGGCCTGTTCCGCCTGCGACGGATCAGGGGCCGAGGGCGGTGTCGAGCCGACCACCTGCCCGACCTGCTCCGGCATGGGCAAGGTGCGCGCGCAGCAGGGTTTTTTCACCGTTGAACGCACCTGCCCGACCTGTTCCGGTCTGGGTCAGATCATCAAGAACCCCTGCAAGTCCTGCAACGGCGCGGGCCGCGTCGAAAAAGAACGCGCCTTGTCCGTCAACATTCCCGCCGGTGTCGAAACCGGCACCCGAATCCGTCTGGCCGGCGAGGGGGAGGCCGGAATGCGCGGCGGTCCTCCGGGTGATTTGTATATCTTCGTCGAAGTGTCGGATCACAAGCTGTTCGAGCGGGACAGCGTGAACCTCTATTGCCGGGTGCCGGTCAGTATGGCCAAAGCGGCACTTGGCGGGTCGATCGAAGTGCCTACCATCGACGGTGGCCGTGGCCGGGTGCAGATACCCGCAGGCAGCCAGTCGGGCCGCCAAATGCGCTTGCGCGGCAAGGGCATGCCCGCTCTGCGGGGCGGCGGCGTTGGCGACATGTTCATCGAACTGGCCGTCGAAACGCCGGTCAACCTGACCAGCCGCCAGAAAGAGCTGCTGCGGGAATTCGACGATCTGGGTGAAGATAACCATCCGGAATCAAAAAGCTTTTTCTCTTCCGTCAAGTCCTTTTGGGACGGCATGAAAGGCTGACTCGGGCTATTCGGGGGCTCTGCCCCCGCCGCCCTGCGGGCGACTCCCTCGAGGAATTTTTGGCCAGATGAAGCACGGGATCCTGTTTTAATCCGGCTGCAAATATGCAGGGGGGCGAGGCAGGGCCTTGCAATTTTCCGCCAGCGGTCAACCTTGCGAATTGGCCTTATTTTGTTGCCGGATGTGGCCATATGATCCGCAGATTGATGCTTGATTTTCTGCGTCGCTCCTGAGATTGTCCGCACCAACCGTTGGGGTGCCCCGAATTGGGGGCTGAGAGGCGCAGATGCGCTAACCCATCGAACCTGATCCGGGCAATACCGGCGGAGGGAACGGTCTTAACACTGCACAGACGTTTTCCACGCCCCGTTGCCCAAGAAGAGTTGGAACAACGACATGGCGCCTATCGCTTTGACAATCGCCGGATCCGACAGCGGCGGCGGGGCCGGCATTCAGGCCGACCTCAAGGCGATGTCGGCGCTGGGCGTTTATGGCGCCAGCGTGATCACCGCTGTAACGGCGCAAAACACGCAGGCCGTGACCGCGGTGCATGGCATTCCGCTGGACGTCATTTCGGCCCAGATCGACGCGGTTCTGACCGATCTGGACGTGGGTGCAATCAAGATCGGCATGCTGGCGACGCCTGAAATCATCTATGCCGTGGTGGAAGGCATCGCCCGGTTTACCGGTCCGGTCGTGCTTGATCCGGTGATGATCGCCAAATCGGGCGATGCGCTGCTGGCGCAGAACGCGGTGCAGACATTGCGCGACGTGCTGCTGCCGCGCGCCTCGGTGCTGACCCCGAACCTGCCAGAGGCGGCCTGCTTGCTGGGCAGCCTTGAGGCAGCGACACCGGATCAGATGATCGATCAGGGGCTTGCCCTGTGCGGGCTGGGCGCGGGTTCGGTGATGATGAAAGGCGGGCATGGGCGCAGTGAAAACTGCCACGATCTGCTGATAGATGCATCCGGCCGGGTTGCCGAGTTCACAGCGCCGCGTCTGGACACGCGCAATACGCACGGGACGGGGTGCACCCTGTCGTCTTCAATTGCCGCCGGGCTTGCAAAGGGGCTGGGCCTGACCGACGCCGTCGCCCAGGCGCATGAATATCTGCAAGGGGCCATCACCCGGGCGGATGAGTTGAATATCGGTCGGGGGCATGGGCCGGTGCACCACTTTCACCGGGTGTGGACGGCGTGACGGTCTGGTCTGTCATAGGTGCAGGCGTGGCCGGGTTGGCCGTGGCCAGCGAACTGACGTCGCGCGGCGCCAGCGTGCAGGTGTTCGACCCCGGCGGCCCGCCCGGTGCGCATGGGTGTTCGTGGTGGGCCGGTGGCATGCTGGCCCCGTGGTGTGAATATGAAAATGCCGAGGAACCGGTTCTGCGACTGGGGCGCGCCGCGCTGGACTGGTGGGCCGCGCGCACGCCGCTGCACCGGCGCGGCACGCTGGTTGTGGCAGGTCCGCGCGATCTGCCGGATCTGCGTCGGTTTGCCCGCAGAACCGAAGGGTTTGAACAAGTCGATCGGGCGGATATCGCCGCGTTAGAGCCTGATCTGGGCGGGTTTGCCAATGGCCTGCATTTTGCCGAGGAGGCGCATCTGAACCCGCGGCAGGCGCTGGGTGATCTGTACCGGCAGCTTCAGGATCGGGGCGCTGCGTTTCATCACAAACTCGCGCCTGCACGGCTGGAAAACGCCATCGACTGTCGCGGCTTGCATGCGCGCGAGGTGCTGCATGATCTGCGCGGGGTCAAGGGTGAGATGCTGGTGATCCGCTGCCCCGACGTGACCCTGACCCGCCCGGTGCGCCTGTTGCATCCGCGCATGCCGCTTTACATCGTGCCGCGTGGCGACGGCATCTACATGCTGGGCGCGACGATGATCGAAAGCGAAGACAGCAGCCGCATCACCGCGCGGTCGATGCTGGAACTGCTCAGCGCGGCATATGCGCTGAACCCCGCCTTTGGTGAGGCGGAGGTGCTGGAAATCGGTGTCGATCTGCGCCCGGCCTTTCCCGACAACCTGCCCCGCATCCGCCGGCTGGGGCGGACGATCTATGCCAACGGGCTGTATCGCCACGGATATCTGCTGGCACCTGCGCTGGCGCAGGGCGTGGCGGATCTGGCGCTGGAAAACAAACATTCGGAGATGGTCGATGAAGATCGTGCTTAACGGAGAGGCGCGCGAGGTGCTTGCCGGGACCCTTTCGGAATTGCTGACGGAATGCGGTTATTCGGGCCGTGTCGCCACTGCGGTGAACGAGGGTTTTGTGCCGTCCAGCCTGCGGGTCGCCCACAAACTGTCCGAGGGCGACCGGGTCGAGGTCGTCGCACCGATGCAGGGGGGCTGAGGATGAAGACGTTCTACGGCACTGAACTGCCGAACCCGCTGATGCTGGGCACTGCGCAATATCCAAGCCCGGCCATTCTGGAACGCGCGTTTCGCGCCAGCGGGGCCGGGGTGGCCACCGTGTCGCTGCGCCGCGAATCCGGGGCCGGGCAGACCTTTTGGTCCATGATCCGCGACCTGGGGGTGCGGGTCCTGCCCAACACGGCCGGCTGCCACACGGTCAAAGAGGCGGTGACCACCGCCCATATGGCGCGCGAGGTGTTCGACACCCCCTGGATCAAGCTGGAGCTGATCGGCCACACCGACAGCCTGCAACCGGATGTGTTCCAACTGGTTGAGGCCGCGCGCATCCTGACCGAGGACGGGTTTCAGGTCTTTCCCTACACCACCGACGACGTGATCGTGGGCGAGCGGCTTCTGGGAGCGGGGTGCGAGGTGCTGATGCCCTGGGGTGCGCCGATTGGCTCGGGCCGGGGGCTGAGCAACGAATACGCCCTGCGCGCGATGCGGGCCGCGTTTCCCGATGTGCCGCTGGTGATCGACGCCGGCATCGGCCTGTCCAGCCACGCCGCGCGCGCGATGGAACTGGGATTTGACGCGGTTCTGCTGAACACGGCGGTCGCGCGGGCCGGTGATCCGGCCGCAATGGCGCGGGCGATGATGCTGGCCATCGAGGCCGGCCAACTGGCCCATCAGGCCGACCCGATCGAGCCGCGCGATATGGCCGAGCCGTCGACGCCGGTGATCGGAAAGGCGTTTCTGTCATGATTCTGGACCGGTTCTATCCGATTTTCGACCATTCCGACTGGCTGCGCCGGATGCTGCCGCTGGGTATCAAGCTTGTCCAGCTACGCATCAAGGACCAGCCCGACGACGTGGTGCGCACGCAAATCGCGATCTCGGATCATCTGTGCCGGGATCACGGCGCGGTGCTGGTTGTCAACGACTACTGGCAGGCCGCAATCGAGGCCGGCTGCGACTGGATACATCTCGGGCAGGAAGATCTGGACGATGCCGATTTGAAGGCGATCCGCAAGGCGGGAATAAAACTGGGCGTGTCCACCCATGACGATGATGAGCTTGAGCGGGTTCTGGCCATGGACCCGGATTATGTGGCGCTGGGTCCGGTCTATCCGACGATCCTGAAAAAGATGAAATGGGAACAGCAGGGCCTGCCGCGCGTAACCGAATGGAAGGCCCGCGTGGGCAAGACCCCTCTGGTCGGCATTGGTGGAATGAGCGTCGAACGCGCTGCGGGTGTGTTGCGGGCGGGGGCGGACATTGTCTCGGTCGTTACCGACATCACCCTGAACGCCGACCCCGAATCCCGTGTCCGCCAATGGATCGAGGTCACGCGATGAGCCGCTATGCCCGCCAGACGATCCTGCCTGGTATCGGCACCGCCGGTCAGGCCCGACTGTCCGCGGCGCGGGTTCTGGTGGTCGGCGCTGGCGGGCTGGCCGCGCCCGTATTGCCGTTGCTGGCCGGGGCAGGCGTGGGGCATCTGACGATCCTGGACCGCGATCATGTTGCCCTGTCGAACCTGCACCGCCAGACGCTGTTCACCGAACAGGATTGCGGGCGCCCCAAGGCCAAGGTTGCGGCGGTACGGTGCCGGGCGCTGAACAGCGACATCACGGTCTGCCCGGAATTGCTGGCGCTGACCGGGGAGAACGCGGGTGAATTCGTGGCGCAGGCGGATATCGTTCTGGATTGCGCCGACAGTTACGCGGCCAGCTATATGCTGTCGGACCTGTGCGATGAGATTGGCAAGCCGCTGATCAGCGCATCGGTGCTGGGGCTCTCGGGTTATGTCGGCGGCTTCTGCGGCGGGGCGCCCAGTTTGCGGGCCGTCTTTCCAGATGCGCCGGACAGCGGTGCAAGCTGTGCCACGGCCGGTGTTCTGGGCCCCGTTGTCGGCATGATCGGCGCGATGCAGGCGCAGATGGCGATGAACCTGATTCTGGGCCTTGACCCGTCACCGCTGGGGCAGGTGGTTCAGGTCGACGCGCAAACGCTGCGCTGCACGACATTTCGGTTCGACACGGCCCCGGAACCCGCGCAGCGTTTTGCCTTCGTCTCACCCGGCCAGTTAACGCCCGACGATCTGATTGTCGAGCTGCGCGGTGTGGATGAAGCCCCCGAGCCCATACACCCGCAGGCCCGGCGTATCGCGCCGGAACACCTGAGATCAGAGCCTAACACGGGCCAAAGACTGGCGCTGTGCTGCGCCACGGGTCTGCGTGCCTGGCGTGTGGCAGAAGAATTGCAACCGGATTGGCCGGGCGAGATCGTCCTTGTCGCGGCCGCAACCTCGTGAACGAAAAGGAAACGCGAGACATGAAAAAGCTGATCACAGCCATCGCCCTGCTGGCCGCCGCGCCGGCCTGGGCCGAGGACAAGATGACGGTGCTTCTGGACTGGTTTATCAACCCCGATCACGGCCCCATCATCGTGGCACAGGAAAACGGCTATTTCGCCGATGAAGGGCTGGAGGTTGAGATTGTCCCGCCCGCTGACCCGTCTGCGCCGCCGCGTCTGGTGGCTGCCGGTCAGGCCGATCTGGCCGTGTCCTATCAGCCGCAGCTGCACCTGCAGATTCACGAGGGCCTGCCCCTGAAACGCGTTGGCACGCTGGTTGCGACGCCGCTGAACTGCCTGCTGGTGCTGAAAGACGGCCCGATCGAAACGCTTGCCGACCTCAAGGGCCGAAAGGTCGGGTTTTCGGTTGCCGGTGTTGAAGAGGCGATCCTGACCGCTATGCTGAACGCACATGGCGTTGCGCTGGATGATATCGAGATGATCAACGTCAACTTTTCACTGTCACCCTCGCTGATGACCGGTCAGGTGGATGCGGTGATCGGGGCGTTCCGGAACTTTGAGCTTAACCAGATGGACATCGAAGGCGTCGCGGGTCGCTGCTTTTACATCGAGGAAGAAGGCGTACCGCCTTATGACGAGCTGATCTATGTCGCCAACCCCGACACGATGGACGCCGACAAGGTCGCGCGGTTCCTGGCCGCCACCGAAAAGGCCACGCAGTTTATCGTCAACAACCCGGAAGAAAGTTGGGAAATTTTTGCCGCCACCTCGCCCGAATTGCAGGATGAGCTGAACGCCCGCGCCTGGGTCGATACGCTGCCGCGTTTCGCGTTGCGCCCGGCGGGCTTTGACGCGGGCCGCTATGCCCGGTTCGAAGCGTTTCTGAAAGACAGCGGCATGATCGACAGCATCAACCCGGTCAGCGACATCACCATCGACGTGACCGCGCAATGAGCGCGTATGGCCGGGCCTTTGCACTGATGCGCGACGCGGCGCAGGGGCCGTGGCGGGACTATACCCGCCACGCCTTTGTCGAGGGGATGAAGGACGGCACCCTGCCGCGCGCCGCATTCCTGCACTATCTGCGGCAGGATTACGTGTTCCTGATCCACTTCTCCCGGGCCTGGGCGCTGGCGGTGGTGAAATCGGAAACCCATGCGGAAATGCTGACTGCCGTGGCAACCGTCAACGCGCTGGTGGCCGAGGAAATGCAGCTTCATATCGGGATCTGCGAGGCGGAAGGCATTTCCGGCGAGGAACTGTTCGCAACCCCGGAACGCGCCGAGAATCTGGCCTATACGCGCTTTGTCCTCGAAGCCGGGTACAGTGGCGATCTGCTGGACCTGCTGGCGGCGCTGGCCCCTTGTGTGATGGGTTATGGCGAGATCGGCGCGCGTCTGGTCGCCGAGGCAACATCCGACACCTATCGCGGCTGGATCGACACCTATGCAGGCCCGGATTATCAGGGCGCTTGCAAGGCGGTGGGGGATCTTCTCGATCAGGCTCTGACCCGGCGGATCGGCGCGGATTTCCAGACCGCCCCGCGGTGGGAGCGCCTGTGCCGGACCTTCCGCACTGCCACCGAGCTTGAGGTCAATTTCTGGCAAATGGGCCTGACCCCATGACCCCGGCGCCCGACCTGACCATCAGCGGCACGGCCACCATCGACGGCGCGACCCTGTTCGCGCCGCTGACCCTGACCCTTGGGGCGGGGCAGTGGACCTGTCTGCTGGGCGGCTCGGGCGTTGGCAAAACCACTGTTCTGCGCCTGATTGCCGGGCTGGAGACCGGGGCGGAGTTTACTGGCGAGATCACCGCCGGAGACGGCCTGCCGGTGCAGCAGCGGGTCGCTTATATGGCGCAGGACGATCTGCTGATGCCGTGGGCGACGGTGGCGCAGAATGTTTCGCTGGGCGCGCGGCTGCGGGGCGAAAAGCCGGACCTGGCACGCCGCGACCGGCTGATCGAACGGATGCGGTTGCAGGATCACATGGGCAAGAAGTCCGACGCATTGTCCGGCGGGCAACGGCAACGGGTCGCCCTGGCCCGTACCTTGATGGAGGACCGGCCGATCGTTCTGCTGGATGAGCCGTTTTCGGCGCTGGATGCCCGGACACGCGCCGATATGCAGGATCTGGCCGCCGAAGCGCTGGAGGGCCGCACCGTCCTGCTGGTGACGCATGATCCGGGCGAAGCCGCGCGGTTGGGTCAGTCGATCACGGTGATGACCCAGCACGGGCTAACACCCTGTGCGCCGCCGCACGCCCCCGCGCCGCGAAAGGTAGACGATCTTGAAACGCTGGAGACGCAGGGCGCATTGTTGCAGCTGCTGCGGGAGGCGGCGGGATGAAGGCGCTTTCGGCCCTTGCCGCAACCCTGTTTGCGCTGGCGATCTGGCAGGCGATCGTCACCCTGACGGGCCTGCCCAAATTCATCCTGCCCGGCCCGGCCCTGGTGGCCGAGACCTGGTGGCAGAACCGCTGGGTGATCGCGGAACACACGTGGATCACGGCGGTCGAGGTGGTGATCGGCCTTGCCTGCGGCACGATTCTGGGTGTCGTTACCGCGTTGCAACTGGCCAATTCGCGCGCGGCCCGGGTGCTGGTGCAGCCAATGCTGGTCTTCACGCAGGCGCTGCCGGTCTTTGCTCTGGCGCCGCTGCTGACGCTTTGGCTGGGCTATGGTCTCTGGTCCAAGGTGGCGATGGCGGTGCTGATCATCTATTTCCCGATCACATCGTCCTTTTTCGACGGGCTGATGCGAACCCCGCCCGGCTATCTGGATCTGGCCCGGACGATGCAGGCCAGCCCGCGCAGCGTTCTGTGGCATATTCGTATCCCGGCAGCCTTGCCTTCGCTGGCCTCGGGGATGCGGCTGGCTGCCGTCTACGCGCCCATCGGGGCGGTGATCGGCGAATGGGTGGGGTCGTCGCAGGGGCTGGGCTATCTGATGCTGCTGGCCAATGGCCGCGCCAAGACCGATCTGATGTTTGCGGCGATGCTGACGCTGGGGGTTTTTTCGATCCTGCTGCATCTGATCATCCGCCGCGCCACCGCGCGCATGGCAGGTGAGATGCGTTAACCATTCGGAAACCGATTCTGCCTCAGACTTGGGGCATGACCCAGGACGCCTTTGCCGAAGCCCCGATGCTGTTTGAAAGTGACGAAGCCCCGGTGCAACCGCTGCCCTCGGGACGGTTGCCGTCCTATATCAAGGATCACCGCAAACGATTGCGGGACAGGTTCATGTCCGGTGGCTCGGCCGCGATGCCGGATTACGAGCTGTTGGAGCTGGTCCTGTTCCGCTCGATCCCGCGACAGGACGTAAAGCCGCTGGCGCGGGCGCTGATGGATACGTTCGGCGATTTCAACCGGGTGCTGACCGCGCCCGAGGAACGGCTGCGTCAGATCAAGGGCGTGGGCGATACTGTCATCACCGACCTGAAAATCCTCGAAGCCTGTGCCCATCGGATGGCCCGCGCCCGGGTGATGCAACGGCATGTGATTTCGGGCTGGGATGCGCTGCTGGATTATTGTCATACGACCATGGCCCATCGCGAGACCGAGCAGTTCCGGGTGTTCTATCTGGATCGCAAGAACGTGCTTATCGCGGATGAGGAACAGGCCAAGGGCACGGTCGATCACGTCCCCGTCTACCCGCGCGAGGTCGCCAAACGCGCGTTGGAGCTGAACGCCTCGGCCCTGATCCTGGTGCACAATCACCCGTCCGGTGATCCGACCCCGTCGCAATCGGATATCGACATGACCAACCGGATTCAGGATGCCTGCGTGGCGCTGGGCCTGACATTGCACGACCACCTGATTATCGGCAAATCGACCGAACTCAGCTTTCGGTCCGAAGGCTATCTTTAGGCGTCACCGCACCCAGACCTCGACCCGGCGGTTGACCTTCCGGCCCCAGTCGGTGTCATCACAGGCCATCGGCATCGCCTCGCCAAAGGCGTCAACCTCCAGCGTGACGCTGTCGGGGATCGCGGTTTCGACCGCGGCCAGAACGGCGTTGCGCACCGTTTGCGCGCGCAACCGCGCGATCCGGGCATTTGCGGTGGCGGCACCGTCCCCGTCGCTGAAGCCGACAAAGACCAGCCTGCGCGCGTCCAGCGTTCCGGCCTCAAGCTGCTGCGCCAGTTGCCGGATGTTCGACCGGGATTGCGCGTCTGGCCGGGACGAGCCCGCCTCGAACCGGAAGGACAGGGACAACCGGGACATCGGCCGCAGGGTTCGGACCATGCGCTGTACTTCGTCCAGCCCGACTTCGGACGCGCCGCTGGCGACCGCGTTGGCCAGGCGATCCCCTTGCAGGCCGATGCGCATCACTTCGGGGGCCTGATCTACAAAGCCCGCCTTGCGGATCGCCATCTGCGCGTCGGCGCTTTGGGTATAGGCCAGAAACTGCCGCGCGATCCGTGGCAGGCGGCGTTCGGGCAGATACAGGAACATGGGTGAGGTCAGCGGATAATCCTCGGTCTTGATGGATTGCCGCGTGGCAACCAGCGCGTGACCACAGCCCCCGGCCAGCGGCAAGGCCCGCACCGGTTCAGTTTCGGCCTGACTGGCGATGCCCAGGGCAAAGGGATCATCCGCGACGACCTGCACCAGATCGCCGCTGCTTTCATGCCGCGTGACCTGATCCGACAGCGCAGCACCGGCCGGGCCCAGCAACCGATCTTCGAACCCCTGCGCCAGACCCGATCCCGCATCGGGCAGATGCAGCGCGATCGGCGCGTCCGGCCCGCCCAGATCGGACCAGTTCACGATCTCTCCGGCAAAAACCCGCACCAGATCATTGGGCGAGATTTGCCGCACGGGGTTGTCCCGGGCCACAATGGGCACCAGAGCGTCCAGCGCCACCACCCGCGACCGGCGCGCATGGGTCAGGTCGCCCAACCCCGCACCTTGCGCTGCCTCACGCTCGGCCGGTCGGATTTCGCGCAGGGCCATGACGACGTCGGTCTGATCCTCAATCAGATCCGTGAATCCCCGCCCGGTATTTGCGGCGCTGAAGATGAACCGGCCCAACGGGGCCGCGCGCCCGGTCTGATGCAGCTCATATTCCATCTCGTCCGGGGTCAGGTGTTGCGATGTCACCGACAGCCCCTCTTGCCGGGCAAAACCCCAAAGCAGGGTGGGTACGACCTGTGTGGCCATCACGGAAGAGCCGGAAAATCGGACCTCCGCCACGAAATCGGTCAGGCTGGGGCAGGCGGGGCCGTCACAGCTCACGCCCGAGCCATCGACCGTCAGTTCGCCGAACTGGGTATCAAGCCGGTAGAACTCGCCATCGAAGCCCAGAAGAGTGCCGGTGACCTCAACCTTGCCGTCATGGGACGTCAGGGTGATGTCCTGCGCATACGCCCCTGATGCGAGGGTTGCCGAAAACAGTGCAGCCGCCGCCGCACGAAAGAATGTCATCAGAAAGTCGAGCCTGCCTGCGGTTTACTTTGCCGCGATTGTCAGGTCTTGGAGCAGATTATTCAACACCAGAAACTCACCCGTCTGCGAACAGTCGGGCAGGGCCAGCGTGAAATCGCGCGACCGCAATTGCCGGTCAGCGCGCAGTTCCAGCGATTGCACGCTCAGATCGCGGCCACAGTTCTGCGGCGTCACTTCAGCTTCGACCGTCAGCGCGATCGAGCCCGACTGATGGGCCTGACCGGCGGGGAAGGAATAGACTTCGACATTCCGCCCGTCGCCGATCCCGGACTGGCCCAGATGCACCACATGGCCGGTGCCACGGGTTTCGGGGTCTGCCGATACATGGCCCTTGCCGCCGTAATTCGCGCCAAATTCCAGCGCGTGAATCTGCAGCTCGGTCTCGCCCTGCCATTGCAGCGCGACGCGGGTATAATGGGCCATGTCGGGAATGTGAGTGGTGGCCACGGTTCCCTGCTCGTCATCCAGCGAGATCAGGAAAATCGCGTATTCCGACAGGGCCGGTATCGTCAAATCCAGCTTGCCCTTTGCATCCGTTTGCTGGGTCACGGTCAGGCCGCTGTGATGCACCTCGACCCGTTCATTGCCGTGACAGGGCGCCTTGATCGTCAGCCGCGCAGCGGCACCGGGCACGGCGCGGGCGCGGGCGCTCAGGCTGCAATCGGCACGGTCAGAATGGGCTGACCGGGTGGGCCGCAGCGTCCGGCGCGCAACTTCGGTTTCCGGAATTGCATCGGTGGCCGAAGGCGAGGAGGTCAGAACAATTCCTTCGAGCCCGGAAATGGCCGGAGCCTGTTCCGTGGTCACAGCTTCGGCGACCCGCGCATTATCCCGTTGCGCGGGGGTTCCGTTCTGCATCAGGTAACCGATGGCCAGGGCACAGGCGACCGTGCCTCCGGTGGTCACGTAGTTCTTTATTACAAACAAGACACCCTCCCCAGTTGAAGGAGCGAGTCGCACACTGATCCTGAATCACGGCCAATATGTGGCCGTGGGGCGGACTCATTGTGTCTGAATTGCGTGACGTCAGGTCAGACGGCCGTGGCAGTGTTTGAACTTCTTGCCAGAGCCACAGGGGCACCGGTCGTTGCGTGACGGGTTGCCCCAGGTTTCCGGATCATCCTCGACAAAGCCCGGGCGCGGATCGCCCGAAGCTTCCGCCTCGGCCACCGCTTCGGCCTGATCTGCGGCCTGATCCACGGCTCTTTGCGCCTGCGCCTGCTGGGCCGCCATCTGGGCCAGCATCTCTTTCTGTTCCTCTTCGGTCAGAGGGCGCACACGTGACAATTGCTGGGTCACGGTTTCACGCAGGCTATCCAACATGCCTTCGAACAGCTGGAAGCTTTCGTTCTTGTATTCGTTCAGCGGATCGCGCTGGGCATAGCCGCGGAACCCCACGACCGAGCGCAGATGTTCCAACGTCAGCAGATGCTCGCGCCATTTGGCGTCGATGGTCTGCAGCAGCACCTGCTTTTCGATATTGCGCATGTTTTCGGGGCCAAACGCGACCGCCTTCTGCGCCATCATCTCGTCTGCGGCCTTGACCAGACGCTCGCGTACCTGTTCGTCATCCACACCTTCCTCGGCGGCCCAGTCCTGAACCGGGGCGTCGATGGTCAGCTTGTCTTTGATCGCTTCATGCAGGCCATCCGTGTCCCACTGATCGGCGTAGGATTTCGGCGGCATGTATTCGTCGATCAGATCGTCGATCACCTGCTCGCGCATGTCCGAGACGATCTCGGACAGGTCATCCGAGGACATGATCTCGCGCCGCTGGCTGAAGACAACCTTCCGCTGGTCGTTCATCACATCGTCGAATTTCAGAACGTTCTTGCGCATGTCAAAGTTGCGGCCTTCGACCTTGGATTGCGCCCGTTCCAGCGACTTGTTCACCCAGGGGTGGACGATCGCCTCGCCCTCTTTCATGCCTAGCGTGGTCAGAACCTTGTCGAGCCGCTCCGAGCCGAAGATGCGCATCAGGTCGTCTTCGAGGCTCAGGTAGAACACCGTGCGGCCCGGGTCGCCCTGACGGCCCGAACGGCCGCGCAGCTGGTTGTCGATGCGGCGGCTTTCATGGCGTTCGGACGCCATCACATAGAGGCCACCGGCGGCCAGCACTTTTTCCTTTTCCTCGGCATGGCGCGCCTCTTCCGCGGCGCGCAGGTCCAACGGGTCGGCCTCGGGGTTTTCGGCCAGGGCCTGCAACACCTTCATCTCGACATTGCCGCCCAGCTGAATGTCGGTACCGCGCCCGGCCATGTTGGTGGCGATGGTCACCGCGCCCAGTCGGCCGGCATCGGCGACGATCTGCGCCTCCTGCTCGTGTTGGCGGGCGTTCAGGACGTTGTGTTCGATGCCTTCCTTCTGCAGCAATTGGCTCAGCAGTTCGGATTTCTCGATCGAGGTGGTGCCCAGCAGGACCGGCTGGCCCTTTTCCTGCGCTTCCTTGGTCTGTTCGATCATCGCGCCGTATTTTTCGCCGGCGGTGCGATAGACCTGATCATCCTCGTCCAGGCGGGCAATCGGCTTGTTGGTCGGAACCTCAACCACACCCAGACCGTAGATCTCGGCAAATTCCTCGGCCTCGGTCAGCGCGGTGCCGGTCATGCCGCCCAGTTTGTCATAGAGGCGGAAATAGTTCTGGAAGGTCACGCTGGCCAGCGTCACGTTCTCGGGCTGAATCTGCACGCCTTCCTTGGCTTCGATGGCCTGATGCAGACCTTCGGACAGGCGGCGACCCGGCATCATCCGGCCGGTGAATTCGTCGATCAGAACCACGTTGCCGTCCCGGACGATATAGTCCTTGTCGCGCGTGAACAGCTTGTGCGCGCGCAGGCCCTGATTGACGTGGTGCACGACCGTAGTGCTTTCGGGATCGTACAGGGAATGCCCCTCGGGGATCAGGCCCGCCGCGATCAGTTGCTGTTCCAGAAACTCGTTGCCTTCATCGGTGAAGGTCACGTTGCGCGACTTTTCGTCCAGCGTATAGTGGTCGTCCTGCAGCGACGGGATCAGGCCGTCGATGGCGGTATACAGATCGGACCGGTCCTGCGACGGGCCCGAGATGATCAGCGGTGTCCGCGCTTCGTCGATCAGGATCGAGTCCACCTCGTCCACAATCGCGAAATTGTGGTGCTTTTGGTAAATTTCGGCCAGATCGGCCTTCATATTGTCGCGCAGATAATCAAAGCCCAGCTCATTGTTGGTGGCATAGGTGATGTCACAGGCATAGGCGGCTTTTTTCTCGGCATCGGGCTGGCCCGACCAGATCACGCCGGTGGTCATGCCGAGCGCGCCAAACACCTTGCCCATCCATTCGGCGTCACGCTTGGCCAGATATTCGTTGACCGTCACCACATGCACGCCCTTGCCGGTCAGCGCGTTCAGATAGGCGGGGAAGGTGGCGACCAGCGTCTTGCCTTCACCGGTTTTCATTTCCGAGATATTGCCCTGATGCAGGAACGCCCCACCCATCAGCTGTACATCAAAGGCGCGCAGACCCAGCGCGCGCTTGGCACCCTCGCGGACATTGGCAAAAGCTTCGGGCAGCAGGTCGTCCAGCGCCTCACCATCCAGTGCACGCTTCCGCAGTTCGGCGGTCTTTTCGATCAGACCCTCATCCGACAGCTTTTCGAACTCGGGTTCCAGCGCATTGATCTTTTCGACCAGCGGGCGGGTCGCCTTGATCTTGCGGTCGTTCGGTGTTCCGAACACCTTTTTGGCGAGCGTTCCGAGTCCCAGCATGTTCACTCCAGCGGATCTGTTCTTGTCTTGGTTGCGACAGGCTTGCCCACCTTGCGCGCAACCCATAGATACGGGGGGTGAAAGGCGGCCCTGTCCAAGGCTTCAAAGCGATGTAAGCGGCAGGTTCCAGAGTGTCAACGCCACGCCCTGTCGCGGCAAAGAAATAGGATGATTCCATGCCCAAAGGCCTCACTTTTCTGCCAGCGCTGGCCCTGACTGCCGCGATGGCGCTGCCGCTTGCCGCCGAAACCAGGCCCGATGCCTCGACCGTAGTGGCGCGTGTTAACGGCGATGAGATCACATTGGGTCACATCATCGCCACCGTCGCCAACCTGCCCGCGCAATATCAGCAGGCCGAGGATGACGTCCTTTTTGACTTCGTTCTCGAGCAGTTGATCCAACAGCAATTGCTGGGCCAGACTCAGGACACTCTGACAACGCGAAATGCGTTGACGTTAGAGAACGAAAAGCGATCCCTGCAGGCTGTGCAAACGGTCGCCGCCCTGACGGATGAAGCGGTGACCGAGCAGGCCGTGCAGGCGGCCTACGATGAAAAATACGCCGACTTTGCCGGTGAAGATGAATTCAACGCCAGCCACATTCTGGTCGAGACCGAGGAAGAGGCCGGAGAAATCAAGGCGCAACTTGATGATGGCGCCGATTTTGCCGAGATGGCCATTGAGAGGTCCACCGGCCCTTCAGGCCCGAACGGTGGCGAACTGGGTTGGTTCGGCAAGGGCCAGATGGTGCCCGAGTTTGAAGCCGCCGTTCTGGATCTGGAAAAGGGTCAGGTATCGGACCCGGTGCAAACGCAGTTTGGCTGGCACGTTGTCATTCTGAACGACAAACGCAAATCCAAGGCGCCGGAACTGGAGTTTGTGCGTGAAGACCTGGCGCAGGCACTCCAGCAGAACGCGATACAAGCCCATATCGACGAACTGACCCAGCAGGCACAGATCGAACGCCCTGCCCTGGAAGGGTCGGGCCCCGAACTGATGCGCCAGTTGGACCTGATCGAGGAGTAAGCCCAGTGGCAACGATCACCAAGGTTTCGCCGCTGGCCCCAGCGGCCTTTCCCGACCTTCCTGCGATTGACGGCGTGCGCTTTGCCACCGTTGAGGCGGGTGTCCGGTATCAGGGTCGTACCGACGTCATGCTGGCTGTGCTGGACCCTGGCACGTCGGTGGCCGGGGTGTTCACCCGTTCGGCCACCCGCGCCGCACCGGTGTTGGATTGCCAGGAGAAAATCGGCGGACCCAGCGACGGGCCTGCCGCAATTCTGGTGAACTCGGGCAATGCCAATGCCTTTACCGGGCATTATGGGCAAACTTCGGTCGCTGAGGTGACACAGGCTGTTGCGCACGCCACCGGAGTTCCGGTCGGGCGTGTCTTTACCTCTTCAACCGGTGTGATCGGTGAACCCTTGCCTCATGATCGCATCGTGGCACAGCTGGAGACGCTGAAATCCGGGCTGAGCATGCACGCGGTGGAAGATGCGGCGCGGGCGATCATGACCACCGATACGTTCCCGAAAGGCGCCAGTGCACAGGTCGAGATTGACGGCAAAACAGTCTCTATTGCGGGGATTGCGAAAGGGTCCGGCATGATCGCGCCCGATATGGCAACGATGCTGGTTTACATCTTCACCGATGCGCAGGTCGAGCAATCGGCGCTGCAATCCATGCTGAGCGCGCAGACCGACCGGACGTTTAACTGTATCACCGTCGACAGCGACACCTCGACCTCGGACAGCCTGTTGCTGTGTGCAACCGGGGCCTCGGGCGTTGATGCCACGGGCAACGCGGCTTTTGCCGAGGCGCTTGAGGGCGTGATGCTGGACCTTGCGCAGCAAGTGGTGCGCGACGGCGAGGGGGCGACGAAATTTGTGGAAATCCGCGTGACCGGGGCCGCCTCGGACGCCGACGCAAAGGTGCACGGTCTGGCCATTGCGAATTCTCCGCTGGTCAAAACCGCCATCGCAGGCGAGGACCCGAACTGGGGCCGCGTTGTCATGGCCATCGGTAAATCCGGGGCAGCTGCGGACCGTGATCTGCTGAGCATCTCATTCGGTGACATTCTGGTGGCCGAAAAAGGCTGGGTCAGCCCCGAGTATCGCGAAGAAGACGCCGCCGCCTACATGAAAGGTCAGGATCTGGTGATCACCGTTGATCTGGGGCTGGGCGCGGGGCAGTCCACCGTCTGGACCTGCGATCTGACCTACGGCTATATCGAGATCAATGCGGATTATCGCTCGTGAAGACTGTTTTTGTCTCTGCTGTTGCCCTGATCGACATCGAGGGCCGGGTCCTGCTGGCGCAGCGCCCTGAAGGCAAATCCATGGCCGGTCTGTGGGAGTTTCCCGGCGGCAAGATCGAGCCCGGCGAAACTCCCGAGGCTGCCCTGATCCGCGAATTGCACGAAGAACTGGGCATCGACACCTGGGCCTCGTGCCTTGCACCGCTGACCTTTGCCAGCCACAGCTATGACGATTTCCACCTGCTGATGCCGCTCTTTGCCTGCCGCAAATGGGAGGGCATCCCGCAGTCGAAAGAGGGGCAGGCCCTAAAATGGGCCCGCGCGAACGAACTGCGCAACTATCCGATGCCTGCGGCAGATGTGCCGCTGATCCCGATCCTGCGGGATTGGTTGTAGAATCTACTTCTGAACCTGAAGGCGCGGTGCGTGTGTTTGCGGGCCCTGATCATCGACCAGGGCGCTGTCTACGGTGATCACAAACCGTACAGGTAGCTATTGTTGCCCCTTGGCTGGCAATTGTGAACAGCAAGTGAACAAGCCATTTTCCTTGCGTTCAATACCAATTGTGCAAACTCTTTTCTGCTCTGGCAGAGCGGAAAACGTAAATGTTTCGACCTGTAGCTGTCACTTTCGTCCTTCAGGGGATCGGGCCGGGTACATTTTACTCAGCTGAACGGCTGCAATCCAAATGGGGTTACTATGATGAATGGCGATGTAAGCTCGGCTGACAAGGACATGCATGAAAAGTGGTCTACGTGGAGCATGAAGCCCAAAAAGCCACAAAGGAACCTTACTCATGACGCTTCAGCATTTGTGGTTGCATTGTCGGCATTTGTCGCGGGCGACTTCCATCTGTACCTGATTTTCTAACGCCTTTTCTGCCGTTCTTGTTGTTGAAACAGGTGATCAAGACAGGGTACAGATTGCCGCGCACCAAAGGCTGTTACAATTCGTAAGAATTGAGAAAACATCAGGCAAAACTTGACGTTGATCTTTCCGCCTGTCCCTATCGGGGCATTGGCGTTCGGGGGCGATCCCGAACCCGCCATTTCCGGCCCGGAGGAGGGGCCGGGTGGGGAGGAGAAAGAGATTGGCTCAGACGCAGTCGGGCGCGGCGGGGATGCACTCCCTTCCGGCGCTTTTACACCGTAATGCGACGCAGTTCGGGAATGCCCCGGCCTACCGGGAAAAGGAATTCGGAATCTGGCAGTGCTGGAGCTGGGCGGAAACCGCCCGCGAAGTCCGCGCAATCGCGCTGGGGTTTCTGGAGCTTGGGGTTGAAAAGGGCGATCATGTCGCCGTCATAGGCCGCAACCGCCCGGCGCATTACTGGTCGATGG
Source organism: Ruegeria sp. BG10 (assembly GCF_056538575.1). Lineage (NCBI taxonomy): Bacteria > Pseudomonadati > Pseudomonadota > Alphaproteobacteria > Rhodobacterales > Roseobacteraceae > Ruegeria > Ruegeria sp. BG10. The sequence goes on along the minus strand of NZ_JBQFTI010000003.1, from coordinate 229,963 downwards.
TGGCCGCCCAGATGGTGGGCGCGGTGCCCGTGCCACTCTATCAGGATTCGGTCGCCGAAGAGATGGCCTATGTGCTGGAGCATTGCGGCGCGAAATACGTCGTCTGCGGCGATCAGGAGCAGGTCGATAAGGTCATCGAAATTCAGGAAAACCTGCATCAGGTCAAGCACATCCTCTATACCGACAAGCGCGGGATGCGGAAATACGACCACAGTCAGATGAACGCGCTGGAAGACCTCATGGCGGAAGGCAGCGCCGGCCACGCGCGGTTCGATGCGGAGCTGGATAAACGCATCGCGGCGATCACCTATGACGATACCTGCGTGATGCTCTATACCTCGGGCACGACCGGAAAGCCCAAGGGCGTGGTGCTGTCGAACCGCAACGTGATCGAAAGCGCCAAGAACTCGGCCGAGTTCGATCATCTGAGCCAGAACGAAGACATTCTGTCTTACCTGCCGATGGCCTGGGTGGGCGATTTCATCTTTTCCATCGGTCAGGCCTATTGGTGCGGCTTCTGCGTGAACTGCCCCGAAAGCGCCGACACGATGATGACCGACCTGCGTGAGATCGGGCCGACCTATTTCTTCGCCCCGCCGCGCGTGTTCGAAACCCAGCTGACCAATGTGATGATCCGGATGGAGGATGCGGGCAAGCTGAAGCAGCGCATGTTCCACCACTTCATGGCCCATGCGAAAAAGGTCGGAGGCCTGCTGCTGGATGGCAAGCCGGTGGGCTTTGGTGACCGGGTAAAATATGCGCTGGGCAATCTGCTGGTCTACGGGCCGCTCAAGGATACGCTGGGCTACGGCCGCTTCCGCGTGGGATATACGGCGGGTGAGGCGATCGGGCCGGAGATTTTCGACTTCTACCGCTCGCTGGGCATCAATCTGAAGCAGCTTTACGGCCAGACCGAGGCGACCGTGTTCATCACCGTGCAGCCGGATGGTGAGGTGCGCGCCGATACGGTTGGCGTGCCCGCCCCGGATGTCGAGCTGAAGATCGACGACAAGGGTGAGATCCACTATCGCTCGCCCGGTGTGTTCGTCGAATATTACAACAACCCGGACTCCACCGCCTCGACCAAGGATGCCGAGGGCTGGGTGGCCACTGGTGATGCCGGGTTCATCGAGGAAAGCTCGGGCCATCTGCGGATCATCGACCGCGCTAAGGACGTGGGCAAAATGGCCGACGGTTCGATGTTCGCGCCCAAATATGTCGAGAACAAGCTGAAGTTCTACCCCGACATTCTTGAGGTCGTGCTGTTCGGAAACGGCAAGGACCGCTGTGTCGCTTTCATCAATATCGACCTGACGGCAGTGGGTAACTGGGCCGAACGCAACAACGTGGCCTACGCCTCCTATCAGGAACTGGCGGGCCATCCGCGTGTGTTAGAGACGATTCGTGGTCATGTGGAAGCGGTGAATAAATCGGTCGCCGCTGACGAGATGCTGTCGGGCTGTCAGGTGCACCGCTTTGTGGTCCTGCACAAGGAACTGGATGCGGATGATGGTGAGATGACCCGGACACGCAAGGTGCGCCGCGGGTTTGTCGAGGAGAAATTCCACGACATCATTACGGCGCTTTATGATGGGTCGCCAAGCGTCTCGACCACGACCGAAGTGACCTATGAAGATGGCCGCAAGGGCTCGATTTCGGCAACGCTTGAGATCGTGGATGCGCCGGTTGTGCCGGTCGCCCAGCACAAGGTGGCGGCGGAATGAGGGGGCGCCGAGCGCCGCTCGACCTGCGGTCATCGCCCCGCCCGCCGTCCCGTTTTTGCGTAAGTCAGGGAGTGACTGATGCTGGATAATTCCGAAGGATATATCACCGAGGATGGCCGCAAGATCGGCGGCGTGGTGATGGAGATGAAGAACATCACCCTGCGTTTTGGCGGCGTCGTGGCAATCAAGGATATCTCGTTCGATATTCGCGAGGGTGAGATTCGGGCCATCATCGGGCCGAACGGGGCTGGTAAATCCTCGATGCTGAACGTGATCTCGGGCTTCTATGTGCCGCAAGAGGGCGAGGTCTGGTTTCATGGGTCAAAACGCCCGCCGATGCGCCCCTATGAAGTAGCGCGGCAGGGGATTGCCCGGACCTTCCAGAACATCGCCCTGTTCGAAGGCATGAGCGTGCTCGACAACGTGATGACCGGGCGGCTGAACTTCATGCAGACCAACATCTTTCAGCAGGCGCTGTGGAAGGGCAAGGCCGAGGCCGAAGAGGTCAAAAACCGCGAAGCGGTGGAAAAGATCATCGACTTTCTGGAAATCCAGCACATCCGCAAGACTCCGGTGTCACGGCTGCCCTACGGTTTGAAGAAACGCGTGGAACTGGCGCGTGCGCTGGCGGCGGAACCCAAGCTCTTGCTGCTGGACGAGCCGATGGCCGGGATGAATGTCGAAGAGAAAGAGGACATGAGCCGCTTCATCCTCGATGTGAATGACGAATTCGGCACGACGATTGCCCTGATCGAGCACGACATGGGTGTGGTGATGGACCTGAGCGACCGCGTGGTGGTGATGGATTACGGCAAAAAGATCGGTGACGGCACGCCCGATGAGGTGCGCAGCAATCAGGAAGTCATCGACGCCTATCTGGGGGTCAGCCATGACTGACTATCTGACGGACATGAGAGGGGGCGCACATGCCTGATCAGTTGATTTTCGCGATGGAGGTCATCCTCAACGGCCTGATGGCCGGGGTGCTTTACGCTCTGGTCGCTCTGGGCTTTGTGCTGATCTACAAGGCGTCGGGGATTTTCAATTATGCGCAGGGGGTTATGGCCCTGTTCGCCGCCATGACGCTGGTTGGGATCATGAACGGTCAGGTGCCGTTTGCGCATCTGATCAACGCCACATTCGGCACGCATATCCACTATTTCGGCTGGAACGTGCCCGCGCTGCTGGCAATTGTCCTGACCATGGGAGTGATGGTGCTGCTGGCCTGGGCGGTGCAGCGCTTTGTCATGCGCCATCTGGTCGGGCAGGAGCCGATCATTCTGTTCATGGCCACCATCGGTCTGGCCTATTTCCTTGAGGGTGTGGCCGACCTGATGTGGGGGTCCGAGATCAAGACGCTGGATGTGGGTCTGCCGCAGGGCATCAACCTGTGGATTGACGAGAGCACGTTCAACATCTTCGGCTACGGCTTCTTCATCGACAATCTGGACATTGTGGCGACCGTGATTGCGGCGCTGCTGGTGGCGGCGTTGGTGGCGTTCAGCCAGTACACGAAACAGGGCCGGGCGATGCGTGCGGTGGCGGATGACCATCAGGCGGCGCTGTCGGTGGGGATTTCGCTGAACTTCATCTGGATCATGGTCTGGTCGGTTGCCGGGTTCGTGGCGCTGGTTGCGGGCATCATGTGGGGCACCAAATCGGGCGTACAGTTCTCGCTGTCGCTGATCGCGCTCAAGGCGCTGCCGGTTCTGATGCTGGGCGGGTTCACCTCGATCCCTGGCGCCATCGTTGGCGGGCTGATCATCGGTGTGGGTGAGAAACTGTTCGAGTTCGCCATTGGCCCACTGGTCGGCGGCGCGACCGAGAATTGGTTCGCCTATGTGCTGGCCTTAATCTTCCTGGTGTTCCGACCGCAGGGCCTGTTCGGTGAGAAGATCATCGAGAGGGTTTAGGCATGACCAAGCTGCTCGCCATCATAAACGTGATCGCTTGGGCCGGGTTCTGGGCTTTTGGCTATATCGCCCTGACGTCGGACGATCTGACCAGCGGCCAGCTGGTCATCGCCGCGATCCTGGCCTTTGCCGGGCTGGTCATGGGCATCCTGGCCTACATGAAACTGGTGCGCTCCTCCGAGGCGAGCGGGTACGCCAAAGGCTCAAACCAACTGGACGCCGAGGCCCGGAACCGGGCGCAGGAAGAATGGGGAAAGTAAGACATGTTCTATCGTGAGGCCGGAGATTTCAAAGTCTCCTACGTGGATGACAGCCAGACCTTCCCGATCAAATTCGACCGGTACCGGTATTATGTCGTGCTGGCGGTGGCATTCGGGATCATCCCGTTCATCATCAATGATTACTGGGCCAATGCGCTGCTGCTGCCGTTCCTGATCTATGCCATCGCAGCGATCGGTCTGAACATTCTGGTGGGCTACTGCGGTCAGGTTTCGCTGGGCACCGGCGGGTTCATGGCGGTGGGGGCTTATGCCTGTTACAAGCTGATGACCGCATTTCCGGATGTCAGCATGTTCGTCCACGTCATTCTGGCGGGCGGAATCACCGCCATTGTGGGTGTTTTGTTCGGCCTGCCCAGCCTGCGGATCAAAGGGTTCTATCTGGCGGTGGCAACACTGGCGGCGCAGTTCTTCCTTGTGTGGCTGTTCAACCGGGTGCCGTGGTTTTACAACTATTCGGCCTCGGGCCAGATCAACGCGCCAGAACGCGACGTGTTCGGCATCATCATCACCGGCCCGAACGCACCGGCCTGGGCCACCTATCTGTTCTGCCTGATCTTCCTGACTGTCTGCGCCATCGTCGCGCGCAACCTGACGCGCGGCACCACCGGTCGGACCTGGATGGCAATCCGCGATATGGATATCGCCGCCGAGATCATCGGGGTGAACCCGCTGAAGGCGAAACTGACCGCCTTTGCCGTCAGTTCCTTTTTTGTCGGCATATCGGGCGCGCTGTTCTTTGCGGTCTACCTTGGCGCGGTCGAGGTTGGCGAAGTCTTCGGTATCCAGAAGTCATTCCTGGTGCTGTTCATGATCATCATCGGCGGGCTGGGGTCCATATTCGGATCTTTCGCGGGCGCGGCCTTTCTGGTCCTGCTGCCTGTCGTTCTGAAAGTGGTCGGCGCCGACATGCTGGGCTGGCCCACCGATATCGTGGCGCATCTGCAGCTGGTGATTGTCGGCGCGCTGATCATTCTGTTTCTTGTCCTCGAACCGCACGGGCTGGCGCAGCTGTGGCGCGTGGCCAAGGAGAAACTCAGACTCTGGCCGTTCCCGCACTAAGCGGCCGGCCCAATCACAAAACGGGTGCAAAGCCCGAACGCAACATCGGACTAACCAAGGGAGGAGACACCCGATGAAATTCAAACTGGCAACCGTGGCGCTGAGCGCCCTGATGGCCGCAGGGCCGGCGCTGGCGGATCTTGTGATCCCCGATCTGAGCTATCGCACCGGACCCTATGCGGCGGGCGGCATTCCGTTCTCGGACGGGTATAACGACTATTTCACCCTGCTGAACGAGCGCGACGGCGGCATCGGCGGTGTTCCAATTCGCGTGGTCGAATGCGAAACGGGCTATAACACCGAGAAAGGTGTGGAATGTTATGAATCCACCAAGGGCGAAGGCGCGCTGGTGTATCAGCCGCTGTCGACCGGAATCACCTATCAGCTGATCCCGAAAGTGACCGCAGACGACATTCCGCTGCACACGATGGGTTACGGCCGCACCTCGGCCAAGAACGGCGATGTGTTCAGCCATACCTTCAACTATCCGGCCAACTACTGGGACGGGGCCTCGGGCGCGGTCAACTATCTGCTTGAGGAAAACGGCGGCGATCTGAGCGGCAAGAAGATCGCGCTGGTCTATCACAACTCGGCCTATGGCAAGGAACCGATCCGGACGCTTGAAGAACTGTCCAAGAAGCACGGTTTCGAACTGGTCGCGCTGCCGGTTGATCACCCCGGACAAGAGCAGAAATCGCAATGGCTGCAGATCCGCCGGGACCGTCCCGACTATGTGCTGATGTGGGGCTGGGGCGTGATGAACCAGGTCGCCGTACAGGAAGCCGCCAACATCCGCTTCCCGATGGAAAACTTCATCGGCATCTGGTGGTCGGGCTCGGAAAACGACGTGCTGCCGGCGGGTGAGGCCGCAAATGGCTACAAGGCACTGACCTTCCACAATGTCGGCACGGATTTCCCGGTCTTCGACGATCTGCAAACGCATGTTGTCGATGCGGGCAAGGCCGCCGGCGCAGGAGATCAGGTCGGCACGGTTCTGTATAACCGCGGGCTGTATGCCGCGGTGCTGGCCGCCGAAGCGATCAAGAAAGCGCAGGAAATTTCCGGCAATGCCGAAATTACCCCCGCAGACATGCGCAACGGCATGGAAGCACTGGAAATGACCGAGGCGAAGATGGCCGAGCTTGGCCTGCCTAACTTTGGCCCGACCTTCTCGGTCTCATGCGCCAACCACGGCGGTGACGCTCTGGTCGGTGTGACCCAGTGGGATGCCGCGAACAAGACATGGTCGCTGATCTCGGACTTCAAACCGACCGATGGCGACGTGATCGGGGCGCTGATCAACGAAGACTCCGCCGCCTACGCCGCGGAAAACAACATCGAGTCGCGCTGCTGATCCGGCGCATGTGAACCACCGGGGCGGCGGCCGACCGCCGCCCTGACCCTGACGCTGAGGAAAGGACGCGTTGATGCTGGACTTGTTCCGGACAAAGACAGGGATACTGCTGGGCGCCTTCCTGGGCCTCGCCGCTTGTGGCGAGCCAAGGATCGACGGCCCGGTCTGTACCGGTCTGGTCCGCGACTTTGATCCGGCAAAATCCGTCACCCGCAGCGGTTCTGCATCCGATGTGGATGCAACCACGGAATTATTCTCGCGCCTGTTTGAGGGACAGGCCGATCAGCGGGCCAGTCTGGCCCGCGACGGGCGCGGTATCCCGGTTGAAATTCTGGCGATGACAACCGGCGGTCAGTACGGCGCGTTTTCGTCCGGCGCGCTGGACGGCTGGACGGGAAACGGGAGGCCCGCGTTCAACACCGTGACCGGCGCCAGCGCCGGCGCGCTGATCACGCCGCTGGCCTTTGCCGGATCGGAGTTTGACGAACGCCTGCAATCCAATACAGACATCAATTCGAATGACATCCTTACCCAAAACCCGCTGCTGGCGGTTCCGTTTTCCAGCTCGGTCTACGATACGAAGAAGCTGAAGAAGCTGGTCGCGGGTGAGATCGACAAACCCCTGCTGGAGCGCATCGCGCAACGGGCGGACCCTGCCCAGACCGGGCAAGCAGTCAACAGCGTCGTTGTCGGCGCGGTAAACCTGGATACCGGGCGGTTCGACATCATGGATATCGGCCACTATCTGGCCACCACCCCGGATGACGATGCGACCCGGAAAGATTGTATGGCCGAGGCGGTTCTGGCCAGTTCGGCAATCCCCGTTCTGTTTCCGCCCCGGCGCATCAATGGCGCGCTTTACGCGGATGCGGGCGTGCGCCAGCACGTGTTTCTGGAAGGGCTGGCCGAAGGTCAGCGGCTGGCCACCCGGCGCACAGGTCAGCGGTTTGACGTCCGCGTGACCCTGCTGGTCAATGGCGACCTTGTCGTTGCGGAGCAGAAACAGAAAACCGGGATCATCCCGCTGGCCGGGCGAAACTTCCAACTGGTCACGGATCAGGGATTCCGCGAGTCAATTGACCGGACCCTCCGCGTTGTGCGCCGGAACCAGTCCTGGACGTTCAGGGCACTGGTTGCGCCGGAACTTGATCCGGGGACCTGCAAATCCCCCGAACCGTTGTTTGACGCCTGCATTACCCGGGCGCTGTTCGACGCGGGGCAGAAGATGACCAGCTCCCAACCCATCCCGTGGCTGCGCGCGGATGAGCTGGAGCAAAAGATCAACGAAATCTACGGGAGCTGACAATGCTGGATGCGGCACAGACCACAGATGTACAGGCCGAAACCCTGCTTGAGGTCAACAATATCGAGGTGATCTACAACCACGTGATCCTTGTTCTGAAAGGTGTCAGCCTGACTGTACCCAAGGGCGGTATCACCGCTTTGCTTGGCGGCAATGGCGCGGGCAAGACCACGACCCTCAAGGCCGTGTCGAACCTGCTGCATTCCGAACGGGGCGAGGTCACCAAAGGGACGATCGAATATCGCGGGACCAGCGTGCATGAAAGCGACCCGGCCGATCTGGTGGAAAAAGGCGTTATCCAGGTGATGGAGGGCCGCCATTGTTTCGAACATCTGACCGTCGAGGAGAACCTGTTGACCGGGGCCTATACCCGCAAAGACGGCAAGGCGGCGATTCAGCAGGACCTGGACCTGGTCTATACCTATTTCCCCCGCCTCAAGGAACGCCGCCGGTCGCAGGCAGGCTATACTTCGGGTGGTGAGCAGCAGATGGTTGCGATGGGCCGGGCGCTGATGTCGCGGCCCGAAACCATCCTGCTGGACGAACCCTCGATGGGGCTGGCGCCGCAGCTGGTCGAAGAGATTTTCGGCATCGTGAAGGACCTCAACGAGAAAGAGGGCGTATCTTTCCTGCTGGCCGAGCAGAATACGAACGTGGCGCTGAGATTTGCGCATTACGGCTATATTCTGGAATCGGGCCGCGTGGTGATGGACGGCCCGGCAGCCGATCTGCGGGAAAATCCCGATGTGAAGGAATTCTATCTGGGCATGTCCGACGAAGGCCGCAAAAGCTTTCGCGATGTGCGCTCGTACCGCCGCCGCAAGAGGTGGCTGTAAGCGGATGGAGGATCTGGTGATGACGAAATTCTACGATACGCTCGAAACCCGTTCCGCCGATCAGCGCACCGCTGATCAGGCCAAAGCCCTGCGCACTCAGATCGAGCGGGCCAGGAACGCGCCGGGGTTTGCCAGACACTTGGCGGATGTCGACACCGCGACCATTGCCTCGGCCGCGGACCTTGCGAAACTGCCGGTTCTGCGCAAGTCCGATCTGGCCAAGGCGCAGGCGGCAAGTGCGCCGTTTGGTGGCTTCACGGTCAAACCGGCGCACCAGTTCCATCACGTGTTCCAGTCGCCGGGCCCGATTTATGAACCCGGCAGCACCGATCACGACTGGTGGCGCATGGGGCGGTTCCTGCATGCCGCAGGCGTCGAAGCGGGCGATATCGTGCACAATTGTTTCGGCTATCACCTGACCCCGGCGGGCATGATCTTTGAAAGTGGCGCGCGCGCCGTCGGGGCTGCGGTCCTTCCCGCCGGAACCGGCCAGACCGAATTGCAGGTCACCGCAGCGCGCGATGTGGGCTGTACCTCATACGCCGGGACGCCGGATTATCTGAAGGTGATCCTGGACAAGGCCGACGAGATGGGCGTGGCCCTGAATTTCTCAACCGCGGTTGTCGGCGGTGGCGCCCTGTTCCCGTCGCTGCGCCAGGATTACGCGGACCGGGGCATTTCCTGTCTGCAATGCTATGCCACTGCGGATCTGGGCAATATCGCTTATGAAAGCCCGGCGATGGAAGGGATGATTATCGACGAGCATGTGATCGTCGAGATCGTCACCCCCGGAACCGGCACCCCGGTTGCCGCCGGTGAAGTGGGCGAGGTCGTGGTGACCACGCTCAACCCCGATTACCCGCTGATCCGGTTTGCCACCGGCGATCTGTCGGCCATCCTGCCGGGCCAGTCCCCCTGTGGCCGCACCAATGCGCGCATCAAGGGCTGGATGGGCCGGGCCGACCAGACCACCAAGATCAAGGGCATGTTCGTGCGCCCCGAACAGGTGGCGGCGCTGGTCGACAAGCATGACGAGATCGTCAAAGCTCGTGTCATTGCCGCCCGGCAGGGCGAAATGGACACCATGACCGTTCAGATCGAAAGCCCGGGTGGCGATGACATGGCTTATGCCAGATCCGTGGTCGAAGTGCTGAAATTGAAAGGCGCGATCGAAGTTGTCGCCCCCGGATCGCTGCCCAAGGACGGTCTGGTGATCGAGGATCAGCGCGTCTACGAATGATCCCGAACCAAATCTGCGGCAGTATGTGCCGCAGATTTGTACCCCTGCCCACTGGTGTTTCTTAGCGTTTTGGTCGATTAAAGGCGAACCCTGTGCCTTTGCCAGTTACAAACCGGAAACATGGCCGACATCGAATTTTCAGAACACGGAACGCGCAATCGGGGCGTGTTGGGAACCCGGCTGGTGGGCACGGTGGCCTATCTGGTGGCGGCCGCCTGCCTGTTGCCGATGGTCGCGGTTGTTCTGGCAGCAGTGACCGGCGGGACGGACACGATCACGCATCTGCTGCAAACGGTATTGCCCGGCTATGCGGTGACGACCGTGATCCTGGTGGTACTGGTGGCGGCCGGCACGTTTTCCATCGGCGTTGGCGCCGCATGGCTGGTGACGATGACCCGGTTCCCCGGCGTGCGCTTTCTTGAAATTGCGCTGGTGCTGCCGCTGGCCTTTCCCGCCTATGTGCTGGCCTATGCCTACACGTTCATCCTGGATCACCCCGGCATCGTTCAGACCACCCTGCGCGAGGTGACAGGCTGGGGTCCGCGCGATTACTGGTTCCCCGAAATCCGCTCGACCGAGGGGGCGGCGGTGATGTTGATCCTGGTCCTTTACCCTTATGTCTACCTGCTGGCCCGCGCCGCGTTTCTTCAGCAAAGCGCCACCGCTTTTCTGGCTGCGCGCGCGCTGGGCAAAAGCCCGTGGCTGGCCTTCTGGCACGTTTCGCTGCCGATGGCGCGTCCGGCCATTGCGGGCGGTGTTTTGCTGGCGATCATGGAAACCATCGCCGATTTCGGCACCGTGGCCTATTTCGGCGTGCAGACATTTGCCACCGGCATCTACACCAGCTGGTTTTCGATCGGAGACCGCGCGGCCGCTGCGCAGCTGGCCCTGTGCCTGCTGGGCTTTGCGCTGCTCATGGCGGTGGCCGAGCGGGTGCGGCGGGGCAAGGCGAAATATTACCAGTCGGGGAAAAGCCACGCGTCCCTGCCAGCGGCGCAACTGACCGGCTGGCAATCGGTGATGGCCTTTACGCTTTGCGCGGTGCCGGTGCTGCTGGGGTTTTTGCTGCCGGTCTTCATTCTGGTTCAGATGGGCATGGAATCCGAACAAAACCTGCTTTCGCGGCGGTATATCGGGTTCATCCGGAACTCACTGACGCTGGCGGGAGTGGCCGCGATTGTGACCGTTTGCGCCGCGATCTGCGTCGGGTTCTTTCAGCGCCTCCGCCCGGGGCGCGGCTCGGCGGCCACGGGATATCTGGCGCGGTTAGGCTATGCGGTGCCGGGCGGGGTGATTGCCGTGGGTCTGATGGTGCCCTTTGCCAGCTTTGACAACGCGCTGGACGCCTGGATGCGGGACACGTTCGATATCTCGACCGGTTTGCTGGTCACAGGTTCGATCTGGCTGCTGGTGGCGGCCTATATGGTGCGCTTTCTGGCCGCCGCGCTCAGCGCTTATGAAGGCGGACAGAGCACGGTGCACGCCAATATGGACGCGGCGTCGCGATCCTTGGGCCAGACGCCGTTGGGCACCCTGCGCCGGGTGCATCTGCCGATTCTGACACCATCGCTGCTGACCGCGTTGCTGATCGTTTTTGTCGACGTGATGAAAGAGTTGCCCGCCACCCTGATCATGCGCCCGTTCAACTTTGATACGCTGGCGATTCAATCCTATCGCCTGGCCTCGGACGAGCGGCTGGAAGGGGCCGCGGTTCCATCGCTGGTGATCCTTGCCGTAGGGCTGTTGCCGGTGATTCTGATCTGCCGTCAGGTCGGTCGGCGCTAGCGCGCGGCGATTCAAAAATGCCACACCCGTTTGCAGCGGGCTTGATTCAAACGCATTTTCCGGCAAGGCTTGTTCCATGAACATGCAGCCTCCCAGCCGGTTTTCTGCAAACTCGGCCCAGATGCCCGTCGCGTTCAACCGGCGCGAGATGTCCCATATCCTGTCCGTCTATGGCCGGATGGTCGCCACCGGAGAATGGCGCGATTACGGAATTTCCAATCTGCGCGACGTGGCGGTGTTTTCCATTTTCCGACGAACCGCGGAACACCCGATCTATCGGGTCGAAAAACACCCGCGCCTGCGGCAGAAGCAGGGGATGTATTCGGTCGTCGGCATGGATGGGCGTATCCTGAAACGGGGGCATGACCTGCGCATCGTGCTGCGGGTGCTGGAACGCAAGCTGATCCGGGCCGTCAACCCGGATTAGAGCCGCTTATGCGCCGTCACCGGCCCGTCGCCCTGTTGCAATATCCGTGAAATCGCCTGATCCATAGGCTCGAAGGTCACGTCCATGTGATAGGCGTTGGCGTGCAGCAGCATGTTGTCGCCGTAGACCCAGGCCACATGGCCGTTCCAGAACAGAAGATCGCCGCGTTTCGGCGCTGTGTCCGCAGGCAGGGCCTGACCCAGCTCACGCTCCTGATCGCCGCTGTCCCCGGGGCAGGGCAGACCGCAGGCCAGAAGCCCGGCCTGAACCAGCCCGGAACAGTCCAGTCCGAACCGGCTGTTGCCGCCCCACAGGTAGGGCGTGCCCAGAAACAGCTCGGCCACGGCAACCGGATCGGTCAGCCGGGTGGCGCTGAGCTTGGCGTGCACGGCCGGAATGAAACCCAGTTCCGTTTCCAGAAACCCGTACTGTTCCGACAGCACCATTATCCGGCTGCCGAAACTCAGCGACAGCAGATCCGGGCTTTTCATATCCGGTTGCTCATAGGCATGGGTGGCCGGCGCGGCGATCCAATGGGTTTCCGGCTTGTCCGGCCCCAGCAGGACGGACGCGACCCAGCCGCTATAGCCATCCTTGTCCGCGGTGATATGGGCCCAACCGTTCTGCGTGTCGACGACGCGAACCGTGTCGCCGAACAGCAGTTGCCGCTCGCGCGGGCCATCCGGGCTGCGCAACAGGTCAACGACCGGCTTTATGATGCGCTGGCGGGTCACAGGCCCAGTATCCCGGGCAGGGCGGTCAAAAGGGCGCGCGGCCCCTGACCCAGACCGCCATTGCTGCGCCCGGGGGCCTTGCCGGGCTGCCAGGAATAGATATCGAAATGCATATAGGCGCTGTCGCCGACAAAGCGGCGCAGGAACAGCGCTGCGGTGATGGATCCGGCAAACCCGCCCGACGGCGCGTTGTCCAGATCGGCGATGCCGGGTTCGATCATCGCCTCGTACGGCTCGTGGAAGGGCATCCGCCAGACCGGATCGGCGGCCTGTTCGCCTGCCTGCGCCAATGCCGCAGCCGCGCCGTCATCATCGGTATAGAACGGGGCCAGATTGGGGCCCAGCGCCACCCGCGCCGCGCCGGTCAGCGTCGCCATCGAGATCACCATATCCGGATTTCCCTCATCCGCCAGTGCCAGCGCATCGGCCAGCACCAGCCGCCCTTCGGCGTCGGTGTTGTTGATCTCGACCGTCAGGCCCTTGCGCGAGGTCAGGATGTCGCCGGGCCGGAACGCGTTGCCGGCCACCGAATTCTCGACCGCCGGGATCAGCACGCTCAGCTGCACCGGCAGCTTCAGCGCCATGATCATCCGCGCCAGACCCAGCACATTGGCTGCACCGCCCATGTCCTTTTTCATCAGGGACATCGAATTGCCGGGCTTCAGGTTCAGCCCGCCAGTGTCGAAACACACACCCTTGCCAACCAGCGTCAGCCGCGGCCCGGAATGGCCCCAGCTCATCTGTATCAGCCGCGGTTCCTGCGCGGCGGCACGGCCCACGGTATGGATCAGCGGGAAATTCTGATCCAGCAGAGCCTGCCCCCGGATCACGTCGCAGGATGCACCGAATTCCTGCGCCAAAGCCTCGGCTGCGGCCTGCAACTGATCCGGCCCCATATCCGATGCGGGGGTGTTGACCAGATCACGGATCAGGGCCTCGGCATTGGCCAGAACCTCGATCCGGGCCGCATCGACACCGTCGGGCGCCACCAGGCGGGCCTTGGCCGGGGTCTGCGAGGCATAGCGATCAAAGGCGTACCCGGTCAGCAGCCAGCCCAGGCACTCGGTCTCCAGAGCATCCAGAGGCAGGCCCGAGGCGATGTGATAGCTGCCTTCGGGCAGGGCCTGAGCTGCTGCGGCCAGCGGAAACCGCTTGCGCGCGCGGCCGCTGCATTTGCCATATCCAGCCAGCGCATGTTCCGGCATACCGTCCGGACCGGGGATCAGCACGGTCTGACCCAGGGCGCCGGTAAACCCGCTGGCGCGCACCCAGGCGGCCACGGCATCCGACTGATCGTTCAGCCAATCGTCCAGATCAGGTTGCGCGATGACATGCAGCGACAGCGACGTCTCGGACGGGGAAGCAAATGACAGGGGCATGGAATTCTCGGTTGGTTTGACGTGCGACCAGCCTAGCCGTCCACGATCCGTCCGCAAGCCCCGTCAGACCGAAAGATCCTGCTGATCCCAGATCACGGTCAGCGATTTTTCACCGACGCGGATCAGGCGCGACAGGGTGGCGCCGGTCGCCACCGCGTCACCGGCATCGACGCATTGCGCCACGTCCCCGGCCACCCGCGCCAGCGCCACCATCCCGATCTGTTCGGATATGGCCACCAGCGAGCGGGCGCATTTGCGCAAACCCGCCCCGTCGCGCTGACGCCAGAACCGTTCGCAGTTCGACAGCCGCACGGCCAGTTCCTCGACCGTTCGGCACAGCACGTCCAGCGCGTTCTTGTCGCCCAGTTGACGGTACAACCCGTTCAGCCGGTCCTGATCCAGCCGCACGGATTCCTTGTGTTCAAGCGTGACAATCTTATCCACCACATTCACCCCAGTTCTAATCGCCCCCACAGCGTTGCCGACACTGACGGTGAATTCCTTTGCAAAACCTTGCGATGGTTTCGGATAATTGCTCGAATTTTCCTTGAATTCGGGTTACAGCGACCTCGGAAACACGAGAATGGACACAAGTATGGACTTAGCGAAACCTCTGCCGGGTTATCTGGTCAAACGGTATCACGGCTGGAAAGCCACCACCTATTCCGAAAATCAGGTCTGGTACCGCCGCCTTGCGACCGAGGGTCAGCGCCCGCGGGCGATGGTGATTTCCTGCTGCGACAGCCGGGTGCATGTGACATCGATGTTCGGTGCGGATCAGGGCGACTTCTTCATCCACCGCAACATTGCCAACCTTGTGCCCCCCTTTGCGCCCGATGGCGACCACCACGGCACCAGCGCCGCCATCGAATATGCGGTCACCGCGCTGAAGGTCGCGCATCTGATCATTCTGGGCCATTCGCAATGCGGCGGCGTCCAGGGCTGTATCGACATGTGCAAGGGCCAGGCCCCGCAACTGGAAGCGAAAGACAGCTTTGTCGGCCGCTGGATGGATATTCTCAAGCCCAAATACGATCTGGTCGCGGATATCGAGGACAGCGTCGAACAGGCGCGTCAGTTCGAGCGGCAGGCGGTGGTCGCCTCGCTCGAAAACCTGATGACTTTCCCGTTTGTGTCTTCGGCAGTCGAGGATGGATCGCTCAGCCTGCATGGGTTGTGGACCGATATCGGCGAAGGCGGGCTGCAATGCTACGACCCGTCCGAAAAAAAATTCGTGGTCGTCTGAGCGACGCGGTTTCCGGTTCGAACATGTGGCGCGGATCAGGTCTCTGATTTCGCGCCATTTTTTGCTAACATGGCGTCATTCCTTTTGGATCAGGAGCGCGCCATGCGATTCATCAAACGTGTTTTTGTCACCCTTGTTGTCCTTATTCTGGTTCTGGTCGGGGTGTCCTATCTTTTGCCCGGCAAGGCCGAAGTCTCGCGCAGTATTACCATCGACGCGCCCGCCAGCGCGGTCTTTCCCTATGTGAATTCCATGCAGGCGACCGAAGAGTGGTCTCCCTGGCTGTCGCGCGACCCGGAAACGAAACTGTCCTACAGCGGCCCCGAGACCGGAGTGGGCAATACCCTGAGCTGGACTTCGGATCACCCGCAGGTCGGCTCGGGCACGCAGGAAATCATCGAAAGCATCCCCGATCAGGTGGTCAAGACCGCGCTGGATTTCGGGCAGATGGGCACCGCGGAGGCGTCCTTCGATCTGGCGCAACAGGGCGACCAGACGCAGGTGACATGGGGGTTTGAGACCCAATTGGGCATGAACCCGATGTCCCGCTGGATGGGGCTGATGATGGATAACTGGGTTGGCGGCGACTATGAACGCGGCCTGTCCAATCTGAAAACACTGGTCGAAAGCCAGGGCTAGCCGCCGCGCCTGCCCACCGTCCCGCACGGCCGCCGTACCCGCGCAGGCGGGCGGGCTGCCACGGACCCTGAAAGAGTGAAATAGAAGCTCCCTTGCTCTTTTTTAAACTTATTCGTTGCCGAAACCGGTTTCGGAAACAACAATTGGAACAAATGACCGCGAATCTCTCATATCAGCCACGCGCTTCGGCGAATCGTCCGGGGGCATCCGGACGGGTCAAACTGGACGAATTGGCCGCGCATCTGGGCCTTTCAAAAAGCACCGTATCGCGCGCCCTGAACGATTATCCGGACATTTCCGAGGTCACGCGAAACCGGGTCAAGGCGGCTGCGCGCAAGCTGGGATATCGGCCGTTGAGCCACGCGCAGGCGATCCGAACCGGCCAGGTACGTGCAATTGCGATGGTGCTAAACAGCGACGAGCCGGATCAGCACAATCCCTTCCTGCAGGATTTTCTGGCCGGCGCGTGCGAGGCGGCCAGCGGGTTTGACTGGACCATGACCATTTCCACGGCAACATCTGAGCGCGATACGCTGAAAGTCCTCAGCCGGCTGTATCAGGAACGCAAGGCGGACGGCTTCATCCTGCCGCGGACGCTGGTCAAGGATTCCCGCGCGGATCTTTTGCGCAACCTGGACGTGCCGCATATCCTGTACGGGCGGACCGGTTACGGGCAGCCGAACAGCTATGAGGGCACATCTTGGTTCGATATCTTGGGCGAGCTGGCGATGCGCAAGGCGGTTCTGCGGCTGGCCGGGTTCGGGCATACACGGATCGGCTATGTCGGCAGCGATCTGAAGTTCAACTACAGCCACCTGCGCCGCGACGGATATACCGACGGACTGAGCGCGGCGGGCCTGCCATTCGACCCGGATCTGATCCGGGATGGCGCCAGAACGCGGGACGAAGGTGCCGCGCAGGCCACGGCCCTGATGCAGTTGGAACAGCCGCCCACGGCCATCGTCTTTGCCACGGATCTGGCGGCGCTGGGGTTCTATTCCGCAGCCGGGGATCAGGGGCTGGTGATCGGCCGCGATGTGTCGGTCATCGGCTATGACGGCATTCCGGAATGTCGCTATGCGCGTCCGGCGCTGACCACCTTTGCCGTTGATTCCCGCATGGCTGGGCAGCGGCTGGCGACCTTGCTGATCCGGCAGATCCGGGGCGAGGACCCCGCAAGCCTGCGCGAGCTGACCGAAGCCACCCTGATCGAAGGGGGTTCGGACGGGCCGCCCGGCCTTACATCAGCGGAACTGGCGCAAAAGATACAACACGTCAACGATCATTATCGGGGAGGAGACCGACCATGAAACTGACACCCAAAGCGTCCCGGCTGATGCTGGGTTCATCGCTGGCACTGGCGCTGACCGCGCTGTCGGCTCAGGCGGATACGATCCGCTTCTGGACGACCGAGGAACAGCCCGAGCGGCTGGCCAAGCAACAGGAGATGGCGGACAGGTTCAAAGAGGAATCCGGCACCACGGTCGAAGTGATACCCGTCACCGAAAGCGATCTGGGCACCCGCGCCACGGCGGCTTTTGCGGCCGGCGACCTGCCGGATGTGGTCTATCACACGCTGCAATACGCCCTGCCCTGGGCCGAGGCGGGCATTCTGGATACCGAAGCCGCCACTGAAGTGATCGAGGAACTGGGCACGGACACATTTGCCCCCGGCGCGCTGGCGATGGCAGCCTTCAACGGCGAAACAGCCTCGGTTCCGGTCGATGGCTGGACCCAGTTGGTGGTCTACCGCAAGGACCTGTTCGATGCCGCCGGGCTTGAGGCGCCCAATTCCTTTGGCAACGTTCTGGCGGCGCTGGAATCGCTGCACAACCCGCCCGAGATGTACGGCTTTGTCGCCGCCACCAAGGTTGACGAGAACTTCATGAGCCAGGTTCTGGAACATGTGTTCCTGGCCAACGGTGTCAGCCCGGTCAGCGCCGACGGCTTCCAGCCGCTGGACGAGGCCAAAACCACCGAAGTGCTGGATTTCTACAAGGCGATCGCCAAGGCTTCGCCTCCGGGGGAACTGTACTGGAAACAGTCGCGCGAGCTGTATTTTGACGGCAAGGCGGCGATGATCATCTGGTCGCCTTTCATTCTGGACGAACTGGCCGGCCTGCGTGACAGTGCCCCGCCAACCATCAACGACGATCCCACATCGCGCGATCTGGCCTCGATGACCGGTATCGTGACCAACTTTTCCGGCCCGTCCAATCCGGATGGCGCGGCCTGGGGTGACGTGCGGTATTTCGGGATCACCAGCGACGCCGATACAGACGCCGCCATGGAGTTCGTGAAATTTGCGATGGACGACGGCTATACCCAGACGCTGGCAATTGCGCCGGAAGGCAAGTTCCCGGTCCGGCGCGGTACGGCTGACAATCCCACCGCCTTTGCCGAGGCCTGGGCCGAATTGCCGGTCGGCGTCGACCGCAAGGCCCCGCTGGGTGAGCTTTACGATCAGGCGATGATCGACGAGATCGTCGGCGGCCTGGACGTGGCGCAACGCTGGGGCGTGTCTGAAGGACAGCTGTCGCTGGCTTCTAAAATGATCAACAGCCAGGCCATCAACCGGATCGTCCGCCAGTATATCGACGAAGAAGTCGATGCAGCCGCCGCCGTTGCGGCCATGAACGAAGAGCTCGCCAAGGTCCAGTAATCCCGCTCGACCGGCACTCGCAGCGGCGTCTGCGCCGCTGCATTCAACCCTTCGAGGTACCCCATGTCTTCGGCCACCCCACCGACAGGAACCGGGGCGCTAGCCAAACGCGAGGCGCGTCTGGCCTGGGCGCTGCTGGCTCCGACCGTGATCAGCGTCTCGCTTGTGGTGATCCTGCCCCTGCTGGCGATCATCTGGATCAGCTTCAAGCCCTTTACCCTGTCCGACCTGCGCCCGCCTGCGCCGGTTGTCCGTGAAAGCCTGCGCGGATCGGGCGACGATCTTCGGATCGAGTACCGGCTGCGCAACTCCAGCCAGGAAATCGCCATCGGCGGCGTCACCCTCAGCGACGTCCTGCCCGATGAGGTGACAGCCACGGGCGACGTTGTTGCACCCTGTGTTCTGGACGGCCGGAACCTGTATTGCGACTTCGGCACGCTGGAAGGCGGTCAGCGCGAACGCATCCGCATTCCGGTCACGCTTGACGGTGATCCGGACGTGATCGAGGAACTGGTCGAGGATTCCGAGCCCACCGTGACTGGCAGCGGGCCGAACGTGCTGACCAATTTTGAATTCAGCTTTGAAAACTTTGCCCGCGTCTTTGACGGGTCAGAGTTCTGGGGCGTTCTCTGGGTGACGCTGTTTTACACCGTGTTCGGCACGATCGGTGCACTGGTCATGGGGCTGTTTGCCGCCCTGCTGCTGAACAAAAGCTTCCGCGGGCAGGGCATTATCCGGGGCCTGTACCTGTTTCCCTATGTGGCGCCGGTGATCGCCGTGGCCTTTACATGGGTCACCCTTTTCGACCCGTTTTCGGGATCCGCCAACGCGCTGCTGGTGCAAATGGGGCTGAGCAATGACCCGATCAATTTCTTTGGCGAACGCCCGCTGGCCCTGATCATGGTCACGGTGTTCGAGATCTGGCGTTATTTCCCACTGTCGTTCCTGTTCATTCTGGCGCGAATGCAGTCCATCGACTCCAGCATGTACGAAGCGGCGGATATGGATGGTGCGTCGCCGTTCCAGAAGTTCTGGCTGCTGAGCATCCCCCAATTGCTGGGCATCCTGTCGGTGCTGTTCCTGCTTCGCTTTATCTGGACGTTCAACAAGTTCGACGACATCTTCCTGCTGACCGGCGGCAATGCAGGCACCCGCACGCTGACCGTGAATGTCTATGAACAGGCCTTTGCGATCTCGAACATCGGGGCGGGCGCGGCTGTGGCCGTGGTGATCCTGATGTGCCTGATTGCCTTCAGCTTCTTCTTTTTCCGCTTCATCAGCCGAGAGGAGGGTTTGTGATGCGCAAAGGGTATATAACCGGCCCGGTTCTGGGCGCACTCTGGCTGGTGGTCATCGCCACCACCGTCGCGGTCACCATGTCCTTCGCCACCGGCGCGGCGTTTCGTCCGCAGGTGCTGCTGAGCCTGATCTGGGGGGCGGTCGCCGGTCTGGCCTATGTCCGCTTTCCGGCCCGCCACGCCCCGGCCCGTCTGGGGGTGTCGGCCCTGCTGGGCCTGTCCTGCCTGACCGGCTTTGGCCCGGTTCTGATCGGGTCGGACACCACGCTGCAGGCGACGCTGATTACCGTGATCGCAGTGGTGGCCGTGATGCATGTCTCCATGGCCGAGATCCTGAAGGAACTGCCTTTTGGCGAGCTCACCCGCCACGAATACGAGGACGCGGTGATCCGGTTCTGCACCGGATTCGGCTATATCTTCTTCACCGCCATCGTCATCATTCCGTTCTACGTGATGGTGATGACCAGCCTGAAATCGCAGCAGGCGCTGTTGCAGAACCCGCTGGATTTCTCGGTTGATCTAAGCCAAGGCACAGCGCTGTTCCGCAGCTACACGGAACTGTTCCGGGATTTCAATTTCGGCACCTATCTGTGGACGTCGTTCTATGTCTCGTGCCTGACCGTGTTCATCACGCTGGCCTTCAGCGTGCCCGGCGCCTACGCGGTGGCCCGGTTCCGCTTTCAGGGGCAAAAGGCGTTCTCGCGCTCGATCCTGCTGATCTACATGGTGCCGATGATCGTGCTGGCGTTGCCGATCTATATCGCCTTCTCGCTGACCGGGCTGCGCAACTCGATCCTGGGGATCGTGATGATCTATCCGGTCACGACGATCCCGGTCGCCCTTTATATGCTGCAGGGCTATTTCCGCGGTCTGCCGACCGAGGTGGAAGAGGCTGGTCTGATGGATGGCCTCTCGCGTATCTCGGTGATCTGGAAGATCACGCTGCCGCTCAGCCTGCCGGCGCTGGCGTCGGTGTCGCTTTATGTCTTCATGATCGCCTGGAATGAATTCCTGCTTGCCTTCATGCTGCTGGACGACCCGTCGAAATTCACCCTGACCCGCGGGGTCACGATGCTGAACTCCTCGGAAATTCCCCGCCAGCACCTGATGGCCGGGGCAGTGATCGCCACCGTGCCGATCATGGCCCTGTTCCTGGGGCTTGAACGTTTCATGACCAAAGGCCTGACGGCAGGGTCGGTCAAAGGATGACTGATATGAACCACCATACAACGCCGAGTGAATCGGCCCGCAACATCCTGATTGCCAATGATCGGGGCGGCTATACGATCCCGACCAGCGGCCTGTACCCCTATCAGTGGAACTGGGACAGCGCGGTCGCGGCGCTGGGCTTTGCCGAATTCGACATCGACCGTGCCTGGACCGAGCTTGAGACGCTGTTCTCGGGCCAGTGGGAGGACGGCATGATCCCTCACATCCTGTTCCATAAGCCCGATCCGGGGTACTTTCCCGGCCCCGATGTCTGGGGCGGCACCGGGCCGATCCCGTCCTCTGGCGTGACCCAGCCACCGATTGCTGCCACCATGGCGCGGCGGATCTGGGACACGGACCGGGACGCCGGCACCGCGCGTTTGCGGGCGCTGTTTCCCGCCATGCTGGCCTGGCACCGCTGGATCATGAAATGGCGTCTGGATGATCATGGCGCGGTCTGCGCCACCCATCCGTGGGAGGCCGGGCGCGACAATGCCCCTGATTGGGACGGGGCGATGGCAGGCATCGACGCCTCGGATGTGGGCGAATATCAGCGCCGCGACACTGGCCATGTCAACAGTGCCGACCGGCCGACCAAATATGACTATGACCGCTATATCAAACTGGTTCAGATCGGGCAGCAGGTCGGCTGGGATCAGCAGAAACTGCTGGACCTCAACCCGTTTCGCGTCGCTGACCCGACCATGAGTTTCACCACCTTGCGCGCTGCCCGCGACCTATTGGTCATCAGCACGGAACTTGGGCTTGAGGCCGCGGGTCTGCGCAGCGACATTGCCCGGCTCGAAGCCGGGGCCGGGTCGCTGTGGAACGACGCGCTGGGCGCCTTTGACGCGCGCGATGCACATACCGGGGCATGGGCCGAAAGCCTCTCTAACGCGAGCTACCTGTGCTGGTACGCGGGGCTGGAATCCGAACGGATGCTGGAACGTCTCAAGACGATTCTGACCACGGTTCCGCATCCGATCCCCAGCTACGATCCGGACATGCCCAAATTTGACGCGCGCCGGTATTGGCGCGGGCCGACCTGGGCGTTCATGAACATGATGGCCGGGATTGGCCTGGACGAAATGGGCCACGGTGTCGAAGCCGAAGCCCTGCGCCTGAAAACCGCGCGCCTGATCGCGGGCAACGGTTTCGCCGAATATTACGACCCGATGACCGGCGGCCCCGCCGGTGGCAATTCGTTTACGTGGACGGCCGCGGTGTGGCTCCACTGGGCAGGGAGGAACTGATGGGCAGTATCGAACTCAAAGCCGTCGAAAAATGGTTCGGCGTTGCGCAGGTGATCAAAGGCATCGACCTGCAGATCGAAGAAGGCGAGTTTGTCGTCTTTGTGGGCCCGTCGGGCTGCGGCAAATCCACCCTGCTGCGGATGATCGGCGGGCTTGAGGATATCTCGCGCGGGTCGCTTCTGATCAACGGGCAGGATGTCACTGATCACCCGCCGTCAAAACGCGGGCTGACCATGGTGTTCCAGTCCTACGCGCTTTATCCTCACCTGACTGTGGCCGAGAATATGGGCTTTTCGCTGAAGGTAGCGGGCGTCGCCAAAACCGAGATCGCCGAACGTGTAGGCAAGGCGGCCGAGGTCCTGAAACTCGACCCTTATCTGGAACGCCGCCCCAAGGATCTGTCCGGCGGTCAGCGGCAGCGGGTGGCGATCGGTCGGTCCATCGTGCGCGACCCCACCGCGTTCCTGTTCGACGAGCCGCTGTCGAATCTCGACGCCGCCCTGCGGGTCGAAATGCGCTATGAGATCGCCAAGCTGCACCAGAGCCTGAACCGCACGATGATCTACGTGACCCACGATCAGGTCGAAGCGATGACACTGGCCGACCGCATCGTGGTACTGGAATTCGGCAAGATCGCCCAGGTCGGCACCCCGCGCGAACTGTATGAACGCCCGGCCAATCTGTTCGTGGCGCAGTTCATCGGCAGCCCGAAGATGAACGTCCTGCCCTGTACCGTGTCAGGGGACCGGTTCCAGCTGGAAAACGGCGGCAGCGGTCCATTTGACCGGGCGGGCGCGGCTACCAAACTGGGCATTCGCCCGGAACATATCAGTGTCGTCGAACCCGGCGCGGGACACAGCGACGGTATGGTCGAGGTGGTCGAATATCTGGGCGCCGACATGTTCGTTATCGTCGATTGCGGCACCGGGGAAATGGTCACCGTCCGCCTTGGCGGTGACACCGACCTGAAGCCCGGCACCAAAATCGGCCTGCATTTCGCGCCGGAAAAACTGCAATTCTTCGATGCAGAAGGGCAGGCGTTGTAAAGCGGTTCGGGGTGGTGCCGGATCTGCCTGCACCACACCCAACTGGCCTTGTCAGTCACCGCAAAAATAGTGCAGGATGGGCGCCCTAATTCTTCCCGCTGAACTTGCGCCAGTCCTTTGGCAGAACAAGCGTCGTTTCCAGACGAAACGCGACACCATCCGGGCCGCCCGGCGGGCTGTCGGCCCAATAGGTCACTCCGCCAAGAATCTGGATCGGGACCTGTCCGAACTGCATCAGCTTGCCGGTTTCGACGGTGATCGGAACCCACCATTCGCTTGCCGTCCAGTCATATTCGCTTTCCGAAAACGCGGAAAACGTCCACTGGCTGGCGTTGGTATAAGACAGAAACGGTTCCAGAAACGTCGTATTTACCTCCGGCACGTTGTTCCGGGTTTCCAGCACGCCCCATTGCTGGGCGACCAGCCCGCCATAGGTCCAGCCGTTATTCTGAATCAGCGCCGCTGCGGTCGGGCCCACGGCCAGCGTTCCCAACCCGAGCAGGCGATCCGTACTGGTCGGCCAGGTCACCTGCAGACCCGCGCCAACCGAGTAATCGCCAAGCCGTGTTTCCCGTGCATTGGGGGCGATGAAGAACCCTTGTTCGATATCCCCCAGCCCGAATTGAGAGCCGGAATTCCCGGCGATGTCATTTTGCCATTCCAGCGGAATGATCGTTCGGGTCGTCAGCGTATAGTTGGCATTCAGGGTAAACGGATAGATCGGCTGAAAGCTGAGCGAGGTGTTGTGCCCGTCAGCGGACCCGATATTGCGCGTATGTTCCACGACCAGAGGCAGGGCAATCAGATCGGCAAACGGGTTGGCAAGGTCCTTGGCGATCTCAGCGGCCTCGTCATTGCTTTGGGCGTTTGCGAAGCCTGCGACCAAACAAAGACATGTTGAAAAAACACGCGCAGAAACTCTCATGACATCAATTCCTGAAATTCACCCGGCCTAAGTAATTGAGTTGAGTGTAGAATCCGGAAAGGATAGGTGGTTAGGCGAAGTTTAAATTAGTTCCGGGATGTGGCGATCCGGCACTATGGCTATGGACGAAGGCGGGCGAACCGAACTGCCGGCGCGGCCACAAAACAAAAAAACCCCGCCATTGGTCTGGCGGGGTTTCGTTGGTCTTCGGGGATTTGTCTTACCCCTTTTTCAGAACCTCACGGCCCAGCAACTCGGCGATCTGCACGGCGTTCAGGGCTGCGCCCTTGCGCAGGTTGTCCGAAACGCACCACAGGTTGATACCGTTTTCGACGGTCGAATCCTGACGGATACGGCTGATGAAGGTGGCGAAATCACCCGCGCATTCGATCGGCGAGACGTAACCACCGGCCTCACGCTTGTCGATCACCATGATGCCCGGCGCCTCGCGCAAGATGTCGCGCGCCTCGTCTTCGTCCAGGAATTCCTCGAACTCGATGTTCACGGCCTCGGAATGGCCGACGAAAACCGGCACGCGGACGCAGGTGGCCGTGACCTTGATCGACGGATCGACGATCTTCTTGGTCTCGACAACCATCTTCCATTCTTCCTTGGTCGAGCCGTCTTCCATGAAGACGTCGATCTGCGGAATGACGTTGAAGGCGATCTGTTTCTGGAACTTCTTCGGCTCAACCTCGGTGGTGGGGTTGTAGATGGCCTTGGTCTGATCCCAAAGCTCATCCATGCCCTCTTTGCCCGCGCCCGAAACCGACTGATAGGTCGACACGACAACGCGCTTGATCTTGGCGCGGTCGTGCAACGGCTTCAGCGCGACAACCATCTGCGCGGTCGAGCAGTTGGGGTTGGCGATGATGTTCTTGTTCTTGTAGTCGTGGATCGCCTCGGGGTTACATTCCGGCACGATCAGCGGAATGTCCGGGTCATAGCGATAGAGCGACGAGTTGTCGATCACCACACATCCGGCCGCGGCCGCCTTGGGGGCGTAAACCTTGGTCGCCTCGGACCCCACGGCAAACAGCGCCATGTCCCAGCCGGTGAAATCGAACGTGTCCAGGTCCTTGGTCGTGAGTGTCTTGTCGCCAAAGCTTACCTCGGTGCCCAGCGAACGACGGCTTGCCAGGGCGGCAAGTTCATCGACCGGGAACTGGCGTTCCGCCAGGATGTTCAGCATTTCGCGGCCCACGTTACCCGTGGCGCCGACGACGACGACGCGATAGCCCATTTCATGTCTCCAAAGTTAAGGACGCGCGTTCATAGCCGCGTTGCAGCGAAGAAAAAAGGGTTTTCGGCACCGAATTCCGCGATTGACGGCGAATTGAAGCGGATCAGTCCGCCAGAAGCCGTTCATACAGGGCGACCAGGGTCTTGGCCTCGCCGTTGATATCGAAATTCTGCTCGACATGGCTGCGGGCGGCGGTGCCCGAGCGCGTCAGGGAATCGCGGTCGGACAGCATGTCGGCAGCGGCGTCAGCCAGCGCAGGGATTTCGCCGGGTTCCACCACGCGGCCCAGCGACGGGTCGGTGACGATCTCGGAAAACGCACCGACATCGGTGGCCACGACCGGCACACCGCAGGCCATCGCTTCCAACGGGGTCAGGCCGAAGCCCTCCCAGCGTTGCGGGGCGATGAAGAGATCCAGCACCTGATACCATTCGGCGATCTGATCCACGGTGACCTCGGGCATGAACAGGATGCGGTCGGACAGACCCGCCTTGGCGACCTTGTCTTTCAGCTCGGCCAGAAAGGCGGTGTGTTTCTCGGTCGCGCGGCCCATAACGATACCGTGGACGTCATCGAAGCGGTCGCACAGGTCGATCATCGCGTCGACAAAAGCGTCGGTGCCTTTTTGGTGGCGGATGCGGCCATAGCAGCCCAGCAGCAGACCGTCAGGCAGCCCCAGACGGGCGCGAACGGCGGCTTTGTCCTCGGGTGGCGTGAAATCCTGCAGGTTGATGCCGTGCATGATCACCTGCGCATCGCGCTCAAGATAGCCGGCGGTCTTGCGAGACGTGGCCACCACCGCATCCATCCTGTCGATCAGCCATTTGGTATACCCGGTATGGGTCCGTTGCGAGGCGCTGGTGAACAGCAGTTTCAGCCGCAATCGGAAGATGTTGCGCAGGATCAGACCCAGCAGCATCTCGGTGTTTCGCCGTGCGTGCCAGACGCGCAGGGTTTTGCGCGACAGGAACGGCAGGCGGCCCAGCGGGATATGCGGGATGTCCGCAGGCAAGCCCGGCCCAGTGGCGGCGATATCGATCCATCGCACCTGCAGCGGCACCAGCCGCGCAATCGTCGCCGTCACGCCCGAAAGCCTGCGTTTGAGATTGGGGGCAATGACGCGCGGGTCGGACATGGACACTCCTGACGGTTCCAGCGTCAATCGACGCTGTCGCGGCTGAAAAGGTAGATTACGCAGCCGATGGCAAGCGTGACCGCGAAAAAGCCGAATATCGCTGTGTAGGGCGCGGTCGGGCTGATGTCCACCGTGGCGGCATGGATGCGGCCGGTGACAAACTGGGCAAGGCCCACGCCGCCGATGCCAAAGAGGTTCAGAAGGGTCATGCCGCGCCCGACCAGATGCGGCGGCACGAAGGCGCGGCCATGGGCCATGATGACCGGAAAGCTGGCCCCCATGAACCCGATCACCGCCATCAGCAGCACCGCCAGCCAGACCGCGCTGTCGATCCACAGACACAGCAGAACCAATGCCGCCGTGCCCAGCGCGTTGCCGCCGAAGATCACCCATTTCCGCGTGCCCATCAGGCGGTCCAGCGGCCCATAGGCAAAGGTTCCGGCAATCATCGCCGCCCCCATGATCAGCGTTGCGGTTCCGATCTGGGTGGTGCCGAGGCTGAAAATATCGCTCAGATACGGCCCGGCCCACAGCCCGCGTGTGGCGGCGGATGGGGCATAGGCGACCAGCATCAGCGGCAGGATCGCCCACAGGGCGGGTTCCCTCAGCAGGTCCAGCACGGATCCCCTGTGTTCGGTCTCGACCTTTTCGGGATCGTGCACGGTGATCCAGATGCCCAATGCAATCGCCGCCGAGACAACCGCCAGCGTTCCCATCGTGGCCCGCCAGCCCATCAGCTCAACCGCCAGTGCCGTGGGGTATGAGGCCACCAGATTGCCGACCGATCCGACGCCCAGCATCACCGCCGCCAGCGTGGCAAAGCGCGCAGGCGGGTATTCGCGCGCGAAGATGTAATAGGACGCCATCAGGACCGGAGAACAGCCAACCCCGATCAACCCCATGGCGATGGCGATGTGAAATGGCGTGCCCGCCACGGCAAACAGCGCCGCGCCACCTGCGCCGCCGACCAGCAGCAGTATCGCCGCCGTCAGGCGCGGCCCGACCCGGTCCAGCGCCCAGCCCACCGGCAGTTGCATCGCCGCAAAGACCAGAAACCAGAGGCCCGAGGCAAAGGCCAGATCCTCGGGCGTGGCGCCGATGTCCCGGCCCAGATCAACGCTCAGCACCGCCAGAAAGGCGCGGAAAAACTGGCTGAGCACATAGCCCAGACACAAGACCACCAAACCTGCCTTCATGAACCGTCCCTCTTCCGCGACCTGCGGGCAATGCTTGGCACGTGGCAGAGTTTCGCACAAGCGCGTGTGCTGTGATGATTTCCACAGACAGCCATCACATTCGGGCTATCTTTGATCTTAACCATCAACCCGAGGTGCCAATGAAAGACGCCCAGGCCGATTTTTACGACAGCCTTCCGTTGCAGCGGGATTTCACCCGTCTTGCGGAACCTGCGCGGTTTACGGCGGTGCCTGACGACTGGGTGCTGGGCGTCGCCGATATCGTCGATTCCACCGGTGAAATTGCCAAGGGGCGATACAAGACGGTGAATACGGTCGGAGCTGCGGTGATATCGGCCATGATCAACGCGCTGGAGGGCAAGGAGTTTCCCTACGTCTTTGGCGGCGACGGCGCAGCCTTTGCGGTGCCCGCAGGCGCCGCCGACGCCGCGCGCACCGTTCTGGCCGACCTGCGGCGCTGGGCCGAAGAGGAGTTTGCCATCGCGCTGCGCGGGGCGATTGTGCCCGTGGCTGAACTGCGCCTAGCCGGCAAGGACCTGCGCGTGGCCCGGTACGCGCCCTCGAACGGGGTGGATTACGCCATGTTCTCGGGCGGGGGGCTGGCCTGGGCCGAGGCGCGGATGAAGGCCGGAGACTTCATGGTGCCGGCGGCCGCACCGGGCGCATTGCCGGACCTGACCGGCCTGTCCTGCCGCTGGTCGAACAGCCCGGCACGGCACGGCCGGATCGTCTCGGTCGTGGTGCAGCCGACGCCGCAGGCGACCGAGGCAGATTTTGCCGACCTGGCGCATCTGGTTCTGGCTGCCTCCGAAGGGCTGGAGCGCGCCGGACACCCGGTTGCGGAAAACGGCCCGCCTATGGGCTGGCCGCCACCGGGCATCGACATCGACGCCCACGTCTCGCGCGGCGGCCGCAATCTGCTGTTGCAGAAACTTTTGCTGCTGGGCCAGAACCTGCTGATTGCGCTGCTGTTCAAGACGGGCAAACGGCTGGGGAGTTTCGAGCCCGAGCATTACAAGCGCATGGTCAGCCGCAATGCCGATTTCCGCAAATTCGATGATGGGCTGAAAATGACGCTGGACTGCGACCCGGAGACGTTGGCGCAAATCCGGATGGTGCTGGAACGGGCCCGTGGGCAGGGCAAGATCCGGTACGGCCTGCATGCACAGGATGAGGCGATGATGACCTGTTTTGTGCCATCGGCCACCCGCGACGATCATGTGCATTTCGTCGACGGGGCCTCGGGCGGTTACGCGCAGGCAGCTGCCGCCATGCAGGGCTGACGCGCTATTTCGCCTTCCACTTTGCGGCCAGCGCCCGCGCCGCCTGGGCCAGCAGCATCACGTCGATCCCCACTGCCAGAAACTGCGCGCCCATGTCCAGATAGGCCTGGATCGCCTCATCATTGGTGCCCAGAATGCCGGGCGCCTTGCCTGCGGCCGTGATCCGCACCATCGCGTCGGCAATGGCGGCGCGGACGTCGGGCGCGGCGCTGTTGCCCTGATAGCCCATATCGGTGGACAGGTCCGCCGGACCGATGAACACCCCGTCGACGCCCTCGACCTTCAGAATATCGTCCAGCGCGGCCATACCGGCACGATTTTCCACCTGCACCAGCAGGCAGATCTGCGCGTCCGCGGTCTGAATATATTCCGCAGTGGTTCCGTACTGCGTCGCGCGCGAAGCCATCGCGCCGACCCCGCGCACGCCCTCGGGCGGATAGCGGCAGGCGCGTACCAGCTCGCGCGCCTGTTCGGCGCTGTCCACCATCGGCACCAGAATCGTTTGCGCACCCGCATCCAGCACCATCTTGATCAGGGCCGTGTCCCCCACCGGCACCCGCACCACCGGATGGGACGGGCTGTGCGACAGCGCCATCAGCTGATCGCGGACCGAGCGGATATCGTTCGGTGCGTGCTCGCCATCAATCACCAGCCAGTCGAACCCGACGGTGCCCATGATCTCGGCGGTGACCGCCTCGGCAAAGCTGGACCAGCAGCCGATCAGCTGGTCACCCTTCAGCAAAGAGCGTTTGAATTCATTGATGGGTGCAGGCATGTCAGGACCTCTGAGGTAATGAGCGGGCGATGTCTGTGATTACATCATAGGCCATCCGGACGTCATCTTCGGTCGTTTCGAACTGACCGGCCTGAAAACGGATCACGAGATTTCCGTAAACGCGGGTCTGGGTCAGGTAGATGCGGCCATCGTCATTGATGGCGTTTACCAGCCGCAGGTTCAGATCGTCCAGATCGGGGACCCCGGCAGGGGCGTAACGGAAGGTCCACAGGGACCACATGGGCGGGGTGATGATTTCGAAATCCGGCTCGGCGCCCAGCCGGTCATGCAGGTCAACCGACCAGTTCACGTGATTGCGCAGGCGCGCGCGTAAGCCCTCCAGCCCGTAGGCCCGTATCACGAACCACAGTTTCAGTGCCCGGAACCTGCGGCCCAGCGGGACGGACCATTCCGAATAGTTGATGATCCCGTCCTTGCCATGGGTTTTCAGGAATTCCGGGCTGATTGCCAGTGTCCGTACCAGATCATCGGGGTCTTTCAGGAAATGAGCGCAGCAATCGAACTGCACGCCCAGCCATTTATGCGGGTTGAAGACGATGCTGTCCGCCTGCTCGATCCCGGCCCAGTAATGCCGGTATTCGGGGCAGATCATCGCTGATCCGGCCCAGGCCGCGTCCACATGGGAATACAGCCCGTACCGGGCCGCGATCTGCAGGCACTCGGCCACCGGATCCGTTGCGCCGATACTGGTTCCGCCGACGCAGGGAATGATGCCCGCTGGCTGAAAACCAGACTCTAAATCGGACTGAATCGCCGCTTCCAGTGCGGCGGGGTCCATCCCGCGCCAGGGTTCTCTGGACGGGATGCGCACCAGGTTGTCCTGCCCGATCCCAGCGATCCAGATGGCACGGTCCACCGAGGTGTGAACCTCGGCCGAGCAATAGACGCGCAGCGGCTTCCGGCCGAATAACCCCTGCTGGTTGCCCTGCCATCCAAGCGCCTTTTCCCGCATGGTCAGCACGGCGGCCAGAGTGGCAGACGAGGCCGAATCCTGAATGACGCCGGAAAACCCCGGCGGCAGGTCCAGCGCATGGCGCAGCCATTCCATCATTCGTGTTTCCATCTCGGTCGCGGCGGGCGAGGTCTGCCACAGCATGCATTGCGGCGCGATGGCGCTGGCCAGAAACTCGGCCAGCACCGAGGGCGCGGATGCGTTCGAGTTGAAATAGGCGAAGAACCGGGGGTGTTGCCAATGAGTGATCCCGGGCATCACGATCTGTTCGAAATCGCGAAAGATATCCTCGATCGCCTGCGCCTGCTCGGGCGGTTCAGCGGGCAGGGCGTTCAGAATATCCCCCGGCTGCGACCGGGCGCGCACCGGTCTGTCCCCAACGGTCAGGTGATAATCCTGCGTCCACTCGGCAACCATCTTGCCCCAGTCGGCGAATTCGTCCCACTTCATCATGACCCTCGGTATTTTGGCCGGGACTGCGCCCGGCGCTGATAATCTGCTTCTGCCAGTGATGGGCATTCGCCAGTGAAGGTCAACGACATTTGCCGGCGGCCATGTTCAGGCCAGAGCGGTCGCATCACGTCTGATTGATGACATAGACACTAACAAAGGGAAAACAGGCGAATTGAAGGGCGGAAAAGGATTGTCCAGTTGCACAACCGCCGGATTTCGTACAATATTTAATATGACCAGTGATTTACCGATGACGTCACGCTCGTTGCCCATAGCGTTGTTGCGGGCACGGGAACGGGTCATGGGTCCCATCCGCAGGATGCTTGCAGATGCGGGGGTGACCGAACAGCAATGGCGCGTTTTGCGTGTTCTCAACGAAGAAGGCCCGCAAGAGCCGACACACCTTGCCGACCGGGCCTGTCTTTTGCTGCCCAGCCTGACCCGTATCCTGCAAAAGCTTGAGATCAAAGGACTGATCCAGCGGCGCGTGCACCCCTGCGACAAGCGCCGCCAGATTGTCGATATCACCGCAAAAGGTGAACAGATCATCCGCGACAATATCCAGGTAACGATCCGTCTGGCCGAGGACATTCGCTCGCAGCTGGGTCCGGACCGCCATGAGGCGCTGCTGGACTTGCTGAACGATTTGCGTGACTTGAAGCCCTGAGTGCAGGATCAAACCCCGCCGGAGAGACAACAGGCATTCCCCGGCGGGGCGGCCAGACCTGCACTGGTTTATTCGCCTGGCCAGAGGCCGGTTACGCCGGATGTTGTCGGCGATCCGACCTGTGTTCAGAGAACGTGCCAGCCTGAAAATTAGGCCCGCTATTGGCACAAAGACTTATTGGGGGCAGCATCTTTGGCCTTAGTTCTCCGAAACATTTGCACCCGTTTCCGCCACAATTCAGCGGTGGTGAGTGTCTTCAGGTTACGGCGGACATGGTGTGCCCACCGAACAAGTGAGTGGTGTCCGAGGCGCGCCAGGCCCCGGTTTACGCGGGGCAAACCGCCCCGTACCACAAGAAGCTAGAGCAGATGGCGGTTTTTCAAGACACGGCCATCCAATTGTGAACACGTCCCGATCACGTCCTCGCAGGTACGGATGGCGGGCTTGCGCGCCGCGCCAAGGGCCTGCAACGGCCCGGTCAAGCGGGAAGCGGTCGAGAAGGCTTGTCCAGGCAATGATCTTCACTAAGATGCGCCTCGTTTGACGCAAAAGGGGGCCCGGATGCCGGACAGCGTGTTTACTCTTCCCGAACCGCTTGCAATTCCTGTGCAGGGGCAGCAATCGTCTTATCCGGTGGGACGGATCTTTTGCGTTGGCCGCAATTATGCGGCCCATGCGGCCGAAATGGGCCATGAGGTCGATCGCGAGGCGCCGTTCTACTTCACGAAATCCGCGCCCAACGCGGTTCTGTCCGGGGCAACGGTGCCCTATCCGCCGGGCACGGAAAACTACCATCACGAAATGGAACTGGCCGTTGCGGTCGGACGACCGCTGTTCCACGCCGCACGGGCCGAGGCCCGGGATGCCGTTTTCGCCTATGGCTGTGCGCTGGACATGACCCGCCGCGATCTGCAAATCCGCGAACGCAACAAGCAGCGACCCTGGGATCTGGGCAAGGATGTCGAGAATGGCGCGGTGTTTGCGCCCCTGACCCCCGCCAGCGACTGGTCGCCCAGGGACAGCACCCGCATCCACCTCAGCGTCAACGGGCAACTGCGTCAGGACGCGACTCTGGAGGAGCTGATCTGGAAGATCGACGAGATCCTCAGCCACCTGTCCGGGTATTACCACCTGCGGCCCGGTGATCTGATCCTGACCGGAACCCCGGCCGGGGTCGGGCCGGTGCAGGCCGGTGACGTGATCGAGGGTGGAATTGACGGGCTGGCCCCAGTTCGTCTGACGCTGTCGGCGGCGGAATAGGCCCTATGTAGGGGCTTTCAGCCAATCCCCGGCAAACTCCACATCGTCAAGCCCGGCAAATCTGCGAACCCGGTCCAGCTCTGACCGCAGCCGCCGGGTGCGCGCGTCGGACCAGCGCAGGTTGCGTTCGGGCCACATTGCGCGGACCTGAAGAACCCCCCGGTCCCGATGCGCCTTCATGTCGATGCGGCCGATCAACCGGTCACCTTCCAGCAACGGAAACACATAATACCCATAGGTCCGCCTGGCGGCGGGAACAAACACCTCGATCCGGTAGTGGAACCCGAACAGGCGCTCCGCCCGGTTGCGGTCGCGCAGCATGGGGTCAAACGGGCTGAGCACCCGGATGCGGCCGGACGGAGATGGCAGGGCATCAACCTCTCCGGCCAGCCCCGGACGGGCCAGCAGTTTGCGGACACGCCCATCCGCGCATGTGATCTCGATCTCTTCCAGAGTCCCGTGTGTCAGGCCCTGCTCGCACCAGCTTTTGGCCTCGGCGACGCTGACGGTATCCCAGAACGCGGCCAGCTCTCCGGGCGTGGCAAAGCCCAGCCGGTCAAGCGCCGCGTTACACAGCCAATCAATGGTTTGGTCCGCGTCACACGGCATGTTGCCCGGGCAAAGATGCGTGTCGATCACCCGCTCCGTCAGGTCATAGCGTTTCTGAAACCCGCTGCGACCAATGACCGTCAGCGCGCCGGACCGCCACAGAAACTCCAAGGCGGTTTTGGACGGGTGCCAGTCCCACCAGCCGCCCGAGCCTTTCTTTTCATCCTTGCCGACATCCGATGACGACACCGGACCGTGATCGCGAATATGGCGCAGAACGGTCGCAAATTGCTGGTCGAACCCGTCGCGGCGCCAGTTCTTCCAGCGCGATTTCAGCAGGGCCGCATCGCGCTGAAACCGCAGATGCCAGTGGGGGTAGAAGTCCATCGGAATGACGGCGGCGTCATGGGTCCAGTGTTCAAACAGCGCCCGGTCGCGCTCGTAGAGGCGTTTAAGGTTGCCGGAACGGTATGAATGCCGGCGCGAAAACAGGATCATGTCATGGGCGCGGGCGACGGTGTTGATGCTGTCGAGCTGAACAAAACCCAGACGCCGGATCAGATCCAGCAGGTCCGCGCCTTTCGCCCCGCCCGCAGGCGGTTCCCCCAGCGCATGTCGATCCATGAAAATGGCGCGCGCGGTCTTGTTGTCCAGTCGCTGTAAAGCCACCGGATCAGCGCCGTTTCAGCGTGTCGCCATAGCTGATCTTGGGGGTCAGGGTCACGCGGGTGTCGACCTCGGCATTGGGGTCGGCCAGCTGTGTTGCGATAATCTCGGCCGCCTTGCGCCCGATCTCAAGCCGGCAGGCATCCATCGTGGCCAGCTTGCGGGGCAGACCCTGCAGCAGTTCGACATTATTGAATCCGGCCAGGCCGATCTGGCCCGGAACCTCGATCCCCTGATCCAACAGGTACAGCAACCCGCCGGCACCGATCATATCGTTAGAATAATACAGGAAATCCAGTTCGGGAGAGCGCTCCAGCATGGTTTGCGTCATCTCGCGCCCCTTGGCCAGAGCGGACCCGCCGGAATAGAACTCCCGGTCCTCGATCTCGACCCCGTGTTTGCCCAGAACTTCGGTGAAGCCTTCGAACCGTTTGCGGGCGCGGTGGTCCAGCGGCATCTTGGTGCCCATAAAGCCGATATGTTCATACCCTGCCTTCAGGATCGCCTGCGCCATCTCGCGCCCGGCGCGGCGGTGCGAAATCCCGACCATCGCGTCCACCGGCTTGCCGTCGGTATCCATGATCTCGACCACCGGTATGCCGGCCGAATCCAGCATCGCCCGCGCCGCGTCTGTATGCTCTAGCCCCGCAATGATCACGCCCGAGGGCCGCCACGAGAGCATCTCGTAAAGCACTTTTTCCTCTTTTTCCGGCATATAATCGGTGACGCCGACCACCGGCTGCAATTCAGTGTCTTCCAGCACCTGATTGACGCCGGTCAGCACCTCGGGAAACACCATGTTCGACAGCGAGGGGATGATCACGGCCACCAGGTTCACCCGGCTTGAGGCCAGCGCGCCTGCGATCTTGTTGGGCACATATCCCAGCTCTTTCGCGGCGGCCAGAACGCGGGTGCGGGTGGCGTCCGAAACGTCGCCCCTGTTCCTCAGAACCCGGCTGACCGTCATTTCCGACACTCCGGACGCTTCCGAGACATCACGAAGGGTAAGCGGGCGTTTTGTTTCTGTGGTCACGGAAGGCACCTGCGTTGTTGTTTTGCCGGATGGTAGCGTGAACAGGGCGCGATTTACAACTGTTACGCAAAGGTCATGACAAGCCGAAAAAACACAGGTACAGAGAGCCTTGCGCGGCCCCGTGGCTCAACTGGATAGAGCAGCCCCCTCCTAAGGGGCAGGTTGCAGGTTCGAATCCTGCCGGGGTCGCCAGTATGACTATCAGGCTGAGAGGCGAAGCGGCAAAGTTGCGTGTCGTTTCAATGTCTAATTTTTGCGGGTCTCGACGCCAGTTTTGGCCAGGTTCGCGACGATGTTCTCTAGTTCCGCTTTCAGATGCCGCCCGGGGCACTGGGTGGCGGCGAAAGTTCCGTGATGATCAATGTTATCGGGCGAAATGCTGTATTGGAGCGTCAGGTTTTTCAGCAGGTCAACAAGAGACATCAATTGGGATTGCGAAGGCATCTCGTTGTCAAAATTCCCTTCTAGCGCGATACCAATGTGACCCATAGGGTCGTAATTCGTGTTTGTGTCGCCGGCATATTCCACAGGGCGTCCCTCTGCGATGGTGCCATTCGTGTCTATGTAGAAGTGATACGGAACGTCGCCCCAGGCAATCTTGGACCTGCCGTCAGCCAAAATCGTTGCGCTCTGAGAAAACCTCTGAAGCGATTTCATCTTTTCGCCAATTGAAACCGCTGGACGGGCGGCAGTTGCAGTGTGGTGTATGGTTATCCGTGAAGGCGAATGGCGAAGCATTGGGCGGCTGGGATTTCTGGCCCCCCAACTTTCCCTGTTCACAAAATCAAAAGCCCACAGCTTTTTACCCATCACTGCAAAAATGGAGATAAAGGCCAAGAGCCATCGTCTTTGCAGTTTGGGCGCCACTCGCGTTTCACCTCATTGTCATGTTTTGAAAGCAAAGATGCCGGGTCAGTTTGTCTTAACATCTCCACCGGATTTTATATAGGCTTCAGGGACCAGATGCAGGACACTTTCCCTTATTGATTCGGCCTCGGCCCGCGTTCCCGAAGAAATGGCAAGAGCGTAGAGCCCGTCCTTGAGGTTCGAATAATCATCGGTGTTCAAAATAACCGTCTCTTGGCTCACGCTGGAGGCCAGTTTTGATTTGAGATCCTGTGCACCGGCATAGTCCGCGTGCGGGAAGGCCCCGAGGAAGACAAACCATGGCGTGTCTACAACCGGAGTCGGCTGTACCGGAACAGGTGGGGCTGGTTCATTATCCGCTGTCTGACTGTCTTGCTCAGTGTCCATGGGCACAGGTGCGGATTTGTCTACGGCAAGCATTTTGGAAAGATCGGGCAAATAATCTTTTGCCGGAGAAATGAACAATGAAAGGCCCACGAACAGTACGCCTATGGACCCGACAATTACACGCACAAAGGGGCTGCTAGTACCGACTTCAAGCTCTTTCGCCTTAACCTTGCCAGCAAGGCCTACCAGAAGGAGCAGAATACCAAAAATGAGCAGAGCGACGCTATAGTCCACGGTGGTTATGTCCTCCGGGGTAGGATAATTTCATAAGCGGGTTCAAAATCGACCCATCATAGCACGAACGCTCTGGATTTTCCTAATTGCCACTATGAAGCTCTGGGTGCATTGCAGGTTCCGCAAACCGGGCGCGGGTGCGGTTGGCGAAGGCCACCAGCGACAGCATCACCGGCACCTCGACCAGCACGCCGACCACGGTGGCCAGGGCAGCGCCCGAGTTCAGGCCGAACAGGCTGATGGCCACGGCGACGGCCAGTTCGAAGAAGTTGGAGGTGCCGATCATCGCACAGGGGGCGGCGATGCGGTGGGGAA
Source organism: Ruegeria sp. BG10 (assembly GCF_056538575.1). Taxonomy (NCBI): domain Bacteria; kingdom Pseudomonadati; phylum Pseudomonadota; class Alphaproteobacteria; order Rhodobacterales; family Roseobacteraceae; genus Ruegeria; species Ruegeria sp. BG10. Next base: position 192,614 of record NZ_JBQFTI010000003.1, on the reverse strand, counting down.
CTTTCAGCGCATAGGCCGCTCCGTAAGCCAGGGCAAATATCCCGTAGCTTTGGATCAGGATCGGCACCGCGATCAGCCCGATCACCATCGGTTTGGACAGAATGGTCTGCCCCTGCAGGCCGAATAGGATGACCACCGTGGCGATCAGCCCCATGATCGACCACGGTTTGACGCGGGCCGAAAAGGCGTCGATAGCCGATTGCGATCCCAGCCTGCGGCGGGTGATCAGGCCCGCGATCAAGGGCAGCACCACATAGAGAACCGTGGCCAGCACCAGCGTCTGCCACGGAACCGAAATATCCGTGACCCCCAGCAGAAATGCCACGATCGGCGCGAAGGCGACCACCATGATCAGGTCATTCACCGAAACCTGCACCAGCGTATAAGTCGCGTCGCCCCGGGTCAGTTGCGACCAGACAAAGACCATGGCGGTGCAAGGGGCCGCACCCAGCAGGATCAGACCGGCGGTGTATTGCGCTGCGTCTTCGGGCTGAATCCAGGGGGCAAAGACATGGTCAAAGAACAGCACGGCAAGAAAAGCCATGGTAAAGGGCTTGATCAGCCAGTTGACTACCAGCGTCACGATCAGCCCCCTTGGCTGACGGGCAACGCCGGCGACCGCGCCGAAATCGACACTGACCATCATCGGATAGACCATCGCCCAGATCAGCAGGGCCACCACCAGGTTGACGCTGACCAGTTCGGCCGAGGCGATCAGCTGAACCAGCCCGGGAATGGCCTGTCCGATCAGCACGCCGCCGATCATCGCAAGGGCGATCCAGACGGTCAGGTAGCGTTCGAAGATGCTCATGTATATGCCTCATGCGTCTGATCGGTCAGTTTGCCCGAGGTCAGCGCCGCCAGCGCCACCATCACGGCAGCGGTGCCCAGAACCAGTGCCAGCCCGCCGACCTGATATGTGAGGCCGGACAGGACCGTGCCCACAAGCCGCCCGGTTGCGTTGGCCATGTAGTAAAAGCCCACATCCATCGTCACCCGCTCCGATCTGGTAAAGGCCAGGATCAGATAGGAATGCAGTGCGGAGTTGACCGCGAAGATCGCGCCAAAAGCCAAGAGGCCAAGGACAAGGGTGACGGTCAGCCATGTCTGGGGCCCTGCGGAGACCAGCACCGCGACAGTCAGCGCGGCCGGCACGCAGAACAGCGCCGCCGCCCAACTGCGCGCCGCTCGGATCAGATCGCCCTCGGGGCGGCTGGCGGCACGCAGAATTTTAGGCGCGCTGGCCTGAACGGCACCGTATAGGATCACCCAGACGGCCATGAAGGTGCCGATCATGAAGAACGCGGCGCGGTTGCCGTCTTCGGTGCCGTCGGACAGCACGGCGTAGAAATAGATAGGGATGCCCACCACGAACCACACATCCCGCGCGCCGAACAAAAAGACCCGCGCCGCGGACAGCCAGTTCACATTGGCGGATTTCGAAAACACCTCGGAGAACTTTGCGCTCTTGCGGCCTTTGGGCAGGCCGGGCGGCATGAGTGCAAAGACCGCGACCAGAATAACCGCCAGCACAATCGCCATGGCCAGTGTCGCCCACATGAAGCCCAGCGTGGCCAGCAGGGCAGCGCCCAGAAGAAAGCCCAACCCCTTCACCGCGTTTTTCGAACCGGTCAGGATGGCGACCCAACGGAACAGCCCGCCACCCGCGCTGGGCGCCAGAATTTTGACAGCGGATTTCGAGGACATCTTGGCCAGATCCTTGGCCACACCACTTGCCCCCTGAACGATCATCACAAAGGTAACTTTTGCCGGAATCGCCCAGTTAGGGTCCAGTTGAGTGAGGACAAGCAACGCCACAACCTGCAGCCCAAGCCCGGCATAAAGCGTCGAGGTCAGCCCGAACCGCGCCGCGATCCAGCCCGCGGCCAGATTGGTGCCCATGCCCGCGATTTCATAGAGAACGAACAGATAGGCCAACTGAACCGGCGAGAACCCCATTGTGTGAAAGTGCAGCAGCACCAGCATACGCAGGGCCCCGTCGGTCAGCATGAATGCCCAATAGGCCGCCGTGACCGCGACATAAGCCGACAGTCCCTCGGGCCGGTCAGTCACAGCGACTGTCCAACCATCAGCGCCACGTCGACCAGACGGTGCGCATAGCCCATTTCATTATCGTACCACGCATAGATTTTCACCTGTGTCCCGTTCACCACCATGGTCGAGGGCGCATCGACGATCGAGGACCGTTCGTCATTGGTATAGTCGGTCGAGACCAGAGGCCGCGTTTCATAGCCAAGGATGCCTTTCAAATCGCCCTCGGCTGCGGCTTTGAAGAAGGCGTTGACCTCTTCGGCGCTGGTTTCCCGTTCAACCTCAAACACGCAATCGGTCAGCGAAGCATTCAGCAGCGGCACCCGCACCGCATGACCATTCAACCGGCCTTTCAGTTCGGGATAGATCAGCGTGATCGCCGTGGCCGAGCCCGTAGTGGTCGGGATCAGCGAATTCAGCGCCGAGCGCGCGCGGCGCAGGTCCTTGGCAGGGCGGTCGACGATGGTCTGGGTGTTGGTCACGTCATGGATGGTAGTCATCGAGCCATGCCGGATTCCAAGATTTTCGTGGATAACCTTGACCACAGGGGCCAGACAATTGGTGGTGCATGACGCCGCCGTGACGATCCGGTGCTGCGCCGGATCATAGGTGCCTTCATTGACGCCGAACACGATATTGGCGGTCGGGCCGTCCTTGACCGGGGCCGAGACCACAACCTTTTTCACACCGGCCGCGAAATAAGGGGCCAGCTTCGCTTCGGTCTTGAACACGCCGGTACAATCGATCACCACATCGACACCGTCCAGCGGCAGGGCGTTCAGATCCCCGGTGCCGATGAAGGGCAGGCGTGTGCCGTCGATGGTGACACTGTCGGCGTCATGTTCAAATCGGGCGTCCCAGCGCCCATGCACCGTGTCGAACTCCAGCAAATGCGCGTGCATCGCGGGATCTCCGACCGCATCGTTGATCCAGGCGATATTGGCGCCCTTGTCCAGCAACGGTTTCAGGGCCAGTTTTCCGATGCGGCCCAGCCCGTTCACAGCATAGGTTGTCATTTTACATCCTCTGACGCGCTGCGGCCTATTTCATCGACGGCCGATTGCAGTGCGATCCGGTCGAGGCTTTCGACCGGAAGCGAGGTAAAGGCTTCGATCCGGCGTTTGAGCGCACCGTAGGCATTCTGAAAGGCAAGGCTTTTTTCGGCATCCGTGCCTTCGGCCTTGACCGGGTCGATCATGCCCCAATGGCCGCTGATCGACTGCCCGTCCCAGGGCGGGCATTCTTCGTTCGCGGCCTGATTGCAGACAGTAAAGACAAAATCCAACTCCGGTGCGTCCGGGCCGATGAATTCGGACAGGTTCTTGGACCGCAGGACCGATGTGTCATGCCCCTTGTCCTTCAGCACCTGCAGCGCAAACGGGTTCAGTTCGGAAAATGGTTTGGTGCCGGCGGAAAATGCGTTGAACTTCTCTCCGGCGATTTCGCGCAGCAGGGATTCCGCAAAGATTGAACGGGCTGAGTTGCCCACGCAAATGAACAATACGTTGAACTTCCGGTCAGTCATTGTGCCTGTTCCTTGTGTAAAGGGCATGCAGATTTCAGGGCGACCACGGCAGCAATCGACAATCAGATAGTCGAACATCCGCTGCACGTTCTTCATTTCAATCGAATAGAGCAGAGAGGTGCCGGACCGTTCCTGTCTGACCAGCCCCGACCGTTGCAGCGCGTTCAGGTAGTTCGAAAGCGTGCTTGCCTTGATGCCAAGCTCTGCCGCCAGTTCTCCGGCGGGAACCCTGTCAGGAAACCGTCGCATAAGCATGCGAAAAACCGAGATGCGCTGTGGGTGGCCCAGGATGGCCAGCTGATCCGTAATCTGTTCTATCATATTTCATGAATTATCGAAGTATAGAACAGCAGTCAATTTGATTCCATCGCGCCCGTCGCGCCCATGTAAATCGCTGAATCAGTTTGATTTCCGGTCGCAGAGCCCCAAACCAAAGACGCCTTGCACCCCCAGAACGCGGGGGAACCACCCCCGGGCTTGCCGGGCATCCACCGCAATTTCGAGGCTTGCACGCCGCAACATGACCGTTTAAACGGACCCTCGCTTGCCTCAATAGCTCAGCTGGTAGAGCAGGTCCTTCGTAAGGACAAGGTCGGGGGTTCGAGTCCCTCTTGAGGCACCACGCAATATCCGAAAATTCTGATGCCGCCCGAAAACTAGGCGCGTTTTTCGCCGAGGGTGGTGACGCCCAGAACAGACAGCACTCTGGCCTCGATCTGTTCGGCGTTCATACCGGCGACGGCATACATATCCGCCGGGCTGGCCTGATCGATAAAGATATCCGGCAGCACCATCGAGCGGTACTTCAGCCCCTGATCAAACACGCCTTCTTCCGCCAGAAGCTGGGCCACGTGGCTGCCGAAGCCGCCCACCGCGCCTTCTTCGATGGTGATCAGCGCCTCGTGGTTGGCGGCCAGATCCAGAATCAGCTCGCGATCCAGCGGCTTGGCAAAACGGGCGTCGGCTATAGTAGGGGTAATGCCGCGGGCCGACAGCGCCTCGGACGCCTTTTGCACTTCGGCCAGCCGGGTGCCGAAGGACAGCAGCGCCACACGCGCGCCGCTCTGGATCATACGGCCCTTGCCGATCTCCAGCACTTCGCCGCGTTCGGGCAGGTCGACGCCCACGCCTTCACCGCGCGGATAGCGGAAGGCAATGGGGCCGCCATTGTGGGCCGCCGCCGTGGCCACCATATGCATCAGTTCCGCCTCGTCCGCAGCGGCCATGACGGTCATGCCGGGCAGGTTGGACAGGTAGGCAATATCGAAGGACCCCGCATGGGTCGCGCCATCCGCGCCCACCAGACCGGCGCGGTCGATGGCAAAACGCACCGGCAGGCGCTGAATCGCCACGTCATGCACGACCTGATCGTAACCCCGCTGCAGGAAGGTGGAATACATCGCGCAGAACGGTTTCATCCCGCCGGCGGCCAGAGCGGCGGAAAAGGTCACGCCGTGCTGTTCGGCAATCGCCACGTCGAAACAGCGCGACGGGTAGCGTTCCGCAAACAGGTTCAGACCGGTGCCGTCGGGCATCGCGGCGGTCACCGCGACGATCTTGTCGTCCCGCGCGGCCTCGTCCACCAGCGTTTTGCCAAATACCGACGTATAGGAGGGCGCGTTTGAAGGCGCTTTCTTCTGTTCTCCGGTCACCACGTCGAATTTCGCGGTGGCATGGCCCTTGTCGCGAGCCTGCTCGGCCGGGGCATATCCCTTGCCCTTTTTGGTCAGCACATGGATCAGGATCGGTCCGGTCGCCCGCGCCTTGACGGTGCGCAAGACCGGCAGCAGCTGGTCCATGTCATGGCCGTCGATGGGGCCGATATAGGAAAATCCGAGCTCTTCGAAAAAGGTGCCGCCCATGGCCATGCCTTTCAGCATTTCCTTTGCCCGCTTGGCCCCTTCGCGGAAAGGTTCGGGCAGCAGCGATACCGCGCCCTTGGCGGCGGCTTTCAGATCGTGGAACGGAGCCTCGGTATAGATCCGCGACAGGTAGCTGGACAGGGCGCCGACCGGGGGTGCGATGCTCATCTCATTGTCGTTGAGGATCACGATCAGGCGTTTCTTCAGATGGCCTGCATTGTTCATCGCCTCAAAGGCCATGCCGGCCGACATCGAACCGTCGCCGATCACAGCGATTGCGTCACCCAGCCCCTCGGGCGTCACACCGCCCAGATCGCGGGCGACCGCGAATCCAAGAGCCGCACTGATCGAGGTTGAGCTATGCGCCGCGCCAAACGGGTCATAAGGGCTTTCACTGCGTTTGGTGAACCCGCTCAGCCCGTCCTTCATCCGAAGGGTGCGGATCCGGTCGCGCCGTTCCGTCAGAATCTTGTGCGGATAGCATTGATGCCCCACATCCCAGATGATCTTGTCGCGCGGTGTTTCGAACACGGCGTGCAGCGCCGTGGTCAGTTCGACCACGCCCAGCCCCGCGCCCAGATGGCCGCCGGTGACGGACACGGCCGAGATCGTCTCGGCCCGCAATTCCTGAGCGACCTGCCGCAGCTGCGCATCCGAAAACTGCCTGAGATCCGCAGGGCGGTTCACAAGATCCAACAGAGGCGTATTCGGGCGGTCAGACATTTGGCGTTCCTGGCTTAGCTGTCCCGGGCAATAACGAAGCGGGCGGCGTCCTTCAAGGTTTCAGCCGACGCGCCATACCCGTCCAGCGCGGCACAGGCCTGATCCACCAGTTCCGAAGCCCGGGTCCGGGCCGCATCCAGCCCCAGCAATGACACAAAGGTCGCCTTGCCGGCCTTCGCGTCCTTCTGCAGCCGTTTCCCGGCCTTTTCGGCATCGCCCTCGACATCCAAGATGTCATCAGCAATTTGAAAAGCAAGCCCAAGGGCTTGGGCATATTGGCGCAACGGTTCCGGATCGGTCTGCGCCAGACGCGCGCCCGCGCAGGCCGACCATTCAATCAACGCACCGGTCTTGCCCGCCTGAAGGCGCGTGATTTCGGCCAGTGTCAGTGGTGCGGCCGCGGTTTCCGCGGCGATGTCCAGTGCCTGCCCCAGAACCATGCCCTGCGCGCCGCTGGATTGCGCCAGCATCAGTGCCAGTTCCGCGCGAATCTCGGCGTTTCCGGCTTCGGGCCGGGTGCAGAGTTCGAATGCCAGTGCTTGCAGCGCGTCTCCGGCCAGAACGGCCGTGCCCTCGTCCCATTTCACATGGGCTGTCGGGCGTCCGCGCCGCAGATCGTCATCATCCATGCTGGGCAGGTCATCATGCACCAGAGAATAGGCATGTAACGCTTCGATCGCAGTGGCGGGCCAGATCGCCTGCGCGGCCCCGATGCCGTGCAGGCGTGCGCTTTCCAACACCAAAAACCCGCGCAGACGTTTGCCGCCTTCGGTGGCATAGGCCATCGCCCGGGTTACATCCAGTTTGTCCAGCATCCCCAGCACCAGATCAAAGTGCTGCTGAATCCGGGCGGCATCCTGCGCCAGTATGTCCCGAAACATTTACTGACCTTCGACAGGGGTCGTCCCGGTTGGCTGGCCTTCGGCGTCCAGCGTGATCGCGGCGACTTTTTCCTCGGCCCGCTTCAGCTCATCCTCGCAGCGCTTCTTCAGCGCCGCGCCGCGCTCATACAGCGCGATGGACTGGTCCAGCGCGACATCGCCCCGTTCCAGCTGGCCAACCACGGCCTCCAGCTCTTTCATCGCCTGTTCGAAGGTCATCTGGTTTACAGGAATATCGGTCATCGGGCTGCCTTTATCAGTTCTTCCACATGGGCGCGTGTGGCCTCGGCCAGTGCGTTCAGATCATACCCGCCTTCCAGAGTCGAGACGATACGGCCATCGCACAGATCCCGCGTAATCCCGCACAACCCGGCGGTGACCCAGGCGAAATCGCCGGTAGACCAGTTCAGATTGGCCAGCGGATCATCCTGATGGGCGTCGAACCCGGCCGAGATGATGATCAATTCGGGCCTGAAGGCACGCAGGCGGGGGAATGCCTGCGCCTCATACGCCGCGCGCATCTCGGCCCCGCCGGTGCCGGGGGCCAGGGGAATGTTCAGGATGGTCTCATACGCGCCGGTCTCATCGGGTCGCCCCGATCCGGGCCAAAGCGGCATCTGCTGGCTGGTGATCACCAGCGCGCGCTTCTCGTCCCACAGCAGGTCCTGCGTGCCGTTGCCGTGATGCACATCGAAATCCACCACTGCGACGCGGCTCAACCCGTGATGATCCAGCGCGTGTTTCGCGGCCAGCGCTGCGTTGCCGAACAGGCAGAACCCCATGGCAGTGTCAGTCTCGGCATGATGCCCCGGCGGCCGGATCGCACAAAACGCATTCGGCGCCTCGCCGCCCAGAACCATATCCACCGCGCGTACCACGGCCCCGGCGGCGCGATAGGCCGCATCAACCGACCCCGGAGACATGAAGGTATCGCCGTCGATCTGGGCAAACCCGTCCGCCGGACGCATCTTGCGAATATCCCGGATGTAGCTCTCGGGGTGTACCCGCAACAAATCGTCATCCGCTGCCAGAGGGGCCGTCACCCGGTTCAGGTCCAACGCCTCCAGCGCACGCAGAATAAGCTCCAGCCGGGCCACCCGTTCGGGGTGCCCGTCCGGCGTTACATGGCCAAGACAATCCGCATGGGTCAAAAGGGCGGTCTTCATTGGGATCCCCTGTTCATCTGGCTAAAAATACCTTCGCCGAAGGCCTAAAACCGCCGCGCAGCGGCATAATCAATCCGGTGCCAGCATATACCCGGCCCCGCGCACTGTCTGCAGATAGCGGGGTTGCTTCGGGTCCTGTTCGATCTTCCGGCGCAGGCGGGTGATCTGGACATCCACCGCGCGCTCCTGGGCCTGACCCTTGTCGCGGCCCAGATCCTCGACCAGTTTGGCGCGGCTGATCGGCTCGCCGGGCTGGGCCGAGAAGATTTTCATCAGCTGGCTTTCCGTCGCGGTCAGGCGCACCGGGTCTTCGCCGTGCCACATCTCACCACGTTCGACGTCATAGCGGATCGGGCCGAGGTTCAGAATCTTGGTTGCGGTGTCCTGCGCCGGTGTTTCCGGCATGCGGCGCAAAATGGCATTGATCCGCAGCAACAGCTCTTTCGGCTCGAACGGTTTGGCAAGGTAATCATCCGCGCCTGCCTCAAGCCCGGCGATGCGATGTTCGGTTTCGCCCCGGGCCGTCAACAGCAGGATCGGCGTGGTATGCGTGTCGCGCAGCGCCCGGGTCAGGCTGACGCCATCCTCGCCGGGCATCATCACGTCCAGAACGATCATGTCGAAATCCAGCCCCGACAACACCCGCCGCGCATGCGCGGCGTCGCGGGCGGCGGTGACCAGAAACCCGTTCCGCATCAGAAACTTCTTCAGCAGATCACGAATGCGCTCGTCATCGTCGACGATCAGCAGATGGGCGTCCATTTCGCTCATGAGGTGGTATCCCGCAGTTTCGTGTAGGCATGACGCATATCAGCATCCATCATCGCTTCAAGCACTTTACGAAACCCTGACACCGCCTCGGGGCCGGCCTCTTTATATGCCGCCCGCATGCGCACGCGCTGGGCTTCGGACAGCCTGGCCTCCAGCGCCCGGCCCTGTTCGGTCAGAAACAGGTGCCGTTCGCGCTTGTCCACGGTGCCGACCCTGCTTTCGACCAGCCCGTCGTCAATCAGCGTCCGCAGCACCCGGTTCAGCGACTGTTTCGTCACCCCGAGAATGGCCAGCAGATTGTTGACGGTGGTGCCCGGCGCGCGATTGATGAAGTGGATGGCCCGGTGATGCGCACGCCCATAGGCCATCTGGGCCAGGATACGGTCGGGGTCGGCGGTAAAGCCGCGATAGGCGAAAAACATCGCTTCGATCCCCTGCCGCAACTGCTCATCGGTCAAAAACAACAGGCTCTCACCGCCAAAGACCTGGGCGGGGCGGGTATCCGACATATTATGCCTCATTCGTTACACCGGGCCGACTTTATGTCAGCGTTATTGACATTCCAAGAGTGGACAGGTATCGAGTCGCAGTTTTTGCGCAACTTTATGTCCGGTTCGGACTTAATTGGCGCAACAATCGGAAATTTCAACCCAGGTCAGGAGGTTTCGCATGGCGGGGTATGATGATCGTGACGGTGTGATCTGGATGGATGGAGAACTGGTGCCCTGGCGCGAAGCCAATGTGCACATCCTGTCTCACGCGATGCACTATGCGTCTTCGGTCTTTGAGGGCGAGCGCGCCTATGACGGCAAGATCTTCAAAAGCCGCGAACATTCCGAACGTCTGATCGCCTCGGCCGAGGCGCTGGATATCCCGATGCCCTTCACGGTCGATCAGATCGAGGCCGCCAAGCAAGAGGCGCTGAATGCCAGCGGGCTACAGGATGCCTATATCCGCGCGCTGGTCTGGCGCGGGTCGGGCGAGGATATGGGTGTGGCGTCGGCGCGCAACCCGGTGCGCATGGCCGTCGCGGTCTGGCCCTGGGGTGCCTATTACGGCGACGCCAAGATGCAGGGCGCCAAGCTGGACATCGCCGAATGGAAACGCCCCAGCCCGGAAACCATCCCGGTTCACGCCAAGGCGGCGGGGCTCTACATGATCTGCACCATCTCGAAGCACAAGGCCGAGGCCAAAGGCTGCTCGGACGCGCTGTTCATGGATTACCGCGGCTACGTGGCCGAGGCGACCGGCGCCAACGTGTTCTTCGTGAAAGACGGCGAGGTGCACACCCCTCTGGCCGATTGTTTCCTGAACGGCATCACCCGCCAGACCGTGATCCGGATGCTGAAAGACAAGGGCATCAATGTGATTGAACGCCACATCCTGCCCGAGGAAATGGCCGACTTTGAACAGTGCTGGCTGACCGGCACGGCGGCCGAGGTCACGCCGGTGGGCCAGATCGGCGACTACACTTTTGAGGTCGGCGACATCACCCGCGAGATTGCATCGGATTACGAGGCGCTGGTCCGCGCCTGATCTGCATGGATACCGGTTTCGAAAACCCCCGCGTTTGGCGGGGGTTTTTCTTTGCCGGCCGTTCAAGCTTTTGTGCAGATCGTTCAGAAGGCTGGACGGGCGCGCAAACGGGTATAGGCTACCTGCATGTTGGACCTGCTCAGCGATATCCTCACCCGCCTGTCCCTGCGCGGGACATTCTATTTCCGCACCTCTTTTACACCGCCTTTTGGCGTTCAGGTCCCGGCCTTTCAGAACGTCGCCCGGTTTCATTTTGTTCAGCGGGGCGAGTTGAAGGTTTTTGTCTCTAACACGGGCGAAACCTTGCGTCTGAAGCAGGGCGATCTGATTCTGATCCCGCACGGGGCCGCCCATGCGCTGCTGTGCAATGAGGTCCGGCCGCCGGACGCCCTGCCGCTGGAACAGGTGCTGGAGGAGGCCGGGTATCAGGGCGACGGTGTCCTGATCTATGGTGGTGAGGACCAAAGCCGCGACACGCAGCTGATCTGCGGTCATTTTTCGTTCACCGGCCCGCCGGGGCGGCAGGGCACCGGCCATATGCTGATCGACCGTTTGCCGCCCTACATCCTGATCGAGAATTACGGGGAAGAGGCCGGCGCCTGGATCGAAGCCACCCTGCGCATGATCGGGTCCGAGATCAATGGCGCCCGCATCGGCGGCGATCTGATCGCCATGAAACTGTCCGAGGTGCTGTTTGCGCAGGCTGTCCGCGCCCATCTGGAACATCAAAGCCCCAGCGACACCGCTCTTGCCGGGTTTGCCGATCCGCGCGTCTCGCGCGCGCTGACCGCCTTTCATCAGGCCCCGGCGCGGGAATGGAGCGTCGAGTCACTGGCGCGAGAGGCCGGGATGTCACGCACCGCATTCGCGCAGCTGTTCACGGAAAAGATGGGTACGACGCCGATGCAGTACCTGACCGACTGGCGGATGCAGATTGCCTGCCACGGTCTGACGGAAAGCCGTTGGAACGTTGCTGATGCCGCGGCCGAAGTGGGCTATGCGTCCGAGGCGGCCTTTTCCCGCGTGTTCAAGAAGCAGATCGGCCTGTCCCCGGCCGCCTATCGCGCCATGCATTGATCCGACGGGTTTTCGGACGATCTGCAATGTTTTGCGAACGATCCGGGCTAATACGTTCGAACCGCCTGACCTAGCTTGAGGCCATGCCAAGCAAGGAAAGGAGATTCCAATGTCTGTTCGTTTCGTTACCCGCACCGTTCACGCCTATCTCGATTACCCGGTCGCGCTGGTGCTGATGGTGTTGCCATTTGTTCTGGGGCTGGGCCAGTCCAACCAGATGGCTTTGTGGCTTTCGGTTGCTACCGGGGTGGCGGCCTTTGTTCTGACCGTTCTGACCGACCACCATCTGGGGATCTGGCGGGTGCTGCCTTACAAGTTCCACCTGACTGTCGACCTGCTGGTCGGGATCGCCTTTCTGGCCGCGCCAAGCCTGTTTGGGTTCTCGGGCCTGGATGCGATATATTACTGGCTGAACGGCGCGGCGGTGGTCGCCGTCATCTCGCTCAGCGCGCCGGAACACGGGATGGCCGCCTGAGCGACATATCCACAGGTGTCACAATATCATCGTGATACTTTCAAGAATCTGAGCCGCCTGTTTTACAAACCGGCGGCTCACTGCCGCTCACCAATCGCGTGGCCGTTCCGCGGGCCACCAGACAGGAGAGCCCCGATGACCAAGATCCTTCGCCCCAACCGCCGCGCCTTTCTGGCTGGCAGCACCGCATTTGCCGCATCGCTGTCCTTGCCTGCACTCAGCCGCGCCGGGTCGCGCCCGGTGTTCACGCATGGCGTCCAGTCCGGTGATGTAGACACCGGTTCGGGCATGATCTGGACCGGCACCGACCGTCCGGCGCGGGTAATGATGGAGGTTTCGACCACCGAGAGCTTTGCCGACGCCCGCAAGCTGACCCCGATGGACGCGATCCCAAACAGCGATTTCGCGGTCAAGCGGCTGGTCGAAAATCTGCCTTCGGATCAGGAAATCTTTTATCGTTTCGTGGCCGCCGATCTGAGCGATATCAATATCACATCAGAGCCTGTTGTGGGCCAATTCCGCACTGCCCCGACCGCGCGCCGCGATATCCGTTTCGCCTGGTCGGGCGATACAGCCGGTCAGGGCTGGGGTATCGACGACGAGGGCATGCGCACCTACGCCACCATGGCGCAGCACCGGCCGGATTTCTTCATCCATTCAGGCGACACGGTCTATGCCGACGGTCCGATGCAGGACACGGTGGAAAAAGACGGGCAGGTGATCTGGAAGAACACCACCCTGATCGACGAAAAGCGCAAGGTGGCCGAAACGCTGGACGAGTTTCGCGCCCAGTGGAAATACAACATGATGGACGTGCATGTGCGCGCGATGAATGCCGTTTGTCCGACCTTTTTCCAGTGGGACGACCATGAGGTGGTCAATAACTGGTCGGATGCCAAGGACCTGATCTTGGATGATCGCTATACCGAGAAATCTGTGCATGTGCTGCAATCCCGCGCCGCGCGCGCTTTTCATGAGATGACGCCGCTGCGGATGACACCTGCCGAGCCGGGGCGCGTCTATCGCAAGATATCCTACGGTCCGATGCTGGATGTCTTTTTCCTGGACCTGCGCAGCTATCGCGGGCCGAACGGCCCGTCGATGGAGGATGAGATCACCGACCAGTCCCGCATTCTGGGGGCCGCACAGCTGGCCTGGCTGAAACAGCAACTGGCCGCGTCGCGGGCGACCTGGAAAGTGATCGCTTCGGATATGCCGATCGGCCTGATCGTCTGGGACAACTGGCGGGAAAAAGCCGGAGCCGAGGCGATATCCAATGGCGACAGTGGCCCTGCCAAAGGGCGTGAGCTTGAGATCGCTGATCTGTTGCGGTTCATCCAGACGGCGGGCATCAAAAACACGGTCTGGTTCACCGCCGACGTCCACTATACCGCCGCGCACTACTATGACCCTGACAAAGCGCAATTTCAGGATTTTGAGCCGTTCTGGGAGTTTGTTTCGGGCCCGCTGCATGCAGGCACCTTTGGTCCGAACGCGCTGGATGGCACGTTTGGACCCGAGGTGAAATTCGTCAAAGCCCCGGCTGAGGGGCAGGGCGTCAATCTGCCTCCCAGCGCGGGGCTGCAGTTCTTTGGTCTGGTCGATATCGACGGGGCCACCCAGCAAATGACTGTGCGCCTGATGGACCGGGCGGATACCGAGCTGTGGTCCGTCACACTGGACCCGCAGCCGCAGGCGATCTGATTGCCGATCCTCCTGCGCGACCCGATGATGGTTTTGAGCGCGTTTTGCCCTTGATTAATCCGACAAAAATAGTCAGATTACAGGCAAGGCCAGATGCGATAGCATCCAGCATGAGATTTCGAGGCGGTCTGCGGGCCTAGCGCATAATAGGGTGAGGGCGCGCCACCGCCTCGGAAACGACGCCGGCGACAGGGCTTGAAGATGGGCGACTCGCTTGACGAAATTCTGGCACGGCACGAAGCAGCCACCGCCTGCGGGTGTTGCTGCGACGATGACTTTTGCGCCTATGTCGACAAGAAGAAAGACCTAAACGCCTCAGCAAACCCGTTGCCGGCCAGCGCCGCCAGCCAACGCGGATCGGTTCGGTACCTCTACGAAAACCCGCAGGCGTAACCGCCCCGGAAATGGCGCTGATTAGCCCCTGATTTCAAAAATCCACGCCGCGCTGGGCCTTGATCCCGGCCTGAAACGGGTGCTTTTCTTCGGTCATTTCCGTAACCAGATCGGCATAATCACGCAGCGCTTGCGGCGCGTCACGGCCCGTCAGAAACACACTGGTCTTCTTTGACCGCGTGTTCAGCCCTTCGATCACCTGATCGACCGACAGGTATTCATAGCGCAGGGCGATATTGATCTCATCCAGTACCACCAGATCATATTCACCGCTGGACATCAGGGCGCGCGCCTTGTCGAAGGCGGCATTTGCGGCGGCGATGTCACGCTCGCGGTCCTGAGTGTCCCAGGTAAAGCCCTCGCCCATCGTGTGCCAGGTGACCAGATCGCGGTCTTCGAAAAACCGCCGCTCGCCCGTCTTCCATTTGCCCTTGATGAACTGCACCACGGCAACTTTCTGGCCCCAGCCCAGCGCACGGATAACCACACCGAAGGCGGCCGAGGATTTGCCTTTGCCCTTACCGGTATTGATCAGCACCAGCCCGCGTTCGGGATCGACGGCCTCGGACACTTTCTTGCGGTGCCGGGCCTGCACCTTCTGCATCTTTTCCTTGTGGTCTTGTGCGTCGCTCATCTTGGAAACCTTTTCTGATATCGGGGTCAACCTAAGCGAAGTTCGGCAAAGGTAAAGGTCAGGCTTTCGGGTCAGTGACCGCCCGCGCCTTGCCGCGTTCCAGCCCCAGTTGCCGTTCGCGCAGGATCACCAGCACGTTGCCCGCGATGACCAGGGCCGCCCCGCCCAGCATCACCAGCGTCGGCAATTCATCAAACCAGACATAGCCGATGACAATGGCGAACAGCATCGTCGTATAGTCATAAGGTGCCAGCATCGAGGCCTGCCCATAGCGATAGGACGAGGTCACGAGGATCTGCGCCACCCCGCCGATCAGCCCCATGCCGATCAGAACCGCGGCCTGCTCCCAGTTCGGCATGGTCCAGCCCCAGAACGCAGTGAGGGCGGACAGCAGGGTGGCCGTCATCGAGAAATAGAACACGATGGCGGCGGGATGGTCGACCTGCACCAGTTGCCGGATATGTATCTGCACAAACCCCCGCGCAATCGTGGCGGCCAGCACGCAGAACGCGCCGATGGTGGCCGCGGTATCCATGTTGTTGCCGCCCAGACGCGGCCAGATCATGATCAGAACCCCCAGCAGGCCGATGGCGACGGCACCGATGCGGATCATGCGGATACGTTCGCCCAGCATGATGGCCGCCAGAATCAGCGTAAAGATCGGAGTGGCATAGCCGATCGCCGTAACCTCGGGCAGCGGCAGCAGGCTGAGCCCGGTGAAGGTCAGACCCATGGCGCTGGTGCCCAAAACCCCGCGCCAGAAATGGCCCATGGGTTTTCTGACGACAAATCCCTGTGCCAGCTCTCCGCGCGAGATCAGCCAGACAATGATCACCGGGATGGCAAAGAGCGAGCGAAAAAACACCATCTCGCCGGGAGGGAAGTCATCCGAGAGGGCTTTGACCAGCGCCGACATCGACGTGAAAAGAACCAGCGCGCTGAGTTTCAGCACGACGGCCAATACAGGTCGATGCGATGTTAAGGGTTTTGCCATCGGCGCGAACCTGCGCCTTTGCGGCAAAAAGATCAACGCCCCCGTGTCACCGGGCCACCCAGCTGTGCGGCAGCGGGCTGCCGATCTCTTCGGCGAATTCCTCAAGAAACCGGATCATGCGGGCGGTTCGCTGCCGGGCCAGCTTCTGTCCGGTCCCGGTCAGCATGTCGTCCGGCAGGCTGAGCAGTTTGACCTTCCAGTGATCCAGCGAGAAATGCAGGTCATCCAGCGGCCGGTTTTCCGAGAACGGGTCCGCCGGGTCATACAGCGCGCGCCCCAGCGCGCCGGACACAGAGAAATTGCGCGCCACGCCAATGGCCCCCAGCGCGTCCAGCCGGTCGGCATCGCGCAGGATGCGGGCCTCATCGGTTTCCGGCGGGATGTTGGCCGAGAAACTATGCGCCTCGATCGCGTGCCGGATGGCTTTGATCTGATCCGGCAAATAGCCCAGTTCCCGCAGAACAGGCTCTGATTCTACGGCGGACCGGCGCGACGCAAGATGCCGGTCGGGGGCGTCTTTCGGCAGGTTCACCAGATCGTGCAGATAGCAGGCCGCCAGCAGCACGGGCATGTCGGTCCGTTCGTCGGCAATGGCCTGCGCGTTCACCCAGACCCGGTCCAGATGGGCCAGGTCATGGGCCGGATCTGTTTCCATCCGCTGCGCGACGATGCCACGCAGTTGGCTACGCAGATCAGCCGATCCGTCCACGGTTCTCTCCGATCTGGCCACGGTGCAGCAGCAGGTGGTCGAGGATTACACAGGCCATCATCGCCTCGCCCACCGGTACGGCACGGATGCCGACGCAGGGGTCGTGACGGCCCTTGGTGATGATCTCGGTTTCCTCACCGGATTTGGTGATGGTCCGGCGGGTGGTCAGGATCGACGAGGTGGGCTTGACCGCAAAGCGCACCACGACATCCTGCCCGGTCGAAATACCGCCCAGAATGCCGCCCGAATGGTTGGAACTGTATTGCGGGCCGTTCTGGCCCATGAAGATCTCATCCGCATTGGCCTCGCCGGTCAGTTCCGCGGCGGCCATGCCCTCGCCGATTTCAACGCCCTTGACGGCGTTGATCGACATCATCGCCGCGGCCAGATCCGTGTCTAACTTGGCATAAACGGGCGCTCCGATCCCGGCGGGAACGCCGCGCGCCACAACCTCGACCACAGCACCGACCGAGTTGCCGGACTTGCGCAGACCGTCGAGATAGGTGGCCCAGTCCTCGGCGGCTTGCGCATCGGGGGTCCAGAACGGGTTCTGTTCGATCTGCGACCAGTCGAAATTGGCCCGGTCAATCTTATGCGGGCCGATCTGGGTCATGTAACCGGTGATCTGAACATTCGGCGCAATCTGCCTGATCGCCTCGCGCGCCAGCCCGCCAGCGGCCACCCGCGACGCGGTTTCCCGGGCCGAGCTGCGCCCGCCGCCGCGATAATCGCGGATGCCGTATTTCTGCCAATAGGTGATATCGGCATGGCCGGGGCGGAACTTGTCCTTGATGTCACCATAGTCTTTCGAGCGCTGATCGGTGTTTTCGATCATCAGCTGCACGGGCGTTCCGGTGGTCTGGCCCTCGAACACGCCCGACAGGATTTTCACCTGATCCGCTTCGCGCCGCTGGGTGGTGAACTTGCTCTGCCCCGGTTTGCGTCTGTCCAGCCAGTGCTGGATCATGCCCTCGTCAATCGCCACGCCCGGCGGGCAGCCATCGACGGTGGCACCCAAGGCGGGCCCGTGGCTTTCGCCCCAGGTGGTGACGCGGAAGAGGTGTCCAAAGCTGTTCATCGACATGGGGCGTGCTCCTTTGCGCGTCGTGATTAGCGGGCAAGGGCCCTGGCCTCAAGCGGATTTGCGGTTGGGGCGGGGGCGCCCCAACCCGTATTTGTCACGCCGCCGGGGCCAGTTGCGCCCGGGTCGCGGTGATTTTCAGGGCTGCCTGTGCTGCTTCGCGCCCTTTTTCCACGAAATGCGCACGGTAGATGGCGTTGTGGTGATCGGTCTCCTGATACTGATGCGGGGTCAGCGAGACCGACAGGACCGGAACGCCGGTATCCATCCCGGCGCGCATCAGCCCGTCGACAACGGCCTGTGCCACGAAATCGTGCCGATAGATGCCGCCATCGACGACAAAGGCGGCGCAGGCCACGGCGGCATAGCGCCCGGTTTGGGCCAGATCGCGGGCCAGCAGGGGCATCTCGAACGCGCCGGGCACGTCGAACACATCAACCTGTTC
This sequence comes from Ruegeria sp. BG10, assembly GCF_056538575.1. Classification (NCBI taxonomy): domain Bacteria; kingdom Pseudomonadati; phylum Pseudomonadota; class Alphaproteobacteria; order Rhodobacterales; family Roseobacteraceae; genus Ruegeria; species Ruegeria sp. BG10. The sequence goes on along the minus strand of NZ_JBQFTI010000003.1, from coordinate 174,586 downwards.
GTCGGGGATCAGCTCTAGAAACCCCTCCAGCGCGCGGTCAACGATATCGGAATGCCAGTTGGCCTTTATGAAAGCATAGCGGGTGTGTGTCATCATGATCTCCTTCGTAAAACAGACACGTCACCCAAGGCGATCACGAGCAGACACGCCGCATCACGGCGTGGCTTGCACGTTCTCTTTCATCCGGACTGTGACCGTCGGCTCTGGCCTCTCACCAGATCTGCTGACACCCCGGTCAACGGGGCCGCTCGTGGGCTGGCGGGTCCGTGCCCGCATACCACCGGTGGGGAATTTCGCCCCGCCCTGAGAACAGGGCGGACCTTGCCAAGGACGGCGCGGTTCTGCAAGAGATTTGGCAGGAGGACCGAAATGCATCCCAACCCCGCCTTTCGCGCCGAAGACATCGCGCGCCACATCGCCTTTGCGCGGGACCGCGCATTTGGGGTGCTGGCGCTGTCGACAGATGCTGCGCCTTTGCTCAGCCATGTTCCCTTTCTGCTGCACACGGACGGCGATGTGGCCGAGCTGCATCTGGTGCGCTCCAATCCCATTGTGCGGGCGCTGAAGGAACCGCGCACCGCACGGATCGCAGTGACCGGGGCGGACGGCTATGTCTCGCCCGACTGGTACGGGATCGCGGATCAGGTGCCGACGTGGAATTATGTGGCAGTGCACCTGACTGGCCGGCTTGAACTGCGCCCGCACGGGGAATTGCGGGATCTGCTGGATCGCCAATCCGCGTTCTACGAAGACAGGCTGCGGCCCAAACCGCCCTGGAGCGCGGCCAAGATGACCGGCGACGCGCTGAGCCGGATGATGCGCATGATCCTTCCCTGCAGATTGCAGGTGGAGGATATTCAGGGCACCTGGAAGCTGAATCAGAACAAACCGGACGAAGTGCGTCTGGCCGCGGCGGATCACGTTGACGAAAACGGCTTTGGCAGTGAGATCGGGCAGTTGGCCGCGTTGATGCGGACAACGTGACCCGCAACCCGGTCAGTCGCTGAAGGTCGCCAGATAGGCGGCGATATCGTCTGCGCCTTTCTTCAGCTTGACGCTCATGTTCGGGCGGGCGGTGTTGTCATCCAGATAGTCCTGAATGAAACCAATCGGGTCCTGCGAATAGGCGGCGATGTTGTCCTGCGTCCAGACCAGACCTTCCTGACCGGCGCGGATCATGTCGTCGGTGAACATTCCGACCGGCAAACGCTCGCTTCCGTTCAGGTAATCGGTCTCGGACCCGGCCAGGCGCCCAACGACGCCATAGAGATTCGGCCCGGTGATGCCGCCTTTGACCAGAACTTCGCCATCCTTGATGATCGCGTGGCACGAGGAACAGCGGTTATAGAGTTTTTCGCCTTTCGCCGGATCGCCGGCGGCCACGGCCTGCGACGCAAAGGCCAGCGAGAAAGTCAGTACGGGGGCAATAAACTTTGACATGGGGAACGTCCTGCTGAGGGTGGGTTTTCCCCGGCCCATCAGTCATTCCCGTAGAAAGTGCAATCGAAATCGGACATGGCCAGGCCCTTGAAAAATATCTATTTTCAACTCAATATTTATCCGCCGCCGAATCCCGCGAAAGTAGAAATTAGCGTGGCAAAATCTGGTCAGGATTTTGCAGATCAGCGCCCGGTGTTTGGGGCCGACGCCGAAATCGGGGCCGGTTTTTCGGCCTGACCCGGCCATCCGAATCACATCCGTTCTGACGCGTGGCGATCGGCGGATTTCACCGCCTAACCCGGTCCATATCTTGAAAAATCAGCCTTTCGTTGTGACATGAATGCCCAGATGCGGCGTAGTGCGCGCCTATGACCGCTGGACGAACCGATTTCTCCCGGCTAGATAGCCGCGATGAGACGCCGCTTTGATGCGGTGCTGATGCATGTTTGCTCGGGTCACCCCCGGGCGCCGGAATCGGAGAAAACCTCGTGTCCCACGCAGAAGACCACGAAGGCACCCGCAGAGATTTCCTCTACTACGTCGCTGGCGGCGCAGGTGTCGTTGCGACGGGTGCAGCCGTATGGCCCCTGATCAACCAAATGAATCCCTCGGCAGACGTTCAGGCGCTGTCCTCGATCCGTCAGGATGTCAGCGGGGTTGAGCCGGGCACGCAGCTGACCGTGAAATGGTTGGGCAAGCCCGTATTCATTCGCCACCGTACCGGTGCCGAGATCGCCGAAGCGCAGCAGCAGGACGAAGAAGGTCTGGCAGAGCTGCCCGATCCGCTGGCGCGCAACGCGAACCTGAACGCCGATGCTCCGGCCACCGATGCAAACCGCGTGATGCCGTCGCCCGAAGGCGAAGCGCCCGGCGCATGGATCGTCCAGATGGGCGTCTGCACCCATCTGGGTTGCGTACCGCTGGGTGATGCCGGCGATTTTGGCGGCTGGTTCTGCCCCTGCCACGGCTCGCATTACGACCTTGCCGGCCGTATCCGCAAAGGCCCCGCGCCTGAGAACCTGCCCATTCCGCCTGTCGAATGGGTGGACGCCACCACCATCAAACTCGGCTAAGGGAGACCCAGATGTCCGGAATTCCCCACGATCATTACGAGCCGAAGACTAACGGCGAGAAGTGGCTGAACAGCCGCCTGCCCATCGTCGGCCTGCTGTATGACACCCTGATGATTCCCACCCCCAAGAACCTGAACTGGTGGTGGATCTGGGGCATCGTCCTGGCGTTCTGCCTGGCGCTGCAAATCGTCACCGGTATCGTTCTGGTGATGCATTACACCCCGCATGTCGATCTGGCCTTTGCCAGCATCGAACATATCATGCGCAACGTGAACGGCGGCTATATGCTGCGCTACCTGCACATGAACGGTGCATCGCTGTTCTTTGTGGCGGTTTATATCCACATCTTCCGCGGCCTGTTCTATGGCTCATACAAAGCCCCGCGCGAAATAACGTGGATCATCGGCATGCTGATCTATCTCTGCATGATGGGCACCGCCTTCATGGGTTACGTTCTGCCCTGGGGCCAGATGTCTTTCTGGGGTGCAACCGTGATCACCGGCCTGTTCGGCGCGATCCCCTTCGTGGGCGACGCGATCCAGACCTGGCTGCTGGGCGGACCGGCGGTAGACAATGCCACGCTGAACCGCTTCTTCTCGCTGCACTACCTGCTGCCGTTTGTGATCGCGGCGCTGGTCATCGTGCATATCTGGGCCTTCCACACCACCGGCAACAACAACCCCACGGGTGTTGAGGTGCGTCGCGGTTCGAAGGCCGAGGCCGAGAAAGACACGCTGCCCTTCTGGCCCTATTTCGTGATCAAGGACCTGTTCGCGCTGGCGGTCATTCTGGTCGTGTTCTGGGCGATTGTCGGCTTCATGCCGAACTATCTGGGCCACCCGGACAACTACATCGAGGCCAACCCGCTGGTCACGCCTGCACACATCGTTCCCGAATGGTACTTCCTGCCGTTCTACGCGATCCTGCGGGCCTTCACCGGTGAGGTCTGGGTCGTGCAGTTCGCCAGCTTCATCACCGGCGGCATCATCGACGCCAAGTTCTTTGGGGTTCTGGCGATGTTCGGTGCGATCCTGGCGATGGCGCTGGCACCCTGGCTGGACACCTCGACCGTGCGTTCGGGCAAGTACCGTCCGATGTTCAAATGGTGGTTCTACCTGCTGGTCATCGACTTCTTCGCCCTGATGTGGCTGGGTGCGATGCCCGCGGAAGAGCCCTATGCGACCTTCTCGCTGATCGCGTCGGCCTACTGGTTCGCCTATTTCTTCGTGATCCTGCCGATCCTGGGTGTCATCGAAAAGCCCGATGCCCAGCCGGAAACCATCGAAGAAGACTTCAACGCGCATTATGGCAAGGCTGACGCCGACGCCACGCCGGCCGAGTAAGAAGAGGGACCGGAATCATGTTCAAGAAACTTGCAATCGGTGCCGCGTTTGCTCTGGCTCTGACCCCTGCTGCGTCCTTCGCAGCAGGCGGCGGCGAGCAGCATATCGAGGACTTCCACTTTTCCTTCGAGGGGCCGTTTGGCACCTGGGACCAAAACCAGCTTCAACGTGGCCTTCAAATCTACACCGAGGTCTGCGCGGCCTGCCACGGCCTGAGATATGTGCCGCTGCGCGATCTTGAGGCGCTGGGCTATTCGGAAGAAGAAGTGATCGCCTATTCGGCGGCCAATTTCGAAGTGTTCGACCCCGAGCTGGACGATTTCCGCCCGGCAATCCCGACCGACCACTTCCCCGTCAATGACGGCGTCGGCGCACCGGACCTGAGCCTGATGGCCAAGGCCCGCGCCGGGTTCCACGGCCCCTATGGTCTGGGGATCAACCAGCTGTTCAAAGGCATGGGCGGTGCGGAATACATCGCCTCGCTGCTGGATGGCTATACCGGCGAGGAAAAGGAAGAGGCCGGCACCATCCTGTATGAGAACAAAGCCTTCCCGGGCGGTTGGATCTCGATGGCACCGCCGCTGTCCGAAGATCAGGTGGAATTTGCCGATGGCCACCCGGCCACGGTTGAGGCCATGTCCGAGGATGTCGCGGCCTTCCTGATGTGGACGGCCGAGCCAAAGATGATGGAGCGTAAATACTCCGGTTTTGTCGGGGTGATCTTCCTGACCCTGCTGTCGGTTCTGCTGTACCTTGTGAACAAGCGTCTGTGGGCCGGTGTGAAGGGCAAGAAGAAAGACTGAGCTTGCCGGCTTATCCGCTGAAATCCAAAAGGCCCGGTGCGTGTCACCGGGCCTTTTTTGTTGGGTCGCTCATTGCTGATATACTCCGCCGGTCACTTCGGGATTCTGAAGTGCGCGATTTTTGTGAAGTCATTTGGGAGCATTGATTATGGACACCCGGGCCAATGTGGAAACGCTTCGGACGGCATATGCGGAATGGAATGACAGCAAGGCGTCGGACATCGCCATGTGGGAGAAATACACGACCGAGGATCTGTGCCTGCGTTCGCTGGGTCGCGGCCAATACGGGCTGGATTTCAGCTGCTCGCGCAATGGCCGCGCGGAAATGCGCGCCTATCTGGAAGACCTGACCGGAGCCTTCGACATGCAGCACTGGACCTTGCAGGACACGATCGCCGAAGGAGACCGCGTTGTCGGCCTCGGCATGACCGCCTGGACCCATAAGGCCACCGGTAAAACCGTAGAGACACCGGTCGTCATCATCTGCCGGTTCCGGGACGGGCTGGTTTGCGAGTATGAAGAATTCTACGATACCGCCGCTGTGTCGGCCGTCACCAGTTGACCGCAGCCCGTCTCAGGCCGTCAGCTGGGTATCGGTGCGACCGGATATTCTGGCCGTCACGATCTGACCTTCGGCCTGCGCAGAATCGAACGCAACCTCGGTGAATTGTTCGGTTCGGCCCATATGCGGGTTTTCCATCAGGATGTGATGGGTTTTACCGATCTGGGCGGCCAGATGTCTGGTGACCTGCGCCTCACCTGCAGCGCGCAGACGGGCGGCGCGGTCCTTGATGATGTTGCCGTTGATCTGCTGCGGGATACGGGCCGCAGGCGTTCCTTCGCGCTTGGAATAGGGGAAGACGTGCAGCCAGGTCAGGTCGCAATCCGTGACCAGCTTCAGCGAGTTCTCGAAATGCGCCTCGGTCTCGGTCGGGAAACCTGCGATGATGTCGGCGCCAAAGGTCATTTCCGGGCGCAGTTTGCGGGCCTCTTCGGTAAAACGGATGGCGTCGTCGCGCAGGTGGCGGCGCTTCATGCGCTTCAGGATCAGGTCGTCGCCATGTTGCAGCGACAGGTGCAGATGCGGCATCAGGCGCGGCTCGTTTGCGATGGCCTGCATCAGGTTCTCATCCACCTCGATTGAATCAATCGAGCTGATCCGCAGGCGCGGCAGGTCAGGCACCAGTTTCAGGATGCGCATCACCAGATCGCCCAGCCTGGGCTGCGCCGGCAGATCGGCGCCCCATGAGGTCAGGTCGACGCCGGTCAGCACCACCTCGTTATAACCCCGGTCCACCAGCCGCTTGATCTGATCCACCACCACACCCGCAGGGACGCTGCGTGAGTTGCCACGGCCATAGGGGATGATGCAGAAGGTGCAACGATGGTCACAGCCGTTCTGGACCTGCACATAGGCGCGGGATCGCGTTCCGAACCCGTCGATCAGGTGACCCGCGGTTTCCGTGACCGACATGATGTCGTCGACCTGCACCGCCTCGGTCTGGCCGATGAAATCCGCCGCCATGCCTTTCCAGGTGTCGGGCTGCATCTTTTCAGTGTTGCCGATGACGGCATCGACCTCATCCATGGCGGCAAAGGTCTGGGGTTCTGTCTGCGCGGCGCATCCGGTCACGATCAGGCGCGCGTCCGGGTTTTCCCGGCGCAGCTTGCGGATCTCCTGCCGGGCTTTGCGCACCGCCTCGGCCGTCACTGCGCAGGTATTGACCACGACGGCATCGGTCAGACCCGCCTGCCGCGACAGCTCTTTCATCGCCTCGGTTTCATAGGCGTTCAGGCGGCAGCCCAGCGTGGTGAATTTGGGGGCGCTCATGCCAGCGTCTCCAGGAAATCCGGGGTCAGGGTGCCCGAAAAGACATGGCAGGTCGGCCCGGTCATCCACACCCCGTCCTCGCGCCAGTCGATCCGGATGGTGCCGCCATCCAGGTCAATTTGCACCTCGCGCCCGGTCAGGCCGCGCCGCGCGGCCGCAACCGCCGTCGCGCAGGATGAAGACCCCGAAGCCAGCGTGATGCCCACACCACGCTCCCAGACGCGCATGCGGATATGGTCGGGGCCAAGAATCTGCGCCACCTGCACATTCGTGCGCTCGGGATACAGCGGGTGATATTCATACCGCGCGCCGAATTCCTCCAGCGGGATCGCCTCGGCATTGTCGACGAAAAAGGTGCAGTGCGGGTTGCCCATGCCCGTCGCGGTCGGTGCGCCCTCGATCGGCAATTCCAGCGTGTCCACCTCTTCGGCCAGCGGAATCCCGTGCCAGTCCAGTTGCGGCGGCCCCATGTTCACCGAGGTCAGGCCGCCCCCCGCGTCGCGCGCCAACAGCGTGCCGCGTTCGGTGGTGAGGGTCAGATCGGATTTACCCGTTTCGGTCATCAGAAACCGGGCGATGCAGCGCGTTGCGTTGCCGCAAGCGGCCGAGGTCGACCCGTCCGCATTGTAAAACACCAGATGCGCATCCGAATCGCCGTTTTCGATCACCGCCAACTGGTCAAACCCGACGCCGAACTGCCGGTGACCGATTCCCCGCGCCAGGGCGGGCGTAACCGGGACAGGCTGCGCGCGCGCATCCACAATGACAAAGTCATTGCCCAGCCCGTGCATCTTCATGAAGGGCAAACCGGTGGTCAGTATTCGTTGCATGGCGGGCATATAACGCCGCGTTGCAGAGGAATCCACCCTGCGGCGCAGATTCCTGAAAAAAGGGGTTGACCCCCCCGCGCCACCTGCCTAAGTAGGCCGCCTATCGGGACGCCGGAACCTGAACGAAAACCGGCGAAACGAGGCGTAAAATAAGGACTTGAACCCGGTCGGGAAAATACCTTAGAGAGCGCCACGGATCGACCAGATCCAACAAAAGAGTGGGCCGTTAGCTCAGTTGGTAGAGCAACTGACTTTTAATCAGTGGGTCGCAGGTTCGAATCCTGCACGGCTCACCACTTTTTCCAATAAAAACAAAAAGTTACGCGCAGCCGTGTAGGACGCGCTTCATGACGCGCAGCTTGCCGGAAGCAATACGGAAGCACTATGACAAAGATTGAAGTGTGCCCATTGGATCACTATCGCGCAGAGCGGCTATTGACAGACACCGGCACGGTAATCGGCAGTTGACGCGACCCTTAGGACGCGGGGACATAAAATCCGGGACAAATCAAAGGGCCACCGAGCTGCCGTTCGCTGCGCTTGCAGCACTAGGCCTCAGCGACGGCGGCAATGCAAAACGAAGCGGACCTTTTGGAATGTGCCCTGCTACAGACCTAGGCACGGATAGGATTCATTTTGTTAATTATCCGAGCGCATACAAAAAACAAAACTCACGCTCGGCGGCTCGGCGACAATGGTAGAATCGTCTGCTCTGGCTGCGGCAAAAAGTTTGTATAGTTCGCGGTCAGCTGGGGGAATCTGTTCGTTGACGAACGCAACATGGTTTCGAACATCTCCCAACTCTTCGTGGATTTCGTCGTCGAACAGGAATTTCTCTGCGTTTTGAACATTGCGCTCTTCTGGTGTCGTGTAGATTTCGTGAGAATGTCGCGGTAGAAACGAGTGCAAATTTTCCTGATCACCGGCCACCCTGACAATATGACCTGCATGCTGTGTTAGTGCGTTCCATCCTTCAGGACAATTTTGAGAATTATCAAAAGCCAAAATCGCTCCCTCCGGAAGCATATTCGCATCTGTTGGATTGCCGACTGCTGATCTCAACTCGCTTTGGAACTCTCGCAGCAGGACCTCAATTACTTGCGCCGGTTCGGGATTCTGCCCAGGTAGGCCGTCGTCACCACTTTCGCCCTTTAACCCGGACCGAAAATTTGGGTCGTTGATTAGAGCGTTGTGTACCTTTGAGACTAAATCACCCTCAACTGTATTGCAGTTACCCGCTTCACCCATGAGCGGGAGCTTTCTACATCCCTCCATAAAGAGACCGGCGTAGCTCCAAATCACGACGAAGGCCGCCAACGAACATCCAATCAACCAAACTGGAAAACCGATAGACAGCTCGGAAGCCAAATCAGGCCATGTCCGGCCCTTCATCGAGTCCTTTTTGTCATCTTCCATTTCATATTGCCCCTAAATTTCTTCGATATTTTTCACTCTAGAACTCGGCTACTTCGTAAGTCGCAATATGGTAGTGTGCGCAACGCCCAAATCTTTGGCGATGCTCCTACAGCTATCTCCGTGTGAAAGTCTCTCGATCGCAAGCTGCCGCTGATGTTCTGAAAGTTTGGGTTTGGGTCCAAATTTAACACCACGCAGCTTAGCAGCCGCTCTGCCTTCGTTTGCCCGGCTCGTAATTCTCTCGCGCTCATCTTCCGCTAGGGCTGACAAAAAGGCGAGAATGCCCTTGCCAATTGGAGTGGTTAGGTCCAACCAAGGCTTGTCGAGCACCTTCACGGTAGCGCCGCGATCTGCCACGCGCTGAATGATCGTAATGCCGTCCATCATAGATCGCGTGGCACGGTCCCACTCGGCAATGACAAACACATCGTCTGTCCCCAGCGCATCAATCGCTTTCTCAAGTTGGGGACGGCCTTTGACCGTCTTGGCAGTCGCCTTCTCTCGGTAAATTCGATCCACGCCGAGGCCATTGAGCGCCCCGATTTGACGGTCGAGGCTTTGGGCTTGGGTGGAAACTCTGGCGTAGCCAATCAGCATGAGTTCAGCGTATCAGAACGCAGCGAATTCCGCACCGGATTTATGCACCACGTCCACAGCCTTGTTTACTCCGGTTTGCATATGTGGTGCATAAATTATGAAATACGCGCAAACGTGACCTTAGAAGGGTATCTCATCAAACTCGACATCCAAATCGATCCGGGTCGGGAACATTCCTTCAGAAGTGGAAATCTCTACAACTAGATAGCCTTGGACTCGGTAGTTGTCCTTCGGGTCAACACCGTCATCACGCCATTTCCGCCAGAAGTTTGTCTCCAACTCGCATCGAATTTGCGTCCATGCGCCCTGTGCTAAGCGAGGCGCAGTTGTAGCCAATATATGCCTTCGATTTACGTCCTCGCGTTCAGCCTTGGTGTGCCCACAACGCTTGCCATCTTGTTTTATTTCCCAACGTTCACTCGTGTAGAGATAAATCGCATCGATTTCAGGGCTTCTTTTTTCAGTTCGGTTGTGGATATCAATAACAAGTTCGAAAGTCCCGGTCCGCGAGTACTCGTTTACCGTCAATAGTTCGTTTTGAGTTCTCGCGCTGACTTCAAACGTGACTGTTCGTTGGCGGTCAAGTTCCGATTTCACCCAGTCTATGTCGGCACTTAGCATGTTCTTGAGGTTCGTGATCGAGCCATCATAGACAAGATGCCGGTGGTGTTTCAGATCAAAGGGAATATCTTCAGCCCTTTGAGTGATAAGCGTACAAATTTTGTCCTTTGCATGGGCGTACCCTACTTCATAGAAGACGTTTGGGTTTTTGCCCGTCATATCCGCAATAATGAAATCTGCGGCATCGATCTGCCGATAAATCCTCTCCAGGATGCTCTCTGTATAAATCTGTTCGTCGACACGCTCGGCCACGACGCCTTGCTCTTTTGCCGTCTCCTGAATTCCCAACCGATAAATGTCATCGAATTCGCTGCCGAAGGGCATCAGAACAAAGGCAAACGGCTTTGGTTTTGCCATATTGAGAAACCCCTTTTTTGTTCTTGGCTTTGCATAAAGCCGTTCGTGGAAACTTACGTCACGTTTCCATTTCTTGAAGAGGCTATCAAAGTGCTTCGGTCAAGTGAACAACCAGAAAGTGATGATCTAAGGCGCTTAAACCCCTGTATGTAAATATGTTTGCTGTTCCAAATTGCTTTACCAAGGTCTGCTTCGGGTTGCGACCCACCGAATGCTCCCGCAGCACTCAGTTAGCATAGCAATGACTGGTAAGGGCTCGATTTACTGCAATCCGGGCAATCCAAGGGTTTTAAAAACTTCAGCGCAGGCTGGGGTTGTTAGAGCTCGGAACCGATCAATTTCCAGTTCTAGGAAGCAAGCTTCGACAACGGCTTTTGCGAACTCTTCTTGTTGATTTTTGAGAACACTGGCCGCTCGCTCAGCCATATGTGCTTGAGCGTCTAGCAATTCTTGCGAATAAAAGCGTCGGCCCCCGAACTCGAAATCCAGACCATAAGCGGATTGAAGGCACGAAGATCCTCTATCCCGACTTTCAGGTCCGAGGTTGAATCCGCTACGACCGAGTAGCTCTTCAGCCATCGTCTCAACAGCCACTCGATCATCTCTTTCGATAGCATCAAGGCATTGGTCAATCAGGTCGGAGTGACGGAGTTCGGAATACTCAGTTGCAAGCCCTTGACCTGTGGAAAGAACAATAAGCAATGCGCAATGAGCGCCAATAAATCTGAACATCAACAATCCTTCCAATCTGCCTGAACGTTAGATTGGTGTGGTTTCGCACGCAAGGAGCATCAAAATGGTCGACTTGGCGAACCAAAGCACGGGGCTGTTTAAGTCAGTAGACTGACGAAGTCAGGATAACACCTCGTCCGATTTTTTGCAGGGCGAGGTGTTTTGTTAGAGCGCGGCGAATGGCTTCTAGGTCCGCATTGCGCCGTTCGCGACCTGCTGCATGAGCGAAACTCCAGACGACAGTGAAAGTCTGGAATGGGCTAAGTTCGCGCCATGCCGCTTAAGTGAGATGAACTTATCCATCTAAGGTCTGACAAGGACTCAAACCACCCAAATGGGCACGGCGCAAATGAAGGCGGGTGCTCGTCAGTGGTTTACGCAATGAACCGATATCTGTTCTTCGTTTCATGCAGCTTGTTTGCAGCGCGCTCAGGATCGGCCTGTACATTCTCTGCGAGCCTGCCTCCAACACTTTCCATGAAATCACTCAACTCACTTTCCTGAGTATCTTCTAGCGCGGCCAGAGTGATCCCAAGGCCCGCAATTTGCGCTGATATCAACCTAATTTGTTCAGCGCGATGTACGTGCTTAATGCTGGTTGCGTCGATGTGGCTGCGCATTTCTTGCAAGTCATCCTCTGACGATTCAGCAACTAAGTCCCAGATTTCATGATTTGGCCACCGGGCGCGGTTACTGTCATCAGGATCAGGCTCACAGTAACGTATCTTCTGCAACGCCTCGGAAATGACATCGCCGAACATGGCGTCGAATTGAGGCCATGTCCTGATCTGCCAACGATCCTTGAGCAAATCTTTCCCGGCACGAAACTCAACACGCCACACACGACTTTGAGACGCATCAGAAGGTTTCAAAGGAGGCAACCCGTCCCGCTCAAGGTTTGTGTTCCAGATATCCCACCAGATCGGTTTTTTCTTGTCGATCACTTCGCGACGCTTGTCATAAATGATGACCTGGCGTCCCGGCATTTTACCCACCGTGACGGATGTAAACTGACCAGATTTACCGTTGCTGCGCATATCATCTTGAGCGGTGAGATAGTCGGCGCGGTTGGTATGGCTGTGAACGACGAAATTTTCAGGAACAAGTTCGAAATCCGGTGCAAGGATATCAACGCAGAAATCCGCGCGGCTGATGCTGACTTGATGCGCCTCAAAACGGATTCCGAGTCTACTTAGTGTCTTATCAATGTAGGAACGTGCGTATCCGAGACCTTGGGTTGCAAGAAGAGTTGAACCCACCGAAACCCGAATACCCCACGGGTCGCGGGCATTTGGTTTCTTTAAGGACCAATGCACATCCAACGGTCCCCCTTTGAGGATAAAGCGATACCCGTTGCCGCCATGGGGCAACAGGTCAAAGTCTGCACCGCCGTAGCTGAAAGGAACGGGATGCCGCTCTTCTTCGGCTCGTTCCCTTTCGGTATTCAGCAAGTCGAATAGCTCTTGCGAGATGTTGGCCTGAATCGAAAGTGCGATAGTGTCGAATCCACGATGTACAACGTGCATTTAATGGTCTCCTTGTTTTCCGGTATTTCCAGAGGGGGGTGCTACAATCACCCCCCTCTTTCGGCGAACGCCGCGCGATTTGGTTGAGGTTGGGAAAGGGGCGGGCGCTGTCGCGCCCTTCGATAGTGCCTCCGGCGGGGCAGCTATTGTTTTGGGGCCGGGCTGGACGCCCGGCGGATATCATTGGCTGGCTGCTGCCTGCTTGCGCGAAATCCAATTCTCTGCACGTTCAGCGCATTTGGCGACGTTCAGAAGGTCATTGTGAGAGAACGCGCTGGTGGTGCGCCAGTCGCCTTCCCCGTTTTTGTAGGATCGTGAGATATCGACAGAAAAGAACCCGTCATTGTCCCAGATCGTTGCGGTAATAAGCCCGATTTTGAATTTGAAAGCGGGTTGTTGCGTCATGGTGAACTCCTTGGTTGAACCGTTTGGCAGGCACAGAAAGGGCGCGAGGTGGCGACACCCCGCGCCCCTGAGAGCCATCCGGCCCCAAAATCCCGCTCAGCGCTGCCAACTCTGAGCGGGCAAAACTTGAATGTCAGGAAGGTGCGGCGCTGGTATTGGCGACGCGCTTTTCGGCAATCCACTTTTGCAGATCGCTGCGCGTATATCGGACAGAGCGACCGGACACTTTTACGAACATTGGTCCACCGCCTCGGACGCGCCAGTTCTGCAGGGCACGAACGGAGTAGCAAAGGTAGTTGGCGGCTTCTTTTTCGTCGATAAGCCGGTCGAAGTAGTCAGGATCAATCTGTGCTTGCATGGTTGCCTCGCTGCATTTCGTTTCGTTGCAACCAGAATGCAGCGTAGGTGCGGATCAATCTAATGTCATATATGGCTCAAAACCTGTCCATTTATGACATCCCTATTTTTTAAGGCCAAACACGCGCAATGTCGCGTTGCCGATGGTGTGTGACGTTGGGAATTTGTGGTTCGGATCAACCCAGAAAAACGCGTAAATGAAGCTAAAGAAGTCGCTCTTGTAGGGTTGTTCTACGTCCAGATCGTCATAGTAATAGGTCGCCACCGGATGGCGGCCAGTATAGTGCTCGAAGACCTCACCGAGCCGTTGGATTGTTTCTTCCAAACTTTCGTTTTGCTTTGGTCTGGCGCGTGGGCGCTTGTGATGCTCCTGTGCGTCTCCAATCAAGAACGCAAACTCGGGGAGTTTCTCATTCAGGACATCAATCAGATACTCTCCGTAATCCAGCCCTTCGTGGTCAGAACCTAATGCGTTCTCAAAATAGTCTTCTGGCTCATTCGCCATTCCAACTTCTTCTAGTTCCCATTGAATGGATGGAGGCAGGTTTGAAAGCTGATCCAGCAGGGAGCGGACAGTCTTATCCAACTTGCCGTAGATTGCGTTGCGCTCTTTCGCAGGAAGTTGCGCTATCCGTCGGGCGTTGGGGCGGTAGTGCTGAGCAATCCACGCAATGTCCGTCGCAAATCCTTCCGCGACGGGCAGCGGAAGCTGCATTTGGTTCCAAAGTCGTTCGACGTCCAATGCGTTTTTCTTGTTCTGAGTATCCAGCATATGTCCTGAGCCTGTATTGGTAGCTATCTTATGGTTGTTTTGTGGAGCCCTATGTAACGTAACCTATATGTAGGGTGCAGAATTCCTGACCAATTTCCCTATGTAAGGTAACGTTACCGAAAAACCTGTGGAGGCATGACGCATTCGACTAAAAGCCGCGAATTCTGATTTACTTGGCTACGGCCTCTGAGGCCAGTCGCAAAAAAGGTTATAAAACACCATAAAAAGGGGGGCACACATTCATGTACCCCCTATCGTTGTCGCTACTTGTGAGCTTTAACCTGTCACGCCGACCTGCGGACAATTCTTTGCTTGCATAGCCTGGGTGATGGCGTCGTAATTCCCTTTGGCCTGTGCCAACTGGTCGGCATGATCCTGAGTCGCGGCCATAGCCAAAGCCGCGGGCCAGAACAGAACCAGTGTCACTCCGGTAATAACCGCGTCGTTAGTAGCCGATTTCTGTTGATCCGCTGTCAATTTATTCACATTGCTTGCAATTTGGTTGCGTTCCGCGTGCAATTGCTGGCACGAACGCCCGTCAAAAATTGCGGGGCTGACATACGTTGCTCCTACTTTATCCGGTGACTGCGCGCAGGCAGAAACGAAAGATAGTAGGGAAACAACAGTCAAAAACCTGCGCATGAAATACTCCTTTGCGTACATGCAGTTATGAGCCGGACAGCACTACGACAATAAGGCTTTTAAGCGGCAATCTAAGACTTTTTCGGTGTCCGTTTTGACTATTTAGAGGGCGTCGTTGGGTATCGGTGGGAAATCAGTGGAAGTCATGCTGTTAAAAGTATTTGACCCAAATTCGTGAAGCTCACCCTACAACCCTCAGTGGCGCGGTTCGGATGTCTTTTCGAACCGCGCGGGCCAATCGCGCTGCCACTGATCCTGCCGCCCGTTGTACGGCGTCATCTGCAAGGTGGGCATATCGCAGGGTCGTGGTCAGATTCTTGTGACCCATGATTTCTTTCAGGGTGAAGGGGTCAATCCCGTCTTTCATCGCAACAGAGGCATAGGTGTGTCGTAGGTCGTGAATGCGGACATCTTCCAAACCCGCTGTCTTACGTATACGCCGCCACGGTTTCTGTAGATTATTGAGCGGCCCGGTGTCTGACTCGCCTAATATTACATAAGGGTTTCCGGGCTGCCGGGGCAATTCCATCAGGATGTCGTAAGCTTCCCTCGGCAGGGGAATACGGCGGCGACCGGTCTTACTGTCCGGCAGCTCCAGATGGTGCGACGTAACATAGTCCCAGCGCAGTGTCAGAATCTCACTGAGGCGGCAACCGGTGTAAATCAGCAGCAAGAGTGCCGACACCACGTAAACGGTCTCTGTGCCGTCTTCCAGCGCCTCTGCCAGCACTTCGCCCAGTCGTATCTGTTCCGCGTCTGACAGGTAGCGTTTCTTTTCTTCTTCGCGGAATTTCTTGATCCGGCGCGCTGGATTTGATCCCGACTGCCGCAATCCCCAATCCTCGGCCAGATTGAACAGCTTCGACAGCATCGCCGCCGCCCGGTTGGCCTGATAAGGCGTTTCCCGCAGCCCGTGGTGAAAGGCGACCACGTCGGCGCGGGTCACCTCGGCAATCGGGATAGGACCGAGCTTGGGCCGGATGAACCGGCGTATCACGCTATGATAGTCGCGGGCAGTGGTCGGCTTGCAATGCTGGTCGACATATTCCTCTAAGAAACGGTCACAGAGCCCCGCCACGGTCGGAGCGCGCCTTTTGGCCTGCCTCTCGGCGGAAGGGTCCGAACCGCGTGCCACATCGCCCAAAAGCTGCTTTGCCTGCGTCCGCGCCTCCTCGGCGGTCAGAACGCCATGTTGGCCGATGGTGATCCGCCGTGTCCGGCGCCCGGCCCGGTATTGAACCAGATAAGTCTTTTTACCGGACGGATAAACCCGCAGCCCAAAGCCGCGCATGTCCCGGTCCCAGACAAGGTAATCCTTGGCCTCAATGGAAAGCCCCTCTACCGCGCGTTTGGTCAATTTGAACATATCCAGAACACTCCTTGCTTCCGGCCTGCTTCCGGAAGCTATACGGAAGCAAATGGCGGCGAATTCTGGAGTAAGTCATGAATTTAAGGCGCAGCGATGGTCAACTTAAATTACTGTTTTCGCTTCATTTTTGTAAGTTTGGCGAAAATGGGAGAAATACAGCGAAATGGCTCTGGCCGTTCTTTTAATCAGTGGGTCGCAGGTTCGAATCCTGCACGGCTCACCACTTTTTTTGAAACCCTATCAAAGGTCTGACCGTTCCGGCATAGCCTTTCGGCATGTCGACGACCTTGCCTTCTCGCTCACGGTGCGACAAGGGCGGTCACATTCGGCTGACCTAACCATGCCGTACCCACGGCCTGCGGCTGTTCACAAGCCTGTCGGCCGCTCTTTCGCCGCTCTGCATGGTTGGATATGTGTAGCTGGACGACAGCGGTGCCGCTTCGGCCCTCTGGTTCTGCGTTGAACAACTGGGAGCGTATCCATGATGTTTCGCCGTTCGGCTCTGGCCGCCGTGCTTGTCACCTTGCCCTTCGCGACGCTGGCGCAATCCTCAGATGCGCCGCCGACGGGGCTGACGCTGGAGCTGAACAAGGTTCAGGATGTGGAGAGGGCGTGCCGCCTGATCTTTCTGGTCGAAAACGAACTGCCGACGGCGATCGACAATGCCGGATATGAAATCGTGATCTTCGACGCCTCCGGCACGTTCGACCGGCTCGCCTTATTCGAGTTTCGGGATTTGCCGGCAGGGCGGCCGCGTGTGCGCCGGTTCGACATCCGGGACACCACCTGCGAAAATCTGGGCCGGGTGCTGATCAACGGTGTCAGCAGCTGTATCGTCGATGGATCTGAAAGCGACATATGCGATGACACGCCGACCCTGCGCAGCCGAACCGAAGTGGAGCTTTTGGGATGAGTTTTCTTGACGCCCTGCGCGAAATTCTGGCCCTTGGCGGCCCGGTGGTGGCCATCCTGATCGCGATGTCCGTGATCACGCTTGCGGTCACACTCTACAAGCTCTGGCAGTTTGCAGTGTCCGGCGTTGGACGGCATCGGGTGCTGTCCGAGGCTCTGGCCGCCTGGGATGCCGGCGATGAACAGGCCGCCCGCGCGCGTCTGTCGCAAAGCCACAGCTACCTTGCGCCGCTGGTAAGCGCCGCGATGGATGCGCCGGACACACCCGGTCTGGATCAGCGGCTGGATGCCGAGGCCGGGCTGGCGCTGGCCGGTCTGGAGCGGGGGTTTCGGCTGTTGGACACGGTGGCGCAACTGGCGCCGCTGCTGGGGCTGTTCGGCACGGTTCTGGGCATGATCGAGGCGTTCCAAAGCCTTCAGTCCGCCGGATCCTCGGTGGACCCGTCCCTGCTGGCGGGCGGGATCTGGGTGGCGCTGGTGACCACGGCGGTTGGACTGGCGGTGGCGATGCCGACTTCGATGGTGCTGTCCTGGTTCGAAAGCCGCACCGCGCGTGAACGGGTGTTCGCTGACAAGGCGCTGCGCACGGTTCTGGTGCCGGGGCAGGCGATTCCGCTGGCGGACGACACGCGGGCCCCGACGGCCGCGCCCGGACATGCGTAACGCGGCACCCTTTGTCCGACGCCGGATGGCGATGACGCCGCTTATCGACGTGATCTTTCTGCTGTTGCTGTTCTTCATGCTGACTTCGACCTTTTCGAAATATGGCGAGATCGAACTGAGCAACGCGACAACCGGAGGTGAGGCAGCCGAGGCACCGCAGAACCGGGTCTTTGTCCAACTGGGGGCCGAGCGGCTGGAATTGAATGGCGTGCCGGTCACGCTCGCGGAACTGGCCCTGCAGGTGACGACCGGGCAGGTGCTGATCAGCCTCGATCCCGACACGACAGCGCAGCGGCTGGTGGACCTGCTGGTCGAGCTGCGCGGGCGTGACGGGCTCAGCGTGCTGGTGCTGGAATGATCCGCCTGACCCGCCCCCGCCGCAGGCGCGATTCGACCATCGCGCTGATCAATGTCGTCTTTCTGATGCTGATCTTCTTTCTAATCGCGGGCACCGTGGCGACGCCGCTGGATCCGGATCTGAATCTGGTGGACACCGCGCAGCTTGAAGGCCGCGAGCCGCCCGATGCGCTGGTGATGCACAGGGACGGAACACTCAGCTTTCGCGGGGTGGCGACCGATCCGGAAACCTATATGGCCGGCCGTGATCCGGGGCCGGTGCGTATCGTACCGGATCGCAACGCGCCGGGGTCCCGGCTGATTGAGGTCACCGGCGCACTACGCAGGCTTGGCGCTGCGTCCGTTTTCGTCGTGACCGAGAAGGCGCTGGAATGATCCGGGGCTCGGCTGTCATCGCGGCCGTTGCCGTACTGATATCGCTGCTGTTGCACGCCTGGGGTCTGACAATGACCGCATCGGGTCTGGACGAGCGTTCGGTACAGCAAAGTCCCACAGATGCGGTCGAGCTTGGAAACCGGTTCGAGGATCTGGCCGAAACCGTCACCGAACCGGTCACGCCCGAGCCGACCCCGACGCCCGAGCCACCGGTCGAGGAGCAGCCGCCGCCCGCGCCGGAACCGGCTGAGATTCCGACCAGCGAGGTCCATGTGGCCTCAGACGATCCGCAGAAAACGTTTTCACCCGATACCGGCACCGCCGAGGTGCTGCGACCGGTCGAACCCGAACCGGTTCGCCCGGAGGATACCGGAACCGCAGAAGCAGAGGATGGCGAAGACGCGGCCGCCGATGATGTGGAGGAAACTCCGTCTGCCGAAACGGCCGAGACGGTCGAAACGCCCCTGGGCGACCCCGAAATTGTTGAGCCGGTGGTTGAAACCGCGCCGACAGCCCCGGCCCCGCAGCAGCTTGCCGCATTGCCGGAACCCGCCGAAACGCCTGAGACGCTGATTGCCCCGGTCGAGCCTGAACCGGTGCCTGAAACGACAGAGGATGGCGCGGATTCCGAACTGGCCGTGGTGACTTCGATCCGCCCGCGTTTGCCGGATCGCCGCGCGCCGGCCGAGCCGCAGGGCGTTCTGAGCGGATCGCGGGATTTCAGTGACCTGCGCTTTCCGACCCGCGAAATCGAGTCGCCCCTGACCACCTACAGGCGGAGGGGGATCGACACTTTCACCGTCAGCAACAGCGGGTCCGGCGCGGGTGGGCGCGGGCCCGGAAACTCGGACCGGACCAATTATGCCGGGCGGGTTCTGGTGCATCTGAATCGCGCGCCCATCGTCTACACGGCGGCCCGCGGGTTCGCGAAAGTGTTTTTCGAAATCAGCCCGGATGGAACCCTGGCCTGGGTCGATGTTGTGGACAGCACCGGCACACCCGATGTCGAGCGTGCGGCCAAGGCGCAAGTGCGCGCCGCCTCGCCCTTCCCGCCACCGCCGGGCGGCGTCAGCCGGAAACTGTCCTTTGTCTATTCCAGCAATTGACTGGTCTGAACGGGTTTCGAAGCTGAGTCGCAGCTGTGGGAGACGACCGGGCTGGTCAGCGAAGTATCGCGCCCAAACAGACAGCTCTGCTCAAAAAATATGCACAGGCGCAGCACTGGTAAACTTTCATCATTTAAAGGGGTGCTGTCGCATTTTTGTGATCAACTTTCTGTAACACGGGCCGGCGAAGTGTCAAAACGAGCGTAAACAAAGGAAAATCTGCGCAGGCTTCCCAAATCCGGTTTTGCAAAGATGCAACAAAATCCGGACCCTGGCAGAAGAAGCGCCGCAGATCTGTTGTCCGCGCGGGGATTTTATTCGAATAGGCCGACAGTCGCCTTTGGCGGCTGCACTCCTCTCAAAACCTATGGGTTAACCATGAAAAAAGTTCTCATCGCATCGACCGCGTTGATCGCAACTGCAAGCGTTGCCGCCGCGGAAGTTAAGTTCAGCGGTTACGGCCGTTTTGGTATTGGATACCAGGAAGACCGTACCGGCGACGTCGTCAATTTCAACACAGTGGGCGGCGTTGTGACGTCCACTAACACGGCTAACGTCGACACTGACAATACCATCCTGATTTCGCGGTTTCGTCTGAACATCGACGCTAATGTCGAAACCGATGGCGGCGTTGAATTCCAGGGCCGCGTCCGACTGCAGGCGGATGACGACAGCGACACCGGCGAAGCCGACTCGGCTGGTTTGAACGGTGCGCGTTTCTCTGTCATCTACGGGGGTCTGCGTGTTGACGCCGGCAACGTTGCTGGTTCGTTTGACAACCTGGACGATTATTTCGGTACAGAACCGGGTCTGGAAGAGTTCCTTGGGCAGTATTCCGGTGTCGACTACTCGTTCCTGGAATACTCTTCGACCGGTTCCGGTGCGAACGCGGTGTTCTTTCAATATGCCGTTGGCGACCTTGCTGTCTTTGCGTCTTATGACCAACGCACGCTAGGTCTGAATGGCGTTGCAGAAGATGCTGATCGCTGGGATCTTGGCGCAAGTTACACTTTCAACGACATCATCACGGCATCGCTGGTCTATGGTGAAACCGATCTGCCGGGCGGCGGCGACGAAAGCCTGACCGTCTTCACCCTTGGCGCGGATCTGGGCGAATTCTACGGCACCCTGTTCGTGGCGGATGACGACGTTGCGGACAGCGCTGAAAACGGCACTGCCTATGGTGTGTCGGCGTCCTATAACGTTGGTGCTGCGACCACGCTGCAATTCGTTTACGGCGACGGTTCGGCAGATGACGATACCCGCAACATCGGCATCGGCGCCATCTATGATCTGGGTGGCGGTGCTTCGCTGCGCGGCGCCATTGGCGAGATCAAGGAAGGCAACGCGGACGGTTACTATCGCGCCGATTTCGGTGCCCAGTTCAACTTCTGAGTTGGCCTGAACCACCAAAGAACAAGGGCGGGTCTTTAGACTCGCCCTTTTTGATTCCTGATCCCGAAACCTATTTCTTTTCGAAAAACAGGATGACCTCGCCCAGCCGCACCCCATAGCGCGAGACATAGGCGCGGTTCAGCAGGCGATCATCCTCCAGCAGCCACATCCAGTCATCGAAATTGACGCGCATCGTGCCATCCTTGACCGGCAGGTCGATCTTGTATTTCCAGTTGAAAGTGTCGCCGCGCTCGGTGCCGCTGGCGGTGCCCAGAACCCCCGGCGCAGTGCCGGTCCAGGTGTCCTTGCCGGTTTTGGTCAGGGTCCAGATCCGCTGTTCGGTCGCGCCGTCATCATAAAGGAAATCCTCGATCAGGGTCAGGGTTTCGCCATCCCATGTGCCGTCGATTTCGACGGTAAAGCGGCGCGGAACATTGCCCAGCACATCCTGAAACTGACCATAGGCGACGGTCTTGCCCGCAAAGAACTCCTCAAGGTTCAGTTGCCGGTCGGACAGAAAGGTCTTGGGCACCCGTGGCTTGGCGGAACAGGCGGCCAATACCGCAAGCCCTGTGATCGCAATGGCACCGATCAGAACACGACGCGAGATCATTGCAACGGCCTTGCGTCGGCAGTTGCGTCATATCCGTTGGCCCCGTTCAGATGGGCTGTCGCGGTTTCGGGGGCCGGACGCATGGTGGCGACCAGCTCCGCGACCTTGATGCCGAACTTGCGCATCTCGGACCGGTTTATGATCACGCCGTTTTCCGTCAGGTACATCCAGTCGGTGACATCAAGCGTGTGACCCCCGGCATCCTCGGGCAGGATGATGCGATAGGTCAGCTTGACCGTGGACCCCGATATGATGCCGCGGCCTTCGCCCACGATATCGTCCGCCGTGGCGGTAAAGCTGTTGCCGGTTCCC
Source organism: Ruegeria sp. BG10 (assembly GCF_056538575.1). Classification (NCBI taxonomy): domain Bacteria; kingdom Pseudomonadati; phylum Pseudomonadota; class Alphaproteobacteria; order Rhodobacterales; family Roseobacteraceae; genus Ruegeria; species Ruegeria sp. BG10. The sequence continues at coordinate 152,739 of NZ_JBQFTI010000003.1, read as the reverse complement.
AGCGTCAGATACCATTTGCGGGTCATCTTCTTGCCGTTGGAATAGGTGAAATACTCGGTCAGCGTGCCGGTGTTTCCCTTCCATTCCCCCACCATGCGGGCAACAAAGCTGTTCGACATCTTGCCGTTTGGCCCATAGATCAGACCTTCGGACAGGATTTCCCCATTCAGGTTTTCCGTCATCCGGAAATCGGGTCCGGTGCCCGTATAATCGGCCGGGGATTGCGATCGGAAACTCAGGAACCGACGTTTCGCGATGATCAGAGCGAGCAGGGCAAGCAGAAGGATGGCTGTAAGTGTCATTTGGCTGAGACCTCAGTTGGCAGCGTCAGGACCATTCCGAACGCGCCGATTTTCAGGATGCAGGGCAGCACGGCATAGGCGAGGTTGAGCGTCTCCAGCGCCTGTGCCGAATTTGCTTGTCCCGGTGTGAATCCGCTGCGTTCCAGCAGCGGCAGAGTGAAAAAGGCAGCCAGCGCAAGGCCCAGCTTGCCCGCGAAAGACCAGATGCCGAACGCGGCCGAAGCGTTCAGCCCGGCCCGCGTCAGCACGACCGAGAACATGGCCGGCAGAACCACCATATCCGCCCCCAGCGCCGCGCCGGAGGCCAGGCAGATCACCGCAAAGCCGGTCAGGTTGCCCGCGGCCAGCGTCGCGGCACCGATGAAGCCGGCAATTGACAGCGGCATCGCGATCATCAGGGTCTGTTTCGGACCGATACGGTTGCTGAGCCGCGCCCAGAGCGGCACGCTGGCCCCCGCGCTGAGGAAAAACAGGATCAGCAGAGGCCCGGCCTTTCCGGGCAATTGCAGGCGGTCTTCGACAAAGAACAGAAACAGGGTCGAGGTGATTGCCACCGGCAGGCTGTTGACCAGCGCCAGCGCCAGAAGGCGCAGCGCACCGGCCTGACCCAGCCCGGCAAAGGACAGCCCCTGACCGGTGATCGGCGTACGGCGCCAGATGGGGAAGGTCAGGATCAGTGTCAGCGCGGCAAGAACACCCAGAAACAGGCCGAATGCCGGATAACCCTGGGTGCCGGCCCCCAGTGCCAGGAACAGGGCCGGAGCGCTTGCCGCAAGGACCACGCCGGTCAGTTGCCCGCCTTCGCGCCATGCGGCCAGCGTCATAAGTTCTTTCGGGTCAGGGCGTCGGGCCAGTGTCGCACTGCGGCCATAAAGCAGGATGGTCCCAAGGCTGTAGGCCGAGAACAACAGCACCAAAACGGCAACCAGCGCGGCAATGCTGGCGCCCTGCGGCAAGCCGAACAGCAGCGGGAACCCGATGGCCAGCCCGATCGCGGCGGTGGCGGCAAACGGCATCTGCGCCCCCGGCCAGCGGTCGATAGCCCAGCCGATCAGCGGATCCTGTATCAGGTCCACCAGCCGGATCACCAGAAGCACGGTCCCGATCACCCCCAGCCCGATGCCCAGATTGACGGCCGCGAAACGCGGCAGGTGGATATACAGCGGGATACCCGCCGCTGCGAGCATCAGCGCATAGAGACTGACGCGCGGATACAGCATCACTGGCCTTTCAACCTGCGTGTGAAACTTGCTGATCGGGTGTCGGTGCCCAGAAAAATGGACATGAAGGCACGTTTTGCACCCGGATAGGACAGGGTGCAGGTCTTTTTGTCATTGCGCCAGAGCCCGACCTTGTCCGGCCCCTCAGTAATGGCGACATAGCTGTCGCCTTTGCCCACCGCCTGAAAACACTGTTCCAGCTGTCCCTGCGTCGGGGCCGGGTTGCCCTGCCGGGCCATTTCGTCCAGCGTCGATTCAACCAGCGCCTTCTGCTTCAGGGTCTTGCGATAGGTCAGCTGCAGGCCAAACTCTTCATTCCAGCTGAACGCTGCGCCCCCGGGTGTGAACAGCCTGGCGTCATAGACCGGAACCCCCAGAAAGCGAAACGTCGCGCTGCCCCTGAGCTGAGCATCGTCCAGCGTTTGCGTGATCGGCGACGCCGCCAGCCCGCCCGGGGCCAGCGCGACAAGGCAGATCAGCGCCGCGCGGACGACGTCAGACGGCGGCCGAGGCAGCGATTGCAGTATCTTCTGCGGGATTGCCATTGTCTGCTCCGATTGTGTGCCGGGTGCCGCTCAGCCGTTCGACGACATGCATCGCGCTGGCGATCCCGTCTTCGTGGAACCCGTGCCGGTTATAGGCCCCGGCAAACCAGGTCCGGTTCTGGCCCTGCATCGCGCGAATCTGTCCCTGCGCCTTCAGTGCGGCCTTGTCGAAAACCGGATGGGCGAATTCGACCTGGTCATAGATTTTATCTGCAGGAATTTCCGACGACGCGTTCAGCGTCACGAACAGAGGGTCATTGTCCGGAATGCTCTGTAATCGGTTCATCCAGTAGGTGACACCGACATTGCCGGCCTGCGAACGATAGGTCCAGCTGGACCAGCAGGCGCGCCGCCGCGGCATCTGGCGCGGGTCGCAATGCAGGATCGCGGTGTTCGGCTGATAGCGGATCGCGCCCAGCGCCGCCTTTTCGGCATCGGTGGCGGCCCCTCCCAGTATCGCAAGAGACTGATCGGAATGGGTGGCCAGAATGATCTCGTCAAACAGGTCGGCCTGACCCTGGCTGTGGACCGTGACGCCGGTATCGTCGCGCTGGACATGTTCAACCGGCGATGCCAGCCGGATTTCGCATCCGCGACTGCGCAGGGCGGCGTCGACCCGGCGCACATATTCGATGCTGCCGCCTTTGACCGTGTACCACTGATGCTGACTGCCTCGGCCGCTGGCCAGCAGGGCATGGTTGCGGAAAAACTGCACCAGAGACCGGGCCGGGAACTGATCGACGAATTCGACAGGTGTGGACCAGATCGCGCCGCACATCGGCATCAGGTAATTGTGGCGGAACCAGTGGCCCAGGCGCAGCTGGTCCACCAGCTCTCCGATCGTGGTGTCATCGTCCTGCGCGGCTTCGGGGGCTTCTTTGCCAAAGCGCAGGATGTCGGCGATCATCTTGTAATAGGCTGGGCGCGCCAGATTGCGTTTCTGGGCTGTCAGGGTGCGCAGGTTGTTCAGCCCGTATTCGATGCGGCCATTGTCGATGGTCGCACCAAAGCTCATCTCGCTTTCGATGACGGGCACGTTCAGTTCGTCAAACAGCCGGGTCAGATAGGGGTAGGTCACATAGTTGAAAACGATAAAGCCGGTATCGACGGGCTGATCCCCGTTCCGGCCCGCCATGACCGTGCGCGCATGCCCGCCCAGCCGGGGTTCGGCCTCGAACACGGTCACGTCGTTGTTTTCAGAAAGATAGTAAGCTGCGGAGAGACCTGAAATGCCTGCGCCAATGACTGCGATTTTTTTCCGGACGCCCCGGGTTTCGTCGAACATTTAAGCCTCGTTATGTGACATTTTACAATAAGATACGCAGGATGGACGGGGGTGGATCAATAGGACGGAGGTTTTTCTTGGCACCATCCGGTCGTGACATGAGGGGGACAGTGCATTTTACTTTGCAACAGGCTGATCCAACGCAGCGGCGGGGCCGTAGATACAGCAAACAATAGTGAAACGGTCCACGCATGAGCAGCTTTGACGGAAAAACCTACTGGATCATCGGCGCCAGCGAAGGTCTGGGTCGCGCTTTGGCCTGCGCGCTGAGCCGTCAGGGCGCACATCTGATCCTGTCCGCGCGCAATGCCGGGCGTCTGGATGACATCTGTGCGACCCTGCCCCATGCGCGCCCGCTGCCGTTGGATGTGACGGACCTTGAGGCTGTGCGCCGCGCGGTGGAGAAGGCCGGCGCTGTGGACGGTCTGGTCTATAATGCCGGTGCCTATGACCCGATGAAGGCGGCCGACTGGAACACCGAGGCCGCGCTGGCGATGAGCGATGTGAATTACACCGGCGCGCTGCGCGTTCTGGGTGAAACGGTGCCCGGTTTTGTACGTGCGGGGCGCGGGGATATTACGCTGATCGGCTCGTTGGCGGGGTATCACGGGCTGCCTGCGGCGATCGGATACGCCTCCAGCAAGGCGGCGCTGATCTCGCTGGCCGAGACCATGCGGCACGATCTGGCAGGAACTGGGGTGACGGTGCGGATCGTCAATCCGGGGTTCATCCGGACCCGCCTGACGGAAAAGAACGCGTTCAGCATGCCGATGCTGATGAACCCCGATGACGCCGCCGACCGGGTGGTCAGGGCGATGTCGCGCCGCCGGTTCCGCACCGATTTTCCGGCCCCGTTTTCCTGGCTGATCCGCCTGATCGATTATCTGCCGGATCTGCTGGTCTATCGCGGAAAATAGACTCTGATCAGCGCAATCTACCCAAACTGCCCCTGACAGAACCAGCCCGCCGACATGGTGCCGCCATGGCCGTAGAACAGCCACAGCCGCTCGCCCTGTTCGGTGACCACCACCCAGTAATCCCGCACGCCGCTGCGCCAGTTGGGGTCGTCCAGCCACCATTCCGGCGCAATGCGTTCGGGGCCGGTGGCCTGCGCCAGTTGCCAGTCGCGCCCGCGCCAGCGGAAGGCGGCGGGCACATCCGGCGTTTCCGGGGCCATCACCGGTTCGGGCTGCCACATCAGCAGGGGCCGGGGCCGCGGCGGGGCCGGCCAGTCGCGGGCGGGTTCGGACCAGGCGGCGGCCAGAACCTGCGCGGTTTTCTCGGGGATATGCGAGGCCGCCGGGTGATGCCGCGTGATCGCCTCAAGCCCCACCCGCGCGCCCAGCTTGCCGATCAGATCATCCACGGCGGTATTGCCCTCCAGCCGATCACGCACGGCGCGGCGGGCCTCGGCATGGCCGGCCATGGTGCGGGCGTGGATGGGCTCAGACTGGATCGCCTCAAGGCGCATCATGTCGATGCCATAACCCGCATCGATCTTGTCGACTTTCATCTCTAACAAAGGGCGAATACGGTGTTTGTCACAGGTCGGGCGGGCCAAACCCACCTCGACAATCTCGGCCGCCTGATCTGCGCGATGCGCTTCCAGCCGCAGGGTCCGCACCCCGCGGCCCTTTTCCTCCAGCTTCGCGCAGAGCGTCGGCAGCATCCGGTCGATGGCGGCCATCACGTCTTCGGTCAACCCGATCGGGTTGGGCAGGGTCATCCGCACCGCAAAGTGATGCGGCGGGCGGGCGGGCGAGACCGGCTCGGGCGCGCTGCCCATCGCCTGATCCAGCCGCAGCACCAGCCCCCGCCCGAACCGCCGCGCCAGGGACGCGCGGGGTTGCCCAAGCAGATCGCCAATCCGGCGCAGACCCAGACGGTTCAGTTGCGCGACCACCTGATCCTCAAGCCGCAGCGCCGCGATGGGCAGAGGGCTGAGCGCCCCATAGGACTGCCCCGGCGCGGCGATCCGCGCGCCGCCGCCCAGCGCCATCACCCGCGGTGCGGCGCCGCCTTTGGTCCAGTGCCGCCGTTTGGTGGCCCGGGCGCGGGTGGCGCGGGCCTCCTGACTGATGGCGTCGCCGCTGCGGTCCGATGTGGCCTCTTGCCCCGCATAGCGCGCCAGCGCCCAGGCCGCGCCCAGCGTGTCGGCGATGCCCATCTGCACGCTCAGCCCCATATCGGCGCAATCGGTCTCGATCACGTTCAGCAGCGCCTCTTCACCGCCAAACAGATGCGCGCAACCCGACAGGTCAACGACCAGCCCGTCCGGCGATTCCTCGGCCACCCAGGGGCTGAACTTGCCCACCCAGCGGCGCAAAGCGGTCAGAAACGCGGCCTCGGCCGGGGCGTTGCGGGGGCGGGTGATCAGGGCCGCGCACATGGCATGGGCGTCGCGCACCGGCTGACCGACGCGCAGTCCGGCGGCCTGGGCCTCGACGTTCAGCGAGGTGACGACCTGCATGTTCGACTGTTCCGCCACCACAGCCAAAGGTCCATCCTGCAGGCCCCGCGCGGCGCGGACCAGCCGTTCCGCCCCCAGACGAGGGAACCAGAGCGAGAGTATTCGGCGTTTGGGCATCGGGCAGACATCAAAATGTTCTCATTTTGTTCTTAAATGAGAATCACCTGCCGAGTCCACGCCTACCCGCAGGTCAGGCGCTGAATGATCCCGGCTTCGTCGACGAATACGTTCAGACGGTCGATGCGGTAATCCTGCGTCGCGATCCCGTCCGGGCCCAGAACCCGCGCACGGTCGGGCAACACGCCCTGAACGGTCGAAACCGGCTGACCCACCGAACCGGCCAACGCCGCGCCCTCGCAAAAGGCCAGATCAACCGGCGCAGGTTCGGGCGGCAGCGGGGCATCCTCGGGCGGCGGCGCTTCGGTGCAGGCGGCCAGCAGGATCAGTGCGGGAATAAAACGGTGCATTGGCGTTCCTCTTTCCGGCAATGTCGCATCTGCAATATCAATAATTTACCCAGGCTGCCACCAAAGCACAGTTGAAAACGCCCTGCAATTGACGCAGGGTCGGGGCAAAATAGACAGGGAGACAAGCACAATGCGTACCCGTGCCGCCGTCGCCGTTCAGGCGGGCAAACCTTTGGAAGTGATGGACGTGAACCTCGAAGGGCCCAGAGCGGGCGAGGTTCTGGTCGAGATCAAGGCCACCGGCATCTGCCACACCGATGAATTCACCCTGTCGGGCGCTGACCCCGAGGGCCTGTTTCCGGCCATTCTGGGCCATGAAGGCGCGGGCGTGGTGGTCGAGGTCGGCCCGGGCGTGACCAGCCTGAAACCCGGCGATCACGTGATCCCGCTCTACACCCCCGAATGTCGTGAGTGTGAATACTGCCTGCATCCCAAGACCAATCTGTGTCAGGCGATCCGCGAAACGCAGGGCAAGGGGCTGATGCCGGACGGGACATCCCGGTTCTCGACCCTGGATGGCGATCCGATCCTGCACTACATGGGCTGCTCGACTTTCTCGAACCACACGGTCCTGCCGGAAATCGCGCTGGCCAAGGTGCGTGAGGACGCGCCGTTCGACAAGATCTGCTATATCGGTTGTGGCGTGACCACCGGCATCGGTGCCGTCATCAACACCGCCAAGGTGGAAATCGGCAGCCGCGCCATCGTATTCGGTCTGGGCGGTATCGGTCTGAACGTGATCCAGGGCCTGCGACTGGCCGGGGCCGACCAGATCGTCGGCGTGGATCTCAACCCGTCAAAGGTTGAGATGGCCACCAAGTTTGGCATGACCGATTTTGTGAATCCCAAAGAGGTCGAAGGCGATCTGGTCCCCTATCTGGTCAACCTGACCAAAGGCGGCGCGGATTACACATTCGACGCCACCGGCAATGTCGGCGTGATGCGCGACGCGCTGGAATCGGCGCATAAAGGCTGGGGCGAGTCGATCATCATCGGCGTGGCACCTGCGGGCGCCGAAATCTCGACCCGACCGTTCCAACTGGTCACAGGCCGTTCTTGGCGCGGCACCGCATTCGGCGGCGCCCGGGGCCGGACCGATGTGCCCAAGATTGTCGACTGGTACATGGACGGGAAGATCGAGATCGACCCGATGATCACCCACACGATGGGTCTGGACGACATCAACCACGGTTTTGACCTGATGCATAAGGGTGAGAGCATCCGCTCGGTCGTGGTCTACTGAACGACCTGAAATTTGCGCAAGGGGCGGGCCTTTTTTCCGCCCCTTTTGTGTTTTTACATCCCTCGTATTGAACGACAAATTTGAGTTGAGGGAAAACGTGACTGCAGGCAGAACGGACCGGCTGGCCGTGTTGATTGATGCGGACAACGTACCGGCAAAACACGCAGCAGAAATTTTCGAAGAAGTCGCTTCCTTGGGAGAAGCCAGCCTGAGGCGGATTTACGGGGATTTTTCCAATGGCTCGCCCCAAGGATGGGAGGCAAAATCTCTCGCCGAGTATGCCATCGTTCCCCATCAGCAACTTGCAAATACAACCAAGAAGAACTCAAGCGATATCGCGTTGGTAATCGACGCAATGGATATCCTGCATTCAGGCCGGTTCAGCGGCTTTGTTCTGGTATCTTCAGACAGTGATTTCACCCGGCTCGCCAGTCGCATCCGGGAACAGGGGTTGGATGTCTTTGGAATTGGTGAACGCAAGGCTCCTTCTGCGTTTGTGGCTGCGTGCAACCGATTTATTTACATAGAAAACATTGAGAAAACGCCCTCGGATTCGCAGGAAGCCAAAAAACCCAACGACGCTAAGCCAAAGCACGATCTGAATCACGCCTACCAGCTCATTCGGAATGTTGTTCTGAACACTAAAGAGGCTGACGGTTGGGCAAGCTTGTCTTTTGTTGGCAGCCAGCTTGGGAAAATCTATCCCGATTTCGATTCCCGCACTTATGGCCAGAAGCGCCTCGGTGATCTGGTCAGAGCAATTGACCGCTTCGAGGAAAGCGGCATGAATGGCGGTTTCAAGATCAGGTGCAAGGACACCGAGTAACCTTCACCGAATAAAATGGCCGATCATTCCCCCGGTCGCGTCGCCCCGGTATCCGACCGTGGCGAGCGCACCCTCAGGACCGGGGTGTTGGCCGATGTGTTTGCCCGGCTTTCGCGCCAGACCACAAAGACGCCCGAGGCGATGATGATGCTGGCCCCGATAGCCACCCAGCCGTCGGGCTTTTCGCCAAAGAAAATCATGCCGAACAGCGTGGCCCAGATGATCTGGCTGTACTGGCTGGGGGCGACGACTCCGGCAGGTGCCGCGCGATAGGCCAGGATGATCAGGTGCTGCGCGATCACCGAGAACACGCCGACCAGCGCCATCATCGCCAGATGCAACAGGGACGGGGGTTGATAGACGGCGGGCTGGGCCAGGCTCATGACCAGAATGGCCAGCAGCATCGGATAGAGGATCAGCACGGCCGAGCGTTCCTCATTGCCGATCTTGCGCACCAGCACGGACGCAAATGCGCTGCAGAAGGCGGCGGTCAGGGCGGCGAGATGCCCCAGCGTGATGTCGGTCGTACCGGGCCGCAGCACGATCAGGACGCCGATCAGGCCGACACCCACGGCCGCCCAGCGCTGGGCGCGGACGACCTCGCCCAGAATCGGGATCGACAGCACCGTGACGATCAGCGGGAAGGAAAACAGCAGCGAATAGACCTCGGCCAGCGGCAGCGTGGAAAAGGCGTAAAACGCGCAGGACATGCCCGTCACCATCAATGCGGATCGCAGCATGACCAGCATGGGATGGCGCGGCATGAAATTGCCCGTCGACCGATCGGTCAGGATCGTGACGGCCATGGGGACAAAGGAAAATAGCGTGGCGAAGAAGATGATCTGCATCACCGAATAGGTTCCGCCCAGCACCTTGATCAGCGCGTCATGGCTGGCAAAGACCGCGAATCCAAGAAACGCGAAGCCAAGTCCCCTGAGGGTGGTGTTTTGAGTGCTCATCGAATTGGCCTCGGGTGATGTGTCGGTGTGTCATCGCAGCGCGGGCAAAGTCTCCGGCTGGCCTGCCTCTGAGTAAACCCATTTCGGCAAGGCGCAAAGCCCCTATTTTACCGCTAACATGACAAACCTGCCATGTCGTGAGATCAACGCAGAACCGGCGGCGCGTCCTTTGGTTGGCGGGCCGACTGAACGCCGGCCTTCATGCCCATGCCGATGCGCTGGGCCAGTGCGACCCACGGGGTTGCTGTTTCCGGGGGCAGCGTCTGCGTGGCAACCTCTTCGAACAGATCCAGCCAATGGGCGAACATCTCGGGGCGCACGTCGGGCCGTTCGATATGAATGCGTTGCGGATTGCCGTCATAGCTGCGTTCAAACAGGATCGCGTTGCGCCAGAAGGCGGCGATCTTTTCCTCATGTGCGGGCCAGTCGGTGACATGGTTGGCAAAGACCGGACCCAGCAGCCCGTCCTGCCGGACACGGGCATAGAACGCGTTGACCTGTGCGTTGATCTGGTCAGGTGTCGCAGGGAAGCGCGGCGGCAGGGTTGGTCTGGTCATGAGGTGCCCGGTTTCGTCTCTGTTCCTGGCCAATATCCCGTTCAGCTGTCAGGCGACAGGGGTGGTTTTGTCGCGTGGCTCGGGCGTCAGCAGATGCCGCAGCAGGGCCACCGGATGCGCCTTGAGGCTGAGGCGGGTGGCCACGTAATCCTCGACCACCTGTTCGCCCAGCGTCATCTGCGGCAGATAGGCCTCGGGCTCGTCCAGCGCTTCGCCTTCCATATCCTGTGCAAACAGCGGCAAGGGCTTGGCGGTGGCAATCGCCTTGGCCTGCCACAGCGCCTCGCGCCGGGTCAGATCGCAGGCGGCAAAGGCATCGGCCTCGGCCAGCCGTTCGATCACCGATGGGCCCAGCCCGGCGCGGCGCCAGACGTCATCGACCTGATGGTAGCCGTTGCCGCGCGCGGCGGTGAGCCAACTGGCGTCTTCCTCGCTCAGCCCCTTGATCTGACGGAACCCCAGCCGCAGGGCCAGCCCGCCCTGGCCGTCGGGTTCCATCACATTGTCCCAGAAGCTGGCATTGATGCAGACCGGGCGCACCTGCACCCCGTGTTCGCGCGCATCCCGCACGATTTGCGCCGGAGCATAGAATCCCATCGGCTGTGAATTCAGCAGCGCGCAGGCAAAGATGCCCGGATGGTGGCATTTGATCCAGGCCGAGGCATAGACCAGCAGCGCAAAGCTGGCCGCGTGGCTTTCGGGGAAACCGTAAGAGCCGAAGCCTTCGATCTGCGAAAAACACCGTTCCGCGAAGTCCTGTTCATAGCCGTTTCGCGCCATGCCGCGCAAGAAGAGCGCGCGGAACTCGCTGACATTGCCATGTTTCTTGAAGGTTGCGAGCGAGCGGCGCAGCCGATCGGCCTGTTCCGGGGTGAACCCCGCGCCCACGATGGCGATCTGCATCGCCTGTTCCTGAAACAGCGGCACGCCCAGCGTCTTGCCCAGCACCTCGCCCAAGGCGTCCGAGGGGAAGCTGACCTCTTCCTCGCCATTTCGCCGCCGGATATAGGGGTGGACCATGTCGCCCTGAATGGGGCCGGGGCGGATAATGGCGACCTCGATCACCAGATCATAGAAATTGCGCGGTCGCATCCGCGGCAGAAAGTTCATCTGTGCACGTGATTCCACCTGAAACACGCCGATACTGTCGGCTTTGCACAGCATGTCATAGACCGTTGGGTCCTCGGGCGGCAGCGTGGCCAGGGTATAGCTGGTCTGGTGATGCTGGGTGATCAGATCAAACGCCTTGCGGATACAGGTCAGCATGCCGAGGCTGAGGACATCGACCTTGAGGATGCCCAGACTGTCGATATCGTCCTTGTCCCAGCAGATGACCGTGCGGTCTTCCATCGTGGCGTTTTCGACGGGGACAAGCTCGTCCAGACGCCCCTCGGTGATAATGAAACCGCCGACATGTTGCGAGAGGTGGCGGGGGAAGCCGTCAATCTCATAGACCAGCATCAGAGTTTGTTTCAGGCGGCGATCCTCGGGATCGAGGCCGATTTCGCGCATGCGTTCCGCCTCAAGTCCGGCGGCTGAGAAAAAGCCCCAGAGCTGGGAGGAGAGCGCCGAGATGGTGTCTTCGGTCAGGCCCATGGCGCGCCCGACCTCGCGGATGGCGCGCTTGCCGCGATAATGCACGACCGTGGCGCAGAGGCCGGCGCGGTGGCGGCCATAGCGGTCATAGATGTGCTGGATCACCTCCTCCCGTCGTTCATGTTCGAAATCCACGTCGATATCGGGTGGCTCGTCGCGGGCCTCAGACACGAAACGTTCGAAGACCATGGTGCCCATCTCGGGGCTGACCTCGGTGATGCCGAGGCAGAAGCAGACGACGGAGTTGGCGGCCGAGCCGCGCCCCTGACACAGGATGCCGCGGGAGCGGGCGAAATGGACGATGTCGCGGACGGTCAGGAAATAGGGCTCGTATTTCAGCTTGCCGATCAGGGCGAGCTCATGCGCCAGCATCTTTTGCGCCTTCTCCGACGCGCCCGCCGGATAGCGCCAGTTCAGCCCCTCCTGCGCCAGACGGTGCAGGCGTTGGGTCGGGGTCTCCTGTTCGCTGCCTTCGCTGGGATATTCATAGCGCAGCTCATCAAGCGAGAAGGTGAGCTGTTCACTGAGCGCATGAGCGCGGGCGACAGCCCCCTCATGGCCCTTGAAAATGCGCAGCATTTCGGATTCCGACCGCAGGCGCTGTTCGCCATTGGCCAGCGCGTCGCGGCCCAGCTCATCCACCTTGCGGCGCAGGCGGATGGCGGTCAGCACATCCCCCAGCTTGCGGCGCGCGCCGTGATGCATCATCGGCGTGGCGCTGGCGAGGGTGGGCAGGTCGAGCTGTTTCGATTTAGTCTCTAACAAAGAGAAATGCGTGCTGTCCGCACCATCATATCGGGGATGCATCAACAGATGCATCCGCCCGGCAAAGCGGCGCGTCAGCTGTTGCGCCTGTGTCCGCCACGCGTCCGCGCCGCCCTTGGACCGGTCCGCCTGTGGCCAGAGCAGCAGGTGGAGGTCGTCGGAAAATTCCAGCAGGTCGGACAGGTGCAGGATGCAGTCGCCTTTCAAGGCGCGCAGGCGACCTTTGGAGAGGATGCGGCACAGGTTGGCCCAGCCCTGCCGGTTCAGGGGCAGGGCGGTCACGGTGGGCGCGTCGGTGAAGATCAGTCGCGCCGCCGGGATCAGGCGCGGGACCTCGTGGACCGGATAAGAGGGCGGCTTGGGGATGTGATCGGGGCAGGGCGGGCCGATGGCGGTGTTCTGCGCCTCCCATTCCAAGCGCTCACGCACCTTGCGGGCGATCTCGCGCCCCTGGGTATGGGCGCGGACGATGCCGGCAACCGAGTTGTCATCGGCAATCGCAATGGCAGGCAGGCCCAGGGTAACGGCGCGCTCCATATACTCCTCGGGGTGTGAGGCCCCGGTGAGGAAGGTGAAGTTCGACGTGATCGACAGTTCGGCATACATGGCGATTCCCTATTATATTCACGTTTTGTTCTTTTTCGAGTCCTTTGCGCCAATGCGCAGGAAACGGGTCGCCTTGGGGGCAGGCGGGCGGGCATGGTCGCCACAAAACAGGAGACCCGATATGTTCAAGATCACTGCCCTTCCCACCGACGAAGTCCGCGCCTATCAGGCCGGAGGCCCGGATGCTTATGGTGCCACCCCCGAGCGCGCGGTGTCAGACGGGCACGGCAACCCCTGCCGGCATTGTCTGCGCAACATTCCAGAAGGAGAAGACATGCTGATACTGGCCCATCGCCCCTTTTTAGAGACACATCCCTATGCGGAAACGGGTCCGATTTTTCTGTGCGCCGCGCCATGCGAACGGCATCAGGGCGATGCGGTGCCCGAGATTCTGACGACCTCGCCCGACTATCTGATCAAGGGCTACGGGGCGGATGACCGGATCGTCTATGGCACCGGGGCGATCACGCCCACGGATCGGATCAGAAATGCGGTCAGCGATATCTTTGCGCGTCCGGATGTGGCCTATATTCACGTCCGCTCGGCCCGCAACAATTGCTATCAGGCAAGAATCGACCGGGTCTAAAGCTTGACCCGGTGCATCCCCCGGCGGGGCTGATTCCGGTCCTCGGCCGGGGGATCGTCGGCCCGGCTGGAGGTCAGGGCTAGGAAGACATCCTCAAGATCGGCCTCTTCGGTGCGCACGTCGCGGATGCGGATATCGGCGGCTCGTACGGAGGCCAGAACCTGCTCGGCGCTGGTCTGGGCGCTGCGGTATTGCAGCACCAGGCTGCCGTCATCGCGCAGCGCGGCGTCGACGCCTTCGGCGACCGGCAGGTCGATGACCGGGCTGTCCGGTACGATCACCATGGTGCGGCTGTCCATGCGGCCCAGCAGGTTGGCGGTGCTGTCCTGCGCGATTTTTTCGCCGTGGTTGATGATGGCGATCTCGTCACACATTTCCTGCGCTTCTTCCAGATAATGCGTGGTCAGAATGATGGTCATGCCCTGTTCATTCAGCCTGCGCACGTTGGTCCAAAGCATCTGGCGCAGTTCGATATCCACACCCGCCGTGGGTTCGTCCAAAACCAGAATCTTGGGGTGATGCACCAGCGCCTTGGCCAGAAGCAACCGCCGCCGCATCCCGCCCGAAAGCGTGCGGGCATACGCCTCGGCCTTGTCGCTGAGGCCAACCAGTTCCAGAATCTCGTCGCTGCGGCGTTCGGACTTCGGCACGCCATACAGCCCGGCCTGAACTTCCAGCGCGCCGCGCGGCGTGAAAAAGGGGTCAAGGTTCAGTTCCTGCGGCATCACGCCGATTGCAGCGCGCGATTGGCGCGGGTTTCGGTCCTGATCAAAACCCCAGATTGACACGGACCCCGCCGATTTCACCACCAGACCGGCGAGAATGTTGATCAGGGTCGATTTGCCGGCCCCGTTCGGCCCCAGCAGACCAAAGACCGAGCCGCGCGGGACAGTCAGGTCGATGCCCTTCAGCGCCTGCTTCTCGGGCTGAGCCTTGCCGCCGCGATAGGTCTTGCGCAGCCCTTCGATCCTGATTGCCGCATCGCTCATGTGGCTCTTGCCCCCGGTTTGCTCATCGCTCATAAACGCACCTATTACATGCCCGCGAGGCCGACAACCGAAGAAGGATCGCCAGCCGTGACCATCGAAGCGCCGGAAACCAAGATCGTCGAAACCGCCCGTGTCGCCTGTGACGGCGGCGAAGGTGCGTTGGGCCATCCGCGCGTCTGGTTGCAGATCCCCGAGGATACGGGCTGGGTCGAATGCCCCTATTGCGACTGCAAATATGTGCTGAAGGGTTCCGGGGCGGAATAAGTGCGCCGGGCCGCCCGACGCGTCGCGCTGGGCGGGGGTCTGCTGGTAATTCTCTATTTTCTGGCGGCGACGCTCGGGGCGATCATACCGGGGCGCACCAGCTCGGATAACGGCCGGGCGACTGTAGAGGTCGGGCTGATCCGGGGTCCGATACATTACGATTTTCTGATCCCGCTGACCCCGGATGTCCGCCAAAGGCTGCGCGCCCTGTCCGATGCGGGGCTTGCACTGGATCAGCCACAGGCCCGATGGCTGTTGATCGGCTGGGGCGCACGCGAATTCTATACCACCACAGGCACCTATGCGGATGTCAGCGCCATGGCCATTCTCAAAGGGCTGACAGGCGACGGTTCGGTGATCCGAGCCGACG
The DNA here is from genome assembly GCF_056538575.1 of Ruegeria sp. BG10. NCBI lineage: Bacteria > Pseudomonadati > Pseudomonadota > Alphaproteobacteria > Rhodobacterales > Roseobacteraceae > Ruegeria > Ruegeria sp. BG10. The sequence continues at coordinate 137,689 of NZ_JBQFTI010000003.1, read as the reverse complement.
TGCTGGGACCTCTGCGGCCGGATGCCGAGCTGCCGTGGATAACAATGACGCCCGCTCAGTTCGACCGCTTCCTGATTGCGATCGAGGCCAGCTTTGCCCGATCGGATCAGAGCGCTTTGCGGCCGCTGGATGTGCCGGGATTTTCTGCAACAGACCGGTTTTTCGAGGCACGGGGCCGGTTCAACCTTTTGCAGACCTGCAACGTCTGGGTGGGACAGATGTTGCGTGCGGCGGATATCCGGTTTGGTCTTTGGGTGCCGCTGCCCTATTCCGTCACGCTGTCGCGCTGGCTTTTCCAAAGCTCTGCACCGTGAACCCGCCCCAGAATCGCCGTTTTGTTGCGGTAATGGCGGGTCAAACAACGTGAGCAGTACCCATGTCGCATGTTTCGGTTCAAACGCCCCCGTCGCCTGTATTCGGCTGGCTGGGATTTGCGGTCGGCGCGGTTTCTCTGCTGTCCGCCCTGTTCGTTTTCTGGGCAGGGCCATTTGCGCCGCAACAGACAGCTGGCGTCTCTCTGGGTGAACTGGCAGCAGAGATCGGCAAGTCCACCCTGCGCGCCGCGGCCGGGATGGAACAGCCCGCGCCCGTCACCCCCACCCGTGATCTGGACGATCTTCTGCGCATCGGTGTGGCGATGCTGGGCGGGCTGGCCATTATCTTTTCGGCCATCGGCATTCTGCGCCACGAAAATATGCGCCCGGCCATCGCAGGCGCGGTGATCGGCACGGGCGCGATCCTGTTTCAGTTCTTCGCCTTCGCCTTTTTTGCCTTCCTCGGGGTGCTGGTCATCATGGCGCTGCTGCACAGTTTCTCGGATTTCTTCTCGGGTCTCTCCGGCGGCTGAAAGACGTTCTTGACTGGCCACCCGTCCGACCCTGTGGCAGAACCATCCCTGACCGACAGGGAGAGCGCGCATGAGCAATTTCGGAAAAGGGTGTCACCTGCATCTGATCGACGGATCAGCCTTTATTTTTCGGGCCTATCACGCGCTGCCGCCACTGACGCGGAAATCCGACGGGTTGCCGATCGGGGCGGTTTCGGGCTTTTGCAACATGCTGCAGAAATATGTCGAAGGGAATGACGGGCCGGACGCGCCGACCCATGTGGCGGTGATCTTCGACAAGGGCTCTCATACGTTCCGCAACGACCTTTATGACCTCTACAAGGCCAACCGCGAGGCAATGCCCGAAGACCTGCGGCCGCAGATGCCGCTGACCCGCGAGGCGACCCGCGCCTTCAACATCGCCTGCAAAGAGCTGGAGGGGTATGAGGCCGACGACATCATTGCCACGCTCGCCGTTCAGGCGCGTGAGGCCGGGGGCCGGGTGACCATCGTCAGCTCGGATAAGGACCTGATGCAGTTGGTTGGCGACGGCGTCGAAATGCTGGATGCGATGAAAAACAAGCGCATCGACCGGGACGGGGTGATCGAGAAATTCGGCGTCGGCCCGGAACGCGTCGTCGATGTGCAGGCGCTGGCAGGTGACAGCGTGGATAACGTGCCGGGCGCGCCGGGCATTGGAGTCAAGACGGCGGCCCTGCTGATCAACGAATATGGTGATCTGGAAACCTTGCTCGACCGCGCGGAAGAGATCAAACAGCCCAAGCGCCGCCAGACCCTGATCGAAAAGCGCGACCAGATCGAATTGTCGAAAAAGCTGGTGCAGCTGGACGAAAACACACCGCTGGATTTCACGCTGGACGATCTTGAAGTGAAAGACCCCGAGCCGGATGCGCTAATGGGTTTTCTGGCCGAAATGGAATTCCGAACACTCACCAAGCGCATCGCTGACAAGCTGGGGGTCGAGACTCCGGTGATCCCCGAAGCGCCCGCTGCCGAAGTTGAGACAGAGGCCGAAACCGTCCCGTTCGACGCAGAGAAATATGAATGCGTGCGGGACGCTGCGGCGGTGCAGGCCTGGATCGACAGGGCTTATGAGCGCGGCTGGATCGCGGTGGATACCGAAACCACCGGCCTGAACGAGATGATCGCCGATCTGGTCGGTATCTCGCTGTGTGTCGAAGCGGGCGAGGCCTGTTATATCCCACTGACGCATCGGGACGGAGCCAGTGATGACCTGTTCGGTTCGGACGCGCTGGCCGAGGGGCAGATGCCGCTGGATGAGGCCCTGACCCTGCTGAAACCAATGTTCGAGGACCCGTCGATCCTCAAGATCGGGCAGAACATGAAATATGACGCCAAGATATTCAGGCGTTACGGAGTCGACGTCACACCCATCGACGATACGATGCTGATGTCCTATGCGATGCATGGCGGCGAGCATGGGCATGGCATGGATACGCTGTCCGAGCGTTACCTGAACCACACGCCGATCCCGATCAAGCCGCTGTTGGGCTCGGGCAAATCGGCGATTACTTTCGACAAGGTGCCGATTGACGAGGCCACGGCCTATGCCGCCGAGGATGCCGATATCACCCTGCGTCTGTGGAAGCTGTTCAAGCCGCAACTGCATCAGGTGCAGGTGACGACGGTGTATGAGACCCTCGAACGTCCGCTGGTGCCGGTGCTGGCCGAGATGGAGATGCACGGCATCAAGGTTGACCGCGATGTTCTCAGCCGCATGTCCAACGCATTCGCGCAAAAAATGGCCGGCTTAGAGGCTGAAATCCACGAGTTGGCGGATGAGAAATTCAACGTCGGTTCCCCCGCGCAACTGGGCGAGATCCTGTTCGACAAGATGGGGTTGGAAGGCGGCAAGAAGGGCAAGACCGGGAAATATTCGACCGGGGCCGATATTCTGGAAGACCTTGCCACCGAACATGAACTGCCGCGCCGGGTGCTGGACTGGCGGCAGCTTTCCAAGCTGAAATCGACCTATACAGACGCGCTGCAGACCCATATCAACCCCGACACGGGGCGGGTGCATACGTCTTATTCGATCACCGGGGCCAATACCGGACGTCTGGCCTCGACCGATCCCAACCTGCAGAACATCCCTGTGCGCACTGAGGAAGGCCGCCGCATCCGCGAGGCATTTATTGCCGAGCCGGGCAATGTGCTGGTCAGCCTCGACTACAGCCAGATCGAGTTGCGCATTCTGGCGCATATCGCGGATATTTCGGCTCTGAAACAGGCGTTTTCGGATGGTCTGGACATTCACGCCATGACCGCGTCCGAGATGTTCGATGTACCGCTGGACGAGATGACGCCGGATATCCGCCGTCAGGCCAAGGCGATCAATTTTGGTGTGATCTATGGCATCTCGGGCTTTGGTCTGGCGCGCAATCTGCGCATCCCGCGGGCCGAGGCACAGGGGTTCATTGACCGCTACTTCGAGCGGTTCCCGGGCATACGCCGCTACATGGACGACACCGTCGCGTTTGCCAAAGAACATGGCTATGTGCAGACGCTGTTTGGGCGCAAGATCCACACGCCCGAGATCAACGCCAAGGGACCGCATGCCGGGTTTTCACGCCGGGCGGCGATCAACGCACCGATTCAGGGCACGGCGGCGGATGTGATCCGGCGCGCGATGGTGCGGATGCCGGATGCCATCAACGGGCTGCCTGCCAAGATGCTGTTGCAGGTGCATGACGAATTGCTGTTCGAAGTGGCCGAGGACGCGGTGGATCAGGTGATCGGTGTGGCCCGCGACGTGATGGAAGGCGCATCCGATCCTGCCGTGAAGCTGGATGTGAAGCTGAGCGTGGATGCCGGGCAGGGGGCCAACTGGGCCGAGGCGCATTAAGCGCGGCGTTGCTCATCCGGCCCGGCGGGCCCTCTTCGCAGCGGGTCAGTCTTGCGGTCTGACCATCCGGCCGACCAGCCGTTGCACCGACGGGCCCAGTACAAGGATCACTGTGAAGGCTATGGGCCAGCAAAAGGCCCAGGATGCCATCCAGTCCCCCAGTGTGCCTGGCCCGAAGCCGATCGCCTTGACCGTTGCGATGCCGGTCACGATGCAGGACATCAATCCCGACATGATCAGGCTGAACAGGGTACGGGCATAGCGGCTGGGGATCATCTGAGGCATCCTGAGAATCGCGTTGCCCCGGTTTGCGGTATTTTCCAGCCGAATTCCAGACAGGACGTCGTTCCGGAACTACATCCAGCCCAGAGATGCAACGGTGCGCGGGGTAGACGGGTTGTATTCGGCGCTGACCCAACCGGAATAGCCGGCCTCATCCATGGCCGCGAACAGGCGTGTGAAATCCGTAGGCCCGCGGCCCGGTTCTGCCCGGTCCGGGGCGGCCCCGATCTGAGCATGGGCAATTCTGGGGTGAAAGCGATCCCAGACCGCCAGCGCATCGCCGTGGATCATATGAGCATGAAAACTGTCGAATTGCAGACCGATATTGGGGCGGTCCACCCGGTCCAGTACTTCAGCCGCCAGATCATAGTCATTGAGGAAATACCCGGGCTGCGAGGACGGGTTGAGCGGTTCGATCGTGAATTGCTGCCGGGGTGCGATATCCGCAGCCCATTGCAGGTTCTGCACAAAGCTGTTCAGCGCCTCTGCTCCGGCCGCATAGCCTGACATGATGTGGATCAGCCCCGGCCGCAGCACCTCGGCATAGCGCAGGACGCGGCGGATATCCGACCGGAACCGGGCCTCGCCGCCGGGCACCGCCGCGTATCCGGGCGCGCCGCCGGTGTAATTCGGGGGTGGCGCGTTGATCAGCACCAGTTCCAGATCGTTGGTCAGCAGGGCGCGGCGGGTCTCTTTCGCGGCCAGTTCGTAAGGGAACAGAATCTCGACAGCCCTGAAACCCGCATCCGCCGCCGCCTGAAAGCGGTCAAGATAGGGAAGCTCGGCAAAAAGCAGGGAAATATTGGCGGCGAATTTGGGCATGTGTGACCTCGGGCAAAGGGTGGGGGGACCTTAATCGCGCGGTGCCTGCCGGGAAAGGGACTGAAAACGACAGATTGTCGAAAATCAGCCAGATCGCCCCGCCGGTTTCAGGAACCTTTGGGACAATACGGCGAATCATTTCAACGGCGCCGTACCAACAGAAGGTCCGAATACCATGGCGATGAGCCCTGACCCCGTGCGCGGGAACACCCTGTCTGTGTCTGGCGGGCGCAGTTCCGCCTTTTCCGGCAACGGGTTGGCCGTGGCGTCCATGCTGACCTGGGCGGCCGGGTTTCCGGCGGCCGAAGTGCTGCTGCAAAGCTGGCCTCCGGTCGCACTGTTCGCGGCCCGGCTGGCCCTGGCGGTGGTTTTTCTGGTCCCGGTCTGGATACTGATCGACGGTCCGTCGCTAGTGCTTCGCGCCCGCTGGCGGCATGCGTTGCTGGTCGGCGGAACGCTGGGCGCCGGCATGTTCCTGATCATTCTGGCGCAGAAACTGACCGATCCGGTGACCGTGGCCATCATCGCCTCCTGCGCGCCGTTGTTTGCAACCCTGCTGGAACTGGCGACCGGAACGCGGCGGTTGCGGCTGAACTTTGCCCTGGGTGTGCTGGTGTCGATCATCGGCGGGCTGATCGCCACCAGCGCGGTGGCCCCGGCCCAGCTGGGGTTGGGCGCTGGCTGCGCCATCCTGTCGACCGGGCTGTTCTGCTGGGCGAGCATGGCGACCGCGCGGGACTTTCCGGAACTCAGCCAGATCGGGCGCAGCTCGATCACGCTTGTCGGCGGGCTGGTCGTGGCCGGGGTTCTGTTCTTTGCAGCGGGACAAATGGGGATGGAGGTCATGCCCGCCGCAGCGGTCGATCTGCAACAGGTCGGTATGCTGTTGATCTATGCTCTGGTCTCGCTGGGTCTGAGTCAGGTGTTCTTCGTTGCTTCGGTGGGCAGGCTGGGGGTCGCATTGGCCTCATTCCATATCAATGTCGCACCGTTTTACGTGATGTTGATCATGCTGGTGTTGGGCGAGGAATGGAACTGGACCCGTGCGCTGGGCGCGGCGATTGTCGCTGTGGCGGTGATTTTGGCGCAGGATCGCCGGGCGGCGCAGCGGGCCTAATCCGGCAGGTCCCCGGACTTGATCAGCGGAAAGAACTGCCCGCCGGACCAGACGCCGAACCCGTCACCATTGTGTTCGGCGATGTCGACAAGGCGGTAAAAGCTCTTGCGGTCGATCCGCGCCTCAAGGTTCGCGCGCACCAGTATATACGGGGAAGGTTCCTCTGTTTCGGGATCGGTGACAATCCGGATCGGATGATCCGGCCCCGCCATCGCGCTGTCGCCGACATGGGTGGAAAACGTCAGAACCTGATCCCGGCCCTGGCCTTCGGCATCGAAGTCCACCGCCACGAATGGTGCGTCCTCGACGGTGATTCCCACCTTTTCGACCGGGGTCACCAGAAAGTACTTCCCGTCTTCTTTCTTAAGAATTGAGGAAAAAAGCTTCACAAGCTCGAACCTGTTGATGGGTGACCCTAAGTAACTCCATGACCCATCTTTGGCGATCCGGATGTCCAGATCACCGCAAAACGGAGGATTCCACAGATGAACAGGCGGCAAACCCCTGGTTTTGGTTGATTTGACTGATGCTGCCAAACCTTCCGGCGAAGGTGTCACAGGTTTTTGTCCGCTCATTGCTTTTGCCATTTCCTTTTCGCGCGATACACTTCAACCATATTAGTCCACGGAAGGGAAAGTCATGACCGAACCTGCCGACCTCGTGTCCGAGATCGAAGCGCTGGAAACCAAACTGCAAGAGGCCAAGTCCTCGATCACCCGCCGCTTTATCGGACAGGAAAGGGTCGTGGATCTGACCCTGACCGCGCTGTTGTGCGGCGGGCATGCCCTGCTGATCGGTCTGCCCGGCCTGGGCAAGACGCGGCTGGTCGAGACGCTGTCGACGGTGATGGGCCTGCATGGCAACCGCATTCAGTTCACGCCCGACCTGATGCCCGCCGATATTCTGGGGTCCGAGGTTCTGGACACCGCCGAAGATGGCAGCCGCCATTTCCGTTTCATTCCCGGTCCGATCTTCTGCCAGTTGCTGATGGCGGATGAAATCAACCGCGCCAGCCCGCGGACGCAGTCGGCGTTGCTGCAGGCGATGCAGGAACGCACAGTGACCGTTGCCGGTGAAGACCGCGCGCTGGGCGTACCGTTCCACGTTCTTGCCACGCAGAACCCGATTGAGCAGGAGGGCACTTATCCGCTGCCCGAGGCGCAACTGGACCGGTTCCTGGTGCAGATCGACGTGGATTACCCCGACCGTCAGACCGAACGTGACATTCTGCTGGCCACCACAGGCGTGGAAGAGGAAGAGTCGCATCAGATTTTCTGCATGGACGAGTTGCTGGCCGCGCAGGTTCTGCTGCGCCGTATGCCGGTGGGCGAGTCGGTGGTGGAACTGATCCTCGATCTGGTCCGCGCCTTCCGCCCGGAAGAACCCGGCGCCTCGGAACGGGTCGCGGAAACCGTGGCCTGGGGGCCCGGCCCCCGCGCCGCGCAGGCGCTGATGATGACGGTGCGGGCGCGGGCGATGCTGCAGGGCCGACTGGCCCCCAATGCCGAGGACGTGCTGGACATGGCGCGCCCGGTGCTGAGCCACCGGATGGCGCTGAACTTTGCGGCGCGGGCACGGGGTGACAGCCTGGCCGAGCTGATCGAATCCACCGCTGCCGGACTGATCCGCACCGAGGCCGCGGCGTGAATGCCGCGCTGACCCTTCGCGAAAGATCCGAAGCCGAGGCGTCGCGGCTGCCGCCGCTTTTGGCGCGCGCCGAACATCTGGCCGGTACCGTCCTGCTGGGGGATCACGGACGCCGGCGTTCGGGCCTTGGCGATGATTTCTGGCAATACCGCCCCGCCCAGATCGGCGACAGTCGCCGCCTGATCGACCACCGGCGCTCGGCGCGCGGGGATCAGCAATATGTGCGTGAACGGGAATGGCAGATTGCGCAATCGGTTATGCTGTGGGTGGATCAGGGTGCTTCGATGCGGTTTGCCTCGGACAAGTCCTTACCCACCAAGGCCGACCGCGCGCGGCTGTTGGGGCTGGCGACGGCCATTCTTCTGGTGCGCGGCGGCGAACGTGTGGGGCTGACCGGCACCACCCTGCCGCCCCGGCGCGGCAATGCGCAGATCATCCGGCTGGCGCAGGCCTGGTCCGAAGACGCCGCGCCAGATTATGCCCCGCCCGAACACCGCGCCATGATCCCTCATGCCCGTGCCGTGTTCATCTCTGATTTTCTCGGCCCTCTGGGCGAGGTCGAACTGGCACTGACCAAGGCCGCCGACCGCGGCGTGCGCGGCGTCCTGCTGCGGGTTCTCGACCCGGGCGAAGAGAGTTTTCCCTATCGCGGCCGCACGATCTTTGAAAGCGTCGGAGGTTCTGTCAGGCATGAAACCCTGAAAGCCGGGGACCTGCGCGACCGCTATCTGGACCGGCTCGCCGAACGCAAGGATGCGCTGACCCGCCTGTGCCGCGCGACGGGGTGGCAGCTGGGCCTGCATCACAGCGGCGACAGCGCGCAGGTGGCCTTGCTGTGGCTCTATCGCGCGCTGGACGGGGGGACGGTATGACGGTTCTGGCGGGCATCGGATTCACCGCGCCTTGGGTGTTGCTGGGTCTTCTGACCCTGCCGATCCTGTGGCTGATCCTGCGCGCGGTGCCGCCCGCGCCGATCCGGCGGTTGTTTCCGGCGGTGACGCTGCTTCTGGGTCTGAAGGATGACGAAAGTGTCTCGGACCGGACGCCGTGGTGGCTGCTGTTGCTGCGGATGCTGGCGGCGGCGGCGATCATCATCGGACTGGCGGGACCGGTGCTGAACCCGTCACGTGACGAGACCGGATCAGGGCCGTTGCTGCTGGTGCTCGATGCCAGTTGGGCTGGGGCGACGCGGTGGTCTTCGACCCTGGATCAGATCGACGCGCAACTGACCGAGGCCGGTCGGGCGGGGCGCACCGTGGCGATCCTGGGGCTGACCGAACCTGAAACGCCGGTGTTTCAGGCGGCCGAGGCATGGCGCGGACGTCTGCCGGGGCTGGCGCCGATGCCATGGCAGCCGACCACGGCGCAGATTGATCAGGTGCTCGCCGCGCTGGATCAGGTCGAGGGTGGCTTTGACTCTCATTGGTTCAGCGACCGGCTGAGTTATGACGGGCATGACAGGGTACTGTCGGCGCTGCAGGCGCGCGGGGCCGTGACCGTGTTTCAGTCACCATCGCCTGTGGTTGCGATCCTGCCGGCGGCCTATCAGGACGGGGTTATCGAACTGACGGCCCGGCGGGCCGTTCCCGCCCCGGCCGACCGTATCACCGTGCTGGCACAGGGCCGTGATCCGGCCGGTGCCATGCGCGTTTTGCAGTCAGCCGAGATGGAATTTGCCGGTGGCGAGGGGCAGGCACAGGTGGAACTGGCCCTGCCATCCGAACTGCGCGCCCGTATCACACGGTTCGAAATTCAGGGGCAGCGTTCAGCCGGGGCTGTCACCCTGACCGATGACAGCCTGCGCCGGCGCGAGGTGGCGCTGATCGCAGGCACGCTGAACCGTGAAGGGCTGGAGCTGCTGTCGCCGTTGCATTACCTGACGCAGGTTCTGGTCCCGACGGCGGATTTTGTAGAAGGCGGTCTGCTGGATGTGCTGCCTGCCAATCCCGATGTCATTGTGCTGGCGGATGTGGCGGGTCTGGCGGATGCGGAACAGGCCGCGCTGGTCGAATGGGTCGAACAGGGCGGTCTGCTGCTGCGCTTTGCCGGGCCGCGGATGGCCGCCAGCGATCTGGGCCGGGCCGAGGAGGACATTCTGTTGCCCGTGCGCCTGCGCAGCGGTGGCCGGTCGGTCGGCGGCGCGATGAGCTGGGGCGAGGCCAAGGGGCTGGCGCCTTTCCCGGAAAACTCACCCTTTTTCGGGCTGCGGGTGCCCGGTGACGTGACGGTTACCACCCAGGTCATGGCGCAGCCGGACCCGAATCTGGCCGACCGGGTAATCGCCTCGCTGTCGGATGGCACGCCGCTGGTCACACGCAAGGCGCTGGGGCTGGGTCAGGTGGTGCTGTTCCATGTGACCGCGGATGCCGAGTGGTCCAGCCTGCCGCTGTCGGGCCTGTTTGTGGAAATGCTGGACCGTCTGGCCGTGGCCTCAGCGGCGAAATCCCGGCAGGTGTCCCAGTTGCAGGGCACCACGTGGGAACCGATTCAGGTCATGGACGGCTTTGGCACCTTGTCTGACGCGGGCAATCTGGCCGGGGTCGACGGGGCGGCGCTGGTGTCTGGAACCGTTGGCCCCGGCCTGCGGCCCGGCCTGTATGAAAGCGGCAAGCAGAAACTGGCCCTGAATGTGCTGTCCGATGACGCGGAACTCAGCCCGGTGGTCTGGCCGCCGGGTGTTCCGGTCAGGGGGCAGGAGGTGACAACAGAGACGCCGGTCGGGGGTCTTCTGCTCAGTCTGGCGCTGCTGCTGCTGACCGTGGATGTAATCGCCTCGCTGGCCTTGTCCGGACGACTGGGTTTGGCAAAGGCCGCTGCGGTTGCGCTGGCGGCGGTGATGCTGGTGCCGCAGGCACAGGCGCAGACACCGCAGGACACGGAATTTGCGCTGAATGCCACCAAAGAGCTGGTGCTGGCCCATGTGCTGACCGGCAACGCACAGGTCGACGATGTGGCGGGGGCCGGCCTGCGCGGTCTGGCGCAGACGCTGTTCTATCGCACGTCGGTCGAGCCCGCCGAGCCCATAGGGATTGATCTGGAACGTGATGATCTGGCGTTTTTCCCGTTGCTCTACTGGCCGATCACGCCGGATCAGCCACAGCCCTCGGCCGAGGCGTATGCCCGGCTCAACGCCTATCTGCGGTCCGGCGGGATGATCCTGTTCGATACGCGGGATGCGGATGTGGCCCGGTTCGGCGCCTCCAGCCCAAACGGACGCAAGCTGCAACAACTGGCCGGGCCGTTGAATATCCCTTCGTTAGAGCCTGTTCCGCGTGACCATGTACTGACCCGTGCCTTTTACCTGTTGCAGGATTTCCCGGGCCGCTATGCGGGAACCGAGGTCTGGGTCGAAGCTGCGCCTCCGGATGCGGAACAGATTGAGGGCATGCCCTTCCGCAACCTCAACGACAACGTGACGCCGGTGGTGATCGGCGGCAATGACTGGGCTTCGGCCTGGGCGGTGGACCGCAACGGGCAGGCGCTGTTGCCGGTGGGGCGCGGCTATGCCGGAGAGCGCCAGCGCGAGCTGGCCAGTCGCTTTGGTGTCAATCTGGTGATGCATGTGCTGACCGGGAATTACAAATCCGATCAGGTCCACGTGCCCGCCCTGCTGGACAGGCTGGGACAATGACAGGAACCGTCATCTTCGATCCGCTGATTCCCTGGCCTGTTCTGGCCGTCGTGGCCGCGATTGCGGTCGGCGGCATCGTTCTGGCCCTATGGCGCGGTCTGTCGGGCTGGGCCCTGCGCGGTTTGGCGGCGCTGGTCGTGATCGCCGCATTGGCGGGTCCGGTCTATCAGGTCGAGGACCGCGCGCCGCTGACCGATATCGTGCTGATGGTCGAGGATCAAAGCGCCAGCCAGACCCTGTCGGATCGGGCGGATCAGACCTTGTTGGCGGCTGACGCGCTGGCGGCCGAGATCGAGTCGCGCGACAACACCGAGCTGCGCCGCATCCCCTTGGGTGACGGGGATGGCGACGAAGGTACACAGGTTATGGCGGCGCTGAACGCGGCGCTGGCCGAAGAACCCCGCGCACGCATCGCCGGCATTCTGGTGGTGTCGGACGGAATCGTGCACGATGTCGATCAGGCCCCTGATCTGCCCGCGCCGATGCACCTGTTGCAAACCGGGCGCGCCACTGACTGGGACCGCCGCCTGATTGTCCGCAACGCCCCGGCCTTTGCCATTATCGGCGAACCCGTCACCCTGACCCTGCGGGTCGAGGACAGCGGTGCCGCGCCCGGCGGAGCGGCCACCGCGCCGCTGGAAATCTCGGTGGACGGAGATGAACCGCAAAGCTTCAGCATCCCGATTGGCGTCGATGTGGAACTGCCGATCACGCTGCCCCATGGCGGGCGCAATGTCATCCAGTTCACGGTGCCACAGGCCGAGGGAGAGCTGACCGACCGCAACAACACCGCGCTGATCCAGATGAACGGGGTGCGTGACCGGCTGCGTGTCCTGCTGGTCTCGGGCGAGCCGCACCCCGGCGGGCGGACATGGCGCAACCTGCTGAAATCTGACAGTTCGGTGGATCTGGTGCATTTCACCATCCTCCGTCCGCCCGAGAAACAGGACGGCGTGCCGGTGGACGAGCTTTCGCTGATCGCCTTCCCGACGCGCGAGCTGTTTCTGGAAAAGATCAACGATTTCGACCTGATCATCTTTGACCGCTACAAGCGCCGCGGCATCCTGCCGGCGATCTATCTGGACAATGTCACCAACTACATCAACGAAGGTGGCGCGGTGCTGATCGCTGCGGGTCCGGATTTTGCCAGCGCAGACAGTATCTTCCGGTCCCCGCTGGCACCAATCCTTCCGGCCCAGCCGACAGCCCGGATCATCGAGGAACGCTTTGTCCCAATGGTCACCGATCTGGGTCATCGCCATCCGGTGACGACGAACCTCGGCGATTCCGAGGATTGGGGCGCGTGGTTGCGTCAGATCGATGTCAATCACCGCACTGGCGAGCTGTTGATGACCGGCGTGGACGACCGCCCGCTGCTGGTGCTGGACCGGGTGGGCGAGGGGCGCGTGGCGCTGCTGGCCTCGGATCATGCCTGGCTGTGGAGCCGCGGCTATGAAGGTGGCGGCCCGCAGCTGGAGCTGCTGCGGCGGCTGGCCCACTGGATGATGAAAGAGCCCGAGCTTGAGGAAGAGGCGCTGTGGGCCGAAGCCAATGGTCAGGTCATGCGCATCATCCGTCAGACGCTGGAGGACGAGGTCGGGCCGGTAACCGTGACACGCCCGAATGGCGAAACGCTTGATATCACCCTGGACGAGGTCAGCCCCGGCCGTTTCGAAGCCCGGTATTTCGGGCCGGAAATTGGCCTCTACCGCCTGCAGGAAGGCGAGCAAACGGCAGTGATCGGTCTGGGCCCTGCCGCACCGAAGGAATTCGAACGCACCATAGCCACGGGCGAGATACTGGAGCCCGTGCTGGCGGGAATGCGCGGCGGCGTCATTCGGCTGGAGGACGGGCTGCCCGCAATCCGCAATGTGCGGGCCGGGCGGCCCGCCGCGGGGCGCGGCTGGATCGGTCTGACACCCCGCAATGCCTATGAAACCCGCGATGTCACGCAGGCCGGGCTGCTGCCGCCTTGGCTGGTGCTGTTGCTGGCCGGCGGCTTCCTGCTGGGTGGATGGCTGCGTGAAGGCCGGCGATGATCATTCGAACACGACGCGGACCGTCGGATCGCCCGGCAAGCCCCGATAGGAGGCAGATGCGCCACCCTTGCCCTTTGACGGCGGGAACAGCGGCCCGAACGACCCGACCGAGATCAGGTCTCCGGGCTGAAAGACGATCCCCCTGGACATCAGCCACAGCGCCGCATTGGCCGGATGGCCCAGTACCGCCACCCCCGGCACCTGAGCCAGAACTTCTCCATCCGCCGCGCTGAGCGTTACCGTCATATCCGACAGCGCCCGCGTCATCTCCGCCGGGTCGGTGACCGGAACTGCCGGGCCCAACACGCCCAATTTCGGCGCGACGCCGATGGCCGTCAGGGTCACCGGCGTGATCGGTTCGCCCTCGGCAAGCGTTAGGTCGGGCAGTTCGATGAAGGGATGGATGGCCGAGACTTGCTCCAGCACTTCGGCCGGTGTTGTCGCCTGATTGATCCGCGCGTCGCCGACCACCAGAATGAGGTCGGCTTCAAAGACCGGACGCGCCCCCCACGCGGCGGGAACAGTGGCTCCGTCATTCAGCATCATATCGCGAAACAGCACACCCTGAACCGGCTCGGACGCGCCGAACCTTTCCTGCGCGGGGGCACTGGTCAGACCCGCCTTGTATCCGATGACCGGACCCAGATGCGGCTCTAACGCGGCGACAAGCCTGCCTTGCGTACACAGCGCGTCCGCCATGCTGCCGCCGGGCGACAGCGCCACCGTGGGCGTCGCGGTCAGGTAATCCTGCACAAAGCGGTCGATCTGCTGTGGTGAGGCGCATTCCGCCATCGCGTGTGTGGCACCAAAAACAAGGGCGAACAGAGCGGAGAAGTACCGGGTTCGACGCATCGCAGACCTCCGTATCAGACCACAGACTGACACGCCCGCCGCCGGGGTGGCAACGGCTTAAACACTTTTTCACGCTCTGCCCGGATGCTGGGCACGGATTGGCCCGGGATCACCGACTATGAGTCTTGCAGGAAAACTGGCACAGGAACGGCGCGCGCGACTGGCGGCCGAGCGGCTGCTGGACATGAAACAGGCCGAGTTGTCGGCCGCGAACCGCAAGCTGGGCCTGCATGCCATGGCCCTGACCCGGCGGATCGGGGAAACCCAGGCCGAAGTGGAAACCGTCCGGGATGAGAATGAAAAGGTGAAATCCGATCTGACGGTGGCCAATGCCAAGATCGAGGTGGCCGAGCGACGCCTGTGGCACTCGATCCAGACCATTCAGGACGGGTTCGCGTTTTTCGACGGGGAAAGCCGCCTGATCGGGGCCAATGCCTCTTACTTCAGCCTGTTTGACGGGCTGGACGAAGTGGCGCCGGGCATCCCCTATGCGCAGATACTGGAGGTTCTGACCACCGAGGGGCTGGTTGATATCGGCGACGAACCCGCCGCCGACTGGCAGGCCAGAATGCTGGCGCGGTGGGCCGAGCCGCACCCCGATCCGGTCGTGATCAAACTTTGGAACGGTCAGTATTTCAAGATGATCGATCAGCGCGGCAATGGCGGCGATGTGGTCAGCCTGGGTCTGAACATCACTGCCTCGGTCCGTCATGAGGCCGAGTTGAAGGCCGCCCGCGAACGCGCCGAGGCCGCCAACCGCGCGAAATCGGCCTTTCTGGCCAATATGAGCCATGAAATCAGAACTCCGATGAACGGAATCGTCGGGATGACCGAATTGCTGTCGGAAACGCCGCTGGATGAGGAACAGCGGCTGTATCTCAACACGATCCGCAATTCCGGCGAAGCGCTTCTGGTGATCATCAACGACGTGCTGGATTATTCGAAGATTGAGGCCGACAAGCTGATCCTTCACCCCGAACAGTTCGATTTTGAGCGCTGTATCCTTGAAGTGGCAATGCTGCTGCAGCCCAGCGTGCGGGACAAGGGGCTGTCGCTGCTGGTCGATTATGACCTGTTCCTGCCGACGCTGTTTGTGGGCGATCCCGGTCGCGTCCGGCAGGTGCTGACCAATCTGGTCGGCAACGCGGTCAAATTCACGTCCCAGGGCCACGTCCTGATCCGTGTGACCGGGGTGCCGGACTCGGATACCAATACCTGCGACATCCATGTCGCGATCGAAGATACCGGCATTGGAATCGAAGCGGACAAGGTCGGGCATATCTTTGGCGAGTTCAATCAGGTCGAAGACGAACGCAACCGCCAGTTCGAAGGAACCGGGCTGGGTCTGGCCATCACCAAGCGGCTGATCACGCTGATGGGCGGAACGGTCTGGGTTGAAAGCGAGCCGGGGCAGGGGTCCTGCTTTGGCTTTCGCGTCACCTTGCCGACTGCGGAAGGCCCGCAACCCACGCCACCCGATCTGGCCGGGCGTCTGACCCATGTAATCGTGGTCGAGGATCTGGCGGTCAACCGCGCCATCCTTGCAAAACAGCTGGGGCGGCTGGGGTCGCGGGTGACGGTTTGCAAAACCGGGGGTGAGGCATTGGCCGCAGTGGATGACAGTGTTGATCTGCTGCTGTGCGATCACGACCTGCCGGATATGGATGGGCTGGAACTGGCGACAACGCTGAAAGACCGCGGCTGGGGCGATCTGCCCGTGGTGGTGATGTCTGCCAATCCGGGCGTCATCCACGCCAACCCGGCCCGCCACTTGATCGAAGGGGTGTTGCAGAAACCCATACCGCGTGCCGAACTCTATGCGCGGCTGACAACGCTTGGCCCGGTGCCGGGCGAACAGGGCGCGGCGATCCCGCCAGGCTGTCCGGGTTCCGCGTCAAAACAGGCGGTTGGCGATCAGCGGTTGATGCGGGTTCTGGCCGCCGAGGATAACCGGACAAATCAGCTGATTCTGAAAAAGATGGTCAAGGACCTGCGCATCGAGCTGCGCTTTGCCGGTAACGGGATCGAGGCGGTTGAGGCGCATCGGGACTTTGACCCGGACCTGATCTTCATGGATATTTCGATGCCCAGGATGGACGGCAAACAGGCGACGGCGGAAATCCGGCGGCGCGAAATTGAAACCGGGCGTCATGTGCCCATTGTGGCCCTGACCGCCCATGCCATGGCCGGGGACGATCAGGGCATTCTGTCGGCGGGGTTGGATCATTACCTGACCAAGCCGTTGCAGAAACAGAAGATTCTCCAGATGATCCGGGACTACCAACCCAAGGGGACCGCGCCCGCCATTGCCGAAGATGGGCAGGCTGACTAGGCTGGCCGCATGTCAAACCGTGGATTTCACCCTCGTGCCCTGGGCGAGATTGCCATTCGGTGCGCCGATATGGGCGCGATGGTGGCATTTTACGAGAACGTGATCGGGCTGGAGCGCCTGACCGGTGATCACAACAGCGCCATCACCTTTTTTCGCATTGCCGAGGGCTTCGGCGGGCACACGCAGGTGCTGGCGCTGTTTCATCATACCGCCGCCCCGCGCCCGGGGCTGCATCCGACGGGTGACAACGGGCCCGCGACCGGGGCAGGGTCATCACTGCATCACATCGCACTATCCCTGCCGTTTGAGGAACAAGAGGCCGTGATGCGCTGGTACGACACAATCGGCCAGCCCTATCGCGTCGAACAGTTCGGCTGGATTGGGTGGCGCGGCATCTTCACCGAAGACCCCGAGGGAAACACGGTCGAACTGGTCGCTTATGACCCGTCGATGCTGGATCAGGCCTGATAGGGGCGTGTGAAAACGGGTTTATCTTCTTCCGACAGGTCTGGGCGGTAGGCGTAGCCGCCAGCGTCGAAATCCAGCAAACCCCTGGGATCGGTCAGCCGGTGCTGGATCACATAGCGCGCCATGGCACCGCGTGCTTTTTTAGCGAAGAAACTGACAACTTTTGGAGAGTCGCCCTTTTCCTCCATGAAGACCGGCGTGATCACCCGCAGTTTCAGTGCCCTGGGTTCTACCGCGCCAAAATATTCCTGACTGGCGCAATTCACCAGAACCTCTGAGCCGACCTCTGCCGCCTGCCCGTTCAGGGCTTTGCTCAGCTGATCGCGCCAATATTCATACAGGTTCCTGCCGCGCCGGGTTTTCAGCTTGCTACCCATCTCAAGCCGATAAGCCTGAATCGCGTCCAGTGGGCGCAGCACACCATAAAGGCCGGACAGAATGCGCAGGTGGTCCTGCGCCCAGGCCAACTCGTCTGCATCCAGCGAGGTGGCCTCAAGACCCTGATAGGTGTCGCCGGCAAAGGCCAGCGCGGCAGGGCGGGTGGCATCATCCGCAGGGCAATCGGAAAAAGCGCGGTACCGGTCGCGGTTCAGGCGGGCCAGATCGTCGCTCAGATCCATCAGCTTTTTCAGATCGCCCAAAGTCAGGTTACGGGCGGTCTTCGACAGACGGATCGCGTCGTCCTGAAAGTCGGGCTGCGTGACCTCGATGTCCCGTTCTGCCCAGTCCAGCCGCTTGGCCGGGGAAATGACTACCAGCATATCCGCCCTCGTTCCTTGCCTGTTGTTGGGTATCTAGCCCGCCTGCCGCAGCACGTCCAGAAAGGCGGGCCCAAACCTTTCGTGACGCCGGTCGCCCAGAACCTGAGCCAACGCGCTTGGGTCGTCGCTGCGCAGTTGCGCGACCCGGGCCAGTTGCGCGGCGGAACAGGTCAGCGGTTTGTCGATCCCGTCAGGACCGCGCGACAGCTGTGTCTGAACTTCCAGCAGGCGGTCGTAGATGCCGCCCTGATCGCGCCCGGCCAGTTTGCGCCGGGCCGGGTGCAGTTCCTCGACCGCGCCGGTCAGAACTTCAAGGAAGGTGGCCCCGTAACGCTCAAGCTTTTTCGCGCCAACCCCGCTGATCCGGGCCATGTCGTCCAGCGATGCAGGGCGGGTTTCGGCCATCTCGATCAGGGTCCGGTCGGGGAAGATGACATAAGCCGGCACGCGCGCGGCCTCGGCCAGCGCCCGGCGTTTGGCCTTCAGCGCGGACAGCAAGGGCGCGTCCTCTTCCGACACCATCATTTTGACGGCGGGCCGGCGGGTTGCTTTTCGGATCGTGTCCTTGCGCAGGTTGATCTGCGCCGCGCCTTTCAGGATGGGTTTGGCGGCCTCGGTCATACGCAACGCGCCATGGCGCTCGGGGTCTGGGCGGACCAGATCGTGACCCATCATCTGCCGGAAAATCGCCTGCCATTGCGGGCGCGACCAGTCCTTGCCGATACCCCAGGTGGACAGGGTGTCGTGGCGGCGGGCGCGGGTCTTGTCGGTTTCGTTGCCCAGCAGGATGTCGATCAGGTGACCGGCGCCGAACCACTCCTCGGTGCGCAGAATTGCAGACAGCGCCATGCGAACCGGGGTGGTGCCGTCGAACACCTCAGGCGGAGTATCACACAGGTCGCATTTGCCACAGGGTTCGATCCGTTCGCCAAAATAGCCCAGCAAGCTCTGGCGGCGGCATTCCAGCGCTTCGGCCAGCCCCAGCAGAGCGTTCAGGCGCGCGTGATCGGCCATGCGGCGCTCGGGCGGGGCGAGCCCCTCGTCGATCTGCGAGCGGCGCAGGCGAATGTCGTCGGGGCCAAACAGGGTCAGGGTCTCGGCAGGCCCGCCATCCCGTCCGGCGCGGCCGATTTCCTGATAATAAGCCTCGATGGATTTGGGCAGGTCTGCATGGGCGACCCAGCGGATATCGGGTTTGTCGATGCCCATGCCAAAGGCCACGGTGGCGACCACGATCAACCCATCCTCGCGGGCAAAGCGGGTTTCGACAATGCGACGGTCCTCGGCCTCCATCCCGCCGTGGTAATGGCAGGAAGTGTGGCCCTCATCGCGCAAGGCTTTGGCCAGCACTTCGGTCTTGTTGCGGGTGCCGCAATAGACAATGCCGGACTGGCCCTTGCGGGCGGCGGCAAAGTCGAGGATCTGCTTGCGCGGCCCGTCCTTGGCGGCAAAGGCCAGATGGATATTGGGCCGGTCGAAGCCGCGCAGGAACTTGCGTGGCGCGGTGCCGTCGAACAGTTTTTGAACGATTTCGTCCTGCGTTTCCGCGTCCGCCGTGGCGGTGAACGCCGCCAGAGGCACGCCCAACGCGCGCCGCAACTCTCCGATCCGCAGATAGTCGGGGCGGAAATCGTGGCCCCATTGGCTGACGCAGTGCGCCTCATCCACCGCGATCAGGCTGACATTGATGCGCCGTAGCATCCCCAGCGCCGATCCGGCGGCCAGACGTTCGGGCGCCATGTAGAGCAGTTTCAGCCGCCCGGCCTCCAACGCCCCCCACACGGCGTCGGTTTCCTCGGGCGTATTGCCGGATGTCAGGGCTCCGGCCTCAACGCCCGCCTCTTGCAGCCCGCGCACCTGATCGCGCATCAGGGCGATCAGGGGTGAGATCACCACCGTCACCCCGTCGCGCAACAAGGCAGGCAGCTGAAAACACAGGGATTTACCGCCGCCGGTGGGCATGATGGCCAGCACGTTCTCGCCTGCGGTCACGGCATCGACAATCTCTTCCTGACCGGGGCGGAAATCGTCGAATCCAAAGACATCTCGCAGCAGTGGTGCGGCGTCGAACATGTGCGGGGTTGCCCTGTTTTAAGGTTTATCTGCTCTTAAGACAGGACAATCACATACTAAGATTCGGTGAACAAGAGGTCAGACGAAATAGACCGCATTGTTGATCAGGATGATCCGCAGAGCATAGACCCCGATCAGCACCACAAGCGGCGTCAGATCCAGCCCGCCCATATTCGGCAGGATACGGCGGATCGGAGCGTAGATAGGCTCTAACAGGCGATTGAGGCCGTACCAGATTTGCGCGACAAGCTGTTGGTGCAGGTTGAGCACCTGAAAGTTGATCAGCCAGCTCATGATCACATGGGCCAGGATGATGAACCAGACAATGTCCAGGATCAGCAGCAGAATTTGGATCAGCGACAGCATGGGGCCTCCGGGTATTGCATCTGCTGAGACCTAAGCGCCGTGGCGGCAAAGAGCAAGCCCGCGCCAACAGAACGCTTGCGAAACGGTCCAAAGCCCCGTCTTATGATGGCAACGATAACAGGGGCAGGCATGGCAGAAATATCCAAGCGCAAGCGCATCTGGGGCTGGTGGTTTTTCGACTGGGCCAGCCAGCCGTATCACACTTTGCTGGTCACCTTTGTCTTTGGTCCCTATTTCGCCGGGGTTGCGGCGGGGTATTTCTCGGGCACCGGGCTGGACGCGCAGGCCGCTGCTGCCCGGGCACAGACGGTCTGGGCCAACTGCCTGACCATCACCGGGCTGATCATCGCCTTTGGCGCACCGCTGCTTGGGGCGATGGCGGATGTCTCGGGGCGGCGCATTCCCTGGATCTTCGGCTTTTCGGTAATGTATGCGGCGGGGTCGGCGGCGCTGTGGTACACGATGCCGGACGGGTCGAACATGTGGCTGATGCTGTCGGCCTTCGGGCTGGGCTTCGTGGGCGCGGAATACGCGCTGATCTTCATCAACTCGCAATTGCCGGATCTGGGCGACGATGAAGAAGTGGGTGAGATTTCGGGCTCGGGCTTTGCCTTTGGCTATTTCGGCGGGCTGATCTCGCTGGCGATCATGCTGGCGCTGTTCGTAGAGCAGCCCAACGGCAAGACACTGATTGGGATGGCACCGGTCTTCGGTCTGGACGCCGCCCAGCAAGAAGGGACACGGTTCGTCGGGCCATTTACCGCCATTTGGTTCGTGCTGTTTATGGTGCCGTATTTCCTGTGGGTCCGCGACGACCCGGACAGCGGCAAGCATGGCAGTCTGGGTCAGGCGCTGCGGCTGCTGGGCAAATCCATATCCGACCTGCGGCACCGGGGCAGCCTGGCCAGCTATCTGGGCTCGTCGATGTTCTATCGCGACGCGTTGAACGGGCTTTACAGCTTTGGCGGCGTCTATGCGCGGCTGGTGCTGGAATGGGGCCTGATCAAGATCGGCGTGTTCGGCATCGTCAGCGTGCTGGCTTCGGCCATTTTCGCCTGGATCGGCGGCAAGATGGATCGCAAATATGGCCCAAAACCGGTCATTCTGGTGGCGATCTGGGTGCTGATCTTCGTCTGTATCACGGTCGTGTCGATGGACAGGACGCAGATCTACGGGATTGCGCTGCCCGAGGGGTCCGGCCTGCCGGATATCGTGTTCTTCGGCTGCGGCGTCCTGATTGGCGGCATGGGCGGCATCCTGCAATCGGCCAGCCGCTCGCTGATGGTACGCCACACGGATCCGAAAGCCCCGGTTGAAAGCTTTGGTCTTTATGGTCTGTCGGGCCGTGCCACCGCCTTTGCCGCGCCCTTGCTGATCGGGATTGCCACAACCGCCACAGGCAGTGCGCGTCTGGGGGTGTCACCGATCATTCTGTTGTTTATTCTGGGTCTGTTCCTAATGCGCTGGGTTAAACCGGAAGGGGATCAGAGCAGATGATTTTACTACGTTTTTTGGCAATAATCGCCGCGATTACATGGGCAGGCACGGCGGGAGCGGCCCCCCTGGCCAAGCAATTGTTCGGCGCTCAAAAGCAAAGTTCACAGCAAAAACCGGCCGCCTTCGGCAGTTATTCGCGCGGCTGTGCCGCCGGGTCGGTGCAACTGTCCGAGACGGGGCCGACCTGGCAGGCAATGCGCCTGTCGCGCAACCGCAACTGGGGGCATCCACAAGCGATCGACTATGTGCAGGACCTGAGCAAGTTCGCGGCGAAACAGCCGGGGTGGAATGGGCTTTATATCGGAGATATCAGCCAGCCGCGGGGCGGGCCGATGACATCCGGGCACCGCTCGCACCAGCTGGGTCTGGACATCGACATCTGGATGCTGCCGGGCGGCAACATGCGGCTGAGCCGCAAGGCACGCGAAAACGTCTCGTCGATTTCCCTGCGCCGCGCCAACGGGGCCTATGTCAACGGCAACTGGACCAAACAGCACCACGCGGTGCTGCGCGAGGCGGCGAAAGACAAGCGCGTGGCACGGATATTCGTCTTTCCCGGCGCCAAGGTGCAGATGTGCAACGATGAGAAAGGCAACCGCGCCTATCTGCGTAAGATCAGGCCGTGGTGGGGGCACCATTACCATTTTCACGTCCGGCTGGCCTGCCCGCGCGGATCGCGCGGCTGCGTCAATCAAAACCCGCCGCCCAAGGGCGACGGCTGCGCCGAGGCGCAGCAATGGGTGCGCAATATCCTGAACCCGCCGCCGCCGGACCCCAATGCACCACCGCCCAAAAAGCGGCGTGAATATGTGCTGGCGGATCTGCCTCAGCAATGCTCGGCCGTCTTGCAATCCAACTGACCGCGGCGCTGGTGCTGGCCGGATCGGTTTGGGCGGTCGAGGTCAGGACGGCCACCCTTATCGACAGCTACGTCTGGCGGCACAAGGCCGCGTGGTTTGGCGGATTTTCCGCTCTGCACATCTCGGAAAACGGGCATCAGATGATCGCGCTAAGCGACCGGTCAACGATGGTGTCCGTGCGTATCGCCCGGGATGGCGACAAGATATCCGGCCTTCGGGTTCTTGGTCAGTGGCCGCTTTTGTCCAGCACGGGGCGCAATCTGCCGGGCCATGTCGGCGATTCCGAAGGAATTGCCATTGCGCCGGACGGCGGGGTCTATGTCTCGTTCGAAGGGGTGCACCGCGTTGCCTATTATGGCGCGCCTGGTGACCACGCGCGCGTTTTGCCCCGTCCCGAAGTGTTTGACGATCTGGACGGGAACGGGTCATTCGAAGCGCTGGCGATCGACGGCCGGGGGCGGCTTTACACGCTGACCGAAAAGAACCGGACCGCGCAGGGTGACATCCCCGTCTATCGCTGGAACGGTCAAGTTTGGTCCACGCCTTTTGTTCTGCCCGCGCGCGGCAAGTTCCTGCCAGTCGCCGCGGATTTCGGTCCGGACGGGCGGCTTTATCTGCTGGAGCGGGCTGTCTCGCTGACCGGCTTCCGGTCGCGCCTGCGGCGGTGGCAGATCGACGGGGACGGGCCCGTTGCCGAAGAAACCCTGATGGAAACCGGCACCGGCACGCATGACAACCTCGAAGGGCTTTCCGTTTGGCGGGACGATCTGGGGCGTTTGCGGGCCACGATGATCTCGGATGACAACTTCCTTGCCCTGCAGCGGACCGAGCTGGTCGAATATCTGCTGCCCGATTGACAGGGCTGGATCAAAGGTCTAAACGCACGGCTTGCCTTGGGACGGTCCCTTGGCCAAGTCGCCGCTACCTTGTCAAAACGGGCATCTGAAAATGCAACGCTCTTATATTCCCGGCATCATTGCCATGGCCGCCATTGTCGTGGCCTCGAACATCCTGGTTCAGTTCCTGATCTTTGACGGGCTGCTGACCTGGGGTGCCTTTACCTATCCGCTGGCCTTTCTGGTCACCGACATCATGAACCGCGTCTATGGCGTGGCGACCGCCCGTAAGGTCGTGTTCGCCGGGTTTGTCACCGGCATCATCTGCTCGCTGATCGGCAGCCAGATCATGCTGCAGGGCGACGGGTTCACCTATGCCGCCGTGCCGCTGCGGATCGCCGTCGCGTCGGGCACCGCCTTCCTGATCGCGCAGCTGACCGATGTCACCGTGTTCAACGCGATGCGCGGTGGCCGCTGGTGGCGCGCGCCGCTGGTGTCCACACTGGTCGGTTCGGCGCTGGATACCGCACTGTTCTTCACCATCGCCTTCTCGGCCTCGGTCACCATTTTCGGCGCCAATGCCGACGCGGCGATCAACTGGGCGTGGGAGCCCGTGCCCTTCATGCTGTCCGGCCCGATGGCCCCGTTGTGGGTGACGCTGGCTTTTGCCGACTGGTTGGTGAAACTGTCGCTGGCGCTGATCGCGCTGATCCCGTTCAAGGTGATCGTTGCGCGACTGACCGCGCAGCCAGCGTAAAAAAGTGCTTTGAGATTGGCACAACTTGTGTCACGCTCAATCTCAACCGCAACAGATAGAAAAGGAGGTGATCCAGTGTCGAGAAAGAGATTGGAGAGAGGTGTCGGAACAACCAGGGGGAAAACCTGCTGAGGCAGCCCTTGGCCGGGCATTCGCCCTGGCTGGTCGACTGATCTAACCGACCCGACCTCCTGAACTTTCGAAGGGCCGCCCTGCCGGGGCGGCCCTTTTTGTTTTCCCATGCGGCCTGTAAGGTCCGTCCCATGCTGCGCATCACCGACGATATCAGCCTGCAGGACTGGGAACTGACCGAAAGCTTTGTTCGTTCGTCGGGTCCCGGCGGGCAGAATGTGAACAAGGTTTCGACCGCTGTCGAATTGCGGTTCGAAGCCGCGCGCTCGCCATCTTTACCCGATCCCGTCAAGGCGCGGCTGAAGCGACTGGCCGGGCGGCGCTGGACCAAGGATGGGGCGATCATCATTCAGTGCGAAGAAACCCGGTCTCAGGCCCGCAACCGCGAGATCGCGCGCGCCCGGCTGGCGGAACTGATCACCCGCGCCCTTGTGAAACCCAAGCGGCGCGTCGCCACCAAACCCACCTATGGATCAGTCAAGCGCCGTCTGGCGGCGAAAAAGGCGCGGTCCGGCGTCAAGGCGTTGCGGGGCAATGTGTCCGAAGATTGATCTGGTAGTTTCGCTGCGCCTTGCTAGTCTGACAACGCAAGGGAGAGCAAGGTCATGAGGTTAGAGGGAAAAACCGCAATTGTCACCGGCGGCGCGTCCGGCTTCGGGGCCGGGATCGCGCAGAAATTCCTGTCCGAAGGTGCCCGCGTGATGATTGCCGATGTCAACGGCGATGCCGCCGAGGTGCAGGCCAGGCAGCTTGGGCCGAATGCGATTGCTCAGATGGTTGACGTGGCAGATGCGGCCTCGGTCAACGCCATGGCCGACATAATGCAGGAGCGGTTCGGGCATCTGGACATTCTGGTCAACAATGCCGGTATCACGCACCTGCCGATGCCGCTGGAAGAGGTGACCGAAGAGGATTTCGACCGGGTCTTCAACGTGAACATGAAATCTGTCTATTTGACAGCGCGGGCTTTAGTGCCTGCGATGAAGGCGCGGGGGGCGGGGGCGATTCTGAATGTCGCCTCGACCGCCGGTCTGTCGCCGCGCCCGAACCTGAACTGGTACAACGCCTCCAAGGGCTGGATGATCACCGCGACCAAAACGATGGCGGTGGAACTTGCGCCCTCCGGCGTGCGGGTGAACGCGATCTGTCCGGTGGCGGGCGAAACCCCCCTTCTGAAATCCTTCATGGGCGAGGACACGCCCGAGATTCGCGCGAAATTCCTGTCCACCATTCCGCTGGGCCGCTTTTCCACGCCAGGCGATATGGCCAATGCCGCCTGTTTCCTGTGTTCCGACGAGGCCAGCATGATCACCGGCACCGCGCTTGAGGTCGATGGCGGCCGCTGTATCTGAGGACAACCTATGAAACCCGGACCCAGAAACCTGGTTACCGATGTCGCGGGGCTGACAGTCGGCAATGCGCAGGATGCGGCGCTGAAATCGGGCACGACCGTTCTGACCGGACAACGCCCGTTCACGGCTTCGGTTCATGTGATGGGCGGCGCGCCGGGTACGCGCGAGACCGACCTGCTGGCCCCGGACAAATCGGTCACGCATGTCGATGCGCTGGTGCTGTCGGGGGGGTCGGCCTTTGGGCTGGACGCATGTTCCGGCGTATCGGATGCGCTGCGGTCGCAGGGCCGTGGATTTCCGGTTGGAAATGCCGTTGTGCCGATTGTGCCGGGCGCGATCCTGTTCGACCTGTTGAATGGCGGCGACAAAACCTGGCGCGAAAACCCCTATCGGGCTTTGGGGCGCGCGGCTTTCGAAAGCGCCTCGGACGTTTTTGCGCTGGGCACGGCGGGGGCCGGCACCGGAGCTTTGGCGGCCATGCACAAGGGCGGGCTGGGTTCGGCGTCGTTTGTGCTGGACAGTGGTGTCACGGTCGGCGCGCTTGTCGCGGCCAGCCCAGTGGGCAGCGTCACGACCTCCAGCGACCGCCATTTCTGGGCGGCGCCGTTCGAAGTTGACGGCGAATTCGGCGGGTTGGGCCCTGATCCCAACGCAGCACTGGGGCGCCACGTCTTTAGCCGCAAGGCGCAGGTCATGTTTCCCGCCACGCCGGACAATGCCAATACCACCATCGCCATCGTGGCGACCGACGCGGCGCTGACGAAACCGCAATGCCAGCGCCTTGCGGTGGCGGCGCATGACGGTATTGCCCGGGCCATTCTGCCCTCGCATGCGCCGTTCGACGGTGACCTTGTGTTCGGTATCAGTACCGGCGTGCGCCCGCTGGCTGCGGAAACCGAACTGGGGATGATCGGGCACGCCGCCGCGCTGTGTCTGGCGCGGGCCATCGCGCGGGCGGTGTACCTGGCAACCCCGGCCGAGGGAGACCTTTTGCCATGCTGGTCCGCCGTACATGACAAAAGTTAAGGACGGCACATATGCCGCAGTGCGACAGTATCCTCGCGCGGCAATCTGCGCGTTGACTCTTTTCTGTGCCGAATGTCCATTCGGGGCAGCCAATTCCTATCGGAGCAAAAGCCATGAATCGCATCCTCGCTACCGCAGTTATGGGCCTTCTGGCCATGCCAGCCTTCGCCGAAGGCGACGCAGAAGCTGGTAAAAAGGCCTTTAACAAATGCAAATCCTGCCACCTGATCGCCGACCCTGCGGGCGAAGTGATTGTCAAAGGCGGCAAGACCGGCCCGAACCTTTACGGCATCGCAGGCCGCACCGCCGGCACCGTTGAAGGTTTCAAATACGGCGACAGCATCGTCGCCGCCGGCGAAAACGGTCTGGTCTGGGACGAAGCCACCTTCGTCGAATACGCACAGGACCCGAAGGCGTTTCTGAAGGACTATCTGGGCGAAACCTCGGCCAAGTCGAAAATGACCTTCAAACTGAAATCGGGCGCCGAAGACGTCTATGCC
This sequence comes from Ruegeria sp. BG10, assembly GCF_056538575.1. Lineage (NCBI taxonomy): Bacteria > Pseudomonadati > Pseudomonadota > Alphaproteobacteria > Rhodobacterales > Roseobacteraceae > Ruegeria > Ruegeria sp. BG10. The sequence goes on along the minus strand of NZ_JBQFTI010000003.1, from coordinate 110,626 downwards.
TATATTGTCAGCGTATCCGGCGAATAACGCCTGATCCCGACCTTCTGAAAAATGACGAAAAGGCCGCAGCCCCTGCGGCCTTTCGTGCGATTGATAACCGAATCGATCAGCGCCACGTTGGGGATGCGCGGTTCATCATGCTTTGCTCGCATGGTTTCGCAAAGCCAAGCCGATCCGGCCGCAGCCAAGATCCAACGTCCGGCCTTTTGGGCGGATCGGCAGCAGGAGACGACAGATGGGAATCATGATCCCGGCCTGGGTTGATGGCGAATTGACCCCCGTAGACAAGCTTGAGGCGCATGAGAAGGGCCTGAAGCACAAGGCGGTGTCGGTTTTCGTGGTCCGCGGAACCGAGATCCTGCTGCAACGCCGGGCGATGGGCAAATACCACACGCCGGGCCTGTGGGCGAATACCTGCTGTACCCATCCCGACTGGGGCGAGACGCCCTCGGAATGTGCCGTGCGCCGTCTGCGCGAGGAACTGGGAATCACCGGGCTTTACCCCGAATATCGCCACCGGCTGGAATATCACGCCGATGTCGGCAACAACATGATCGAACACGAAGTGGTTGATATCTTCCTTGCCCATGTCCGCGGACCGCTGAAAATCGAACCTAACCCGGATGAAGTGATGGATATCCGCTGGATCGATTACCACGATCTGCTAGCCGAAGTGCAGCGTCACCCGCAGCGGTTCACGCCGTGGCTGAAGATCTACCTGCACAATCACGCCGACACGATTTTTGGCCCTGACCTGATCATATCAGCGACGACCTGAGCGCTACGGCTTGCAAGGCCCGCCCAAGCCGCCTAAATCAACGCGTCATGGCCAAGCAAAAGCAGAAGACAGACCCGAATTACAAAGTCATCGCCGAAAACCGGCGGGCCCGCTTCGATTATGCAATCGAAGAGGATATCGAGTGCGGCATCGTGCTAGAAGGGTCCGAGGTGAAATCCCTACGCGCGGGCGGGTCGAACATTGCCGAAAGCTATGCCTCGGTCGATGACGGAGAGCTGTGGCTGATCAACAGCTACATTGCGCCCTATGAACAGGCCAAGGTGTTCAAGCACGAAGAACGCCGCCGCCGCAAGCTGCTGGTATCGCGTAAAGAACTGTCGAACTTGTGGAACGCGACCCAGCGCAAGGGTATGACGCTGGTGCCGCTGGTTTTGTATTTCAACCACAAGGGCCGGGCGAAGCTCAAGATCGGCATCGCCAAGGGTAAGAAGCTGCACGACAAGCGTGAGACTCAGGCCAAGCGGGACTGGTCACGCCAGAAACAGCGGCTGATGAAGGATCACAGCTGATCCTTCACAGATTTCAGAAGGCCATGGCCGCGGACACCGCGCGTTGCCAGCGGTCATAGGCGGCATCGCGTTCTTCTTCGGACAGTTCGGGTTCAAACCTGCGGTCCAGCGCCCAGGTTTCCGAGAATCCCTGCTGATCCGGGTAAACGCCCGCACGCATCCCCGCCAGCCAGGCTGCGCCAAGCGCGGTGGTTTCCTGCATCACCGGGCGGTCAACCGGCGCGCCCAGATAATCCGACAGGCCCTGCATCGCCCAGTCGGAGGCGCTGGCGCCGCCATCGACGCGCAGCGTCACCTCGGTATCCGCGCCCCAGTCGCCCTGCATGGCGTGCCACAGGTCGCGGGTCTGATAGGCAATGCTTTCCAGCGTGGCGCGGGCAAATTCGGCGCGGCCGGAATTGCGCGTCAGGCCAAACACCGCGCCCCGGCAATCGGGTTTCCAATACGGCGCGCCAAGGCCGGTAAAGGCGGGCACCAGCACCACATGCTGGTTCGGGTCCGCCTGTTGCGCCAGTTCACCGCTTTCGGGGGCCGAATCGATGATCTGAAGCGCATCGCGCAGCCATTGCACGGCGGCCCCGGCCACAAAGATTGACCCTTCCAGCGCATAGGTGCGCTTACCGTCCAACTGATAAGCGATGGTGGTCAGCAGACGGTTTTGCGACTCGACCGGTTTGTCGCCGGTGTTCAGCAGCGCGAAACATCCCGTGCCATAGGTTGATTTCATCATGCCGGGGTGGAAACAGGCCTGCCCGATCGTGGCGGCCTGCTGATCGCCCGCAACGCCCAAAATAGGAATGCTTCCGCCCAACAGGGTCGTTTCTCCGAAATCCGACGCGCAATCATGCACCTTTGGCAGCATGGACATGGGCACATCCAGCAGATCGCAGATTTCACTGCTCCATTCGCCCTTGTGAATGTCGAACAGCAGGGTGCGTGCGGCGTTGGTGGCGTCGGTGGCGTGGCTGCGCCCGTCGGTCAGTCGCCAGATCAGGAAACTGTCGATGGTGCCAAACATCAGCTCTCCGGCCTCGGCCCGCTCGCGCGCACCCGGGACCGTATCCAGCAGCCACTTGACCTTGGTGCCCGAGAAATAAGGGTCCAGCAGCAGACCGGTCTGGGCGGTCACATCATCCTCGCAGCCGGCCTGTTTGTAGCGCGCGCAAATCTCGGCGGTGCGGCGGTCCTGCCAGACGATGGCGTTATGGATGGGCTTGCCGGAGGCGCGGTCCCAGACCACGGTGGTCTCGCGCTGGTTGGTGATGCCGATGCCCGCGATCTGGTCGGAGGTGACGCCGGTGCTGTCCATAACCTCGCGGCAGACATTCAGCACGCTGTCCCAGATTTCCTCGGCATCGTGCTCGACCCACCCCTCCTGCGGGAAATGTTGGGTGAATTCGTGCTGCGCGGTGCCTGCGCGCTGCATGTTTGCGTCGAACAAAATGGCCCGCGACGATGTGGTGCCCTGATCAATGGCAAGAATAAAGGTCATGCCTGCGCCCCTCTCGGTTGGTTTTGCGGGACTTTAGCGCAAACAGTGACGCACGTGCCAGAGCGTTCAGACCGGAATATTGTCAATCAGCCGCACGCCATCCGCCCAGGCCGCCGCAAACAGCCGCGCAGGGCGTGTTGCGTGGGTCAGCGGCTCCAGCGTTTCGGCACAGCGCAGGTGGATATACTCGACCTGTGTGAAGCCCGCCGCCAGCAGGTCGGTGACAGCCTGCTCGGCCAGCGGCTCGAATGCGGCACCGGTTTTCAGTGCCTCGGCAAGATCGCGCATGATCCGGTGTTTTTGCGCCGCCACGTTCAGCCCTTCAGGCGACAGGCGCAGATTGCGCGAGGACATGGCCAGACCCGACGCTTCGCGCACCGTGGGGCAACCGACCACCTCGACCGGGATATCCAGATCCCGCGCCATCCGGCGCACCACCATAAGCTGCTGATAGTCTTTTTCCCCGAAATAGGCCCGGTCCGCCTGCGTTTGCAGGAACAGCTTGGCGACCACGGTGGCAACGCCATCGAAATGTCCGGGGCGGAACTCGCCCTCCATCACGTTGGTCAGGCCGGTGACGGATACGGTGGTGGCAAATCCCTGCGGATAGATTTCCTCGGGCTCGGGCACATAGATCGCATCGACGCCAAAGGGGGCCAGTTTCTGCGCGTCTTCGTGTTCGGTGCGCGGGTAATTGGCCAGATCCTCGGGGTTGTTGAACTGTTTCGGGTTCACGAAGATCGTGACGATGACCCGGTCTGCGCCGGCTTTGGCGGCTTCGACCAGCGACAGATGCCCCTGATGCAGCGCGCCCATCGTGGGGACAACGCCGATCACCTCGCCGCTGCGACGCCAGCCTTCGGTCAGCGCCCGCAGATCGGCCAGGCGGCGCAGGATCGGGGCGGTCATGTCTTGCGGCCTTTGGCCGGGGCCTGATCGGCAAACACATGTTCGGCCGCCGGGAAGGTCCGGGCGCGCACCTCGGCTGCATATTCGGCAATGGCGGTTTCGGCCAGCACGCCCAGTTCGGCGTAGCGTTTGACGAATTTCGGTTTGAAGGCGGTAAAAAAGCCCACCATGTCATCCACCACAAGGATCTGCCCGTCGCACCCGGCCGACGCGCCAATGCCGATGGTCGGGATGGCGACCTCGGACGTGATGCGGTCGGCCAGGCCCTGCGGAACCTTCTCTAACACGACCGAAAATGCGCCCGCATCGGTCACGGCGCGGGCATCGGCCAGCACGGTTTCGGCCTGCTCGTCACGGCCCTGAACCTTATAGCCGCCCAGCGTGTTGATCGACTGTGGGGTCAGGCCGATATGGGCCATCACCGGGATGCCGCGCCTGACCAGAAAGCGGATGGTGTCGGCCATCTCGACCCCGCCCTCCAGCTTGACCGCACCGGCCCCGGTTTCCGCCATCAGGCGGGCAGCGTTGCGAAACGCCTGCGCCGGGTCATGCTCATAGCTGGCAAAGGGCATGTCGATGACCATCATCGCCTTGCTCAGCCCGCGTGCGACGGCCTGTCCATGCAGGATCATCATCTCCATTGTCACGCCCAGCGTCGATTCCAGCCCGTGCAGCACCATGCCGACGCTGTCACCGACCAGAACGAAATCGCAATGGGCATCCATCAGCCGCGCCATCGGTGTGGTATAGGCGGTTAGGCTGACCAGGGGCTCGCCCCCTTTGCGAGCGCGGATGTCCTCGGCATTCGGGGCTTTTTTGCGGGCGGTGGCGCTCATGATCGCTCCTCCGGGGTTCATGTTGCAGCGCGGCATAGCAGATCGGAGCAAGCCATAGAAACCCCGATTGCGCGAACATTTCCTTGATTGACCCAAGGTTTAAAGGGACATTGGTCGCAGAACGGCCCGCAAACGCACGAGGCCGCATGTTTTCCGTGGGGAGAGATTTACATGACAAAGCAGACATTTCGGTCCTTTGCCTCGGCGCTTGTGCTGGGTGCCAGCCTGATTGCCTCGCAGGCGTCGGCCAAATCCGACATCACCATCGCGATGCAGCTGGAACCGCCGCATCTGGACCCGACCAGCGCGGCGGCGCAGGCCATCGATTCGGTGGTCTACACCAATATCTTCGAGGGCCTGACCCGGTTCATGGGCGATGGTTCGGTTGTGCCCGGCCTTGCCGAAAGCTGGGAGATTTCGGATGACGGAACCGTCTATACGTTCAAGCTGCGCGACGGCGTGACCTTTCACGACGGCACCGCGATGGATGCCGAGGACGTCAAATTCAGCCTCGACAGGGCCATGGCTGAGGACAGCGCCAACGCGCAGAAGGCCCTGTTTGCCGGGATTGAAAGCGTCGAGGTCGTGGACCCGCTGACCGTCAAGGTCACCCTGTCGGAACCCAATGGCAATTTTCTGTTCAACATGGCCTGGGGGGACGCGGTGATTGTCGCCCCCGAAAGCATCGACGCAATCAAGACCGACCCGGTCGGCACCGGCGCATTCACCTTTGGCGAATGGGTGCAGGGCGACAGCATCACCCTGAGCCGCAATCCCGATTACTGGGGCGATCAGCCGGCGCTGGAGACAGCGACGTTCAAGTTCATCTCGGACCCGACCGCCGCCTTTGCCGCGATGATGGCCGAGGATGTGGACGTCTTTGACAACTTCCCGGCCCCGGAAAACCTGCCGCAGTTCGAGGCCGATCCGCGGTTTCAGGTGCTTGTCGGCTCGACCGAAGGGGAAACCATCCTGTCGACCAACAACAAACAGCCGCCGTTTGACGACATCCGCGTGCGTCAGGCGCTGGCCCACGCCATCGACCGTCAGGCGATCATCGACGGTGCGATGTTCGGCTATGGCACGCCGATCGGCACCCATTTCGCGCCGCACAACCCGGCCTATGTCGATCTGACCGGCAATTCGGCCCATGACCCGAAAGAGGCCGCCAGGCTGCTGGCCGATGCCGGATATGCAGAAGGGTTTGAAACCACCCTGCACCTGCCCCCGCCATCTTATGCGCGCCGCGGCGGCGAGATTGTCGCCGCGCAACTGGCCGAGGTCGGCATCAAGGCCGAGATCATCAACGTGGAATGGGCGCAATGGCTGGAATCGGTGTTCAAGGGCAAGGATTTCGGCCTGACCATCGTCAGCCATACCGAACCGATGGATATCGGCATCTACGCGCGTCCGGATTATTATTTTCAGTATGACAGCACCGATTTTCAGGCGCTGATAGACCTGCTGAACTCGACCACCGATCCCGACGAACGTACCCGCCTGATGGGTGAGGCGCAGCGCCTGATCGCCAGTGATTATGTCAACGGATACCTGTTCCAGCTGGCCAAGCTGGGCGTCGCCAAGGCGGGCGTTCAGGGCCTGTGGGAAAACGCGCCCACGGCGGCGATTGACCTGACGCAGATCAGCTGGTCCGAATGAGTGTTCGCGGGGCTGCAACCTGCGGCCCCGGCTATCCGCCGTGTCAGAGTACCCGTCCAAGATGATCCTGTTTCGTACGTTGTGTTTCTGTGTTCTGGCCGCCTGCCTGGTGTTTTTCCCGCTGGGCAGGGCCGCAGCCCAGAACGTGCTGGACGGGCGGATGGATGCGCTGGCCGGTACGCCCGAGAACCCGCTGAAAGTGGGTATCGGTATCCAGATCGACCAGATCACCAGTGTCGACCAGAAGGCCGAGAATTACGGCGCGGTTGTCGTGCTGCGGGTGCAATGGACCGATCCGGCACTGGCCTTTGACCGCGATGCGGCGGGGCGCGAATTCCGCGTCTTCAACCCGCCGACCCTGGCGGAACATGCCACCAGTATCGGGGCGGTGCTGCCGGCCTTTGTGATCCACAACCAGCAATCCAACAAATGGATTCACGAATCTGCGGCCTCGCTGCGTTATGACGGGCAGGTCGTCTATGTCGAAAAGTCGTCGCTGACCTTGCAGGCACCGCATTTCAACTTTCGGAAATACCCGTTCGACACGCAGGAGTTTCACTTCGAGGTCGTGTCGATCCTTCCGTCCGAATACGTCTCGTATTTCCCGCTGGAAGACCATTCGGGCCTTGGCGATCTGCTGGGCGAAGAGGAATGGATACTGGACAACGCCCGGGTCGAAGCCTCGAAGGTGATCGGCATCTCGGGCCGCGAAAGCGATCAGGTCGAGCTGGTGTTCGAGGGCCACCGCCACCTGACCTATTACGTCATACGGGTGTTTCTGCCGATGCTGGTGCTGATCACCGTCGGCTGGGCGCTGTTCTTTCTGGACGAATATCGCCGGCGGATCGAGATCGCCGGCGGCAACCTGTTGGTTTTCGTGGCCTTTAACTGGGCAATTTCGGCCGATCTTCCCAAGCTGGGGTATCTGACTTTTCTGGACTTCGTCCTGCAATGCATGTTCCTGATGACCGGGGCGCTGATCGTCTTCAATGTCGCCCTGCGCCGGATGAAAGTTGCGGGGCGCGAGGACGCCGCGCGAAAGCTGGACAATTACGCCATCAAGTGGATCTACCCGCTTGGCTATGCCGCGATCGTCGGTTACGCGGTTTTCGCCTATCTTCTGGTGCCTTAGGTGCTGGACCCGCATCCCCTGTGACCCTAACGTGGTCCTGATGCTGCACTATGCGTTCAAACGTTTGCTTTCACTGGTCATCAGCCTGATCGTGGCCTCAGTGGTCATTTTCGCCGTGATCGAGGTAGCGCCGGGCGATCCGGCCTCTTTCATGCTGGGTGTGAATGCGCAGGCCGACACGCTGGCAGCGCTGCGGGCCGAACTTGGGCTGGATGTCTCGAAAGCGCAGCGGTATTTCAACTGGGTCGGCGGCATGCTGGTGGGGGATTTCGGCACCTCCTACACCTATCGCACGCCGGTGTCGCAGATGATCGCGGACCGGCTTTGGGTGTCGCTGCCTCTGGCGCTTTATGCGCTGACTCTGTCCACCCTGATCGCCTTTCCCGCCGGTATTTATGCCGCCGCGCGCCGCGGCTGGCCGGGTGACCTGACGGTGATGGGGGCAACGCAGCTGGGCATTGCAGTTCCGAATTTCTGGTTCGCGATGATGCTGGTGCTGATCTTTGCCATCAATCTGGGCTGGTTCAATGCCGGCGGATTTGCCGGCTGGGACAAAGGCGTCTGGACCGGGCTGCATTCGCTGACCCTGCCCGCGATTGCGTTGGCCCTGCCGCAGGCGGCAATTCTGGCCCGGGTCATGCGGTCGGCGCTGCTGGATATTCTGGGCGAAGATTTCATGCGCACCGCCCGCGCCAAAGGGCTGACGCGTCGTCAGGTGCTGTGGCGGCACGGGGTGCGCAATGCTCTGATCCCGGTCCTGACCATCATCGGATTACAGTTTTCCTTCCTGCTGGCGGGGTCGATCATCATCGAACAGGTCTTCTACCTGCCCGGTCTCGGGCGGCTGGTGTTTCAGGCGATTTCCGCGCGGGACCTGATCGTCGTGGAATCGGTTGTCATGCTGCTGGTCTTTGCCGTCATCACGGTGAATTTTCTGGTCGATCTCGCCTATGCCGCCGTCGACCCCCGCCTGAGGAGCCGGACATGAGCCGCAACCTGACCCTTGGGGCGCTGTTGTCCTCGCTGGTGTTGCTGGCGGCGCTGGTCTCGTTCGTATGGACGCCCTACGAATATGCGGCCTTGAACATTCCCTACAAGCTGCAGCCCCCGAACGCGCTGCACTGGTTCGGCACCGATCATTTCGGGCGCGACATGTTCTCGATGATCATGGTCGGCGCGCGTACGTCGATCGCCGTGGCCTTGGTCGCCGTGGGCATCGGCATGGCGCTGGGCGTGCCGCTGGGTCTGACGGCGGCCGCACGCAAGGGGTCCTGGCTGGATGAGTTGATCATGCGCGGCAACGATCTAGTCTTTGCCTTCCCGTCGCTGGTCATCGCCATCCTGATCACGGCCGTTTTCGGCGCAGGCGCCATCAACGCCATCATTGCCATCGGAATCTTCAACATCCCCGTCTTCGCCCGTATCACCCGCGGCGCGGCGCTGTCCCTGTGGGAGCGGGAGTTCATTCTGGCTGCTCGCGTGTCGGGCAAGGGCGCGTCGCGAATCTCGGCCGAGCATATCCTGCCCAATGTCGCCAACCTGCTGATCGTGCAGGGCACCATCCAGTTCTCTCTGGGCATTCTGGCCGAGGCGGGCCTGTCCTATGTCGGTCTGGGCGCGCAACCGCCCACGCCCAGCTGGGGGCGGATGCTGGCCGATGCGCAGACCATGGTCAGTTTCGCCCCGCATCTGGCATTGATCCCGGGGCTGGCGATCATCGTCACGGTGCTGGGTCTGAACCTTCTGGGCGACGGACTGCGCGACTGGCTCGATCCCCGGATCAGGGTGGCCCGCGCATGAGCTTGCTTGAGATCGAAAACCTGTCCCTGTCGATCCACGGCATAAACATCCTGAAACAGGTCAGCCTGTCCATCGCGCCAGGTCAGATCGTGGCCGTGACCGGCGAAAGCGGATCGGGCAAGTCGATGACCGCGCTTGCGGTGATGCAACTTTTGCCGTCGGGGGCATCGGCACAGGGCGCGATCCGTTTGCAGGGCCGGGACCTTCAGAACTGTCCCGAGGATGAGATGTGTGCCCTGCGTGGCGCGTCGATCGGTATGGTGTTTCAGGAACCGATGACCGCGTTGAACCCGGTCAAGACGATCGGCGATCAGGTGATGGAAACCATCCTGATCCATAAAGCCATGCCTGCGCCGCAGGCCCGCACACGCGCGCAGGAGGTACTGACGCGCGTTGGCCTGCCGCCCGACCGGTTCCCGCTGACCCGCTTTCCGCACGAATTGTCGGGCGGTCAGCGCCAGCGCGTCGTGATCGCCATGGCCATCGCCCTGCGCCCGACGCTGCTGATTGCCGATGAGCCGACCACGGCGCTGGATGTGACCACACAGGCGCAGATCCTCGATCTGCTGCGGGGGCTGGTGCGCGAATATGGCATGGGCCTGCTGATGATCACCCACGATCTGGCGGTTGTCGCCGGTCTGGCCGATCAGATCGTGGTGATGCGCCACGGCGCAGTGGTCGAATGCGGTGCCACCGACCATCTGCTGCGCAACATGCAGCACCCCTATACCCGCATGTTGTTCGAGGCGTCGGGCCATCAGGTGGCGCTGCCGGAGCCTCTACACCCGCGCCCGCTGCTTGAGGTGACGCAGGTTGTCCGGGACTATCGCCTGCCCCGGAAACGCCTGTTCGGCACGCCGGGAAGCCACCGCGCGGTGGACCATGTCAGCTTTGTCCTGAACAAGGGCGAGCGTCTGGGCCTGGTGGGCGAGTCGGGGTGCGGAAAATCGACCCTGACACGGGCAGTTTTAGGGTTGGAGGAGGTACAGAGCGGCGAAATCCGCCTGGATGGTCAGCCTGTCTTCGCGGGTCACAAACCCAACCTGGCCGTTCGGCGCAAGATGCAGGTGGTGTTTCAGGACCCATATGGCAGCTTCAACCCGCGACACCGCGTCGCCCGCCTGATCACCGAGCCGTTTCACCTGCTGGACACGCCGCCCACCGGGACGGAACGTCAGGACCGGATTGCCGAGATGCTGCACGCCGTAGGTCTCAGCCCCGATGATGCGGGCAAGTATATCCACGAGTTCTCGGGCGGGCAGCGGCAGCGGATCGCCATCGCCCGCGCCCTGATCATCCGCCCCGAACTGATCCTGTTTGACGAGGCGGTATCGGCGCTGGATGTCTCGGTCCGGGCGCAGATCCTGGACCTGCTGGCCGAGCTTTGCGCGGCTTACGATCTGACATACCTCTTCATCAGCCACGACCTGAGCGTTGTGCGCACGATCACCGACCGGGTTCTGGTGATGCAGGCAGGCCGGATCGTCGAACAGGGCGAGACCGAGCAGGTCTTTACCGACCCGCAACACCCTTATACCCGCACCCTGATCGAAGCGGCGCCGACGCTGCCCGAGATTGGGGGAAAGGTGGCCTGAAATCCCTGTATTAGAGCCGAAACGGAGCGCCTCATGTCCAAACCCCTCTGGTTCGATCCCAGCCTGTGCCTGATCGGTGGCGCATGGGTCCATCCCGCGTCACAGGCGGATATTCCGATGATCAACCCGTCGGACGGGTCCGAGATTTGCCGGATCGCGCGCGGCATAGGTGCGGATATCGACGCAGCGGTGGCGGCGGCGCAGGCCGCGCTGGATGGCGACTGGGGCCGCAAAACCGCGCTGGAGCGGGGGCGTATCCTGACCCGTCTGGGGCAACTGGTGTTGGAACGCGTCGATGATCTGGCCGCGTTGGAGGCGATGGATGTCGGCAAGCCGCTGTCGCAGGCGCGAGCAGACGCTGTTGCGCTGGCACGCTATTGCGAATTCTACGGTGGTGCCGCGGACAAGGTAATGGGTGAAACCATTCCCTATCTCGACGGTTATACGGTTTACACCCTGCGCGAGCCGCACGGGGTCACGGGCCATATCGTGCCGTGGAACTATCCGATGCAGATCATCGGCCGCTCGGTCGGGGCGGCGCTGGCAATGGGCAATGCCTGTGTCCTGAAACCGGCGGAAGAGGCCTGTCTGACCGCACTGGCCTTTGCCCATCTGGCGCAACAGGCCGGTCTGCCCGCCGGGGCACTGAATGTCGTTCCCGGACTGGGGTCCGAGGCCGGGGCGGCGCTGTCGGGGCATCCGGGCGTGCACCATATCTCGTTCACCGGGTCCGTCGCCACGGGTGCGCTGGTGCAGCAGGCGGCGGGGCGCAACGTGGTGCCGGTGACGCTGGAACTGGGGGGGAAATCCCCGCAACTGGTCTTTGACGACGCCGATCTGGACGCGGCGCTGCCGTTTCTGGTGAATGCAGGGATTCAGAATGCCGGGCAGACCTGTTCAGCCTCGTCCCGCATTCTGGTGCAGCGCGGCGCTTATGCGCAGGTCAGGGCCCGGATGGCTGCGGCCTATGCCGATCTGACTGTCGGCCCGGCGCACGAGGATTTGCGCGTTGGTCCCCTGATCTCGGCCCGGCAAAAAGAGATTGTTTCGGGTTTCCTGACCCGGGGCGCCGATCTGGATATCGCGGCGCAGGGGCGGATCGTAGATCACGCGCCCGCGAACGGGGCCTATGTTCAGCCCACGTTGTTTGCCGACGTCCCTCCCGACCATGTTCTGGCCCAGGACGAAATCTTTGGCCCGGTTCAGGTTCTGATCCCGTTCGACGCCGAAGAGGACGCGGTGCGGATCGCCAATTCCACCGAATACGGGCTGGTCGCCAGCATCTGGACCCGAGACGGGGCGCGGCAGATGCGGCTGGCGAAAAACCTGCGGTCGGGTCAGGTGTTCATCAACAATTACGGCGCGGGCGGCGGGGTTGAACTTCCCTTCGGCGGGGTAGGTAAATCCGGCCATGGCCGCGAAAAGGGGTTTGAGGCCCTGTTTGGATTCTCACAGGTGAAAACGGTCGCTGCATACCATGGTTAGGGTCTAAACGATCACCTCGATCGCCTGTTGGGCCCCAACGCCGAACACCCGTTTGTAGCGTTCGATCTGGTCCTTCGGACCCATCGCCTTTTCCGGGTTGTCCGATAGTTTCACGGTTGGGCGGCCATTGGCCGATACCGCCTTGCAGACCAGCGAAAACGGTGCCAGCGCGTCACCCGGGACAAGCTTGCGGAAATCATTGGTCAGCAATGTGCCCCAACCGAACGAGACTTTGGTTCGGTGGGCAAACTGGCTGTGCAACTCGCGGATCTTGTCCACGTCCAGACCGTCTGAAAAGATCACGCGTTTCTGCATCGGATCTTCGCCGCGCGATTCCCACCAGTTGATCGCCGTTTCCGCCCCGGTCGCCGGGTCGCCGCTGTCGACACGGATGCCCGTCCAGCCGGCCAGCCAATCCGGGGCGCGGTCCAGAAAACCCTGGGTTCCGTAGGTGTCGGGCAGGATGATGCGCAGGTTGCCGTCATGTTCGTCGTGCCAGTCGCTGAGAACGTCATAAGGCGCCTGCGCCAGGTCCGCATCGCTGTCGGCCAGCGCGGAATAGACCATGGGCAGCTCATGGGCGTTGGTGCCGATGGCCTCGACCTCGCGCCGCATGGCGATCAGGCAGTTCGAAGTGCCGGTGAAGGACGGGCCCAGCCCCTCGATCATGGCCTGAACGCACCAGTCCTGCCACAGGAAGGAATGTCGCCGCCGAGTGCCGAAATCGGCGATGCCCAGCCCGCCAATACCCCGTAACTGTTCGATTTTTTCCCAGACCCGCGTCATGGCCTGGGCATACAGCACCTGAAGTTCAAACCGGCGCATATGGTTCAGAACCGCACGCGAGCGCAGCTCCATCAGCACCGCCAGCGCCGGAATTTCCCACAGCATCACCTCGTGCCATTTGCCTTCGAAGGTCAGTTCGTACTGGTCGCCCTTGCGTTCCAGATGATAGGCCGGCAGACGTAGGTTTTCGAACCATTCCATGAAATCCGAACGGAACATCTGCCGCTTGCCATAGAACATGTTGCCGCGCAGCCAGGTGCTTTCCCCGCGGCTCAGGCTCAGCGACCGGATGTGATCCAGCTGTTCGCGCAGCTCGCCCTCGTCGATCAATTCCGCCAGCGGAATGTGATTCGACCGGTTGATCAGCGAGAAAACAACGTCGGTTTGGGGCTTATTTCGAAACACTGACTGGCACATCAGCAGTTTGTAGAAATCCGTGTCGATCAAAGACCGGACAATCGGGTCAATCTTCCATTTATGATTGTACACGCGTGTCGCAATATCGACCATGGGGAACTCCTGCGATTTCCGTTGTTAGATCAATAGGTGCCTGGAATGGCAAGAGTCGCCGGATCGACAACAATGACAAGGTCAGGTCACAAATCGAGCATATTGTGTGTTCTTTTCACCGGTTAGTGGGAAGAGGGGATGGAAAGACAAGGTTAAGACTGTGAATGGTTCTCGAGTACGATTTTGACATTGTAACGACTGAAGCTGGGGAAACGGATTCCAAGTCAGCACCGTCAGGTGCGCCGATTGCGCGCGCGGTCTTTCGTGATGTCAGAACGGCCGAGGCCCTGCGGGCCGCCTCGCCGAAAATCCGGGATATTTTCCAGCGGGCCGGATTCGATCTTGAACCGGTCAGAAGCGATGTTTCGCGCGGCTTTTACCGCACATCGGACTCAGCCCATCGCGAACGCATTCTGCGCACGCTGTTTGCAAATATCCGGGATATGGGGGTTCGCGGCGAATATTGCGGCGCGTTCGATCTGGGGCAGTTCATTGAAAACGTTAAAAAAGCGCAACCGTTGCCTGAGACCATCAAAGAAGCCCCGGACACTGCCCCGACGCCAAGCCCGGCAATGCCAGCCAAGCCGAAGCGCCGAACGGTTCAGGGGCGCATCGGCATTTCACTGGGTTTGGCCGTGATCCTGATATTGGTGCTCAGATACCTGGCCTCTGCCGGGGCGGCGCCTTAGGCCAGGGACACGCCCGCCTCGCGCATCGCCGTTTCGGCCGCCGCCAGAGACCCGTCCAGATCGATCGCGCGGCAGGCGTCCATCTGCACGGTCACGTCGAACCCAAGCCGGGCAGCGTCCACGGCCGAATAGTGGACGCAGAAATCAGTCGCCAGCCCCACCATCGTCAGCTTGCGGATGCCACGCGTGTTCAGATACCCCTCAAGGCCGGTCGGAGTGGTCTGGTCGTTTTCGAAAAACGCGGAATAGCTGTCAATGGCTGAGCGGAACCCTTTTCGGATAATCAGGTCGCCATCAGTGCGCAAATCCGAATGAAAGGCCGCACCCTGCGTACCCTGAACGCAATGGTCGGGCCACAGCACTTGCGGGCCATAGGGCATTTCGGTCATCTCGTAGGCGGATTTACCGGCATGAGAACTGGCAAAGGAGGAATGCCCGGCCGGGTGCCAGTCCTGCGTCAGGATTACCGCGTCGAACCTGTCCATCATTGCATTGATGGGGGCCACGATCTCATCCCCTCCGGGTACGGCCAGCGCGCCGCCGGGGCAGAAATCGTTCTGGACATCGATTACGATCAGGGCATGGGTCATGGGGGGCCTCGCTTTCGGTTGCCCTATCGGTAGGGTGCCGGGCAGGGGGCGTCAATCCGGTCTCTTGCGACTCTGCGCGCGCAGGTTTAGACCGCGCGCATGTATACGATCGCTGCTCTCTATCACTTCACCCGTTTTCCGGATCACGCCGCCCTGCGCGAGCCGCTGCTGGAGCTGTGCCGCGCCCGGTCTGTCAAGGGCACGCTGTTGCTGGCGAAAGAGGGGATCAACGGCACAATCGCCGGCCCCCGCGCCGGGATTGATGCGGTTCTGGCCAATATTCGCGCCTTGCCCGGCTGTGCCGATCTGGAATGGAAAGAGGCCGGTTCGGATCATCCGCCCTTTGGCAAGATGAAGGTGCGCCTGAAGAAAGAGATCGTGACCATGGGGCAGCCGGATGTCGATCCGCGCGCACGCGTCGGCCATTATGTCGAGCCCGGGGACTGGAACGACCTGATCCGCTCGGACGATGTAGTTGTGATAGACACCCGCAACGATTACGAGGTGGCGATTGGCACGTTTGAGGGCGCAATAGACCCTGAAACCGCCAGCTTCCGCGATTTCCCGGCGTGGTGGGAGGCAAACAAAGAGCGTTTCCACAACAAACGCGTGGCGATGTTCTGTACCGGTGGTATCCGCTGCGAGAAATCCACCAACTACCTGCTGGGGCAGGGGGTCGAGGATGTCTACCACCTAAAAGGCGGTATATTGCGCTATCTTGAGGAGATGCCCGCCGACGACAGCACCTGGCAGGGTGAGTGTTTCGTGTTCGACAACCGTGTCTCGGTCGGTCACGGACTGGTCGAGGGACCGCATAACCTGTGTCACGGCTGCCGCCGCCCGATCCTGCCCGAGGATATGAAACGCCCGGAATATGAACATGGCGTCACCTGCCATCGGTGCATCGACGAGACGACCGAGGCCGACAAGATGCGGTTCCGCGAGCGTCAGAAGCAGATCCTGCTGGCCCGCCAGCGCGGGCAGGAGCATCTGGGGGCCGTTTAGACCCGTCTGCAATTCCTGTTGCGGGCGGGCGCAGGAATTTGGATGATCGGGGTCACGCAATCCGGCCCGAGGTGTAATGTCCCGTAAACCCACAACTTTGGAAGAATGGAAATCGACCTTGCTGGCGGCGGTCGGGATGGTTGTGGCCAGCTTCTTCGCGTGGTTCGGCCTGTCGCGCCTCAGCGAGGCCACCGCCGGGGACACGATCGGCACGCTGGCAGCGGTAGGGCTGGTGCTTTGGATCGTGTCGCAATCCTGGTTTTACATGACACAGGTAAAATCGCCGCGCAGGCTGTTGTTCCTGATGGGCGTGTCCTTCATTCAGGTGGTGCCGTTTCTGTTCGCCGCCGTCTATGGCGCCTTCGGATATACCGGAAACTGCGTGCTCGGTGCACAGGGGCCGGCCGATATCCTGTATTTCTCTTACGTCACCTTCACCACCGTCGGATATGGCGACATGACCCCCGTAGGCCTGTGCCGCGGGCTGGCCGTGGCCGAAGCTGTGACGGGCTATATCCTGCTGGGCATGTTCGTCGCCGCCGCCGTCGCCCTCTACACGCGCACCCACGGCCGCTGAGGGTCGCAGCGCCGGGTTACCTGTTGCTGTCGATCCAGCGCGACATCATCTGTTTGTCCCGAAAACACTCTGCCGGAATCGGGCGGCGCTTGCTGCGCGAAATCCGCTCGGCAAAGGCAACCTGCTTGCCGGTCGGGTAATTGGCAAATGGCGATGGATCAGCCGGTTTATGCGCCGAAATCCAGGTGGACATGGACTGACGGTCGCGCTGCGCCTCGGCCGGGATTTCCAGTGCGGATTGCTGCGCGATGGCGCGAGCATAGCGCAGCTGCCGGTCCGTGACGGGCAGCAGGTGATAGTCGTTTGACGAGCCGCTCAGGGCGGTATTTCGCGAGTATTGGGCCATCGGGCGATCCTCTGACTATGTAGAACATAAGTAGAACATTAATATTTTCTTTCAAGTGGGCATGGCGGCGCTGGGCAAGAAGTTGCCGGCATCCGGTTTTGTTGACTGATCAATCAATTAACTATAGACGCGAAAGAAACCGTCCCCGGGCGTCACCCGCGGGCACCTTGCACAAAAAAGGACGCGGCATGAAGTTTCAGCCCAAGGCGAGCCATTTCATCAACGGCGCATATATCGAAGACACCGGCGGCGCGCCGATCGACGTGATCTTTCCGGCCACCGGAGAGGTCATCGCGCGGCTGCATTCAGCGACGCCCGAGATCGTGAATCAGGCTCTAAACAGCGCCAAAGCGGCGCAGGCCGAATGGGCCGCGCTGTCCGGGACCGAGCGTGGCCGGGTTCTGCGCCGCGCCGCCGACATCATGCGCGAGCGCAACCGCGAACTGTCGATTCTGGAAACTCATGACACCGGCAAACCCCTGCAGGAAACTCTGGTGGCCGATGCGACAAGCGGTGCCGACGCGCTGGAATATTTCGGCGGTCTGGCCGCGTCCCTGACCGGTGAGCACATCCCTCTGGGCGGCGGCGATTTCGTCTATACCATCCGCGAGGCTCTGGGTGTCTGCGTCGGCATCGGCGCGTGGAATTACCCGACCCAGATCGCCTGCTGGAAAGGTGCCCCGGCGCTGGCCTGCGGCAACGCCATGGTATTCAAACCGTCCGAGACAACGCCCCTGTCGGCGCTGAAAGTGGCCGAGATTCTGATCGAGGCCGGTGCCCCCAAGGGAATCTATAACGTCATTCAGGGTTATGGCGACGTGGGCGCTTCGCTGGTGACCGATCCGCGTGTGGCCAAGGTTTCGCTGACCGGTTCGGTGCCGACCGGCCGCAAGGTTTATGCCGCTGCCGCCGATGGCATGAAGCATGTCACGATGGAACTGGGCGGCAAGTCCCCGATGATCGTGTTCGACGACGCCGACATCGAAAACGCCGTCTCGGGCGCGATTCTGGGCAATTTCTATTCTTCGGGCCAGGTCTGTTCCAACGGCACCCGCGTCTTTGTGCAGAAAGGCATCAAAGAGGCGTTTCTGACCCGCCTGTCCGAACGTCTGGCGACCGCAAAGATCGGCGATCCGCTGGACGAGGATGTCAATTTTGGCCCCATGGTCAGCGAAAACCAGATGAACATCGCGCTGGACTATGTCGAAAAGGGCAAGGCCGAAGGCGCACGACTGGTCTATGGCGGCACGCGGATCGACGGCGACGGGTTTTACATGCAGCCCACCGTGTTCGCAGATGTGACCGATGACATGACCATCGCGCGCGAGGAGATCTTTGGCCCGGTCATGTCGGTGCTGGATTTCGACACCGAGGAAGAGGTTCTGACCCGCGCCAATGACACCGAATTCGGACTGGCCGCAGGCGTCTTCACCAACGACCTGACCCGCGCCCACCGTATCGTGGCGGGGTTCGAAGCGGGCACCTGCTATATCAACACCTATAATCTGGCCCCGGTCGAAGCCCCGTTCGGCGGGTCGAAAATGTCCGGTGTCGGGCGTGAGAATTCGAAACTGGCGATCAACCACTTCAGCGAAATGAAGACGGTCTATGTCTCGATGAACGATGTCGAGGCGCCCTACTGATCAAAACCGGCTATCCGGGCTCTGTTCCCGACATTTCGCGTCGGGAACAGAGCATAAGCTGGCTGTGACCTGTGGCTGACTTTCCTGCAGGGGCGCTGATCCGCGCGCCCGCAGCAGGAGGTCGCGCTCATGAAAACCCACGCTCAGGCCGTTGTGATCGGAGGCGGGCTTGTCGGCTGTTCGATCCTCTATCATCTGGCCAAGCTCGGCTGGACCGACGTGGTGCTGCTGGAGCGCGACGAACTGACCTCTGGTTCAACCTGGCACGCGGCCGCGAACATTCACGGCCTGCATGACAACAACAACATCACCCGCATCCAGCATTATACGATGAACCTGTATAAAGAGCTGGAGAAGGAAACCGGGCAGGGCTGCGGCGTATTTCAGTCCGGCTCTCTGTATCTGGCGCAGACCGAAGACCGCGAACATCAGCTGCGCCTGCAAGAGGCCAAAGCCAGGTTCTACGGCCTCAACTTCTATGAGGTCAGCCGCGAGCAGGCAATGGAACTGCACCCGCTGGCGCAGTTCGACGACATCCGTTGCATCATGTTCGAACCCGATGGCGGCAATGTGGACCCTTCGGGTGTGACCCATGCCTATGCCGCCGGTGCGCGGGCAATGGGGGCCACGATTGAGCGGTTTTGCCCCGTAACAGGGACGGATCCGCAGCCTGACGGCTCGTGGATCGTGCGCACCGAAAAGGGTGATATTCATACCCAATGGGTGGTCAATGCAGGTGGTCTCTGGGGGCGAGAAGTGGCGGCGCTGGCGGGGATCGAACTGCCTCTGCAACCGACCGAGCATCAGTATTTCGTCACCGAAGCGATTGATGAGGTCGCGGCGCTGGGCCGACGCCTGCCGTCCATCGCGGATCGCGATGGCGAGTATTACTTCCGTCAGGAAGGCAATGGTCTGCTGATCGGCGCTTATGAGAGGGACATGCGGTTCTGGGCGGAAAACGGCACCCCGCTGGATTTCGCCCACGACCTGTTCCCCGACGATCTGGACCGGATCATGGAAAACGTCATCCGCGCCACTGAACGCGTGCCCGTGGCAGCCACGGCAGGGGTCAAGCGGGTGATCAACGGGCCGATGATCTGGTCGCCGGATTCCAATGCGATCTGGGGGCCGGTGCCGGAACTGAAGAACTATTTCTGCTGCACCGGCATCATCCCGGGCTTTTCCCAATCCGGGGGTCTGGGCCTGCTGTCGGCCCAGTGGATGATCGAAGGCGAACCGCAATATGACATGTTCGCCTGGGACCTGGCGCGGTTCGGCGACTGGGCCGACAAGGCATTCACCAGGGCGCGGGTCGAGGATGTCTATACCCATCGCTTCGCCATCCATTTCCCCAATGAGGAACGCAGCGCCGGACGCCCTGCCCGCATGCGCCCGGCCTATCAGATGCAAAAGGACATGGGCGGTGTCTTTGGCCTGAACTGCGGCTGGGAACATCCGCTCTGGTTCGCCGATCAGCCGGGGGTGGCCGAAACCAACGGGTTCACCCGTCAGAACTGGTTTGAACCGGTCGGCCAGGAAGTTCGGATGCTGCGCGAGGCGGTCGGCGTCATCGACATCTCAAACTTCGCCAACTACGTGGTCAAAGGGCCGGGCGCCCAGGGCTGGCTGGACCGGTTGGTTGCCAACCGGGTGCCGACCGAGATCGGGCGCTCCTGCCTGACGCCGCTGATTTCCGTGCGTGGCGGCGTGGCCGGAGATTTCACCATCACCAAGGTCGCCGCAGACGAATACATGATGATCGGGTCCGGCATGGCCGAACGCTATCACCAGCGGTTCTTCAACATGGTCGATCTGCCCGAAGGCACAAGTTTTGAGGTCGCCACCAACCGCATAGCCGGTTTCAATGTCGCCGGGCCAGGATCGCGTGATCTGCTGCAACGCCTGACAAATGCCGACCTGACGAATGAAGGATTCCGCTTCATGCGCTCGCGCAGGATTGAGGTCGCAGGCGTCGATTGCCTGGCAATCCGCGTCAGCTTTACCGGCGATCTGGGCTGGGAGCTGCACTGCGCGGAAGAGGACCAGACCCGACTCTATTCAGCGCTTCTGGAGGCCGCGAAAGAACTCGGCGGCGGTCCGGTCGGTGGTCGCGCGCTGGGGTCTCTGCGCATCGAAAAGGGCTACGGGTCTTGGGGCCGGGAATATTCTCAGGAATACTGGCCGCAGGAGGTCGGGCTGGCGGGTCTGATCAAGCTGGACAAGGATTTTCTGCATAAAGACGCCTACCTGGCCATCAGGGACAACGCCCCACGCGAGGTTCTGTCGATTTTCGAGGTCGAAGCGACCGACGCGGATGCAACAGGCGGCGAGCCGATCTTTACCCCGGACGGCACGCCGGTGGGGCGAGTGACCTCGGGGGCCTATGGCTATTCGGTCGGAAAATCCCTGGCGATCGGCTATGCCGATCCAAAGGTGGCGCAGCCCGGTGACACGGTCGAGGTCTTCATACTGGGCAAGCCCCACAAGGCCCGGCTGCTGACCGAGCCGCCGTTTGACCCCGCAGGCCACCGATTGCGCGATGTCACGCAACCCGTCATGGAACCGGTCAAATGACATCCACATTCGACCGCGTTGCCGACTTTGCCCTGAAGCGACCCGCAGCGGAGATGCCCGACAGCGCCAAAGAGGCTGCGGCCCTGATGATGCTGGACACGATGGGCATCCTGATCGCGTCCGGTCCGATGGAGGCCGGGGTCATCGCGCGCGACACGGCGGCGCTGCTTTTTGCCAGCACAGACGCCGCCTATGGCGCGCGGATGATGTTCGATGGCCGACCGGTCAGCCTTGCCGGGGCCGCCTATGCCGCCGCCACCCAGACCGACAATCTGGATGGGCATGACGGGTATAACCCGACCAAAGGACATATCGGCGTGGTTGTCCTGCCGGCGCTGGTGGCGCTCGCTGAACATTGCCCGGATTTGACCGGCCCCGAGGCGTTGGGCGCGGTGATAACCGGATATGAAATTGCCGGGCGCGCGGGATTGTCGCTGCATGCGTCCGTTTCTGATTACCACACCTCCGGCGCGTGGAACGCACTGGGCGTCGTGGCCATGGCCGCACGGTTGAGGGGGCTGACACAAGAACAGATGCGGCAGGCGCTGGGGATTGCCGAATACCACGGTCCGCGCAGCCAGATGATGCGCGAGATTGCCAATCCCACAATGCTGCATGACGGATCGGGCTGGGGCGCGCTGGTTGGCCTGTCGTCTGCCATTCTGGCCGAGCGCGGCTTTACCGGCGCCCCTGCCATCACGATCGAGGCCGAAAGCGCCGCGCCGCACTGGACCGATCTGGGCGAGTTCTGGCAGGTCGAACATCAATATGTGAAACCCTACCCGATCTGCCGCTGGGCCCACGCCGCTATCGACGGGGTGCGGGCGGTGATTCAAACGCACGACCTCGACCACACTCAGATTCGGGCGATTCAGGTCAACAGTTTCCATGAGGCGGCCTGTCTTTTTGCCGGCATGCCCGGCACGACGTCGCAGGCCCAGTATTCCCTGCCCTTTGCTGTCGCCGTGCAGGCGATTCATGGCAGGATCGGCGTCGAACATATCTCGGGCGCGGGTCTGTCCGATCCGACCGTGGCCAATCTGATGTCACGGATCACCGTTGCCGAATGCGATCGCCACAATATACGCTTCCCCCAAGGGCGCTGGGCGGATGTCAGCATCGTCACCACAGAGGGGCGCGTGCTGGAGTCCGGTGACATTCACGCCCGCGGCGGCCCCGAAGCCCCGATCAGCCGCGATGAGGTGATCGCGAAGTTCACCGAGTTTGCCGCTCCGGTCATCGGTGACGCTCGCGCCGAAGCCATCCGCGCCGCCATACTGGATTGGGTTGAACCCGGGTCCCGATATGCCGATCTGTCGCCGCTTCTGTTTGATCCTCCGGAGCACTGACTTTCTTTCCGGATTCGGGTTCAGGGCTGGACACCAGCGCCAGCGCGTTTCTTGTTGGCAAAGCAAGACCGGGATAATGCGGGAACGCTAATCCTGCCCGAGCGCCGCGAACAACTCAGAAATCCGTTGCCGAGTTTCCGCGCTGTCCCGCAGCAGGCGCGTGGCCTCCGCCAACGGCGTTTCCGGTTGGCGGGGCGGAGCGGTCAGCAGAGATTGCGTCACCTCAGCCACCGGGCCATATTTTGCGCCAACCTCAACCTCGGCGTGATCCGGCAAACCGGCCAGCCAGAATAGCCTGTTCGCCTGATCCGGATCGCCTGCGATGCGCATCTGATCCGCCGCCGCCTGAAAATCGCCTGCCGCCAGCAGTGCCTTGGCCCTGAGCGCGGTTGCCTCAGGTGATGTGTCGTCCGCCAATTCGAGCATTGCCTGATGCGGCCGCTGGCTCAACAACGCCGCCTGCGCCCTGATCCGGGCACGCGCTCTGCGTTCGAGCCTGTCCTGCGGTCGTTTCGCCAGCGACGCGGCCTGTCTTGAAAATCCCAGCCTCGCCAATCTGCCGGCTGCTGCTATGGCGGTGTCGGTCGTTAGGCTCTGAACTTGCTTCTGGGGCAGGGCCAATACACGCCGCAGAAATGTGGCATCATCGGCCCGTTCGGTCAGGATCAGTACCACGCGGTTCAGGGCCTCTTGATTTTCCGCCTCTGTCTGTAAGCCGGACAGCACGTCCAGTGCAGCGTCAAATTCATGCGCCAGGCTCAGGGCCAGGGCATGGGTCCGGCGCATCAGGGACCCGATTTCGGAATTGCGGAACTCGACGGTGTAAGAGGCTGCAAGGTGCAGTTCCTGAGGTGATACCGCACCACGGTCCAGCCAGCGTTTGTCGACCAGCCGCGCCAGTGCCAGCGGCGCTTCCAGCGCGGCGTCCGGGGCTGAAATGACCTCGGACAGCAAGGATTCGGACGCCATGTCATCGCCTTCCGCAGTCGCGACCCTGGCCCTGACCTGCGTGACATCTGGGCTGGTCCGGCTTTGAACGCGGTCGACCGAACGCAACACCCTGCGTGCGGCCTCAAGCCGGTTCGCATCCACCAGAATGTCGGACAGCGGCGGCCCGACATGGCGCCGCAGGTGATCCGGCAGCCGCGCGAAGGATTGTTCGATCGCGGTCAGGTTGGCGTCCGACTGCAAACTGCCCTCGGTCAACGTCGCCCACAGGGCGGCATCGCTGTCGCAGCGCTGCAATCCTGCAAACGGGTTGGTTTCATCCTGCCGGTCCTCGTCCAGAACCCGGGCGATGGCCGATATCCGGGCGGATTCCTGGGACGGTTCCGCAAGCAGATCAAGCATCCTCAGCGATTCCGCACCAAATCCGGAATAGGCATAGAGTTTGGCCAGCCGCAGGGCGCGGCTTTCATCAAGAGCGTCGAATTCCTGAAACAACCCGGATCGCAGCGCAGCTATCTGGTCAGGGAAGGGACGGTTGTCGGACCAGTTTTCAAAGGCCAGTTCGGCAGTGGAAATGCAGGGCGGCCGCCGTTCCAGCTGCGGTATGTGCGGACCCAGCAGACCGTTCAGGTCGTCCAGAACCGATGTCACGCTGACGTTCAATTCCAGTTCGGGCGGTATGAACAGGCTTTGGTTCAAGGCGGACGCCCTCGGCCCAACCGGCGCAATGTTCAGATCGACAATATTGCGGTCGACACCCTGCAAGAGCCGGGTGGAAAGCTGATTTTCAAGCCCCTGCGCGTTCTGATTGAACAACGGCAACGACAGCGCATCGAAGGTTTCCACCGCACGCGGCGGATTGGCCGGACTGACGGCCTTTGGCAGCACCGGGGGCGGGATATTCCCGGCGATATCCGGTAATACGGGACCGGGCGCGATATCGATCACGATCATCGTGTCCTGGAACAGAAAGGCCGAGGCTGCGCAGTCGCACCCAAACTCGATCTCAAGCGCAGCCCCGGGCTCTGTCTGCGAAATGGTCGCCAGCCGGTCATTGGTGAGGCGTTGAAAGACGGATTCCGTCCGGAACGTCACATCCTCCAGCGCGACGTTCAGGCGGGCGCCGTTCTTGGTGTGTTTCAGAGCCCATCCGGTGTCGGGCGGCACCTGCACGACCAGCCTTGTGTACCCGTCATGTTCACCCGACCGCACAGTCGCGTCACGCGCGGTGGCGTTGCCTGCGACCAAGATCAGGGCTGACAGCACTATCGCGAACCGGATCATGCCGCCGCCTGTTTAACTTCTTTCAGCGCCTCTTCAAGCTCGGTGAAGTCCGGGCGGTTATGGGTCGGCGTGTTCTGGCGGCCGACCTCGATACACATGGCCGGGTTGTGATTGTGCAGATTGGCGACCAGAACCTCTTTGATCAGCTGGTAGAAATGGTTGTCTTCCTCGACCACGGCCTTCAGCTTTCCGGCAAAGGGACCGACCAACCCATAAGCCAGAAACACACCCAGGAACGTACCGACCAGCGCGCCGCCGATCAGCTTGCCCAGCACTTCGGGCGGCTGGTCGATGGATCCCATCGTCTTGATCACCCCCAGAACCGCGGCCACGATCCCCAGCGCGGGCAAACCATCGGCAACGGTTTGCAGGGCATGGCTGGAATGCATGGCATGGTGGAAATTGGCCTCCATCCGCTTGTCCAGCACCTCTTCTACCTGATGCGGATCGTCGTAATTCATCGCCGCTGACCGCATCGTGTCGCAGATCAGGTCCACCGCTTCTCTATCGGCCTGAATCTTGGGATAGGCTGAGAACACAGAAGAGTTTTCCGGGTCCTCGATATGCTGTTCGACCTCGACCGGGTTGGCCTTTGCGATGCGGATCAGCGAAAACAGCAGACACAGCAGATCGCGATAATCCTCGGGCTTCCATTTCGGGCCCTTGAACACTTTGCCCATGTCTTTGGCGGTGTGTTTCACCGCGCTCATGTCGTTGCTGATCAGAAACGCCCCGACGGCGGCTCCGCCGATCATCATCATCTCGAATGGAAGCGATTTCAGGATGATGGCCATCTTGCCACCCGCAGCCAGATAACCGCCGAACACCATGGCGAAGATGATGACAATTCCGAGTATTCCGATCATGGGAGATCTCCAGCAAATTCCAGGGCGCGGTTGAAGAGCATCAGCATCATTCCTGCGGGGCAGAGGCGTTTCGGCCGGCCATGATCACGCTGATCGTATAGGCGGCCTCGGGGCTGAGCCCGGCCAGAATGCCGGCGGCCGCGTCCGGCGGCATGCGCGACAGAAAGCCTGCGCCAAAGCTTGGGTCCATCGTTTCGAACAGGGCGGCGGCGTCTTTCGGTTTCATGTTCTGGTAGACATCGGTCAGCCGCGTCAGGTCGGTTTCGGCCGCCGTTTCCGCGATGGCGAGGGTCGTGCGCAGGGCTTCCTCGGCCTCCAACAGCGCGGTAAGGCGGGTCTCAATTGCCTGATCGGCAAGGGCCAGCGCCATTTCCTTGTCCAGCGCCGCCGCCTCGCGTTGATTCAGGGCGTCCTCGCGGCGCAGCAATTCGGTCAGCAAAACCTGCGCGCCCGGAAGTTCCGGCGTCGCGCTTCCAGAGGCAGGCGTGGTCGGCTCGGCACCTTTCGCCAGGGCCGGGCCAGCCTCAAGCCCCAGCCGAATCGCCGCCGACCCGATCATCAGCAGCGATATCAGCGCAAGCACACCACCCTTTGGTCGCTTATTACTGGCCGGCGCAGTCATGTCGCGGCCTCGCTTCGGTTGCGATCATGCCGGAAAAACATCAACCCGCCGGGGCGCTTGTTTTCCGATGTTTTGGCGGCTTCTTGTTCCGGTGCGTCGGCAACCGAAGGCGCATCAGCAACCGGCGGATTATCATCAGCAACCGGCTCCGGTTCGGCTTTACTGTCAGTCGGTTGTGGTCCCGGTTCTGCGACATCTTCGGAAATGACGTCATGCATGGATGCCATCATCAGTTCCAGCCGCTGCGCCACTGATTCCGCCCGTTCGGTCAGGTCTTTCAGGGCCGCGCCCGACCGGTCCGATGCTTCGCGCGCTGAGCCGAGCGATTTCTTCAGCTCTTCGGCCTGCGTGGACAGCACCGCGACCGCGCCGCCGACACCTTTCTCCAGATCGGTGAACCGTTTGAGCCGCCGGGACAGTACGAAACAATAAAGTCCCGCACCCAGCGCGCCGGCGACCAGCAAAATATCTGCAATCAGCTCCAACTTCGCCTCCTAATTCAATACGAATTCCATCACGAGAACGTCGCGCACCCGGCCTTCGCCGACGACGATCTCGATGCGTCGCAGCAGGTGACCGCGGATGCGCATCAGGGCCAGAGAATCCTCAAGATCCGACACTTCGATGGCACGCAGATAGCCGTTCAGAACGTCCATGATTCGCGGTTTCATCTTTTCCACATCGGCGGTGTAATCCGCGTTTACTTCCAACTGGGCGTGAAACTTCAGATGCCGCGAATCACCGGCGTTCACCGAAAGGATGACCGGGGGCAGATCAACGAACGCAACCTTTGGCAGAGCTTTCGCCGGCTCGCCCTTTTCCATTTGCCCGGCCTGGTCCACCGCGGGCTTGCCGCCAAAAGGCAATATCCCGGAAGTCGTCAGGAAATACCCGCCAGCGGCCCCGGCCAGGGCCAGAATCACCCCGACAATCATCCCTTTTTTCCCAGATTTTTCCGGGGTTTCTGCCGGTTCAGCATTTGCGTCAGTCATGACGTCCTCATCTTTCCAATCTGCTGTCGTCATAACCCGGCAGGGACTAACCGATTGTTAAGGGCAATCGTCCAAACAGGGGATGCGCCGGGCAGAATGTCGGCGAGTCGGAGGTGAGCGTGCAGCAGATCGGAACTGTCTGGGCAAGTTTGGACAGGCGGAAACAAATCATCGTCGCCGGTGCTGTTGTGCTGGTGTTTCTCGGAGTTCTGGCGATGTCGCGACTGGTGACCGCGCCGTCGATGACCCTGCTTTACGCGGGGCTGGAAAGCGGGGCGGCGGGGGATATCGTCCGTTCGCTGGATCAGCGCGGGGTTCCGTATGAAATTCGCGGCGGCTCGATCTATGTGCCCGGATCGCAACGGGATGAGCTGCGCATGACTCTGGCCAGCGAAGGGCTGCCTGCCAATGGCAACCGGGGATATGAGCTGCTGGATACGCTCAGCGGGTTCGGCACCACATCGCAGATGTTCGATGCCGCCTACTGGCGCGCGAAAGAGGGGGAGCTGGCCCGCACCATTGTTGGCAGTCCTCATGTCAGCCAGGCACGGGTTCACATCGCCAACGGCTCGACCAACCCGTTTCAGCGCAGCGTTGCACCAACGGCCTCGGTCTATCTGGTGTCGTCGGGTGCGCAGATCACGTCCGATCAGGCCAAGGCGATCCGGTTCCTTGTCGCCTCGGCGGTCAGTGGTCTGGCGCCCGAGAATGTCGCGGTCATCGATTCCAACGGCGCAGTGATCGGAGCGCAGGAGACCGCCGTTGCTGCCGATACAGCCGATGACAAGGCCCGCCAGTTGCGCGAACGCGTCATGCGGCTGGTTGAAGCCCGCGTCGGGGCCGGGAATGCCGTGGTCGAGGTGAGCGTCGATACGGTGACCAAAACCGAATCCATCCGCGAGCGACGCTTTGACCCGAAGGGGCGTGTCGCCATCAGCACCGATGTCGAAGAACGCTCGGACAGTGCCCGCAACCAGAGCGCCGATGTCACTGTCGCCTCGAACCTGCCCGACGGCGACGGGGCCGGTGGTGACGAATCGAATTCCACGGCGACGCAGACGCGTGAGCGGGTGAATTACGAGGTTTCCGAAACCGAACTGGAAGTGCACACCGCCCCCGGTGCAATCAAGCGACTGACGGTGGCGGTATTGGTGAACGGGACCCGCTCGGTGGATGCGGCCGGGGTTGAGACCTTTGTGCCGATGCCGGCCTCCGAAATGGACGCCTTGCAGGAACTGGTCGCCTCGGCCGTCGGGTTCGACGCAGAGCGCGGGGACGTCATCACGCTGAAATCTCTGGACCTTCCGGTTGTCGAGCCGCAGGGGACGGTGGCTTCGGCCTCGCTCTGGCAAAAGGTGCATTTCGACGCGATGTCGCTGATCCAGATGGCGGTTCTGGCCGCGGTGTCGCTGGTATTGGGGCTGTTCGTGATCCGACCGATCCTGACGAAGCCAACTGTCGCCCCGGCCCTGTTGCCAGCCGGAACCGCGCCTGAGTCTGACGCATATCTGACCGGTGAAATCGCGACAGATGAAAGCGGACAATTCGTGCCTATCCCGGGGCAGGCGCCCGCCGGCGACGTTCCGGCCCTTGCGTCGCAACCCGGCGCGGACCCGGTGGATCACCTGCGCGCAATGATCGGCGACAAGCAGGAGGAGACCGTCGAAATCCTGCGCAGCTGGCTGGAAGAAGGGGAGGAACGTGTGTGATGTCGATTGCCCATCTTCTTGAGGATTTCACCCTGCAGGCCGGCGGCGGCAAGCTGCATCTGCTGGACGAGGACGCGTTGGAGGAACAGCGGCTGGCCGCCTTTGAACAAGGGTACAGCGCCGGTTGGGAAGACGCGGTTCAGGCGCAGGAGCAGAGCCAGGCGCAGGTTTCGGCCGGGCTGGCCAATTCGCTTGGCGACATGTCCTTTACCTATCACGAGGCGGCAAACCGGATGGCCCTGTCGCTGGAGCCGATGTTCCAGAGCCTGGTCCAGGTCGTCCTGCCCGAGATGCTGGATCGCGGCTTTGCTGCCCGGCTGGTTGAACAACTGACCGATATGGCGCGCGAACAGCTTGGCCAGCCGATGCAGATTTTTGTGCCCGAAGGCAGCGCGGAACAGGTGGAGGCCATGATGCCGCAGGACCTGTCCGTTCCCACACAGGTTGTCGCAGACCCGTCGATGCAGGCCGGGCAAGCCCGACTTCAGGTCGGCACGACCCGGCGCGAAGTGGATTGCGACGGGCTGCTCGCCGCGGTGGCCGTCGCGTTCGACGCTTATGTTTTTGAGGCAAATGAGGCAGTAACCAATGAGTGAACCGCAATCGCCAAAACCCGAGAAATCCAACCCGTTCGAAGCCGTCCCGATCGAGGTCACGGTTTCGGTCGGCCGCGCCCGGCCCTTGATCCGCGATTTGCTCAGCATGGGCGAAAACGCAGTGCTGACGCTGGACAAGCGGATCGAGGACCCTGTTGATCTGTATGTCGGCGATCAACTGGTCGCCCGCGGCCTGCTGGAAGAGATGGAGGGCGACCAGGCCGGGCAACTGGCCGTGCGCCTGACCGAAATCGCGGATCTGCAAAACGGAATCGGCTGATGCGGTTGCTGCTCTGGCTGGTGCTGGCGCTGGCGACCCTGTCCCCGTCGCTTGCCGCAGCGCAGGACTTGTCGCTGTCACTGGGAGACGGCGGATCGATCTCGGCGCGGACCATCCAGCTGATCCTTTTGATCACCGTGCTCAGCCTCGCGCCGGGGCTGGCGATCATGATCACCTGCTTTCCGTTTCTGATCACCGTTCTCGCCATTCTCCGGCAAGGCATCGGCTTGCAGCAATCGCCCCCCAATATGCTGATCGTCAGCCTGGCCCTGTTCCTGACCTACTTCATAATGGAGCCCGTCTTTTCCGAAGCCTGGGTCACGGGCATCCGCCCGATGGTCGAGGAAACGATGGAGGTGGAGCCGGCGCTGGATATCGCGATCCGGCCGTTCCGGGCCTTCATGGCCGCGCGGCTGGATGCCGACACGTTTCACGCCATGGCCGCCCTGCGACCCGGTGGCGATGCGATCGCCTTGTCGGCCGAGGCGCCGCTGTCCATCCTGATGCCGTCCTTCATGCTGTCCGAGATCGCGCGGGCCTTTCAGATCGGGTTCCTGATCTTTCTGCCGTTCCTGATCATCGACCTGGTGGTGGCTGCGGTTCTGATGTCGATGGGGATGATGATGGTTCCGCCGGCAACCGTATCCCTGCCGTTCAAACTGGCCTTTTTCGTGATCGCCGATGGCTGGTCGCTGATCGCCGGCGCGCTGGTTCGCAGCTATATGACCTGAGCGGTTACTGCCGGGTGATCTGCAGCCGCGCGCGCAGGCCCTGACCCCCGGCCTCGAAACTCAGCGTGCCCCCATGTTGTTCGGCAATGGTGGCGGCAATGGTCAGGCCCAGACCGAACCCGTCCGAGGACCCTGTATTGGACCCGCGCCGGAACGGGGCCATCAGCGCCTCGATATCCGACACGGACAGATCTGTGCCCTTATCCTCGACGGTGATGGTCGCCGTGCGGGCATCGGTTTCCAGCTGCACTTCGGCGCGGCGACCATATTTCAGTGCGTTGTCGATCAGATTGGTCATCGCGCGCCGCAGCGATATCGGCCGCCCCATGACCAGCATTCGCCGTGTTTCCGGCAGGGACCCGTGCCCGCGCCGCGACATGAAGACCGACGGCGCGCCTTCGACCGCGACCGGGGCAATTTTCTTAAGGGTCACCGGCAGGTCCATATCCTGGTAATCGGCGACCAGAGACTCGACCAGCGATGTCAGCGAAATCTGGCGCGGCTCCTCAACGCTCAGCTCGGACCGCGTATAGGTCAACACGCTTTCGATCATCCCGGTCATCTGGTCCACATCCGCCTCAAGCTTTTCGCGCAATTCGTCATCGGGGATCAGGGCCGCGCGCAGGCGGACGCGGGTGGCGGGTGTACCCAGATCGTGGCTGACGCCCGACAGGACGGTGGCGCGTTTTTCAAGCTGCATGCGCTCGGCATCCAGATGGTCGTTCACTGCCGACACAATGTCGCGCAATTCCGCGGGACCGTCCGCGTCATAGCTGCTGGGCCCGCCATGTCGCTTGCGGTCGCGCAGGGCGGTGGAAAACCGGGTGAAGCTGTCCGAGACATTGCCGATCGAGGTCAGAACCACCGCCAGCGCCACGATGGCGGCCAGAATGGCCGGCAGGCGCAGGTCCGCCGGCGCTGCCCTGCACCCCCACAGGCTGGTGCCGTCGATCTGCTGCCAGGGATTGCGGCCGAACCGCGCGATGACAACGGGTTCGCTGCAATAGGTGGCCAGCAGACGGGTCAGGTTGCCCATCTTTTCGGGTGCCGTCTGATCAATCCCCGACAGGATGTCCGAGACCGGATAGACCAGGCGGTCGGACATCACCGCCAGTGTCAGCTCGCGCCCGGTCAGGGGGGCCGAACTGTCGGTCAGGATCGACAGGTTGGTCACGAAGCTCCGGTCTGACAGGCCCGGCAGTTGCTCGAACCGCCCAGCATCCGCCAGATGCGCGGCGGCCGCGGGCAGGTCGGTGATCGTGACGCCGTCGGGCGGCGGATTGCCGACCCGCAGGTCTTCGTAGATGGCAAACCCGGCGACATAGGTGCGGGTCAGAAATTCATCCCAGGCGCGGGCCGAGGCGAACCACAGTCCCGCCGACAGCAGTCCCGAGGCAAAGGCCGCTCCGGTCCAGATCCAGCCCAGGCTGCGCAGGCGCGGCGCGCGCGATGTCATGCGCCCTCATCCACCGAGACATCGGCGGCGAATACATATCCGACCCCGCGTTCGGTGCGCAGCATCTGCGGGTCTTTCGGGTTGGCTTCGATCTTGGACCGCAGCCGTCCGACCAGCATGTCGATGGCGCGTCCCTGCGCCTCGGGCTTGTCGGCGCCGCCGGTGACATCCAGCGCGGCGGCGATCTCATCCCGGGTCAGCGGGATATGCGGGTTGGCCAGCAACACCTTGAGCAGTGCGGTTTCCCGTTGCGACAGGGACACCAGATAGCCCTCGGGCGAATGCACCTCATCGCGTTTGCCGTCGTATCTCCAGTCATTGAACCGAAAGTTTCGTGTGCGGCGGCGATAGACCAGGGACGGGGTGCGCCGGGCACGCTGCATCACCGCGCGGACACGCGCCAGCAGCAATTGCGGGTTGAACGGCTTGGCGATGTAATCGTCGGCGCCGACCTCGTACCCCGCCATCCGCTGATGGTCGGCAGACAGGGCCGAGACCAGAATGATCGGCACATCCTGCTCAGCCCGCAGACGGGCGCAAATCTCGACGCCGTTCTCATCGCCCAGCATCACGTCCAGCAGGATCAGGTCAATCCGCCCCGCCGTCAGATGCGCGCGGATTTCGTTTTCCGAACTGGCGGGCAGGGCGATGAACCCGTTCTGTTGCAGAAACTGAGTCATCATTGCCCGCATATCCGGGTCGTCATCCACCACCAAAAGCCGCGGAATGCTCACTCTGATTGTCCTCCCGATCTCTGCCCTCCGACACCGTCAATTGTAACGAACGGAAACAGATTCAATGTCAACGTAACACGCTGTAACAAAAGCGGTGAAAATTTGGACACTGGCGGGCATTTGCCCCGGATTACGCGTTGCCAGACAGCGTTACGGTCGCAGTATGGCCGGCATCGCTGCTGTCGCAGTCACCGAGTTCTCAGGGAGGAGACACGAAATGAAGCGTTTTGCATTTGCCACCGTATCGACGCTGGCCGTTATGGCCGGGTCGTCGGTTCTGGCCGGGCCAGAGGCCGAAGTTCTGCATTGGTGGACGTCGGGCGGTGAGGCCAAATCGGTCGCCGTTCTTCAGGAAGAGTTCGCCTCGAACGGCGGCACCTGGACTGACATGCCGGTTGCTGGCGGTGGCGGAGATGCGGCGATGACCGCGTTGCGCGCCCGTGTTCTGGCTGGCAACGCGCCGACGGCTGTTCAGCTGAAAGGCCCGGCCATTCAGGAATGGTACGAAGAGGGCGTTCTGGCCGACATTTCCAGCGTTGCCGAGGCTGAAGGCTGGGCCGACGTCCTGCCCGCCTCGATTGCCGGTCACATGAAATGCGAAGGCACCTGGTGCGCGGCACCTGTGAACGTGCACCGCGTCGACTGGATCTGGGCCAACGCCGACGTGCTGGCCGCCAATGGCATCGAAATGCCGACCACCTGGGACGAGTTCAACGCCGCAGCGGAGAAGCTGCAGGCCGCTGGTGTGATCCCGCTGGCCCATGGTGGTCAGGCGTGGCAGGACGCCACCGTATTCGAAGCTGTTGTGCTGGGCGTAGGTGGACCTGAGTTTTACCAAAAAGCGCTGGTTGACCTGGACCCCGAGGCGTTGACTTCGGACACGATGGTTCAGGTGTTCGACCAGATGCGCACCCTGCGCGGATATGTGGACGAGAACTTTTCGGGTCGCGACTGGAACCTTGCCACCGCCATGGTCATGAACGGCGAAGCCGCGTTCCAGATCATGGGCGACTGGGCCAAGGGTGAGTTTCTGGCGGCTGGCAAGAAGCCCGGCGAAGATTTCCTGTGCGCCTCGACCCCCGGCGATGGTTATCTGTACAACGTCGACAGCTTTGCCATGTTCGACGTGGACGGTGACGACAAGAAAGCGGGTCAGGACCTGTTGGCCAAGCTGATCGTCGCGCCCAACTTCCAGAAAGTGTTCAACCTGAACAAAGGGTCGATCCCGGCGCGGACCGATGTCGGCCTGGAAGACTTCGACATCTGCGCAAACCTGTCGGCCGAAGATATGGGCGCGACCTCGGCTGCGGGTTCGCTGCTGCCGTCCTACGCCCACGGTATGGCGCTGCGCGGGTCGCAGTCCGGTGCGATCACCGACGTTGTGACCGCGCATTTCAACTCGGATATGTCCTCGGCTGACGCGGTTCAGCAACTGGCGGACGCGGTAGCAAATAGCTACTGATCCAACACGCTCTGCCCCCTATGATGCGGGGCAGAGCATCTTTCCCCGGAGGCTAAAATGTCCGAATGGCTGGAAAACCACCTTCCCAAGGTGGTGCTGGCACCGTCGTTCATCGCCGT
This sequence comes from Ruegeria sp. BG10, assembly GCF_056538575.1. Lineage (NCBI taxonomy): Bacteria > Pseudomonadati > Pseudomonadota > Alphaproteobacteria > Rhodobacterales > Roseobacteraceae > Ruegeria > Ruegeria sp. BG10. The sequence continues at coordinate 76,542 of NZ_JBQFTI010000003.1, read as the reverse complement.
ATTGATCTTTGTCTACGGCTTTATCGGATGGACCGCATGGGTGTCGCTGACCCGATCGAAACTACTGCCGAAATACGAGATCAAGGGCTTCATTCAGTATGAACGCCTGTTTGACTCGCCACGCTGGGACACGGCAATCAACAACCTGTATATCTTTGGCGCGCTGTTCATCGTGATCGCGATGGTGCTGGGCCTGTTGCTGGCGATCCTGCTGGATCAGAAGATCCGCGTCGAAGGCGCGATCCGCACGATCTACCTGTACCCGATGGCGCTGTCGATGATTGTCACAGGCACAGCGTGGAAGTGGATTTTGAACCCGGGTCTGGGCATTGAATCCATGGTGCAGGGCTGGGGTTTCACAAACTTCGAGTTCGATTGGCTGGTGAACCCCGATTATGCCATCTACACCATTGTGATGGCCGCGATCTGGCAGAGCTCGGGCTTTGTCATGGCGCTGTTTTTGGCCGGGCTGCGCTCGGTTGACGGAGAGATCATCAAAGCCGCTCAGGTCGACGGTATCCCCACATGGCGCATCTATACCGCGATCATCATTCCTTCGATGGCCCCGATCTTCTTGTCCGCCTTCATCGTTCTGGCCCACCTTGCCATCAAGAGCTTTGACCTTGTCATCGCCCTGACAGGTGGCGGTCCGGGCTACGCCACTGATCTGCCGGCAACCTACATGTACGCCATGGCGTTTTCGCGCGGTGACATCGGTCAGGCGGCCTCCTCCGCGATGATCATGATGCTGGTCGTCTTTGCCATCGTGGTTCCTTACCTTTATTCAGAGCTGAGGGCGAAAAATGACTGATCTGTCGATGCCCCAAACCCAAACCCGCACCCAAAGCGCCACGGGCAAGATTGCCCTGCGTTGGCTGCTTTACGTTCTGCTGGGCCTGTTCGCGCTGTATTACCTGATGCCGCTGTTCGTGATGTTGACCACATCGTTGAAAAGCCTTGAGGAAATCCGCACTGGCAGCCTGATCTCCCTACCGCGCGAGGTCAGCTTGGACGCCTGGAAAACCGCGTGGTCCGGTGCCTGTACCGGTATCCAGTGCGAAGGCCTGCGACCCTATTTCTGGAACTCGGTCCTGATCGCGGTGCCCGCTGTGGCCATCTCGACCCTGCTGGGTGCGCTGAACGGCTATGTCGTCGCGCAATGGCGGTTTAAAGGCGCCAACATCATCTTCTCGCTGATGCTGTTCGGCTGCTTTATCCCGTTTCAGGTTGTGCTGCTGCCGATGGCGCGCCTGCTGGGCATGATGGGGATCGCCGGGACCATTCCGGGCCTGATCTTTGTCCACGTGATCTACGGGCTCGGTTTCACCACGCTGTTTTTCCGCAACTACTATGTCACCATTCCGTCCGAGCTGACCAAGGCCGCGCGGGTCGATGGGGCCGGGTTCATGCGGATTTTCTGGTCGATCTTCCTGCCGCTGTCGCTGCCCATCATCGTGGTGACCGTGATCTGGCAGTTCACCCAGATCTGGAACGACTTCCTGTTCGGCGTGTCGTTCAGCCAGGCGGGGACGCAGCCCGTGACCGTGGCGCTCAACAACATCGTAAACTCCACCACCGGCGTCAAAGAATACAACGTCGACATGGCCGCCGCGATCATCGCGGGGCTGCCGACGCTGCTCGTCTATGTCGTTGCCGGTAAGTATTTCATCCGCGGTCTGACCGCTGGTTCCGTGAAGGGATAAGACCCATGGCTCCCATCCTCGATATCAACAATCTCTACAAGAATTACGGCGCGACCGAGATTCTGAAGGACATCAACATCTCGATCGAACCGGGCGATTTCCTGGTGCTGGTTGGCCCGTCGGGTTGCGGTAAATCCACCCTGCTGAATTGCATCGCGGGGCTGGAGCCGATCACCGGCGGCACGCTGTCCATCGGCGGCAATGACATGACCCATGTCAGCCCCAAGGACCGCGACATCGCCATGGTGTTCCAGTCCTACGCTTTGTACCCGACCATGACCGTGGCCAAGAACATCACGTTTGGCATGAAAGTGCGCGGGGTCGATCAGGCGACACAGGACGCCAAGCTGAAAGAGGTTGCCCAACTGCTGCAAATCGAACCGTTGCTGAACCGCCGCCCCAGCCAGTTGTCGGGCGGTCAGCGTCAACGGGTGGCGATGGGCCGGGCGCTGGTGCGTGACCCCAAGCTGTTCCTGTTTGACGAACCGCTGTCGAACCTCGACGCCAAGCTGCGGGTCGAGATGCGGACCGAGATCAAGAAGCTGCACCAGACGCTGGACGCCTCCATCGTCTACGTCACACATGACCAGATCGAGGCGATGACGCTGGCCACCAAGATCGTCGTGTTAAAAGGCGGCATTGTGCAGCAGATCGGCAGCCCGGCCGAGATCTACAACAACCCGGCCAACCTGTTTGTGGCCGATTTCATGGGCTCGCCTGCGATGAACCTGATTCCGGCGCAAGCCAGCAGGAACGGGTCCGGCACCCAGATCGCCATCTCGCGCCCATCGGGCGAGACGCTGGTTCTGAAGGACGCCCGCGACCTGTCGCTGCCGCAGGACGTGATCCTTGGCTTGCGTCCGGAAGACATTGCCGAGGCCGGGTTCCGCGCCGGTGCCGGCGTGCAGGAGGCCGAATGCATGGTCGATATGGTCGAACCTGCCGGGGCGGATACCTATGTCGTGTCTGAACTGGGCGGCAAACAGGTCACCGCGCGGCTGCATGCGGAAACCAGCGCGCAGGCCGGCAAAGTGCTGAACCTCGCCTTTGACATGAGCAAAGTGTCATATTTCGCCCGGGAAACCGGCGAACGCCTGAACTGAACGCAAAACGCCGCGCGAACCCAATCGCGCGGCGCTTTTGTCAGGATCCGGCTTGAATCAGCCGACCTGATTCTTGTTCATGTCCTTGATCAGCCGGTTCAGATCACCGCCACGGGCATCCAGCATGGCACCGATCTCGGTCCGTTCGGTCAGCAGCATGTTCACCCCTTCGATGAACATGTTGAAGAACCTGTCGCGCCCCGATTTGTCCGAAACCAGGAAGGTCACTTCGAACGGGGATGTTCCCTGCAGCTTGACCGAAGTGCGCACCTCGTAGCCAGCCTTGATCTTGCGGGCGTTGCGGACGGTGACCTGACCGCCGATGAACTCCCGGAAACGCCGGCCGTATTTGTTCGAGATATAGCCCTGGAACGCCTGGGTGAACTTTTTCAGCTGCGATGGGCTGGCCGAGCGGCCGTCGGCCCCCAGCACGTACCGCGCCATGATCGGCACATCGGCATATTGCACGAAAATCTTTTCGAAATCGCGGATCATCGCCTTTTCGGATTTGCCCGAGGCGATCACCCGATTGATGTCGTCCACGACATTGACGACCAGCGCCTTGGCGCTGGCTTCGGTCTGGGCAAAGACGGGCAGGGGCAGGGCAGTCAGCGCCAGACCGGCAAGGCTGGTCGCGACAAAACTGCGTCGGTTCAAATGGTTACTCGGCATAGGGGTCCTCGTAAGGGTCTAGGTAGGGGTCCCTGACTGGGTCGGTCCCGATTTCAGCGTAGGGGTCGTCATACAGACCCAGATAGGCCTCCTCATCGTCCCTCGCCAGTTCGAAACGCCGGTTTTGCAGATAAATTGTCTGTGCCTGCGCATAGCTGTCGGCGCTTTCATACAGGATCGAGTCGACAGTGTCCGAGAACCGCCCACGATCCCCCATCCGGCGCACGACCTCGGCATAGACGCCGATATTGTCGACCGGGCGGGTGGGGCTGAAATTGATCGGGTTCGAGAACAGGTTGACCACAACCCCCACCGCGTCCCGCGATGTCGACGGGCCATAGAAGGGCAGTTCGACATAGGCGCCCTCGCCAAAGCCCCAGACGTGCAGGGTTTCACCAAAATCGGTATCGACGGGCGGCAGGTTCAGTTCGCTGGCAGGATCGGACAGGCCCGCGCCACCCACGGTCGTATTGACGACAAAGCGCAGCAGGGCATTGCCGGACTGCTTGAGGTTGCCCTGCAACAGATAGTCCAGCGCCTGGCCCGGCATCGTCAGGTTTTCGGCGAAGTGGTTGAAGCTTGTCACCATAGGGTCGGGCACGATCTTGACATAACCCTTCGAGGCCGGTCGGAACAGGAACCGGTCTACGCCCAGGTTGAATTTATGAATGCCCCTGTTGGTTTTTTCATAGGGATCAAACACTTCGCCCCGCGCGGCTTCCTCGGCGGGCTGCGTCGCGCAGGCGCTGAAGACCGTCAGCAGGGACAGGACGATCAGGGGCTTCAGGCTGATTTTGCTCAACACGGTCTTTGCCACTCCAAACCGTTCGGTTTTTGGGTTTCCGAACTTTCAATCAATACTGCAGGTGGTCGCTTTGCACGCCCCAATCCGATGTCACATAGATGTTTCTCAACGATTATGAAACAGCTAGCGTTTAACCTGCCCGAAGGGTTGAGGTAAAGTGACACAAGTTCAACAGTTCGGAATAAGAAAAGTTACGCCCACCTTTCAGGCAGGCCGTGCACTGAATTCACACTTTTCGAACCGGGTCTTCCCGGTTAGCTTCCCCCCGACTCAAGATTGGAAGGAAACCGCATGAGCATCGCAGCAAAACTGGAAAGCCTGGGCGTCACCCTGCCGGACGCGCCGGCACCAGCGGCCAATTACGTGCCGTTCGTGCGCGTGGGCAACATCGTCTATGTCTCGGGCCAGATTTCCAAGGATGACGATCTGATCACTGGCAAGCTGGGCGATGACATGGATGTTGAGGCCGGCGCCGCGGCCGCAAAGGTCTGTGCCATCAATCTGCTGGCGCAGGTCAAGGCGGCCTGCGGCGGAGATATCGAAAAGCTGGTGCGCGTGATCAAGCTGACCGGTTTCGTGAATTCCACCGCTGATTTCACCGCACAGCCGCAGGTGATCAACGGCGCCTCGGATTTTCTGGTCGAGGCGCTGGGCGATGCCGGGCGCCATTCACGCTCGGCCGTCAGTGCGGTCTCGCTGCCGCTGGGCGTGGCGGTCGAAATCGAAGGCATCTTCGAGGTTCAATGACACCGCCGCTGCCAGCAGAATTCCTGCGCGTCCCGCTTGCACATCGGGCGTTGCATGACGTTTCGGACGGCCGTCCCGAAAACAGCCGCGCGGCCATTCGCGCCGCTGTTGCGGCGGGCTACGGGATCGAGATCGACCTGCAATTGACCGCCGACAACCGGGCGATGGTGTTTCACGACTATGACATGACGCGCCTGACGGGGCAGTCCGGGCCGATCCGGCAGATCAGCTCGGCCCGGGCCTCCGGGACCCGGTTGCTGCATGCCGAAGATGGCATTCCGACACTGGACGAGGTGCTGGACATGGTCGCGGGCAAAGTGCCGCTGCTGATCGAGTTCAAGGATCAGGACGGTGCGATGGGCACCGATATCGGCGCGCTGGAACAGGATGCGGTGCGCGCGCTGCAAGGGTATGACGGGCCGGTGGCGCTGATGTCTTTCAACCCCAATTCGGTGGCCGAACTGGGCCGGCTGGCCCCGCATCTGCCGCGCGGCATCGTGACATGTTCCTACCAGCCCAAGGTCGAGCTGTTGCCGCAGGCGGTTTGCGATCACTTGCGCGACATCCCGGATTTCGACCGGGTCGGCGCCAGTTTCATCAGCCATGAGGTGGCGGATCTGGACCGCCCCCGCGTGGCCGAGTTGAAGGCGCGCGGCGTGCCGGTTCTGTGCTGGACAGTGCGATCGCCCGCGCAGGAGGCGGAAGCCCGCGAAGTTGCCGACAATGTGACCTTTGAAGGGTATTTGGCCCCGCATCCGGGTTGATCCCACCCCGCGCCGTCACAGATAAAGATCAGAGGCGGAGGGCATATGGATCAGGCGCAGATCGAGGTTCGGGTACTGGGATCGCTCTCGCAGATTTCTGCGGCCGAGTGGGACAGCTGTGCCTGCCCCGAGGCCGCCGATGGCGGGCGTCCTCTGGATCCCTTTACCACCCATAGGTTCCTGCTGGCGCTAGAGCAAAGCGGCTCGGTCGGGCGCGGCACCGGCTGGCAGCCGCAATACCTGACCACCTTTCTGGACGGGATGCTGATCGCGGCGGCCCCGATGTACGCCAAGTCCCACAGCCAGGGCGAATACATCTTCGACCACAACTGGGCGCATGCCTATGAAAATGCGGGCGGGCGCTATTACCCCAAGCTGCAGATCGCCGTTCCGTTTACCCCTGCAACCGGGCGGCGGTTTCTGGTGCGGCCCGGGTACGAGGCGGTTGGCATGTCGGCGCTGGTGCAGGGCGCGGTGCAACTGGCGGCGGACAACCGCGTTTCGTCGGTCCACGCCACCTTCTGCACCGAGGATGAGGCCCTGGCGGGTGAACAGATGGGTCTGATGCGGCGCATGTCGCAGCAATTTCACTGGCTGAATGACACCTACACCGATTTTGACGGGTTTCTGGGCGCGCTGTCTTCGCGCAAGCGCAAGAACATCCGCAAGGAACGGGCGCAGGCCCGCGGCTTTGGCGGTGAGATCCGCACGCTGACAGGGCCCGATCTGCAACCCGAGCACTGGGATGCGTTCTGGCAGTTCTATCAGGACACCGGGTCGCGCAAATGGGGCGCCCCTTACCTGACCCGACAATTCTTTGATATCGCTCAGGAAACCATGGCCGATGACATGGCGCTGGTACTGGCGGAGCGGAACGGCTATCCGATCGCGGGGGCGCTGAACTTTATCGGGCGCGAAACGCTTTTTGGCCGCTACTGGGGCTGTGTCGAACACCACGCCTGTCTGCATTTCGAACTGTGCTATTATAGGGCGATCGACTTTGCCATTGCCGAAGGCCTGGCCCGGGTCGAAGCCGGCGCACAGGGCGAACACAAGCTGGCGCGCGGCTATCTGCCAACGCGCACGCATAGCTTGCATTGGGTAGGCGACCCCGGCTTTGCGGACGCGATCAGAACATATCTGGACGTCGAAGCCCAGGCAGTGGGAGAAGAGATCGAGATTCTGACGGAATACGGCCCGTTCAGGAAATCGAACCCGGAGGAACAGCAATGACCGAACTATTGTCGACCGAGACCCGCGGCCCGCTTCTGGACCCGCTGTTCAAGAACGGCTGGACCATGGTCAAGGACCGGGACGCGATCACCAAGACCTATATCTTCGAGGATTTCGTCCACGCCTTTGGCTGGATGACGCAAGTGGCGATCTTTGCCGAGAAATGGAACCATCACCCCGAATGGTCGAATGTCTACCGCACGGTCGAGGTCACGCTGTCCACCCATGACGTCGGCGGCCTGTCAGCGCAGGACGCCAAACTGGCCCGCAAGATGGACAGTCTGGTCTAGCGGCGGGTTCAGCCCCGGTCGCTCTGCGATCCTTCGCCGCCGGCCAGCGATGCCGCAGTCCCCATTTGCCGGAATTCCTCGGGTGTGACGGTGCCGTCGCTGACGTCGATATTGCCCGGTATGCGGGTTGTCCGGTTGCCGATCTGGCGGACGCTGCGCGCCGCAAGATTTACGTCCAGACAGCGGTTGTTATAGCAGGTCAGGCCAGAGGCGTTGATCTGAATGCGCGGCTGCCCGTCCGGCCCGGTCACCACCGGTGCCTGCGGCACGTCACAGGCGGCCAACGCGCCCAGAACGCCAAGAAGTACCCATTTGTTCATTGCACGCCCCTGTTTGCTCAAATCAGCCCGGCCGCAGCCGGAGCTGTTCGGGTTCAATCCAGCTGACCGTTCCCATCCTTGTCCGCGGATGAGAAATCTTCGTTCATCTGTGCGTCATATTCTGCACGAGAGATAAAATCATCATTGTCGCGGTCAACGTTTTGAAACTGTTTTATGTCCAGAAACGGCTTGGCTTCGTCCAGACCCAGCGTGCCGTTCTTGTCTTCGTCCATGGTCTGAAAGGCATAGTCGGAAAAGGCGTTGAACTCGTCTTTGGACAGGAAACCGTCATTGTTTGTGTCGATGGCGTTCAGTTCTTTTTCATGCAATTCCGCAACCGTTTCGGCCACGGCGGTGCCGGACAAAAAGATGGCCGCGATCACAATAAATCCACGTGTCATTCCGTTTCTCCTCAGCATGCAAATCTCTGGCCTTCGATCCCACCGGCAGCCGCGCCGGCCGCCGTCAGGATGGCCTTGCCGGACCCGCCGCCGAACTGGTTGCCGATGGCGCCGCCGATCAGCGCGCCGCCCAGTGTGCCGCTGAGGCAGGCAATCTCGTGCTGTCGCGCCGCCTGTTGCTGAGGTGTCGGGGCTGGTCCGCAGGCGGCCAATGCGCCTGCTGCGCCCAGCAAAAGCGTGAATAACTTCAGTTTCATAAACGAACTCCCTGAATGTATGGGGCAAGTATTGGCCCATCAGGGAAACGCATCAAGTTAAATTGGGCTCATGGCCCCGGGCGTGCCGGGGCCGCCGGGGATCACATCGCGTCCAGCAGGCTTTCACCGGCGGAAATCTCGCAGGTGCCCGGGTTTTCTTCCAGATTCAGCGCAACCACCTTGCCGTCTTCGACCAGCATCGCATAGCGTTTCGACCGCGCGAACAGCCCGACAGGCGGGGCGTCGAATTCCATGCCGATGGCTTTGGTGAATTCTGATGCTGCGTCGGACAGCATGGTCAGTCCGGCGGCGGTGGCCCCCGTCGACTCGCCCCAGGCGCCCATCACAAACGGGTCGTTGACCGCAACGCAGATTACCTCGTCCACACCCTTGGCGTCGAACTGGCCCTTGGTGCGGATAAAGCTGGGCACATGCGCGGTCGTGCAGGTGCCGGTAAACGCGCCGGGAACGGCAAAAACAACAACTTTTCGTCCCTTGGTCTTGTTGGAAATCCGAACTTCTTCGGGGCCTTCGGCGCCCATCTGGATCAGGGTTGCATCGGGCAGCGTGTCACCTGTTGAAATCATTTCTAAGCTCCTGTCGTTTGGATTTGCAGAGTCGGGCTTAGCCGCAATATAGGTGAGCAAATGAATGAAACCACGGGAATTCGACAGGGTGGGAGGAACATGAGCCATATTGTCGTGATCGGTGCCGGGCAGGCAGGGTCGTCGCTGGTCGCCAGGCTGCGCAAGGACGGGTTCGAGGGTGAGATTACGCTGATCGGGGCCGAACCGCATCTGCCCTATCAGCGCCCGCCGCTGTCCAAGGCCTATCTGCTGGGCGAGATGGAGCTTGAACGCCTGTTTCTGCGGCCCGAGAGCTTCTATTCCGAGAACGATATCACGCTGCGCCTGGGGCAGCGCGTGACAGCGATCGACCCGCAGGCCAAAACCGTGTCGTTGGGCGATGAGGTCATCAACTATGACATGCTTGCCCTCACCACCGGCTCGGATCCGCGCCGCCTGCCGGCCGCGATTGGCGGTGATCTGGAGGGTGTGCACGTGGTGCGTGATCTGGCCCATGTGGATGGGATGGGTCCTGACGTGACCGACGGGGCACGGGCCCTGATCGTGGGCGGCGGCTATATCGGGCTTGAGGCCGCGGCGGTCTGCGCCAAGCGCGGTGTCAATGTGACCCTGGTCGAGATGGCCGACCGCATCCTGCAACGCGTGGCCGCACCGGAAACCAGCGACTATTTCCGCGCCCTGCACACCGAATACGGGGCCGATATCCGTGAGGGCGTGGGGCTGGATCGTCTGGTCGGCGAAAACGGCCGGGTCACCGGGGCTGTCCTGACCGACGGCACCGAGCTGGAGGTCGAGTTCGTCGTTGTCGGCGTCGGTATCGCCCCCGCGACCCAACTGGCCGGGATGGCGGGGCTGGAACTGGACAACGGCATCAAGACCGACGCCCATGGGCGCACATCCGATCCGTCGATCTGGGCGGCGGGCGATTGCGCCTCTTTCCCGCATAAGGGTGACCGCATCCGTCTGGAAAGCGTGCCAAACGCCATAGATCAGGCCGAGGTGGTGGCTCAGAACTTGCTGGGTGCGGGCAAGGATTATGTGGCCACGCCCTGGTTTTGGTCGGATCAGTATGATGTAAAATTGCAGATCGCCGGCCTGAACACCGGCTATGACCGTGTGGTGACGCGGCAGGGAGACGGTCAAACCGTGTCTTTCTGGTATTACAAAGGCGATCAGTTGATCGCTGTGGATGCGATGAACGATCCGCGGGCCTATATGGTCGGCAAACGCCTGATCGACGCGGGCAAGACCGCCGATCCGGCGGTTGTCGCCGACCCCGACGCGGATCTGAAACCGCTGCTCAAGGCGTGAGGATCATCGCCGGAGCGTTCCGGGGCCGTGCCTTGGCCTCAGTCGGCAAGGGCGACGCGGGCGCGCATCTGCGCCCGACCACCGACCGGGTACGCGAAAGCCTGTTCAACGTGCTCAGCCACCAGATCGACTTTGACGGGCTGCGCGTGCTGGACCTGTTTGCAGGCACCGGCGCGCTGGGGCTAGAGGCGCTGTCGCGCGGCGCGGCGCATGTCACCTTTGTCGATGACGGGCGTGTGGCGCAGGGTCTGATCCGAAGGAATATCGACCTGACGCGCAGCGCCGACCGCACGAACCTGATCCGCCGCGATGCCACCCGGCTGACAGCCAATCCCGGACCGGCCTATGACCTGATTTTTCTGGACCCGCCTTATGGCAAGTCGCTGGGTCAGAAGGCGGTTGCCGCGCTGCCGGCCGGTTGGATCGCAGACGGCGCCCTGCTGGTCTGGGAGGAAAACGCCCCGATGCAGGCCCCGGACGGCTTTACCCTAAAGGACAGCCGAAAATACGGTGACACTCATATCTCTTTGATGTGGCGCGACACGCCAGCGTGAACGGAGCCTTGCCATGCATGACCTGATCATCTTTGACTGCGACGGCGTTCTGGTCGACAGCGAACCCTTGTCCAACCAGATACTGGTCGACAATCTGGCCGGGTACGGGCTGAACCTGAGCGTCGAGGACAGTGTCGGGTTCTTTCTGGGCGGTACCATGGCCGGGGTTCACGCCAGGGCGCGCAAGATGGGGGCGGATCTTCCGGACGACTGGGTCGACGAGATCTATGCGGAAATCTACGAAGGATTGCGTGGCGGCGTTGCCCTGATGCCCGGCATTCCCGACCTTTTATCGGCACTGGAGGCCGGGGGCGTGCCGTTTTGCGTCGCCTCGAATGGCAGCCCGGAAAAGATGCAGATCACCCTGGGTCAGAACGGACTGTGGGACCGGTTTCGCGATGTGATGTTCTCGGCCCATGTTCTGGGCACCGCCAAGCCGGATCCGGGCATGTTCCAGATGGCAGCGCAAAAGTTCAGTGCCTCCCATCCCGTCGTCATCGAGGACAGCGCAAGCGGCGTGACCGCCGCGGCCCGCGCCAACATGCGTTGTCTGGCCTATGTGCCGCACGGAGACGGGTCGAAGCTGGCCGATCTGGGGGCGGAACCGTTCACGGACATGGCACAGGTGCCTGCGCTTTTGGGGATTTGAGACCGCCGTGCTAATATCCAGGTCATGGACCGTGCCCTGACCCCTATGACCTGGACCCCGTCACAGGAGGCTGAAGCCACAACCGGCCCCGAGCGCAAACCGATGCGCGCGCCGGTGTTCATCCACGACGCGGTGACGCCATGGGGACACGAAACACTTCTGGTGAAGCTTCTGCGCGATCAGGCGACCGATCAGGACGAATAGGTCGGGTGGAATTTGCCGCCGGGCGAAAGCGTGAAAATCTCGACCCCGTCCGCAGTGACACCCACCGAATGCTCGAACTGCGCCGACAGCGACTTGTCGCGTGTCACGGCGGTCCAGTCATCGGCCAACGTCTTGGTCTCGGGGCGGCCCAGATTGACCATCGGCTCGATGGTGAAGAACATACCCTCTTCCAGCTTGGCGCCGGTTCCCGGACGGCCATAGTGCAGCACGTTCGGCGGGGCGTGGAACACACGGCCCAGACCGTGGCCGCAGAAATCGCGGACAACGCTCATCCGGTGCGCTTCGACATAGGCCTGAATGGCGTGGCCGATATCGCCGAAGGTATTGCCGGGCTTTACCATCTCGATACCCTTGAACAGGGCGTCATGGGTCACCTGGATCAGCCGCTCGGCCTTGCGCGGCAGTTTGCCGGCCACATACATGCGCGACGTGTCGCCAAACCAGCCGTCGACTACCACCGTGACGTCGACATTCAGGATGTCGCCGTCCTTCAGCCTTTTGTCACCGGGAATGCCGTGGCAGACCACGTGGTTGACGCTGATGCAGCTGGCATGCTGATAGCCCTTGTAGCCAATCGTCGCCGAGGTTGCGCCCGCGTCCTCGACCATCTGGGTGATCAGGCGGTCGATCTCGCCGGTGGTCTGGCCAGGAAAGACATGTCCCGCGATATCGTCGAGAATCCGCGCAGCCAGGGCCCCTGCGGCGTGCATGCCGGCAAAGTCTCCCTGTTCATAGATGCGGATACCGTCCTTCGTCAGACGGCCACGATGTTCCTTCATCGGTGCGAGGCTCCAAAAGTTTCGCGCAGCATTTCTTTTACGCTGCTTGTGCAGAAAGTACCAGAGGGTGTGGAGTGGCGTCTCTTTTGCCCCCAGTGAGATGGAGCCGACCCGCGAAATTTCAAGAAAAGGAACGGTTTTATTGGGATTTCAGGCCCCGGACCTGCGCTGCCGCCCGTGGTGCAGATACAAAAAAGGACCCCGACGGATTCGCCGGGGTCCCCTGGAAAAGCGCCGGTCTGATCAGAGGCAGGTGTAAAAGATCGTGTGCACCGGCCGAACCGACCCGTCGCCCTGGGTTCGGTTACTGATGCCCAGGTCTTTCTTGATGGCGGCCTGCCCGCTCAGCCTGGGGTTGGCCTGCCGGGTGCAGAACGATGCAACGCGGCGTCTGACTTCGGGTTCCGATACCTCTTCCGGGAAAAAGCCGACTTCCACGGTTCTGAACACGCCCCCGGATTCCAGCGGGAAAGCAAGGTCCAGCCCCTGCTGATCGGCCGGGTTCGGAAATACGCTCTGAACCAGGCTGGCGCGGCGTGTCGCGGCGGCCTGCGGGTCCACGGAACACCCTGTCAGGGCAATTGCTGCTGCGATAAATGCGGTAAATTTCTTCATTGGTGTCTCTGGTTTTTTGCCTCGGATACTCTGGGTTGCGCCCCGGTGCGCGGCGTACTCTCCTGTGTCGTGTGTGTTTCGAATCTGTGGCACTTTTAAGGCGAGCGACGGGGTTTTTCAGAGCCGGTACGCCAAAGGCCGGACCCGCCACGCCGCACGTCAACCGGGGCGTGGTTTCAGGCCATGCGGGTGGTGTTCACCCAGACCCCTTCCGGTGAGATCCGGGTCTCATACACCAGCTTTTCGACCCCCTGCGCCTGCGCTGTCGCAAAGGCAGCGGCATAGGTCGGGTCGATATCCGCTGCCAGCGCAAAGCGGTCGCAATCGGTGCGCTGCACCAGATAGAGCAGGATCGCCCGATGCCCCTGCGCCACCATCGCGGTCAGCTCGCCCAGATGTTTGGTGCCGCGGGCGGTGACGCTGTCGGGAAACTCGGCCAGACCGGGGGTCCGCGACAGCGTCACGCATTTGACCTCGACATACGCGTCGGGCAGGCCGGGTTGGCGCAGCAGAAAGTCAACGCGGCTGTTTTCGCCGTATCTGACCTCGGGCCGCACCGTTTCATAGGCCGCCAGTTCGGGGATTTCGCGGGCCATCAGCGCCGCGCGCAGGGCTTTGTTGGGAACCGATGTATCGACCCCGGTAAAATGGCCGTTTTCATGATCGACCAGCCGCCAGCCGAATTTCAGCTTTTTCTTCGGGTCGTCATTGGGCTCCAGCCAGATTTTCTCGCCCGGTTCGGCCAGCCCCATCATCGACCCCGGATTGGCGCAATGGGCGGTCACCTCGCGCCCGTCCTCCAGCGTGCAGTCGGCCAGAAAGCGTTTGTAGCGGCGGATCAGGCGGGCGGGGACAAGAGGGGTTTCAAATTTCATGCCACAGGGCCTATACCTGCCCAAGGGGTCGATCAAGAGGAGCGCGCGTCATGGCCAATCCAACCGCTGCAATGCTGGTGATCGGGGACGAGATCCTCTCGGGGCGCACCCGTGACGCGAATATGCATTTCCTGGCCGGGGAACTGGCCAAACACGGCATTGACCTGAAAGAGGTTCGCATTGTCAGCGACGACGCCCCCGCGATTGAGGCTGCGGTCAAGGCGCTGTCTGCCGCCCATGACACTGTGTTCACCAGCGGCGGCATCGGACCCACCCATGACGATATCACCGCCGACTGCATCGCGCGGGCCTTTGGCGCGCATATCGACATTCGCGACGACGCCCGGGCGCTGCTGCAGGCCCATTACGACAAGTCGGGTCTTGAGCTGAACGAAGCCCGCCTGCGCATGGCCCGCATCCCCGACGGGGCAGTTCTGATCGACAATCCGGTGTCGACCGCACCGGGGTTCACCATCGAGAATGTGCATGTGATGGCCGGGGTGCCCCTGGTGTTTCAGGCCATGGTCGCCAGCGTTCTGCCCGGTCTGACCGGCGGCAGCCCCCTGCTGTCTCAGACCCTGCGGGTGGACCGGGGCGAAGGCGATATCGCCGCCACCCTGTCGATTCTGGCCGAAGAATTCAACGACCTGTCCATCGGTTGCTATCCGTTTCAGATCAACGGCGTCTTCGGGGCCAATGTGGTCGTGCGCGGCACGGACGGGGCGCGCATAGACGCCGCAACCACCCGGCTTGCGAAAGATCTCGATCTGTGAACGTCAACTGGGCGGAGGTTGTCGACGGGACCTGGCCCGCCGCAGGGTATCGGCGGCTGGGTCCGTTTCAGTTGCGTCTGGGGCAGGGTGGCGGATCGCGGGTGTCGGCCGCCAGTGCTCTGGGACCTGTGACGGACGAGGATATTTCAGCCGCCGAAACGGCAATGCAGGCCATGAACCAACCGTGCATCTTTTGTCTGCGCCCGGGTGATGAGGCGCTGGATGCCCGGCTTGACGCACGTGGCTATGACATTCTGGATCCGGTCAACATCTACGCCTGTCCGGTGATGGCCCTGACCGACCTGCCGATCCCTCCGGTGACCGTTTTCACCGTCTGGCCGCCCCTGTCGATAATGAAGGAAATCTGGGCGCAGGGCGGTATCGGGCCTGCGCGACGGGCCGTCATGGATCGGGCGCAGGGTTCCAAAACCGGCCTGCTGCTGCGTCACATGGATCACCCCGCCGGAACCGGATTCGTCGCCCTGCACGGAGACATTGCAATGGTCCATGCGCTGGAGATTTTGCCGGATCACCGCCGCCAGGGGCTGGGCCGGTGGGCCATGCGCGCCGCCGCGTTCTGGGCGCTGGACAATGGGGCGCAAACGCTCAGCGTGATCTGCACCAAGGCAAATGCGGGGGCCAACGGCCTTTATCGTGCGCTCGGGATGGAGATCGCCGGCGAATACCATTACCGTCAGCTTGCCCAAGGAGAGAGCCCGAAGTGACAGACCAGAACATGCCGACCGCGCTGAACCTGCCGATGGTGGATCCGCTGCCGCCCGAAACGCAGAAATATTTTGATATCTGCGTTGAAAAACTGGGGTTTGTCCCGAATGTGCTGCGGGCCTATGCCTTTGACATCGACAAGCTGAATGCCTTCACGGCGATGTATAACGACCTGATGCTGGCCGACAGCGGCCTGACCAAGCTGGAACGTGAGATGATCGCGGTAGTCGTGTCCGCGATCAACAAGTGCTTTTATTGCCTCGTGGCGCATGGCGCGGCGGTTCGGCAGCTGTCCGGCAACCCGCAACTGGGCGAAATGCTGGTCATGAACTACCGCGTGGCGCCTCTGGACACGCGCCAGCGCGCGATGCTGGACTTTGCCGCAAAGATGACGACAGCCAGCACCGAAATCGAGGAACCCGACCGCCAGCGCCTGCGCGACGCCGGATTCTCGGATCGCGACATCTGGGACATCGCCAACGTGACCGGGTTTTTCAACATGTCGAACCGGGTCGCCAGCGCCACGGCGATGGCCCCGAACGACGAATACCACGCGCAGGCCCGATGATCCGGCGCGCCCTCCTTTGCCTGACGCTGATGGCCGGGCCGGTTGCCGCGCAGGATCTGACGCTGCCGCAGGGTGCGCGCCAGATCAGCGACCGCACCAGCCCGCTGGACAGCTATGAGCTGCCGACCGGCCCCTATGCGGACGGCCACGTTCCCGCGCGGATGGTTGAAGGGCGGGTAGAGCGGTTCACCTGGCGTCTGCAATCGGGGTCCAGCACGACGCTGCAACTGCTTGCGCCCCTGCGCGATCAGATCGCGGCGCAGGGCTATGACATTCTGTTCGAATGCGAGGCGCGCGCCTGCGGCGGTTTCGATTTCCGCTTTGGCACTGAGGTGGTGCCAACCCCCGACATGTACGTGGCGATTCAGGATTACCGCTTTTTGTCCGCCACACGCGGCGATGAGGTCCTGAGCCTGCTGGTCAGTCGCAACCCGCCGGACGGCTATGTGCAGATGATCCGCGTCACCCCGGCTGATGCCGCCGCTCCGCCGCCGCTGGTGATCGAGGAAACGGTCAGCCAGGCCGGCGGGCTGCTGGAGGATCTGCAACAGAACGGGCATGTCATTCTGGATGACCTGCATTTCCGCACCGGTGAGATCACGCTGGGCACGGGGCCATTTGCCTCGCTGGCGCTGATCGCGGCGTTTCTGGCTGACAACCCGGATACGCGACTGGCGCTGGTGGGCCACACCGATGACACCGGCGCGCTTGACGCCAATATCTCGGTCAGCACCGGCCGGGCGCAGGCGGTGCGCGCGCGTCTGATCGAACAGCATGGCGTCGCCGCGGACCGGATCGAGGCGCGGGGCATCGGCTATCTGGCGCCGCTCACGTCCAACGCAACACCCGAGGGGCGCGACCTGAACCGCCGGGTCGAGGCGGTTCTGCTGGTGAACTGATGGTTCCGGGCAAAAAAAGGCCCGCATAGTCGCGCGGGCCGTCGAAGTTCACCTTGGGAGAAATTACCAGTCCATCGGACCCTTTTCGTTGAAGGATTCGACAAGAAAATCTATGAAAGCCCGGACCTTGGGCTGGGTAAACCGGCCGGGGGGATAGACAGCGTACACGCCCTGCACCTCGTCCGGCAGCGACGGCATCGCATCCAGAACTGCGCCCGATTTCAGGGCGTCGGCATATAGGTAGCTGGGCAGATATGCGATCCCCAGACCGGAAATCGCGGCGTTCAGCAGCGACTGGCCGTCATTGACGCTCAGCCAGCCGGCGGTGCGCACCTGCCGCTTTTCACCGGAGGGCGCGGTCAGTTTCCACACATTGCCCGAGGACTGGCTGGAATAATGCAGCAGCTTGTGTTCGTTCAGATCGTCGATCTTGTGCGGACGTCCGTATTTCTCGACATAGCTGGGCGCGGCGACCATGCGTTTGACGGTCTCGGTCAGCTTGCGGGCGCGCAGCGTGCTGTCTTCCAGCTCGCCAATGCGCACGGCAACGTCGAACCCTTCCGAGATCAGCTCTACATAGCGGTTGTTCAGCACCATGTTCACGGTGATGTCGGGATAGGCCGCAAGAAATTCGGATAATACCGGAGACAGATGATTGACGCCGAAATCCGTCGCCACGCTGATCCGCAGCAGGCCGGACGGGGCCGATTGCATCGACGTGACCAGCGCGTCGGCCTCGCCCGCATCATTCAGCACGCGGCGCGCCCGATCATAGTAGGCCAGCCCGATTTCGGTCGGGGACACACGCCGGGTCGTCCGGTTCAGCAGCCGCGCACCCAATCGGGCCTCAAGGCTCGAAACGTGCTTTGACACGGCCGACTTGGAGATGCCCATCTTCTTGGCCGCATCGGTGAAGCCACCCTGGTCCACCACGTTGGCAAAGGCTTCCATTTCGGTCAATCGATCCATTCTCGTTCCCCGGGTGTTTGTTCGTTGCCTGACTTTGGCCGCCAATCTGGGCGGAAACTGGGCAGACATGGGATAATATCAGGGATTCAATTCGGATCGTTTGCAGATGGGAAACGTCGAAACAGTGGTTTCCAGGATCGCCACAAGCCTGTCAGGGCAGGGGATTTAGGGGGTCCGGCGCAGGTATGCTATGGTGAGAATGGCAAATTTGTGACCACGGAGGAGATCATGAAAGCCTTTTTCACCATTGCTGCCCTGTGCCTGTCCGCCGCCGTTGCGCTGGCCGGAGGTGAAACGCCGTCCAACCCCGACGCGAAAGTCTATTTCGTGAATCTGGCCGATGGTGACACCGTTCAGTCACCCGTGACCGTGGTCTTCGGGCTCAGCGGCATGGGCGTGGCCCCGGCCGGGACCGAGAAGGAAAATACCGGCCATCACCATCTGCTGATCGACCGTCCTCCGCTGGGTGAGGGCGAGGACGGCGCGGATGAACTGGCCTATGGTCTGCCTTCGGATGACAACCATCTGCATTTCGGTGGCGGCCAGACCGAGGTGACGCTGGAACTGGCCCCCGGCCAGCATACGCTGCAGCTGGTTCTTGGTGATGCGGGCCATGTGCCGCATTCCACACCGATTGTGTCCGAGGTGATCACAATTACGGTGGAGTAAGTCACCGGATCATCAGCGAAAACGGTTTACATTGAAGCGGGTGTAAGAAACTCTGCCGCCGATAACAGGAGGGCGGCATGTCGTTTGAGTTTTTCATTACATCACTGATTGTAGTTCTGTTGCCCGGAACCGGTGTCATTTACACGCTGGCCGTTGGTCTTGGGCGCGGGTTTCGCGCCAGCCTCGCCGCGGCGGCGGGGTGTACATTGGGAATCGTTCCCGCCGCGCTGGCAAGTATCATCGGTCTGGCCGCCCTGTTGCACACAAGCGCGCTGGCGTTTCAGGTCATCAAGTATCTGGGTGTCCTGTACCTGTTCTACATGGCCTGGGGCATCGTGAAAGAGGGCGGCGCGATGGAGGTCAGCACCGAGAAGGTTGCGGTGCGTCCTTTCCGGATCGCGATGACCGGGGCGTTGATCAACGTTTTGAATCCCAAACTGTCGCTGTTCTTTCTGGCGTTCCTGCCGCAGTTCCTGCCTGCGGGTGCAGCACATGCAGGTTTGGAACTGGTCAAGCTTGCCCTGGCCTTTATGGCAATGACCTTCGTGGTCTTCATCGGATACGGCACCTGCGCGGCGCTGGCGCGAGACTATGTCATACGCAGGCCATCGGTGATGGCCTGGATAAAACGGTGTTTCGCGACGGCGTTCGGCGCGCTGGGGGTCAAGCTGGCGCTGGCCGACTGATCAGAATTCCGCAGCCAGCCGCGTGCCCTGATTGATCGCCCGCTTGGCGTCCAGCTCGGCGGCCACATCCGCGCCGCCGATCACATGCGGAGTGATGCCGCGTTCGATCAGCGCGTCCGCCAGGCTGCGCTCGGACACCTGACCGGAACACAGCACGATCGTATCGGCGGCGATTACGGTCGGGTCGGCACGCTCTTCGCCAAAGCTGATATGCAGGCCGTCATCGTCGATGCGTTCATAGTTCACGCCGCCCACGAAATCGACGTCCTTCATCTTCAGCGTGGCGCGGTGAATCCATCCCGTTGTCTTGCCCAGCCCCTTGCCATGCGCCTGTTTCTTGCGTTGCAGCAGGGTGACCTGTCGCGCCGGCGCTTCGGGCTGCGGGCCTTCGGGCGCCAGGCCCGAGCGGTGTTCCGCCGGGTCGGTGACGCCCCATTCCTTCATCCACAGCGGCAGGTCTGTGGTCGGGCTGTGGCCCTCTTCCAGCAGGAATTCCGACACGTCGAACCCGATGCCGCCGGCACCGATGACGGCAACGGACTTACCCACGGGGGCCTTGCCGCGCAGCACATCGACATAGCTGAGCACATTGTCCCGGTCCTGCCCCGGGATTTGCGGGTCGCGCGGGGAGACGCCGGTGGCGATGACCACCTCATCATATCCGGCCAGATCATCGGCGCTGACCTCCCGGTTCAGTTCCACCTTCACGCCCAGATCGGACATCATCGTCCGGTACCAGTCGACCAGCCCCCAGAACTCTTCCTTGCCCGGCACCTGTTTGGCCATGTTCAGCTGACCGCCGATCTCTTCGGACCGGTCGAACAGCGTCACAGTGTGACCGCGCTGGGCCGCCGTCATCGCCGTGGACAGGCCCGCCGGGCCCGCGCCAACAATGGCGACGGTCTTGGCGGTGTCGGCTTTGCCGATCACCAGCTCTGTCTCGTGGCACGCGCGCGGGTTCACCAGACACGAGGTCAGCTTGCCGTTAAACGTATGGTCCAGACAGGCCTGATTGCAGGCAATGCAGGGCGCAATCGTCGCGCCCTGTCCGGCAATGGCCTTGTTCACGAAATCCGCATCCGCCAGCATTGGCCGGGCCAGCGACACCATGTCGGCGCAGCCCGAGGACAGAACCTCTTCGGCCACTTCCGGGGTGTTGATCCGGTTCGAGGTGATCACCGGAACCCCGACCTTGCCCATCAGTTTCTTGGTGACCCACGCGAACGCCGCGCGCGGGACGCTGGTGGCGA
Organism: Ruegeria sp. BG10; assembly: GCF_056538575.1. NCBI lineage: Bacteria > Pseudomonadati > Pseudomonadota > Alphaproteobacteria > Rhodobacterales > Roseobacteraceae > Ruegeria > Ruegeria sp. BG10. The sequence goes on along the minus strand of NZ_JBQFTI010000003.1, from coordinate 56,112 downwards.
TGGTGGGAATGCGTGCCTCATGCCAGCCGATACCGGTGTTGATGATCGTGGCCCCAGCCGCCTCGATTCGCTGGGCCAGTTCCACAACCTCGTCATGGGTCGAGCCATTGGGAACAAGGTCGATCATCGACAGCCGGTATATGATAATGAAATCGGTGCCGACGGCCTCACGCGTGCGGCGCACCACCTCGATTGGCAGACGCATCCGGTTCTCATACGACCCGCCCCAGCGGTCCGTGCGCTTGTTGGTGTGGGTCACAAGGAACTGGTTGAGGAAATAGCCCTCGGAGCCCATGATCTCGACCCCGTCATAGCCCGCTTTTTGGGCCAGAACGGCAGCGTTAACGATATCGCTGATCTGTTTCTCGATACCCTCTTCGTCCAGCTCCGTTGGCGGGAAGGGCGAGATGGGCGATTTTACCGGGCTGGGAGCCACGCATTTCGGACCATAGGCATAGCGGCCCGCATGCAGGATCTGCATCGCGATCTTACCGCCCGCCTGACGCACGCGGTCTGTCACGATGGAATGGTTCGCCACGTCCTTGTCGCTGGTCATCATCGCCGCGCCGGGCAGAACCGAGCCTTCAAGGTTTGGGCCGATCCCGCCGGTCACCATCAGCGCCACACCGCCGCGCGCCCGGTCGGCATAGAACTCGGCCACCCGGTTCCAGTCGCCGGTTTCTTCAAGCCCGGTGTGCATGGACCCCATCAGGACGCGGTTTTTCAACGTGGTAAAGCCCAGATCCAGCGGGGCCAGCATGTTTGGGTACGCAGTCATGGCGAACTCTCCCTCCCGATATTCGCACGCTAGATTGACGTTCGCGTCAACTTTGTCACGCGAAACCTAACGTCACCCCCTTTGCGGGCGTCGCGGTGCTTGTTACAGAGTTTTCGTAGCACATTTGTGAGGCCGCGCATGACCCCCGAAGAGATCGCCAGACTGCCCTATCGCCCCTGCGTCGGCCTGATGCTGATGAATGCCGAGGGCAGGATTTTTGTCGGTCAGCGCAATGATCGCCACAAGGATGCGTGGCAGATGCCTCAGGGCGGGGTGGACAAGGGCGAAGACCCCCGCGACGCGGCCCTGCGCGAATTGTGGGAAGAAACCGGCGTCTCCGCCGATCTGGTCGAGATCGTGGCTGAAACCGAAGGCTGGCTGCCCTACGATCTGCCCCATGACATCGTGCCGAAGATCTGGAAGGGCCGCTATCGCGGGCAGGAACAGAAATGGTTCCTGCTGCGCTTTACGGGCCAGGATGACCAGATCGACATCCAGACCGATCACCCGGAATTCACCCGCTGGAAATGGCAGGAGCCCGCCCGTCTGGTCGCGGAAATCGTACCCTTCAAGCGCGAGGTGTATGAGCGGGTGGTGGACGCCTTTGCCGACCACCTGTCATAAACCGATATGCGTATCGAAGACATCTGGCCCAAATACCGGTCCCGCCTGAAGGCGTTTCTGAGGTCCCGCGTGGCAAACGCGGCGGATGTGGACGATCTGCTGCAAGAGATTTCGATCAAGGTATTCACCGGCCTGCCGGGCCTGAAGGATCCGGCCAAATTGCAGCCCTGGCTGTTTCAAACGGCGGATCGCGCAATCATCGACTATTACCGCAAGTCGGGCCGTGCTCCGGCCCATCCGGACGATCTGTGGTATCACCGCGACGACCCCGAAATACGTCAGGATCTTGAGGGTTGTGTCGAGCCGTTCATTCGCGGCCTGCCACCGGAAACCGCCCGGATGCTGATGGCCATCGACATCCAGGGCATGTCACAGCGGGACTATGCGCAGGCGCAGGGGCTGTCCTATTCCACGCTCAAGTCACGCGTGCAAAAGGGCCGGACCGAACTGCGCAGGGCGTTCGAGGAGTGCTGCACCATCTCGATGGATGTGCGCGGCAATATCGCCGAAGTGCAGGAAAAACCAATCAACTGTAAAAAATGTTGATCTGATCGTCGTCTTTTTGGCGCGGGCTTCGTCTGACAGATGAAACCAGCAAAAGGAAAGACCGATGATCCGTATCATAAGCCTGAAGATCTGCCCCTTTGTTCAGCGCGTGACCGCGCTGCTTGCGGCCAAGCAGGTGCCCTGTCAGATCGACTATTTCAGCCTCAGCGACAAGCCGGACTGGTTCCTTGATCTGTCTCCGACCGGTCAGGTGCCGGTGCTGGTGACCGAAGGTGGAACGGCGCTGTTCGAATCTGACGCGATCACCGAATATCTTGACGAAGTGACCGCCCCGCTACAGCCTGGGCTCACACCCGAAGAACGCGCCCTGAACCGCGCCTGGAGCTATCAGGCCAGCAAGCATTATCTGGTTCAGTGCAGCACGATGCAAAGCGCGGACCGGGCGGTGTATGACGACCGGGTCACCAAATTGAACGCCGCTTTTGCCAAGGCCGAGACCCAACTGGGCGACGGTCCCTTTTTCTCCGGTGAGATCCTGGGAAATGTCGATATTGCATGGCTGCCGCTGCTCCATCGCGCGGCGATCGTCACGGAACACAGCGGTCATGACATGCTGGCCGGCTATCCCAGGGTGAAGGCGTGGCAGCAGGCGTTGCTGGCAACCGGGATCCCGCAGGACTCCGTGTCTGCGGATTTCCATGCCCGGTTCACCGATTTCTATCTGGCCGACCGGACATGGCTGGGGCGGGGCGCGAACCTGAATGAAGCCCCGGGAACAGTCAGGTGAAACAATCCGGCGGGTGTTGCGGCTAATTCGATCACTGCGCCGCACGTTGGCGTGAGGTGGCGTGGTTCGGTTCCGTCTGCGCCTCTAGCTTGGGGCACATGAAAGACACCGTGCACCGCCGTCCCGGCATTGCCCCTGCCGGGCGCAAGTTTCAGGGCACCGACCGTCGCGCGCCCTTGCGCGACGGTTTGCAGGGCTGCGGTGAATACGGTCCCAACCAGACCGCCGGGCGGTTCTATCCCATCGCCTGCGTCGCGCTTGAGGTCACGCAGCGCTGCAATCTGGACTGCACGCTGTGTTACCTGTCGGACCGGGCCGAGATGACCTATGATCCGCCGCTTTCGGTTCTGTTCGCGCGGATTGCCACCATCCACAGCCATTATGGCCCCGGTGTTTCGGTGCAACTGACCGGCGGGGATCCCACGCTGCGCAAGGCGCGGGATCTTGAGGCGCTGTGCCGCGAGATTCGCCGGCTGGGCATGCGGTCCTGTCTGATGACCAACGGCATCCGGGCCAGCCGTGCATTGCTGACACGGCTTGCGGCAGCCGGGCTGGACGACGTGGCCTTTCACGTCGACACAACTCAGAACCGCAGGGGGTTCCACAGCGAGGCCGAGCTGAACACCGTGCGCCGCAGCTATATCCGCCGGGTGCAGGGGCTGCGGCTGCGGGTTCTGTTCAACACCGCCGTCCATGACGGGAATTTCGACGAGCTTCCGGCGCTTGCCCGGTTCCTGCGGGATCAGCCCGAAATTGCCTTTGTGTCCTTCCAGATGCAGGCCGATACCGGCCGGGGCGTTCTGCGCCAACGGCCGGACAGGATCACGCAGGACAGCGTGGCGGGTGCGGTTGAGTTGGGCTACGGGACGCCGCTGCATTTCGGCGCGGCGGCGGTCGGGCATTCGAAATGCAACCGCTATGCCAGTGTCGTTACCGCAGGCGGTCGGGCAGTTCCCGTGCTGTCGAACCGGCGGCTGGTGCATCAGGTGATTGCCGCGTTGGAAAAGGCCGGTCGGTCGGCAGAGGCACATCTGGATATCCGCGACAGTGTGCGGCGCGTGGTCCTGCGCAACCCGCTGCTGGCGTTTCGGACCGGGATGCACCTGATCGGGTGCATCATGCGGCTGGGGTCCGGGCTGATGCGTGGCCCGGTGCGTCGGCAGGCAGTGTTCATCCACAATTTCATGGCCGCTGACGCGTTGGACGCAGACCGGTGCGCCGCCTGCGTGTTCATGGTGGCCACGGCCAATGGCCCGATGTCGATGTGCGCCCATAACGCCCGGCGTGACCAGCATCTGTCGGTTCCCGACCGGATCGACGGACCGACCGGTCCAAGCTGGTGGAATCCAGCCGTGCCGCGCTTGTCCGCTGTTCCCGATCTGCCGGGCCTGGGTGATCCGGCGCTGGCACCGCTCAAACGGCTCAAGGGGCAGATGCGGGCGGAACGGCAAAGCCGGAAAACCGCGTCATGAGAAGTACCCTCATCGTGCTGCTGATGCCCTTGCTGGCTGCTTGTGCGAGCGTTGAACGTCTGGCGCTGCCGACCGCTGCGCCCTTACCGGGCACGGCGCTGACGCGCAGCGCGCCACCACCGGGGCAACAGGTCGATCATGGCGACTGGACCGCGTTTCTGACCCGCCATGTCACCGCTGACGCGCAAGGCGTGAACCGGGTGGCTTATGGGCGGGTCACACCTGCGGACCGGGCGCAACTGGATAGCTATCTGGCGGATCTTCAGGCCGTGGATCCGGCCCGTCTGACGCGGGATCAGCAACTGGCATACTGGATCAATCTGTATAATGCGCTGACAGTTGACGTGATTCTGGATAACTACCCCGTCGCCTCGATCCGGGACATCACCGACGGCCTGTTTTCCTTTGGCCCATGGGATCGGCCTTTGGCACAAGTGGCGGGCCGCATGTTGACGCTGAACGACATCGAACACCGCATCATCCGCCCCACTTTCGACGAACCCCGCATCCACTATGCCCTGAACTGCGCAGCTGTAGGATGCCCGAACCTGATGGCCCGGGCATGGCAGGCCGAAACCCTGGAACGCGATTTCGCCGCTGCCGAGCGCGCCTATGTCAATGATCCCCGCGGCGTGCGGTTCGACGCGCGCGGCGGGCTGGTCCTGTCCAAAATCTACATCTGGTTCCAAGAGGATTTCGGAGCGGATCAGCGCGCTGTGCTGGCGTATATCCGGTCAGCGGCCGATCCGGAGCTGCGCGCGCGGCTGCAAGAGGTTCCGCGCGTCCGGGCTTACAGATACGATTGGGCGCTGAACGACGCGGCCACGGGATCGTAGCCGCGCGGTCTTTTACAGCAAGCCTTCGGCGCGCAGCAGGTCTTGCAGGTTGGCTTCGGGTCGGGGACCGATATGGCTGATCACCTCGCGGGCACAGACATTGCCGATCCGGGCGCAGGTCTCGTAATCGCGGCCCGTGGCCATACCATAGAGGAACCCGGCCGCAAACTGATCGCCTGCGCCGGTCGCATCCACCGGCACCACCTTTTGCACCGGAACGTCGATACGCTGACCCTGGTTCAGCACGGTCACGCCATCGCCCGAGCGGGTGCAAACGACAAGGGGGCAAATCTCGGCCGTTTTCGCCAGCGCTTCTTCAAGGTCGGCGGTTTCGAACAGCGATTTGATCTCAGCCTCGTTGCCGATGACGAAATCCAGCTCATTCTCGATCAGCAGCAGGAAATCAACCCGGTGGCGTTCGACGCAGAACGGATCGGAAATGGCGATGCCGGTCTTGCCGCCGCCCTTGTGACAGTCGCGCGCGGCCTCAAGAAACGCGGCCTTGCCCTTTTCCTTGTCGAACAGATAGCCCTCAAGAAACATGATCTGGCTTTTGCCCGCCACATCGCTGGAAACGTCCTGCGACGACAGTTCGGAAGATATCCCCAGATAGGTGTTCATCGACCGTTCGCCATCCGGCGACACAAAGATCATCGAACGAGAGGTCGGCAGTTCCCCGCCCGGTACCGGCGGGTTGACGAAATCGACGCCGTCCTCGTTCATCGCGTCCGCGTAGAACCGGCCCAGGGCGTCGTCATGCACGCGCCCGATGAATGCAGCATCAAGCCCCAGCGCGCCGGCGCCGGCGATCGTATTGGCGACCGAGCCTCCGGGCGTCTGAACCCGGCTTTCCATCGCCGCATACAGAACCTCGCCGCGCTCGCGCTCGATCAGTTGCATGATGCCTTTTTCGATGCCCATCAGTTCCAGGAAACTGTCATCGGCCTGGGAAATGACGTCGACAACGGCATTTCCAATGCCGACCAGCTGGTAGGTTTTCATAGGTTCTTGTCCTCGAATTGACAGAGATCGCGGATGATACAGGTGCCGCACAAAGGCTTGCGCGCCTTGCAGTGATAACGTCCATGCAGGATCAGCCAGTGATGCGCATGGAGTTGAAAATCGGCGGGGATGTTGTCTTCGATGGCGCGTTCGACCGCGTCCACGTCCTTGCCCGGGCAGATGCCGGTGCGATTGCCGACGCGAAATATATGGGTGTCCACCGCCTGCGCCGGTTGTCGCCACCACATGTTCAGCACCACATTGGCCGTCTTGCGCCCGACCCCCGGCAGCGACTGCAGGGCCGTGCGGGAATTGGGCACCTCACCACCGTATTCGTCGACCAGAATGCGGCTGAGCTTGATGACGTTCTTGGCCTTCTGCCGGAACAGGCCGATGGTCTTGATATGTTCGATCAGACCCTCTTCGCCCAGATCCAGCATCTTTTGCGGCGTGTCGGCGATTTTGAACAGCGCGCGTGTGGCCTTGTTGACGCCGGCATCGGTCGCCTGCGCCGACAGTGCTACGGCCACGACCAGAGTGTAGACGTTCACATGCTCCAACTCGCCCTTGGGTTCGGGGTCGGCTGCCTGAAAACGCGTAAAGATCTCGCGGATCGTGTGGTAATCGAGTTGTTTTGCCATCCGCGCCTTAATGCCGCCCGCAGGGCCATGACACAAGCCCAAAGCCAATGCGCAAGTTCCGGGTCGCGGGGGCGTGACCTGCGCGCTATGTTTGACCCAAGACAATGAGGTGAGACCGATGAACGTCCAGACCCCCGAGACCGGCTATCATTACAACGTCATGCGGCGCGCGATCGAATTGATCGACCAGGGTGGCGAAACCCTCAGCCTTGAGGAACTGGCCCGCCAGATGGACATGAGCCCCGCGCATTTCCAGCGCCTGTTCTCGCGCTGGACCGGCGTGTCGCCAAAACGGTACCAACAATATCTGACGCTGGGCCATGCCAAGGCGCTGCTGCGCGAGCGGTTCACCACGCTTGAGACCGCCCATAACGTCGGGCTTTCCGGCAGTGGCCGCCTGCATGACCTGTTCCTGAAATGGGAATCCATGAGCCCCGGCGAATACGCCCGCAAAGGTGACGGGCTGACCATCTTCTGGGGCTGGTTCGAAAGCCCGTTCGGCCCCGCGCTGGTCATGGCCACCGACAAGGGCATCTGCGGTATCGCCTTCAGCGCGGAATCCGGTGAGGCCGCCGCGATGGAGGACATGCTGTCACGCTGGCCACGGGCGGAATTCGTCGAGGACCCGATGCGCCTGCGCCCCTGGGTGCTCAGCGCCTTTGGCACGGCCAGCGACCGGCTGGAGCCGACGCCGCTGTACCTGATCGGCTCGCCCCTGCAAATCAAGGTGTGGGAGGCGCTGATGCATATCCCGACCGGTCAGGTCACCACCTATTCCGAAATCGCCCAGCGGGTGGGCTCTCCACAGGCCGTGCGCGCGGTGGGCACAGCCGTCGGGCGCAACCCGGTCAGCTGGCTGATCCCCTGCCACCGGGCACTGCGCAAATCCGGGGGCCTGGGCGGCTATCACTGGGGCCTGCCGGTCAAACGCGCCATGCTGGCCTTTGAGGCGGCGCAGGCAGAGGCGTGATTGACAGAAAGTCTTTCCGGTGCCAAATACGCGGCAGGTTCGGGTCCCCTGCCGTTCGCGGCCCTTCGGCTTTGGTGAAACCCGGTTGATATCTCATCTGTTGCCCTTTCCAGGCGCGCGGATGGCAATGCGAACCCCGTCCAGATGTCGCGCCCGTTCAAGGAAACGAGGCAAACAATGACGATACAAAAATACATCCCTCCGGTTGACGAACTGAAGGCACAGGCGAAACGGCTGCGTGAGAGATTGCGCATAGCAGGCGATTCGCTGTCGCACAGCGAGGCATTGGAAACGCTGGCTCATCAATATGGCGCGCGGGATTGGAACACTTTGCACGCCCGGGCCGGAAACCGCATGCATCTGCACGTCGGCGACCGGGTCGAGGGGCGATATCTGGGTCAACCTTTTTCGGCCGAGATTCGCGGAATGACCATGCTGGGCGACGGCGCGCATCGCCGGGTGACCCTGCAGTTCGATACGCCCGTGGACGTGGTGCGTTTCGACAGCTTTTCGGCGTTCCGCCAGCGCGTGACGGGTGAGATCGGCTGGGACGGTCGATCTACCCGGTACACCTCGGACGGGGAGCCGCAGCTGGTGGTTCGGCCCACCTGACAACAATACGAGGCACCTTCGGGTGCCTCACAATTTGATACCATCAAATGGGGATTACTCGGCAGCCCAGCCGCCGACGGCCTTGACCTCAAGAAAGTCTTCCAGCCCCCAGACCCCGCCTTCGCGCCCGTTGCCGGATTGTTTCATCCCGCCGAACGGAGAACCGGCGCTGCGCGACTGGCCGTTCATCTCGACCATGCCGGACCGCAGCACACGCGCCATGCGGTTGGCGCGCGCGCCGTCCTGCGTCTGGACATAGTTGGTCAGCCCATAGGGCGTGTCATTGGCAATCTCGACGGCCTCTTCCTCGGTGTCGAAGGGGATCATGGTCAGGACCGGGCCAAAGATTTCCTCGCGCGCAATGGTCATCTGGTTGTTGGCGTCGGCAAAGACTGTGGGGCGCACGTAATAGCCCTTGTTCAGACCCTCGGGCCGGCCGGTGCCGCCGGCAACCAGACGCGCGCCCTCGTCGATCCCGGCCTGGATCAGGTCCTGAATCTTGGTCCACTGAACCTCATTCACCACCGGGCCGATATGGCGGCCTTCCTCTGCGGCGCTGCCGACGGTGACCTTGTTCGCGACCTCGGCGGCGGTTTCCACTGCCTGATCATAGATCGGCCGCTGAACCAGCATGCGGCTGGGCGCGTTACAGCTTTGGCCGGTGTTGTTCATCATATGCAGAACGCCGCGTTTGACGGCCTTTTCATCGGCATCCGCAAAGACCACATTTGCACCTTTGCCGCCGAGCTCCAGATGCACTTTCTTCAGCGTATTGGCCGCGTTTTTGGAAATTGCCGTTCCGGCACGGGTTGATCCGGTAAAGCTGACCATATCCACATCCGGATGTCCCGACAGCTGCGACCCGACACCTGCGCCGTCGCCGTTGACCAGATTGAATACGCCGGGCGGGAACCCTGCCTCGTCCATCATTTCGGCAAAGATCATGGCGTTCAGCGGGCTTTGTTCGGACGGCTTCAGAACCATGGTGCAGCCCGCAATCGCCGCGGCGCCCACCTTGAGCGTGATCTGGTTCATCGGCCAGTTCCAGGGTGTGATCAGGGCGGCCACTCCGACTGCTTCATAGATGATGCGGTCATTCGGGGCGTGATCGCCCAAGGGGCGTTCGAACTGAAACGCCTTTGCGGCGCGGATGAAATTCTTCAGGTGCCAGATTCCCGCGCCCGATTGCTGCGTGCGCGCCATGTCGATCGGGGCACCCATCTCTTGCGACATGGCCCGGGCCAGATCCTCGGACCGGCTCTGGTAGATGTCGGCCAGCTTTTCAACCAGCGCAATGCGTGTCTCGACCGGGGTTGCCATCCATCCCGGCAGGGCGGCCCGGGCCGCGGCGACGGCGGCATCGGTATCCGCCTGCGCCCCCAGTGAAATCACCGCGCAGGGCTCCTCGGTCGAGGGGTTGATGACCTTGAAATCATTGGCCGCCGACGGGGCAACCCATTGTCCGTTAATGTAGAAATTTCGCATTTCGATCATGGCGTGTCCTCCCGACCATGTTGCCGAACCCGGTGTTCGGGGCACTGTGTCATCGGGCCCGGGGCGCGGCAAGTGGGAAATCTGATCAAATCCGCGGGCGCAGGGAGAGCGTCGAAAATTCCCCGAAGTTATTTGCCGACTGTATAACTATTGCGCAAAGTGGTTAGGTTCACAGCAGCCGACTCGGTTAACAATCAGCAGAGGAGATGCCCCATGGGTTTGCGCATCAACGATACGGTACCGAATTTCACCGCTGAAACGGATCAGGGCACCATTCAGTTTCACGACTGGATCGGGGACAGCTGGGCCATCCTGTTTTCGCACCCCAAGGATTTCACTCCCGTCTGCACCACCGAGTTCTCGGCCGTTGCGCAACTGAATGACGAATGGGCGGCGCGCAATACCAAGGTTCTGGGCGTATCGGTTGACGGGGTCGAGGACCACAAGAAATGGAAGAAGGACATCGAAGCCTACGGCAATGCCAATCCGGGCTTTCCGATCATCGCCGATGACGGGCTTGAAGTGTCCAAGGCCTTTGACATGCTGCCGGCCGAGGCATACCTGCCCGACGGTCGCACCCCGGCAGACAGCGCCACCGTGCGGTCCGTCTTTATCATAGGACCGGACAAGCAGCTGAAACTGTCGATGACCTACCCGATGACCGTGGGCCGCAACTTTGCCGAGATATTGCGGGCGCTGGACGGGTTGCAGATGTCGGCCAAAGGCGTCGCCACGCCGGCGAACTGGGTGCCGGGTGAGGATGTGATCATCCCGCCGGCGGTGTCGAACGAAGAAGCGGCCGAGAAGTTCGGCGAGTTTGAGACGATCTTCCCCTACCTGCGCAAGACCAAGGCGCCGTCGTAAGGCGGATGCCGGGTCGGGGGGCTGTCTGCCCCCCCAATCGCGCCTTTGGGCGCGATCCCCCCCGAAGGTATTTTCAGCCAGATGAAGCAGGCGGGCGCTGCGGATGCAGGTGGAGCTGCGCCCGGTAAACCGCACGTTTGAATTCCCGGGTCAGCTTGTCGCTGAGCGGCGGTTTGGTCTGAATGGTCGAGCCGCCGATTTCGCCGGCCACTTCCTGATTGCCGCTGCCCTGGAGGGCGTGGATGGGCTGACCGGTAAGCCAGTGCATCTGCAGGAAAGTATCCACGGGGCGGTCGATCCGGTTGGTGGCAGCCAGCAGGCGGTTGGCGGCGCGCCGTCCGACCACCTGACAGACACATTGCAGGCCGATGATTTTGGGCAGGATCAGGCGCAGCCCGTCGCGTTCGGCCAGTGTCTGAGCGGGCACCTCGCGCTGTTTCACCGGAATGCGGATGTAGTGATCAGGTGTTGCGATCGGGGCCAGCAGATCCAGCGCCTGGGCCATGCGGGGGGCGTCGATGCGCAGATCGTCCTCGGTGATAATGGCCAGGTCGATCTCTTCCTCGACCAGTTTGCGCCAGATGCGGCGATGGCTTTCGAAAACGCCGATTTCCGCCGGGCGCAGGGCAAACGGGTAGTGCGGGCGATACAGGTCGCCCGGATGCAGGTGAACGCCTGCGATCTGGTCGGGGTCGCGCCCGTTCACCGCCTCGAACAGTTCGGCATTGGGCAGATCGGCGCACAATTGGTCGGCATTGGGTTTGCGCGCGGTGCTGGAAGACATGTGGATGACAAAGGATCGCATATTCCCGTGCATAGAACAGGCGGAGAGGCGGGGGAAGAGGAAGCGGTCGCGGATCGCGGGCTGAGTGACTTTCGGTGAGGGCGAGATGGCACGTACCGCCTGGAACGCGACGGTCACAGGCTGAACGCTGTGGATCAGGCTTCGCCAAAATCCACCAGAACGGGGGCGGTGTCATAGATGATCCTGACCGTCTTGAACCGCTCCAGATCGTCGGTCAGTTCAAACAGGTCCACGCATTCGATGGTTTCGGGATGCCCGTCGCGGATGGTGCGCGTGTAGTTGAAGTGCACCGCCATGCCAGGACCGCCCGAAATGTCGGCAAACGTATTCCTGTGGCGGATGGACCTGTCATGGGTGATCTGCATCACGTTACTGTAGAAATCCCGCGCCGGTTGCTTTCCCGAAACCGGCGAAACCGCTGTTGCGTCTGCGGCGAACAGGCCCAGCAATGCGGGCAGATCGCCGTTTTCCATGGCCTGCAGGTAGCGCCGCGCCATCGCCTCCATCCAGGCTTTGTCGGGCATTGGCAATCCTCCCTCTGAGCGTGACGGGAGTGTACCACAAAAAAGGCCCCGGCATTGCGCCGGGGCCTTCGTCATTGGAAAAAGGGGCAGATTACTCTGCGCTTTCCTCTTTCTTTTCTTTCTTCTCGGGAACGATCTCTTCGCCGGTTTCCTGATCGACGACTTTCATGGACAGGCGCACTTTGCCGCGATCATCAAAGCCCAGCAGCTTGACCTTCACTTCCTGACCTTCCTTCAGAACATCCGACGGATGGTTCAGGCGGCGGTTTTCGATCTGGGACACGTGGACCAGACCGTCGCGCTTGCCAAAGAAATTCACGAAGGCGCCGAAATCGACGATCTTAACCACTTTACCGGTATAGATCTGACCCTCTTCCGGCTCGGCCACGATCGAATAGATCATGTCATAGGCCTTCTGGATCGACTCACCGTCGGGCGAGGCGATCTTGATGACGCCGTCATCGTTGATGTCGACCTTGGCACCCGACACTTCGACGATTTCGCGGATGACCTTACCGCCCGAGCCGATCACTTCGCGGATCTTGTCGGTGGGGATGTTCATGGTCTCGATGCGCGGCGCGTGGACCGAGAATTCGTTGGTCTCGGACAGGGCTTTGCCCATCTCACCCAGAATGTGCATCCGGCCTTCTTTGGCCTGAGCCAGAGCGGTTTCCATGATCTGAGGCGTGATGCCCGCGACCTTGATGTCCATCTGCAGCGAGGTGATGCCGTTTTCGGTACCCGCCACTTTGAAATCCATGTCGCCCAGGTGGTCTTCGTCACCCAGAATGTCGGTCAGAACAGCGTATTCGCCGTCATCTTCCAGGATCAGACCCATTGCCACACCGGCAACCGGCGCTTTCAGCGGAACGCCCGCGTCCATCATCGACAGCGAACCGCCGCAGACAGAAGCCATCGAGCTGGAACCGTTGGATTCAGTGATCTCCGACACCACGCGAACGGTGTAGGGGAAGTCGGTCGGCGCAGGCAGAACCGCCTGCAGCGCGCGCCATGCCAGCTTGCCGTGGCCGATCTCACGCCGGCCCGGAGGGCCAACGCGGCCCACTTCACCCACCGAATAGGGAGGGAAGTTGTAATGCAGCAGGAAGTTCGATTTGAAGTTGCCGTGCAGCGCGTCGATGAACTGTTCGTCGTCACCGGTGCCCAGCGTGGTCACGGCCAGCGCCTGCGTTTCACCACGGGTGAACAGGGCGGAACCGTGGGTACGCGGCAGCATTGAGGTTTCGGCTTCGATAGCGCGGATATCGGTGGTCGAGCGACCGTCGATACGCTTGCCGCCCTTGACGACGTCACCGCGCAGAATGCCGGCTTCCAGCTTTTTCATCGCCGAACCAAGATTGGCGTCTTCCAGCTGTTCCTCGGTCAGCGCTTCCTTGATTGCTTCACGGGCGGCGGCAACAGCGGCGGTACGCTCCTGCTTGTCGGTGATCGCGAAGGCGGCGCGCATCTGCTCTTCACCAGCGGCTGCGACGGCAGCGTACAGTTCCGAGTAGTCGGGGGCCTGGAAGTCAAACGGTTCTTTCGCGGTGTCTTCGGCCAGATCGATGATCAGGTCGATGACCGGCTGAATCTGCTCATGCGCGAAGGTCACCGCGCCCAGCATTTCGGCCTCGGACAGTTCGTAGGCTTCCGATTCCACCATCATCACGGCGTTCTTGGTGCCGGCGACGACCAGGTCCAGACGCTGTTCGGGGTTCAGGCGCAGGTCCTGCATGTCGTCCACGGTCGGGTTCAGGACGTATTCGCCATCGACGAAACCAACACGGGCACCGGCGATCGGGCCCATGAACGGCGCGCCCGAGATGGTCAGGGCTGCCGAGGCGGCGATCATCGCGACGATGTCGGGGTCGTTGACCAGATCGTGGGACAGCACGGTGCACATCACCAGCACTTCGTTCTTGAAGCCGTCAACGAACAGCGGGCGGATCGGACGGTCGATCAGTCGCGCGGTCAGCGTCTCTTTCTCGGTTGGGCGCGCCTCGCGCTTGAAGAAGCCGCCCGGAACCTTGCCGGCGGCATAGTATTTTTCCTGATAGTGCACGGTCAGCGGGAAAAAGTCCTGACCGGGCTTTTGGCTCTTGGCAAAGGTCACGTTCGCCATCACGCTGGTTTCGCCCAGCGTGGCGATCACGGTGCCGTCGGCCTGACGGGCAACCTTTCCGGTTTCCAGTGTCAGCGTCTCTTCGCCCCACTGAATCGATTTCTTTGTTACATCAAACATTTGCGTATCCTAGAAGGGAGCGCTCCCGGCCCTCCGGGTCTCCCGTTTGCTTGGCGGCCCCATTGCCGCCGACCCCAATTTATCTTCCGTTCGAGTGCCGGGGTCAGGGCACAACGTCTCAGATGCACGGCGCATACATGAGATTGCGCCCAAAGGAAAGCGAAACTGCATCACCTGGGCGGTATGGTGCTGTGACCATCCGGGCATGGCGCAACGTCGCGCGGGTGGTTAGGATATGAGGGCACCAAATCCGACTGGGCCGAGGATGAAGATGAATATATGGTTGAACATTGCTGCCCTCGTGATGCTGGGCCTGGGCGGCCCCGCCGCCCTTGCCGCACCGGGCACGCCCTTGGAATGGACCGAATTGCCGGACCCGTCGGCGCAGGGGTTCGAGGACCCGTTTCGCGACCTCAAACCCGAACAGTTCGACGATCTGCTGTTCGTGCTGCGCCTGCGCAACCGCTTGCAGCAGGATGCCGGCAGCCCGCAAGAGCGGCAGAAATGGCAGGACCTTCTGATCGAGACTGAGGACGCGCTGGCCGCCGATCAGGTCGATGTCGACTGGTTGCTGTCGCAGCGCCAGCTTGTCACCGACCGCAGGGCCAAGGCGGCGGCGGCCGGAAATCCGACCCTGGAAGGTCAGACCGTGACAGTCACTGGCTTTGCCATTCCCGCACCGCCCGATGCGGACGGGCGGCAGGTCGCTTATCTGGTGCCGCAGGCCGGCATGTGCAGCCATTACCCGCCGCCGGCGCCCAATCAGATGATCCGGGTGACGCTGAATGGCGACTGGACGCCCGGATATGTCTACGAACCGGTGCGCCTGACCGGGCGGCTGGCCATCGCCCCATCGGTGCAGAAGATGCACATTATCGACGGGTTGGTGCCGATGCGGGCCACGTTCCGGCTGGAGGCCGAGATGGCCGAGCCGCTGGAGGGTGCGAAAAACCGGGACGGGACGCTCGGTCGCCTGAAGGATCGCCTGCGGGCGGCGACCGGCCGGAAAACGGGTGGAACACTGGTGGCGGACTGAACGCCGAACGGTGGTTGCGCGCGGAATTAAATTCACGAAAATGAATGCATTTTGTGAAATTTCGATGACAGTGTAGGCTCTTAACCCAAGACCCAGGGTCGAAATGACGGGAAACGCGCCAAGGGGAAACCGAGATACCTGCCGTCTATCGACCGAAAGCCTTGGCGTTTGCACGCAGCAAACAGAAGGAAAGTCGAATGTCTCAAACCAAGAAAATGCTGGATCCGGATCCTCGGATCTATGATTTCGAGACCGAATACGAGCTGGGGCAGGATAACGTCCGGCCTTTCGGTCTGGACATCCACAACCCGGTCTTCCTGATCTCAAGTATCCTGATCTTTGCCTTCGTTCTGATCGCATTGGCCAATCAGGAAGCCGCCGCTTCGTTCTTTGGCTGGCTCCGGCCCTGGCTTACCAGTACGTTCGACTGGTTCCTGGTGTTGTCCGTGGATGCCATAACCCTGTTCTGTCTGGCGTTGATCGTGCTGCCCGTGGGCAAGGTCCGGATCGGCGGCAAGGACGCCAAGCCCGACTATTCCTATGCCGGATGGATTGCGATGATGTTCGCCGCCGGTATTGGCATCGGTCTGCTGTTTTTCGGCGTGATGGAGCCGGTCTATTACAATTTTGCCGAGGGCGGTAACGCGGCCCCTCTGGGCATCGATATCGCAGTGCCGGGCAATGAATATGCCGGCATCGTCGGCACAATCCATCATTGGGGGCTGGAAGGCTGGGCGGTCTACGCCGCCGTTGGTCTGAGCCTGGCAATCTTCAGCTACAACCTCGGCCTGCCGTTGACCCTGCGGTCGGCGTTCTACCCGATCCTGGGCGAACGTGTCTGGGGCTGGTGGGGCCATATCATCGACACGCTGGCGGTTTTTGCCACGCTGTTCGGCCTGACCACCTCGTTGGGTCTGGGCGCGCAGCAGGTCGCGGCGGGGTTGAACGAAGTGTTCGGCATTGCACCCAGCCCGACAGTGGTTGTTCTGCTGATCATCGGCATCACCATGATCGCGCTGGGTTCGGTTCTGATGGGCATGGATGCCGGCGTCAAACGGCTGAGCGAGATCAACATGGTCATGGCCGTCGGTCTGTTCATCTTCGTGATCGCGGTCACGGGCGTCGGTACAGCCATTTCGCGCTATTTCAACGTGATGGGCGACTATGTGATGAAGCTCCCGGCGCTGTCGAACCCGTTCGGGCGTGAGGATACCAGTTACTTCCATGGCTGGACCACGTTCTACTGGGCGTGGTGGATCGCCTGGTCGCCCTTCGTGGGCATGTTCATCGCCCGCATCTCCAAAGGTCGCACGGTGCGCGAGTTCGTGATCTGCGCGCTGCTGGCCCCGACGGCGGTCTGTGCGCTGTGGATGTCGACCTTTGGCGGCGCCGCCATCGACATGCTGAACGCAGGCGGAGCGGAAGGTGTTCGCGCCACGGTGATCGACAGCTATGCCCCCGAAGGCGCGCTGTTCGGGTTCCTCAAGGAATTGCCGCTCTATTCCATCGTAGCTCCGATTGCGCTGGTCCTGATCGTGGTGTTCTTTGTCACCTCGTCTGACTCGGGTTCGCTGGTGATCGACACGATCACTGCCGGCGGCAAAATGGACGCCCCGGTGATCCAGCGGGTTTTCTGGTGCACGCTGGAAGGTCTGGTGGCGATTGCCTTGCTGCTGGGCGGCGGCCTCAGCGCGCTGCAAGGCGCGGCGGTGTCGACCGGCATCCCGTTCACGCTGGTGGTTCTGATGATGTGCTATTGCCTGTGGCTGGCGCTGAAGTCCGAGCGGTCAAAAATCTGAACGTTCGCGAACGACCTGAATAGAATACAAGGGGCCGCCATGCGGCCCCTTTTTCTTGCGGGTGTCTCTTGCATATAGTCCGAAATCGAACTAAATAGTGCGATATCGTATTATATTGGAGATACAGATGCCCCTGTCCCGCCGCAAAGCCCTTGCCGTCCTTGGGGGCGGCACCATTCTTGCAGCCACCGCTGGCGTCGGATACGCGGTGACGCGAACGCCGCGCCGCGCGCTTGCGCCGTGGGCCGCTGCAGGAGAGGAGACCGAAATACGCCGCAAGGCCCTGTCCTTCGCCCTGCTGGCGCCGAACCCGCACAACCGGCAGCCGTGGATCGTGGATCTGAATGCCGAGAATGCGGTGACCCTGTATGCCGACACTGACCGTCTGCTGCCCGAGACGGACCCGTTCAGCCGGCAGATCACCATCGGTCTGGGGTGTTTTCTGGAAGTGATGCGCCTGGCCGCCGCGCAGGACGAGTACCGAGTGGAACTTGACCTGTTTCCCGAGGGTTCGGACGGAGCAGCGCTGGACAGCCGCCCGGTTGCGTATGCCCGGTTTGTGCCAGATGCCACGATCACGCCCGATCCGCTTTTTGCTCAGGTTCTGGCGCGCAGATCGCTGAAAGAGCCCTATGACATCACGCGACCGGTTGCCGCGGATGTCCTTGAACATCTGGCAGAGGCGGCCACTGGCACGGATTTTGGCGCCTCGGTGGACCCCGACAGCATCGCTGCGCTGCGAGAGCTGTCGCGCCGGGCGCTGCTGATCGAAATCAAAACACCGCACACCTACAAGGAAAGCGTTGATCTGTTTCGGATCGGTCACCGCGAGGTGAACGCCGATCCGGATGGCATCGATTTCACCGGGCCCATGTTCGAGGCGCTGAACCTGACTGGGCTGTTCACGCGCAAGGCTGCGCTGGATACCGCATCCATGACCTACAGGGCCGGGATCGATGCCGTGCTGGCCAATACGGAAACCGCCATGGGCCACGTCTGGCTGGTGACACCGGCCAACACCCGGCACGACCAGATCGCGGCGGGCGCGGATTGGGTGCGGGTCAACCTGGCGGCCACCGGGCAGGGGCTTGGCACCCAACCGCTCAGCCAGGCATTGCAGGAATATCCGGAAATGGCCGAACTCTACCGAGACATCCACAACCGGCTTGCGCCCGACGGGGGAACCGTTCAAATGTTTGCCCGTATCGGTTACGGGCCCGACGTGGCCCCAAGCCCGCGCTGGCCACTGGAATCCAAGATTGCACGACCCGAAACATAACCTTGGCACCGTCTTTGCGGTTTTCAATGAAATCGGCATCATCAGCCAGCTGTCGGGGGCGCTGTTCCAACGGCACCTGCCCGACGGCTTTCTGGTTTCCCATTTTTCGGTTCTGAACCATCTGGTGCGCGTGGGTGAAGGGGCGACCCCGCTGGCTATCGCGCAGGCGTTTCAGGTTCCCAAAACCACGATGACCCACACGTTGAGCGGGCTGGAAAAGGCCGGGTTGATCCGTCTGGAACCCAACCCGAAGGACGGGCGTTCGAAATGCGTCTTCCTTACCGAAGCAGGGCGGGCGTTTCGCGAAAACGCGATTGCGACCCTGGCGCCGGATGTCGAGAAACTGGCCCAAGTCATCCCCCCGGACCGCCTGTCCGCCATGCTGCCGCTGTTGTCGGAACTGCGCGTCTATTTGGATGCAGAGCGCGACGGCACGGACTAGCCCGTCTCGGTTATGGATCTGAGCACCGGAACAAAAAACGCCCGCCGGATCGGCGGGCGCAAAAGGCGTAGATTACTTACAAAAAAGCGATTAGCGGCGGATGCCCAGCTTTTTGATCAGGTCCTGGTAACGCGCTTCTTCCTTGCCTTTCAGGTAGTCCAGCAGCTTACGACGCTGGGCAACCATCTTCAGCAGACCGCGACGACCGTGGTTGTCTTTCTTGTGGGTCTTGAAGTGTTCGGTCAGGGTGTTGATGCGCGAGGTCAGGATGGCAACCTGGACTTCCGGCGAACCGGTGTCGCCGTCCTTGGTTGCGAATTCTTTCATGACGCGTGCTTTGTCAGCGGCAGTGATCGACATCGGGGTCTCCTTTGAAAGGTTAGAGTGAATGGCGCAGGCCGGGATGTCGTCCAGCACAGGCCCATGGAGAAAACCGCACCGATTCCAATGCGGATGGGCGCGTATAAGCGCAATTCCCACAAATGGCAAAGGGATTCTGCCGCCTCAGCCAAAGCTGTTGAGCTGCGCCAGTTCTCCGTCTGAGATCAGCTGAATATCGTCCGCGGTCAAGCCCCCGGCCCCCAGCAGGTGAGCCACCTCCTGCCCGTCGATCAGAACATGGGTCAGGTTCTCGTTTTCGGTGTCCGTTTCAATCCGGATATCGGGGTCTTCCTGACCGTCCCAGGAAATCAGCAGCTTGTCCTGACCAGGCTGGAAATCCATCACTGTGACGGCTTCGTCTTCTGCGTCGGGGTCCAGAACGATGTCATCCTCGCCACTTCCGCCGGTGACAATGTCGCCGCCATCTGCCAGAATCGTATCGTCACCGGCACCGCCATTCAGGAAATCCACCGCCTGCGCGCCTGCACCGTCATGGCCCGACAACCTGTCGTCGCCCTGGCCGCCGAACAGGGCATCCGCGCCCGCGTCCCCCTCCAACACATCGTCGCCATACCCGCCCTGCAGGGCGTCGTCGCCTTCGCCGCCAGACAACGCGTCATTGCCCTGACCGCCAAAGAGTTCGTCATCCCCCTTGCCGCCGTCCAGCCGGTCTGCGCCGAAATGACCATAAAGGGCGTCGTCGCCTTCGCCCGCCTCCAACTGGTCATCGCCACCCTCACCGTGAAGAACATCGTCGCCCTTCCCGCCGGTCAGGATATCCATGCCGTCACCGCCAAACAGCACATCGTCGCCGGCCCCGCCGTCGATCCTGTCATCGTCAGCGTAGCCGTTGATCTGGTCGTTGCCGTCCTGACCGGTCAGGTCGTCCGCTTCGTCGCTGCCGGCAATGACCAGATCGCCTTGGAATTCAGAGATGACAGTGCCGGTTGAAGGGCTGGAACCGTCCGGCTCGACGGGGTCTTCGATGTTCTCGCCGACCTCCAGAAAGTTGCCTTCGGAAATCTCATCGGGCTGATCGTCCACGATGTCGTCGTCTTCCGGGTCATCATCGGCGACAAACGCGTCGCTCATCGCGTAGGCCGCGCCGCCGACGGCCGCGAGGCTCAGCAATCCGATCAGAAACATGGGCCCCTCCGTGAACGCATCGCTCCGAGCGTGAAATATCCCATGGATTCAGACGCCTGGTCAAAGCCAGGTTGGTCTCGTGGTTAACCTTTTGTCACCACGCCTCGGGTTGCTGCGTGTAGGCGATGTAGAGCGGATGCTTCGGATGCCCGGCCTTGGTCAGCCCCAGATGGAAGAGCGGCTGGCCGGTGCCGCGCAACAGGGTTTCGACAGCCGGCCCACGGTCCAGATGTGCGCCATGGGTGCCCCAGGCGGCAATGACCTGATCGGCCCAGTCTACGCCATCCAGAATCGCGGCGTCATTCGCCGGACCCACCGGATCGGTCGCCGCCCGCATCTTGCGCGGATCGGTGTCGCGCCAGGCAAAGATGTTGGTTACCTGAAATGCACCGAACCCCAACGCCCGCGCGCGGCGTTCGCAGCGCTCCACTGTCGGGTCATTCTGCACCTCGGTTGCGGTCGAGGGGTTCAGCATCACGAACAGCGCCTTTTGCCCGGCCGGATCCCACACGCGGGTCAGGCTATAGCGATACTTCTCGCAGTCGGAATAGATGGCGGTCGAGGGCGCGTCGCCTTTGGTATGCGTTCGGGTGATCATGTCACCCGCCTAACACGGCACTCAGGCAACGAACACCCGGCTGGGATGCAATTCGCCGGATTTATAGATGCCCACCGCGACGGCCCTGCCATCCAGCGAGGCCCAGGCTTCATCCCCGTATTCCACGTCCGAGGCCAGCACCATGCCCGGATTGCCGTTGCCCAGGCGGGTGGCACCTTCGGGGGTACATTTCAACTCGGGCAGATCAGCAAGGCCGGTTTCCAGCGGGTGTAGGTAGTCGTCCAGCGCCTCGGTCTTGGCCATCTCGTCGATTTGTTCAATGCTCAGCCCGTCTTCGGCCTCGAACGGTCCGGACCAGATGCGGCGCAGCTCCCTGACGTGGCCGTGACACCCCAGAGCCGCGCCCAGATCGCGGGCGATGGAGCGGACATAGCCGCCTTTGCCGCAGGTCATCTCCAACACAACGTGATCTTCGTCAGGGCGGTCGACCAGCACCAATTCCTCGACCCATAGAGGGCGGGCGGTCAGTTCGACGTCCTCGCCATCGCGGGCCAGTTTATAGGCGCGCTGTCCGTCGATCTTTACGGCCGAAAATTTGGGCGGCACCTGCATGATCTCACCCAAAAACGGGCTCAGCGCCTGTTTAATGTCGTCATCCGAGGGGCGCGCATCGCTTTCCGCAATCACCTCACCCTCGGCATCATCGGTGTTGGTGGCCTGCCCCAGACGCACGGTGAACGTGTAGGCCTTGAGCGCATCGGTGATGTAGGGAACGGTCTTGGTCGCCTCACCCAAAGCCACGGCCAGAACGCCGGTCGCCTCGGGGTCCAGCGTGCCCGCGTGGCCCGCCTTTTTCGCGTCCATCGCCCAACGCACCTTGTTGACCACAGCGGTCGAGGTCATGCCGGCGGGCTTGTCCACCACCAGCCAGCCGGAAATGTCGCGACCCTTGCGTTTGCGTCCCATCTTGCACCTTGAATCTTACTGAGGCGCGCGACCTAGCGGATCGGTCGGGCACTGTCAATTTAGCATACGGGGGTGCGGGCCGTCAGGGAATATCCTGCACCACGCCCACAATCGGGCCCAGCGAAAACCCGACATCGGACCGGTTGCTGGCCCGGTCATACATGCGTGAGATATTGCCGTCGAAGAACAGCGCGTTCGGCGTGCCGATCACATCCCGGAACAGGCTGCCGAATTCGTGGAAAGTGACGTAATCATCCGAGATTGCAAACACCGCGCGGGTGCCATCGGCGCTGGTGCCGACCCCGTTGCGCACATAGCGCGAGGTCGAATCGGGCAGGAAACGCGGGTGCAGCGCGCCGTCGATCACCAGCATCGGGCCGGATTGCGTGGCGAAACGGCAGACCGGGGCCTGAGCAACGTAATCCAGCGTCTCGAACACATCGGCGCGGCCTTCGCGGATGCAGAACACGCCGTTTGGCAACAGGCCGAAATTGCCGGGGCCGGGGTTCGGGATCACGTGCATGATCTCGTCGCCTTCTTCGACGTAATGCCCCACGGGCGATCGGTCGTCGTGATACATGCCGGCATTCATGGCAAAGGCCAGACGCTTGCCATTGGGGGTCAGCGCCTCGTTCACCGTCGAAAAATGCCCCAGCAGCTCGCCATTCGCGTCATTCAGGAACAGGCGCAGGTCTTCGTTGGCGGCATCCACCTCGCAGACCGTGTACCGCTTGTCCTCATGGGTCAGCTTTTCACAAGTGACCGCCGAGGCTTGCGCGGCCCAAAGGACCGCGCCCAGCGTGGCCAGAGCCCTTATCACTCGTCAAGATCGCGGCGCACCGCGTCCTGATCGAACATGCGACGTGTGTCGTCCAGCCGATCAAACGTGTCATCCAGACGGAATCGCAGATCGGGTGAGAATTTCAGGCCGACCTTCTTGCCGACCATGCGCCGCAATTCACCCTTGTTGCGGGCGAGCAGCTCGATCACATCCTCCTGCCCCTTGCCGCCCAGAGGCAGCACATAGGCGGTGGCGATCTTCAGATCGGGCGAGGTGCGCACTTCACCTACAGTGATCGACATGCGGTTCAGGTCGGGGTCGTGGACATCTCCGCGCGCCAGAACCTCGGACAGGGTGCGACGGATCAGTTCGCCGACACGCAGCTGTCGTTGGGACGGGCCGGGGCCATCGTGAAATTTGTTCTTTGCCATATTCCCGATCTAAGCCCAAAGCCGGGCTTTGCCAAGCGGGCGCGAACCGGGTAGGAGGCTTTGAGCCGACTTATACAAAAAGGACCAGCGCAATGACCCATATTCCGGGGATCGTCATCACAGGGGCTTCGGGCCGTATGGGGCAGATGCTGATCAAGACCGTCACCGACAGCGATCAGGCGCGTCTGGTCGGCGTCGTCGAGCGTGCGGGCCATGACTGGATCGGTCAGGATGTAGGCGAGGCGATGGGCGGTCAGGCACTCGGCGTCAACGTCACCGACGACCCGCTGGAGGCGTTTGCGCAGGCGCAGGCGGTGATCGACTTCACCGCGCCCGAGGCAACGCTGGAGTTCGCCGCTCTGGCCGCGCAGGCGCGGTGCGTGCATGTGATCGGCACCACCGGCATGACCGACGAACAGATCGCCGCGCTGGAACCGGCCGCGCGCCACGCGGTGATCGTGCGGGCGGGCAACATGAGTCTTGGCGTCAACCTGCTGGTGCAACTGACCAAAAAGGTCGCCGCCGCGCTGGACGAGGATTTCGACATCGAGATTATCGAAGGTCACCATCATCACAAGGTCGACGCACCCTCGGGCACCGCGCTGATGCTGGGCGAGGCTGCCGCCGAGGGGCGCGGCGTCGATCTGACGGATGTATCGGACCGGGGCCGCGATGGCATCACCGGCGCGCGCAAACGCGGTGATATCGGCTTTCACGCCATTCGCGGCGGCGACATCGTGGGCGAGCATGATGTGCTGTTCGCCGCCTCCGGCGAACGCATCGTGCTGCGCCATCTGGCCTCGGATCGCGCAATTTTCGCCCGCGGCGCGCTGAAAGCGGCGCTGTGGGGGCAAGGCAAGTCGCCGGGTCAGTACGACATGGTGGATGTGTTGGGGCTGTAAGGCATAGACGGATCGTCATCCGGTATTAAGCTCTGCATATGCGGACCCTGACGGCGCGCCTTGCAACCGGACTGTTACTGGCAGTGTTCTATCTGACGCTGCTGCCGTTTCTGACGCACGGTTTCAGCATGATCGGGGTCGGGCTGTCAGATGATGCCGCCCGGCAGAGCTATCTTTTTGCCGACGGTCAGAGGGTCGGCAACGCGGCGATGATGCTGCATATCCTGACCGGAACGCTGCTGGTGGCACTGGTCCCGCTGCAACTGCTCAAAGCCCTTCGGCGACGATTCACCCGTTTTCACCGACTGTTGGGCAAGGGTCTGATCACGCTGGCGCTGATCACGGGGCTGGCCGGGATGGTGTATATTCCCCTGCGCGGCACGATCGGGGGGCCGGTGATGTCTTCCGCCTTCTTCCTGTATGGGCTGTGCTTGTTCACGGCCGCCCTGATGGTGGCGCGCATGGCGCTGGACGGGAACCGCGCGGGGCACTGGGCCTGGGGATTGCGGCTGTTCTGGCTGGCGCTGGGGTCCTGGCTTTACCGGGTCCATTACACGCTTTGGTATCTGCTGACCGGTGGGCTGTGGTCCGAGCCCGATTTCTCGGGCCCTTTCGACCTTGTGCAGAATTTCGCGTTTTTCATCCCTTATCTGCTGGCGGTGCAGGTCTGGATCTCTCGACGGCGTTCCGCCCATCAGGGCGCGCTGATCACAAATCCCTGATCTTGTCCGCGCGTAGCGGGCAGGCCAGATAAACGCCGAACTCTTTCCCGATATCGGCGCTGACCCGGGCGTGGACCCGGCCCTGCCGGTCGAGGAAGCGCTGGTCGTCTTCGACGGGGAAAATCCCCTCGTGCCAGATACCGGGGCGGATATAGAGGCCACGCGAACCATCACACCAGAACGCCACCACTTTGTCCGGCCTCAGGTTATCGCCAGGCAGGGCGGCGGGGATAATGAACGGCTTGTTGTCGAGCGGCCAGAACATCTGACCGCCGTCGGGGTGATAGTTCATGTGCCACAGCAGAACCTGATCGCGCGGTGCGGTTTGCCGACTGGCCTGCGCCTGTTGCGGGTCGGTGGACCAGCCAAGAACATAATGGCCGTTGACCGCCTCGTTCCGGCCATACAGCACGTCGCCCTTCCATTCCCCGTGGAACGTGCCTTCGACCCAGCCGCCTTCATCGCCGGTACCTTCGTCGATGGGGCGCCAGCCCTGCTGCGGCCAGCGCACGATCTCGATTTCAAAACTCTCCGGGTCGTCGACAAGACAGCCATAGCCTTTGACAGATGTGTAAGTAGCGCGAATAAGCGGAACCTCGTGCCAGGGCAGGGACGGTTTCGTGCTGGCCTCAAAGATGTATTCCGGCGCGTTCATGGCGTGCCCACATGTTTGTCGACCATGCGCTGCACCATGGGCGCGAAATGGGTGAAATCGGGGGTTTCCATGTCCGGGCGTTTGCCGGCCTCGTCCAGATAGCGGACCTGTATGATCTCTTTCAGGTTTGGATTTGCCTCGAATTCGGCGACTTCATCCGCGCTCATCGGGCCACCCTGCAGTTCCAGCGTATGGACCGAGGCCTCGGACAGGCGGTTGAAATACTCCGGCTTGGTGGCGCAGAGATAGCGTTTGGCCGCGACGTGATAGCGGCAGCAATCGGTGATGACCGACGGGAAGAACTGTTCCAGCACCGCGGCCCCGGCATCTTCGTGATGGCGGTCCTCGGTGTCATCCGGGTGATAGCTGCCGAATTCTGAGGTGAAATGGCCGATGTCGTGCAGCAACGCGCCGACGATGATTTCTTCGGGCATGCCGTTCTGTTCGGCGATGGTCGCACCCTGCAGCATGTGTTCGGCCATGGTGACAGGCTCGCCCAGATATTCCTCACTGCCCCGGCGGGTGAAGATGTCGCCGATGAAATCCACGATATTATCGCGGTTCAGGGTCGAAAAATCCGGTTTCATTCCGCTGCCTCCGGTTGATCCATGTCCATTGCCGCCAGCGTCGACAGCAATCCGTCCTTGTCGGCGTAACAGCCCTGCAACCAGCGCGAGCCTGCGCCGGAATAGCCCAGCCGCGCGTGCAGCACGCGGGTATTGTCGACAATGAAGCTTTCGCCCGGTTCCAGTTTGAACGACACGCCCATGGCGGGGTCATCAATGATCGCGGCCAGTTGGCGATAGGCGGCGTAATAAGCCTCCATCTTTTCGAACGGGATATCCACCAGCGGTGCGGTCGAGCGGTTGTTGAAGCGGATGCCAAGCAATTCGCCATCCGGCGACAGTTCGATCATCGGGCGGCGCGACCGCAGGCAAACGCCGTCCGCGCCTTTGTATTCGAAGCGCGCGGGGTAACCGGCCAGCAGGGCAAAACCATCCGGATTCTGGTCGCGCAGGCGCTCGGCGGCGCGGAACCCGTCCACAACGATGGATTCGCCGCCCTCGGCGCTGTTTTCCAGACAATAGAGGATTTGCAGCGTCGGCACCGGGTCGCGATAGGGGTTGTCGGTATGGGCCTGCAAGCCAAGGCCGGTATAGGCGAGGTTGGTGGGGTTCACCTCGGTCCGGACCTCGAAATAGGCGCCATAATTGGTCTTTCGGACGTAACCGAACAGATCGGCCACTTTCAGCAGCGATTCCGGCTCGGTCGGGCCGCCGGTCAGCTTGGCAAAACCGAACTTGGCGACCGCTGCCAGCCAGTCGCGTTTGGCGGTTGGATCGGCGTGCACCTCGGCCCAGTCGGCACTGGGCGCGTCCATGCCGCTCTGCCATGTGATGATGCCGGGGGCGGTTCGGCCGATGGGGCGGCTGTGGTCGCGGTCATAGATATGGTCGGCCAGCCAGTCGGACGGGAAAGTGACGGTCTTGCCTTCTGGCTGGAAGGTGACACGCAGATCGCCGTTCACGACCTCGGCGGCGCTGACCGAGATGTCCGTTGGGATGTCGCCGATGGTGATCAGGCGTTGCCCGTTCCCCGGCGCGCGCGTTTCTGCGTCCGGCGCATTGTCGCGCAGCCAGATGGCGTGAAAGCGGGCCCGGGTTCCGTCGTCAAATTCCAGCGTCAGGACCGACGGGTCAAACGTAGCGGTGCGCAGCATGGGCGGTCTCCTGTTCGGCGCGGGCTTTGGTTGAGCAGATACGCGCTTCGTGGCATTACGACAATTAATCCTTCTTTCTGCTGAGGCTTGGAAAAACTTATGGCTAAGAAAAAGATCGGATTGCCGCCGCTGGACTGGCTGCGCGTGTTCGAAGCGGCCGGGCGGTTGGGCGGGTTTTCCGCCGCCGCGCGGGAGTTCGGCCTGACGCAGGCAGCGGTCAGTCAGCGGATCGGCAACCTTGAGGCGTGGCTGGGGCGCACCCTGTTTGTGCGCGAGGCGCGGGGCGTGTCGCTGACGGTTGAAGGCGAAAGCTATCTGCCGCTGGTGCAGGACAGTCTGCAGGCGCTGGAACGCAACACCGAGGACCTGTTCGGGAAGTCCCCGCGCGAGCTGCGGGTGGCCGGGTTGTCGTCGCATATCTATGCGCTGGTTTTGCCCTGCATCCCCCGCTTTCAGGAACTGCGCCCCAAAGTTCGCCTCATGACCGATTCCGTTGCCCGCCGGTCGTCGCTGGATGAAGAAAAGACCTGGCTGCAAATCCGCTATGGGCGTGGCGTCTGGCCCGGGCGCGAGGCTGCCCTGATCGCGCAGGAAGTGCTGGTTCCCATGGCCGCCCCGGAAGTGGAATGGGGTGCGCCCTTGGTCGATCAGCGAGGCGAACGTCCGGGGTGGCGCGATTGGGCGCGGCACGCGGGGATTTCGGATTTGCCGCCGTCGCGCGTCAGTTTCGATTCAATGGGACATGCCATTGCTGCGGCGCGTCAGGGGATGGGGGTTGTGCTGGGGTCTGTGCCTCTGGCGGCTGGCAATGTACAGACGGGTCAGTTGCGCCGGCTGGATCTGCCCGAGCTTGCAACGCGCGAAGGCTATTGGCTGACCTGGCCCGAAGACCGCTTGCGCTCGAAAAAGCAGCGCGCGCTGATTGACGACTTTCTGGCGGCGCTGCGGGGATGAGCGTTCAGAAATCGACCGCGATGCCCTTCTTTTCCCAGTCGCCGTAACGGGCGGGGTCCGGGCCGTCGCGCCCGCCCAGCTCTTTCGGCATCTCCTTCGCCTCGGCCTTGGCCTTGCGGCGGCGCTCCTCGGCCTCGGCCAATGCGCGCCGGGCGGCGGGCGGCAGGTCTGTGCGGTCGTCACTCATGACATCGGGTTCCTTTCCGTGCATGGGCTTGATATACGCCCCCGTCCGCCCTTGGCAATGCGGGCGAGGGTCACAGCAAAGGCGGTTTTTATGTCCGACAACGCAACAGCGGCGCGACGCAGCGCGATTTACCTGCTGGATCAGATATTGGGGGAAGGGCGGCTTTTGTCCGAATGTCTGGCCGCCGGTGCGCTGGATCGTCTGGGGCCCGAAGACCGGGCCCGGGCACAACGCCTGACACTGAAAACCTTGCGCGGGCTGGAACGCGCCGACCGGCTGCTGGACAATCACCTGAACCGGACACCGGCCCTGACCGTGCATAACGCTCTGCGGCTCGGCGCGGTCGAGCTGTGTCACGGCGAGGCCGCGCATGGTGTCGTCAACTCGATGGTCGAGATCGTCGGACGGTCGCGCAAGCATGCGCGGCTGAAAGGTCTGGTGAATGCGGTGCTGCGCAAAGTGGCCGCCGAAGGCCCCGACGCCTGGCCAAAGATGCGGGTGCCACGCCTGCCCGACTGGCTGCGCGATCCGCTGATCATGGCCTGGGGCGCCGAGGCTGTAACTGGCATGGAACGGGCTCAGTTTGCCGGTGCACCGCTGGATATCACGCTGAAACCCGGCGCGACCGGACCCGGCGAGGCCCTGCCGACAGGGTCGATGCGCATACTAGATGCCGGGCAGGTGTCCGGCCTGCCGGGATTCGACCGGGGCGACTGGTGGGTGCAGGACGCCGCCGCCGCGATTCCGGTGCGGGTTCTGGCCCCGAAGACAACAGAGAAGGTTCTGGACCTCTGCGCCGCGCCGGGCGGCAAGACGCTGCAACTGGCCGCCGCCGGGGCCGGGGTTACGGCGCTGGATATTTCGGATTCGCGGTTGGAGCGGGTGCGTGAAAACCTCAGACGCACCGGGCTGACCGCAGAGGTGATCGCGGGCGACGCTCTGGAGCATCAGGGGCAATACGACGCCATCCTGCTGGATGCGCCCTGTTCCGCCACCGGCACCATTCGCCGCCACCCGGATCTGCCCTTTGCCAAGGACGGGTCCGAGTTTGGCGGGCTGATCGAGTTGCAGGCACAGATGCTGGCGCATGCCTGGACCCTGCTGAAACCCGGCGGGCGGCTGGTTTACTGCACCTGTTCCCTGCTGCCGGACGAAGGCGAGGTGCAGATCGAAGAGGCGCTGAACCAGTATCCCGACATGAAGGTGGATCACGCTGCGCTGAAGATTGCCGGCGTCGACCCGGGCTGGATCACCGAAGAGGGCGGCCTGCGCCTGCGCCCCGATTACTGGGCGGATCGCGGCGGCATGGACGGCTTCTACATCGCCTGCCTGAACAAAACCGGCTGAGCGCACGCTTTTCGATGACTTGACGATCAGCGCGGTCTATCGTTGGGTCTCAGGCGCCAGCAGAGCGCAAGGGGCAGAGTAACGAGCGGCATGTCGAACTCAGATACCATGTCAAACTGGTGGACGCGGTTTCAAAACCGTCTCTACGCGCGGCTCAGCCAGCGGCGCAAGGCGGCGACCGGTTTCGTCGGCGAGCCCGAGCCGCGCACCATCGGATCCTTTGCGCGCGGACGGCAACTGGTGGCGGGCAACCTGCTGTTTGCCGGCTATCTGGTCGAGGCGCAGGACACCGGCCTTTGGGATGTCGCCGCCCCCAGCACGGGGTTCGACAGTGAACGCCACGGTTTTGCCTGGCTGGACGATCTGGCCGCTGTAGGCGACATCCGGGCGCGTGATAAAGCCCAGCGCTGGGTCTGGGGATGGATCGACGCACATGGCCGCGGGCAGGGGCCGGGCTGGGCACCGGACCTGACCGGGCGGCGGGTGATGCGCTGGGTGAACCATGCGGCGTTTCTGTTGCGCGGCGTCGATGACAAGAAAAGCGCGCTGTTCTTTCGGGCCCTGGCCCAGCAGACCTGGTTCCTGTCCAAACGCTGGCACGCGGCCACACCGGGCCTGCCCAGGTTCGAGGCGCTGGCCGGTCTGGTGCAGGCCGGGCTGGCGCTGGAAGGGCAGGAGCGGTTGGCCGATCCGGCGCTGCGTGCGCTGGCGCGGGAATGCGACAGGCAGATCGACCAGCAGGGCGGCATTTCCACCCGAAACCCCGAAGAACTGCTTGAGGTGTTCACCTTGCTGGCCTGGACCTCGGCCGCGCTCAGCGAATTGGGGCGGGGCACGCCCGGCGCACAGGCCAACGCGATCAAGCGCATGGCCCCCACGTTGCGCAGCCTGCGCCATTCCGACGGCGCGCTGGCCCGGTTCCACGGCGGCGGGCGCGGGGTCGAGGGGCGGCTGGATCAGGCATTGGCGCAAAGCGGGGTCAGACCGCATCACGCCTCGGGTCTGGCGATGGGATATGCGCGGCTTTATGCGGCCCGGACCAGCATCATCGTGGATGCCAGCCCGCCCCCAAGGGGCGCGGCGTCCTTCAATGCGCATGCCTCAAGCCTGGCATTTGAACTGACCTCGGGGCGTCGACCGCTGATCGTGAATTGCGGATCCGGTGAAAGCTTCGGGTCCGAATGGCGGCGGGCCGGGCGGGCGACGCCTTCGCACTCGACGCTGTGTCTGGATGGCTATTCCAGCGCCCGGCTGGCCGCCCCGGCACCCGGCACCGAAAAAGAGGCGCTGGTCGACGCCCCGCAAGAGGTGCCGGTCGATTTCGAAGAGGCGTTCGAAGGTACGCGGTTCATGGTCGGGCATGACGGCTATGCCCGGGTTTTTGGCCTGACCCATGCCCGGACGTTCGAGCTGCGCTTTGACGGGCGGGAACTTGCGGTCGAGGATATCTTGCTGACCGCCACCGACAAATCCAAGCGGCAATTCGACAAGGCGCTGGACGCTTCGGGGTTGAACGGCATCGGGTTTGACATCCGGTTTCACCTGCACCCCGACGTGGATGCCGCCATTGATCTGGGCGGCGCGGCGGTGTCGATGGCGCTCAAAAGCGGTGAAATCTGGGTATTCCGCCATGATGGCGTTGGAAAATTGTCTGTCGAACCAAGTGTTTATCTTGAAAAAGGCCGTCTGAAGCCGCGCGCGACAAAACAGATCGTTCTATCCGGGCGCGCAATGGAGTATGCGACGCGCATCCGGTGGACGCTGAGCAAGGCACAGGATACAGCCTATGCCGTGCGCGATCTGCACCGGGACGAGCCCGAGTTTGACTGACGCCAAAAGGACCTTTGGACCCATGACCGATCTTCACCCCGTGCGCCGCGCGTTGCTTTCCGTTTCCGACAAGACCGGGCTGATCGAGCTGGGCAAGGCGTTGGCCGAGCGCGGGGTCGAGCTGTTGTCGACCGGCGGCACCGCCCGCGCGCTGCGCGATGCGGGGCTTGAGGTTCGGGACGTGAGCGAGGTCACCGGTTTCCCCGAGATGATGGATGGCCGGGTCAAGACGTTGCATCCGATGGTGCATGGCGGCTTGCTGGCGCTGCGCGACAACGACACCCACATCGCCGCGATGGAAGAGCACGGCATCGGTGCGATCGACCTGCTGGTGGTGAACCTTTATCCGTTCGAGGCAACGGTCGCCAAGGGCGCAGCCTATGACGAGTGTATCGAGAATATCGACATCGGCGGTCCAGCGATGATCCGCGCGGCGTCCAAGAACCACGCTTTTGTCAACGTGGTTGTGGATGTCGAGGATTACTCGTCGCTGCTGGACCAGCTGGAAGAGAATTACGGCAAAACATCCTATGGATTCCGCCAGTGGCTGGCGCAAAAGGCGTATGCCCGCACCGCCGCCTATGACGCCGCTGTCTCCAACTGGATGGCCGACGCGCTGCAGCTTGAAGCCCCCAAGCGCCGCGCCTTTGCGGGTGAGCTGAAACAGACCCTGCGCTATGGCGAAAACAGCCACCAACAGGCGGCGTTCTACACCGATGGCACCAACCGCCCCGGCGTGGCCACCGCAATGCAACATCAGGGCAAGGAACTGAGCTACAACAACATCAACGACACGGACGCGGCTTTTGAGCTGGTGGCCGAGTTCGACCCGGCGCAGGGTGCCGCCTGCGCCATCATCAAGCATGCCAATCCCTGCGGCGTGGCCACTGGAGCAACCTTGTTAGACGCCTACAAGGCGGCGTTCGATTGCGACCGCACCTCGGCCTTTGGTGGCATCGTGGCGCTGAACCAGCCGCTGGATGCGGAAACCGCGCAGGAGATCACCGGTATCTTCACCGAGGTTGTGATTGCCCCCGGCGCATCGGACGAAGCCAAGGCGATCTTTGCCGCCAAGAAGAACCTGCGCTTGCTGACGACCGAGGCGCTGCCGGATGTGACCGCAGGCGGCAAGACCGTGCGTCAGGTGGCCGGTGGTCTGCTGGTGCAGGACAAGGACAATGGATTTGTCGGCATGGATGACCTGAAGGTCGTGACGAAAAAGGCACCGACCGAGGACCAGATGCGCGACCTGCTGTTTGCCTGGAAAGTGGCGAAGCACGTCAAGTCCAACGCCATCGTTTATGTCAAAGATGGCGCGACCGTCGGTGTTGGCGCGGGGCAGATGAGCCGCGTCGACTCGGCGCTGATTGCTGCGAAAAAGGCCGAGCGCATGGCAGACGCGCTGGGCCTGCCGCAACCGCTGACAATTGGGTCTGCCGTGGCCTCGGATGCGTTCTTCCCCTTCCCGGACGGGCTGATGGAGGCTGCACAGGCCGGTGCCACCTGTGTCATTCAGCCCGGCGGCTCAATGCGGGATGACGAGGTGATCGCAGCCGCGGACGAGGCCGGGCTGGCCATGGTCTTCACCGGCATGCGCCATTTCCGTCACTGATGCGCTTTCGGCTGCTTTTCTGGGCCGGGCTGGCCGCGTTTCTGATCGACCAGATCAGCAAATATCTGGTCGTTCACGTGATGCGCGTGGCCGAAGGCAATATCGACGTGCTGCCGCCCGTGCTGGTGTTCAAATACGGCGAGAATCGCGGCATCAATTTCGGCCTGTTTCAGGGCAATTCCGAGGCCGCCCGCTGGGTGCTGATCGGCATCTCGCTGGTGATTTCGGCCGGTGTCCTGATCTGGCTGATGCGCACGGCGCCATCAAAGCTGATGCTGATCTGCGGCGGGTTGCTGATCGGCGGTGCGCTGGGCAATGTCGTGGACCGGCTGCTTTACGGGTATGTTCTGGATTTCCTCAACATGTCCTGCTGCGGGATCAACAACCCGTTTGTGTTCAACCTGGCCGATGTGTTCATCTTCGCCGGGGCCATCGGATTGGTGCTGTTCGACGGTAAAAAGCCCTCGTGACGTGCCCGGGGAAATGGGATAAAAGCGCCTGAAACAGGCTGGAGACTCTGATGCGGTTGCCGCGATCCATACTTGCTGTGACATTGGCCTTTGTGGCTGCGGGATGTTCCGACATCGGCCTGCGCCACCTTGAGGCGCCGGGGCCGGGACCGGATGAATTCTCGGTCATGCCGGTCAAGCCGCTGACGCAGCCGAAGGATTATCAGTTTCTGCCGGCACCGACGCCGGGCGGCAGCAACCTGACCGACCCGAATCCCAAGGCCGACGCCATTGCGGCGCTGGGCGGCAATGCAGCCGCAGTGAATACCGGAACCGCGATCCCGTCTTCGGATGCGGCGCTGGTCACTGCCTCCAGCCGCTATGGCGTTCCGGCCAATACCCGTCAGGTCGTGGACACCGAAGATGCCGAGTTCCGCAGGAAGCAAGGCCGCTGGACCCGGTTGCGCCTGTTCAAGGTGGATCGCTATGCGCAGGTGTACCGGCGCGAGGCACTGGACCCGGATGTGCAGACCGAAGCGGCGCGCCGCGCCGGGATCGAAACGCCCTCTGCCCCTCCGGCCGATGAATAAATCTTAACTTTCCGTCATCGGCCTTGAACCTGCGCGGCCCTACCGTAGTTTGAACACTATAAACGAAACGGAGGATGCCCCATGGTTCGGGCTCTGGCCTTGTCTGCCGCCCTGATTGCCGCCGCCCCGGTCTTTGCCGGGGATGGCCACGAGGCGGTCACCACTTTCACGCTGGACAACGGCATGGATGTTGTCGTGATCGAGGATCACCGCGCCCCGGTCGTGCAACACATGGTCTGGTATCGCGCCGGCTCGGCGGATGAACCGGTCGGCTCGTCCGGCGTGGCGCATTTTCTGGAACATCTGCTGTTCAAGGGCACCGACACGCTGGCCCCGGGCGAGTTTTCGGCCACGGTCGCCGCCAATGGCGGCAATGACAATGCCTTCACCTCTTACGATTACACCGCCTATTTCCAGCGCGTCGCCGCTGATCGTCTGGAACTGATGATGCGGATGGAGGCAGACCGGATGCGCAACATTCGCCTCACCGATGAGGATATCGCCACCGAACGCGACGTGATCCTGGAAGAGCGCAACCAACGCACGGAAAACAGCCCCCGTGCCCTGTTCGGCGAACAGATGAGCGCGGCGCAATACCTCAATCACCGCTATGGTGTGCCGATCATCGGCTGGCGGCACGAGATGGAGACCCTGGACATGGAGGATGCGCTGTCCTTCTACCAGACCCATTACGCGCCCAACAACGCCATTCTGGTGGTCACCGGCGATGTCGAACCGGATGCGGTCAAAGCGCTGGCCGAGCAATATTACGGCGTGATACCGGCCAATCCGGACCTGCCGGAACGGGTGCGCTCGCAGGAACCGCCGCAAACCGCGGAACGTCGCCTGACCTACAAGGACGCACGGGTGTCGCAACCTTACGTGCAGCGCAGCTATCTGGCACCGGAACGCGATCCCGGCGAACAGGAAAAGGCCGCGGCCCTGTTCCTGCTGGCAGAGCTTCTGGGTGGCAGCACGACGTCCTACCTGAACGAAAAACTGCAGTTCGAGCAGCAGAAGGTCGTCTATGCCGGGGCCTTCTATCGCGGATTGTCGCTGGATGACACGACCTTCGATTTGCTGGTTGTCCCGGCACAGGGCGTTTCGCTGCAAGAGGCCGAGGAGGCGATGGATCAGGCCGTCGCCGACTTCATCGCCGAGGGTGTCAATCAGGAGGATCTGGACCGGATCAAGATGCAGCTGCGCGCCGCCCAGACCTATGCCCGCGACAATGTCGACGGGATCGGCAACCGTTATGGCCGCGCTCTGACCAGCGGCCTGACGGTTCAGGATGTACAGGACTGGCCCGATATCCTGCAGGCCGTGACCAGCGATGAAATCATCGCCGCCGCCCGCGACGTGCTGCAACCGGAAACATCGGTCACCGGCTGGCTGATGCGGGATGATGAGGTGACGCAATGAAACGGATTTTCGCAACCCTGATCGCCTTTGTCGTCGCATTGCCCGCCTGGGCAGAGATCGAGATCGAAGAGGTCACTTCCCCCGGCGGCATCACCGCCTGGCTGGTCGAAGATCACTCGATCCCCTTCACCGCGCTGGAACTGCGCTTTCGGGGCGGTACTTCGCTGGATGAGCCGGGCAGGCGCGGCGCAGTTTACCTGATGAGCGGACTGATCGAGGAAGGCGCGGGCGACTTGGACGCCCGGACCTATGCACGCGAGCTTGAGGCGCTGGCAGCGTCGTTCCGATACAATGCCGCCGATGACTCGGTCTCTATTTCCGCGCAGTTCCTGACTGAAAACCGCGACGCGGTGATCGACCTGCTGCGCACCACAATTCACGAGCCACGATTTGATCAGGATGCGGTGGATCGCGTCAAGGCACAGGTCCTGTCCGGCCTGCGGTCGGACCAGACCGACCCCAACGACATCGCCGGGCGCAGTTTTGCACGGATGGCCTATGGCGATCATCCCTATGGCACCGAGGGCAAGGGCACGATCGACAGCGTCACGGCCCTGACCCGTGAGGATGTGGTCACAGCCTATGACAATGTCTTCGCCAAGGACCGGCTATATGTCGGTGCCGTGGGCGATATCACCCCGGAAGAACTGGGCGCGCTGCTGGACAACCTGCTGGCCGACCTGCCCGAGACCGGCAAGCCGATCCCCGGCCGCGCCGACGTGTCCATTTCCGGCGGGGTCAGCGTGGTCGAATTCGACACGCCGCAATCCGTGGCGCTGTTCGGCCATGCGGGTATTGACCGGGACGATCCCGATTTCTTTGCCGCCTTCGTCCTGAACCACATTCTGGGTGGTGGCGGGTTCGAAAGCCGTCTGATGCAGGAAGTGCGCGAAAAACGCGGCCTGACCTATGGCGTGGCGACCTATCTGGTGCCCAAGGATCTGGCTTCGGTCTATCTGGGGTCGGTGTCCTCGGCCAATGACCGCATTGCCGAAGCGGTCGAGGTGATCCGCGATGAATGGGCGCGCGCGGCCTCCGAAGGCGTGACGCAGAAGGAACTGGACGACGCCAAGACCTATCTGACCGGGGCCTACCCGTTGCGCTTCGATGGCAACGGACAAATCGCCGGGATCATGGTCGGGATGCAGATGGAAAACCTGCCGATCGACTACATCGCCACCCGCAACGACAAGGTGAACGCGGTGACGCTGGATGAGGTGAACCGGGTGGCCCGCGAATTGCTGGACCCTGAGGGGTTGCACTTTACGGTTGTCGGCAAGCCCGAGGGGCTGGAAACCACGAACTGATACCAAAGGGGCTGAGCGGTGCTCAGCCCTTTTTCATGCTGCGCAGCATCTGCCCCATCATCTGACCGAACTTGCCCGACCCGCGCTGATACAGCGCGCCGTCCACCGCCAGAACCGTCCCGCTGATATAGCTGGCCAGATCGGAACTGAGGAACAGGCAGGCGTTGGCGACGTCCTGCGGCTGACCCCAGCGGCCAAGGGGCACGTCGCGGCGCAATTCCTCATGGGCGTTTTCTGTCGGCGCCAGACGCCGCGCGCCTTCGGTACCTTCGATGAACCCCGGCACGACCGAGTTCACGCGGATGCCCTCGACCCCCCATTCCATCGACAGGGTCCGGGTGATCTGATCGACGCCCGCCTTGGCGGCGCAGACATGGGCCTGACCCTCATAGGGCAGATAGGATTGCGGGGCCGAGATGTTAATGATGCTGGCCCCCGGGCGCTTGAGGTAGGGGTAGGCCCCTTTCAGCACATGGACCGTGCCCATCAGGTCGATATCCACCACCGTCTTGAACGCGTTGACCGACATCTCGGCCGTCAGCGCCGGGAAGTTGCCCGCCGCGCCCGAAACCAGAACGTCGAAGTCGCCAAATGCGTCGTGGAACTGTTTCAGCCCCTTAGCCACGGCGTCGGGATCGCGCACGTCAAAGGCCGCGCCGATGGCCTCCGCTGCGCCTGCTTCCTTGAGCGCCGCGACCGTATCATCCACCTTTTCCTGCGACCGGCTGGCAACCGCCAGCCTGGCCCCCGAGGCCGCAAAAGCCTCGGCAATGCCCCGGTTGATGCCGCTGGTGCCGCCGATGACGATGACGGTTTTGTTCGTAAAATCCATTTGGGCCTCCCTGACGCGGGAGCCCTACTCGCCGTAGGGCACCCAGATGTTTTTGACTTCGGTTGCAGCCTGCAGGAAGCGGCGCGAATGGTCCACGCCCCAATCGATTGCCGTAGCGTTATTGACCCAGGTGCGTTTCAGATTTCCGTCCGAAGCTTTCTCGATCACCGCCGACAGGTCGGTGGATGAGAAGCACCAGACCGCATCCACGTTCAGATGCGAGGCCAGTGGTTTCGCCAGTTCCGCATGGCTGCCGGTCAGGATGTTGACCACGCCAGCAGGCACATCCGAGGTTTCGAGGATTTGATAGAAATCCGTCGCCGCCAGCGGATGGGGTTCGCTTGCAGCCAGCACCACCCGGTTGCCCATCGCAATCGCGGGTGCCATGGCCGAGACCAGACCCAGCAGGGGCGCTTCATCCGCGCAGAGTGCGCCGATCACGCCAACCGGCTCTTTCATGGCAATGGCAACACCCCGGATCGGCACGCCATGCACCTGACCATCATATTTGTCGGCCCAGGCGGCGGCGGTGAACAGGCGCTGGATCGAGGCCTCGACCTCTTTTGCGCCGTCTTTCCTGCCGGTCATGGCGTCGATGCGGGCAGCGAATTCGTCGCCACGGGCCGAAAGGTTCTCGCCGATATAGTACAGGATTTGCGCCCGCAGATGGCCGGTAGTCTTGGACCAGCCTTTGGCACCCGCAGCAGCCTCAACCGCGTTGCGGACATCCTTGCGGTTGGCCAAACCCACGTGGCCCAGCAGGCCGGACTTGCCCCAGACGGGTTTCGAATAGCCGCCATCGGGCCGCGCCTGCTTGCCGCCGACATACATCTTGGCGGTGCGGTCGATGGGATCGACCGGTGCGCCTTCGCCCATGGACGCCTCGACCTTCGCCAGCGGTTTGGCCTTGCCTTTGGGCTTGGTATAGGCCGTCAGCCCTTCCCAGCCGCCCTCGCGGCCAAAGCCGCTTTCACGCACACCGCCGAAGCCTGCGGCAGCGTCGAACAGGTTGGTGGCATTCACCCAGACCACGCCCGCAACCAGCTTGGGCGCAATGTCCAGCGCAAGGTTCACGTTCTCGGTCCAGACCGTCGCGGCCAGCCCGTAGCGGGTGTTGTTGGCCAGTTCCACCGCCTCTTCCGGCGTGCGGAAGGTTGAAGACACCAGAACCGGGCCAAAGATTTCCTCCTGCATCAGCGGGTCCGAGGCCTCGAGCCCCGAGATCAGCGTCGGCGGGTAGAAGCATCCGTTTTCCGGCAACTCACAGGCTGCCTGATGTACGTGTCCGGCGGTATTGCTGTCGACCATACCCTTGATGGTCTGCAACTGGATCGGGTCAACGACCGCGCCCACGTCGATGCATTTGTCCAGCGGATCACCGATGCGCAGCGTGTCCATCCGGGCGCGCAGCTTGGCGTGAAAGCGGTCGGCGATGCCCTCCTGCACCAGCAGGCGCGAGCCCGCGCAGCAGACCTGACCCTGATTGAACCAGATCGCATCGACCAGACCTTCGATGGCACTGTCGATATCGGCGTCATCAAAGACGACGTAGGCCGACTTGCCACCCAATTCCAACGTCAGTTCCTTGCCGGAACCGGCGGTCGCCTCACGAATCCGCCGCCCCACGGCGGTCGAGCCGGTGAAGGCGATCTTGTCGACCTCCGAGTTCACGATCATCTCACCCACCGCGCCATCGCCGGTGACGATGTTGACCACGCCCTTGGGCAGACCCGCCTGCGTGCAGATATCGGCGAACAGCAGCGCGGTCAGCGAAGTATATTCAGCCGGTTTCAGAACCACCGTATTGCCCATCGCCAGAGCCGGCGCGATTTTCCACGCCAGCATCAGCAGCGGAAAGTTCCACGGAATGATCTGCCCACACACACCCAGAGCCTGCGCATCAGGCAATTCGCTTTCCATCAACTGCGCCATGCCCGCATGGTAATAGAAATGCCGCTGCGCCAGCGGGATGTCGATATCGCGCGATTCCCGGATCGGTTTGCCGTTGTCGAGGCTTTCCAGCACGGCAAAGAGGCGCGAGTGCTTCTGCAACAGGCGCGCGATGGCATAGAGGTACCGCGCGCGGCCCGCGCCACCCAGCTTCTCCCATTTCGGTTGCGCCTTGCTGGCAGCGGCAACGGCGGCGTCCACATCGGCCTGTTTCGCCTGTGTCAGCTTGGCCAGAACCTCACCGGTCGCGGGGTTGCGACTGTCGAAGCCCTTACCGGGCTTGGTGAAGGCACCGTCGATATAGTGGCCGAACTTGTCGCCCTGATCGACCAGCCAGGCCAGCGCCTCGGCAGAGCTTTCGGGGGCGGGGCCGTAATCCATGGTCTCGAAGATTTCTTTGACTGTCATTGTTCTTGTCCTTTTCCCGGGGCTTCGCCCGTTGGGCGCTGAAACTGCTGCGGCAGAGCAGTTTCCGGGCGCGCCTCACCCCATAGAGTGACGGTAACCGGCCGAGTAGGCGCCGGTGACATAATGTTCCAACTGGCGTTCGATATCACCCAGCAGAGACGACGCGCCAAAGCGGTACAGGTCCGGCTCCAGCCAGCGGTCGCCCAGTTCGTCCTTGATCAGCGACAGGTAAACCAGCGCGTCTTTTGCCTTGGAAATCCCACCGGCCGGCTTGTAGCCGACGCGGTATCCGGTGCGGTCATAATAGTCGCGGATCGCGCGGATCATGACCAGTGACACGGGCAGGGTGGCGTTGACGCTTTCCTTACCGGTCGAGGTCTTGATGAAATCCGCCCCCGCCATCATGCAGACCAGCGAGGCGCGCGCTACGTTGCGCAGGCTGCCCAGCTCTCCGGTTGCCAGAATGGCCTTCACATGCGCATCGCCGCAGGCGGCGCGGAAGGCTTTCATTTCATCATACAAAGCCTGCCAGTCGCCCGACAGAACATGGCGGCGCGAGATGACGATGTCGATCTCCTCGGCCCCGGCCTTCACGCTTTCCTCGATCTCGGCCACGCGCAGGTGAAAGGGTGACAGCCCGGCGGGAAATCCGGTGGACACGGCGGCAACCGGAATGCCGGTGCCCTTCAGCGCGTCAACCGCGGTTTCGATCATGTCGTGATAGACGCAGACGGCTCCGGTGGTGATCGGCGGCATGTCCAGCGCCTGCAGAACCGAAGGGGACACCGGCTGGCGCGCCTTGGCGCACAGGCGGCGTACACGGCCCACCGTGTCATCGCCCGACAGGGTGGTCAGGTCGATCATCGTGATCGCCTTCAGCAACCACGCGGCCTGATAGTCCTTCTTCACCGACCGCCGACCGGGCAGGGTGGCGGCGCGGCGCTCGATCGCCGAGGTGTTGGCCTGTACCGCCCGCACCCAATCCAGATCCAGATCCATGCCCGGGTTCCGGGGTTCGGTCACTTGCGGCAGATGCGCGGTGCGCACGGCGCTGTCTGAGCTCTGCGTTTCCATCTTCACGTCCTTTGGGAGGTTTGCGCCAAAATCGCACGGGTTGCGGTCAAATGGAAGGCAAACCGGGTCCGCAGGGGGAAATTTTTTGACCAAATGGACAAAATCGGCGTTTTCTTGCGAATAATTCGCAATAGCGTTGACTTAGTTGCGAATGGTTCGCATATTCATTCTCAACAGGAAACCAGATCGGGGTCTGATATGATTCGTCGCAGCTTTCTTGCAGCACTGGCCTTTGCCGCTGCATTGCCACTGACGGCCTGGGCCGAGGCGCCGCTGAAGGTGGTGGCAACAACCGGCATGATCGCCGACGCCGCGCGTCAGGTGGGTGGCGATCAGGTCGAGGTGAAGGGCCTGATGGGCCCCGGTGTCGATCCGCATGCCTATCGCCAGACCCGCAGTGACATCGTTGCCATGACCCGCGCCGACCTGATCCTGTGGCACGGCCTCTATCTGGAAGCGCAGATGGAGGACTTTTTCCATGATCTCGGTCGCAAGCGCACTGTGGTGGCGGTGGCCGAGGGGGTCGACAGATCAAAGCTGCGCGCCCATGACGATTACGCCGACAAGTTCGACCCGCATGTGTGGATGAGCCCGGCCCTGTGGCGCGATGTGGTGGTCGAAGTTCAGAAGGCGCTGACCGAAGCGCGCCCGGATTCGGCGGATGTCTTCGCCGCCAACGCGCAGGCGCATCTGGCGGATATTGACCAGCTTGAAGCCTATGGCAAACAAGCGCTGGCGGCGGTGCCGGAAAACAACCGCGTACTGGTCACCGCGCATGATGCGTTTGGCTATTTCGGTGCCGAATACGGCTATGAGGTTCTGGGCATTCAGGGCATCTCGACCCAGTCCGAGGCCGGTCTGAACCGGATCGGGAAACTGGTGGAGACGCTGGTTGATCAGCAACTGACGGCGGTGTTCGTGGAAAGCTCGGTCTCTGACCGGTCGATGCGTGCGCTGATCGAAGGGGCCGCCGCCAAAGGGCACGAGGTCGGTGTCGGCGGCGAGCTGTTCTCGGACGCCATGGGCGAGCCGGGCACTTATGAAGGCACTTATGTTGGCATGCTGGATCACAACATCACGGTCATAGCCGGTGCCCTGGGGGCGGACGTGCCCGCGCGGGGCATGAACGGCAAGCTGTCGGCGGGGTTTTGAGTGATGCTGGAACTGGCCGCAGATCAGGGTGTTTCGGTTGCTGAGCACGGCGTGGACGACAGCCCTCTGGCCATTCGCGGCCTGACGGTATCCTACGGACAGAAGCCTGCGGTGTTTTCGGTGGACATGACCGTAAAGCCCGGCGCGATGACGGCGATTATCGGACCGAACGGGGCGGGCAAGTCCACGCTGCTCAAGGCGGCATTGGGAATCGTCTCTCCGCTGTCCGGGCAGGTCACCGTTTTTGGTCAGCCGCTGGAACAACAGCGCGCCCGCATTGCCTATGTTCCGCAGCGCGCCAGCGTCGACTGGGATTTTCCGACCCGCGTGATTGACGTTGTCCTGATGGGGCTGTCACGGCAACTGGGCCTGCTGGGCCGGGTTCGGGCGCGGCATATGGCCTGCGCGATGGATTGCCTGAACCGCGTTGGCATGCGCGATTTTGCGGATCGTCAGATTGGCCAGCTTTCGGGTGGTCAGCAACAGCGGGTCTTTCTGGCCCGCGCGCTGGCGCAGGACGCCGATCTGTACCTGCTGGACGAACCTTTTGCCGGGGTCGATGCGGCCACCGAAAAGGCCATCATCGCCGTGCTGAAATCGCTGAGAGAGACGGGCAAGACGGTTGTTGTGGTGCATCACGATCTGGCCACCGTCACCGACTATTTCGATCATGTCTTCCTGATCAATACGCGCAAGGTGGCCGAGGGGCCGGTGGCCGAGGCCTTCACCGCCGAAACCCTGCAATCAGCTTATGGGGGCCGTCTGGCCACGGCACAGATCGATCAGATTTCGCGCGCGCTGGGATAGGCCATGCTTTGGGATGCTCTGAGCTTGCAGCTTGGCTATAACGCCACGCTGGTCGCTATTGGCGCGACCCTGCTGGGCGTGTCTGCCGGGGTGACCGGCACCTTCCTGTTTCTGCGCAAACGCGCGCTGGTCAGCGATGCAATCAGCCATGCGACCCTGCCGGGCGTCTGTCTGGCCTTCATGGTTTTGGTCGCATTTGGCGGAGACGGGCGCAACCTGATCGGCCTGCTGGCCGGGTCCGCCGTCTCGGCCTGGATCGGTCTGCTGTGCATGAACTGGCTGACGCGGCGCACGCGGCTGGCCGAGGATGCCGCCATCGGGGCGGTGCTTTCGGTGTTTTTCGGGTTTGGCATCGTCCTGCTGACTGTGATCCAGACCATGGGCGTGGGCCGTCAGGCAGGGCTGGAAGGCTTTCTGCTGGGCTCGACCGCCGGGATGCTGTGGGCCGACGCGCTGATCATCGCGGTCGGCGGGGCGGCCACGCTGGTTCTGGTCATGATCATCCGCCGCCCGATGACCATGGTGGCTTTTGATCCTGAGTACGCGGCGGCCCGGGGCCTGCCTGCGCATCGCATTGATCTGGCCATGATGGGGTTGGTGATGGCGGTCACCGTTGTTGGCCTGAAGATCGTCGGGCTGATCCTGATCGTCGCGCTGTTGATCATTCCGCCGGTGACCGCGCGGTTCTGGACCGACCGTTCGGACCGGGTTGTTCTGCTGGCCGGGCTGGCGGGCGGACTGGCCGGGTATCTGGGCGCGGCGCTGTCGGCCTCGGCCCCCAATCTGCCCACCGGTCCGATCATCGTGCTGGTCAGCTTTGCCTTTTTCGCCGTTTCGCTGTTGCTGGCCCCTGTCCGTGGCGTTCTGGCGGCGATCCTGCGGCATCTGCGCTTTCAGCGGCGGGTCCATATCCGTCAGGGGTTGCTGGCGCTGGCACAGGGGCAAAAGATCTATGAGCCGCTGACGATCCGTTTGTTGCGGCGCGCCGGGCTGGCCCGCGCCGATGGTGTCGCCACCGAGGCAGGCAGGGCGCGCGCCGCCAAGGCGCTGCGCGACGAAAAACGCTGGGAAATCGTCCGCGCGGATCAGGCGCACGAGGCGACAGCAGCGCTGTATGACGGGTTGCGTGACATCGAAACTGTTCTGACCCGCGACCAGATCGCCGAAATCGACCGCCAGATCGGCGCCCCGCAGGAGGTGCCGGTATGAGCGGCCAGGAATTTGTCCCCCTGTCGCTGACACCGCTGCTGATCGGAACCTTTGCGGCCATCGCCTGCGCGCTGCCCGGCAACTTCCTGGTGCTGCGCAAACAGGCCCTGATCGGGGATGCGATCAGTCATGTGGTGCTGCCGGGCATCGTCGTGGCCTTTCTGCTGACCGGCGCGATCTCGACCTGGCCCATGATGCTGGGGGCTGCCGGCGCGGCAGTTGTGGCCGTGGTGATGATCGAGGCGGTCCGCCGGCTGGGACAGATCGAACCCGGCGCGGCGATGGGGGTGATTTTCACCACCATGTTCGCCGGGGGTGTGCTGTTGCTGGAACAGACCGATACCTCGACCGTGCATCTGGATGTTGAACATGCGCTCTATGGCAATCTGGAAAGCCTGATCTGGCTGGATGCCGTCGGGTGGTCATCTGTTCTGGACCTCACCGCGCTGGCCGGTCTGCCACCGGAACTGCCGCGCATCGCGCTGACCCTGGTCGGCGTGGTCCTGTTCATCTGGCTGTTCTGGCGGCCGCTCAAAATCTCGACCTTCGACGAAGGGTTCGCCCGCACGATCGGCATTCGCACTGGTGCGCTGGGCATGGCGCTGGTCATCATCGCAGCGATTGCGGCGGTGGCGGCCTTTGATGCGGTGGGCTCGATCATCGTGATTGCCATGTTCATCTGCCCGCCCG
This sequence comes from Ruegeria sp. BG10, assembly GCF_056538575.1. NCBI lineage: Bacteria > Pseudomonadati > Pseudomonadota > Alphaproteobacteria > Rhodobacterales > Roseobacteraceae > Ruegeria > Ruegeria sp. BG10. Next base: position 11,315 of record NZ_JBQFTI010000003.1, on the reverse strand, counting down.
CCGCGGCCCGCATGATGACCAACCGACTGGAAACCCAGATCGCGTGGAGCGTCGGTTTCGCCTGTGTCTCGGCGATTTCTGGCTATGTGCTGGCCGGCTACGGGCCGTTGTGGCTGGGCGGTGCTGACGCGGTGAGCGCGGCCGGGATGATCGCGACGATGTCCGGGCTGATCCTGGCTGGCGCCGCGCTCTGGGGGCCGTGCCGAACCCGCGTCGGTGCGCCCGGTACCGCTTGACCCGGCATGTTCCCGCCACCGCCTTCTGCGGTAGGTCGGCTGAACTTCGCCCAGATGAACCGGCGGGCCAGAGTTAACAAGCCTCACCCCCTGTTTCATGGTAGGTCACCCGCAATTACTAAGCGCATGACCACCACTCACTTCGGATCGTTCGGACAACCGCGACCGGTATCGTCAGGTTTTGCCTGATGCAACGCGGTTGTTCGAACGCCCCCTCCCGCAAAATAGAGCAGCCAAACCGGTGGTAGAATCGTGCCCGGCTGTGCTAGGTCTAGCGGTATGGCGCAGGCAAACCCCAATATCCGCGAAAACCGACCGGTAATCCGACAGCTTGAGGATGCTGCGATCAATCGAATCGCTGCCGGTGAAGTGGTGGAACGCCCGGCCTCGGCCGTGAAAGAGCTGGTCGAGAATGCCATCGACGCCGGATCGACCCGGATCGCCATCGATATTGCCGACGGTGGCAAGACGCTGATTCGAGTTACGGATGACGGGTGTGGAATTGCGCCGGATGACCTGCCGCTGGCGCTGTCGCGCCATGCGACATCGAAGATTGACGGCTCGGACCTGCTGAACATCCACACTTTCGGTTTCCGGGGTGAGGCGCTGCCGTCGCTGGGCGCTGTGGGCCGTCTGACCATCACCAGCCGGGTGCCGGGGGCCGAGGCCGCCTCGGTCCATGTTGCGGGTGGCAGAATGGATGCAGTCAAACCCGCCGCCCTGCGTTCCGGCACGGTGGTCGAGCTGCGCGATCTGTTCTACGCCACGCCTGCCCGGCTGAAATTCATGCGCACCGACCGGGCCGAGGCGCAGGCGATCACCGACACCGTCAAACGTCTGGCCATGGCTGAACCGGCGATCACCTTCACCCTGCGCGACGTGTCCGGAGGCGGCGAGGGCCGCGTGACCTTCCGCGCCGACCGTGAGAATGGCGATCTGTTCGACGCGCTGCACGCCCGTCTTGCCCGTGTGATCGGGCGCGAATTTGCCGAAAACGCCTTGCAGATCGACGCCACGCGTGAAGGTATCCGGCTATACGGATACGCGGCCCTGCCGACCTATTCGCGGGGTGCGGCTGTGGCGCAGTACCTGTTCGTCAATGGCCGCCCCGTGCGCGACAAGATGCTGACCGGGGCGTTGCGGGCGGCCTATTTCGATTTCCTCAGCCGCGACCGTCATCCGGCGGCGGCGCTGTTCATCGACTGCGATCCGACATTGGTGGATGTGAACGTGCATCCGGCAAAGTCTGAGGTTCGGTTCCGCGATCCCGGTGTGGCACGCGGGCTGATCGTCTCGGCCCTGCGCCACGCGCTGGCCGAGGCCGGGCATCGGGCGTCCTCAACCGTGGCCAATGCGACGCTGGGCGCGATGCGGCCGGAACCGGCGCAACCAGCCCCTGCGCGTGTCTATCAGATGGACCGGCCCTCGCCCGCGGCGCAGCAGGCCGCCTTTCAGGCACAATCGCCGGGGTTTGCGGAACTTTCCCGGGATTACAGCGCCAGTATCGTCGAACCGACCCCCGTAGCCCCCACTGTCGAAGACCCGCCAGCACAAGACCTGCCATTGGGCGCGGCGCGCGGGCAGGTGCACGAGAATTACATCATCGCCCAGACCGCCGATGGTATGGTGATCGTTGACCAGCACGCTGCACATGAGCGGCTGGTCTATGAAAAGCTCAAATCCCAGATGGCCGAAAACGGCGTCGCCGCGCAGGCGCTGCTGATCCCCGAGATCGTGGAACTGTCGGAGGGCGACTGCGCGCGGCTGATGGCTGTGGCGGACGACCTGTCGCGCCTTGGTCTGACGCTGGAACCTTTCGGTGGCGGGGCTGTCGCCGTGCGCGAAACCCCGGCCATTCTGGGTGAGGTCGACGCCCGCGCGATGATTCTGGATATCCTGGACGAACTGGCCGATCAGGGCGAAAGCCAGATGGTACAGGCACGGATCGAGGCGATCCTCAGCCGCGTGGCCTGCCATGGCTCGGTCCGATCGGGCCGTCGGATGCGTGCCGAAGAGATGAACGCCCTACTGCGCGAGATGGAGGCGACGCCGCATTCCGGGCAGTGCAACCATGGGCGGCCGACTTACGTGGAGCTGAAGCTGAGCGATATCGAGCGTCTGTTCGGGCGCAGTTGATCCCTTGGCCTTGCCGGGTTATGAAGAATAAAACAAGAACATCCGAGGCGACATGATCGAGATTGCTGGCACCCAATACGCGCTGACCGACCCCGGGATCCTGATTGCGGGCGGTGTGGTGGCTTTGATCCTGCTGCTGCTGTTCTTGTCGCTGCGGGCGGCTCAGCGCTCGGCCCGGATGGCGGAACCTCTGGCGCGGCAGATGGCGCATCTGGGCCAGCATGTGCAGCAGTTGGGACAGGGACAGGAACAGTTGCGCGGTGGGTTGAGCCATGTTTCGGACCAGCAGGCCAATGCGCAGGTGCAGGTGATCCAGACGGTGGAATCGCGCCTGTCCTCGGTGCAGCAGCAGATGAATGACCGGCTGGCGGATAACGCGATGAAATCGGCGCGGGCGCTGGCCGAGATGCAGGAGCGGATGAAGGAATCGCTGCATGGGTCATCGAAACAGACCGCGACCTCGCTGACGCAATTGCAGGAGCGGCTGGCCGCCATCGACAAGGCGCAGGACAACATCACCAAATTGTCGGGCGATGTGCTGTCATTGCAGGATATCCTGTCGAACAAGCAGACGCGCGGGGCGTTCGGTGAGATTCAGTTGAACGATATCGTGTCCAAGGCGCTGCCGACAGACAGTTTTCAGCTGCAGGCGACCTTGTCGAACGGACGGCGGGCGGATTGTCTGATCAACCTGCCGAACCCGCCGGGGCCGATTGTGATCGACAGCAAGTTCCCGCTGGAAGCCTATGAGGCGCTGATCGGGTCCACCAATGACATGGAACTTAAGGCCGCGGTGCAGATGTTCCGCAGCACGGTGCGCAAGCACATCAACGATATCGCCGAGAAATACATCCTCGACGGCGAAACCGCCGATGGCGCGTTGATGTTCTTGCCTTCCGAGGCAGTCTATGCCGAACTACACGCCAAGTTCCCCGAACTGGTGCAAGAGAGTTTCAGCAAACGCGTTTGGATCGTGTCGCCTACCACCTGCATGGCGACACTCAATACGATGCGCGCGATCCTGAAAGATGCCCGCATGCGCGAACAGGCAGGCGCGATCCGCAAGGAACTGGGCCTGCTGCACAAAGATGTGGAGCGTTTGGGCGACCGCGTCTCAAACCTGGACCGCCATTTCGGACAGGCGGCCAAGGATATCTCGGACATCAAGATCAGCGCTGAAAAGGCCGGGCGTCGGGCCCAGCGTCTGGACAATTTCGATTTTGAGGAACTGGCCTCCGAGGATCAGACCAATGTGGTCCCGCTGGGCAAGACCGAAGGCTAGCGTTCTGCGAAACAAATTGTCCGGAGATCACGCGGGTCCTGACCGGGATTGCGTCAATACAAGGCCGGTCAGATACGCAGAAAGGGCTGAAACAGGCGCGGCATCAGCTTGCTGAATTTCAATGGCGCATCTGTCACGGCCAGGCAGATGCAATCTTCTGAGACGTCTGCCGTCGGCGTGTGATGCACGCTTTCATCCGCGATCTCGACATCGCCGCGGGCAAAACGGTCGACCTCGTCCGAAAACGCGCCCTTGAGCACCATGGTCAGTTCCACGCCATTGTGGCTGTGATCCGGTACAGCGGCCCCGGCCGGGATCAACAGCAGACGCGCGGTGGCTTCGCGGGTGGTCGGCAGGATCGCCTGTTTCACACCCATCCCGATCGAGCGCCACTGAATATCGTCGACATCACCGCCCACGTAATCCTGCAGCGGCGCCGGCAGAACGGAACATCCCGGGCGCGCGGGTTTTGCAATCGGCGCACCCTGGGCGATCAGCGCCATCGTCGCCGCCAGCGACCCGTCGCTCATTTCAGGGGCGTCATCCTGCTCCTGCAAAACGCAGCCGCCGACCGCGTCAAAGCTCTCTGCCCGCGCCCGGCAATGGTCGCACAGGGACAGGTGGGTGGCGACCATCAGGTCGAACGCTTCGGGCAGAGTGCCCGCGGCGTAAGCCATCAGCAGGTCGTCCGTCAGGTGATGTTTGATCTTGTTGCTCATCTTCATCATCTCAGTTCATCGCATGGCGCAGGCGATCCAGCGCCAGCCGTATCCTTGATTTGATCGTTCCCAGGGGCAGCCCGGTTTCAGACGCGATCTCACGGTGACTCAGGTCACCGAAATACGCCTTTTCGATCAGTTCTCTTTGCGCTTCCGGCAACGCTGTCAGCGCGTCACGCAGTTGCGCGGTTTCCTGTTGCAGCGCGATCACGTCGCCCTGATCCGGTTCCGCTTCGGGGCCCCATCCCAGATCCTCGGGTTCGGGGCGGCGTTGCTTGCGCAACACGTCGATGCGCTTGTTCCGGGCGATCGTGAACACCCAGGTGGCCACAGTGGCCCGGGCCGGATCGAACAGATGCGCCTTGTGCCACAAGGTCGCCATCACCTCTTGCGCGCATTCCTCAGCCAGCGTGGCGTCGGATCCCGATTTGATCAGGAACGCCTTGATTCGTGGCGCGAAATGCTGAAACAGCTCGGCAAACGCCGCCTGATCCTGCGCATCCCGTATGCGTCTGACGTGGCTCACCCACTCTGTTCTGGTGTTGCAACTGTCATCCGCTCGGTCCACCGGCTTGCCCCTGATGCGTTTCTTTGCGCGCCAAGGTTTCAGTGCAGGCCCGTCGGCCGACGGTTCATCCAAGGTCACGGTATCGATCTCGGTAAACATAACCACATTACGCGGGTCAGCCCAAGGCGGATCACTTTATTCGGCCATTTTGATCCGAACCGCGCTAGATTACGTAAACTCTGATACAGCGAACTGGGGAAAAGAATGTCATTTAAACGGGTTACAGGCGGATTGGACATCAGGGTATGAACAGGGTCGACCATATCGCAGGCCATACCTATCACGGGCGCAAGGGCGCAACCCGGAACGCCTTTCGATATTCAATCGACTACATCCTGCTGGACCCGGAAAACCCGCCCAGAACGCCGGCCTTGTTCTCGGTGAACCGCGCCAATGTCATGAACTGGCGCGACCGTGATCACGGCGGCGCGCCGCACCGGGGCCGTGGTGCAGCGTGGCTGCGCGACCGGTTTGACGAGATGGGGGTGGCCCAGCCGAAGACGATCCGCCTGCTGACACAGCCGCGCGTCTTTGGCCATGTGTTCAATCCGGTCAGCTTCTGGTTCTGTTTCGACGGGGAGGGGCAGCTTTACGCGGTGGTGGCCGAAGTGACCAACACCTATGGCACGCGCCACAGCTATCTGTGCCACAACCCGAACTTTGCCCCTCTCGGGCCGTCCGACCGGGTGGTGGCGGACAAGCTGATGCATGTCTCGCCGTTTCAGAAAATCGAGGGGACTTACACATTCCGCTTCGATTACCGCCCGGACCGGGTGGGCGTCTGGATCGATTACGGCCGCGCCGGGGGCGGGTTGATCGCGACGCTGACAGGTCCCCGGGCGCCGTTGACCAACCGCGCCATCCTGTGGTCCCTGCTGCGGCGCCCCTTCGGCGCGCGCCGCGCCTTTGCCCTGATCCTGTGGCAGGCGCTGAAACTCAAGGTCAAACAGGCCCGGTTTCGCTCGTTTCGCAGCGCCCCCGTTCCCGATCACCCGATTTCCCGCATTCGCGAACGCTGAGCGCATAGTTTGTTTGCGTAAGATCAAAGACTCAGCCGGCGCAGGGTGATTGTGGTAGGATGGAAACCGCGAACACGAGGAGTTGGGTCATGTTGGAAATCTCGGCAAGAAAGATCGCTCAGGTCGCCATGATGGGGCGCGAGCTGGACCGGGCCGAGGGCGAGCTGCGCGCGTTCATCGACCGGATGGGCGAGGACGAACAGGCCGAGCTGGTTGCTGTCATGTGGATCGGGCGCGAAAGCTTTTTCGCCGAGGATCTGGCCGAGGCCATCGCCACCGCAAAATCCGAAGCTTCGACCCCCTGCGCCGATTACCTGATCGGCACGCCGCACCTGTCGGACCATCTGGAAAACGGATTGGATGCGCTGGGCATATCCGCCGAGGATGTAGAAAACGACCTGATGTAGGCGGCGGTCAGGTCAGGACCTGCATCATGAACAAACCTTAATAATTCCATCCTGCTACATTAACGCGGGCCTCCTTAATCAGTTGTGTGACGGGTATCGCAACACTGATGAGACGGAGGAAATTATGGGATACGCACAGACAGTCAGCCCGCAGAAGGGCCTCTTTTTCGGCCTGTTTTCCAATTATGCCGAAGCACGGGTCGAGCACTTTCGCCAGGGGATCTACGCCAGAACCGTTCGCGAACTGGAAAACCTCAGCGACCAGCAACTGAACGACATCGGAGTGCCGCGCGACGAGATCAAGGAACGCGCCTATCAGAGCGTGTATCACAAGCAGCCCTACCGTCGGCAGGTGCAATAAGGCCAGTCCAACGCGAACCGAGGAGGAAGACAATGCTGGATACACATTCAATCCCCGAGACCAGGGTCATCGCCAGTGCGTTGCTGCTGTTTGACCGGGCGATGAAGCTTCAGACCATCCGGACGGACATCGTGCGGGCCGCTCAGGACCTCAACCGCCTGACGGATCACCAGCTGTCCGAGCTTGGGATCAACCGCAGCGATCTCGACGACACGATCGAAAGATTTATCTGACCGGTCCCTGCAGAATGTCCCGAAACTGAAAGGTTATCGGGTCAACGCCAAAAGCCATTCCGATTTTCCGGAATGGCTTTTTTGTTTTTAGTGGTTCTGAAACTCAGGCCGTATGATCCACGACCTGAAGATGTTGCGCCAGCCTGTCGATCTCGGCCATCCAGCCCTGAACCAGCCTGGGGTCGCTGGGGGCGGCATGTACGCCCGCCGGTATCGCGCGGTTCAGAACCGCCTCAACCGCCAGCGACACGGGGATCGACACCAGCCGCGCCATGGCCGTGCCGCGCGCGTCGCCCCAGGCATCCATCACATAAGTCTTGTGCCAGACCGACACGCCGTCCATTTCCGCCTTCAGACCGACGCAGAGAACAACGCGGTCCGGTTCGCCCTCGTCATAGGCGTTTTCGTCCCAGAACCGGTCCGACATCTCTTTCAGGCGCGCGTCGCCTTCGGGGCCGGACAGGGTTTCGATTTCCCGAAACACGTCTGACCACGCATCCGCCCAGCCGTTCAGGCGCAGGGTACCGCGGACGAATTCCTTTACGGTCCAGTGATCCTCGAACCGGTATTCGGCCATGAAAGGGATCGAGTCGCGGTTGGGATAGACCTCGAAGCTTTCCGGCGTCGGCAACGGCGCGATATAGCTGCTGATCGCGTCCCACGGGCGCGCAACGTCCAGCGGGGCATAGTCGCGGATCGACCGCGACGGCGACCGCAGCGCCTTGAGAACGCCCAGCGGCGACCAGCTGAACTTGTAGCGGAACGGGTTGGGGTGTTTCGGGATGCCGCCGCAATAAGAGATGAAGCTCAGGTGGTTTTCCGGATCGAACGCGTCCGATGCGCGGTAGTCATCGACCAGAGCATGCGCCATCAGGTGGTCGATGCCCGGGTCCAGACCCACCTCGTTGACAAGCGCCACGCCAGCCTCACGCGCCTTGTCGTCCAGCGCGCGCATCTCGGGCGCGATGTAGGAGGACGAGGCGAAATTGGCCTCTTTCGCAATCGCCAGTTCTGCCAGCGGCACGTGCCAGTCGCCCGGCAGCATCGAGACGATCACGTCGCCCTTTGCCAGCACCCCGCCAATCGCGTCGATGTCGAAGGCGCGGATTTCATCGGTCAGATCTCCGACTTCGGCCCTGGCCTTTTCAACGGTCCGGTTCCAAACGGTGAGTGTGTGCCCGCCTTCGATCAGGCGGCGCAGGCCGGGGATGGCCGACAGGCCGGTGCCACACCAGTGAATCGTCATGCGTAAGCTCCTTTATGGCGGTTCAGCCGAATTTCAGTTTCGCGGTCACAATTGCCCCGACAAGCAGGATCGATATCACATTCCCCAGGATCAGGGGCCATGCGGCGATCATCAACCCATAAGCCAGCCACAGGGTCAGCGTTGTCAGAATCAACAGGTTCGCAGGCAGAGACAGGTCCTTGGTCTCGCGCGTGCGCCAGGTTTTCAGGGTCTGTGGCAACCAGCAAATGGTTCCCAGTATTGCGGCCGCTGCCCCGATCAGATGTTCCATGGATGCACTCGCTTAAACATGGTTGCGGAACGTGTCCCGCGCGCGGCCCCAGACACCGGTTTCGATGTCGCCAAGCGTCAGCAGAGAAGGCAGCAGCTGTGCCGCATAATCTTCCGAGCTTTCGACCGGCAGCATCGACGGCAGGTTGTCGATCGCCATCACATCCATCACCGGGTCCGTCGCCACGCGCAGGGCCGGCGTCTCCCATGTGGTGGCCCTGTCGTAGACCGGCACCGGGTTGTAATCGCTGTCCGGATCGCAGGCCACGTCGCCAATGGCGGTCAGCTTGCGCGGCATGGTCAGGGCCGCGCGTGGGACAAAGACCGGCGTGCCGGGGCAGGCGAAGATGCAGTTCAGGAACAGGTCGTGGTCCAGTATCTCGGGGAAAGGTCCGCCGCTGGCGGTTTCCGCCATGTCCCATTTGGTGACGGGCACGCCCATCGCTTCGCACAGATCCGCCGCACCGGTGCCGACCCGGCCGAGGGCGCCAATGACGATGGCGCGGGGCCGGTCCGCGCCGGTTGCGTCCAGTTCCGCCAGCAACTCGGCGTTCAGCGCGTCCTTGCCCGGATAGACCCCAACCGGCGGGCAAACCTGCCCGCGCTGCTGCGCCGCCCATGTCTTCAGGGTCACAGCCGCCCCGGCATAGCCGGCCCAATATCCAAAGGCGGCAACGCGGCGGCCATCCTCATCCATCAGATATTCCAGATCATAGAGCGTGCCGCCCCCCGCCCTGAACCGGTCCAGCAGCGCGCGGCCCGAATGCTGGCCCTTATAGGCGTGGCCGAACATGATGTGACGATGGGGCAGGGGCGTGCCGTCCTCGGGCAGTTCCTTGAGCCCGAAGATGATCGCATCCGACGGGGCGTCGGGCCAGAAGTTTTCAGCCGCGATGTCACACCCAACTTCCTTGTAGCCGTCAATCGGAATGGCGCGGACATGGCTTTCCTCGACCGTCACGCGAATGCCCGCAGCGATCAGCGCGGCAGCGCCTTCGGGGGTCAGCCCCACCCGTTCCTCATTCGGGCGTTGCTCTGCCCGGACCCAGAGATGTGTCATGCGATATCCTTTTGTCAGAGCATTCCGGCGGCGCGCACCGCCTGAACCGAAGGTCGCGCTTCCATCGCCGCGCGGAAGGCTTCGATTTTGGGAAAGGCGGTGACGTCGACGCCGTCCCCTTCAAGCCAGCTGCACACCACATACAGGTACGCATCAGCCAGCGAGAATTCCGCGCCCAGCACAAACGGCCCGCGCAGCCCGTTCGAACAGATGTAATCGCAGGATGCCGTCATATTCTGCGCCACCTTGCCCGTCATGTCCGTCCAACTGGATTGCTGGTCGGCCCAGCGGTGCCCGCGCTGCTTGTGCGCGTGGTTCACATGCATGGTCGAGGCGAGGTAGAACATCACCTCGCGCATGCGCGCCGCCAGAATCGGGTCGTCAGGCACCAGCCCGGCTTCGGGCGCTTTGGCTGCGATATATTCCAGCAACGCCCCGGTCTCGGTCAGAATGCCGCCGTCAACGGCCAACGCGGGCACGCGGCCCTTGGGGTTGATCTGCTGATAGGCCGGCCCGGTCTGCTCACCGCCGGCGAAATCCAGTTGTATGGCCTCATAGTTCAGCCCGGCCTCTTCCAGCGCGATGGCAACCGCGACCGAAATCGTACGGGGGGCATAGTATAGCTGCATCAGGGGACCTCCGGGCCGGGGTTACAGATGGGTTTGCGCGAACTGCCGGTCGGGTGCCTCCAAATGTGGCACGGCGTTGAACAGAACCGGGCTCAGCTGCGCGCCGATCGGGTGCAGACGATGCATTGACGTGTTCATGATGGCAAGGGCCACCCGCGCCATCGACGGGATATCCAGCCCCATCGCCTGCCGCACCACCATCGAGATCAATCCGCCCGACGTCACGATAATCGCGGGCCCGCCCTCGGTGCCGATATCGCGCAGCGCATCCGAAACACGGGTCTCGAATTCTTCAAAGGTCTCGGGCGTATCCTCGATCTCGCCATTCGCCCAGGCGGCGAATGTGCGCGGCAGGTGTTCTACAAACCCTTCGCGGTCGACCGGAACGGGTACGCCATGCTGATCCTCGAACATTTTGGCGAGCGTGAAATATTCGATCTCGTTCAGACGCGCGTCCCGGACCGGGTCCGGCAAGCCCATGCTGGCGGCGGTTTCGGCGTGACGGACCAGCGTGCCGCAATAGGCCCGCGGGTAATGCGCCCGCGTGTCCTGCAGATGCGCGCCCAGCCAGCGGGCCTGCTGGTGGCCCAGTTCACTGAGCTTGTCATAATTGACTTCGTCACGCGCAGCCGTGTTGGCCTGGCCGTGACGGACCAGTGTGATATGTGACATGGCGGCCCCTTTCTCGCGAAGTCTTAGGGCAGGTTGCGGGCAGGGGCCAGAGGTGTTCCACCAGCTGCCGGCAAAAATCGTTTCCGCTAATGCGCTTGGCTGCCGGCTACCGAAACGGGTCAAAAAGGGCCTCGGTTTTAATACGCGGATGTTGCCTAACGGAAAAAAGTTTCCTATAGGATACAAACCTGCATGCCGCCGCATACATTCCCGATGGTCCGGCAACCGGGGCGGGCCGTCCCCGCCCATCCAAGCCTGTTGACTTGCGATGGTCTCCCGGGAACCTTGGGGTGGCACGGCTTTAGTGCAAAGCAGCCGGATCCTGCCGCGCTGCGCTCATGGACACTGGATTACGAAAGGTCTCTGACATGACATCTTCGCCAAACCGCACCCCACTTCATTCGTTGCATGTTGAGTTGGGGGGTAAGCTGGTTGATTTTGCGGGATGGGAGATGCCTGTTCAGTATCCTTTGGGGA
>NZ_JBQFTI010000002.1:0-503321 GCF_056538575.1 Ruegeria sp. BG10 | reverse complement strand
CCGCTGATCGCCGGGCTGTCAAAGCCGAAATAGATGTCGAGCAGGACTTGTTCGATCATACCGGTCATTACGTCCATCCGAATGGTGAAGTCGGCCTTATCATAGGGCCAGAACTTAATGTCATTCGCGATCTGGTAATCAGCGCTTGCTACACCAGTTTTGGATGGATCAAGCGGAGCACGAGCTGCTTGCCTTGTTGTATCCTTCTTTGGATCGTAATTCGCACCCGAATTGCCGCCAACCTGCTGAGACAAATTGTACGGAAGGTTCTGATCGGGAAAAAGATTTTCGTCATCCGTTGCGCTCTCTCCCGGTCCGTCAACCAGGAAAATCGCGGGTTCAGGCAAATCGTAGTGTGTGCCTTCAAAGGAAAACGAGTAAATCCGCGCAAATTTCGGGTCGGTCAGTGCAAGCTGATCTTCCAAATGTTTGTTCTTGCCTTTTCCACGTTTTGGTAAGGCGTTCTTATCGTATTTGAAATCTTCAAGTACACGACCAAACAGCAACACTTCTGAAAAACTGAGCAATGACTCAGACATATCACTCCCTCCCAACTTTGGGCTTGACGCTGTCAGAGACCTCATCTCCCCCTCAATGCAGCCTGACTAAGTGCAGGCAAAAAATGTTCCACAAAAATCACCCCACGTCTAAATGCCACAAAACGGCTGAAAAAAAAAGGATTTTAGCCGTCAGCCCGGAACCCGTGTTCGAACCGAATTCGCGTGGCTGTCTTCATTCGGATCGGGCATACGCGGGCCGGCGGTCGTCAGACCGATGTCGCGCATGCGAAAGTTGCCCTGGATGATCCGGCTGAACGCGCCGCCGGTGATTTCCTGATCGACCGCCAACAGAGCTCTTTCGACCCCGAAATAACTAAGCATATCGGCGTCCAGCCGTTCCCACGCGTCGGCCAAGTAGGTACCCAGGTAATCCCGCGCCTCAAGAAGGGCGATACGGAAACCGTCGGGGTTCTCTGCATACCGCGCGTCGAAAATACCCTGCATCACCTCGTTGTAGTCCGGCGAGTCCTCCAACTGATCCGACAGGTGTTCCTCTTCGGCAGAGATGAGGCCGTGCACCAGCAAACGCTCATGATAGATGTCGACGAAAATATCGAACATTGCGCCGGTCAAAGGTTCGGACAGGGCGTGTTCGCTGGACCAACCGTCGGCAAATTCAGACAGGGACCGGTCGTTGGCCGCGACGCGGATCTGCGCGTTTTCTGACAGTTCGGCAAAACGGTTCAGACGATTGAACGTATAGAGGTTTCCGCGCGTGTTTTCGAGCAGCGTCTCGACAACCGATCCGAAATGCAGCGAAGCAAGCAGCGCCACCATATCCGCCGCGGATTCGTGAAACCCATAATACTCGCCCGAGGCATCACCGTCGGACGGCATCCCGATCACGCTGTAGATGATGGCATGCCCGATCTCATGCGCCACCACGTCGAAATTCAGACTGTAGGGGCGGTATTCATCGCCGTGTTCATGCGTGCCGCCTGTTTCCAGAAACCCCCAGCCGATATGCGCATTGTCGAGACTGGGCAACAGCGACAGCTCCAGGCGGTTGAAATCACGGGCGAAATGCCAGGGGATCGGACGGTCGAAATAACCTTGCCAGACATCCATGGTGAAATGCGCGGACCCGAACAGATGCGCGGCCTCGAAGGCGGGGTCCGAGGGATCAATGTGGATGAAATTGCCAAACTCGTCCGGCATGGCGGGCGGCTGGATATAGCCGTCCCACGGGGGCAGATACATGCCCGGCCCGTCCGGACCCGGCACGATCGCGCCATAGGGCGTGGTTTTGCCCACCGGGTTGACGGTGTACATGCGCGGGCCGGACGGGCCGGGCCCGATGCTGCCTTGCGGGGCCGAAACCTCAACCAGTTCCAGTTGCGCGTCGGGTTCCAGAAAGGGCGATTGCGGAAACAGCAGGAACCGCGTGCCGGGCTCTTCATTGTCGGTATGTTCGGGTAAGTTCACAATACGCCCTCCCGCATCAGGTCCGATCAGGCGGTTCGGCCACCCGTGCGGTGGACTCCCGGTGATCGGCTGCCCCATGGCAAAACAAAAACTCAGCTTCTATCAATTCGTAAAACGCGTCACGCCCGGCAAGGCCGAGAGAAACTGCGTATGATTCAAGATCATCGGGCACCTCGCGGTCAAGTCGTGTTTCGAAATACCACATCAGAATGCGCAACCGGTCCGCGCCGGATGTGTTGTCCGGGGCGGTCTGGCCCGCCTTGCGGGCCGCGCGGTCGCGCAGTTCGGCAAAGCGGTCCGAAAGACGCAGTTCGGTCAGAAGCGGGGCATCCAGTTGGCCGCAATGCGCGGTCTTTGCGGCATCGACCCGGGCAGCGTCGGCCAGCATCGCCTCGTACCCTTCGGGGCTGAGGTCATTCGCCTCAAGCCATGCCATCAGATCAGAGCGTCGCGAAAGCCCCGCTTTGCCCCTGTGATCGGCCATCTGCCTGACCAGAGCGTCTCGGTCCGGTTCGCGTTCCTGTCTGGCTGCATCCTGTTGCGACAGCAGAGCCAAGACAGCGCGGTCCCGCATCTGAAAAAAGAGATCGGGTCTCAACCTCAGCTCGTCGATCACGGCTTTATCATGTTTTATGTCTGCCACATCGACGCGGTTGCGCAGTGCTTTCCACATCAGCGTGGGTTCGGTCCGGGCCGTATTGGTCGGGGGCAGGGGGGTGCCGGCCAGATATTCGGACATGCGCACCAGCATGGCGCGGGCGTCTTCGGCCTTGGCGTCGACGCTGCCGTCGGCGATCCAGTCTGCAAAACCTTCAATGCCGCTGTGCCCTTTCATCGCGGCGATGATGCCCGGCCAGTCGCGATTGCGATAATGGATCGCCTTTGCGCATCGCAGCAAATCGGCAGCGGTTTCCTCCGGCAAAACCCCGGCCGCCTGAGCCCGCTCTGCGGTGGCGCGGATGGACACCATCGGCTGACTGAGGGGCCGGAAGCCCAGCTCGGCCGGGCTGTGAAGAACGGCGACCTCATCATCATCCGTAAGGACCCCGCTGTGGTATTCTTCGAAAATGCGCCCGACGCCGATCATCCCGAAATCGGCCAGTTCGGCAGCCCGCAACGCGCCCATGCTTGCACTGCCGAAGACCGGAATGCCCTGTTCCATTGCCCAGAGGATTTCCTTGTGCCAGACCGAAGGGACACCTTCGAAATACCCGTCGATTATTCCGATTGCCAAGGGTTTGGAGCGCGCGACCCGATAGACATCGCCCTGCCGCACAGGGGGAAGAACTGTGGCGTCCAGATGCTCGGACACCGCATCACGCGAAAGGGTTGGGCCCACGAAAACAACGGCCGTCATTCGAGCCCTTCCACAATACGTTGCGTCCGCGTGCCGGGAACGTAATCCGGATCGTCGTGCGGCGCCTCCAGCCCCGGGATAACGGCCCGGACAACTGCGATGTCAAAACCCGGTCGTGACAGATCCACCGTGACGACCTGCGATATCCCCGCCGAAGACAACCGCGCCAGCAGCAGGTTCAGATCCTCCTCAAATGCGCCGGTAACAAAGGACGGGCAATCCGCGAATTGCTGTCCGGCAATCGAGCCGTCGATCAGATCGCGCACGTATTTGCTGCGTTCGATCTTTGCCCGGTCGGTGAATTCGTCAGGGTCCAGATCGTCGCGGGCGCCGGAAATATAGGTCAGCCGTGTCTGCGCCGCTTCGG
The DNA here is from genome assembly GCF_056538575.1 of Ruegeria sp. BG10. Taxonomy (NCBI): domain Bacteria; kingdom Pseudomonadati; phylum Pseudomonadota; class Alphaproteobacteria; order Rhodobacterales; family Roseobacteraceae; genus Ruegeria; species Ruegeria sp. BG10. Next base: position 499,612 of record NZ_JBQFTI010000002.1, on the reverse strand, counting down.
TCAGGGCGCGCAGCAGGGCGATGGCGCGATCCGGATGACAGCCGTCTCCGATACCGATGTGGCCGGGCTGGTCACTTTTTTCGCAGATCACGCAGCGAAAGCAGGCAATCCCGATATCCGAGGTTGTGTTCCACACCCCAACCTCCAACCCGGCGGCGGTGATCATCTCCAGCGCCTGTTGGCAGCGGGTATCGTCGATACTGTCCGGATCAAGGCGGGCGGCCTGTTGCCGGTGATGCCAAAGCGTTGTCGCATCGCGCTCGATCAATTCGCAGATTGCATGGCAACTGGCCTCAGCCAGATTGTTGCCAGACGCCAATCCGTTGGTGGTGCGGGGAAAAGCGGCCTGACCGCCGACAGGCCGGGCCGTGTAGTCGGTATCAACCATCTCAAGCGGAACCCAGCAGTTGCAATCGGCGAACAGATCCCGCCCCCGGACCCATAGCATATTGCAATGCGGGTCAAAGCGCGCGCCGGTCACCCGGGGCAGCCTGTCGACATCCACAACCGACGCCTCGCCGATCAGGTCGGAATATCTGGCAAGGCGTTGCGGCAGCTGGACCTGTTCGGCATGCCAGGATTCGATCGCCTCCATCACGCCTGAGGCCTCAGCCGCGCGCAGAGACAAGCCTTTGCCAAGTGAAACCGCAACCGAGCGCGAGTTCGGCCGGGCCACCATCACGGTGGGCAGCCCGATCCGGTCCAGACCTGTCAGGTTCGCGATCCGGGTAATGCCCATCTCTTTCAGCCGGGGCTTTACGATTTGCAATGTTTGCTCGGGGTCACGGGCGCGATGTGTGTCCAGCACATATTGCTTCTGCGATGTTTCGGACATGTCGCGGGCCTTGCCAAAAATACGAGCAAATGACCGCAACGTGAAAATTACTGCGCCGGGCCAGTCTGTTAGGGGTCAGGATGATGGATCGGACCGCTGCGGTCAACAGCGGCGACGATGGCGTTCAATCCCCGATAGCCCCGTCACGGCTGAACGCGAACCGCGACACGTGGCGGTACAGTTGTCCATCCCGCAGAACCGCACCGGGAAAATCCGGGTTATTCGGCGCATCCGGCCAGCACTGAGGTTCCAGTGCCAGACCTGCGAATGCGGTGTAGCCTTCCCCCGAAAGCGTCGCCTTGCCGGCGTGGTTCAGATGCATCCCTGAATAGACCTGCAGCCCCGGTTCGGTCGAAGACAGTTCCAGCCGCACACCTGAATCGCGCGAATGCAGCATCGCCACGGGTTTCTCTGCGGTCCTGCCATGAGAAACGCAGTAGTTGTGGTCATACGGGAACTTTCCAATCGCCCTGGGCTCGCGAAAGTCAAAATCCGTGCCTTCGACGGGTGCGGGGCTGCCCTGCGGTATCAGATCATCATCAACCGGCAGGTACTGTTTCGCAAACACCTGCAGGACATGGTCCGTGATGTCACCGGTTCCGTTCAGGTTAAAATAGCTGTGCGGCGCAAAATTGCAGATGGTGTCACCCTCTGACCGGGCCTCAATCTCCAGCACAAGCGTGGCCGGCGCTTCGACCCGGAACCGGGCTTCGACGGACAACGTCCCGCCAAAACCCATATGCCCGTCAGGCAGAACCAGGGCGAAAGTTACGCAGGTTTCGGATTGCCGCGTGACTTGCCACATCTGTACTGCGGCCCCGTCCCGCCCGCCGTGCAGGCAGTGCCGGTCGCGGAAGTTGCGATCCAGTGAGAACTGCTGTCCGCTCAGGCTGTAGGTCGCCCGTGCAATTCTGTTCGCGCAGCGACCGACAATGGGGCCCAGATAGTCGTCATTGCGCAGATAGTCGTCCGGGTTTGCCCACCCCAGGATCAGCGGGTGGGTGACGCCAGCAAGCCGCAGGTCGCACAGCGTTGCGCCCAGCGGTGAAAACGTCGCTGACAGCCCCTTGTTTCGGATCACGATCCGTTGTGCTGCCCGCGCCTGCCATTCCGAACTCATACTCTGCACCCCGATCTTTCCGGGGTCACGGCCCCGCGCCAATGATAGCAAGGCCAAGGACATTTTCTGAATATGAATGCGAGACCCGTTCAGACGACAGCACCCGCCACTCAGAGCAATGGATGCCCGACCGATTACCCTGATCCGTCATTCCGCAGGTAGCTGTCAATCGCCTGCCTGCTGCCATTATGCCAGATCTCGCGCAGCCAGTTCGAAAACGCCTGCGAAAAACGCGCGTCCCGGCCTGCGTCGCCGTAAAGACCGGTTTGGTCAATCCAGACCTGCGGGTTTCCTCTGGCAGCGTGGGCGGATTGCAGAAGCGCATCCCATATCGGATCGTTCGCGGCAATCTCGGTTCCGTCTTCGCGCGTTCCCACGCACATCCGGGCCCAAAAGGCCGCCGCCAATGCCAGACCGCTCACTGGCGCGCCGCTTTTCATCGCGTCGCGCAGCGACGGCAGCAGAAAACCGGGGTGCCGGGCCGAGCCATCAAAGGCGACACGGCGGGTTGTGTCGCGTATGGCAGAATTCGCAAACCGGCCTTCGACCAGAGTCAGATAGTCCTTGGGCGTCGTTCCGGGCACAGCCTGAACATGCGGCAGGATCTCGGCCGCCTGAACCTTTCGGAAAAACGCCGATACCTGCTTGTCCTGCATGCAATCGGAAATGGTTGGGATGCCAAGGATTTCACCGACATTTGCAAGGATCTGGTGACCCCCGTTCAGAATGCGAAGCTTCATCATCTCATAGGAATGGACGTCATTCGTCATCGTGACGCCGACATCTTCCAGCGGTGGCCGCCCGGCGCAGAACCTGTCTTCGATCACCCATTGGCGAAAATTCTCATGCGTCACCGGGGCCAGGTCCTCTATGCCCAGGGCGCGACATTGCGAGATGACCTGATCCGTGGTGGCGGGCACAATGCAATCAACCATCGAATTGGGGAATGCAGCGTTTCGGTCGATCCAGTCGGCAAGGTCCGGGTCCGACAGCCGGGCCAACCTTGTGATGCAGTTGCGCAGAATTGCACCGTTGCCCTGCAGGTTGTCGCAGCTCAGCGCGGTAAACGAGTCCAGCCCCGCGTCCCGGCGCTGTCTGAGCGCGGCGACGATGGCCCCGAACACCGTGTTTGGATGCTGCGGGTTGCGGGCGTCGTGCTGGATATCTTCGTGGTCGGTGTCGAATTCACCGGTGTTTGCGTCAAGGTAATATCCGCCCTCTGTCACCGTCAGGGACACGATGCGGATGGAAGGATCGGACATCTGCCGGATCAGCGGCGCGTTGCCTTTCTCGATCGGCAGATAGTTGATCATCGGACCGGTGACCTCGGCCGACATGCCCGACGGGTCCAGCTCGATCAGCGTCGTCAGACAGTCCTGCGCAAGCAGCTTTTCCCGCATGGCGGCGTCATAGGTGCGTACCCCGGCACCGACAATGGCCCAGTCATGGGAAACACCCTGCTGCATCAACCGGTGAAAATACCAGGCCTGATGCGCGCGGTGGAAATTTCCCAGCCCGATATGAACCATGCCGGGCTTCAGGTCTTGGCCCAGGTACTTTGGCGCTTTGACCGTCCCGGGCAGGTCCTGCAGTCGGTCGCGACGCAGTTTCATGGGGGGATTTGCGGCAGCCTGAGGGTCCATCAGCTCATCCAGTTCCCGCCGTCCACATTGTAGGTCTGGGCGACAATATAGCGGGCGTCATCCGTGGCCAGGAACACCGCCATTCCCGTCAGGTCCTCGGCGCTGCCCATGCGGCCAAAGGGGACCGCGGCGGCAACTTCGCGCTTTTTCTGACCCGGTTCCTTGCCTTCGTATCTGGCGAAAAACGCATCCACGCCGTCCCAGTGTTCACCATCCACAACACCCGGCGCGATGGCGTTGACGTTGATGCCATGCGATATCAGGTTGAGACCCGCCGACTGCGTCAGCGAAATGATCGCTGCCTTGCTGGCGCAATACACCGCGACCAAAGGCTCTCCACGCCGCCCGGCCTGAGAGGCCATGTTGATGATGTGACCCTTTACGTTGTTTGCGATCATGTGCCGGGCGACGGCCTGCATGGTGAAAAGCGTGCCGGCGACATTGATGTCGAACACGCGGTCATAGTCGGCGCGGTCAATCTCGGTGATGGGTGCGGCCGTAAAGATGGCCGCGTTGTTGATCAGGATGTCGATGGGTCCCAGACGTTTCGCCACATTCCGGACCGCGTTGTCGATGCTGGTCTGATAGGTAACATCCATTTCGACGGCCACTGCGGCCTCACCGATTGCGGCGGCGGCGCTCTGCGCCCTGTCGATATCTATATCTGCGATGGCAACCCGGGCACCTTCGGACACATAAGCTTTGGCAAAGGCCAGCCCGATTCCCCGCGCAGCACCCGTAATGAGTGCGGTTTTGCCGTCGAGACGTTTCATTCGATCCGCAACCCCTGCGCGTCAAATCGGTGAATCACATCCGCACGCGGTGTCAGATGAATCCGGTCTCCGTGCCGGAACCCGACCTCACCATCCGCCCTGACGGTGATTGTTTCGGCAAGCCCCGTCTCATGGATGTGGAAGAACGTGTCCGAGCCGAGATGTTCGGACACTCCAACCACGCCGGACCACGTGCCCTCGCTGTCAGACACGGCGATATGCTCAGGTCGCACACCGATGGTATGGGCACTGTGTTTTGCAGCTTCTTCGCCCTCGATGAAATTCATTTTCGGTGAGCCGATAAACCCCGCGACAAACAGGTTACGCGGCGTGCGATAGAGGTCCAGCGGGCTGCCCACCTGTTCGATCACGCCGGCCTGAAGAACCACGATCTTGTCAGCCATTGTCATGGCTTCGACCTGATCGTGCGTGACGTAGATCATCGTGGTCGCGAGGCGTTCGTGCAGTTCGCTGATCTCAAGCCGCATACCAACGCGCAGAGCGGCGTCGAGATTAGACAACGGCTCATCAAACAGAAAGGCCGCCGGTTCGCGCACAATGGCCCGCCCGATGGCGACGCGCTGGCGCTGTCCGCCGGACAATTGACCAGGGCGCCGGTCCAGATAGTCGGTCAGGTTCAGCACGCTTGCAGCCCCTTCGACGCGCTTGTCGATCTCGGCCTGATCCAGTTTGGCCATGCGCAGCGGAAAAGCGATGTTCTTGCGCACGGTCATATGCGGATAGAGCGCATAGGACTGAAACACCATCGCCAGACCCCGCTTGGCGGGCGGCACATCCGTTGCATCCGCACCGTCGATATCGACAGATCCGGTGGTGATGTCCTCCAACCCTGCGATCAGACGCAGGAGGGTGGATTTGCCGCAACCCGATGGGCCGACGAAGACGGTGAATTCGCCATCCTCGATGGTCAGATCCAGTGGGGGAATGACCTGCACATCGCCGAAGCTTTTGGTCACGGACTTGAGTTGAATACGTCCCATGTGTCGTGTTCCTTATTTCACAGCGCCGAAGGTCAGGCCGCGGACAAGTTGTTTCTGGCTGAACCAGCCAAGGATCAGGATTGGCGCAATCGCCATGGTCGAGGCCGCGCTGAGCTTGGCAAAGAACAGGCCCTCGGGGCTGGAATAGCTGGCGATGAAGGCCGTCAGCGGAGCCGCATCAACGGCGGTCAGGTTGAGGGTCCAGAACGCCTCGTTCCAGGCCAGGATGAAGTTCAGCAGAACGGTCGAGGCGATGCCAGGCACGGCCATTGGCGTCAGAACATAAAGGATTTCCTCTTTCAGCGTGGCGCCGTCCATTCGCGCGGCTTCCAGAATTTCCCCCGGAATTTCGCGGAAATAGGTGTAAAGCATCCAGACGATGATCGGCAGATTGATCAGCATCAGGACCACAACCAGCCCCCCGCGGCTGTCCAGCAGACCGAGCCGGATGAACAGAAGATAGATGGGGTACAGCACGCCGACGGCTGGCAGCATCTTGGTGGACAGCATCCACAACAGGATGTCCTTGGTGCGCTTGGACGGCACGAAGGCCATGGCCCAAGCTGCCGGAACTGCGATGATCACGCCCAGAATGGTCGAGCCGCCCGCGATGATGACCGAATTCCACAGAAACCGCATGTAGTCCGAGCGTTCCTGCACGATGGCATAGTTCTCAAGCGTCCAGTCGAAGTTCAGAAACAGCGGCGGGCTGGCAATGGCCTGTGCTTCGGTCTTAAAGCTGGTCAAGATGGTCCAGAGGATCGGGAAGAAGATCAGCAGACCGATCGCCCAGGCAATGGCCGTGTTGATCGTTTTGCGTTGCGTTGTGACTGCGCGGGCCATGGTTCGTTCCTCCTCACGCGTCCAGGTTTTTGCCGACGATGCGCATCAGGAAGATCGCAACGATATTGGCAAGGATGATGGCGTAGACACCTCCGGCTGATCCAAGGCCGACATTCTGGCTTTCCAGCACGCGCTGGAAGATCAGGTAGGTGAGTGTGCGGGTGCCGAATGCGCCGCCGGTGGTCACGAAGATCTCGGCGAAGATCGACAAAAGGAAGATCGTCTGGATCAGGATCACAATCGTGATCGCGCGGCTCAGATGCGGCAGGACGATGTGATAGAACCGTTTCAGCACCGGCGCACCGTCCATCTCGGCAGCTTCCAGCTGTTCACTGTCCAGCGACTGGATCGCGGTCAGCAGGATCAGGGTGGCGAAAGGCAACCACTGCCACGACACGATCATGATGATCGAGGTCATTGAGGCTTCGGACAGCCACGAGATCGGCTCGGCCCCGAAAAAGCGCCACAGATGCGCCAGCAAACCGTTCACTGGGTCCATGAACATGTTCTTCCAGACCAGCGCGGACACGGTCGGCATGACAAAGAACGGGGCGATGACAAGGATGCGCACGACACCCTGGCCCCACATCGGCTGATCCAGCAGCATCGCCAGCAGGATGCCCAGAACCACCGTGATCACCAGCACGCCGCCGACGATCATCAATGTCGCCTGAACCGCGGGCCAGAAGGAACTGGACGAGACGAACCGGACGTAGTTGTCGAACCCGACCCAGCCCAGATCACCGCCGCGCAAGGGCAGGTATTTTTTGAAGGAAAAATACAGCGTCATCGTCAGCGGCACGAGCATCCAGCCGAGAAGCAGGACCACTGCGGGTGCCATCATCAGGCGCGCAACGGAGCGGGAATGTTGGGTAGCCATGACGCAAGACCTCTCTGTTCAGGCGTAGCTCAGCCTGCGAGAAAAACGGGAATTGTGGAAGTGGGGAGCGGGGGACAGATACCTGTCCCCCACCGGGGAGGAGGCCTCAGTACCCTGCGGCTTCCATCTCTTCAGCGGTGAAGGCCTGTGCTTTTTCAAGCGCTTCTTCCACCGATTGCTGTCCGGCATAGACGGCCGAGAATTCCTGGCTGACCTGCGTGGCGATGCCCGCGAATTCCGGAATGGCCGCGAACTGGATGCCGACATAGGGCACCGGCTTGACCGTCGGATTGTTCGGGTCGGCCGACAGGATCGAATCCAGCGTCATCTTGGCGAACGGAACCTTCAGATATTCCGGGTTCTCATACAGCGAGGTCCGCGCGCCTGGCGGCACATTGGCCCAGCCTTCATTTTCGGCCACAAGTTCGATGTAGTCTTTCGAAGTTGCCCATTCGATGAACTGCTTGGCCGCGTCGCTTTGCTGCGTGCCCGCGGGAATGGCCAGCGCCCATGCCCAAAGCCAGTTGGAACGCTTGTCAACGCCTTCCGAATTCGGAGCCAGCGCAAAACCGACCTTGTCGGCCACGGTTGAATCATCTGGGTTGGTCACGAATGACGCCGCGACTGTCGCGTCGATCCACATGCCGCATTTGCCCTGCTGGAACAGCGACAGGTTTTCGTTGAAACCGTTGGTGGCATAGCCGGCCGGGCCGGATTCGCTCATCATGTCCACGAAGAAGGTCAGTGCCTCATTCCATTCCGGCTGATCGAACTGGGGCTTCCAGTCCTCATCGAACCAGCGCGCGCCGAACGAGTTTCCGGTCACGGTGATAAAGGCGCCGCCTTCACCCCAACCGGCCTTGCCGCGCAGGCAGATACCATTGATATCGTTATCGCGATCGGTCATTGCGGCCGCAGCCTCGCGGATGAACTGCCAGGTCGGCGCGTCGGGCATCTCAAGACCGGCCTTTTCCATCAGGTCGGTGCGATACATCACCATCGAGCTTTCGCCATAGAATGGTGCCGCAAACAGCGTGCCTTCGTGGCTCAGGCCGCCGCGCATGGCGGGCAGGATGTCATCGACGTCATATTCCGCGGACAGACCGTCCAGCGGCACCAACCAGCCATTTGCACCCCAGATCGGGGTTTCGTACATGCCGATTGTCATGATGTCGAACTGACCGCCCTTGGTGGTGATGTCGGTGGTCACGCGCTGGCGCAGGACGTTTTCTTCCAGCGTCACCCATTCCACATCAATGCCGGTCGCTTCGGTGAAATTGTCGGAATAGCCCTGCATCCGGATCATGTCGCCGTTGTTAACGGTGGCGATCGTGATCGTCTGTGCATGGGCCGCTGCCGTTGCGACGAAAGTCAGTGCAGTCGCCGCACGAAGTGCGTTCTTGAGATACATCCCTGTCCTCCCTGAGCTTGGATGTCGTACAGGGAGCGTAGTGCAGAACTTGTCGCGGCGTCAATAAAAACTTTACGCGCGTTAAATTTTAGAGATCAGGCGGACTCCCTTAATACCAGCCTGGCCGGAAACAGGGTTTCCGATCGCTTGTCGAATTTCCCCCCGTTTTCAATAAGTTCGAACAGAGTTTCCACGCTGCGCCCGGCCACGTTGTCGTAATCATGCGCCGCCGTTGTCAGAGAGGGGCAGGTAAACTTGGCAAATGGATGATCGTCATTCGACGCGACCCGCAGCGTGCAGTCTTTTTTGCGCCCCACCCGAATCCCCCGCTCGTAACAGGCCGCAAGGAAGCCGATGGCCAGACGGTCATTGCTGCACAGAACCGAGTCTGTCCTGAGCCCACCTTCCTCAAGCACTTTCATCGCGCCGCGACGCCCGATATCTTCGAACGCCCAGCCCTGACCGTCGATCTTGATCACATGCGGCTCAAAGCCCAGATGCTCCATGACGTCGACATAGGCCTTGCGCCGTTTGTTCGCATTCGGGTTCGCCGGCGTGCGCATCTCAAAAAACGACGGCGGCTCACCCGTGCGGGTCATGTATTCGACGGTCTGCGAGACAAAGCTGAAATTATCCGAGCCGACAAACGCCGCCCCCAACCCATCGAGGTTGCTGTCGAACAGAACGGTCGGCACGTTCTCGCAGAACTTTTCAATTTGCGACCGGTCCGACGCCCGCCCCAGAGGCGCAAAAAGAACGCCAGCAGGCTTGAGCGAGCGAAGGCTGTCGAGGATTTCGTTTTCAAGCTTCTGTTCACCATGCGAACTGAACAGTGACGGGCGGTATCCGGCGGCGATACAGCTTTGTTCCAGATAGCGCGCAATCTCGGCAAAGAACGGATCGGCCAGATAGGGCACCACGATTCCGATATTCTTGGTCAGCTTCCGGTTCTGATTCACCGCAAATATGTTCGGGCGATAGTCGAACCGCTCCAGCGCCTCTTCGATGCGCGCCCTCGTTGTGGCCCGCACGCTGTCGGGATCGTGAAAATACTTGGAGATCGTGGGGCGCGAGATGCCGCTGACCGCAGCAAATTCTTCCATGTTCTTTATTTTGGTCATGATCACCAGCCTGCGGACGCTTTCCGTCTCGATCTTTTCGCAACTTTACATATTCTTTGCGCGCGACAAAAATCAATAGTTTGTCAGCCCCTGACTGATCTTTGCGCCCCTGAATTGGCAATGTCAGGGTTTACCCGGACCGGCGCAAAACCGAGTTCCGCTCGACCAGCGCGGCCTCAAGCTTTTCAGCGCGCGGCACTTCCTGATCGGATATCCACCGCGCCAGAGCGACAGCGGCTCTTTCACCCATCCGTGTGACGGGCAGGTGCACTGTCGTCAGCGCGGGAACAGCCACGGCGGAACTGGGCAGGTCATCGATGCCGACCAGCGACATGTCGCCCGGCACTTTCACACCCTGCGACTGAAGACCGAACAATACGCCCAGGGCAACCACGTCTGACAGGCACAGGATTGCATCGGGCACTTGCGCGGCGGCACAAATACGCAGGGCGGCCTCTGATCCCCCGCTGAGGCTGATGGAGGTTTCATAAGTCGTCAGATCTCCGCCCCAGTTCAGGTCATGCAGCCCGGACAGGCGGGCGCGGGTTCTGTCGTTGTTATGGGCAGGGCCGTGCACGACCGCGATATTCCGGTGTCCAAGATCAGCCAGATGTTGCAACGCCAGCTGCGCCGCCGCTGCGTTGTCGTAACCGATTGTCGGCAGTGGGTTTCCACCATCAAAATAGGACGTGATGATCGTCGGCAGCATCGAGCGTTCGATCAGGTCGTGAAACTCGGTGCTGTGGGTGGCGCCGGTAATGATCAACCCTTCGGCGCCAATGTCGATCAGACCTTTCGCCTTGGCCGCCTCCACCTCGGTATCCGAGTCTGTCGTGGCCACGATGAGGGACAATTGATGCAGGGACAGGTTGCGTTCGAGCGAGGCCAGAAACCGGGCAAAGATGGCGTTGTCCAGGGTCGGCACCAAGGCCCCGACAAAGCGGGTGCGCCCGGAATTGATGGCCCGTGCCGCAGCGCTGGGAACGAATTTCAGCGCGGCGATGGCGGCCTGAACCTTTTCCAAAGTGTCCTTTTTTACGACCCCCGGTTCATTCAGCACCCGGGACACGGTGGCGACAGAAACACCCGCTGCCTGGGCCACGTCCCGAAGATTTGCGCGTTTTCTGGTCTCCGAAGCTTTTTTTGACACCGATTTTCTGGCCCATCTGACGATTGTTAAGGAAAGAGTTGACATATGTAACTAGTTTCATCAACTCTTGTAACTAGTTTCATAACCGAGAATCCGACAAAACCATGCTTGGTTCCTCAGTCTTGCACAGTTTTTCGAATACCGGGTTTGACAGCCCGGGCCGCCGGTTTCCCGGCTTTCCGAACGCTGCGGACACGTCCAGCTTTGTTCTGGCCCCGCGCGAGGCTGAGCGGCTGGTGCTACAGCAGGGCGATCTGCTCTCGCTGGACGGGCTGTCGGTGGACACGCCCCTGACGGTTGCTGCTTTCGCTGCGAGCGGGCGGGCGATGCTAACAGCCTTGGGCTTGCCGGCGAACGCGGTTGTCAATACAGACGCGTTCGACAGCGCCCGCTATCGGGGCTGGATCGGTGCACAGGGCGGAAAACCGGATGCGCCGTTCCCCGGTCACCGGACAGGGCAGGTGACGGACGAGTTGATCCTGCGCTCGGATCAACAGGTCACCGTCTGGCTGATCCGTCCGAACCCGGTTTTAGGGTTAATCGAAGGTACGGATGCCGGATGCGTCACCGTGCGGCACAAGCGTGCGAACGCGACCGGCCCGCTGCTTCCTCCGCCTCTGGGCGATATCCGGGACGAATTTACCGTGCAGCGCGGCACCGGAACGGCCTATGAGCTGAAGGCCGGTGAATTTGTGCAGATCATCGACATTGAGGGGCAGCAATGTTCCGATTTCATGGCCCTGCGCGCCGACGGGCTGAGCAACGGCGATGAATGGATGATCGACTCGACTGCGACGCGGTCGATGGTTCGCCGCGCCTATCCGGGCCCCGGTCTGCTGGACAAGTTCTACGATCGTGAAATGCGCCCCCTGCTGAACGTGGTGCAGGATACCTGCGGGCGGCATGACACGTTCGGGCTGGCCTGCACCGCGCGCGGCTATGAAGAACGCGGGTTCCCGGGCCATGTGAACTGTTCCGACAACATGTCGAACGCGCTTGCCCTTTATGGCGTGGCGCGCCGGTCGGCCTGGCCCGCGATCAACTTTTTCTGGAACACCTGGATCGATCCGGCGTCGCATCACATCCTGACCGAGGAATCCCATTCGCGCCCGGGCGACTACGTGGCTATGCGGGCGCTGGAAGACCTGGTCTGCGTTTCGACGGCGTGCCCCGACGACATCGACCCGATCAACGGCTGGAATCCGACGGATGTGCATGTGCGCATCTATCGCCCGGAAACCCCGATCCGCCGTGCGGTTGCCTATCGTGAAAAGGAAGATGCCCCGATGGCTATCAGTCAGGAATCCGCGTTTCATGACCGACTGGCCCCGCTGACCCAGCATTTCGCCCCCGCGCGCGATCTGTGGACTCCGGTCAGCTATCCCGCGCATGGCACGCTGGGTGAATACTGGGCCTGCCGCGAGGCGGTGACGGTGCAGGATATGAGCGGTCTGCGCAAATTCGACATCATAGGCCCGGACGCCGAGAAGCTTTTGCAACTGGCCACCACCCGAAATGTCGTCCGTCTTCCGGTCTGGCGCGGTTCATACACGCTGATGTGTGACGAAAGCGGGTCGGTCATTGACGACGGCACCCTGTTCCGGCTTGCGCCAGAGATTTTCCGCTGGTGCTGCGGGTCCGAGGAAAGCGGGCGCGTGCTGCAGGCGCTGGCCGCGGAACAGGGATTGCAGGTGCGGGTCCACGCAATGCGGGGGGCGATGCCGAACCTCGCCATTCAGGGGCCGAAGTCCCGCGACCTACTGCGCAATATCGCCTTCACGCAACCGCATGTGCCCTCACTGGATCATCTGAAATGGTTTGGGGTTACCGTTGCCCGTCTGGGCAACCGCGACGGCGCGCCGTTCATGCTGTCCCGCTCCGGCTATACCGGTGAGCTGGGGTATGAGGTTTTCTGCGCCAAGTCCGGCGCGGTTGCGATCTGGGACGCGGTTATGGAGGCAGGTGCCGAGTTCGGAATCACCCCGATGGGTTCGGCTGCGCTGGACATTATCCGGATCGAAGCCGGTCTTGCCGCCGCCAACGCCGAATTCGCGCCGGGCATCGATGCGTTCGAGGCCGGGCTGGGCTTTGCGGTCGATCTGACGAAAACCGAATTTACGGGTAAGGCCGCGCTGGAACGGAACGCCCGCGACCCGCGCCGGGTGCTCAAGGGGCTGCTGATCGGCTGCGACGATGTCCCCGCTGCGGGCGCGCACGTATATGCCGGCGAAAGACAGGTGGGGGTAATCACCTCAGCCACCCGCTCACCCATGCTGGAACATGCAATCGCGATGGCGCGGGTGTCGGTCGAGCATGCGCAAAACGGAACCGAACTGGAAATCGGGCAACTGGATGGGCGCATGAAACGCCTGCGCGCGACCGTCTCGGACATTCCATTCACAGACCCGCACCGCAAGCGGGCGCGCGCCTGACGGCGCATGCAACAACACGCAACGGGAGAAACGACATGAAGAAACTGACAACATTGACCGCAACCCTGGCGCTGGCTGTAGGAACAACAGCAGCGATGGCGCAGGAAAAAGTCATGGTGGGCGAGCCCAGCTGGCCCGGCGCCAAGATCATGAGCCGGGTGATCGGTCAGGTCATCGAAACCCGTCTGGGCGGTGAGGTCGGATATGCCCCCGGGGCCAATGCAGTGATCTTTGCCGCCATGGATGGCGGGCGCGGCGACATTGATGTGCACCCGGATGTCTGGCTGCCGAACCAGTCGTCCTTTACCGACGAATATGTCGATCAGAAGGGCACCGTGGCCCTGTCCTCCGGCAGCTATGAGGGCCGCGCCGGGATTTGCGTGCCCAACTATATGGTCGAGGATCACAACATCCGCTCGATCTATGATCTGGCAACGCCCATGGCGCAGGAGCTGTTTGACTCGGACGGCGACGGTATGGGCGAGGTCTGGGTTGGCGCGTCCGGCTGGGCCTCGACCAACACCTTCAAGGTGCGGGTGCGCGATTACGGGATCGAGACGTTCCTGACGCCGACGACCGAGGACGAGACGGTGTTCTATTCAAGGCTGAAGGATCAGATCGACCAGCAAAAGGGCGCCGCGTTCTACTGCTATGCACCGCATTACGTGCACGCGCTGTATGACGTGACCATTCTGGAAGAACCCGAACATGATGCCGCCACCTACAAGATGGTGCAGCCTGATCAGGATGCCGACTGGTACAACAAATCGCATGTCAGTACCGGCGAGCCGGTCAAGACCGTAACCGTTGCGCATTCGAAATCTCTGGAACAGCGCAACCCTGCGGCGGCCTCTTTCCTTGCCAACGTCAACATGGATGCAGGCCAGTTGAGCGGTCTGACCTATGAGGTCGTGGTCAAGGGCCGCGACACTGACGAGGTGGTGGCCGAGTGGATCGCCGCCAACGGCGATACCGTCGACGGTTGGCTTGGCCTGACAACAAACTGAGCCTGACGCACCCCCGGCGCGCTGCGGTCGGGGGTGCCTTTCAACACGTTCAACAGGGATGGGGCCGGTATGACAGCGGAAATCGCAATTGATGCGCGGGGGGTTTGGAAAGTGTTCGGCGCACGGGCGCAGGAGGCGCTAAGCGCCATTCACAACGAAGGGCTCAGCAAGGCCGAAGTCCTGGAACGGTTCAACTGTGTCGTCGGCGTTGCCGATGCCAGCTTTGAAATTGAACGGGGCGAGCTGTTCTGCGTCATGGGGCTGTCAGGGTCGGGCAAATCGACGTTGGTACGCCACGTGAACCGTTTGCTGGAACCGACGGACGGCCATATCTATCTGGACGGCGACGACGTCATGGGTCTGAATGACGATGGCTTGCGTGATCTGCGCAACCGGCGCGTCGCGATGGTGTTCCAGAACTTTGGCCTGATGCCGCACCGGACCGTGCGCGACAACGTGGCCATGCCGCTGGAAATTCGCGGCACCGGCAAGGCCCGGCGTTGGGAAGAGGCCGACCGGGTGCTGGAACTGGTCGAACTCAACGGCTGGGAAGACAAATACGCGCACGAACTGTCGGGCGGTATGCAACAGCGCGTCGGTCTTGCACGGGCCATCGCCGCCGACCCCGAGATTTTGCTGATGGATGAACCGTTCTCGGCGCTTGATCCGCTGATCCGTAAACAGTTGCAGGATCAGTTCATGGATCTCAGCCACAAGCTCAATAAGACCACAATGTTCATCACGCACGATCTGGACGAGGCGATCCGCATCGGCCATCGCATCGCGATCATGAAGGACGGGCGCATCGTGCAGATCGGCACACCGGAAGAGATCATTCTGAACCCGGCGGATGATTATGTAGCCGACTTCGTCGCGGGTATCTCCAAGCTCAACATGATCTTCGCCCATGCAGTGATGAAACCGGTTGATGAGTTCGAGGCCAATCACGGCGAAGTACCGGACGACGCGAAACAGGCGCATCCGGATATGGACCTGTCCGATCTGATGAACCTTTGCGTGGATGGTCACGGCGTGGTGGCGGTTACGCAGGACGGCAAGACCGTGGGCGTCATCAACCGGGCTGGTCTGATCCGCGCCATTCAGGACAGCCAGGCGTAAAGGGGGCGGCCATGAAACATGTAGACGCACAGCAGATCAATCCTGAAACCGCCGACCGGCTGAACGGTTTGATCGGCGAGTTTGTAGGGCAGGGGCAGGCATATTATCAGAAAACCTTTGCCTATATGATGCAGGCGCCCGGCTATCGGTTCACGCTGAACAAAGCCGCAGCGCTGCTGGGGCCGATCTGGTTCGGCGCGCGCGGGCTCTGGTCCTGGTTTCTGGGGTTTCTGCTGCTCGAAACCCTGGCCTATATCCAGATCGGTCTTGGGCTGTTCGGCGACCTGGGTCGTGAATTCCGCGAGCGGGCCGTACAGATTGAACAGACGCTGGATCTGCGCCGGCAGCAAATCGAAGCGGCGGAGCAATCCGGCGCATCCTCGCTGGAATCTTTGAAACGCGCCGCTGAGTCGCTGGAGGGTGCTCTGGCCGGCGCGCAGGAGGCGGCGCGAAGCGCGGATTCAACAGGGTTCGCCTATCTTGCCATCGGCATCCTGTTGTTGCTGGCGGTCAAGTTGCTGGCCGCGTCGCTGGCAAACTGGACACTGGAAGGGCAGTTCGCGCGCTGGCGCTCGGACCCGGACGTCGCGCATGGCTGGTCCGTGCCGCGACTGGTCGTGGCGTCCGTCCTGACCGGCGTAGTTGTCATCCTGTCCGCAATCAAGTTTGCACAGCCGGACGCATTGACCATCCTCAAGACCTTTCCAACCAACCGCGACTGGCGGCTGAATGTGGGCGATGGGGTGCAGGCCGTCTTTGAGTGGACCAAGACTGCCGGGCGCGGGTTCTTTGACGGGCTCACATATGGCATGCGCACCCTGCTGGACTGGATCGAGGTGGTGCTGGTCGATACACCCTGGCCAGTTGTATCGCTGGTGATCATCATGTTGGCCTATCTGTCCGCCGGACCCCGCGTGGCGATTTTCACCGGCGCGGCGCTGGCCTATCTGGGTTTGCTGGATTTCTGGGAAAAGGCGATGACCACAATCGCCCTGCTGGGCGCCGCGGCGCTGATCTCGATCACGCTGGGCATCCCGCTGGGCATCTATTGCGCCCGCCGCCCGCGGGCGTTTGCCATCGTTCGGCCCATTCTGGATTTCATGCAATCGATGCCATCCTTCGTCTATCTGATCCCGGTTGTGGCTTTTATCGGATCCGGTAAACCGGCAGGCGTGGTCGCCACCATGATCTTTGGCAGCCCTCCGGTGATCCGCTTTACGGTTCTGGGCCTGCAACAGGTTCCCGAAACCGTGCGCGAGGCCGCGCTGGCCTTTGGCGCAACGCCGCGCTACCTGCTTTGGCGCGTGGATCTGCCGCTTGCGCACAGGACCATTATGGCGGGGGTGAACCAGACCATCCTGATGTCGCTGGCCATGGTTGTCGTCGCATCGCTGATCGGGGCTAAAGGTCTGGGCGAAGACGTTCTGGAGGCGCTGCAATACGCGGCGGCCGGGCAGGGCATTCTGGCAGGACTTGCGATCCTGTTCTGCGCTCTCATCCTTGACCGCATCGTCGCCGGCAAGAAATCGCCCGTTGAGGCGCACGGGCATCAGTCCGCCCGTGCGCTTGCAAACCTCGCCATAGTTTCCTAGGTTGCGCCTGTCTGGATGTTCACAAAGGGAGGGCAATTGCTGAGCATGCGCATCACACGCCGACTTCAGCATGGTCCCCGTTATGCCCTGCAGATCCGTTTGCAGGGCTGACCGCATTACCTTTCAATCGACGGTCTGCCCAAAGCCGCGTTGCGGCGCTATTTTTGTGACACGAGACCGTTATGACACTTCTCAGCACCAAGTCCCTTGGTATCACCCTGGGCAATTCCCTGTTCAAAGACCTCGACCTGACGATTTCCAAAGGTGATCGCATCGGGCTGATTGCCGCCAACGGGCGCGGAAAATCCACCCTTCTGAGTTGTCTGGCGGGAAAGCTGGACCAGACCACCGGCGAAGTTACACGCGCGCGCGGGCTGCGCGTGGGTCATGTGCCGCAGGACGTCCCGCCCGAGGCCCTGAACATGACCCTTTTTGACTGGGTCCTGGCCGCGCTTCCGACGGAAATGGCCGAATATGAAAGCTGGCGCGTCGACGTAGCGCTTGCGGATTTGCAGGTGCCTTACGAGTTCCAGCACACGCCATTGCAGCAACTCAGCGGCGGCTGGCAACGCACGGCATTGCTGGCGGCGGCCTGGGTCACCGAACCGGACCTGCTGTTGCTGGACGAACCGACAAACCATCTGGACCTGCACCGCATTGCCTTGCTTCAGGACTGGTTGCACGCGCTGCCACAGAGGGTTGCCGTTGTGATGACATCTCATGACCGTGCGTTTCTGGACGAAACCACCGGCAGGACACTGTTTATCCGCCCAGAACGCTCGCGGCTCTTCCCGTTGGCCTTTTCGGCGGCGCGTGCGGCGCTGGACGAGGCGGATGCCGCTGATGAGAGGCATTTTTCAAATGAGATGAACAAGGCGCGACAGTTGCGCAAACAGGCGGCAAAGCTTAGGAACATTGGCATAAATTCCGGCTCGGACCTGTTGCAGACGAAAACCAGGCAATTGACCGAACGCGCCGACCGTTTGCAGGAATCGGCGACACCCGCGCATCAGGAACGGGATGCGGGGCACATTATTCTGACCAACAGCGACACTCACTCCAAAGCGCTGATAACGTTGGACAATGTGGTTGTGCCTAAGCCCGACGGACAGCCGCTGTACCAAACCGGAACGAAATGGATCGCCAAGGGCGACCGTATCGTTCTGCTTGGGTCGAATGGCACCGGCAAGACACGCCTGATCGAGATGATCAAAAGGGCGCTGACCGGCGAGGCCAACGCGATCAAATGCGCGCCTTCCGTCATCCCGGCATATTCGGGCCAGAATTTTGAACAGCTTGAGGGGGCGGACACGCCAATGTCCGCCGTGACCCACCAATTTGACATCGGCGACCGGCGTGCGCGTCAGGTGCTGGCTGGCGCGGGTATCGAGATATCAATGCAGGAGCAAAGGATCGAGAGGCTATCCGGTGGGCAAAAAGCGCGACTCGCCATGCTTGTCCTGCGTCTGAAAAACCCGAATTTCTATCTGCTGGACGAACCGACCAATCATCTGGACATCAGCGGGCAGGAGGCGTTGGAAAGCGAGCTCATCGCGCATAACGCATCCTGCCTTCTGGTCAGTCATGACCGGCAGTTCATCCGCAATGTCGGGACCCGGTTCTGGTGGATAAAGGGCACCCGGTTAGAAGAGGTGGAAAGCGCCGAAGAATTTCTGAGCCGCGAAATGACCCGAGGTTGAGGGGACAGCGGAACCGCCAGCCTGCTTTGCGGCGAGCCGGGATTTGGAATAAAACTCCGGTCCAGGACGTTTTTGTTTCGAAGCGCCTCAAACTCAAGTGGATACTGAAATGAAAAAGCTGACGAAACAGGCCGTTCGCACCTGTCTGACACTGGGATTTCTGCTGCCAGTTCAACTGGCGGTGCCCGCCGATTGGCAAACAGGTTTCGTCTCGTCCGCTTGGGCGGATGATGACGACGATCGTGATGACGATGGCGATGACGACCGGGACGACAATGATGATGACGACGACCGCGAACGGGGCAGTGGCGGCAGTCAAAGACCCTCGGGCGGCAACCCGTTTGAATCTCTGTTCCGACGACCGGCCCCAACGCCTTCATCCCCCCGGACCACGCGGCCAGCGGCACCTGTCACCCTGCCGGCGCAGGCACCGTCCGAATTAGTCGTTTCGGATGCATCCGATGAAGACCTGGAACAGCTTTTGTCCGAGGGGTTTGTCGTCGCGGATACTGAAACCCTTGTGGCCAGTAACCGCGTACTGACCCGGCTGACGACGCCAGCAGGGCTTGGGCTGGAGGATGCACGGGACCGGGTTCGGGCCCTGCCATCGGGTGGCAATGCGGATTTCAATCACTTCTACCGCTCCGAGTTGAATGAAACACCGGAACTGGCGTCGGCTGCCTGTTCTCATGAAAACTGTGCAGCCTGGGACATGATCCGATGGCCGATGGCAGCACAGGGATCCGATACCTGTGCGGTCCGGGTTCCGGTGGGGATGATCGATACCGGGATCAACGCGGACCATGAAATCATGGCTGGGGCGCGGCTGGAGCTGATACAGGTCGCGGACACGACTCAAAACCCGTCCAAGGCCATTCACGGCACCGCCGTCGCGTCGCTGATGATCGGTGACCCCGACAGCCGGGTGCCCGGTCTGATCCCCGGTGCAAGGGTCATCGCCGTGGATGCCTTTTCGCGCAAAGGCACCGACGAACGGGCTGATCTGGTGTCCCTGTTGCGCGGGCTGGACGCCTTGCGCGAGCGGGAGGTCAGGGTCATCAACCTCTCGCTCGCCGGGCCCAGAAACAGCCTGCTTGAAGAGGTGATCGAACAGTTGGCCACCGAAGCCCAGATCGTCATGGTCGCGGCCGCAGGCAATTCCGGCCCTTCGGGCGCGCCCGCCTATCCGGCCGCCTATGACGCCGTTATCGCCGTCACCGCCGTCGATGCCCGGGCGCGGGTGTACCGGCAGGCGCAGCGCGGATCCTACATTGATCTGACCGCGCCGGGGGTGAACATGTTGTCGGCCACATCCATTCGTGGTGCGCGTCTGAAATCGGGAACGTCCTTTGCGGTCCCCTTTGTCACTGCGGCGGTTGCCCTCATGCTGTCCAGGGACGATACGCTGACACCCGATCAGGTCCGTGCGTATCTGTCAGACTCTGCTCGGGATCTGGGTGCGCCGGGCGTGGATGAGATTTTTGGGCATGGGCTGCTGAACGCGTCGACCTTGTGCTAGGGCGTCCATCCGCGCGAAATCAGGTCTGCCTCGTGATCCGGAGAAAGCGCATCGCCCGCGCCCAGCCGATCCAGAAACGGGAGTAACCCTTGCATCTCCGTCCCGCTGGCGGCAACAAATCCGTCCTCGGTGCCCGCTGCGGACAGCGGCTCCGAGACCGTGACCTCGATAACCCATTCCCCGGATGAGTTGCAGGCGATGCCCAGATCGATCCGCTGGTCCGCGCGGTCGACAACCTCAAATTCGCGGCAATGCCCGCCGTTAACCGGCAGCGTGGCGAGGATCATCAGGTCTTCATCCGACCCGGCAGGTTCGGAGATCCCCGAAGGCAATCGGGTCAGGGCCGTGGCCAGAGCCGATCCGTCACTCACCGGCCCAACGGCCAGGGTTGAACCACGGGTTGGCGCTATAAGGTCAGAGCCAACGACAACGGCAATGACAAGTGTGGCCGCAACGGCCAGACCCATCCAGGCCGCAGGCCGTTTTGGGAATGGCACAACCTGTGCGGATCGGACCCGACCCAGAATGGTGTCCTTGATCGCCTGTGGCACAGGTTCCTCCAAGGGGTCCGCAAATGCTTGCGACAAGGCTTCGTTCGCGACCATGAGGTCATCGACATAAGCCTGATCCTGCGGATGATCGGCCAGATGCAGCACAACAGCTGCCGCGTCCTCGGGCGACAATTCTCCGTCAACAAAGGCGGCAAGGCGGGACTTGTCCATTATGGTGTTGGCAGTCATTGCATCGGTCCTTTCGACATCCCAAGCTGGGGCAGCAAGGCTTCGCGGGCCCGCGATAACCGGCTCATGACCGTGCCGACCGGCACGTCCAGAACATGGGCGGCCTCCTTGTAGCTCAGCCCTTCGATCGCCACGAGCGACAGCACGACGCGCTGTTTCTCGGGCAGCGCGCCCATGGCGTCCCGCGCCATGTCCAGCATCAGCCGATCTTCGGGCAATCGCGCGGCACGGCCTTCGTCACACAGGCCGGCGGCCTCGGGGTCGACCGATGCGCCGCGTGTTCTGGCGCGTCTGCGGTCATCGATCCAGAGGGTCTGAATGATGCGGTACATCCAGCTGTCCATGCGTGTGCCTTCACGGAACTGAGCCGCGTTCTTCAGGGCTTTGACACAGGCCGACTGCACCAGATCATCCGCGTCCGGCCTGTTTCCCGTCAGCGACAGGGCAAACCGGCGCAGTTTCGGCACCAGTGTCACCAGATCCCTCCGGAACCGATCCGTCATTTGGCTGCTCCTGTATGGCGTCATGTTCCACAATAACGAGCCAGCCCAAAATCTATTCCAAAATTTTTCGACCGCGGGGCGACATAATCCGATGTCCGAGTGAAGCCCGCCGGAACCGAAGGGGCAGGCGTCTGACCGATTGGAATAGAACCCCGATTGCGGCGTTGTCCCCTCAAGACCCCAGATAAACAGGAGCTGAAAAATGTTTGACGCCGCTATGGATGTATTGCCTGCCGCCGGCCCAATGGCCGTTACCAGGCTTTCAGTGCGTATAGGTGGGCGCGTTCTGTCCGCCGAAATCCGCATTCCCAGCATACAAAACCCAAAACTGCCGCCGCTCTTGGCCCTGCACGGAATCTCGCGCGATGCGGACGGGATTGCCGCGGCGTTTGCGACCCCCTGCGCGGAAAAGGGGCAGGTTTTGATAACACCGCTGTTTTCGCAAGAGCACTGGCAGCACTTTCAGCGGATCGGAGCGTATCGCCCGGATCGGGCGCTTCTGGCCTTGCTCGACCTTGTGCAGCAATTGGGCTACGCGCAAACGGACAGGGTCGAGGTTTTTGGGTATTCCGGCGGCGCGCAACTGGCGCACCGGTTTGCCATGCTGTACCCGCAGCGGATATCGCGCCTGCATCTGGCCGCGGCCGGCTGGTATTGCCTGCCAGACATGACCCAGGAATTTCCGATGGGGCTGGCGCCACCAAACAAGCGACTGCGCACAAACATCCCTGCATTGGCCCACAGCCAGTTGAAGCATTTCCTCGCCCTGAATTTGCGCGTCTATGTCGGAGCAGAAGACACCCTTCGCGACGACGCATTGCGGAAATCGCCACAGATTGATGATGTTCAGGGCCGGCACCGGCTGGCCCGCGCGCGCAGTTACTGCAAGTCGTTCCGAACGGCAGCAATCGCTCGGGGGATCGTTCCCGACCTTTCGCTGGCCGAACTTCCGAACTGCGCCCACAGCTTTTCCACCTGCGCCGAGGCCGGACTGACCCGGCTTGTTTGCAGCAATTAACATTCAGAATTTTCAGGAGTCTTTGCTATGGAACACTGCAACTTCGATACCGCGAAATGGTGTTTTGCGACCAGACGGGTCGATCCGGAACTTGCCAGCGGTCTGTGCCGGGATTTTCACAAGGCACGGCCGGGTGATCTGATCCTCGGGCGGGTCACCTCAATCGGCAACCACCGGCGGATTCAACTGCCTGCGGGGCGTCCCTCGCAACTTTATCCCGGCGACCTTGTGGTGTTGCCCTGCGGCGCGCGCTACGCGCCCGATCAGTTCGAAGGAATTGCCGAAATCGACGCCGAGGGCTGTGACATGCTGGCCGGGGGTGGGTGCATCGGGCATATGGTTCAACGCAGCGAGCGCGTCAAGCAACCGACACGCATCCAACCATTGGGGCGAATTACTGCGCGGAACGGGACGGTGCTGAACACCGGTGACTGTGGATTGCCGCCGCGCTCACCGTCGACCGGTTTTCCGGTTATCTGTGTGGTGGGAACCACAATGAACTCCGGTAAGACAACCGCGACAGCTGCGCTGGCACACGGCCTGACCAGAGCCGGCTGGCGGACGGCGGTTCTGAAGGGAACCGGCACGGGGGCGTTCGGCGATTACAACGCCTATGTCGATGCCGGTGCGTCTTACGTGGCCGATTTCACCGATGCGGGCATGGTTACGACCTATCTGGAACCCTTGTCCCGAATCAAAGCTGGCATAGACGCATTATTGGGCGAAGCCGAAGACCGGGGCTGCGACATCGCCGTCATGGAACTGGCCGACGGCATATTCCAACACGAAACGGCTGCCCTTTTGGCCGATGCCGAGGCGCGCAGCCGGTTTTCAAGATATCTGTTCACCTGTGGCGACGCGGTTGCTGCCAAGGGGGGCGTGACCGATCTGGCACGAAATGGAATTCGGCCGCTGGCACTGACCGGTGTTCTGTCCTGCTCGCCCATGGCGGCCGCAGAAGCACACGCCGCGACCGGAGTGCAGGTTCTGACACGCCGACAGCTTTTGGACCCGGCCTATGCCAATACGTTGGCGGCGCGCGCGCTCATGGGGCGGGCGTCGCGTGCGGCATGACCCCTCCGGGGTTGTTTTCCGGCGCAAGGCGCCATCTGCTGGGTCGGATCATCGGAGTGGTACTGGCCCAGGCTGCCGCATTGTCCGCCGCTGCTTTTGCGACGCGCCGCGTGTTCTTCGCGCTGCACTCCGGCGCAGAACTGCCGGTTGCCGCAATTGCAACGGTTGCGATGGCCGGTCTCTGCGCCGCGCTGCTGCAACTGGCCTTCCGCAATCTCGCCGAACGTCTGGGGCAGGATTACGCAAGGGATGTAAGGCTTACCTTGTTCGAACACGCCAGCCGCAGTGACCAAAGAGAACTCGACCAAAGGCGCATGGGTTACCATGTGCTGCGCTTTACCGGCGATCTGGCCGGGCTAAAGGACTGGCCCGGCCTCGGGGTGCCGCGTCTGGTACAGGCCGCCATTCTGCTGCCGGCATCCACTGCAGTGCTGATCCATCTGGACGCACGCTTTGTCTGGGTTGCCTTGTGCGCGATACTGCCGCCGATACTTTGGGCCGCAGCCACCCAGCGCAGGCTTTTTCGCGCGCATCGGGACCTGAGAAAGCGCCGCGCCCGGCTGGCCGCCGACGTGACCGAGCGCCTGCCAATAGCCCCCAGACTCGCCGCGCTTGGGCGCCGGCATGTCGAGATGAATTCGCTGCGCCGTCAGGCCGATCAGGTCTTGGCGGCGGCATGTGCCCGGCGCAAAGTGTCGGAAAGCAGAAAAGCAATCCCCGAGCTTTCAGCGGCGGTTGCAGCCGCTTTGACAATGCTGCTTGGAAGTTTGAACGACGCGCCGGCGGGCACAATAGCGGCCGCATTGGCGACCCTTGGCCTGATGGTTCGCCCGATGGGAAACGCAATGTCGTCCAGCGATCAGGCGGCAAGGTTCCGGGCTGCGTATCTCAATCTGGTGCGGGCGCTGAACCGCCCGCTTGCGACCCCGCGCGGCGCTAAGGCACGTATTGCCCGCAAACCCCTGTCTGTTGAGATCGCGGTTCGGGACGGCCCGGTTCTCAAACTGCCCGCCGGTCAGCGGGCCGTCATATCCAGCGCCTTGATGAACCGGATCGAACTCGCCCTGCTGGGAAATGCGACGGTTGACGACATCTCTCTGAAGCTGGAAGGCAAAAACGTTTCGGATCTGACACCTGGAAGCCTGCGCCGATCCGTCGGCATCCTCAGCGAACAGCCCCTGATCCTGAAAGGGTCTCTGCGTCGGGCATTGACATTGGGCCTGCGCCCCCGGCCGTCCGACGAGCAAATCATGCAGACGGCGCGCGCCGCTGGATTGCAGGATCTCTTCGGCATTCTCGGCGGGCTGGATTTCAAACTGACCGAGCGTGGCACAAACCTGGTGGCGCATCAGCGGCTTGCCATCTCATGCCTGCGACTGGCCTTGCAGAAACCTGGGCTTATCCTTGTTCGCAGTGTCCCGCCTGACGGAGCGGGCTTACCTGAATGGGAAACGGCGACAAGGCTGGAGGAGCCGCCGGTTTCCGGTGATCAACCGCCTTACCACTTTTCTCCGAAAGGCCGCAGTTCCACATCGAAAGACCATGTGGAACGGTCCTGATGGGCGATATGAAAGACCTCTTCCGCGATGGCGTCGGGTTTGCTGAAAAACTCCTCGGGCATGTCGGGATTGAAGGGCACGCGGGTCCACGGCGTATCAATGGCCGCGTCGATCACCACATAGGCGACATGGATGCCCTTCGGTCCCAGTTCGCGGGCCAGCGCCTGCGCAAAGATCCGTTGCGCGGCTTTTGTCGGGGCAAAAAGCCCGTAATTCGGAACGCCTCGCAGCGCGGACGTGTTGCCGGTGACGATGATCGCGCCGCTGCCGCGCGCGACCATGGCCGGGGTCAGTTCGCGGGCCATGTACAAAAGGCTGGTGGTGTTGACGCGGAAATTACGCTCCAATTCTTGCGGGTCCGCGTCCATGAAGGGTTTGAACGTGGCACGGACGGCGTTGTGGACGATCACCTCGGGCGTGCCCATCTCTGCCTTTACTTGCTGGCAGACCCGGACTAGCTGGTCCAGATCCTCAAGGTCGAAGGCGAAGGACCGCGCGCCGGGCAGTTCCTTTTCAAGTTCCGACAAACGCGCAGTGTTCCGGGCCAGCAAGGCAACGCGGTATCCGTCCCGCGCAAACCGGCGGGCAACCGATGCTCCGGTTCCGTCGCCGACTCCGGTGATCAGACAGACCTTATCTTTCATGACGGCTCTCCTTCTGAAATGTCTCGCTTGCCTGAAGAAACCCTAGATCAGGGACTTCATATCCGCCGCGAAGGTCGGAAAGGCGTAAAGCGAGGTCTTGAGGTCATTGGCGGGAATGCCGTGGCGCATCGCCATGGCAAAGAGATGGATCAACTCATCGCCATGATGCCCAAGGATATGCACGCCCACGATCCGGTCATTGCTCTGATCCACCAGAACCTTGGACCAGGCAGCGGTTTCGGCATAGGTCTTGGCCGAGAACCAGCCGGACATGTCCGACACCGTGACCGCCACATCCAGACCGCGCTCGCGGGCTTCGGCCTCGGTCAATCCAACGGAACTGAGGGTCGGAACGGTATAGACCGCGCTGGGGATCACGCTGTAATCCGGCTTTTTGGTCGGGCCGTTAACGATGTTGTGACCGACGATCTGGCCTTCATAGGTCGCAACAGGGGAGAGTTGCGCCGAATGGGCGACGGCATCACCCGCCACCCAGACCGAGGGGTTCGAGGTGGATCGCATCGTGTCGTCGATCAGAATGCGCAGCCCGTCATGGTCGACGCCACCAGCCTCAAGGTTCAGGCCGTCGATATTGGCGATACGGCCCGCGCCGTTGACAACCCGCTCGGCGGTCACGCTCTGGTCGCGGCCTTCATGCTGGAACCGGACGTTGAGTCCATCGGACGTTTTTTCGACGGCCGTCACCGACACCCCGGTTTTGACGACAACGCCAAGGCGTTCTGTTTCGGCACGCAAGGCGGCAACGGCGTCACTGTCGAGACGCGGCAAAAGCTGCGGCAGTGCCTCCAGGATCGTCACCTGCACTCCTGCACGCGCGTAGACATGGCTGAACTCCATTGCGATGACGCCACCGCCGATGAACACGACCTCGCGCGGCAGGGTCGGGTCGGACAATACCTCGTCCGAGGTAATCATGTGTTCGGCCCCAGGGATAGGCAGAGGTCTTGGCTTCGATCCCGTGGCAATCACAATGTTCCGGCCCCGGATGACTTGACCGTCCACCTCGACGCTGTCCGGTCCGACGAAACGCGCCGTGCCGCGAAAGACATCACCGCGTTTTTCGGCCAGCCCGTGCATCGCGTCCGGAATAAACCCGATCAGGTCTTTTTCACGCTGGATCAGTCTGGCCCAGTCCAGCCGGGGCTTGCCGACGTCGATCCCGTGGATTGCGGCTTGTTCGATCTCGTGCATGGCGTGGGCCGCGGCCACCAGCACTTTCTTGGGCGTGCAGCCGCGATTGGGGCAGGTGCCGCCAAAATCACGCGCCTCGATAAAGGCGATGGATTTCCCGGCTTCATGCGCAATGGCCGACACTCCGAACCCGGCATTGCCGCCACCGATAATGATTACATCATAAAATTCGCGCATTTCCTTGCTCCTATGGTTTAAGTTTATTTGCCCCGAAGAATCACGTCAGATCACCGGCGGGACCGAAACTTTCGGTATGAATATGCTCCGGAGAGATGTCCCGGCGTTCCAGATCGGCCTGCATCCCGGCCATGAAACCGACGGGGCCGCACAGAAAGAAATGCGCGCTGGCATCGTCGATCAGCTGCGCCAGAAGTGCTCCGTCAACGCGGCCATGCGAGTCATAGTCCACCCCGATCTCATCCTCCGGCGCAGGTTGACTATAGGCCACATGAGTCGCGATCCCCGGCCGTCTGGTGGCCAGATCGCGAACTTCATCGGCCAGCGGGTGGTGCTGACCATCCCGCGCGCCATGGATGAACCAGACAGGGCGGTTGCCACGCTCGCCTGCGACCTTATTCAGAATGCTCAACATCGGCGTGACACCCACACCGGCGCTGACCAGAACTAGGGGACATCGGTCGCAGGTCATCACAAAATCTCCCGCGGGCCGGCGACTGTTGATGATCGCGCCCGGTTCCAGATGATCGTGCAGAAATCGCGACGCGACCCCTTTGGGCTCACGCTTGACCGTGATCCGATAGCGATGCTCGTTCGGTCCGTTGCTCAGCGAATAGGTGCGGCGCGCCGGTTCGGAGATCCCCGGAACTTCAAGCTCGATCGGCAGGTGTTGGCCGGGTTCGAACCCGGCCAGCGGGCCGCCGTCACGGGCCTCGAAAACAAACGAGGTGACATCGGCGCTTTCGCAGGTTTTTTCGATCAGGCGGATCGAGCGGACCGACTCCGCATCCGAATTCCACCTGAGGCTGACTGCTGACCGGGTTTCGACGACCTCGTCGATCTCCAGCGTCACCAGACGCCGCGCGCCGGGCACCTGTGCTATCTCATCGCTGCCCCAGTCGATCGAGGCGGTGCCGGTCAATTGCAGCAGGCTGCCGCTTTCGAAATCGACGAACAGGAACCCCGCCTTTGGATCAAGCAACAGGTTGCCGATTGTGTTGAAGTGATTGTTGCCGGCGTAATCGGGAAACCGCAGTCGCCGGTTGTCCAGAACCTGCACGAAACCGCGGTCACCGCCGCGATGGGATGCGTCCATCCCAAAGGTCGGACTGTCGCCGTCTTCGCGGTATCCGCTGGCAATAAAGAAGGTATCGGCGGTTTCGATCCACCGGGTTTGATCCGCCGTCAGACGTTGGCCGCGTGTGGCCGGCCCGGGCCCCGCGCTGTCGACCCGGGTCCACGCACGTTCACGGATGTATTGCGGGCAGTTACCGAAGGTCTGGTCGACGTGAAAGTCAAAGCCGGTCGGCGTGACGCGGCCAGCGCGGCCATTGACCCGGTTGCGCCGCCGCGTGGCCAGTTCGATGCCAAGGATGCCGATATCGCTTTGCGGATGAATGGCATTGTGCAGCGCATCACCCCGGACGGGCAGGGCGGTGATGGACAGCGTTTTGGTGTCCGGCGCCGAGACGAACCCGTCCGGCCCCTCGACCAGAGTGGCCCATGGCCGGCCCTGTCCGTCGCGGGCGGCCATCACCAGAAACGGCAGCGCGGTGTGAAAGTCCCGATGTTGTTCCGGCATGTGGTCTCGAACGACTTTGCGCGCCCAGTGTTCGATTTCGCGGACACCCATCCGCGCCTGCGCCATGTGTTCGCCCCGATGGAAAGGGGAGGTGCTGCTGTCGCTGAGTTCGAAGGTAAGCATGGGATCTCTCCTTGGGCGGAACACGGGGTCGTAACACGCGCCCGGCCTTCGGGACCGGGCGCGCGGTTTGGTCAGGCGGCGAGGCCGACTTTGGTGCTTTGCATGGGCACAAAGCCGGGCAGCGCTTCGACCCGGGCCAGCAGGGCGCGGATGTTGGGATAGTCGCCGAGCGAAACGTTCCCTTCGGGGGCATGGGCCGTATAGCTGTAGATCGCGACATCGGCGATGGTGGGGCCGGCTCCGACCAGCCAGTCGCGCCCGTTCAGATGCGACTCAAGACGGTCGAAGGCAGATTTGGCGACAGCCTTGGCACGCTCGGCATCCAATTGCGCACCAAAGACGGTGATCAATCGTGCCGCGGCAGGGCCGTGGGCGATGTCTCCGGCGGCCAGCGACAGAAACTTCTGAACCTCGGCCTCACGCACCGGATCGGTCGGCAGCCAGTCGGGCGCGTATTTCCGGGCGAGGTAGATCAGAATGGCGTTGGAATCGGTGATGGCAGTTTCGCCATCCTCGATCACCGGAACCTGTCCGGCCGGGTTCAGGGAGAGGAACGGTTCCTTCTTGTGCTCACCGGCCAGCAGATCGACATCGACAAGTTCGTGATTGATGCCGCCCAGCTTGGCGAACAGCTCGACCCGGTGCGAGTGACCGGACAACGGATGGCGGTGGATGCGGATGGCGTTTGGCATGTCTGTTTCCTTTCGGAGGTTTTTCCTGAGGGTGAGCCGACGAAACCCGTCAGCAATCACTGGCCCAAACATGACAAAAGCCTGTTTCATTTATAATCCCACATTTCATTCAGTGACTATGAACATTTCGGGTATAATGGGATGAACACCAAATAAGACGAAGGAGCGGTGCGTTGGATACGATCGACACGATGCGGGCCTTTATGGCCGTCGCTCATGAGGGCTCGTTCACCGCGGCCGGGCGGCGGCTGGGCCTGTCGACCAAACTGGTCAGCAAATACGTCGCCCAGTTGGAGGCCAGGCTGTCGACCCAACTGTTCAACCGCACCACCAGAAGCGTGTCGCTGACCGATGTAGGCGTTGCCTACCTCGAACGCTGCCGCCCCATCGTAGAGCAAATCGACGAGCTGGAAGACCTTGTTCAGGAACGGCAATCGGCGCTGGCCGGGCCGATCCGGATGACAGCGCCAACCGGGTTCGGCAGCATCAACCTGACACAGGCTTTGGCCCCGTTCCTGCGGGCGCATCCACAGGTCGATATCGACCTCAAACTGTCGGATTCGCGCGTGGCGCTTGTCGAAGAAGGTTTCGATCTGGCCGTGCGGATCGGCGTATTGCGGGATTCGACCCTGATTGCGCGAAAACTGTCGGATATGCCGCTGATCGTCTGCGCGTCACCTGAGTATCTGGAGGAACGGGGGCGTCCGGGTGATCCGATGGCCTTGGCCACGCATAACTGCCTGATTGACGAAAACCCGGCCGACGCAACCGCGTGGAGGTTTCGGGCCGGGACAAGGGATTTTGTAGTAAAGGTCGCCGGGGTGTTTCACGCCAACGCGCCCGCAGCGATTGCCAACATGGCGATTGCCGGGCTGGGCATCGCACGTTGCCCGCATTATGTGGTTGCCCGCAGTCTGGAAGAGGGCGCCCTGGAACATCTGTTTCAGGACTATGAGACCGAGAACTTCGGCCTTTATGCGCTCTACCCACCCAATCGTCACCTGACGGCCCGCGTGCGCGCATTGATTGATTTTCTGGCGCTGCATTTCCGGTCGGGATGATGCGAAGCGGCTGAACCGTGATCTCCGGGTCCAGCCGCACGCTTAACGCAGCTTCAGTAACCAGCGGTGAAGGCCGACCGGCTGTGGGCGGCCGCACTGGCCTCGTCGACGATTGCAACGGCAAAGTCCTCCATCGAAATCGCAGAGTTTCCGTCGTCATCTACGATCAACGTGTCAGTGCCGAGCCTAAATTTACCCTTGCGTACACCCGGCGTCAGCATCGCGGAGGGGCTGGCATAGGTCCAGTTAACTGTCGGCATGCTGGCACACAGCTCTGCCTGCGCCTGCGACGCGCGGGCAATCGGGACCACGTCGTCGGGCAGGAATTCGGGGTCCGTCAACACGGTGTGAGGGCTGCCATTCGGCAACCGCAGGCGCGCTGCACCACCGGCAATGATCACACGCAGGTTCAGCGAGTTTGCGGCTTCCAGAATGGACCGGGTCAGCCGAACCAGTTCACCTTCCTGCCCCTGCGGTGGCCGAAGGGCGGTGATGGCCAGATCATGACCAGCCATCGCTTGTGCAACCGATGCGGTGTCGGTGGCGTCCGCCGCGCGGACCGCAACGCCTTTCGGCAGAGCCCCGGCCTTTGCGTTATCCCTGACAACAGCGGTGACATTGTGACCACGCGCCACGGCTTCGGTTACGATCCGCGAGCCAACGTCGCCGGTTGCGCCAAATACGATGATGTTCATTTGAACCTCCATGATTGAAGTTGAGGGGTGAGTTTTGGAAAAGCCGAACGGCGGCTGAACCGGTCGGGGTTCTGACCGACCCAGACCGAAAGCAGGATCATGGCCGCACCTGCAAATTGGGCGGCGGACAGCGATTGCCCCAGCAAGGCCCAGCCGATGACCACCGCGGCCACGGGGCTGAGAAAGGCGAGGATGGACACCGATGACGGCTCGATCCGGGCGATGCCGCGGAACCAGAGCAGATAGGTGACCGCGCCACCGATCAGGGTCAGGTAGGACAGGCCAAGTAGGTTCGCCGTGGTCAGTTGCGGCAGCGCGGGTTCCAGCGTCAGGGCCAGCGGCAACAGCAGCACCCCACCAGCGGTCAGTTGCCAGGCCGTGAAGGTCAGCAGCGGAACAGGCGGCTGCCAGCGGCGGGTCAGAACCGTTCCGGCGGCCATGGCCAGCGCTCCGCCAAGCCCAGCGGCGATGCCCCAGCCATCCAGCGCCATCGTCGACGTCAGCACCAGCAACGCGACCCCGGCAATCCCGATTAACGCCGAGACCAACGCAGCCGGGCGCACCGAAGATCCCAGCAGCAACGCCGCCAGAAAAACGACGATCAGCGGTTGAACCGCGCCAACGGTGGCGGCGACACCACCCGGCAGCCGGTAAGCGGCGATGAACAGGAACGCCCAGAACAGGGTGAAGTTGAGTGCACCAAGAACGGCCGATCGCAGCCACCAGATGCCCCAGGGCAACTGCCGCGCGATCAACAACAGGATCAGCCCCGCCGGCAGCGCCCGAAGTGCCGCAGCCGTAACCGGATACCCGTCCGGCAGGAATTCGGTCGTGACGTAGTAGGTGCTGCCCCAAACGATCGGAGCCAGAGCAGTCAGTGCGGTATCGGCCCAGCGGGTCATGGCGATCTCCTTTATCTTGACTTCAAGATAAACATTTTTAACTTGAAGTCAAGATAAATGGCGAAGTGAGCTCTGATGATCTGCTCAGCCAGCGAACTTCCAGCGGAACGGCTGAAAAACCTACTTTGCCGCGCGTGAGGTGCCCGCAGTCATTTGTTGCGCGCGGAAGGCTTCAACAGCAACGCTGATGTTCCACGCTTTGAACTCGGCATAGGCCAGCAAAAGAGCAGTGATCGCTGCGAAAGCGGCACGCGACGCACGTTTCGGGGCGTTATTTGGCATGGCTATCATCCTCGGCAGCCCAGATGACATATGCGGTCAGCATCCTGATATCCGCATCGGACAATCGGCCCTCCCACGCGGGCATGACTCCAATGCGCCCGATTGTTATCGAATCCCTGATGCTGTCCCAGGAGGAACCGTATATCCAGGACGCATCAGACAGCGCTGGGGCTCCAATGTTCAGCCCACCCGCACCGGTCTCCCCGTGGCAGGTGGCGCATTAATCCGCAAACAATTGCGCGCCCCGTGCACCGGCCACCGGATCGTTGGACCGGGCAGAAAGAGAGGGCACATATTCGGTGACATCGGAAACCTCATCTTTTGACAGGATACCGTCACGACCAAACGCCAGCATCTGGGCGTTCCGTGTATCCGGATGCGCGGCGTTGATGCCGTACCGGATCGTCAGCTCAATCTCTTCTGGGTCGCCGGACCACAGCCAATGGTTATCGCGCAAGCTGGGAAAGCCAGCCTGACCGGACAGATCGCGCCCGTGGCAGGCTGCGCAATTGTCAAGATACAAGACTTCGATTGCGGATTCGTAGGTTTAACGAAGGTCATGATCCTGCGCGATCACAAGGATGTCCTGATCTGCAAACGCGGCCGTCAGGTTCGCGCGTGCATCTGTCCCGGCGCGGACACTCTCAAGCACAGCCTGCCGCGAATTGTAGCCAAGGATGCCGCGCGTGAAGTCACTCGGCATCGGCCAGCCCGGAAACAGAATCCAGTAACGAACCGAGAAGGCAATCGTCAGGATCATCGCCCAACGCGCGGGCCAGGGAACCGGCGTTGCCAGTTCCTTGATGCCATCCCATTCGTGGCCAATCGTTTCCGTGCCGGAGATCGGGTCGCGTTCTACCGGCATGGCCGATCCTCGTGGTTGGAAAACGGCGCTCTGGCCGCCCGTTTGTAAACGGGCTTTCTGGAAGGCCAATAGACCCAGACAACAGCGGCCAGAAACACCACAAGCAGGTAAATCGCGCCCCAGGTTTTCAAGAACAGCAACACCGTGTCATGGGTCATCGGATCACGTCCTCGGGGCTGAGCACATCAGTATCCACGAGCGTACCCAGCACCTGAAGGTAAGCCACCAGCGCGTCCATCTCAGTCAGCCTGCGCGGGTCTCCGTCAAAGTCGCGGATCTGAACGTTTTCGCCATGGCGTTCCAGCAGACCGTCTTCGCCCCGGAATTCGGCGTCAGCCTGTGCCTGCGCATCCCATGCAGCATTGGTAATCTGCTCCTCTGAATAGGGCACACCTGCACGCTGCAAAGCACGTAGCGACGCGGGAAAAGCAGCCGTGTCAAGCCAGGCATCGGAAAGGAACGCGTAGCCGGGCATGACAGACCCTTCGACCAGTTCTCGGAGTGCAATCATGTGCGCGACGTGCCACGCATCCGAATACTTGCCACTGATGCGCGCCAGATCGGGGCCGGTGCGCTTGGATTCCCATTGGAACGGGTGGTCATACATGCTCTCGGCTGCAAGGCTGAAATGCCCGTACCGTTCCACATCCGAGCGCAGCGTGCGGATCATCTGGCTGTGGCAGGCATGGCAACCTTCGCGCACATAGATATCCCTCCCGGCCTGTTCCAGCGGCGTTTAGGGGCGCATGCCTTCGACCTCTTCGACCGTGTTTTCGATGGTGAACAGTGGCGCAATCTCAACAATGCCGCCAATGGAGGCGACGAACAGGATCATCGCGGCAAACCCGAGACCGTGGCGTTCAAGCTTTTGATGGGCTGTGTCCATGATCCTTACTCCGCCGGATGCACCAGGGGAGCGGGTGCATCTGTTTCGGCAGACCGTGCCGGGCCGTTCACCGTCATCGTTTCCAACGGCCCGGCAAACGGCCGGAGGCCGAAGAAAACCGCAAAAAGGATGGTCGCAGCCCGGATCCAGACCAGGGCGAAAACCGTAAGTATGATCCCGGTCAGAACCAGTTGGGACGTGTTCGCCTGTCTCGGCCCAGTCCCCGAGCGCTGCTGCGCCAAATGGTACAGGTAAGAGGTCACCACGGGCCAATCAGCACTGCGCCCGCCGCGGCAGGCAAAAGCATCCAGGCCAGCCCCAACATGACGAACATGCAGCCTATGACCCAAATCGCGGCGACTATAAGAATGCCAAAGGTTAAACTCTGTGGCAGAAACCGCCGCAGATCGCTGAACCCGTCCGCCAACCACACCCGCACCGTCGCAAATTCAGGTTCGGAGATCACCGGCGCCTTTCGGTATTTGTCCGATCTGTCAGCAGTCATGGGTTTCAGCCTTGATTAATACGGGCGGCACAACGTCCGGCCCGAATTCAGGAGTCCGTCGGCAAACATGGTGTCCCAGTCGCGCCCTGACCCAAGGATGAGTGGCATCCGCCGCGGCACGGGGGCCTGGCACAAGGGAGGATGATTTAGATCTTGCCGGAAAGGTGAATTTGACTTGATGTCAAGGTAATTTGATTCTAACTTGACGTCAAGGAAAACTGAACGAGGACCGAGAGCATGCCGAAAGACCACGTTGACACTGTTCTCAGCCAATGGCGCAGGGAACGCCCGGATCTTGATGTCGCTCCGATGGGATTGATCGGTCGCCTGAAGCGCCTGACCCAGCGCCTGACGACCGAGATGGAGAAGACCTGGGCGGAATATGGGCTGAACGCCGCAAGTTTTGACATGCTGGCGACCTTGCGACGGTCCGGCAGCCCGTATCGGCTGACCCCCAGCGCGCTGATCGCTTCGACCATGGTGACGTCCGGCACGATGACGAACCGGATCGATCAGCTGGTCAAGATCGGGTTTGTCGAACGCATTCCCAACCCCGAGGACGGGCGCGGCTTTCTGATCGCGCTGACCGACCAGGGGTTCGATGTGATTGATCGCGCCGTGTCCGCCCATGTCGAAACGCAGCACCGGCTGGTGGCGGATGTTCCCGCCGACGACCGGGCCGAACTTGACGCGCTGCTCAAGTCTTTTCTGATTGCGCTGGACGAAAAAGAATCCGGGTAAAGGGTGGAAACCCGGGCAATCTGCTTCGGCACTCCGCACACGGAACAAGCGCCGGGGACGATGATACCGGCGGCTTCGGGTCAGCGCGGCAGGACGGGTGATTTGAGTAAGGACCTTGGTTCCCGCACTCTTCCTGACCTTCAACAAAAGAACCGCAGGATGACTTTCGGGACGGGTCATGTCACACACCCGTCTCTTGAGTCGACAGCTGATCTCAGAGTTCGCGCAATGCGCTCGGCGCGCAGCATCATATGGGCCTTCGCCGCGGCGGTTGGTGACAGCGCGTCCAGCGTCTGTTCGAAGAGCCCGAGCCAGATGCCGAATTGACCGGGCGAGATCGCCGGAATACGCAAGTGAACGATCACCGGCTTGCCGGAATAGGTCCCGGAATTGAGCGCCACCGACCGCCAGAAGCGTTTCATCGTGTCCAGATGCGCATCCCACCCGTCGCCGATCTGGTCGTTGAAAACCTGTGCCAGGGCCGGGTGCTTTCGAACACGTGCGTAGAAGTCGTCGACCACAGCATCCAGAAACGCGTCGGTCACTCCGATTTCATGCGCGGCGGATTGAAGATTTGCGCGCCGCAGCGCTGCGGGTCGTTCCATGTTCGTCCTCCTTCCATTTGCGGACAGACCGCCGGTCAATGACCGGCAGCGTCGGCATGGTGATCATCCGCATCATCGCGGGTGGCAGGGATGGGATGTTGTTCGGTCTCGCGCAGTTCGGTATAGGTGGCGAATTTGAACGGGTTGAAATACTGGTTGGCGCTGCGCAGACGATCTGCCGCCTCATTGCGCAATGCCAGGAACTCGGCGTTTTCCGGTGACACGGTGAGGGCCGAGACCGCCATCCGCAGCGCCAGGGCATTGTCACCCCCATCCAGCATTTCGCGGATGCCCTTGGCGATACGGCTGTGCGAAAGCCCAAGGTAGTCGGACAGCATCCGCCCGTATTCCACTGACCCGATGACATCCAGCCCGCCGGGCGCCTGACCGGTGACGTCTTCCTGCCAGATCCCCGTCATGCTGTCGGCAATCCTGCCGATCGCGGCCTCATAGGCGGCGAGATAGCCAAGAAAAACCTCGGGGTGGTCCTTGATGCCGGGCGGAATGAGGTCCAGCTTGATGATGTCGGCTACCGAATACCCGGCATCGATATGCCGCCGGGTTTCCCGCGCCAGCCAGGCCAGCGCATCCCGGAACGCGGGCAATTGGTGAACGTCGTAGATGATGGTGATACCGTAATGGCCGTGCAGAATGCGGTCGGGCTGCATATCCAAAAGCGCATCTATCGCTTCAAGCGCGCCGTTCACGCTGCCTTCTTCTTCCCAAGGTTCACCAAAGAATGGCATCAGGACATCACCCGCGAAAACGGTGCCAAGGTCAGGAAAGTGGATCAACAGCGCGTCTTCGGTCTCGCCGCCGGTGGTGGGCACAAACCGCACCGGCGAGCCGCCGATCTCCATATCCGTCGGTTCCGAGATCACGATATCCGGGCGATAATTTGTAACCCAGTCATCTTGCCAATGCAGGCTGCGAAACTGCTTGTAGCGCGGCGTGCGGGCGGTGTTCTTGTGAACGGTGTGCTCGAAATTGTCATGCCCGATGAATTGCGGTCGGGGTGACATTACACGGAAATGCAGTTGCCCGCCGATATGATCCCAATGGGCATGGGTCACAAGCACATGGCTCAGCGGTGGCAGATCCGGGCGCTGTTCGGCAAGATAGTCCATTGCGGCGCTGGCGCTGAACGGCTGCGTACCCGCGTCGATGGCAATCAGGTGCCGCCCATCGGCGGAAACGACGAAGTGGAAATCTGAGAAACCGAACCCGCGCAACGCAAAGACGCGGTCCGGTACAACCTCTTCCATCCAGGGGGTCGGCGCGAATTGCAGACCCTCGTCAAAAGTCGATGCAAACCAGCCGGTGAAGGGAACCGCAGGCGGATCACCGCGATACCCGGAGCGGATTTTCAGATCGTCTGTGCGCGGCAGGGCTTCCTCGTCCTCCAGAAGATCGGCAAGGTATCTGTAGGCTTCGCGGTAGAACCCGGATGTCGGCTCACTTTCGGGGTGGTCCAGCAACCATGTCAGCGCATCGACCGCCGCGGCGCGCTTGCCGAAAAACCCGGGAACCTGAGCGTATACCAGCCCGGCGGACCATTTCACCAACGGATGCGATCCTTTGGAAATGGCATCGGCCTCTTCCAGCATGCGGAAGGTGTCACGCATCCAGCCAATGCGGCGCAACAACGAGACGTCATCGGCATAGGTTGCCCTTAACAAAGCCAGCGCGGCCAGATAAGTCGCGCGCGTTTCGTCGGACATCTGACCGCCGTATTCGGACAATTGGCGTTCGAAATAGGCAATCCCCTCGGCTTGCTGACGCGCAACGATATAAGAATTCGCCAGCAGAAAGACGGGATTGGGATCGTCGCTGGGCGCATAAGACAGCACGGTCTCCAGAAACGAGATTTCGAAGTGGTAGCTGCGGTCAATGCCCGTTGAGCCGAACGCGCTGAAGGCCGGCGCGGGGGCCAGCCGGGTCGCCATTCCCGCAGGGACGGTTTCGGTCGAGCGGGCTGGCGAGACGGCCAGAGTCACAGCAAGCAGCGCGCCGGCCACAACCGGAGCAATCGCGGCGGATGCGCGGGTTATAGCGTCCGGAAACGCTGTGGCGGGGGTTTGTCGGTCAAAGAAATGGCGCATGGGTGGTGCCTCCGTTTTGCAGGAGGAACATGCGGACGTTCCCGTCGCGATACGAGATGGTTACGGTTAGTAACGCAGGTTACGGTATGCGAAACGCAGCAATTACAGACTGTTATGAGAGGTGTCGCAATTTGGGCCGGCTCACTGTCCCGGGGTGCGATTTGACCAATCCCCTCAATCGCCAGATCCAAGTCGGAACGCTTAGGTGGTCGAATCCTTTGCCCTGACCTAAAGTTACCTGGCGAACAGGACAGGGGAGACCAAACATACCCAACCCCGAAAACGTCGATCCGAAACGCATTCGAGACCAGCTTGAGCGCGTTCTCGAAAGCGATTACTTCGTGCACGGGGAACGCCACGGCAGGTTTTTGCGTTACATCGTCGAGGCGGCGATTGAAAACCGGACAAAAGACCTGGGCCAATACAGCATTGGTATCGACGTTTTTGATCGGAGCCAGGAATTCAACCCGACCTCGGATTCCATTGTCCGGGTCGAGGCAGGGCGGCTTCGCTCCAAGCTTGCCGAATATTATGCAACGACCGGCGCAGACGATCCGATCGTCATCGATCTGCCGCGCGGCGGGTACGAACCGGTGTTTTCCCGGCGTGTCGATAAGGCTGACGCCCCGGATGCGCGCCCTGATCGGCTGTCAGACAGCAGCCCGCCGCGTCGGACAGCGGTCTACCTGGCCGCAGCTGTACTGGCCTGCGGGGCGGCTTTGGCGCTTTGGTTTGTATTTGCCACTACCAGCGGCCCTGTCCTGACGCCGCGCGACGCCGGCGGCAAAATCTCAATCGCCGTTCTGCCCTTTGACAACATGAGCACCGATCCAAGCCAGGACTATTTCAGCGATGGGATTTCGGAAGACATCATAACGGATCTGTCCGTAATCTCAGACCTGCGCGTGATCGCGCGGCATTCGACCTTTGTTTACAAGGGCAGGCCCGTCAGTATCAGTAAAATCGGCGATGACCTGAACGTCCATTATGTTCTGGAAGGTAGCGTTCGCCGACAAGGGGAGAGGCTCAGAATAACGGCCCAGCTGATCGATGTTGCAACCCAGGCGCATGTCTGGGCCGCGCGGTTTGATCGCGACCTGTCGGATGTTTTCAAAGTTCAGGACGAGGTGACCTCGCAGATTGTATCAGCGCTGGAAGTGGTGCTGTCCGACACCGAGGCCGAGCGGCTGATCCACAGAAACACGGCAAGCGTCGAAGCGTACGACCTCTACCTGCGGGGGCAGGAACGTTTCTGGCATCTGGATGCGACGGGCGTGAACGAAGCCGTCGCGTTGTTTCAGGCCGCCATTGATGCAGACCCGGACTTTGCCGAAGCCTATGCCTGGAAAGCCCGCGCACTGACATTCGCCTTTCTGGGCGGCATAATCCCGTCAGAACACGCCCCGGTCGACAAAGCCAATGCGCTGGCCAAGAAGGCCATCAGCATAGATCAGGGACTGCCAATGGCGCATGCCAACCTTGCATGGGCACTCAGGTGGCAGGGTGATCTGCAAGGCGCAGCCGAGGTCGTCAATAAGGCGATCCGGCTTGATCCGAACGCGGCGGATGCGCTGCTGTGGAAATCCATGATCCTGTCTGCGGCCGGGGACGGCGACGGGGCGCTGAAAGCCATCGACCGGGCAATCGCGCTCAACCCGAATTACAGCGTAACCTACACGCTTGCACTTGGCAGGGCCTATATCGCGCTGGGAGATTACGAAACCGCCCTGTCGCATTTTCAGCGCACCGTTGCCCGCAATTCGAAATTCCTGCCCGGGCGCATTCATCTGGCCTTCGCCCTGGAACGGCTCGGCAAGAGCCAGGCCGCAAAGGCTGCGTTCTTGGAAATTGACGCCGAATTTCCTGCATACCGACAAAGCCCCAGCTACAGGTTCTTTCTGTCCGAGTGGCCGGACGATGGCTGAGCCAACGGAATTGATCGCAGCCCCTCGGGTACCAAGACGCTTTACGCAGCTTCCTCAATCCCGATATACCCATGCGCAAACAGCAGGCAGGCAGGATCATGGCAGCAGAAGATTTGGGTTTCTCGTATAAGCGCCTTAAAGGAGGCGACCTGAAAATAACGCATCACGGGAAGCCGGCAACAACCCTCAGGGGCGAAAAGGCTGACTGGTTTCTGGAAGACATGGAGTCCATGGACTTTGCGTCTCAGCAACAGGAGATGGCCCGCATCACGGGAAATTACCGCCGGGGCAATGAACGCCTGGCAAAATCCCATCCCCGCAACAGGTAGCCGCGTGCGGCGGCGAGTTCCGGTACGAGTCACGAAGTTGAAATCGTCCGGGATCCGGGCGCGTTGGTTTGGCCGCGCAAGAACTTCTATTAACATAATCATCCTTATGGGTTACATTGGTCCTCAGCTGTTGCCCCTAAAGCGGACCTGCATCTAAATCCCAATAAGGCACGTCGCGCCCGATACGTCCCACGATGAAATCCAGAAAAGCCCGCACTTTCGCCGGCATGTGCTTTCGCTCGGGGAAGACGGCGTAAAGCGCCTGTTCAGGCAGGCGATAGTCGGGCAGCACCCTGACCAAACGGCCACTGGTCAGGTGGGCCCCGGCGATAAAGGTCGGCAGGCGACCGATGCCGAGCCCGTCAAGAAGCGCGGTGCACAGGGCTTCGCTGTTGTTCACGCGCAGAACACCGGATGTCTGAACGCGCACGTCACCCGCGGGACCGGCCAAGCGCCATTCCGAGGGGTCACGCGAATAGGCGTAGTGAAGGCAGGTGTGCGTCAGAAGATCCTCGGGTGTTTCTGGCGTTCCGGACTGCGCAAGATAATCCGGCGAAGCGACAATCACGCTGTGGATCGGGGCGAGTCTGCGCGCGATCAGGGCCGAGTCCGGTAGCGTGCCTGCGCGCAAGGCCACGTCGATGCCCCCTTCGACGAGATCGACAAATTTGTCATCCATCGTCAGATCAATTCTGATCCCCGGATATTGCCTGAGGAATGCAGCAATCAGAGGCGCAACATGCAGCTGTCCAAAGGACATGGGTGTACTGAGCCGTAGTAATCCAACCGGTTGCCCCTGCAACGCCGCAACCGCGTCTTCGGCGTCCTGCGCTGCGCCAAGCGCCTGCGCCGCATGGGCCAGATAGATTTCGCCCGCCTCGGTAAGGGAAATGGACCGCGTCGACCGATGAAAAAGCTGCGTTCCCAGATGGGCCTCCAGCACGCCGATCCGCTTGCTGACCGCTGATTTCGTCAGACCCAGATGCCGGGCGGCGGCTGCGAACCCGCCATGGTCCGCCACAGCAACAAAAACGGGGATAGCGCCAATTTCAGTCATGTTTAAGTTCCTTTGGGCGAGTTTTTCTCGCCTATAAGTTTCCGTATCACACGATTATCATCGAAATAGAAGGTAAATAGGTTGTGGGCATGTCCTGTTAATGCCGGAGGCTGACATGCCCAAGATGCTCATCAACGGAATACTGCGTGATAAACCGCCGGCCTCGGACGGCCGTTTTCACCGCCTGCAAAGCCCATTCAGGAGCCACATCAGCGCGCAGCCGGGCGCCCCATTCCCGAATACGGCGGGCCGGTATCACCTGTACTTATCCAAAGCCTGCCCCTGGTGTCACGGCGTCGATCTGGTTCTGACTTTGAAGGCCCTGCGCGATGCGTTCAGCATCACCTGGATGGACCCGATCATGTCGGAAAACGGCTGGGTCATCGACCAGACCCTGTTCAACGACCAAAGCGGCGTCGAGCGCACCCGCTTCCTTTACGAAGTCTATCAGCACGCCAAGCCGGACTACACGGGTCCGATTAGCGTGCCTGTGCTGCTGGACAAGGTGACGGGCCGGATCGTCAGCACCGAATCGGCCGAGATCATGCGCATGTTTCAGACGGCGTTTCCCGATGCTGCGGGACCCGATCTTCGCCCGTCCCATCTTTGCGACGAAATCGACCGGATCGCCGAACAAATTCAGTCACCGATCCGCGAAGGCGTCTATCGCGCCGGGTTTGCAACCAGCCAGATCGCGTATGGCGAGGCCGTAACGGCGCTCTTTGCCTGCCTCGACGCGATTGAAGAAACGCTTGGCCAACGCCGGTTTCTGGCTGGAGACGTGCTGACAGAGGTTGACCTGAAGCTGTTTCCGACACTTCTGCGGTTTGACCCGGTCTATGTGACCCACTTCAAGACCGACTACAAACGCATCAGCGACTATGTTGCCCTGTCCCGCTATCTGGCCGACATCATGCGGTTGCCGGGCGTGGCTGACGCTGTGGACATGGCCCATATCCGTCAGCACTACTTCCTCAGCCATCGGCACATCAACCCCAGCGGAATTATCCCGATCGGCCCGGCTTCTCTGCGCTTAACCGATGTGCCGGAAATGGGGGCCGCGTGATGCCTGATATTGTCAGAAGATCCCCTGTATCAGCGCTGATCATGGCCATCGGTGTCCTGGTGGGGGTCAGTTTCACTTTGTCCAAATTCGTCTCGATGGCGGGAATATCAGCTCTGACCGCGTTGTTCTGGCAGGTTTTGCTGGCAAGCATCGCGCTGTTGGCGTTGTGTTTGCTGTCGAAGAAGCGTGTGGCGCTCAACACGCGGCACATTCCCTATTATGTCGGTGCCGGAGTTTTCGGTGTCAGCGGCCCCGCACTGATCGGGTTTCTGGTGCTGGAGCACGTGAGCCTTGGGTTCTATTCCGCCCTCGTCACGCTGTCACCGCTGTTTACCTTTGCGATAGCGGCACTGATCGCGCGCAGGATGCTGCCGTTGCATCGCCTGGTTGGTATTCTGATCGGCCTTGCCGGGGTCAGCCTTGCCACCATGGGTGGGTTTGACCTGTCGGGTGTCGAGCCGGCGTGGATTGCCCTGTCGCTTTTGGGGCCCTTGTTTCTGGCCTGCGGCAACGTCTTTCGTAGCTATGCCTACCCGCCCGGCGGCGATCCGTTGGGGCTGGCGACCGGAACGCTTCTGTCACAGCTGTTGCTGATTTCCGCCCTGCTACTGGGACGCGGCAGCACAATCAGCGACGTCTCGGTGCCCCCTGCCCTGCTTGGCGCAATTTTCGGCATCGGATCCATCACCGCGCTCAGCTATGCGCTGACCTTCGAAGTTCAGCGGCGCACGGATGGCGTTGGGTTCGCGCAGGTCGGCTATTTTGCCACGCTTTCCGGCATCGCAATCGGGGCAATTGTCTTTCGCGAACCTCTTGGCCTTGGGCTGCTGGGGTCCCTCGCAATCCTGTTCCTTGGGCTTGCCGTCACCAACCGTCACCTGAAACTCCCGCCGGTCCTGCACCGACGGTCACAGGCCAACCAGACTTAGACCCACCGATAACTTTCAAACAGAAAAGGAAACCAAAACATGCAAATCACGGCCCCCACCACAGCGGCCCACGCGCCCCGGATCGCGTCCCTTTATACCGCTGTTGACGCGCTGGACGAAGCCGGCGTTGTCGAGCATGTCACCGAA
This sequence comes from Ruegeria sp. BG10, assembly GCF_056538575.1. Classification (NCBI taxonomy): domain Bacteria; kingdom Pseudomonadati; phylum Pseudomonadota; class Alphaproteobacteria; order Rhodobacterales; family Roseobacteraceae; genus Ruegeria; species Ruegeria sp. BG10. Next base: position 456,045 of record NZ_JBQFTI010000002.1, on the reverse strand, counting down.
GACGTTCAATTCCAGCTTGGCAATTTCGAACAGATTGACGGGCGCGCAGCCGTGCAAGCCGCGAACGCGGGGTTCTTTGCCACGATCCTGGGTATGCAACATACCATCACCGGCATCTGGTCCAGCGGCGATACCGCGTTCTGCGACGGCACCGTTCACTACACGCGCAAGGACCAAAGCACGCACGACGTGCGCTTTGCTGCACGGTTCAACTTTCGCGAGGACAGGATCGCGGATTACCGGGTGTATGTGGATATCTCGGGTCTTTGATGCCTGTGATCAGGGCGGTGCGCTTTGCCTGCCGCTCTGGCCGACACGGGCAGAAACAGCCATAATTGCGATCCAGCTTCGGAAGAGGGTTCGATGACCGATCGCAGCATTCTGGAACAGCTCATGTCGATGTCCGACGACGTCTGGGACCGGCACACCAACCCGTGGAGCGGCTGGAGCCGCCTGAGCATCCCGCCCCTGTTCGTTCTGGCCGTCTGGAGCCGGGTTTGGCTGGGCTGGTGGTGCCTTGTTCCGATCGTTGTTGTTGTCTTTTGGACTTGGTGGAACCCGCGCGCCTTCCGCAAAACGGGCAACCCGGATAACTGGATGTCCAAAGGTGTACTTGGGGAACGGATCTGGCTTGCGCGGGCGAAATCGCCGATCCCTGCAAGGCACCGCCAGATGCCTCTTGTTCTGGCCGCAGTCAGCGCGGTCGGTATCGGCCCCTTGGTCTGGGGGCTTTGGCAGCTTCAATTCTGGCCGACGCTTCTGGGGTTGCTGCTGGTTATGGGTGGCAAGCTGTGGTTTCTGGACCGCATGGTCCGGTTGTTTGAAGACACCCGGGCGGAGGGCAAGGTAAATAGCAGCGCAGCCCGACAAAAACAGAAAGCAGGAGCATCAGATACCCCTGCCATTCCGGGTCCGCCGGGACACGCTTAAGCTTGTGGCCCCCCATGCGCCGAGGACCGCTGCGACAGCCCCAAAGACATCAAGGACACACCGGCGAATATCAGGTTCAGGCCGGCAAGAACCCCCAGCAGAACAAGGGACGAGCCATTGACGATACCGGTCAGGATCAGCCCGCCAAGCAGGATGGCCATCGCGCCGGACGCAATCATCAGCGCCATGGGCCGTTCCTGACGCGACCGAATGGCAATTACTATCCGCAACACACCTTCGGCCAGAAAAACCGCGCCAAGCGCAAGGGTCAGTGCCAGAACGCCGCCGAACGGATCAAGCAACAGAAAAAGCCCCGCAAGCGCGTTCAGAACACCGATGGCCAACAGCCAGAAGAACCCTTTCCACGCCTTTTCCGCAAATGCCTGAATCGCTGTGACGATGCCTCCGCCCAGCAGGGCCACGCCGACAAAGGCTTCGACGGCCAGCGTGGACATCAGCGGGAAGGCTACGGTGCACAGCCCGACACAGAGCATGGCGACGCCGAGCACGATCAGCCAGACTGGTCGAGGCTGCCAACCGGCGGCCTCTTCCATGAGCGCGGGATTCGGCACGGTTTCATTAACTGAATCAGTCATGTCGACCTCCGGGATCAGGGTCAGGCGACCGACTTGTCGAGATGATCGCGATAGGCGGCAACGGCGGCGTGCAGGGCCTCCCAATGGTTCTTCGCCTGATCATGCGCGTCCGTCACGGCGTCTTCGCCTTCTTGCTGGATGCGGTCGGCAAGTTCGGTGACCTTGTCTTTTGCTTCCTGCAGGTCGGATTTCAGCTTTGTCACCTGTTCCTGGGTCCACTTGTCGGTCGCGTCGCCCGCGTCCCTGACCTTCTGTTCGAACGATTTCAGCTCGTCCTCGACACGGGAATAGTCGTCTTTGGCTTTCTGTACGAATTCGGAAAATTTTGTCATGGTTCAGTCCTTTCATGGGTCATGTGTTTGCTGGGCCCGTTTGAGCGCCATGACCCGGACCCTCGCAAATCCCCGGCCCGCGTCCGAGTGAGTCACGGTTAAACCGCCGCGCTGTCTTGTGACGCGGCCCGTCATCGGACAAAGTTGAGCGACGGAGGGAAACATGCTTGCCGAAGTAAGCTCTGCCATAGATCCGCGCGCTATTCAGGAACAGCTGAAGCGCGTCCTCGTCAGTCCGCATTTCGCGGATACCACGCGCCTGAACCGCTTTCTGTCGCATATTGTCGGCGAAGCGCTGGCGGGCCGGTCCGAGACGCTGAAAGGCTATGCAATCGGCATTGACGTTTTCGACAAGCCCGAGGATTTCGACCCCACCTTCGACACGATCGTTCGGGTTCAGGCCAATAAAATGCGCAGCCGGCTGGATCTCTATTACGCTCAGGAAGGGCGCGAGGACCCGGTGAGGATCCATATTCCCAAGGGGTCCTACGCCCCGGTTTTTGAGATCGCGTTTGACCCCGAACGCCGGACCGATGCCGAAACGCCCCCGGCGGCAACCGGACGGGTCGCGGTGGCCGTGATGCCCTTTGACAACCTGAGCGGAGACCCGTCGCAGGAATACCTGGCCGACGGGTTCACCGAGGAAATCATCTCGGCCATCGCCCGGTTTCGCGAGGTGAGCGTGCTGTCCCGGCACGTCACCTTTCGCTTTCGCGGGCGCGGCCGCGATCCGCGCGCGGTCGGAAGCGAACTGGATGTTCAGTATCTGGTCGAAGGCAGCGTGCGCCATTGGGACAACAAGCTGCGCGTGACCGCCCAGTTGATAGATGCAGATACCGGCCAACAGGTTTCCGCGGACACGTATGACCGCGACCTGAGCGCGGACAGCCTGTTTGAAATTCAGGACGACATTGCCGCGCGGATCGCCACGGAAATCGCGGAACCCCATGGCGTGATCCACCGAACGGGTGCCGTGCAACGCAGGGCGCAGACGCACACGATGGACGCCTATCAGTGCCGGTTGCTGGCCACCGAATATTGGCGTGAGCCTACGGCTGAAAAACACAAGAAGGTCCGCGACCTGCTGGAGCGCGCCGTTGAGATTGATCCCGAATATGCCGGAGCCTGGGGGATGCTCGCGATTGTCTACGGCGACGAAGTGCGCGGCGGGTTCAATTTTCGCAAGTCCCCCCCGCCCTTCGATCGTGCGCTTGAGGCTGCGCAGCGTTCAGTCGCTCTGGATCCGCTGAATGCCACCGGCCAACACGCATTGTTTCTGACCCATTTTCATCGCGGCGAGTTCGAAAGCTTTGAAGAAGCGGCAGAAAAAGCCTTGCGCGCCAATCCGAACTATCCGGACATGTTGGCCGATCTGGCGGCCTGCTTTGCCCTGCGCGGCGATCTGGAACAGGCCGCGAGACTGAGCGCCCGGGCGATCGAGCTGAGCCCCAACCCGCCCGGCTGGTACCACGCAGGCACGTTCCTGATCTGTTTCATGAACGGTGACTACAGCGGTGCGCGGTCAGCGGCGCGCAAGGTCGGTGGTGGCATGTGGAATGGCTCTGAAGTGCTTGAGCTTATGTGCGTCCCCTACACGGAACCGGACGCTGACCTGGGTTCAACCCTGTCGGCCTTGAAGACCAACATTCCCGATGTAGACCGGTTTATCCGAACACTCTACGCGATCTGGCATGTGCCATCGGACATCTCACAGAAAATGACCGAGGCGCTGCGCAGAACCGGGGCGTTGGACTGAGGTCCGGCCGTCACGGATTTAACGGTGACTCACTCTGCCCGTTCCACCGCTGTGCCGTAGGAAGGTCCTGACATTGCAGCAAAACCCGGAAACGACCCATGTTAACTCTGCCTCAGCGCCTTGATCTGATGAAACTTGCGACGGATATCGCAAAAACCAAGGCCGGCTGGTCCGAAGACAAGCCGGCCAAACTGGAAGAAGAGATCCTGTCCATTTATGAGCGGCTCAGGCCAAGCGTCGAAAGCGGCAGCGCCTTTGAGAACACCAGCATGTCCGATGTGAAAACCGCGGTTGATGTCGCCTCGACCATCGACGGTTTTCTGGAATAGCCTGTCCTTCTTTTCTATCCCAATGGATGCCGCATCGCATCAGGATGTTGCGTGTTCGCTTGCCGTCCGGGGGCGGCAGGACATCAGGATCAGGACCAGAAATGACAGGTTCAGAACGACGTTGAAGGGTGCGCCCACCAGAACAGAGCCTGAGCTGTCGACGCAAAACCAGGACCATGCCGCAATCTGTGCGGTCCTGGCCGCGGCCACCGCCGAAACCGGGGCAACATAGGTTCCCAGCGCCCACTGCATCCCCCCCAAGCCTACCGTAAGGCCGCCGGAGATGACCAGCAACAAGGGCGACGGAACCGTCAGTTCCGAGGGAACGTCGTGAATTGGCCAATACGCAATTTGCAGAAAGATATGCGCGACGGGGTGCAGGAACGGCAGCGCCGCCAGCGCAAGAAGCACCCCGGTCGCGACAAGAACACCGCCAGATATCCGCATCGCGGACTGTTGTTGGGTCATGATCGTCTCCTTTCGATATGCGTCCTTCATGCGACGCGCGGCGGATGCAAATCAATTACCTCAGAGGTAAGTGATTTCTGTCCGGTCTCTTGCTAAGCTCGGTCCATGACACCCTACCCCGGCATGCTGAAAGAGTGGCGAAAGCGACGCAGGATGAGCCAGCTGGACCTTGCGGTCGAAGCCGAAGTCAGCGCGCGCCATATCTCGTTTCTTGAAACAGGGCGGTCCCGGCCCAGCCCGGACATGATCCTTCACCTGTCCGAGGTCATGAACGTTCCGGTCGATACCCGCAATCAGATGATGCGCGCCGAAGGGTTTGCGCCACGTTTTGCGGCAACGCCGATTGATGACGCGGCGATGTCGCCAATCCGGGACGCGGTCGAATGGACGCTTCGGCAACATAACCCTTACCCGGGAATGGTGCTGGACCGGCTCTGGACGGTTGTAATGCTCAACAGCGGTGCGCAAAGGCTGTTCAAGCCGCTGGGGATCGGCGAGGGGCAAAGCCTGCTGGAACTGGTGACCAGCCCGCTGATGGCTGAACTTGTCGAAAACTGGCCCGAGGTCGCGCATCACACGATGTTGCGTCTTCGCGCCGAAAGCGCCAATGCGGGCGGTATACCCGAACTGGATGCGGCGGCGCGCGCGTTGTCGCAACAGGGACACGCCCGCAGTGACGCGGTGATCGGGCCGACAATTTCAACGATCTACCGGTTTGGGGGTCAGCGGCTTTCCCTGTTTGGAACCATTGCGCAATTCAGTACGGTCACGGATGTCACGCTGGACGATATGAAGATTGAACTGTTTTTTCCGGCCGACGACCAAAGTGCAAAATTCCTGCATGACCTTGCGCACGCGGCTGCCAATTAGAGGCTGGTCTGGCCAGTGCCCCCCACAACATACCGGCAAACACCGCGCAATCCTGACATCACCAGGGTTCGGCAAACAGCCCTGCAAAAGCAATCTGGACGCCGGTCAATTATTCCCTTAGAACCTTACACGTTAACTTGTCCCCAAAAGGACCAATCTCATGGTGTTCCCGTCGCAGGGCTGAGCAGCCCCTCTTCCTTCCGAGCATAAAGCTCCTTACCGCGACTTTTTCGCCGGACCTTGTCCGGCAGGTGACCCATGACAGACCAAATCCTGATTTCGCAGGCGCCCACCCGCGCCGAGTTCATGCCGCTGATCCGGCTGGCCGTTCCGCTGATGGTCGGGCTGGCCGCCGCGCTTTTGATTGGTGTCGTAGATACGGCGATGATTTCTCCGCTCGGGACGGTCCCGCTGGCGGCGGCAGGCGTGACCACAGCCGTTCTGATCATCCTGATTTCCGCCCTCTGGGGCGTGATCACCGCAATTTCCGTTCAGATCAGCCAGGCCGAAGGCGCGCGCGATGCCGCGCGGGTTGCGCTGGCGTTGCGCAGCGGGTTGTTGTTGTGCCTTCTGGGCGGCGGCGGCGCGACATTGGTGATGATGGCACTCTATCCGCTGCTGGGTCCTTTGGGACAACCCAAGGAGGTTCTGGCAATCCTGCTGCCGTACTGGATGTCGATGGCGATCTGGATCGTGCCTTTTACGCTGTTTTTTGGCCTGAAGGCTTTGTTCGACGCCGTCGGACGGCCCTGGACGGCTGTGGCGCTGTCGTATCTGGGGGTCCTGTTCAACGTACCCGCAAACTATGCCTTCATTCACATCCTTGATCTTGGAATTCTGGGCGCGGGTCTGGCCAGCATACTCTCACAATGTACGTCGCTGGTTGCCGGGATTTATGTGCTGATGCGCGCGCCCGGGCTTGCCGCCTTTCGTCAGCGGGTGACAGTTGCCTGGGCGGATGTCTGGTCACAGGCCAAGGACGCCCTGCCGCTCTGTCTTGGATACGCTGGTGAGGGCGGGGCCTACGCTGTGGTGGGCTTGATGATGGGCTGGTTGGGGGCCGAGGCGCTGGCCGCCCATCAGATCGTCAACGCGCTTGCGGGGCTGGCCTATATGATCCCGCTTGGCATGGCGGGCGCGGCCTCGATCCGTGTCGGTCTTGCGGTCGGCGCAGGAAGTCAGGAGAGGCTCAGACCGATCCTGAAGGCGTCTTTTGTGATGGTCACGCTCTGGCAGGCGGTTGCCGCCATCGTCTTCATTACCGCTGGCCGTGTGATGGCGGAAACCATGTCGGATGATCCGGCCGTCATTGACCTTGCGGTCACGCTGTTTTTCATCGTGGCACTGCTGCAGGTCGCAGATGGCGTTCAGGGCACCGCGCTGGGTGCGCTCAGGGGGATGTCGGACATGAATCTGCCGACGATCATTACCCTGACAGCCTATTGGCCGCTTGCTTTGCCGGCCAGCTATGCGCTGGGATTCCTTTTTGATCTCGGAGCGGTCGGCGTCTGGATTGGCTATACTCTGGGTCTGGTGGCAGCGGCGATCGCCCTGCCCCTGCGGTTCTGGGCGCTGACACGGCCCTGAGTTTGGAGGCGGTGGTTTCGTTCCGCAAAGACCGCCTTGAAACTTTTGTGCCGACTTCGGCCGGCGAAGACGGCAACCCTCAAAATCTTTCGGACCGGATCTCAAAGGACCCAGCATAGGCCAAGAGCATTCGCACTGATAATGTGTCGATAAGTTCCGAGCGCGTCTATCGCCTGATGCCAGGCCAGAGCTAGGATATCGGCCTCGCCGGCTACATCCCGGAACTGGCCGCCGAGTCGTCGATTTTGCCAACGGAGCTGTACGAATTTGCCTGTCATTTTCACGCGATTTAAAGAAAGAACCCGCGCAGAACTGAAGGCAGCGCAAAACATACCTCTGGAGTAGAATGGTGAAAGGCGACATGGGTGGTACCAAAATATTTTCGCCTGCATGTCACACATCGCCCCTCTGCCGCGTCCTGTATTCAAACACCACAGAAACAGGAGCTATGCATGCAACCCCGTCTCAATCATTTCGCCGTTGCCCCGCAACTATTACAACCGATGCTCGATATGGAAGAAACCCTGAAAAAGTCGGGCCTGGAACACAGCCTGATCGAGCTTGTCAAACTGCGCGTGTCGCAGATCAACAGCTGCGCTTTTTGCATCCATATGCACACCCATGACGCCCGGGCGCATGGCGAGAGCGAGGACAGGATGCACCTTTTGAATGCATGGCGCGAGTCGTCGCTTTATTCCGAGCGTGAACGCGCCGCGCTGGTCTGGGCGGAAACCCTGACCCGCATCGCGGATGAAGGGGCCCCGGATGACGCTTATCAGGCAATTTCGGCGCAGTTCTCGGACCCGGAAAAGGTTGCATTGACGCTGGTCATCACTGCGATCAACGCCTGGAATCGCATTGCCATCGGCTTTGCCATCCCACATCCTGCCACAAAGGAGGCCTCTGCCGCGTGAACACCAAGACCCCCGATCTTGAGGACCTGACTTTTGTCGATCTGCAACCGCGCCTGTTCGCGGTTGCCTATCGGATGCTGGGAGCCGTCAGTGATGCCGAAGACGTGGTGCAGGACGCATTTCTGCGCTGGCAGCGGGTTGATCAGGGTCAGGTCAAAGATCCCGTCGGGTATCTGATCCGGGTCACGACCCGTCTGTGTCTGGATCACCTGCGGGCCGCCCGGTCCCGGCGCGAGACCTATCCCGGAGAATGGCTGCCGGAGCCGTTGATGACCGACGACGCCACGGAACGGCTGGACCGCGACGTTTCGGTGGCGCTGCTGCTGGCACTGGAACGTCTGACCCCGCTCGAACGGGCGGCTTTTCTGCTTCATGACGTGTTCGAACATTCCTATGGCGAACTGGCGCAAGCCCTGGATCGCGGGCCTGACACCTGCCGGCAACTAGTCAGCCGCGCCCGCAAACACGTACAGCGCAACAAGCCGCGCGCACCGGTGGAACCAGACCGTGGCGAAGCCCTGACCCGGGCCTTTTTTGTCGCATCCAAAAGCGGTGACACAGCCGCACTGACCCAAATGCTGGCGCAGGATGTTGAATTGTATACGGACGGCGGAGGTAAGGTGCCGGCGACACTCAACCCGATATTCGGCCGCGACAAGGTGATCCGGCTGTTTCAGGGGCTGGCCCGCAAGCGGTCAGATAAACGCATCCGGCCCTGGCAGTTCTGCCGGCTGAATGGCTTACCTGCCGTATTGAGTCTGGAACCGGGGGACATTCTGCAGGCCACATCGCTGGACATCGACCACGGACAGATCACAGCGATCTACAGCATCCGCAATCCGGACAAAACGCGCCATCTGGCCGGAATTCTGCCAGAATACCCATGAAACACGCCGCTGTGTATTAGCCATATGCAGATCGCACGCGGACCGGGCGACGTCAGCATCACTCCGCTGGCAGCGCCTCTTGCAGAACAGTGCCCGCGGCACCGCTTGGCAATGTGGTGCCGAAGATACGGCTCAGCGTGACGGCAACGTCAATTGTGGCAACCCGGTCATGAACGCGGCGCGGTGTGATCCCGGGACCCGAGAACAGGATAGGCACATGGGTGTCGTACCGCCAGGGCGAGCCATGCATGACCGCCACCGCGCCCTGATCCAGCAGGAACGCATAAGGGGACTGAACCACATAGATATCGCCGGACCGGCCCGGGTGAAGGTTGTTTTTGATTGGGGTCTCGAAAAAGCTGCCAGCCTGATCCGCAAGCGGGTCGCGCGGCATCGCCATTGCAATGCCCGACCGGGCCATCAGGCTTTCGGCCACCAGTGTTTCGATGTCCCGTAGGTCCGCCCCGGCCAGTGCAATGGCTTCATGATCCAGATAGATATAGGGGCGAAAAAAGGCTTTGATCGCCTTTTCCACGCCGAACTGCTCCGCCAGTTCCTGATTAAGTTCTTCCAGCAACACCGAGGGCTGATTGCGCGCGCTTTCAAAACCCTGATCGATCATGAACTCGGCAAATTCGGGCATTCCGTGATCGGCGGACAGCACATAAAGCACGTTTTCCGCCCCAATTTCGGTATCCATGAAGGCAAAGAACTCCGCAAGGGTCCGGTCCAGCGCGCGCACCATCTCTTCGTTTTCCAGGCTGGAAGGGCCAAAGAAATGGTTGGTCGCATCCACACCCGAAAAGCTGACGCTGAGATAGTCGGGATACGCGCCCTGCCCCAGACTTTCTGCCAGAACCGCCTCTTTGGCCAGCGATGCAACCAGTTGGTCGCCCAGAGGCGACAGTAGGACCTGCGTGTAATACAGCCCATCCTCGGGAGCGCCATAGGGATGCGGGAAGGTCCGGCCAAATCCCTTCAGATCCGCCTCATAAGGGCGGTCATCATTGTCGGCCAGAAGATAGCTTTCCACCGGGTCTGCCAGTTCCCAACTGGTGCCGATGGCCGCGTCCGCGGGCCGGACCACGTTCCAGTTCGCCACCCATTCAGGGTAGGCGTCGTAATAATAGGCACTGGTTTCAAACGCCCCGGTCGCAGCCGACATCCAGAACGCCTTGCCGAAATGCCCGGCCATGGACACTGCGGACCGGTCCTTGCCGGAAAGAGCAATGATCTTGGACCGGCCATTGTTTGACTTATAAAGCTCGTCGCCAAAAGTGGTCACCAACAGGTTGCGCGGCGACCGTCCACCCGCTTCAGCTGCGGCCTGCGCCGGGTCGGTCTGGTCCACTTCTCCGGCAAATCCCTGCACCGGCAACAGGGGGTAATCGGGGTCTTCGATATTGTATCCGATCCGGCCGGATTCGCGGTTGTACCACGCATTGCCGATCATCCCGTGTACCGACGGATGCGCCCCGGTGGCCAGCGTTGCATGGCCGACGATGGTTTCGGTATTGGCGTGAAGATGGTGGGCATCCGTATACCAGACACCGCCATCCATCATCCGCCGAAAACCGTCCGGTCCGAAGCTGGACCCGTAGCGTGAAAGAAGATCGCCGCGCAGTCCATCTACCGTGATCTGCACGATCAACCGGATGTCCGCAGGCCCCTCGGCGCGTGCCTGTAAGGGCGATTGGGCCATCGCAGCGGCAAGCAGGGCAAAAGCCGTAACAAGTCGTGTCATGAATTCCCCTTCCCTTTTCCCCCATAGGCCACCGCGGGTATCAATCCGCCCAGCCCAACCGAAACAGCATGTGCGTCCCTTCAAACCCCTTCAATTGAACGTCGACCGGATCGTCGAAGTCAAATCCGCGGTTGGTCCCCGCCATCAGGCGCGTGATGTCCGACAGGCGGATTTCATCCGGGGCAGCCGCGCTGGTGACGCGGGCGGCCTTGTTCACCACATGGCCGAAAAAGTCGTCTTCCGTCTGGACCACATCGCCGCTGTGGATACCGATCCGCAGCGACAGCGGCGGTTCGTGAACCTCGGCCGCGTTTTGTTGCTGGATCATCAGTGCGGCCGTCAGGGCAGCGTGGGCCGACGAAAAGGTCGACATCGTGCCGTCCCCGAGGGATTTGACAAAAACCCCTCCGGCATCGGTCACGATACGCTCAACCAGCGCCAGATGCCGTCTGACGGTTGCCGCCCAGCTCTGATCACCCATCGCGTCGGCCAACGCGGACGAGCCGACGATATCGCTGAACATGACCGAAGCCATGCCCTCCTTTTGGCCGATCGTGAAATTTTCGCGTGCCGCCCGGACCAGAGCATCCATCGCGGTTTGTTCGATCCCCATCTTCTCGATATTGGGCATGGCATTCGAGCCATGAAACTGAATCATCCGCCACATTCCGTCCTCGATCACCAGAACGAAAGTGAAGCGGCACGGAACCAGTTTGCCGTTACTGTGAAACCTCAGGTTGGCAAGGCAATGCGCCCATCCCACCTCGCCCAGCTCGAAGGCGCGCAGACTGGACTCCTCCCAATCGAATTCGGGAATTTCACGCGCATGGGCTGCAAACCCGTCGCGCAGAACCTTACCCCACCAGGTCTCGCCCTCGGCGCTGCCCTGATAACAAAGGTGCTCAGAGGTCGACAGCATGTTGGTCAGAGTCCGGCCGTCCTTGCGCCGCATCGCTTCGTTCCATCGGCGAACGACGGCAACCAGTTCGGGCGACGCGGTGGGTATGTTTGCCATTACTGTATCGGCCTGCCAGTTCTCAAATCCCGGTCTCCTTTCAGGTGGAAACTGCAATGCGGTCCATATGCCAACGAAGATGCTAAGTAGACCAACACTGCCCGCCCCGTTCGGACCGATCAAGTCAGGCGTGCGCTTTGACGGGCTGACAAGGCCTGAATTCAAATGGAACGACCGCTGCGCGCCCGTCCGCGTTTATACAAAGAAGATGGTGAGGCCGCCAAACGCGCCGTTCCTGACAACCAAATCCCGGGTGTTTCGGCGGCGAACTTAGGGCGGGCAAAAACGTGAAGCTTGTCCACGCAGTTCGCCCGCCGCATTTGATGCAATGCCACGCGGTTTGGAATTACCCCGTCAATTCAGGAAAGATCGTCGACACGCGCGTCTGGCGCACTTCGTTTGACGGACTCGATCCCGTTATCCCGCCCTGATGTGCTGGTATAGCTTTCGCTGGTGCCGATGACCTGACCGTTGCTGGCCTTCAGGTTGAACATATGACCACCGGATTTGGTTTCCTTGCGCTCATACCTGTCATCATTCGGCGCATTGTTCTTGACCGACTCAATGCCGTTCGTGGCTCCTGCTTTCTGCGCATATCCTTCGCTGGCCAGAATGGTTTCACCATTTCCGGCTTTCAGGCGAAACCGAAACTCACCGGCCTTGTCTTTGTATATTTCGAACTTCGCGGCCATAAGACGCCATCTCCTCTGTTCTACTATCGGTTTTTCCAAAGACGTTCCTATAATTGCGCAAATGTCTCAAGAAAAAAGATGAATCCAGTGTTCAACTGGCGGCACCCCGAAGCCTTCAGCCCGCGTCCGAGGGCGTCAGATTTCCAGTGCCGCCTCGCGTTTCAGGCAGCCTGCGGCAAAATCGACAAACGCGCGAACCTTTGCGGACACCATCCGCCCTTCGTGGTGCACGATGTGAACCGGCGCCGGGGGCGGTTCGCAGGTGGCGAGAACAGCCCGCAGACGCCCGTCAGCCAGATACGGTGCGACTTGATAGGACAACAGTCGCGCCAGACCCTGACCCCGAAGCGCCATTTCGATCACCGCATCATTGGTGTTCATGCTGATCCGTGGAAGAACGCGCACAGATACCAGCTTGCCCTGCTTCTGAAACTGCCACTGGCCCGACGGTGACAGGGCTTGCGAGTTGATCAGGGCGTGCCGGTTCAGGTCTTCCGGGCATTCGGGTTCGCCGGCCTGCTCCAGATATTCGGGTGCGGCAAATACAACTTGTCTGACCAAACCGCAGCGCACCGCCATAAGGCCGGAATCCGCAAGCGGACCTATCCTGACGCCAACATCAACGCCCTCGTCTATCAGGTTGACAACCCGGTCCACGTATAGCGTTCTCGCCTCGATGCTTGGATGCTGCGCCAGAAACTCGGCCAGAATTGGCGTGATGAACATCTTGCCAAACAGAACAGACGCAGTGAGGTTAAGCAGCCCTTTGGGTTCCTTATATGTCCCGAGTGCCGCGCTTTCCGCCTGTTCCAGATCAACGAGAATGCGCTTGGCATCTTCCAAAAATCTGCGCCCGCTCTCGGTCAGCATGACAGACCGCGTTGTTCGCACGAACAACCGAACGCCCAGATCACTCTCCAGCATCGAGATGGTGCGCGTCACGGACGGCGGCGACATGTTCAGATTGCGCGCCGCGACGGCAAAGCCACCCAGATCGGCCACTTTCGAAAAGACCAGAAGCGCGTGAAATTTGTCCATGCCATTATTCCAAATACTTGAATAATAAATTCACCTTTATCATCATTCCGCCAATTTGTGAAACGGCCTATGTTGCAGCAGACGGCAGCGAACACGCCACCAAGGCACAAAACGCCTGCGGGATTTGGGAGAAATGCAATGAACGTAAACAAACCCATCGGCCGAAACGTGACCGTTCAGATCGTGCACGGATTTGTGGACAACGGACAGGGTGGCAATCCTGCCGGGGTCGTTCTGGATGCCGACGGCTTGACCGAGGCGCAGATGCTGAAGGTCGCGTCACAGGTTGGCCTGTCCGAAACCGCCTTTGTCTCGCAATCCGCGACCGAGGGCTTTAAGCTGGATTTCTTCACCCCGAACCGGAGGATCGCCCATTGCGGTCACGCGACCATCGCGGCGTTTTCGCATCTGGATGCGCTCGGTCGCATTCCCGAACCCGAAACTTCTAAAGAAACCGTGGATGGACCCCGGCGGATCAAGATGAAGGATGGCGCCGCGTTTATGGAACAGTTGGCCCCCAAATATGAACCGCCTGAGGACTGGGCCGCCAAAGGTGTTGGGCTGCAGGACATATTGGGATCACTGGGTTTGTCCACAGATGACCTGGACCCTGACCTGCCGCCGGTGCTGGTCAATACCGGCAACAGTTTTGTCGTGATCGGAGTGGCCGACAGGGAAATCCTGGCTTCGATCAATCCCGATTTCGACCGGATCACCGAGATCAGCGACCGCCTGGACCTGATCGGATACTATGTATTCACAACGGCCCAATGCACCGACGGGCGCGATGCCACCACGCGAATGTTTGCCCCCGATACGCGATTCAGGAAGAGGCCGCGACGGGAATGGCAGCGGGACCGTTGGCCTGTGTGCTGCATGACCTAGGCCACCGCCGGCAAAGTGAATTTCTGATAGAACAGGGCGTGTTCATGGCCCCCCCTCGCCCAGTTTGATTCAGGTGGAACTGGAGCTTCAGGACGGCGCAATTGCCGGCCTGATGGCCGGCGGGCATGGCAAAGTCATGCGATCCTTTCAATTGTCGGTGTGACTAAAACTGCGTTTGGGGCGACATCACAAAACACGGATGCCGCCCCAAATTGAAAACAATTGCAGATTGTCGAGGCAATTCACACACCGGACCGGATGGCGGTAAACTGCCGGAGAAAACGTAGGCGCTGGAACTAGGCCTGTGACTTCAGCAGATCCCGAATTTCCGCAAGTAGCTCTTCGGTGCCGGGACCTTTGGGTTCTTCAGGCGCCTCTTCTTCCTTCTTCATGGCGGCGTCCTTAATGCGGTTGACGGACTTGACCAGCATGAACACCACCCAGGCAATGATCAAAAAGTTGATAACCGCCATGATAAAGGCACCATAGGCGAATACGGACGCACCGGATTCCCGCGCTGCTTCCAATGACGCTCCTTCGGGAACGTCACCCGCAAGCACCGCATAATTGTTGGTAAAATCCACGCCGCCGGACACCAGTCCGATTATGGGGTTGATCAGATCTCCGACCAGCGAGGTTACAATGGCGGTAAAGGCCGCGCCGATGATAATGCCGACGGCCATGTCCATGACATTGCCCTTGGCGATGAAATCCTTGAATTCGTTCAGCATGCGTAATTCTCCCTCGATTTACTTTTTCATTGGTTCGTTATCTTTCGAATTTCCGTCAATATAGCGCGAAATCAGAGATGTGTAACGTCTGAGAAACAATGGGTTTCTGCCCGGCGGGAGTGGACACCCCTGCCCCATTGGTTAGTTTTACCAAATTCCCGGTCCGGGCGAGTGACGCTCGCGGCAATGGGCAAGAACTCGCCTGTACAATAGACGAGCCGTCTTCCGGACCCGCTGACCCACGTCGACCTTCCTTTGTTTCTTTTCCCGACAAATTCACCGCATCCCTCTTTACAAACCGACCAGCGGTCTCTAACTACCGACTTCCGGTCTGTTATCGGCGGATTTGCTGCGGCCGACCGGGTTTGACTGTGTTCTCCTGCCGTGAACCGCCCATCTTTTGCGCATCAGCCTCTCTACGAACACCACCCCGAGGAGTGTCCAACTGCGCCTGACAGAAAAGGATTGAATCATGCTTCGTGAAACCATTCGCGCACCGCGCCTGATCCTTGCATTTGGCACCTTCAACTTTGGTCGGGTAAGGCTGTGGCCGGCATCGGGCCGAACGGCGAGAGACCCCAAGATCACCGCCAACCTGCCCGACCACCTGCACCGTGACGTCGGCCTGATCGCGCCGGCCCCAGAAGATCGCGAACTATGGTGGAGGTACTAATTCCCTCGGTCCAGCCGTACTGGCGTCGACCAAATACGGGAAAATAAAGCCCGGCCAGAGTTTCGGCTCTGGCCGGTTGCCGCCTAACCTTCCGGCGGAGAAGCAGGAGGTTCCGTCGCCATCGTGACCTCTACCGCTTCGGGCCATCCGAAGTTTGTCGTGCCATCCGGCAAGCCCAGAATACGGTCGAGGGTTAGGAACTGCATGTCGATGGCGGCCTGCAGTTTTTTTGCGGCATGGTCCGCCGCATCGGTGCCCCGCGCGTCAATCGCCCTGATCAGCGCAAGATCCAGGAAGGTGCTCAGAAACAGGATCAGTTCAACGGCGGTATCAACATCGGCGACGATAAACGTCCCGTCATCACAGCCTTTCTGAACTATTTTGGTCAGCACAGGCGTCGCGCCCGCCCTGACCCGGCGCTTGAACTGTTCCATCAGGACCAGGTTCTTGTCCTGATTCATGACCCGGAAAAACTCGACCTGACCCGGGTAATCATGTTCGCGCAGATAGTTCGCCCGCAGGTGTATAAAGTTGAAAAGCAGATCCAGTGCCGAGGACGTCTCATCAGCGGCGACAACCGTCACCTGCGACAAGACAGCTTCGGCCATTCCATCCAAAACACCGAACAGCAACTCGTCCTTGGACTTGAAGTGATGGTAGAACCCGCCTTTCGACACGCTGGCCAGGTCAAGTACATCCTGAATGGTTGTATCCTCGAAGCCTTTGGAAAAGAACAGCATTTGCGCGCAACCAAGCAACTGACCGCGCCGTTCTTCGGGTTGCATGTTCTTGCGCTTCGTAGTTTTCATCCATTTTCCTCTTGAAAACCGACCGACAGTCTGTAAATACAGACCCACGGTCGGTTTATACTCCGACTCACCGGGCAGGGCAACGCAATTCCCCTGCCGACCCGATTAATACGACGCGCTGACGCAGCCCGAAACCGTAGGCACCACGCTTTACGGACCTGGTCGGGTTGTGTCCACCAGACAGGATGGAATGCCATGTATGCGCTTGCTTTTGGACCCGTTTCACCGTCGCAATTGCGGCGCATGTCGCGGCTGAACGGGCTGCGGGACCTGCTGCAGCTTATGCGCGCAGGATCGCTGAAACAGGTCGAAGTTTCGCATGCGGTGACCTCGGTAAAGGTGCAGCGGCGTGCCTGACTGCCATTCTCACTCCATGCCCCATTGACCAAAACACAACTCTCAAAATTTGTGGAAAACCCATGAAACGGAACAGAATACCTACGGTGGCGGCCAATGTCGAAGCCGCCGAAATCAACCCTTTGCACCATCGTGCGGACCAACCGGTCCGGACCTGTTTCCGGCACATGGGCAGGATGGTCGCGGCGCTTGCCTGCGGTGCCGCGCTGAGCGGATGCGCCGCCAACATGGCCGCGACCGGCAGCAACGGGCCAGACCTGAACGTTGTGGGGCAAGAGACCACCCGTCTGAACGTCGAACGCAGCCTGGGTTCACCCGAAAAGCTGCAGCAACAGGCCAACGGAGATTGGGTGGCGGTCTATGAGGTCGAACCCAGGACGAAGCCAAGCCTGGCACGCGCAGCGGGTCACGGAACGCTTGATCTGTTTACCTTCGGGCTTTGGGAAGTTGTTGGTGGCCCTGCGGAAATGGCACATGCGCGAAGGGTGCTGGTTACCGCCAGATATGATCAGGCGGGAAACCTGCTTCAGATGACCAGCAAACCGAAGCCCATCCTCTGATCGGAACCCCGTGAAGTTGGCGGCTCGCAACGGAACCACTGACACCCTCGACCCTTGAACACTACCGCTGGCACGTCACGTACGGCCAGCGCACGGATACCCTTTGTCCACAAACAAGAAAGCGAATGAAAACAATGAAAACGATCACGGTGATCATACTGGCTGCGATGGCGCCGTCTCTGGCCCTTGCAGATGAAAGCTGGACAGGGTTCAACGCAGGGATGCAGCTGTCGTCCATAGATGTCTCTCAACGCGATGACGACAACGGAAACGCGTCGCTGGGCCTTCATGTGGGATATCTTCACGATTTCAGTGGTTACGTGTTTGGTGGCGAGCTGACCTATGACGCGGGTGCCGAGCTTGACGCCAGTAACGAAACCGAGAAGGTGGACACCGTCCGCCTGAAATTCAAAGGCGGCCACGTGATTGGCAGAACCTACCTGTACGGGGTGATCGGTTACGCAAGAATCGACGGCGGCTCGATAGATGAGGGCGGGTATTCCGCAGGTATCGGTGCCACCTTCCGCGCAACGGACAGGATACTGCTGGGGCTGGAATACCTGCGGGACACCTACGACTCATCCGATGATGTCGTAACCGCCGACTCTGTTGCGTTACGGGCGACTTACCGGTTTTGACCCTGATTGCATGATGGTGAGGAAAGGGAACGGAGGACCCGCGCCCTTCCCTTGCGGCGACAGAATGCGCCACGCGCCCCCTTTATTCAGCCGCGATTGCACCGGTTTCGCAGGTTTCTTCAACCATCCTTTCCCATGTGAGGTTGCCCCGATAGCGCCAGGACAGCCTGCCGTCGCCATCCATTGCAATCAGATGCAACCAATTGTTGTCAAACAACGCGCGCACGAAGGGGTGGCGTTTCAGGATGTCGGACATTGCCTGATGCGGCGCTTCGATAATGACCGAAAGACGCAGCGGGTCGTGCTGAAACCCGTCGCCGTCATGAACGGATTGCCAAGGCAGACCGGGGCGCGGGGCTCCGTTGTTGCCTTCCAGCACGCCGATGCCGCCGACGACGTTGTGCAGCAGCTTGTTGCCCCCGCCCCAAAGGTCCGGGGCCACGGTCGATCCGTAATATTGCAGGCTGATCCAGCTGGCGACGACCACCGGAGCCGTCATTATCAGTTCGAGAACGCCGAAGTCTTCATCGCAATGCCAATCGTAGTCGTGCAGGAACGCCTGACCTGACAGGCTGGCCCCGTGCGTCCGATGGCGCGGGGCCGCCACGAAAGCCCGGCACCCTGCAAGACCCCATTCCGGGCGGGTTTCGGCCCAGTTCCGCGCGCGCCGGGCGATGTCCGATGCGGCGTCGGCGCGCGGCAGGCGTCCCGCGCGTTCCGCACGCGCCAACCTCCCCGCGGCATCCAGCCAGGACTTCAGCCGGGCAAGATCCGGCGTGGGCCGATCTTGCGGCAGGTCCTGATCGTATAGGGTGATCCGGTCGGTCGTCGTGTGGTGCATCGCGGGCAGAAAAACCGTGTCTTCCGGGATCGTGATCCCGTGTTCCTGCAACCCTTTCCGCACCTCGCCGTCATTCAGCAAACCGGCCAGCAGACGTGCGTTCACGTCGCCTGCATGGCCGCCACAGGCCCCGCATTGCAACGCACTCTCATGCGGGTTGTTTGTCACATCCGCACCATGCCCGGCGAGCAGCACGACCGGAGCGAAGTTTTTGGTCAGAGACATCGCTGTCAGAATGGACCGGGCCATTCCGATGCGTGTCGCAAGATCGACATCCATATCCAGTTGCGGCGCGGGGTCGGTACCGGTCGTTCCGCCCAACCCCAACGCATCCCGGACAAGTTTGCCGGCATAGACCGGTCCCGTCGCTTCGACAAAGGCAAAGGAGGAAACGGCCGCCTGCTTGAACCGTCCCCATGCGCGCCTGACGCGGGCCGCGTATCGACGGTCAAGATCGGCTATTACCGGTTCAGCTGCCTGCGAGGTCACCCCCGGCTGCAACAGCACCGGACCGCGCAGTTCCACCATGTCCGAGCCTGCGGCCCGATGCGCGCTGGCAAGGCCAAAGAACCCGGCGAAACCGATGGTTTCGATGGTGCTGTCCTGTGTCTCAAGCGCGCGGCGGAAAATCTCGGACCGCACATCGATGCAAAAGGCGGCTTGCAGGGCCGTGCGCCCATTGGCCCCTCGCGGTGCGACCTGCGCCAACTTCTGAGACAATCGGCGCTGTTGCGCGCGTTCAGCGGCCTCTTGCAGTACAGCATCGATCACCAGATCAGGTGATGGCGCAAGGGGGGATTCATGGGTTGCGACCACATCGGCCCAACGCGTCGCGATCTGATCGCGATACAGGTGGAAAAGCGCCTCGTCGAATACCATGCGAATGGCCAAAAGCTCGGTCACCGTATTGTCCTGTTCACCACCCAGCTCGGCCTGCCATTGCAGGTAGCGTGCGTATTGCGCCCATCCTCCCATCGTGATCAGCCAGCGGTGGAATGCCGTTGTCGCACCCCTGGCGGTCAGCCCCAACGCCTCTGACGCGCGTCCCAGCGCCCGCCAATGCGACCGGCTGGTGGCGGCGACAAACGCGCCGAAGCCGGCCAGCCCGTGGATTTCCGGGGTCAGATCGCGCGATGCGAACTCGCGCCAGGACGCAAACGCGCCACCAGCGCGCGCCGGTTGCCACAGGGCCTGACCCTGATCGAAATGGCTGGCGGCCCATTGCCCGATCCGGTCTTCGATCAGCCCCGGCCAGTCGACACCCGACACCTCGGCGGCCAGTTCAGCCACCGTAGGCAAGGCGCGGGGTTGGTCCGCTTCGGCACACACCGCAGCTTGGATCGCGGCAAGGTCCGGAATATTGAACTTTCCCTTCAGCGCTGACAGCGCACCCAGAATGTCGGCGTCGGTGATTTCACCGGCGTCCAGCTGTTGCGCCCAATCGGCCCGCGCCGGCATGATCCGCGCGCCCGCGACCCTTGCAAGGCGCGCGGCCGCAACCGGTAACGGCTCGGCGGTCTGACCGAGGAAGGGGTTGACGGCAACACTTGACGCCAGCGGGAACATCGGCGGGATGGCAAGGGCCGCTTCTCTGGCCACGGTCACCAGTTCCAGAAGAGGCGCGGGGTAGGATTCGAGTTTTGCAAACATCAGATAATTCCTTTCAGGCTTCAGACCGTTTGGACCAACCGCCCAGAAGCCTGTCGAAAACCGCATTGGCATAAAGACCGTTGGACAGGTGAACCCGCAAACCCGCCGCCGCCGGATGCTGCGCCCAAAGCGGGAAGGTCGCCTGCGCCACGGCAACGATGCCAAAGCTGAGCAAGGCAAGGAGGATCAGCGCCCATTCCAGCGCCCCGGGGGCCGGGGTCGCCGGCAGCGTTCCCGCAGTGATCTGTTGCGCGCTGATCTGAAGCACGAAATAGCTGACCGAGGTCACCAATGCGTAGAGCACGGTGCGTTGCGTCAACTGGCGCGGCGCGGCATCGGCAAATCCCTGCGCCAGCAGGTACGCGACGCCAAAGATCAGGATCACCCCAAGCGCGATGGCCTGTACCGACTTTCCGTCAAAACCCAGCACAAGACCAACCAGCGCATAGATCACGATGGCCGTGGCAAAGGCCTTCAGAACATTGCCCGCACTGGGGACGGCAATCGGTCCGGGCCTTCGGATGGCCGCGACCTGTCTGACCGCCTCGCCGGAACTGAGAAAGGCATGCGCCTTGTAGAGCGAATGCGCAACGATGTGCAGCAGTGCCAGCGGGAACAGGGCCAGACCGCATTGCATCACCATGAACGCCATCTGCGCGATGGTGGACCATGCCAGCGAGGTCTTGATCGCAGGCTGTGTCAGCATGACCAGCCCCCCGAACAGTGCCGTGAACCCGCCCAGAATGACCAGAATGGCCATGACGCCCGGTGCCGCCAGCATCACATCGGCAAACCGGATCAGAAGAAATCCCCCGGCATTGATGACACCGGCATGCAGCTGCGCGGATACCGGCGTTGGTGCCTCCATCACTTCGGTCAGCCAGCCATGTACCGGAAACTGCGCCGAGGCCAAGACTGCCGCAAGGGCGAGGCACCCGGCGGCCCCCATCCATTGCCAATCAGGTTCGGCGGCGGCAAGGATGGTGTGGATGTCGGTGGTGCCGGTGGCCGCGATCAGCAACAGGCCCGCGCCGGCCAGCGCTGCTTCGCTCAGGCGTGCCACGACGGCCTTTTTACGTGCCGCCCGCCGTGCCGTCGCGCGATCGGGATAGAACAGCAGCAACCGGTGCAGGGCCAGGCTGGTCGCGATCCAGGCCGCCAGCAGCTGGATCAGATTGCCGGACATCACCAAAAGCAGAACCGAAGCGAGCGTCGCCGCCATCCAGCCGGTGATCATCCCCTGCCTGTCCTCACCATCCATATAGGTCGCCGCGTAACGCAGCACGATCCAGCCAATGAAGCTGACCAGAACCAGCATGACGGCACTGACCGCGTCCAGCCTGACGGAAAGCCCAACCCCCGAGAACCCGATCAGACCCGATGTGCCCGGACCATGAAGAACCATCAGAACAGCAGACGCCGCAGCGACCAAAAAGGCCGCAAGAGCAGCCGCTTCCGTCAACCTCGGAATGCGGCCCGGTCGCTTACCCGGGCGGCGCGCCGCGAGCAGAGCGGCCGCGATCAGGAACAGTGGGCTGAGAAAGGGCAGATAGAGGTAATACATGATAGTGTTTCCTTGGTCATGCGGGCAAACGCCGCTGAACCGTCAGTTAGGACAGAAACAATGCCATTAAAAATTCATTGTTATTCAGTAATCGTTCTAGTAATTGAAACGATATGCCGCTCAACTATCATCACCTGCGCTATTTCTGGGCTGTCGCGCATGACGGAAACCTGACGCGTACAGCGCAGCGTCTGAACCTGTCACAATCGGCATTGTCGGTGCAGATCAAGCAACTGGAAGAACGGCTGGGTCACGCGCTGTTCGAACGCCGCGGCCGACAGTTGTATCTGACCGAGGCGGGGCGCATCACACTTGACCACGCAGATGCGATATTTTCCACCGGTCAGGAGCTTGTTGCCACGTTGAATGAATCGGTGCGGAACCGAAAGGCGCTGCGCGTGGGGGCTCTTGCCACCCTGTCGCGCAACTTTCAGATCGGTTTCCTGCGCCCAATTCTGTCACGCCTGGATGTCGAGGTGATCCTGCGTTCCGGCAGCCCCACCGAACTGCTGGAGGGTCTGGAGACACTGAACCTCGACCTCGCTCTGATGAACCGCCTGCCACCGGATGACAGCCTGACGCCATATGAGACGCATCAGATCGCCGAGCAGGCCGTCAGCATTGTCGGAACACCACGGCGCCTCGACCCCGACCTTTCGGTCAAGGAACTTTTAAGCACGCAACCCTTCGTGCTGCCCACAACCGACAGCAGCGTGCGCACGGCTTTCGACGCGATGGCGAGCCGGCTTTCCGAACGGCCGCAGATTGCGGCCGAAGTGGATGACATGGCGATGATGCGGCTTTTGGCGCGGGAAGATATCGGGCTGGCGCTGGTTGCGCCGATTGTGGTGACTGACGAACTGACCTCCGGCCGGCTGGTCGAGGCGAAGGAACATCCCAAGATCAAGGAAACCTTTTACGCTGTAACCTTGCGGCGGCGCTTTCCCAACCCTTTGGTCCGGGACCTGCTGTCGCTCAGCCAGGATCCGGCGTTCATGACCTGAGCAGGTGCCATGAGGGCCTTGGATATTGCGTTGCGGATATGCTTTGTTGTCCGCGGCAACGACCATACCGCAGCCAATTTCGTTCACTGTCCAAAAACAGGATTGATCCGGACATGAGCCATCACCCGATCCTCTGGAGTTTTCGCCGCTGCCCCTATGCGATGCGGGCGCGCCTGGCCATCCTCAGCGCCGGGGTCAGGGTGGAATTGCGGGAAGTTGTGCTCCGAGACAAACCGCACGCCTTTCTGCAAACCTCTCAGACCGGCACAGTGCCCGCGCTGCGCCTGCCGGATCAAGTTTTGGACGAAAGCCTGGACATCATGATCTGGGCGCTGGAACTGAACGACCCGCAACAGCTTTTGAACATGCCGGACGAAGGCTGGGACCTGATTGCCACCAATGACGGGCCCTTCAAAGAGGCGCTGGATCATACCAAATATGCCACGCGTTACCCGGATCTGGACACCGAATCCGAGCGCGCAAAGGCCGCCGAGCATTTGTTCCGGCTGGACAGTCACCTGCAGGGCAAAACCTGGCTGTTCGGAGAGCGGACGACTTTGGCCGACCTCGCACTGTTGCCGTTTGTGCGCCAGTTTGCCCATATCGACAGAGCGTGGTTCGACGCGCAGGACTGGCCAAACCTGATAGCCTGGCTGGATCGGTTTCTGGACAGCGACGCATTCGGGCGGGTCATGGGCAAATATGCACGCTGGGCGGAAGGCGACTCTCAAATCTGGTTCGGCAACCGCTAAACGCGCAAGGTGCCCTGCCCCGACCCTGAGGTGGCGAGCCCAAACCCAGGGTCTGGATCAAGGCAGACCAGGTAAAGTCAGCTCACCAGTCAGGTGATGTGGTAGCCCGGCGTCGATTGCGAGATGTTGTTCTCTTCGTCCGTCATCTCGACCGCGATACCGTCGAACAGCGGCGTGCTGAGGTATCGTTCGCCGGTGTCAGGCAGCATGCACAACACGGCAGAGCCCGCCTCGGCCTGTTCGGCGACGCCAATCGCAATCGCGAAGGTGGCACCACCGGAAACACCCGTCAAAATCCCCTCCTGACTTGCCAGTTTCCGGGCCCATTCAATCCCGGTCGGACCTGACACAGGGATCAGTTCATCGAAATAATCCTCGTCAATCGCCTCCTGCAAAACCGCGGGGATAAAGTCCGGCGTCCAACCCTGAATCACATGCGGCTCGAACGCCGGGTGGCTGGACAGCGGATCGTCATCCGCGCCCCGGTCGGTGGCAACACCGCTCGCGACGAGCTGTGCGTTGGCGGGTTCAGACAGGATGATGCGAGTATCCGGACGCTTGTTTCGCAGAACGCGGGTGACGCCAGTCACCGTTCCGCCCGTTCCATACCCGGTAACAAAGTAGTCCAGCCGCCGACCGTCGAAGTCACTCAGGATTTCCTGCGCCGTCGTTGAGGCGTGGATTTCCGCATTGGCCGGCGTTTCAAACTGGCGCGCCAGGAACCACCCATGTTGCTCGGCCAGTTCAACGGCCTTGCGATACATCCCAAAACCCTTTTCGGCCTTGGGGGTCAAGATAACCTTGGCCCCCATCATCCGCATCAGCTGACGGCGTTCGGTGGAAAAGCTTTCGGCCATGGTCACCACCAACGGATACCCCTTTTGCGCGCAGACCATTGCCAGCCCGATTCCGGTGTTGCCGCTTGTGGCTTCGACAACGGTCTGACCCGGTTTCAGCGCACCGCTGCGTTCGGCCGCTTCGATGATATTGACGGCCAGACGATCCTTGACCGAACCGGCCGGATTGAACGCCTCAAATTTTACGAAGAGATCGACATCCTTCGGCCCCAGATTATTGACGCGGATCGCAGGTGTGTTTCCGATTGTGTCGAGAACACTGTCAAAGATGCGGCCATTTCCCGATGTGGTTCTGAGTTTCTGGTCGGTCATTGGATTTCCTTACCTTGTCGAACAATCGCAACGGTCACATGTCCGGCGACGCGCCAGCCATACGAGGTCTCATCCGCCATCTTTAACACGCGCCCACGATAAAGTCGTGATCGCCTTTACCGCTGGCATCTGTGCCGAAACCACCTTTGAATTGTTTGCCTGGATCAATCTTAGAAACCCTGCGCCTTTCAAGTTTCCGCAACATCGGAAACCAGATCGGGATTGCTGGTTGCAACTGTGTCTACCTACTAGTAGGTTGTTGCCTGACACATGATTCTTAACGGAGGTTCCTCAATGAAAATCTATGATGTCGAAGGGTTCCCGAATCCTGCTCGCATTCGCATTGCGCTGGCCGAAAAAGGCGCGTCGGATCAGGTTGAATTCGTCCCCGTGGACGTGATGGGCGGCGAACATCGCAGCCCCGAGTTCAAAGCCAAAAACCCCGACGCAGTAGTGCCATGTCTCGAACTGGCCGATGGCTCGCACATTTCCCAATGCAACGCGATAACCGAATATATCGACGCAGTGTTCGACGGCCCGTCCCTGACCGGTGAAACAGCCAGAGCGCGCGCGGAAATCTCGATGATGAACCTGCGCGCCGAAAACGGTCTGCTGAATGCGGTCGGGGCCTATTTCCACCATGCCACCCCTGGTCTGGGTCCGGATCTGGAAACCTTTCAATGTGCGGAATGGGGCCAAAAACAGAAAGAGGTCGCCGGCGAGACAATGGTCTATCTGGACACGGTGCTGGCAGAAAACGAATATCTGGCGGGTAACGATTTCTCGATGGCGGACATCACAGCGTTTGCCGGGCTGATTTTCGCCGATTTCGCCAAGGTTGAAATTCCGCCGAACCTGACGAACCTTCTTGCATGGCAGGAAAAAATGTCCGCCCGTCCATCGATTGCCGCGTGACCAAGCCCGTGCCGCCACCGCCGAAAAGGAAATAAACCCATGGAACTCAACTCGGACTTTTCCGCCCGCGTCGTCGTCCACTCGGACCAATTGGAATGGCAGGCCTCGCCCATGAAGGGCGTGGACCGGCGCATGCTGGACCGAATTGGCGGCGAGGTGGCGCGCGCCACCACCATTGTGCGCTATGCGCCCGGCAGCCAGTTTTCGGCCCACACCCATACAGGCGGTGAGGAATTCATTGTGCTGGACGGCGTTTTTCAGGACGAGCACGGGGATTTCCCGGCGGGCACCTATGTGCGCAATCCACCGACCACACAACATACCCCCGGATCAGAGCCGGGCTGCACAATTTTCGTCAAGCTTTGGCAGTTCGACATGGAGGACCGCACCCAGTTCCGCAAGAACATGGCGGATGAACTTGCCGACCCGGTGAACGGTGTCGCGACCGCGACTCTGCACAAAGACGCGCGCGAGATCGTCAGCTACAGCCACATCGATCCGAAGGCGGCGTTTACATCGGATGCCGTGGGCGGCATCGAACTTCTGGTCATCGACGGGTCGATCACGACCGGGGATGACGATCTGGCCAGAAACGACTGGTTGCGTCTGCCCGAAGGGGAACCGCTGTCCGCCACCGCCGGACCCGAGGGCGCCAAGGTCTGGATGAAAACGGGCCACCTGCCCTTTGCGCAACCGCCGGCGGTCTAGCGGATGTCGGACCGAATTGTATCTGCTATTCAGGACGCGAAAGCGATCGGCAGCCGGAATATGCTCATCAAGTATATGCGCAGCAGCGGATTTGGGACAACCGCCTGATCTTTGCCGGAACCGAGGTTGCGGAACACTTTGGCGGCTTTGTTGAGGGGGCATTGGAGGCGGCGGATTACGCCCTGGCGCTGATCCGGAATGATAAGGGTTGAACGACAATGACGACCGACACCAAAACCGCCCTGCTGGATGTTGCCGAACGCGCGGCGCGGGCACAGGGGTTTGACGGGTTCAGCTATGCTGATCTGGCGCAGGCAGTCGGCATCCGCAAAGCTTCGATTCATTATCATTTTCCTACCAAGGCCGACCTGTCCGCTGCGCTGATGGATCGATATCACGCCGCCCTTGAAAGCGAATGCAACCGTATTGAGGCCGTCTCTGAAACCGGGGCTGAACGTCTGCGGGCCTTGATCGCTGTCTACCGGGACGCCCTCAACAACGGCAAAACGCTGTGCCTGTGCGTGTCACTGATCAGCAGCCGTGAAAGCCTGTCACACATGGTGATCGAAAAGATCAAAGCCTTCCGTGCGATGATGATCGGTCAGATCGAGGCGATATTCGAACAGGGCAAACAGGATCAGTCCATCGCAGGCGTGACGCTCCCTGCGTCCGAGGCACGGGCGGCGCTGGCCTTGCTGGAGGGGGCGCAACTGACGGCACGGGCTGAAGAGGACAGCGAAGTTTTCGACGCGGCGGTGGAGGTTATGAAATCCCGCTGTTGACGCGGTGCCTGAGGGATCGGATCGTTACCGGTGTGCAGTCAACGCGCATCTTTGCAACATGGAGGTATTCTAATGTCCAAAGTCATTCTGATCACCGGCACGTCGACGGGTCTGGGCATTCAGATCGCGGTGCAGGCTGCGCAGGCCGGCCACAGCGTATATGCCACCATGCGCAACCTGTCCAAGCGCGGCGCGCTCGACGCCGCCGCCAGCGAAGCCAACGTGACGCTCAACGTCCTTGATCTGGACGTTCAGGACAGTGACAGCGTGAACGCGGCGGTTGACCGGATCATTTCGGCCGAGGGACGCATCGACACGCTGATCAACAATGCCGGTGCCGGTTTTGTGCGCACGACAGAACAGGCCAGCGAGGCGGACATCGCCTGGGTCATGGATGTGAATTTCATGGGCGTGGCCCGCTGCACCAAGGCGGTGATGCCTCATATGCGCCAGGCGCGCGCCGGGCATGTGATAACAATCTCATCGGTTGGCGGGTTGGTCGGCCAGCCGTTTAATGAGGTCTACTGCGCCGCGAAATTTGCGGTCGAAGGATATACCGAGGCTTTGGCCTGTTATGTGACACCGAATTTCGGCATCAACTTTACCGCTGTCGAGCCGGGCGGGATTCAATCGGATTTTGCCGCCAATGTCATGAAACATGTCGAGGCGACCGGTGGGATGCTGGACGACGAATACCTGCCCATTCTTCAGAAATATGTCGGTGGCGCGCAGAGCCGGATGGGCGGAGGTGATATCTACCAGACCGCCGAACAGGTGGCCGCCGTTGTCATGAGCGTGGTCGATGCCGCCGACCCGCCCATTCGCCTGCGCACGTCCAATTGGGCCGAGGATTTCACGAAGTTGAAAACCCAACTGGACCCTGATGGCAAAAAACAGCAGGCCGCGGTCATCGAGCAGTTTCTCAGCTGACCGGTCTTACCCTGAACACGGCCTGCAGGAGTTTCGAATGCGCTTCCTTGCCCTGGTCCTGCTATCCGGCCTGACAGCGTTCGCCGCAGCAGCGCAGACCGAGGTTGAACTGGAGCTTGTTCTGCTGGCGGACGCCTCCTCCAGCATCAAGGGCGATGAGTTCGAATTGCAGATCAACGGGTATTCAAACGCGTTCCGGGACCCCGAAGTCATTGAGGCCGTCCGGAACCTTGGCGGAAACGGCATCGCGGTCACTTTCATTCAGTGGAGCGCACAGTTTCAGCAATTCGACATCGTTCCATGGCGCCGCGTTCACGACACGTCCAGCGCACAGGAATTCGCGTCGGCAATAGAATCGCAGGCCCGGCAGGTCGTCAGCTTTGGAACTGCAACCGGCAGCGCCCTTATCTACGGGTTTCAAAGCATGGGTGCCAATGGCTTTTCCGGAAAACGTCGGGTGATCGACGTCACCTCGGATGAGCGTTCAAATTCCGGCCCGCATCCCCGCTCTGTCCGCAGGGACCTTGTGGCCGCCGGTGTGACGATCAACGGGCTGGCTATACTCGATGACGCTCAGGATCTGGAAACCTATTTTCGAGAGTCCGTGATCGGTGGGCCGGGTAACTTCGTGCTGGTCGTCGATTCTTACGCAGACTTTGCCTGGGCCATTCGGCTCAAGCTGGAACGCGAGATTTCCGGCACGCCCCTGTTTTGACAACCTTTTTCGCGCGCGGTTCCGCGACTTGACCGATTCGCGGCCAACCCACCAACAAATCTCCAGAGCACGCGCTTTGTCGCCCATGCGAAGAATAACACTTGATCTTTGCACATACATTCTCATCCTATGAGATATCGTCTCATAAATATGACGGATTCTCGTCACGATGCACCTTGAGCGCCTGATAACCATTCTCGAAGTCATCGCCGTCGTCGGGCGGCCGGTAACTGCGGGCGAGGTTCAGGCGGCCAGCGGTCTTCCGAAACCCACCTGCTACCGGCTGGTGCAGACATTGCTGGATCAGGGGCTGGTCGAAGACCCGAATGGCGATGGGCGATATGTGATCGGCGACCGGTTGATCCGCATAGCGCTGCTCGGAAAGTCCGATGTTGATGTCAGGCGAGTCTCGGCGCCCTTGCTGAAGGCCGCGGCCACCACGTTCAACGAGACTGTGTTTCTGGCACGCTTCCGGGAAAGCAGGATCGAGATCATCCATGTCGAAACACCCGAGGATCCGGGTCGCGCATTCATCCATCCCGGTATCGGCGAACGCCCGATGCACGCCTGCTCTTGCTCAAAGGCGATTGCCGCCTTTGCCGAACCCAGCTTCCGGGATACGATTTTGAACGGTACGCTCAGGGCGTTTACGGAGCACACGAAAACCACGCGTGAGGAGCTGGAGGCCGAGTTCAGCCGGATACAGGCCCAGGGATATGCCGATTGCGATCAGGAGATCGACATCGGCATCTCAAGCGTTGCCGCGCCTGTCGCAGTTGGCAGGATCGGAGTGACATTCAGCGTCGGGGCCGTCGGCCCGGTGCGGCGTTTTGGAACCGAATACAGAAAGGAAATCGGCACCCAGCTGAAGGAACTGGCGACCAAGGTCAGCGGGGCCATACAACTTTGCAACGTCGGGAACGTGTAGGAGAGACATCTTTGCGACGCTTGCAGGCGCGCCCCAGGGAGGTGGGGCAAAATCACTTTAGGGAGGAATGCAATGAATTTACGACCAGATCCGACGTTTCACGCGTCGCCCAAACTGGCAATGGAAGCGCCGGTCGAGAACTTTGCCTTCACCGTGATGCTGGGCAAGGACGCCAGCCACCACGACGGGCTGGCCGTTATCGACCTGCGCCCTGATTCCGATACCAGGGGCCAGATCGTGCACACGGTCATGACCCCCACAACCGGCGACGAGTTTCACCATTTCGGCTGGAATGCATGTTCGTCATCCCTGTCCCCGTTGTCAGGCCACGCGTTTCTGGAACGCCGCTATCTGATCGTGCCGGGCATCCGGTCGAGCCGGGTCTACATTTTTGACGTCAAGGACCCGCTGCAGGCCAAGATCCACAAGATCATCGAACCCGAAGAAGTTTTCGCAAAGACCGGGTATTCCCGCCCCCACACGATCCACTGTGGCCCTGAGGGTATTTATGTGTCCACGCTGGGCGGGCGCGGACCGGACGGGACTGACGGCCCTCCGGGCATTTTCATCATGGATTGCGAAAGCTTCGAGATCATCGGCCAGTACGAAATGGACCGGGGCAAACAAGACAAGCATTACGATTTCTGGTGGAACCTGCCGCAGGACTACATGGTCAGTTCGGAATGGGGCTTGCCGCCACAATTCGAAAACGGCGTGGTACCCGAGGATCTGCTCAGCAACAAATACGGTCACTCAATCCATTTCTGGGACCTGCGCGCGCGCAAGAACATCCAGACCATAGACTTCGGTGACAACTACCAGATGGCGCTGGAGATCCGCCCGGCGCACGACCCGACCAAATCCTACGGGTTCTGTGGCGTCGTCGTCGATACCACCAATCTGCAGGGCGCGATCTTTACATGGTGGCGCGACAATGACGGCAAATGGCAGTCGAAAAAGGTCATCACAATCGACCCGCGCCCCGAAGATCCGGAAAACCTGCCAGAGTTGCTCAAGGGGTTCAGCGCGGTGCCGCCGCTGGTGACGGATATCGACCTGAGCCTCGACGACAAATACCTTTACGTCGCCTGCTGGGGTCTGGGCGAGATGCACCAGTATGACGTTTCGGACCCGTTCAACCCGGTACTGAATGGCAAGGTTGAACTGGGAGGCATCGCGCGTGAGACCAAACACCCCAACGGCGAAGACTTCGTCTATGGCCCGCAAATGGTCGAGATCAGCCGTGACGGCAAGCGGGTCTACTGGACAAACTCGCTGTACTCGAACTGGGACAACCAGTTCTACCCGCATCAGGAAGGCGGGCAAATGGTGATGGCCAATGTCGGTGAAGACGGCAGCTTCGCGCTGGACCCCGATTTCTACATCAACTTCCCCGAAGGCACCCGCGCCCACCAGATCCGTCTGGAGGGAGGTGACTGCTCGACCGACAGTTTCTGCTATCCTTCGGTCTGACACGTGATGGACGGACTGTCCCTGACGGCCCTTTGGTGGGCCGTCATTTTTTCTGGGTTCTATCACGGCATCAATCCCGGCATGGGATGGCCGCTGGCCGTATCCGCCGCTCTGATGGAACGCAGGCCGGCGGCCATGGTCAGGGCGCTGGCAATGCTGGCGCTGGGGCATTTTCTGGCGATGATCGGCATCCTGTTGCCGTTCTCGATGATGATCCTTCTGGTCGAGCGCGAGGCAGAAATCCGGCTGGGGGCAGGTTTCATAGTTGTCGCCATGGGCGTCTATCTGCTGATCAACCGCAAACACCCCAGAATACTGGCCCGCATCCACCCGGCGCGGCTGGTCCTGTGGTCGTTTCTTGCGGCCATGGCGCACGGGGCCGGGCTGATGCTGGTGCCGATCTATCTTGGAATTTGCGGCGTACTGACGCCGGACGGTGTCGCCGCCACGGGACACGCCGCGGCGCAGACCCTGATGAACAGCGATGTCATGACCGCGTTCCGCGTCGCTGCCGTTCACACGCTGGCCATGACAGCCGCCGGTGCCGTCATCGCAGTGGTCGTCTACCACTGGCTGGGGCTGAAGTTCATCTCGAAAAGCTGGTTCAATCTGGATGTAGTCTGGGCGCTCAGCCTGATCATCGTCGGAGGATTCGGCATGTATTCCGCCTATACCGGGCACTGACCCCACACGACGGGCCATGCGCCTTTTGCCGGAAGCAGAAGA
The DNA here is from genome assembly GCF_056538575.1 of Ruegeria sp. BG10. Taxonomy (NCBI): domain Bacteria; kingdom Pseudomonadati; phylum Pseudomonadota; class Alphaproteobacteria; order Rhodobacterales; family Roseobacteraceae; genus Ruegeria; species Ruegeria sp. BG10. Next base: position 424,077 of record NZ_JBQFTI010000002.1, on the reverse strand, counting down.
TCAACCGGGTTCAGGAGGCAAGCAGGCTCGAAAGTTTTTTTGCCCCATCCTGCAAAACACTCAGAAACTGCATCAGACTGCGTAAATCGTGGCGCTGGGTCGGCGCATGCACGGATAGCGTGGCGACCAGCCTGTCTTGCCCGTCGACGACCGGAACCGCGATCGCCGTCATCCCGGGCATGAATTCCTCGTCATCTGTCGAATGGCCAACTTGTGCAATGCGCCCGATTTCGTCGCGTAGCGCTGATGGATCGGTCAGGGTGCGCTCGGTATGGGCGTGCAGCCTGCGCGCCGACAGATACCCGCTCAGCGTTTGCGGGCGCAGCGTCGACAGATACATCTTACCGCTTGCCGTACAGTGAAAGGGGACCTGCGTGCCTATGGGCAACTGAATCCGCAGCGGCCACTTGGTTTCCACGCGGTCGAGATAGATCATGCCTTCGCGGTCCGGAATGGCCAGGTTGCACGTCTCTCCGATTTCATCCGCGACGCCACGCAGGATCGCAAGGCGCGCAGTGCGCAGATGTTCCGAAGACACGGTATCAACGGACAGCTTGCGCAGGCGCGGGCCGGGACCATAGGACCGCCCGTCCAGATCGCGTTGCAGGAACCCTTCGGCCTCAGCGGTTTGCAGCAGACGATGGACCGTGGGCTTTGCTAAACCCAACGCATCAATCAGGTCGGACGGTTTTACAGCGACCCCGCGCTTGGCGACCTCTTCCAGGATCAGCAACAGGCGCAGGTTTGTTGGTATCTGAGTTTCTTTGACTGATGCGTCCGTATGGGCCATCCCGCTACATTCTAGCTGTTTGGCAGCAGGATCAAGGCCAGATCAGGAACCAGTGACACCAAAATCCAAACCGACAGCAGCGCAGCCAGATACGGCACGGTATAGCGCAGCAGACGGAAATAGGGCACGCCGGTCACACCCGATGCCACATACAGATTCAGGCCGTAAGGTGGCGTGATGAACCCGATCGATGCACCAACAAGGAAGATCACCGAGAAATGGATCGGATCAACCCCGACCGAGGCCGCAATCGGCGCAAGGATCGGCGCAAGGATGATTGTCACCGGCAGGCTCTCTAACACCATACCCGAGAAAAAGACGATCACCATTGATGTAAACAGCACCGCATAATACCCGCCCATCGACGTCACGAAATCTCCGATTGTCTGCTGGGCGCCCAGCAGCGACAGGATCTGCTGCATCACAACGGATATTGCGATCAGAGGCGCAAGAATACCGGTGATCTGGGCCGAGCGGATGACAATCGACGGTATCTCCGGGATCGTGAATCCTTCGACAACCAGCATTTCGGCATAGCTCTTGTCCGTAGGCAAAATGTCATCCCGCGCACCCATGATCCGGTTGATGGGATAGCTGACAAGCCCTGCGATGACGCAGAACCCAACAGTCACGCCTGCGGCCTCGGTCGGAGAGAACTTGCCCGTATAGATACCCCAAAGCACCAGCCCGATGGCGAAAAAGCCAAGCCACGCCCCAAAAGCGGTTTTCAGGATGCGGTTCAACTGCAGCGGGATCAGATGGCCCCAGCCATTCATGCGGCAAATGACCCAGCAGGCAAACTGCATGCCGAAAACCATCAGCGCACCGGGCAAAATACCCGCGACGAACAGTTCGGAAATAGGCAGGTTCATCAGGAAGCCGTAAACGATGAAGATAATCGAAGGCGGGATGATGATCCCGACGGTACCGCCGGCAGCGGCGGTCGCCGCGCTGAACCGTTCGTCATAGCCGCCCTTGACCATTTCAGGGTGCAGCATCGACCCGATGGTGGCCGTGGTGGCAGAGTTCGACCCCGAGATCGCCGCAAACAGGCCACAGGCCCCCAGCGAGGCCATCGCCAGCCCGCCGCGAATCCAGCCCAGACAGGCATAGGCAAAGTCGCTCAGACGGCGCGCGATGCCCGACTTGTTGATCAGGTCCCCGGTCAGAATGAACAGCGGCATCGCCAGCAGCGCGAAACCCTTGTTGAAGACGTTCAGCAGTTCAGCGCCCATGTTGTCCAGCGTCAGGCCCAGAACGAACGAGCAGCCAATGACCCAATAGCCGATGACCAGCAGCACAGGTACGCCCAGCATGAACAGGAACGTCACACCCAGCGAAATCAATGTAACCAGCGTTCCGTCTGCCATCAGTCTGCCCCTATCACGGCCTGCTGGATCAGCGGCTCTCCGGTTTTCCAGTTGTGCAGGTCGTCTGCCAGATTCTGAAACACGCGCCCGACCATCAGAAAGAAGGACAGCGGCGCCGCCAACAGGAACCACCACTGCATGATATTGTCGGTCCCCAGCACGATCTGGAAATTCGATGCCGACAGGGCCACTAGCCGCGTTGTCGTGACGATGACAATGACAGCAAAGATGAACCACAGCACTGCATCCAGGATCAGGCAGGCCAACTGCCCGCCACGCGGCATCGAAGTGCGGAATTCGCTGAAACTCAGATGGGTGCGAAGGCGAACGTTATATGAAGCGCCAAACCAGGCCATCACCATGAACAGAAGCGGAGGAATGGTAGTGGACCAGGGTTCCTGATCATTGAAGACAAAACGGTCGATCACGCCCCAGAAGATGATCAGAGCAATCGCCAGATACGAATACACCATGACCGAGCGTTCCAGATGCCGCTCGATCAACGGCACCTTGCGATAGATCAGCATGACCAGAAGACCGCCAAGCGCGGCGACAACAGTGCCAACAACCCATGCGGCGTCGGACTCCAATGCCAGTTGAATTTCAAATGAATCCTGGCTGAGCAACGCGCTGAAGATCGCGCCGATATCGGCCCAAAATGACATGAATCCCGTCCTCCCAGTCGGTGTTCTTGGTGAACCGGCCCACGCGGGGCCGGTTCGTTTTGTTTATCAGGCCTGACCCATCCACCAGCGGCGCGGCTCGACGTTTTCCGGCAGGGTATCTGCCGGAATTTCCCGCGCAATATCATAGATTTCCTGATACGTGTCGATGCCGCCAGCCCATTTGTTAAGCCGCTCGCGCCACTGTGCCCAGGGCTCGGGGTTGAAGTTCGGGGCGCACATCTCTTCGGCCAGCTTGATCTGATCGTCCGCCAGGAAGGCCGGCCGCACACCGTTTTCGGCAAAGATCGTGCCCGGCAGTTGCGGATCCGAGAAACCGACCGTATTCAGCAGCGCCGCTTCGTTGGCACCCTGAATCAAGGCCTGCGTGAAGTAGGACGACTCCATGACCGCATCCTGCAACTCGCCACCAAGGCTGTCGAAGACCTTGGCCGACATTGAGGTATGTTCAGTGCCACAGAAGAATTTCAGGTTCACCGATTGCGACACCACCGGCGACATGTTGGCATAAGCCACGGCAGACGCCCAGGTTTCGGCACCGTCAATCAGACCGGTTTTAAGCGCGTCCAGCGTTTCTTCCCACGCGACCGGAACCGGGTTCAGGTTCAGCAACTGCATGGCGATACGACCAAGCTGCGTGCCCGTCACGCGGTTTTTGGTGCCGAAGAGCTCTTCCAGTTTGGTCACAGTGGGTTTGTCGGCAAAGGTCGACCCCATTTGCAGACCGCGCAGTTCGCAATGCGTAAACAGGAATTTTAGACCGTGCCGCTTTTCCAACGGCTCTCGCAGAATCCGCTGGCTCGCGGGGCTGTAGAAGAAATGATACTGCGCCGCGCGGCTTGGGAACATGTAGGCATAGTCCAGCACGTTCAGATAGGGCGCGCCACCGGCCGAGTTCTGGGTCGAGGCGGCATAGATATCGACGATTCCCTGCTGAGTCTTCTCAACACAGCTCAGCTGACCGCAGATTTGGTTGTCGCCGATGAACTCGATGCGAATCTCACCGTCTGTCCGTTCTTCCAGGTCGCGGGCGAATTCGATGGCCCCTGCCCGTTCGATCAGCAGGTTGCGTGTATTGAACCCCGATGCGCCGAATTTCAGAGTGTGCTTCGGCTCTTTCGAAAATCTCTTTTCATACGTTGATTCAGCGGCTTGCGCCAGATTTGCCAGGCTCATCGCACCACCAAATCCACCCGCCGCCAGCAGAGTTGAACTCATGCCATAGCGCCCGGCGACGCGGAAAAAATCCCGCCGCGAAATCCCGCTTAGTTTTCGACCGATCTCCATTGCTTTCCTCCCAGTTCGCTATTATTGAGACGTTTTGTATCAAAAAAAGCTAGTATAGTTCGAGCAATTTGCATAGGTTTTTTTTACAAATCGCGGAAGGAGACCGTCATGGAGGTAGATTATGCAGTCGTCGGAGCCGGTTCATCGGGCTGTGTCATTGCTAATCGACTGAGCGCGGACCCCAACACTTCGGTGGCCTTGGTTGAGGCAGGCGGCCGCGACACCAACCCATGGATTCACATCCCCGTCGGGTATTTTAAAACCATGCATAACCCGTCGGTCGATTGGTGCTATCGCACCGAACCCGACCTCGGCTTGAACGGGCGTTCAATCGACTGGCCGCGCGGCAAGGTTCTGGGCGGGTCCTCTTCCCTGAACGGCCTTCTGTACGTGCGCGGCCAGAAAGAGGATTATGACCGCTGGCGGCAGATGGGCAATGTCGGCTGGGGCTGGGACGATGTGCTGCCCCTGTTCAAACGCAGCGAAGATCAGGAACGCGGCGAAGACGATTTTCACGGTGTCGGCGGCCCGCTTTCCGTTTCCAACATGCGCATTCAACGCCCGATCTGCGACGCGTGGGTCGCAGCGGCGCAGGCGGCAGGCTATCCGTTCAACCCCGATTACAACGGGGCAAATCAGGAAGGTGTGGGTTACTTTCAGCTGACCACACGAAACGGCCGCCGATGCAGTGCGGCGGTTGCCTATCTCAAACCGATCCGCAACCGGCAGAACCTGATTATCATAACGCACGCGCTGGTGACCCGGATTGAGCTGGACGGCAAACAGGCCACAGGGGTCGTCTATCGCGACCGCTCGGGCGAGCAGAAGACGATCCGCGTCCGGCGCGAGATCATCCTGTCGGGCGGTGCAATAAACTCGCCGCAGATTCTGATGTTGTCGGGAATCGGCGACCCCGATCACCTGAAAGACAACGGCATCGAACCGCGCCATGCCCTGCCCGGCGTAGGGAAAGGGTTGCAGGACCATCTGCAGGCCCGTCTTGTCTTTAAATGCAACGAACCAACGCTGAATGACGAAGTGCGCAGCCTGTTCAATCAGGCAAAGATCGCCCTGAAATACGCGCTGTTCCGCGCCGGTCCGATGACGATGGCAGCCAGCCTTGCGACCGGTTTTCTCAAGACCCGCCCCGAAATGGAAACCCCGGATATTCAGTTCCACGTCCAGCCCTGGTCGGCCGACAGCCCCGGCGAAGGCGTGCACCCGTTTTCGGCCTTCACAATGTCCGTGTGCCAACTGCGCCCGGAAAGCCGCGGCGAGCTGCGCCTGAACGGGCCGGACCCGTCCCGATATGTCAGAATTTTTCCCAACTACCTGTCGACCGAGACCGATTGCCGGACCATCGTCGACGGCGTGAACATCGCACGGGATATCGCACGGCATAATCCGCTTGCCTCCAAGATTTCCGAGGAGTTCCGGCCCAGTGCCGAACTGTCCTGCTCTGATTACGAGGGCACGCTGGACTGGGCGCGATCAAACTCCGTTTCGATCTACCACCCCACCGGAACATGTGCGATGGGCACGTCCGATGCCGCTGTTGTCGATCCCGGCCTGAAAGTGATCGGCATCAACGGCCTGCGGGTTGCCGATTGCTCGATCATGCCTGAGATCGTCAGCGGGAACACCAATGCGCCCGCGATCATGATTGGGGAAAAGGCGAGCGATCTGGTTCTGGCAAAACCCTGATTACAGGTGACCGCGTTCGCCACTCCGGTAATCCGCCGGCTTGACGGCCCTCGCCCGGCAGGCTTGTCTTCGCCCGACGGCGCCAGGATGCGTCGAATCGATCATCACCAACAAGGGCAACACAATGGGGTTCCGGCTGTTGAGAATGTGCGCCGCAGGCGTCGCTGTCCTTGTTTTGATTTTCGCCGTGACCTGGGTGATTTTCATGCCCACAAAAACCATGCGCGGTGTCTGGGCAGCCCCGGCATACGGGCAGATCCTTCGCATATCGGGACTGCGCGCCGAGCTTTACCGGGTGACATCTGTCAGCTGCTTTCGCGAGCTTACATTCCCCGCCCATCTTGGTCTGGTTCAGCTATTGGCCGGGGCGACCCTGAAGCTGGAAGGAGGAACTCTGGCCCTTCGCGTGGATGGCGCGCTGGAACCCATCAATCATGACCGCGCCGATTTTCCGCGCCCGTGCGAAAATCCCGACCATTCAGACGGCGGGGCACGGCACACGTTCGATGTTTTCTGGACAGCGATGGCCGAACATTATCCGTTTTTCGACCTGCACGGGGTCAACTGGCCTGATCGGCGTTCGTTGGCACCCAAGGCGGATGACATCAGTGATGCCGAACTGGCGGCGATACTTGTCGCGGCCACGCAGGGTCTGGATGACGGCCATGTGCAACTGACCATGGGGGCAGAAGGGTTTCATTCCCCAGAACGTTCCCCCGGATGGTTGCAGGAATACCCCGGCCTCAACCGCCACGCGCTGTGGGACGTGGCCGCGGATACGATTGGGGTGGACTTGACGAATGTCGAAGGCACCCCGTTCTGGTACGGGCTTCGCGCGGACGGCATTGGCTATGTTCAGATCAGAGAGATGGAAGTGCAGACGCGCCCGGGACAGACGCTTGGCGATGTTGCATCAAAGGCAATGGAGTTGATTGCCGAACAGTTTGAAACTGCCGGGTCGGTTATCGTGGACGTGCGGTACAATCCCGGGGGATCAGACAGCGCCGCAATGGCTATTGCCGGGCATTTCGCCGCCTCGCCCACCGCCGCGTTTCACAAAGCCGTCTGGACACCGCAGGGACTTACAGAGCCGTTCGATTATGTTCTGACGCCCGCGCCAGACCGCCGTTTAAAGCAGCCGGTCGTTCTTTTGACCAGCGAGCTGACCGGAAGCGGGGCTGAGATATTCACCCTCGCGATGCGCAACCTGCCACAGGTCACGACCATGGGCGGCCGGACATCCGGTGGGTTGTCCGACATCCTGGAATTCACCTTGCCGAATGGATGGACGCTTGGCCTGTCTTTTCAGGAATACCGTTCAGCGGACGGCGACCTGTTTGAAGGCACGGGCATCCCGCCGGATAAGGGGATCGCGACGGATGGCGCCAAGCTGCTGGCCGGGCAGGACAGGGTTCTGGCCGCCGCAATCGGGTTGTTTGAATAAGTTTCACCTTTTGGCGGGTGAACTCCGCCTCCGGATCCCACGTTCGAATTTCCATTCAGAAGACGGGCAGGAACAACCTAACGGACCCAAGACAACCCGGAACCTTGGAGCGACTGTCTTCACAATGCTCGTTTCCCAATCGGTTCACACGATGGTGCAATCTGGCATGCCCGGATCGCTGGGCTGGATCATGCAGGAACGCGCATTGACCATCCAAACCCGTCCGAATTTTCGCAATAAAACAGCACGCTTCCGCCGATCCCAGATAAGAACTTTACTCCGCGTCAATTCAGGCGCACACTTATCAAGCGAGTCTCTCAGCCAGCCCCTACCCCTGGGAGTTTTTCAAAGTGTCGCAGGTCCAGGAAGCCTCACCGCTGAGTGCTGCGGTGGATTACACGATTGCCGCTGACAGGTTTTCCGGGGCAGCGTCAGTCAGCGTGACACTGGATCTTCCGTCCTCCAGAAACGGTTTTGGGCCTGCTCTGTCCCTGATTTACGGGTCGGCGCGGCGGCAGGGTATTTTTGGACGCGGCTGGTCACTGGGCGGCTTGCCGGTCATCGGCGTTGATACTTCAGAAGGGTTGCCAGCCTATGACGGGCGGGACGGGTTTGCATCCTCGGTCGCAGGATCACTGGTGCGCGAGCGGGACGGCGCGGGCAATCCGGTGCGCCGAACCGACGGCGGATTCGTGGTCGAGCGGTTCCGGGCGCGTAATGACAGCGTTCGGATGCGCTTTGAAAAATGGACCGAGACAGCCACAGGCGATGTGCACTGGCGCTCACGCGATACCGGCAATGTCCTGACGATTTATGGCCGGTCCGGTGCCGCCCGAGTGGCCGACCCGGATACGCCCGGACGGGTCTACCAGTGGTTGCCTGAAATCACCGCCAATGGTCGCGGCGACGCGCTGGACTATGAATATGCCGCCGAGGACAGCCGCAATCGGGATAACAGCCGCGTCTACGAAGCAGACCGACCCACGGGTGCGCAACGTCACCCCAAACGCCTGCGCTGGGGCAATGCGGTCCCGGTTGCCGATGCCGCCGCGACGGACCCGAATGCAATCGACTGGGCCTTCACCGCCGTGTTTGACTTTGGCGACCATGATCCTGTTGCACCCGGGGTTGCACCTGACGGTGCCTGGCCGGCCCGCCCCGACCCGTTTTCCAATGGGGCAGCCGGATTCGAGTTGCGCACCTGGCGGTTGTGCCGCCGGCTGCTTGTATTTCACCGGTTTGATGCGCTGGGACCGGACCCGGTCCTGACCCGCGCGATTGAGTTGAATTATGATGAACGCACCGATGGCACCCGGCTGATCTCGGTCACGAAAACCGGGTACCGGGGCACAGGTCCCGCGCGCGAGGAGCGATCCGTTCCGCCATTGACGTTCGCCTATACGCAACCCGATCTGGCCGAAGTATTCACCCCAGTCACGGCAGAACTTCAGGCCACCGCCCCCGAGGGCGTCGCCCCAGCCGGGGCGCGTTTGGTGGATCTTTATGGCGAGGGTCTGCCGGGCATTCTGCATGAGGACCGCACCGGCTGGAATTTTCAGCGCAATCTGGGCGGCGGTCGCTTTGCCGCGCCGCGCAGCCTCCAGGCCCGTCCGGCCCACAGCCTTGCCGCGGTATCTATTGGTGATTTCGACGGCGACGGGTCGATGGACGCCGTCGTCATGTCGGGTCAGGGTGCCGGGCATTACCGCTTTGACACCGAGACAGACAGTTGGAGCGCCTTTCACCCGTTCGAGGCAATGCCGGCCGAGGCCGCGCTTGGCGGCGGCGAGCGGCTGGATCTGACCGGCGACGGGCGCTCGGATCTGGTACGCCGGACGGATAACGGCCTCAGGATATACGAATCCCGCGGCGCACAGGGGTTCGCGCCCCGGTCGAAAGACGTGCATCTGGCCGCCAGTTCGGCCCGGGGGCCCGGCGGCGCGCCGCCTTTGCAGACGGACACGGAAACGGATTTCCTGTTTGCCGATATGACGGGCGATGGCTTGTCCGATCACGTGATGGTTCGGGACGGATCCGTCGTCTATTGGCCCGGGCTTGGGCACGGCCGGTTCGGGGCACCGGTCACGATGGAGAATGCGCCACGGACGTCGACGCAGGGGCGTTTCGCAATCGACAGGGTTCTGTTTGCGGATCTGACCGGAAGCGGAACCGCCGATCTGATCCATATCGGCGCGGGCGAAATCAGCATCTTTTACAATGAATCCGGAAACCGGTTTTCCCAGCCCCGTGTCCTGAGCGGCCTGCCCATGATCGACACCACCGGAGTCCTCGACATCCGCGATGTGCAGGGCAACGGGCGGCTGTCACTGGTGTGGGCCGAAAAACGGGCGGGACGCATTGCCAGTTATCAATCCCTTGCTTTGTCGGGACCCGTTCCGCCGGGCCTGATGCAAACGATTGAGAACGGCATGGGCCGGCGTGAAAGCGTGACCTATGGCAACTCGGCCGCGCATTACCTGCGCGATCAGGGCTCTGCCCGCCGCTGGACCACCGCCCTGCCCCGGCATGTGGCTACGGTCGACAGTATCGCGCGGGAAGATCTGATCACCGGCCTTACGGTCGACACGCGGCTGGAATACCGCAACGGTGCGTTCGACGGGCGGCAACGCGTGTTCGCAGGTTTTGGCGAAGTTGATGCGATTGACGCCGAATACCTTGAGGACGCATCAACCGGGATGGTTGCAACCGCCCCGCTTCTGACCCGTGCGTTTTTTGATCACGGGACAGGTCAGGATGTCCGCGACCGGTTCTGGCAGGGCGACAGCGAAGCGATTTCGTTGGACGTTCATACGCTTGACGCCAGTGGCATCGTGGTGCCGCTGGATTCGGACAGCGCCCTTGATGCAAGAACCGCGCTGCGCGGGCGCGAGGTTCGGACCGAACTGTTCGCGATGACGGAAGCCGGGCCGGAACCGGCTCCGATCGTTGTGGAACAGAAGGGGTATGTTGTCCGGATCGAACAGGCGGCAGGGCCAGCGGGCAGCGACAGCATCCGGCATCCTTTGGACAGGGTGGCGTTTTCCGTGATCGACCGCGAATCCGCCCGGTCGCTCTACGAGCGCGTCGCGGACGATCCGCGCGTTTCTCATGACATAGTTTTGGACAGCGATGCGCACGGTGCCATGCAACTGGCCGCGCAGATATCCTATCCACGCCGTTCGGGCCACGCGCGCGAGGACCCCGGGCAGAATCGACTGGGCTGCCTGATCAAACGGGTTGAAATGGCCCACGACACGGATACCGATCTATGGGCTTTGAATCGGCCGGTGTCGCAAGAGGAATTTGCCATAACCGGGCTTTCGGCCCCGGGTCGCGGTTGGTTCCTGTTTGACGAGATTGCGCCCATCGTAAACGGCGCGCTTGTGTCACCGCTGAACCACGACGCCGCGCCAGTGCCCGGACGGGCCATCCGCACCAGCCGGTCCCGCTGGATATATGTGAGCGCAAATGGTGTTGATCCCGCCCCCTTGGGTGATGCCGCGCACCCCGCGCGTTTGCACCATACGGAAACCGCCTGTTTTACGGATGCCTTCGCTTCGAACCATTTCGGAGCCGGGATCAGCGCCCGGCTGCCGGGTCTGGGGTACAGCTTTGACGACGGCTATTGGTGGAACGCGTCCGAAGTCCAGCTTTATCATGCCGCCGACCGGTTTTTCCTGCCTGCGGGACACCGGCTGTCGGACGGGCGCTCAGTCGATATCGCCTATGATGTCTCTGCCTTCTATCCCACTCGTGTTACGGACGCATTTGGCGCAATCGCTACAACGGAAATCGACTATGTCTCCCTTGCGCCCCGGCGCACCGAAAGCCCGACAGGCGCGTGGACGGAGACCGCCTATGATCCTTTGGGCCTTCCCGTGCGAGCCAGCCATGGCGGAACCGTGCTGGATGCGGGTGGCATCGAACAACCGTGGGGGTTCGACCCTCTGGCACCGGGGGCGGCCCCAACCTTTGCCGCGACAATAGCGGACCCGGACGCTGCACTGGCGGCGCAGAGCCAGATCCTCGCCCATGACATCGACGCGTTCCAGCGCGATGGCAGCCCGCCCGCCGTCCTGAGCGTTTTGGCTTCCGATCTTGCGCATGATGGCACCGGCGGCACCCAGACCGGAGGGCACGCTGCGGTCGAAGTGACCTATTTCGACGGGTTCGGCCAGAGCGCCCTGTCCAAGATCCGCGCCGAAGCCGGAGACGCGTTCTTCCGCGACGGAACAGGGGCGTTGTCCCTTGCCCCGGATGGCGCACCGGCGACACGACCTGCGGCGACGCGCTGGCGAAGCTCTGGCTGGTCGCGGCGAAATGCCAAGGGCGAGCCAATCGAAAGCTTTGAACCCTATTTTGGCGAAGGCCCGGACTACGAAGATGATGACGCCCTGCGCACCCATGGCCGCGCCACGCACCGCTTTTACGATGCGGCGGGGCGTCTGGCGCAGACCCTGCTGCCCGGCGGTACGGTCGAACGGGTGGATCACGGCGCATGGGTCGAACGTTTCTACGACGCCAACGATACGGTTGCGACCTCGGCCTGGCGTCTTTCGCGGGGAATCCTGCCCATTGGCGATCCGGACCGGCATGCGCTGGATGTCACCCTGCCCCATGCGGACACACCGGTTGAACGCATCTTCGACAGTGAAGGACGGCAGGTGCGGGTCCGCGAGGCGGACGGGCTGGGCGGGGTGCATGAAACCCGGTCAATCCTGCTGGAAACCGGTGAAAGCGCGCGTGACATTGATGCCCGGGGCATCGAGTCGGCCCGGCATGTCTATGACATGGCAGGCCGGAAAGTCGTCGAATGGTCCGCCGATGCCGGAGAGACGCGCGTGCTGTTCGATGCCCGCGACAACCCGGTGGAAACCATAACACCGGGAAACATCACGCGAACCACCGAATATGACGCGCTGGACCGCCCGCTGTTCGTTACCGTCGATACCGGTGCGGGTGTGCGCCGGATCGAAGGGATCGACTATGCCGACGATCCCGCCGATGTGGATGCCATCGGGCGCAACCTTTACGGGTTGGCGGTCGAGACGCGCGACGAGGGCGGTCGGCACCGCATTCTTGATGCCCTGCCCACCGGTCAGGTCAACCGTACCGCCTGGGAACTGGTGTCCGACCCGGTCGCGGATGTGGACTGGACCGGCGGGGTGGCGCTGGATGGTGAATTCTTTGAGATTTCCGCGCGCCACGACGGACAGGGTCGGCAGGTGCAGCTGCGTAACGCTGATGGGTCCGTGGTGCGCACGGCCTATTCCGAAGGCGGCGCGATTGCCCGGCTCAGCGTTGAAACAACAGACGGGCAGGTCAGCGAGACTCAGGTTCTGAGCAACGTCCGACTTTCCATTTATGGCGAGCGGGAGCGGGTCGAATACGGCAATGGCGTCACTGTCGCGCGGGAATTCGACGGCGGAACGCGGCTGGTCCGGCGCATCCACGCAACCCGGTCTGCCGCCGGGGGCCGGCCACCTGTGCTTCAGGATCTTCGCCTGACCTATGATCCGGTCGGCAATGTCACCGGCAGTGCCGATCTGGCGCACAGCACCGGCACAAGGGCCGTGTTCTCGGCCACGGCCGGCGCGGATGCGGCGCGCAGCTATACTTACGATGCGCAATACCGCCTAACCCGGGCCGAAGGGCGCGCGCATGGCGCCCTGACGGCAAACCCGGGGCCAAGACCCGTATTGCCGCTGTCGGACGGAACCGGCACCGAACGCTTTGCGCAGACCTATTCCTACGACGCAGCCGGAAATCTGACGCGCCTGCGCCATGTCGGGACAATCGCCAATTTCACCACCGATTTCTGGATCGACCCCGCCAGCAACCGGTCCCGTGCGACAACGCGTCCCGATGGTACGCCCGTCAGCCCGGCTGCTGCCGCCGCCGAGTTCGGTGCGGGCGGGGAACTGCTGGTGGTCGATCATCTGCAAAGCCTCAGCTGGCGGCACGATCAGCGGTTGCGCCGCGTCGTCATCATTGACCGCAGCGCCCAGTCGCAACCCGATGATGACGAGATTTATCTGTATGACGGTGGCGGCACACGCCTGCGCAAGATCACCCGCAGGATGCTGGGTGACGGCAGTGTTGAGCGGATCGAGGTGACCTATCTGGGCGGGGCAGAGCGTCGCAGGATTTATCGCGGCAACACTCTGATCCTGGAACGGCTGGTCACCCGCCTGTCAGATGGTATATCCGAGTTTGCCGAACTGCATCGCTGGACCATCGATTCAACCGCCCGCGAAACCGCTGACCCCAACGCCGTCCGGCTGCGCTATACGTTGAGCGATCATTTAGGGTCGGCAACCCTTCGGCTGGATGAGGCCGCGCGGGTCGTTAGCTATGAAGAATTCATGCCCTATGGGCAGACCGCCTTTGCCGCAGCCGACAGCGCCCGCGAAACCGCGTTGAAGGCCTATGGCTTCATTCAGCGCGAACAGGACGGGACAACAGGGTTCCACCATATCGGACAGCGCTATTATGCAAGCTGGCTCTGTCGATGGATCTCGCCCGATCCCGGAGGCGCGATTGATGGCCTCAACCTGTATATTTATGCGCGCTCCAACCCGGTTTCGCATTTTGACCGATCGGGGCTGCAGACAACGCGCACCCGTCGCGGGCGGCGCATCGCGGCTCCGGCACGGCCCGATCCCCCGGTCGTGACCGCAGCGCTTGGACGACAATCGGCGGCGGTTCAGCTGAAATACGCGATGGGGCAGATCACCTGGTATATCGACAGCGAAGGTGCGGTTCATTTCGGAACCCGTGCCGATCTGGAAAGAATTGTCTCGCGCGATCAGGCCAATGGGGCCGATATCCTTGTGCTGGGTGCGGCCGGTCGCAGGGGCGAAGGCGACGGCGGCGAAGGGGGTCAGGCGGGCGGCGGCGATCCCGAGGCACCGACCGGCGATCCGGCAAGCGACACACCGGATGCGCCGCCCGACCCCGGCGGCGGAACCGGAAGTGCACAGGCCGACGGCACCGGAACCGATACAGATACCGACACGCCCCCATCGGACACCGGCGGGCAGGACGGGGGTTCTGACACCGGAACCAGCCCTGATGGAACCGGTGAGAACGAACTTGGTGCCGAGGATGGCGATCCCGACGGCACCGGGACGGTGCAGGGCTCGGACCAGCAGGGCCCCGGCGGTGGCGGCGATTCCGAAGACCCCAACGCCTTGGGCCGCGGCGACACAGGCGCGGGCCGCGGTGGTGGAACCGGTGATCCGCAAAGCCACGGCACCGGCCACGAAGACAGCCCCGCACATCGCGAAGGCGGCACCGGTCGCGGCACCGGAACCGAACCGGGCGGGACCGAGGGCGGTACTGCGACCGAGGGCGGCGGCACCAATCCCGACGCGACCGGAACAAACCCCGATGCAACCGGCACCGCACCCGGCGGCGCCGAAGGCGGGACCGGAACTGAACCGGGCGGCGGCCCCGGGGGCGGACCCGGCGGAGGCGAGGGCGGTGGCCCCGGGGGCGGCAGCGAAGGCAGCGCCTCGGGCGACCCCGACGGATCCGCGCCAGCCGGCGAGGAAGGCGGCGGATCCGGTGGCAACGGTGGCGACCGCAGCGCCCCGCCCGGCGACGCGCCGCCCGAAAATTCGGGTGGACAGAACGGCAACCGCGGCTCGGGTAATCCGGGCAGCAACCGGCCGCCGGATCAGGAAGGTCCGGGCAGCGGCGATGGTCCCGGCGGTCAGGAGCCCGCAACGGTGATGGACCACGTCGTGCGGGCCGCCGGTTGGTGGCACCTTGAATTCGGATCGGACGAACCCGGCGAATCCGGCGGCATCCCGGGCGGAATGGGCAGCCTGAATCTGGGGTCCTGGGGTCAGGCGGCCTTTCTGGCGCTGACCGTCGTCGACATCGTGTTGACGGTGGCATCCTTCGGCAGTCTGGCCGCGCTCAAGGTCAGTCTGAAACTGGCGCTCAAGGCGGGCATGCGGGCACTGGCATCAGCAGGCCGCCGGGCCATGGCTGCGCTCAGCCTCAAGAATCTGCGCCAATTGGCAATGCGCACGGGATTGCGGTCCGGCATCAACTGGAACCCCTTCCGCAGCCGGATGCTGCGCGAGTTCTTTCCACAGGTGGCCAGCCGGCTTTCGCCGGGCGCGTATCGCATCGACATCATCCCGCGACTCTGGTCGATGGTCAAAAGCAAGGTCGTGAACTGGCGCGCATTCTCCAGCCCCACGGGCAGTCGTATCTGGACTTCGGCAGAAACCGTTGCCCATTCCCACGTGGACGACCTTGTCCGGCATCTGGACAACATGCCCGGAAACGGGGTGATCAATGTTCTGACAGGCCGGCACGGCACGCCGGCAGGGTTCGATCTGGCGCAGCGCGAGATGAAATTCTTTGTGGATGACCTCGTCAATCTGCCGTCCAGCGCACGCATTGATGTCCACGACGTCACGCGCCTGACCGACAGCCAGCTGACGGCAATTCTGGAACATTCTGACGACGTTGTACTTGCTTGGTGCCATTCGGAAAGCACGCGCCGCGTTCTGCGGGCGCTGGGGCTGAATTTCCGGGGCGGCGCACCGTTTTAAATCTCTGCCGGTCGGCGCGCGCCCGGCGGATCATCACTCCGGCGACAACAGCGCCGGAATATTGGGGGCAAATCGTGAGTTGCGTGACCCTTACCCAATTCACCGGCCCACGCCACAGCGGCCATTCGCTGCGGTGCTTTTCGTTCAGTGCCCGGATTTCGGCGGCTGAACCTGATTTCCAGACGGAGGACACCTCATGCCCGATCCCATCCTAGATCTTAAGAACCTTCGTACGCTGGCCGGACTTCGCGACCGCACGCTGCACGAGTCGAAGGATGAAAAAACGGTAATTGCCGCATTGGCGGGGATCCGGCTCAACGGGCTGTTGCAGGCCATGACAGACGCGACACCCGGGCATGAGGACGCCGTTCGCGATGCGCTGAAAAAAATGAAGCCCAAAGACCTAGCAAACAGCACCCCCGAAAAGATTGCGCGCACCGTTCTGGATACCGTGGGCCTTGAGGAGGAAGCGCGGGCAAGGGCCGAATCCGTCTTGCTGGACGGTGGCAGGCTGGCTGGTGTGTTCGGCCCCGAAATCACCGATCCCGCGGCTGTGGCGATTGCCGATCTGCCGGAACTAAAGGCCGAGATCGCGCGCGCCAACGTTGCGAAACTGACCGGCATTGCCGGGCTGCGCGACGGCGCGGCAAAGGCGCTTGTGGCGGCCGTGCCGAACAGCGAATTGCTGACCGATCAGCGGGTGGGCACGCTGGTCATCGATCAGGCGCTGACGCAGGCGGAAGGCGAACGGATCGGATTGGTGGCCGGAATGGCCAAGGTTCTGGGCGATGACACCGACGCCGTGGAACGGGTGATCGGAACCGACTATTCCGCACTGCGCGGGCGGATCAAGAAACTGACGGATGTTCTGCGCGTTGAGGACAAAGAACTTGCCAAATCCGTGGACCCGAAACTGGCCGCCAGCGACCGGGCCGAAGCGGTTGCCCGCGCCCAGTCGATCAAGGTCAGGATCGAAGAGAGATACCCCACCGAAGGTCTGGCGGCGCGGCTAAAGACCCCGCCCACCGACCAGCTACGGCAGGCATATGGCAGCGTACGCGCGCTGCTCAAGGACGATCCCGCGGCGCTGGACACCACACCTCCCGGCGCGGACGAGGCCACCGCCAGGGGGCTGTCGGAGGTCCGCGCGATGGTCAACGCGTATCCCGGTCTTGGCATGCGCGAGATCGTGGCACAGGGCGCGGCGGTTCAGTCGACGGTAACCAAACTGAATCAAAGGGTTGCCGTATTCGAGGACTTTGCCAAAACCAACGACTCGATTGACCTGCGCAGCATGGATTTCACGCCCGGTTCGAAAGACATGAAGACGCTGGAATTCGGCACCATGTCAGCCGCCGATCAGGATGCTGTTGTCGGCGTTCTGAAAGCACGCGCGCGGACCCTGAGTGTCGGCGGGTCGGTCCGCACCAGTGCCGCGCTGATGAAAAGCGGTCTGCATTCCGGGCTGAACATTGCGGACATGCACACCGACGAGCTTGTTGCCAAGGCAGGCGTTACCGATGCCGAGGCGAGCATCATCATCTCGTCAGCCCGCGACATGCGGCTGGGCGTCAGCAACATTGTCGGAGCCCTGGCCGATGAATTGCGGTGGGAACGGCCTGACTGGACCTGGATCGGACCGCTTCTGGAAGATGTCACCGACGGCCTGAAGGACCTGCCGGGATATGCCGACCTGTTTGGCGATCAAAGCTATTGCGACTGCGCGCATTGTGACTCGATCCTTAGCCCCGCAGCTTATTTCGTGGACCTGATGACCTTTGTAGATGAGAAGGTCACTCAAAAGGAATTCACCGGCGCCAAGACGGATCACGCCCTGAAGCTGCAGAACCGGCGGCCCGACCTTTGGACGGTTCCGCTGACCTGCGACGCCACACATGATCTCGTTCCGACGCTGGAAATCATCAACGAGATACTCGAGGCCGCAATCGCCACACGTGCGGATGCCACCATCAGTGGTACCGACATTCCGGCCATACTGGACAAGGTCTATGGCGATCTTCTGCCCACAGCGATCCGATCCTTCGTGACGCCCTTCGACCGCCGTGTCGCTTCGGCCGACCTCAATCTCAGGGATTTCGATACGGACCGCGCGGAAATCGTGCTGCTGACGGACCCGGATGCCGGTCCGGCGGCCAGAAACAGCGCCGCCCTCGGCCTGTCGGTTGCGTCCTACGAGATGATTACGACGCGCCGCAGCCAATGGGCCTATCTGCGCGCGCTCTACCGCAACAGCTTCCCCAGATCGGGCAATACCG
The DNA here is from genome assembly GCF_056538575.1 of Ruegeria sp. BG10. Lineage (NCBI taxonomy): Bacteria > Pseudomonadati > Pseudomonadota > Alphaproteobacteria > Rhodobacterales > Roseobacteraceae > Ruegeria > Ruegeria sp. BG10. Next base: position 405,950 of record NZ_JBQFTI010000002.1, on the reverse strand, counting down.
CCGATCCCTTCGACGTACAGGAGCTGCTGCCCGTCATGGAAGTCGACCGGGAAACGCTGGGTGCGATGATCGAGACGGACTTTGTGCAGGGCAGCGACAATATTCGCATCGTGGCGCAGAAACGGTCGATAGACAGTGTTCAGAACGACATAGAACGCGTGACCGGCATGACCCGGGATGCGCTGGACCGGATGCACCGGTTCTGGCGGCTGGCGCGCGCGGTCGGCTGGCATCCGCGCACGCTGGGGGTCGTTCTGGAACGGCTTGGCGGAACACTGAACGATGCAACGCTGTCACGCATCGTGGCAATCGCGCGGCTGGGTCAAAGCCTCGGCCTGGATACCGATGAAGTCCTGTCCTTGTCGGGTCCAATTCCAACAGATCCGGTCGGACCGGACCCCGACGAGCCGGGTTTGATGGACCGGCTGTTCAACGGCGCGGCCGCCGGCGTTGGTGCGGCCCCCTTCCCGGCCCCGGCGCTGCGCTTTGTGCATCCGGCGCTGCGCGACGATGCCGCGCTGCCGGAAACCGGCCCGAATGCCGGCGTCTTTGTCTCACAGCGTCTGCGGGTCGCCTTTGGCATTTCGGATGAAGACCTTCTGGAACTGATCCTGATGCTTGCAACGGACCTTGGTATCGACCCCGAGGCCGCAGCCGAGGAGGACCGCGGGTTTCTGCTGTCCGGCGATGCGCTGAGCCTGCTCTATCGTCACGCGTTGCTGGCGGATGCGCTGCGGCTGAGTTTCGGCGAGCTTTGGCTTGCCATTCGCATCGCCACAGGCGGCAGCGCCGTGACCAACGCTGCGGAATTGTTGCAGCTTGTGATCCTTCACGAACGGTTCGGCCAGCTTTCCGTCGATCTCGAAGTGGCGGCGGCCCTGATGGGGTTGCTGGATGATCCGGTCGAAGACGGGTTGTTCGCCGATGCGGACGTCCTTGCGCTTGACGTAACCGACCAGATCGCCACCGAAGAGCGCACGATCTTCGCCCCCACGGTCTTTGCCTTCCTCGACGGCGTAAGCGAAGACCAGTCGCGCGCCATCGTCGCGGCAAACCCGGCGTTGTTCGACGCAGCGCCGCGCGACATGCTACGGCTGGCCGCTGATGTGGGATTGGCACCTGCCATCGCCGCGCCTGCGGGCGGTTTCCCCAGCGGCATTGCCGAGGCGGACCTTCAGGGTGTGCTTGACCCCTACAATCTGCGCCTTGTCATCCCTGAAGTCACAGCCGCCGCACTGGACATGACCACCGAAAAGCTGAACGCAATATCGACGCTGACCGGTGCGGACATCGTCGCGCAAGCCGTGATTGACGGTATCATTGTGTCGGACCACATTCCGCTTAGGGATGCGGTAGCCCCGATGGTCCGGGCGCTGGCCGCGTTCCAGCACGAGGCTCTGACCGCGGATCGCGTGGTCTTTGCCGATGCCAACCGCGGACTGTTTGATCTGGCCGATCCGGTCGCGCCTTATTCGCGCGACGCCATCCTGTCGCTTGCGGCCTATCTGGACGCGCTGCTGGACGATGACGATCTGCCGGATCATGCCGAGACGGTTGAAACGGTTCTGCTCGCCCATACGCCAGCCGGTGGTTTCGCGGCCGCCGATACAGAACAGTTTGCACGCGCAGCCGGGGGCGATGTCGCTACGATCCGCGTGTTCGAGGCCGGGGCCGACCTGCCGGCAAACGCCCTTGGTGCGCTGGACCGGTTGCGCCGGATCGTCTCATTCGCCGATGACCGCGGCCTAGCCGCCGACGCCATTGCGCTGCTGTCTTCGCCCGATCCCGTAGCACTGGGTGAAGCCGCCGAAAGCCTGAAGGCCGCACTGCAACTGCGGCTGGTCGACGCCGAAAGCTTTAGCAAAGCAATGGAGGTGCACGAGGACGCCCTGCGCGGGCGGCGGCGGGACGCGTTGACCGACTATATCATCCGCGACAGCAACGGTCGGTTCGAGGACCGCGGCGACCTTTACAACTACTACCTGATCGACCCCGATATGGAAGGCTGCGCCCGCACCTCGCGCGTGGTTTCAGCGATCGGATCGCTGCAAAGCTATGTGCATCGGGTGGTACTGAACCTTGAACAGGACAGGCGCGACCCGGATGCGGGCAACCATGTCCATGTCAGCCCAACCCGCATTCCCGCCGATGAATGGGAATGGCGCAAGAATTACCGGGTCTGGGAAGCAAATCGGAAGGTCTTTTTGTGGCCCGAGAATTACATGCTGCCGGAATTGCGCGACAACAAGACGCCGCAGTTCGAGGAACTGGAAAAAACACTTCTGCAGCAGGACATTACCGAACAAACGGTGCTGGATGCCTATGCCACCTATCTTCGTGGTTTCGAAGAGGTTGCCGGCCTGCGGATCGCCGGGGCCTATCACGAACATGTCTGGAGCGACGGGCGCGATGTGCTGCACATGTTCGGGTGCACGTCTGATGACCCGCCAACTTACTACTACTGGACCGTCGAGAACCTGACCTTTTCGAAGCTCAGGGATGACCGGCGCGTTTCCTATTCGGCCCGGCAAAAGCTGGGAATCGCCATCCCTGTGCGCGACGTGTCGCCCATCATCTACAACAACCGGCTGCACGTCTTCTGGCTGGAGGTCAGCACCAACCCCTGGACCCGCGTCCGCGACGGCGAAAACGAGTTCCGGGGCTATAAACACACGCTGCGCCCGCGCTTCTCCTTCCTTAAACTGGATGGCACCTGGAGCACGCCACAAACCATCGAACTGAAGGGCCGCTACTTCACGATGCACGATCAGGGCGTCCTTTTCGAAGGCGTGTACGAACGCGGGACATCCTGGGACGTACCGGCCTGGACGGATGATTTCTCGACCAGCCATACCGAGGCCCAGGACGGGCACACGCTGGTAACGCCGGCCTGGAACAAGGTATATCCGGGCCTTCGGGATGGTGACCTGTACCTCAGCGTGGGCGGGCATCATGTTCCCTACCGCATCGATATGTTCGAACGCATCGGCTATCCGCCGACCGAGGCCGAGCGCAATGGGCTGAACATCTACTGGAACCAGGACCCGACGATCATGCACATCGCCGGGTCTCGCAACGCGCGGCGCATCTATGAACAATCGGTTGAGGGGAGCGCCTTCTGGTTGCCCGGTTCGACGGCCGCAAGACAGGATTTCACCACTGCGCGGTGGAATTTCGAAAGCAATATCTATGGCTTGTCCTACAGTCAGGGCAGTGTGGATGTGGCGGATGATTCCTGGAACCTCGACTCCAGCGATCTTGGCGCCTCGGTGGCCCGGGTCAACGATGAGGAACCGCATGTGGTGGTTCCCGTGTCGGACTGGGGCTTTCCCGCCGCGTTGGTCCAGAAGGATTCGGATGTCAGCTTCTTTCACTGGTCCTTTGACTGGTCCGGGCGCCCATACGAGGCGCGGCGGCTGGGAACGACCGTGCTGGGTGACCTGAGCCGGACGCTGTTCTATGGCGGGGTCGATGGTCTTCTGGACAAGAAAGCACAGGCGGATTACGCCGAGAAATCCCACCTGATCACCAGCGCAAACAACCGCACGCGCGTGGTCGGGCCGACCACGCGTCTGGATTTCACCGGGCCGCTTGGGGTCTATTTCCGCGAGCTCTTCTTTCACATCCCCGCCCTTCTGGCCGCGCATCAGAACAGCCGGGGGGATTTTGCCGCCGCACAGGGATGGTATCAGACGATTTTTGATCCCACCGCCAAGTTCGACAGCGGCGTGGACCTTGGCAGCCTGTCGGACTCTGCCCGGTTACAGGCCGAACGGGATCGTGTCTGGCAGTACTACGAGTTTCAGGGCGTCGCACCGCCAAGCCTGCGCGCCATTCTCACGGACGAGGACGCACAGGAGGCGTATCGCAAGGACCCGTTCAATCCCTATGCGATCGGACGGCTCAGATTGTCGGCGTTCCAGAAAAACATCGTCATGCGCTACTGCGACAACATTCTGGACTGGGCGGACGGCCTGTTCCGGCAATTCACGCGTGAAACGGTGGACGAGGCCCATATCCTTTACGATCTGGTCCGTCAGATTCTGGGGCCGCGCCCCGCGGATGCAGGCGATTGTGGCGAGGGCATCGTGCGTCCCCGTACCTACGAACGCATCAAACCGCATATGGAAAAGGGACAGGACTTCCTGATCGAAGTCGAAAACTGGATCATCCCGAACCGGCCCTACTGGGTCGGCTCCAATGATCTTGTCATCGCGAACCGCACTTATGTGAACTACGAAAGATCCGATTCACTGGGGGCCGAACTGCGCGGCAAGGTCGAATCCGCCGCCAATCTGGATATGCGCTTTGACCAATCGCGGCCCCCGCTGGCGGCAGACAAGGTCGAAATGGCCAGCCTGGGCGCGACCGAACTGATGCTGGGCGACGACAAGACGGTCGCCAACCTGCCGGATTCCGCAACCGCCAAGCCCGCACCCAAGGCCGTGTCGGCCCATGTCGCAGAGGCGCAGCGGTTCGAATTTGCGGTTGCCACCGATGGCCGCCCCGGACAGCAGCTTGACTGGAAACGGACCGGGCGCGTCGATGCCGAACGCGCCAACCTTCGCTATATCGGGGGCGGCGGGCGCAACGGCCGCGTCTGGGGGCGCATACGGCCCGACCGGTTTACCTGGCACGTCGTGCGCCAGGTCGGTCCCGTCTTTTGCATCCCGCGCAACAAGGACCTGCTGGAGCTTTGGAACCGGGTCGAAGACCGGCTCTACAAGATCCACAATTGCCGCAATATCGAGGGCGAGCGCGTCGATCTGGCCCTGTTCGCGCCCGAGATTGACCCCATGGCGCTGGTTCGCGCCCGCGCGGCCGGGCTGAGCCTGAGCGACATTCTGGGCGCGTCCGCGGGCAACCTGCCCCCCTACCGCTTTACCTATCTGGTCGCCAAGGCGCGCGACTATGTGGGTCTGGTTCAGGGGTTTGGCTCCAAGCTTCAGTCGGCGCTGGAAAAACGCGATGCCGAGGAACTGGCCAAGCTGAGGCTGACGCAGGCGATCAACATGCAGAACCTGGTGACAAAGATCCGTGAAAACGAGGTCAAGATCGCCAAGGAAAGCCTGGCAGAGCTGGAAAAACGCAAAGAGATGTTCGAATACCGCGAAAGCCATTTCCAGCAAAAGATCGACGATGATCTGCTGCCCTGGGATCGGGCTGAACAGGTCCTGACCCATGGTGCCGGCGTCAGCAAAATTCTGGCGGCCATTTTGAACGGAACCTCGGGCATTCTGCACCTGATTCCGCAGCTCGGATCGCCGTTTGCGATGAAATATGGCGGTCAGGAACTGGGCCTGTCGGGCGAGAAATGGGCCAAGGTGTTCAAGGACACCGGCGATCTGCTGATGATCGCCGCCAAATCTGCATCGCTTGAGGCCAAATACGCCAAACTGCGCAAGGAGTGGAAGCACGGGCTCAAGCTTGAAGGCTTTGAACTCAAGCAGATCGAAAAGCGTATCAAGGCCGCGAAAATCCGTGTCGAGATTACCGAAAAGGCGTTGTCGAACCATAAGCAGGCGATTGAAGATCAGGAAGAACTGCTTGAATTCTACGAATCCAAATTCGCCGGCGAGGCGCTGTATTCCTGGATGGCGTCCACGCTCCAGACCATCTTCCGGCAGGCCTTCAACGCGGCCATGTCGATGGCGCGGCTGGCGGAACAGGCCTATCGCTTTGAACGACCCAGCGATCAGGCGCAGCTGCTGGAGCTGACATATTGGGAGCCCGGCCAGGCTGGGCTGCTGTCAGGTGAAAAACTGGCCATCGACCTGATCGAGATGGAAAAACGCTATCTCGAAACCAACTACAGGACGCTGGAAATCACTCAGCCCTTCTCGTTGAACCAGCTGAATCCGGCTGCTTTGATGGCGTTGCGCGAAGACGGCGAATGTGAATTCACCGTACCCGAGCTTGCCTTTGACCTGCTATATCCCGGCCAGTACCGCCGGCGTATCCGGTCGGCGCGCCTGTCGGTCGCCTGTGTCACGGGGCCGTATGTCAACATTCCGGTGACGCTGACGCTGACCGGGGCAAAAATACGGGTCGAGCCAACGCTTGACGGCGCAGCCGGGCTGTCGGATTCAGTGCTGCGCCACACGGTGCAGATTGCAACCAGTACCGCACAGAATGACTCGGGCACGTTCGACTTCAGCTTCTCGGACCCGCGCTATATGCCGTTCGAAGGGGCCGGGGCCGTGGACAGCACATGGAAGCTGACCCTGCCCAAGACCTTTGCGCCGTTCGACTATGACACGATAACGGATGTCGTGCTGCACTTGTCCTACACCGCCGAGAACGACGGTGTCCTGCGGGAACGGGTCGAAGCCGAAAACGCCGCCCTCGAAGGGGCGCTGATCGGTGTGCTCGAAAACACGGGCCTGCCACGGGCTTACAGTCTGCGACAGGAGTTTGGCACTGCGTTCCATCAACTGACCACCGGGCCTGCGAATGTGGACGCGGTCGTCACCCTGGACGAACGCGCCTTGCCCTTCCCGCTGCGCGGACGCGACCTTGCGATAGACCGGGCGCTGCTGCTTCTCAAGCCGTCCGAAGGGCGCAATGCGACCGGCACGGAACTGACGGTGAACGGCACGGTGCTGTCGGGCTTTGCCGCAACGCCGGAATTCCCGGGCTATGTCCTGACGGACGCAACCGGCGCTCTGGCCGCGGGGATCACCGGGGATCACACGATCGCCGTGACCGATGCCGGCGACCTCGGCCCCGGTACGGCACCTGCGGCGCTGGCCGAAAACGCGCTGGAAGACATTGTCGTTTATGTGGAACTGACGCTCGACTGATCAGAGGTTTCGCTGAACCAAAAGGAACAAGGACCGGTTGGGTGGATGAAGCCCAACCGGACCGATGCAAGATGTTGGACGTCATTTGTAGCCCGCCCACGCCGCGCCACTGGCGGATGGACATGGGGACTGCCCCCTTTGACCATCGGTTTCGACAAGCCACCCCGAAATAAACGAAGAACCCGCAAGCCAGACACCTCACCATATCTGAGGCCCATATTGCATCTGGCTTGCAACGCAGCGAAAGTCCGGCTGAACCGAGAGGTAGGGGAAACGCTGTGAACATCATGTGCCTGAACGGTTGGGGCGGAAAACTCCACAAACAGTTGTTGCCGTATCTGAAGGAAACCGCCCCGGACATTCTCTGCCTTCAGGAGGTGGTGCACAGCCCGGCATCGGACAAGGATTGGCTGACATACAGGGACGGCGATCACGTCCTGGCTCAGCGTGCGAACCTCTTCCGGGACGTTTGTCATGCCTTGCCCGAACATGAGGCTGTATTTTGCCCGGCGGCGCAGGGCGAATTGTGGGACGAAGATCAACCGATCCCGTCACAATGGGGATTGGCGACTTTCGTTCATCGCTCGTTTCCGATCATCGGACAGGTGCAGGGGTTCGTGCACAAGGACTATTCTCCGGGCGGTTATGGCGATCACCCGCGATCCAGAACGGCGCATGGCGTTCGGGTGTATGACCACGCCCGAACCCGGTTCGTGAGCGTGACGCATATGCATGGTCTGCGCGACCTGAACGGCAAGATGGACACGCCGGAACGTACCGCGCAGGCGCACAGGTTGCTCAGAATCTCCAATCAGGTGTCCCAGCCGGGTGATCTTCGGGTCATTTGCGGTGATTTCAATGTCGCGCCGGGCAGCGAGACCTTAAGGCTCTTGGCCGAGGCCGGGTTCTCTGAGCTGGTAACCGGTCGCGATTTTACCGGCACGCGAAACTCGCATTACAAGAAGCCAGGCAAGTTTGCCGACTACATGCTCATTGATCAGAAAGAAGCTGTCCTCGGATTCGATGTGATCAGCGATCCCGAGGTTTCGGACCACTGCCCGCTTGTTCTGGAGATTTAGCCCGGATCGGGGCTTGGGCATCACAGACCGCCACATTGTCGGCCGCTGATGCTGCGCGGGCCTTCATCCATGGTCAGTTCAGCAAAGCGAGCACCTGTGCTGCTATCGCATCCTTCTCGGCGTCGCTCGGGGACAGGATACCGCGAATGGAGAGGCCGCTGTCTATCGTCACCAGCAATTGCGCAAGCACCTGCACGACCCGGTCGGCCGGTAACTCTCCGTTTTCCTGCGCGGCGATCAGGTTTTTCAGGAACAACTCGCCGGCCTGATCCATGACCTTGCGCGCCGCATCAAAGGCAGCCGGGCTGACGACATTCTGTTCGGTCAGCGTGTTGATCATGAAACAGCCGTGGTAATCATCTCCGTAGCTCAACGCCTTGAAATAATTACGGATATTGTCCAAACCCAGCGGTTCGGCATCCAGCGTCGCCCGGTACGCCACAAGCGTTTGTTCCAGATACAGATCCAGCGCTTCGCGAAACAGGCCGTCCTTGCCGCCAAATTCTCCGTAAAGGCCAAAGCGGTTGACCCCCGTGACCTCTACCAGTTCGGCGAGATGTGTGCCCTCGAATCCTTTCGCCCAGAACAACGCCATCGCGTTTTCCAGAACCTTGTCGCGGTCGTAACTCTTGTGCCTGCCCATGATCTGAATATGGGCCATCGGCTGTCGACGTGCAAGTTTTATCACGCATCGTTCAGAAAAATCTTGACGGCATCCGCGCCGCCGTGATTTATCACCTATCGTTCAGAAAAGGAGATTCCCATGTTCAAAACCCTTGCAATGACCGCTGCGCTGGCTGTGGCGGGCCTGAGCGCCCAGGCGCAAGACAGCACAATTCTGGAGATCGCGTGGTTCAAACTGCACCCCGGTACCGATGAGACCCGCATGCTTGACGGGGCGCAGCATGTGCAGGATCACTTCCTGCCAAGGTTCGACGGCCGGCTCTATCGCGAGCTTATGGTGGATGATCAGGGCAGTTACTGGATCGACTCGATCCATTGGCGCTCGGTTGGCGACTTTGCCAAGGCGGCCGCCGAAATCCTGACCGATCCGGACGGTGCACCGATCATGGAACTGATCGACCCGTCCACAATGGCATGGTTCCACGCCGACCGGGTGCGCCACTGGAAGACGACGGACATCCCTCAGGGCAACGGGTTCACGGAAATCCACGTCTTTCGGCTGGTTGCACCGGGATCAGAGCTTGAATACCTGACGCCAACTACGGACGAAGCGTTCCTGTCCGCTGCCGACTCGGTCCAGCACGTCATCGCGGCCCAACCCGGCTTTGCCGACCGCGAGCTTTTCCAGACGGCGGATGGCTGGTGGATCGATATGACCCACTGGCAGTCGCGCGCCGATGCCGAGGCGGCCGAGGGCGCCCTGGTGGCCGACATGGCTGACCCGCAATCGCCGGCGATGCAATTCATTGCCCAGATCGATCCGAAAAGCCTGAAAACCTTCAAAATGAACCAGAAACGCGTCTGGTGACACTATGGAAAGCCTGCAAACGCGGGCTTTCCCATCCGGGCATCGGCCGACCCCGCGCCCTGCCTTACCGACATTCCAGACCCGAACTTACCGGCCCTTTCAGAGACGCTGCAAAGTTGACCCTGGGGCGGAATTGAACAAACATCGAAATGGCACCCAACCCAAACGCGGCGAGGATGGCCAACTGATACGATTATTCATCATTGCCCTTGCGGTCACCATACTGAATACGATGCCAATCTGGCTGGCCGAACTGGCGGTCAAAAGCGGGATTTCCGAGGTTGCTGCCGGCCTTTTGGCCAGCGTTGTCCTACTATCCGCCGCGTTCGGATGTGCGATTGGTGCCGAAACCGAAAATGTGACATTGCCAAGAACCGCAGCACTTGTTGCCTTCGCAGGCATTGCAGGCGCGGCGACGGTTCATGCAATCGCAGCAGCAGCGCTTTTTATCGGAGCTGGAATCGTCGGCCTGTCGCTGGGTATTGTTTTGGCCTTGCCCTTGTCGCGCAGTTTCAGCGCGACAAAACTATTGCGACTGATCAGCAATGGCATGGCCATCGGCTGTGCCGCCTCATTCCTTCTGCTGGCGGGGATTCACGCAATCGAAACGCCGTTGCTGCCCCTGATGGCGCTTCTGGCGGCGGTTCAGGCGGTCCTGTTGCTGCGGCACCTGCCGTTGGCAAAGAAACAAGAGGCCCGGCACTTTGACTGGAAGCAGGATCTGAGCCTGCTGCCATTCTTTGTCTGCATGGGTGCCTACTGGGCCTTTCTGGAGATCTATTCGGTCGAGCAAAACCTGGGCAGCCTCAGCGCCTGGCTGGCGGGCAGCCTGCTGCTGTCGGCATTGGGATCGTTTCTTGCCGGAACCCTTCCCGAGCGGCTGAACCTGCGTGCCCGAATTCTTGGTCTGCTGCTGGCCGCGCTTGCGGGCGGTCTGACCTATTTGTCTAGTAGCGAGATGTTGATTGGCGTGACGATCCTGATCAACGCCTTTGGCCTGTTCCTGCTATTTCCGCTTTATCTGGACCGTACGGACGCGCCAGCGGCGGGTATGGCCCGCTATCTTCTGGGGTTCGCGATGGGTGGCGGGATCGGGGGGCTTGCAATCGCTTTCGGTGGTTATCCGGCGTTGGCCGCCGCGGTCGCCATCTCGGGTCTGATCGCCCTGCCCGCTTTGATGCGCCTGCAACCTAAGACGGATATTCCGGGATTCTGAGCCCGGCTTTGCGCCAGCCGCGAACGGCCATCTCGCCGTGTTCCGGCGTGATTCCTGTCAATGCAAGCTCGTCATAGGCGACCTCTTCGAAGACAGGAAACATCTCTCGCATGATTGCCGCGGCGGCCTCGGCTTTTTCTGTGTCGCCCAATTCGCCGTGAAGCCATGCCAGATGCGCCTGATACCAGAAAAACTCGGGCATGGGGACCTTCTCAATCTCGACCAGCGCAGCTTCGGTGAAGCCTTGCGATGCATAAAGCCAGCAGCGGGCATAGTGATACCAGCCGGGGTGGACCGGGCTCAGGTCCATCGCACGGTCCAACAATTCCACTGCGCGGTCATATTCGCCCAGAAACAGGTGGCAGGAGCCGATCTCGGCCAGAACATCACAATGACCGGAATTCAGTTCCAGCGCCCGATCTGCAGCGGCACGAAACCCGGCAACATCCATTTGATAGAACAGCGTCAGCGCCAATGTCATAAGGGCAAAGGCGTTCAGCCCATCGCAATCCACCGCCCGGCGCGCGGCCTCTGCCGACAGGTCCAGAGCATCAACTTCGGGACGCTGATTGATATGATAGCGGTACTCTTCCAACAACAGCATGGCATAAGCAGCCCACCCGTCGGACGATTGGGCATCAATGGCCAGCGCGTCCTTCAGCCGGTCCCGGATATCTGCGTGAAGGGAATGGTTGTAGGACCTGTAATATTCATAAAACTGCGCAACCAGTATGTATGTGTCCCAGGAATGGGTGCGCCCGTCAGGAACCGAGCGCGCGGCCTGCTTGGCCATCAATCCGTGGCGGCTGCCCAGCCTGCCAGCGATGAGGGCCGCGATGTCCTGCTGAATGTCGAACAGGCTCTCGGGCCCGCCACCCCGATCAAACTGTTCTGTTGCGACCAGCCGGCCGCCCCGGGCTTCGGTCACCTGCACGGTAACCCGCAATTGGTTCTGCGACCTTCGAATGCTGCCTTCGACGACATGCGTGACTGCATATCGTTCCGACATCTCCATATTCGGAACCCTCTCGGCAGCCAGTTGTGCGGTTGTGCGATGCGACAGCAGAGTCAACTCGCGAAACCGGGACAGGTTCGTGATCGTGTCTTCGGTCAGACCTTCAGCCAGAAACGCGTCATCGGGGTTCGAACCAAGACTTCGGAATGGCAGAACGGCAAGAACAATTCCGTCCGACGGCGGCGCGGATGTGGCAGTGTTTCTGGCGTTGTCGATATCCGCGACAAAGCGGAACCCTTTGCCATGTATCGTACGGATCGTGTGCTGATCCCGCCCCGTGTCGCCAACGGCCTGCCGCGCCTCTTTCATCGCCGTCGATAGCGTGGCGTCGGTGATGAACCGGCCCTGCCACACCTGTTCGACCAACTCGTCCTTCAGAACCACCCGGTCGCGGTTTGCGATGAGGAATTCCAGAATTTCCAGGGTCTGGGGCGTCAGGCTTTTGCGATCCGCGCCGCACGATATCTGAAAGAGGTCGGTATCGATTACACAGTCATTGAACGCGTATTTCATGGCCCGGAACCGATCATGCTTGAAACAATTCTCGTTTGAAACAAACCTAACCCTCATGCTTTCTCAGGAAAAGCTCAGATGCGGCTAAAGGTTCGAAACCGCCGCGCTGCTATTCCCGTTTCATTCCAAACGGCCCGCCTGCGGCCCAGAAACAGGAGAATAGCAATGAAGTATCGCAATGCCCTGCCCCAGTTGAACGGGACCCAGATGCTGGCCGATGGTGGCCTGGAAACCACCCTTGTCTTTCATGACGGGATCGACCTGCCGCTGTTTGCCGCCTTTAAGGCGCTGGATAGTCAGGACGGCATCGACGCCATCGACCGGTATATGCGCGGGTTTGCCGAACTGGCGGTACAAAACCGCCGCGGGTTTGTCATGGACACCCCGACCTGGCGCGCCAGCCCCCGGTGGGCGGCCGAGCTGGGGGTGGACCGCGATCAGCTGGGGGAAGTGCACCGCGAGGTCATCGCGACGCTGGTCGAGATGCGCAAGAATCACGAGACGCCGGAATCGCCCTTTGTGATCAACGGGGTGATTGGACCGCACAGCGACGGCTATGCCCCGACCGAAATTCTGAGCGCGGCAGAGGCCGAAACCTATCACCGGACACAGGTGAACTGGTTTGCCGGGATGGGCGCGGACATGGTCTCGGCCATCACAATGACCTATGTCGATGAGGCCATCGGTATCGTGCGCGCCGCGCAGGAAGCCGACATTCCGGTGGTGATTTCATTCACTGTCGAGACCGACGGTCGCCTGCCTTCGGGTCAGGGCCTGCGCTCGGCCATTGAACAGGTCGATACTGCCACAAACGGCGCTGCGGCGTATTTCATGATCAATTGCGCGCATCCAGACCACTTCCGGCCCGTGCTGGAACAGGGTGGTGACTGGACCGCGCGGATCATGGGAGTGCGGGCAAACGCGTCACGCCTGTCCCATGCCGAGCTGGATGCGGCTGAGGAACTGGATGACGGAAACCCGCAGGAATTCGGCGAGCTTCATCAGGAACTCGGGCGGCTTTTGCCCAATCTGACCGTTATCGGCGGGTGCTGCGGCACCGACCACCGTCATGTCGAACACGTCTGCAAGGCAGCCCGGCAACCCGCCGCAGAAACCGTCTGACCGCCAGGTCGGACACGCAAGTCCGGGCCCCCTAGCCCGCAAACCATCGCGGCACACCAAAGGTTCGGTGAAACCTGGTGAGAGGGGGGCCCGGGCAATTTCGGCGCAATCGCGCCAATTTAAGGAGAGAAAAATGTCCATTGATCGAAATTCCTTTTTCAGAGCCCACGGCGTCCCGATTCCACGTGATTGCAGCTGCATGTCGCTGGAACCGCAGCACGGGTTCAACGGCCCGGTTCGAAAACTGATCAGCCTGTGTGCGCAGTTGTTCAGAGCCCTCATTCGCAAATACCGGCTGCGGCGGGATATCCAGCACGTCAACAAGTTGGACAAAAGACTGCTGATGGACATCGGCCTTGAGCCGGACCGGTTCGTCGACGCCTTGCGCTATGGGCGCGACTTCAATTGGAAGGGCTGAGACGACAACACTGTCTTGCCGCTGCAAAGCAGTGGCAAGAATCCTGAAGGGCGTGCTTTGTATTTCCGAAGCACGCCCAATCTTTTCAGCCGCGACAATTTTCTGGCCGGCACTTCACCCTTGCTAAGAGCCAAAAAGTTGCAAGCCGATTAGATCGCGGACCCAAGGATTTCGGCTCAATACCGGTCAGTGAGCGCCAAAATTGCCCAAAAAATGTTCAAAAACTCTCGGGTCAGCAGGGCTGACGCAGCGTCGCTCCCCGCCGCCAAGGAAAATACTCAGGTTCAGGTCTTTGATTTCGCTCGGTTCCTTCGGATCAACGGAAATCCCGGCCCTTTGGGTCTTTGACAGACCGTTGTCTGATATGATCAGTTACTCGGGCAGCACGCCCGCAATGACCACACAGGAATTCTGAAATCGAAAATTTAAACCGCTTTGACTGGCTACACGCGCCCTATGACCATTCGGGGAATGGGGTCGTTGTTACGACGTGGTGCAGGCGCATTCGTCCGCAGGGCCAAGACTGGAAAAAGCGGAACGTTACCTGCAGTGGCGGCAGAACACACAGCACCCGGGGACGATGATGAACAGATTCTGAGAATGTGAAATCCCTGTCCGACCGAGAAGGCGCAGCCTTCACAACCAATCGCCCCCGAACTCTTTCTAAAAAAGTCGACAATGAAATCAGAAATCCTCAAACACCTCACTTACTCGCTTGGCAAGGACGCCGAGCACGCTTCGACCTATGACTGGCGGATGGCCCTTTCGCTGACTTTGCGGGACCGTATCGTCGACTCGTGGTTCGAAAGCACACGCGCGACATACCAGTCCGGGGCGAAACGCGTCTATTACCTTTCGATGGAATTCCTGATCGGCCGCATGATCGAGGATATGGCCGCCAATCTAGCGCTGACAGATGACATCCGGGCTGCTCTGGACGAGTTGGGTCAGGACGCAGATGTCATTTTCCACGATGAACCGGATGCCGCGTTGGGCAACGGTGGGCTGGGCCGGCTGGCGGCCTGTTTCATGGATTCGCTCGCAACGCTGGGCATTCCCGCGATCGGCTACGGAATCCGGTATGAGCACGGGCTGTTTGAACAGAGCTTTTTAGAAGGACGGCAGATCGAAGGTGCGGAATCCTGGCTGAGACAGCGGTTCGCTTGGGAGTTTGAACGCCCCGAAGTGCGCTACAGGATCGCGTTCGGCGGGTATGTCGATCACAATGGCGGCAAGGCCGAATGGCACCCGTCTGATACCGTTGTCGCGCAGGCGTTTGATGTTCCGGTTGTTGGCTGGCAGGGCAAATGGGGCAACACCCTTCGTCTGTGGTCGGCACAGCCGGAAAACGACTTCGATCTGGAAAGCTTCAACAAGGGCGATTACCTGGCGGCCAGCCGGTCCGAAGCGTTGGCGCGGACAATCTCGCGGGTTCTCTATCCCGACGACACGACCGAAGCAGGCAAGGAACTGCGGCTGAAGCAGGAATATTTCTTTACCGCCGCCTCGATCAACGATCTGGTTCGCCGGTTCCTGACAGACCACGATGACATCCGTGAATTGCCAAATGCCGTCGCCATCCAGTTGAACGACACCCATCCCGCCATCGCCGGGCCGGAACTGGTGCGGATTCTGGCTGACGATCATGGCCTGCCGCTGGATGCGGCGATCTCGCTTGCACGAAACTGTCTGGGTTACACCAACCACACGCTGTTGCCCGAAGCGCTGGAAAGATGGCACGAGGGGCTTCTGGGCCGCGTCCTGCCCCGGCATCTGGAGATCATCCGGGTCATCGACGACATGCAACAGCAGGAATTTCCCGGCAGCCCGCGCATCCTGCACCACGGCGAGGTCAGAATGGGAGAGCTGGCGTTCATCATGGCCCATAAGGTCAACGGCGTCTCGGCGCTGCACACCGATCTGGTGAAAGAAACGGTGTTTGCCGATCTGCACCGCATTCACCCCTCGCGAATCGTCAACCAGACCAACGGCATCACGCCGCGGCGATGGCTGCATACGTCCAACCCCGCCCTGTCGGACCTGATCACACGGGAAATCGGCGACGGCTGGGTTGCGGATCTTGAACAGTTGAAACAACTGAAGGATCGCGCCGGAGATCAGGCGTTTCTGACGGATTTCCGCGCAGCCAAACGGCACAACAAGGAACAGCTTGCAGGCTGGATTTCTGAGAAATGCGGGGTTTCCGTCGACCCGGACGCCATGTTCGATGTGCAAATCAAACGTATTCACGAATACAAGCGCCAGTTCATGAATATTCTGGAAACCATCGCGCTTTGGAATGAGATGCGGGATGAGCCGAACAGGGACTGGACCCCACGCGTGAAAATCTTTGGTGGCAAGGCCGCGCCGGGCTATCACGTGGCCAAGCGGATCGTGCACCTGATCAATGACGTGGCGAAGGTCATCAATGCCGACCCTGCCACCGCTGACCTGCTCAAGGTGGTGTTCCCGCCGAACTACAACGTGACCATGGCGGAACAGCTGATCCCGGCTGCCGATCTGTCCGAACAGATTTCAACCGCTGGTAAAGAAGCGTCCGGCACCGGAAACATGAAATTCGCCCTGAACGGCGCTTTGACGATCGGCACTCTGGACGGGGCCAACGTCGAAATTCGCGAGCATGTCGGGGCGGACAACTTCTTTCTGTTCGGCCTGACCGCATCGGAAGTCATGGAGCGGCGCACCCAGCATGAATACGCGCGCCGGGCGATTGCCTCCAGCCCGCGGCTGCAGCGGGTGCTGGGCCAGATATTTGACGGCAGGTTCTCTCCGGAAGAGCCGGGGCGCTATCATTCGCTGATCGGAACGCTGTACGACCATGACTATTTTCTGGTGACATGCGACTTTGACAGTTACTTTGAAGAACAGCGCCGGGCCGATGCGGCCTATCGCGACACCGACCGCTGGACTGCGATGGCCTTGCAAAACACGGCCAGCATGGGATGGTTTTCGTCGGACCGGACGATCAAAGGATATGCGCGCGACATCTGGCATGCCGAAAGCGCCGAAACCTTGGCTTTGGGGAAAACAGCATGAACACCGAACTGATCCCTCGTGACACGGTACTGGCTATTGCCGGCGGCGCGCACGGGGATCCGTTCTCGGTTCTTGGGATGCACAGCGTCGATGGGCGTTTGTCGATCCGGTGTTTTCATCCTGAGGCGGACACTGTCGAGGTACTGGATCAAAAGACCGGGCGCAAACTGTGCGCCCTGTCGCGGGTTGAACCCGAAGACGGCGGCGTGTTTGCCGGAACTGTTCCGCGCCGGAAAAAAAGGTTCTCTTACATTCTGCGCCTGACCCGTGGCGACGATACCTGGACCGTGCAGGACCCGTATGCGTTCGGGTCATATCTGGGCGAGATTGACGAATACCTTCTGGGCGAAGGCACGCATGGGCAGCTTTGGCGCGCCCTGGGT
Organism: Ruegeria sp. BG10; assembly: GCF_056538575.1. NCBI lineage: Bacteria > Pseudomonadati > Pseudomonadota > Alphaproteobacteria > Rhodobacterales > Roseobacteraceae > Ruegeria > Ruegeria sp. BG10. Next base: position 388,852 of record NZ_JBQFTI010000002.1, on the reverse strand, counting down.
GCGCATGTCGTCGACCACGGCGGTTCGGACGGCGTTCATTTTGCCGTTTGGGCACCCAACGCGCGGCGGGTGTCGGTGGTGGGCGATTTCAATGGCTGGGACGGGCGGCGGCACGTGATGCGCCGACGGGGCCAGACAGGGGTACATGAGATATTCCTGCCCGATCTCGGCGAAGGTACAGTCTATAAATACGAGATCGTGGGCGACAACGGTCAGCTTCTTCCGCAAAAGGCCGACCCGGTCGGGTTCGGCGCCGAGATGCCGCCCAAGACGGCCTCGGTGGTGCGCGATCTGAAAGGCTATCAATGGGGTGACGACGCATGGATGTCGTCACGCAAGGGGCGGCATGGGGTCGATCAGCCGATGTCCGTTTATGAAGTGCATCTGGAAAGCTGGCGGCGTGTGCCGGAAGAAGGTGGGCGCGCCCTGTCCTACCGCGAACTTGCGGATGTTTTGGTTGGGTACGTCCGTGACATGGGATTCACCCATATCGAGCTGACGCCGATCTCGGAATACCCGTTTGGCGGCTCGTGGGGATATCAACCCATCGGCCTATTCGCGCCGACCGCCCGTTTTGGCCCGCCCGAAGATTTTCGCGCATTTGTGGACGCGTGCCATCAGGCTGATCTGGGCCTCATCATTGATTGGGTTCCGGGCCATTTCCCGACGGATCAGCACGGTCTGGGGCGGTTCGACGGCACCGCGCTTTATGAACATTTCGATCCCAAGGAAGGTTTTCACCCGGACTGGAACACGCTGGTCTATAATTACGGCCGGTCAGAAGTGGCCAACTACCTGACTGCCAATGCAAAATTCTGGATGGAAGAGTACCACATCGACGGGTTGCGGGTGGATGCGGTCGCCTCGATGCTTTACCGCGACTACTCGCGCAAAGAGGGCGAGTGGGTGCCCAATGTCCATGGCGGCCGGGAAAACCTTGAGGCAATAAGCTTCCTGCAGCGCATGAACGAGGCGGTTTATGCCGCCTATCCCGACGCCATGACCATTGCCGAGGAATCGACCGCATTTCCCGGCGTTTGCGGCATGACCTCTGACGGCGGTCTGGGGTTCGGGTTCAAATGGAACATGGGCTGGATGAACGACACCCTGCGTTACATGGCTGAAGACCCGGTGCACCGGAAATACCATCACGACAAAATGACTTTTGGTCTGCATTATGCGTTCTCCGAGAACTTCGTCCTGCCGCTCAGCCATGACGAGGTTGTGCATGGCAAGGGGTCGTTACTGGACAGAATGCCGGGCGACGACTGGCAGCGCTTTGCCAATCTGCGGGCCTATTACGGGTTCATGTGGGGACATCCCGGCAAAAAGCTTTTGTTCATGGGGGGTGAGATTGCGCAGGCCTCGGAATGGAACCACGAACAAAGCCTCGACTGGCACTTGTTGGAACACGGCCCGCACGAGGGCGTGCAACGGCTGGTGCGGGATCTGAACGCGCTCTACCGTGCGACGCCGGCGCTATACGAGAAAGACTGTCAGGCCGACGGGTTCCAATGGATTGACGGCGGCAATGCCGATGAATCGGTGTTTTCGTGGGTGCGCTATGGCACTGACGAAAGCAAACCGATCCTTGCCGTGGCGAACTTCACGCCTGTACCCAGAACCGGTTATCGGATCGGAGTACCCGCGCCAGGGTTCTGGGCCGAGCGGCTGAACACGGATTCCATGTTTTATGGCGGCAGCAATCAGGGCAACGGGGACGGCGTGACGTCCGAGCCCGTTCCGGCGCATGGCTGCGATCACTCGATCGCCTTGACCGTGCCGCCGCTGGCCACCGTATTCTTTGAGCTACGATAAGAATAATTGAAAGGCTTCATTGGGAGGGGACATTATGGAACGAGACCGTTACCGACTGGCACAGCAAACGATGGCTTACGTCCTTGCTGGTGGTCGAGGAAGTCGCCTCAAGGAAATGACGGATGTGCGGGCCAAGCCGGCCGTGTATTTCGGCGGCAAGACCCGGATCATAGATTTCGCTTTGTCCAACGCAGTGAATTCGGGCATCCGGCGGATCGGCGTCGCCACGCAATACAAGGCGCACAGCCTGATCCGGCACCTGCAACGGGGCTGGAGTTTCTTTCGCGCCGAGCGCAATGAATCGCTCGATATACTGCCCGCGTCACAGCAGCTCGATGAAGAGAACTGGTACAAAGGCACCGCCGATGCGGTGACTCAGAACATCAACATTCTGCGCGGCTACGGTCCGAAATACATTCTCGTCCTGGCCGGTGATCATGTCTACAAGCAGGACTATTCCCACATGATCGAACAGCATGTCCGGTCCGGGGCCAAGGTAACGGTTGGATGTGTCGAAGTACCCCGGGAAGAGGCCAAGGGGTTTGGCGTGATGGCCGTGGACGAAACCGACAAGATCCTGGATTTCGTCGAAAAGCCGGCCGACCCGCCGGCAATGCCCGGCAATCCGGATCAGTCGCTGGCCAGCATGGGGATTTACGTATTCGAAGCGGAGTATCTCTACAGCATCCTCGAAAAAGACGCCTTGAACGCGGAGTCCAGCCACGATTTCGGCAAGGACATTATCCCGGACATCGTGGCCGAAGGCGGCGCGATGGCGCATCCCTTCAGCCGCTCCTGCGTCATGTCGGGTCTGGAGGACGAGCCATACTGGCGCGACGTCGGAACGATTGACGCCTATTGGCAGGCGAATATCGACCTGACCGATTTCAAACCCGGGCTCGACATCTATGCCACCGACTGGCCGATCTGGACCTATTCCGAACTGACCCCGCCGGCTAAGTTCATCCACAACGAAGAAGGCCGGCGCGGTCAGGCGGTGTCGTCAATGGTGTCCGGTGCCTGCATCGTCTCCGGTTCGTCGCTCTATCGGTGTTTGTTGTTCACCGGCGTTAAAACACATTCCTTTTCGCAGCTTGAAGGTGCGGTCGCGCTGCCTTACTGCGAGGTCGGGCGTCGCGCCTACCTGAAAAACGTTGTCATCGACCGTGGCGTCAAGATACCACCCGGGCTCATTGTCGGCGAAGATCCCGAACTGGACGCCAAACGGTTCCGGCGTACCGAAGGCGGCATTTGCCTGATCACACAGGCCATGATCGATCGATTGGAAATGTGACATGAAGATACTGATGGTTGCGTCGGAATGCGCACCATTCATCAAGACCGGCGGACTTGCGGATGTTGTTGGCGCGCTGCCAACGGTCTTGGCTGAACACGGGGTGGAATGCCGCACGCTATTGCCGGCCTACCCTTCTTTGCAGCCGCTGCTGTCCAAGGGGCGTCAGATCGCCAGTTTTGACGATCTGCCGGGCGGATACGGGCAGGTGGTGCATGTAACGGCCGAGGGCCTTGATCTGTTACTGCTGGATGCCCCGCAGCTGTTTGACCGCCCCGGTGGACCCTATTCAGGACCGGACGGGGCGGATTGGTCCGACAATCACCAGCGCTTTGGCGCGCTTGCCCAAGCCGCGGCGCGGATCGCGGTGAACGGGTCGGGAGATTGGGTCCCGGATATCGTTCACGCGCATGACTGGCAGGCGGCCCTGGTTCCGGTCTATCTGAAACAGGCTGGTCACAAGGTACCGAAATCGGTCCTGACGATTCACAACATCGCCTTTCAGGGCTTATTCTCGCCCCACGTCATGGGCGATTTGGGATTACGAGGGGATTGGTATCATCCCGATGGGCTGGAATATCACGGCGCGCTGGGATTTCTTAAGGGCGGCCTTATGTTTGCCGACCGGATCACGACCGTCAGCCCAACCTACGCCAGCGAGATCCTGACCTCGGAATATGGCATGGGGCTTGAAGGCGTCCTGCGGGCGCGATCCACCGTCTTGTCCGGCATCCTGAACGGCATAGACACCGGCGTCTGGGACCCGGCCAGCGATCCCACATTGGCGCGCACCTATAATGCCCGCAGTCTGGCGCGCAAATCTGAGAACCGCGCCGGGATTGCGGCCCGACTTGGTCTGGCCAGCGACAGTTCCGGCCCCTTGTTTTGCGTGATCAGCCGTCTGACCCGGCAAAAGGGGCTGGACGCGCTGGCCGGCGCGATCCCGCACATCGTCAAGCGCGGCGGTCAGCTCGCGGTGCTGGGCACCGGCGAGGCCGACCTGCAAGGCGCCTTTGCGGGCGCCGCCAAGGAATACCCTGGTCAGGTTGGCGCCCTGATCGACTATGACGAAGGGTTCGCCCATCTTTTACAGGGCGGCAGCGACGCCATCCTGATCCCGTCGCGGTTCGAGCCGTGCGGCCTGACCCAGCTTTATGGCCTGCGTTACGGCACCCTGCCCGTGGTTGCCCGCACCGGCGGGTTGGCCGATACCGTGATTGACGCAAATGCTGCCGCAATGGATATGGAATGTGCCACCGGATTTGTGTTTGACCGCGTGACTGCCGACGGCATCACGGCGGCACTTGACCGGGTGTTCGACGCCTATGCCGACACAAAGACCTGGCAGACGATGCAACGCGCGGCGATGCGACAGCCTGTCGGGTGGGACCGGTCTGCATCCGCCTATGCGCACCTGTATAATGAGCTGTGCGCATGAAGGATATGGGCCGTAAGGACATGGCGATCAGGCCGGGAAACCCGGCGCGCTTGGGCGCGCATTTCGATGGCGAGGGCACAAATTTCGCCCTGTTCTCAGAACATGCGTCCCGCGTGAATCTGTGCCTCTTTTCCGATGACGGGAAAACCGAATTGGAGCGGCTGCCACTGCCGGAAAGAAACGGCGCGGTCTGGCACGGCTATGTTCCCGGCCTGAAACCCGGAGCCTTGTACGGTTATCGGGTCGACGGCCCCTTTGCGCCCGAGCGGGGGCATCGGTTCAACGCGAACAAACTGCTGCTCGACCCCTATACCCGAGAGTTCTTTGGCGGCTTCACTCATCATCGCGATGCGCTGGGATACCTGCCCGACTCCCCATATGGCGACCTGTCATTCAACGAGGCCGACAGTGCGCCACATGTTCCGAAATCCGTTGTTTCGCACCCCGACAGCTTTGTGCCTGACGCGGTTACGCTGGGCCGCGGCTGGGACGGAACGTTCATCTATGAAACCCACCTGAAAGGCCTGACCAGACAACACCCCGACATTCCGGAGCATTTGCGCGGCACCTATGACGGGCTGGCATCGCAACCTGTTCTCGATCACCTGAACCACCTTGGTGTCACGGCAGTTGAGATCATGCCGGTCCAGGCATTCACCTCCGAGGGTGCCCTGAACGCGCGTTCGCTGAAAAACTACTGGGGCTACAACTCCATCGGTTTCTTTGCGCCCGACCCGCGATACTTCGGGCCGTCGGGTGTGTTTGGTTTCCGGGCGATGGTCGACCGGTTTCACAAAGCCGGCATCGAAGTCATTCTGGACGTCGTCTACAACCACACCGCTGAAGGTGATCATCTGGGTCCGACCCTGAGCTTCAGGGGCATCGACAATGCCTCATACTATCTGCTGCTCGACGGTCAGCCCCGCTATTATGTGAATGACACCGGCACGGGAAACACTCTGAAGGTCAGCCATCCTTTCGTGCTGCGTCTGGTGATGGACAGCCTGCGTTTCTGGGTACAGGCAATGGGTGTGGACGGGTTCCGTTTCGACCTTGCGACCACGTTGGCGCGCGAAGTGCACGGGTTCGAGGCCAACGGCGGGTTTCTGGATGCTCTGCGACAGGACCCGGTGCTGGCAGGCGTGAAGCTGATCGCAGAGCCCTGGGATATCGGACCGGGCGGCTATCAGCTGGGGCGCTTTCCGCCGGAATTTGTCGAATGGAACGACCGTTTTCGCGATACCGTGCGAAAATTCTGGCGCGGCGACGGGCACTCGGCACAGGATATGGGCTCGGCCCTGCTAGGATCGGCGGACTTGTTCGACACAAAGGGGCGTCAGGCATGGTCATCCGTGAACTTTGCGGCGTCGCATGACGGATTCACGCTGGCCGACACGACACGTTACCTGCACCGCCACAACATCGCCAACGGCGAAGACAACCGGGACGGTCACCACAGCAACTACAGCGATAATTTCGGCGTCGAGGGCGACAGCGATGATCCCGACATCATCACCGCACGCCGCCAGCGGATCCGGAACATGCTTGCAACGGTCATGCTGTCACAGGGCACCCCGATGCTGCTGGCTGGTGACGAGGGTGGCAACTCGCAGAACGGCAACAACAATGCCTATTGTCAGGATAACCCGACAAGCTGGATCGACTGGGAGGAGATGGATCAGGACCTGGTCGACTTTACTGCGGCGCTGTCACGGTTCCGCGCCGGCCATCCGGCGCTGCGGCAGAACCGCTTTCTGCACGGGGCCGAACGGGCGGACGGCAAACCGGACGTCGAATGGCGGGCGATGGACGGATCGGCGCTGAACTGGCGCGACCCGAGCTTGTCCAGCCTTTGCCTGATCCTGCGCGGATGTGCCGAAAGCGCAGCGGGGGACGCTTTGTCGGACGTGGTGCTTCTGGCGTTCAACCGTGAAGCTCAGGCGCTGGACCTCACGCTGCCGTCGGCGGGGGACAGGCAATGGCAGCAGGAGATCGACACCTCGTCAGACTTGCAGCAAACCCAATCGATCACGACGTCAACGACCAGGATTGCGGCCAATTCGGTCGCGGCCTTTGTTCTGGCCTAGCGCCCGCCATGACATTGACTTCGGACGATAAGCTCAGGCTCCTCGCGCAGGAGTGGGGCATTCACCTGGAATATGACGGCTGGAGCGGGCATCGTCAGGTCAGTGAGCCGCCGACGCTGCGGGCGCTGCTGACCGCATTGGGCATCCCGACCGACACCGACGCCGCAATCACGGAGGCGCTGCACGCGCGACAGGCGTTCGTCGCGGCCAGACACCTGCCCGGTGAACAGGTGGTGCAGGCAGGCGCACCGGTGGACATTCCAGTTCCGGTTTCCTGTGAGTGGCTTGTCCTCGACACGGATGACAACGAGGTGGAGGCGGGGCGCAGCGACGCCCGGATCACACTTCAGGCGTTGCCCGTCGGATACTTCACACTGGTGGTCAAATGCGCGGACTGGACCGAGGAGGTCTTTATCCTCAGCCGTCCTGCGGCGGCACCGGACATCGCCACGCTGGCCGGAACCCAATCAGCCTGGGGGGTGTCGGGCGCGCTTTATGCTCTGCGGTCATCTTTGAATGGCGGGCTGGGAAATTACTCCGATCTTGCTACTGCCATGTCGGCGTTGGGCCGCGCCGGGGCGCGGTATTTCGGGGTCAACCCGATTCACGCACTGGGCTGGGCAGCCGATGACACGATCAGTCCCTATTCGCCCAGCCATCGCGGTTTCCTGAATATCGACCACATCGCCACCGAAGATGGGTTTGGCCCGACACCCGAAGGTGCATTGGTGGATTATCCGGCCTTCCGCGCGCGTCATCGCCGGGCGCTTGAGGCGGAATTTGCGGGATTCAAGCAAAACGCGACTGCATCCAACACCATCTCTTTTCAGTCTTTCTGCGAAAGAGAAGGGGCAGAGCTTGCCCACTTTGCACGCTTCGAGACCACCAGCGAAATCTACGGCAGCGACTTCCGGGATTGGCCAGACCACCTCAGGGAGCCCAACGGACCCGGGTCTGATCCGCGGGATGTGTTTCACAAGTGGCTGCAATGGCGGGCGGACACGCAGATCGAATCCGCCCAGAAAACTGCACGCGAAAACGGCATGGCTTTTGGGCTCTATCTCGACCTTGCGGTCGGTGCACGGCCGGGCGGCGCCGAGGTCTGGATGCATCAGGACATCGTTGCCGAAGGCGTATCGATCGGCGCCCCGCCGGATCATCTGAGCCCCGGCGGACAGTCCTGGACCCTGGCCGCCTATGCGCCCAACAAGCTCAGCCGCAATCGGTATCAGCCGATCCGGGCACTGCTGGGGAAACTGATGGCGCGGGCGGGCATCGTCCGGATCGACCACGTGCTTGGCCTCATGCGCAGCTTCTGGGTGCCGGATGATGGCAGCCCCGGTGGGTATGTGACCCAACCCTTTGACTCACTTCTTGCCGTGGTGGCCATCGAAGCATGGCGCAATCGCTGCCTTGTCGTGGGCGAGGATCTGGGCCTCGTCCCGCCCGGTTTCCGCGAGCGGCTCAACGGTTCGGGCCTCTACAGCTATGCCGTATGGCAATACGAGGCAGAGACCGACGGGGCGCTGCGGCCCGCGCAGCACATGCGGCCGTTCAGCATGACGTGTTTCGGCACCCATGACACACCAACGATCAAAGGTTTCTGGCGTGGTCGGGACATCGAGTGGTGGCGCGAGCTTGGCTGGTTGTCTGTCGACAGAGCCAATGGAAGCCATGGCAACCGCGCGCAGCAGCGCAACAGCCTGCGCACACATTGCAATATACCGCCCGACGCAACCCAGAATGACATTCGCAACGCAATCCACGCGGGCCTTGCGCAAAGCCCCGCCGCCCTGGCGACGGTACAACTGGATGATGTATTCGGCTGCGAAGACTCGCAGAACCTGCCAGGCACCGTGGACGAACACCCGAACTGGCGGCGACTGCTGCCTGTGGCCGTTGATGACTTTGCCACCTCACCCGCTATTGTGAAAACATGCGCGCTGATGGCGACAGCGCGGGGAGCCCCTTTGCCTGAGATCAGCAAGGAACCAGACACATGCCTCACGTGACTCAATCATGTACGCCTTTCCCGGGGCAAAAACCGGGCACCTCCGGCCTGAGAAAGAAGACACGGGTCTTTATGGAGCCCGGTTATCTGGAAACCTTCGTTCAGTCAGTTTTCAATGCCATTGGCGGGGCGTCGGGCAAAACCTTCGTTGTGGGTGGCGACGGGCGGTTCTTCAATGCCGAGGCGATCCAGACCATCCTGCGCATGGCCGCCGCCAACGGCGCGTCCCACGTGATCGTCGGCCAGGGCGGGCTGCTGTCGACACCGGCGGCATCGAACCTCATTCGTCAGCGAGGTGCGGATGGCGGGCTCATACTGTCGGCAAGCCACAACCCCGGTGGGATCGATGCCGATTTCGGGCTGAAATACAACACGTCCAATGGTGGCCCCGCCCCCGAAGGACTGACGGAAAAGCTGTACGCCGAAACTCAGCGTATTGCCGAATACCAGACGCTTGATACCGGGGATATCGATCTGGAACAGATCGGAACATCCAATCTGAATGGCATGGTTGTCGAAATTGTCGATCCGGTGGCGGACTACGCCGCCCTGATGCGGCAACTGTTTGATTTCGACCGGATCCGGGCGCTGCTTTCCGGTGGATTTTCCCTGCGCTTTGACGCGATGCACGCGGTAACCGGGCCTTATGCGAAAGTGATCCTTGAGGATGAACTGGGCGCCCCCGCAGGGTCGGTGATCAACGCGGTGCCATCGGTCGATTTCGGCAAGGGGCATCCCGATCCGAACCCGATCTGGGCAAAACCGCTGGTGGATCTGGTGATGTCGCCGGACGGCCCCGATTTCGCCGCCGCCTCAGATGGGGACGGCGACCGCAACATGATCCTCGGGCGGGGCATCTACGTGACACCTTCCGACAGTCTGGCGGTGCTTGCAGCCAATGCCCACCTTGCTCCGGGGTATGATCGGGGTCTCGCCGGCGTGGCGCGATCCATGCCCACAAGCACAGCCGTGGACCGTGTCGCCGAAGCGCTGAGCATCGAATGTTTCGAAACGCCCACCGGGTGGAAGTTTTTTGGCAACCTTCTGGACGCGGGGCGTATAACGCTGTGCGGTGAGGAAAGCGCCGGGACCGGCTCGGATCACGTACGCGAGAAAGACGGCCTGTGGGCGGTACTGCTGTGGCTGAACATTCTGGCAGCGCGCAACACATCTGTTCTTGAAATTTTGCAGGATCACTGGCGGACCTACGGGCGCAACTACTATTCCCGGCATGATTATGAGGCGGTGGAAAGCGCGAAGGCGGCGCAGATGATGGACGAACTGACAGCGCGGTTGCCCGATCTTCCGGGTACCGTCGTGGGCGGATATGTCGTCGCATCGGCAGACCAGTTTTCCTACCACGATCCGGTGGATGGATCGGTCAGCAGCAACCAGGGCGTCCGCCTGCAGTTCGAAGACGGAAGTCGCGGCGTGCTGCGCCTGTCAGGCACCGGAACCGACAACGCAACGATCCGCGTTTACCTTGAGCGCTACGTGCCCAAAGACGGCGCACTGGACATCGAAACGCAATCGGCCTTGCAGGGCGTCGCAGAGGCAATCGCGGAGATATCGAGGCTCCGCGAAATCTGTGAGAGGCAAGCTCCGGACGTTATGACCTGAATCGGCCTGCGGGCAGGGCAATCAAGAGTTTGGCACCGGCCTTGTGCCGCCAGCTACACGCCCAATTCTCGGATATCTTCAGAAAAGGGTCTGACGCCGCGGCGCCGACGAGGTTCCAACTATGAACTCCGACTCCACGAGATGTTGCTCGTGTTCTGCGTCCGGCGTTCGAATCCTGCGGATCAGAGTTTCGGCGGCAAGATTGCCGGCCTCGCGTACCGAAGACCGCGTTGCGGTGAAAAACGGCGGGTTTCCGTCGTTAGCCATATAGTAAAGATCGTCGTCATGCGTCACCACAGATACATCGACCCCAATCTTCAGGCCGGCGGCATCGATCGCGCGGCGCACACCCCAGGCAATTATAACCGAAGAGGTCAGAAAGGCTGTCGGCGGGTCAGAAAGGCTGAGCATTTTCGACGCTGCGCTGAACCCGTACCCTTCCGTCATCTCGTCACTTGTATGCAGGTCCGGGTCGACGGCAAAGCCGTTGAGACGCAGGACTTCTTCATACCCCGCGCGCCGGCTTGAGGCGAAACTCAGCACTTCGCGCCCGTTGATCAGACCAATGCGCTGATGCCCGAATTCAACAAGATGTTCCGTTGCGCGCCGAAAACATTTGCGGTTCTCGATATCCACCCAGCTGTAGGGTTGCGAAACTTCGGACACCCGACCGTGGACCACAAACGGAAGGCCGATATCGCTGAGCAGCGCAATCCGGGAATCGTTGGCAACGGGCCAGTGCACAATGACACCGTCAACGGTTCCCCGCGTTTTCAGGGCGCGGAACACATCGCCCAGAAAATCGTCTTCGACCAGCGACAGGTTCATGTCAAAACCTTCGCGGGCGTAGACTTCATTCGCGCCCACCAGAAAATCTCCGAACACCGGATTCAGCGTTTCGCGTTTGTTCGAGATGGACACGATATGGCCAATCGCGTTGGCGCGACCGGTGGCCAGACCGATGGCGCGGGCGTTGGGTCTGTAGTTATAACGCGCCGCCGCCGCAAGGACGCGTTCCCGGGTCGAAGAACCGACTTCGGGGTAACCGTTCAGCGCCCGGCTGACGGTTGCTTGCGATAGATTCAGTCGCTTCGCCAGGTCTTTTAAGTTCATATTCCTTTAGCCACCACGCTCGGACCCGACGGGTCCGGGTCATGTGTATCAATTTCAGTTGCAACGGAGTTTGACAGAATCGTCTGCATCCGTCACGTTTGAAACAATGAAAGCGCTTTAAATGGCCTGTCACGGCACAAAACGACAGTCCGTGCGATCATGCTAGGGAGGAAAAAATGAGAAGACTGTTGGGTTGCAGCGTTGCTGCAATGGCATTAACGGCGTCCAGCGCAGTTGCAGAACAGGTAACGGTCTTCGGCCCGTGGCTGGGGCCTGATCAGGAAAATGTCGAGGCCGTTCTCAGCGCCTTTGCAGAAGCATCTGGTCACGATGTCCGCTATGTGGGTTCGGACAGCCTGGAGCAACAAATTCTTGTCGACGCCGAGGCCGGATCGGCACCAAATGTCACTGTATTCCCGCAGCCGGGTCTGGCCGCTGATATGGCAAGCCGCGGATTCCTTACGCCGCTGGCCGAAGGCACCGGTGACTGGATTCGCGACAATTACGCGGCGGGTCAGTCCTGGGTCGATCTGGGCACCTATGCGGATGCCGACGGCAACGATCAGCTCTATGGCTTTTTCTACAAGGTCGATGTGAAATCCCTGGTCTGGTACCTGCCCGAGAACTTCGAGGACGCCGGGTACGAAGTGCCAGAGACCATGGAAGAGCTGAAGGCGCTGACTGACCAGATTGTAGCCGATGGCGAAACGCCATGGTGCATCGGTCTGGGTTCGGGCGGCGCCACCGGTTGGCCGGCAACCGACTGGGTCGAAGATATGCTGCTGCGCACGCAGACACCTGACGTTTATGATGGCTGGGTGGACAATTCGATCCCGTTCGACGACCCGAGAATCATCGCCGCCATTGAAGAATTCGGCGCCTTTGCCCGCAATGACGACTACGTGGCCGGCGGGGCCGGCGTTGTGGCTTCGACCGACTTCCGCGACAGCCCCAAGGGCCTGTTCGACAGCCCGCCGCAGTGCTACATGCATCGCCAGGCATCTTTCATCCCGTCGTTCTTCCCGGAAGGGACGATTGTCGGCGAGGACGCGGATTTCTTCTATTTCCCGGCCTATGCGGACAAGGACCTCGGAAAACCGGTACTGGGCGCGGGCACGCTTTGGGCGATCACCAGCGAAAATCAGGCCGCGCATGATCTGATCAAGTTCCTGCAGGAGCCCGAAGCGCATGAGATCTGGATGGCCCGCAAAGGGTTCCTGACGCCGCATAAGGGCGTCAACCCGGACGCCTTCAGCGATCCCACGCTGCGCAAGATGAACGATATCCTGCTGGGCGCGACCACCTTCCGCTTTGATGGCTCGGACCTGATGCCCGGCGGCGTTGGCGGCGGAACGTTCTGGACAGGCATGGTCGACTATGCCGGTGGCGAAGATGCCACGGCGGTCGCACGTGAAATCCAGTCCAGCTGGGACGCTCTGAAATAACAATGCCGGACCCGGGCCACCCTGGTCCGGGTTCCATTCGCACATTCCTGGCGCCTGATGTGCCTCAAAAGACCGGGATCAGTCTCGGTCCAGCAATGGGAATCCTGCCATGCATCCTTCTCTTCAAGGTTTGATTACAATCATTGTCGGTGTTGGTGGGTGTATCGGGTATTACTATTTCTCGAACCAGTTTCTGGATAAGGTCCTGTTCCCCGCCAAGGGTCCCAATGCGGGGCGCAATATCAATCGGGCCAACAGGATAAGACCCTGGCTGTTTCTCTTCCCGGCAATGTTCGCGCTTGGCCTGTATCTTGCCTATCCGGTGGTGGAAACGCTCCGCCTGAGCCTGACGGATCGCAGTCAGGGCGGTGCCTTTGTTGGATTGGCAAATTACAACCAGATGTTCAGCGAAGCGAAGTTCTGGGAAGCCATGCGCAACAACATGCTTTGGCTGATCGTAGTGCCCGCGGCGTCGACGGCTTTCGGCCTTCTGGCCGCGCAGCTAACCGACCGTATCAAGTGGGGCAGCATCGCCAAGTCACTGATCTTCATGCCGATGGCGATCTCATTCGTAGGGGCATCGGTGATCTTCAAGCTCATCTACGACATCCGGCCGATTGAATCGAACCAGATCGGCGTTCTGAACGCGGTATGGCTTCAGTTCAACGGAGGGGTCGGATCCTTCCTGCTTCTGAAGCTTGTACCGGGGCTGATGGTGCTGAGCATTGCGGGCATTTTGCTCTATGCCGGCTGGGTCCTGTATCAGCTGATACGACAGGGCAGCGGCGACAATTCCTCATCAGGTTTCCTGTCGACCATACGGTTTGCGGGCATTGTCGTGGTGGGTTATTTCGCGGTTCGCGCGCTGGTGCTGGTCGTAAACATCTTCAGCGCCGATTTGCCCTATGGCCAGCCCCAGACCTGGCTGACAATTCCGTTCTTCAACAACTTCTTCCTGATGGTTGTGCTGATCTGGATTCAGACGGGTTTTGCCATGGTGATCCTGTCTGCCGCGCTGCGCGGCATTCCAGAAGAGACCATTGAGGCCGCGATCATTGACGGGGCCAACCCGTTTCAGGTCTTCTTCTCGATCAAGATACCGCAGATCATGGGCACCATCGTCGTGGTCTGGACAACCATCACGCTGGTCGTTCTCAAGGTTTTCGATATCGTCTTTGCGATGACCAACGGCCAGTGGGAAACGCAGGTTCTGGCCAATTACATGTTCGATAAACTGTTCCGCGCAAATGACTGGGGCGTCGGCTCGGCCAGTGCGATCATCATCATGCTGCTGGTCTCGCCGATCCTTGTCTGGAACGTTCACAACGCACGCAAGGAGATGAGCTGATGGACGGCATGGCAGGAACCAAATCGTCCCTCACATGGGCGGTGCATATTTCAGTTGTCCTACTGGTGGCTCTGTGGTTGTTCCCGACCGTTGGGCTTCTGGTGTCATCCTTCCGGACTGCCGATCAGATCACCAGTTCGGGTTGGTGGAACGCGATGTTCCCGGCCCAGCAGACCTTGCAGATGCGCACGGGTGGTCGGGATGCCGCCACCCAGCAGGACGGGCTGTATGTGGTTGAAGGCAACCTGCTGACCGACGCCGAAGATGGCCCCGGAACCGAAGTGACCCTGTCCAGATACGGCGTGTCCTCGCGTGATGTTTCGGCCTATGAGATCGGTGAAAAGGCCGAGTTCGGCGAAGAAACCATGGTTCTGAACGCAGATGGCAGCTATCGCTATACCAGTGTCGAGGAACCCGGACGCCGCGGCCAGCGTGTGTTCATCCAGGCCGAGGTGCCACCCGAATTCACGCTCGAAAACTACAACCAGATCCTGTTCAGCGGTTCCAGCACGGACAGCATGGCCAAGGCGTTCTTCAACACGCTGACGGTGACGATCCCCGCAACGATCATTCCGATCGTGGTCGCGGCCTTTGCGGCCTATGCGCTGGCCTGGATGCAGTTTCCCGGCCGGGCACTGCTGATCGCCTGCGTTGTGGGCCTGCTGGTTGTGCCCCTGCAACTGGCGCTGATTCCGTTGCTGAAGCTGCATCTGGGGATCGGCATCGGCAAGGGATATCTTGGCACCTGGCTGGCGCATACCGCGTTTGGCATGCCGCTGGCGGTCTATCTGCTGCGCAACTACATGGTTGGGCTGCCGCGCGACATCATCGAAAACGCCAAGGTCGACGGAGCGACGGATTTTCAGATTTTCGTGAAAATTATCCTCCCCCTGTCGTTCCCGGCCTTGGCGTCCTTTGCGATTTTCCAGTTCCTGTGGACGTGGAATGACCTGCTGGTTGCCAAGGTGTTCCTGATCGACGCCACCGGTGAGACAACTGTGATGACCAACCAGATTGTCGAGCTTCTGGGCACGCGTGGCGGAAACTGGGAAATTCTGGCAACCGCTGCGTTTGTTTCGATCGCCGTACCCTTGTTGGTTTTCTTTGCGATGCAGCGATATCTTGTTCGTGGCCTGCTGGCCGGTTCGGTGAAGTGACCCTGACATGCACGGATCAGTCTCCCCCTCCCCTCAGATCGAAAGCCGGATCGACCCGGACTGGTGGCGCGGCGCGGTGATCTATCAGATCTACCCGCGCAGCTTTCAGGATTCCAACAATGACGGCATTGGCGATCTGCCGGGGATCATCCACCGGCTGCCCTATATCGCGGAACTCGGCGTCGACGCGATCTGGATTTCGCCGTTCTTCCGGTCGCCGATGCTGGATTTCGGGTATGACGTCACCGACTACCGCGACATCGACCCCATGTTCGGAACTCTGGGTGATTTCGGCGCGTTGGTTGAACGGGCGCATCAGCTTGGCCTGAAGGTTCTGATCGACCTCGTGCTCAGCCACACCTCAGACCAACACCCCTGGTTCGCCGAGAGCCGCACCGACCGCGATAACCCGAAATCGGACTGGTATGTCTGGGCAGACCCGAAACCGGACGGCTCGCCCCCCAACAACTGGCTCAGCATTTTCGGCGGTTCCGCCTGGGAATGGGACGGCCAGAGGATGCAGTATTACCTGCACAATTTCCTCAAAGAACAGCCGGACCTGAATTTCCACTGCCCGGATGTGCAGCAAGCATTGCTGTACATCGTGCGTTACTGGCTTGATCACGGGGTCGACGGGTTCCGTCTGGACACCGTGAACTTCTACGTTCACGACGCACAGCTGCGCGACAATCCGGCCCTTCGGCCGGACCAGCGCAACGATGAGACCGCCCCGGCGGTCAACCCCTACAACTTCCAGGATCATCTTTACGACAAGACCCAGCCAGAGAACCTGGAATTCCTGCGCCGTTTCCGGGCATTGCTGGATGAATACCCCGCAGCGACATCCGTAGGCGAAGTCGGCGAGAGCCATCGCGGCACGCAGGTGCAGGCGGACTATACGTCCGGCGGTGACAAACTGCATATGTGCTACGATTTTTCGTTTCTGGCCAACGCGCACCCGTCTGGATCGCGGGTTGCCCATGTGCTGGAACACCTCGACGAGGTTGGCCCGGACAGCTGGGCGTGCTGGGCCTTTTCCAACCACGATGTCGTGCGTCACAAATCACGCTGGAATCTGACCGATCCGGCCTATCGCGCCTATCTTGCGCTGCTATGTTCCATCAAAGGGTCGGTCTGCCTGTATCAGGGCGAAGAGCTTGGCCTGAACGAGGCTTATGTCGGGTTCGAAGACCTGCAGGACCCCTACGGTATCCGCTTTTGGCCCAAGTTCCGCGGGCGCGACGGCTGCCGCACGCCGATTCCCTGGCGCCGGACCACCCCCAATGGCGGATTTTCGGATGCACGCCCATGGTTGCCGGTTGCTGTCGAACATACCGAACGGTCGGTCACGGTTCAGGAAGACGATCCGAACAGCACACTGAACTATTACAGGTCGGTACTGGCCTTCCGCGCGCAACACCGGGCTCTGGCCAAAGGGCAGTATGAACCGGTCGCTGCACGGGACGATTTCCTCAGCTTCATCCGAAGCACAGACGACGAACGCATCTTTTGTGCCTTTAACCTTAGCGACAGCGAACAAGCAACGGACTTGCCGGGTGAAGACTGGGCGACGATCGCGGATGCGCCCTGCGCCCCGCAAGACGTGTCCGGCCGCACCGTGACCCTGGGTCCGTGGCAAGCCCTGTTCGCCAAGGCAGCAGTGACTTCCAAGGGGAGAGCAAATGGCTGAAATCAAACTAACCGACGTCCAAAAGGTTTACAGCGGCAAGGTCCATGTGCTGCACGATATCAACCTGGATATTAAAAAAGGTGAGCTGATCGTTTTTGTCGGCCCTTCCGGCTGCGGGAAGTCCACTCTGCTCAGGATGATTGCGGGGCTTGAAACCATCACAAGCGGAACGCTTGAGATCGACGGTCAGGTCGTCAACGACGTTCCCCCGGCGCAGCGCGGTATTGCGATGGTGTTTCAGTCCTACGCGCTCTACCCTCATATGACAGTGCGCGACAATATGTCGTTTGCCCTGAAGCTGGCCAAGAAAACCCCGGAAGAGATCGACGCCGCGGTCACCAATGCGGCGCGTATTCTGCAACTTGAACCGTTTCTTGACCGTCTGCCCAAGGCGCTGTCAGGTGGTCAGAGACAACGGGTCGCCATTGGCCGCTCGATCGTTCGGGACCCCAAGGTCTATCTGTTCGATGAACCGCTTTCGAACCTGGATGCGGCGCTGCGGGTTGCGACCCGTATCGAGATTGCTCAGCTCAAGGAATCCATGCCCGACAGCACGATGATCTACGTCACGCATGATCAGGTTGAGGCGATGACGCTTGCCTCGCGCATTGTTGTTCTGACGGTTGGCGAAGGGATCGGACAAGTTGGCACACCGCTGGAGCTTTATGAAAGGCCGGAAAACGAGTTTGTTGCGCAGTTCATCGGGTCCCCTGCCATGAACCTGTTGCCGGGCGAAATCACCGCGACGGGCGAACAAACAACGATCCGGATGGAAGGCGGCGGAACCGCTGTCTCAGCGGCGCCATCAACCGAGGCGCTTATGGGACGGAAGGTCAATGTCGGCGTTCGGCCCGAGGATCTGGTTGAGACAACCGGTGATTACATATTCGAAGGCAAGGTGAATATCACCGAGGCGCTGGGTGAAGTTACTCTGCTGTATTTCGAAAGCACCGGCGACAGGGACCCGCTGATCGGAAAACTGACCGGCATCCACCAGGATCGGGGCAAAACCCTGCGGATGACGGCTGAGCCGGAGAAGGTGCAGGTCTTTTTGGACGGACGCTCGCTGTATTACATGTAATCGCGCCGGCGTCTCTGACGGCATGCGATACTCCAGTGCCAGCCCGTTCGTCATGGCCTCAATTGCCGGCGGTGAACGGGTCGCACGGGGGTGAATGTTCCATCAAGGTCGGGTTCGTTATCCTGACGTCACGGACGAAATCGGACAAAACCGCCATGTTCCGGATTACCTAAGACCAATTTGAAGCTGCCCCAATGCCACGAAACAAGGTCCACAACGCCTCTGACGACATAGGCGAAACGCTTTTTGACCTGCGCTATCAGCGCAGCCAAGATGACTTGTGGCCGATGCTGGAGCGGCTTTACGGCCATCGCGACGACTTTGACCAATTCCGGAAGGCGCTGGACAGATTGCTCCGCAGAGCCTGGAAAAACCGCCCTGAAGACTTGCGTATGCTTGATCTGAAACGGGATCTGGAACCGGATTGGTTTCAACGTCAGGACATGGCGGGATACGTCTTTTATATTGACCGCTTCTGCGGTCACTTTCGCGACGTCTCAGGCAAGCTGGATTATCTAAGCGACCTCGGCATCAATTACGTGCATTTCATGCCCTGCCTGAAACCGCGCAAGGGCGACAATGACGGTGGCTATTCTGTTCAGGATTATCGCGCGATCAATCCCGCCTTTGGTACGATGGAGGATTTTGAAAGCGCAGCCCGCGCCTGCCGCGCGCGTGGGATCAGTGTCTGCATCGACATGGTGTTGAACCACACCGCAAAGGAACACGCCTGGGCCAAAAAAGCGCGCAAGGGTGATGCGAAATATTCGGACTACTACCTGATGTTTTCCGATGACACGCTGCCGAAACAGTACGAACAGTCACTGGTCGAAGTCTTCCCGGATGGCGCGTCCGGCAATTTCACCTGGTATGACGATTGCCAAAAATGGGTCTGGACCACGTTCAACGAACACCAATGGGACCTGAACTGGGCCAACCCGCAGGTTTTTCTGGAGATGACGGACATCATGCTGTCACTGGCCAATCGCGGGGTCGATATCCTGCGATTTGATGCGGTTGCGTTCATGTGGAAGCGCATGGGCACGCGTTGTCAGTCTGAACCCGAATGCCATGTACTGCTGCATGCGCTGCGCGCCGCCAGCCGGATCGTCGCGCCATCGGTCATTCATCTGGAAGAAGCCATTGTCAGCCCTGCTGAGATGTTGCCCTATCTCGGGCGCGGTGAGCACGATGGCAAGGAAGGCAACCTGGCCTACCACAACTCGCTTATGGTGCAGTTCTGGTCATCGCTTGCGTCCCGGGACACAAGGCTGATAACCCATGTGCTTGATACGCATTTCCCCAAGACGCTTACAAACGCCACCTACGCGACCTATCTGCGTTGCCACGACGATATCGGCTGGGCTGTGACGGATGAAGATGCCGCAGCGGTCGGGCTCGGCGGTCAGCCGCACCGGGCCTTTTTGTCGGACTTTTTTGAGGGCGTGTTTCCCGGAAGCTTTGCCAAAGGTGAACTGTTCCAATTCAACCCCGATACCGGCGACAAGCGGATCAGTGGCACCTGTGCGTCGCTGGCCGGGTTGGAACGCGCCATGGAATCCGGTGACGGCCCAACAATCGACCGCGCGATCGACCGGATACTGATGGGTCACGCGATTATCGCCAGCTATGGCGGCATTCCCCTGATTTATATGGGCGATGAAATCGCGTTACTGAACGACTGGAGCTATCGCGACGATCCCGCAAATGCGCATGACAGCCGCTGGCTGCACCGGCCCATGATGGACTGGGATCGTGCGGGCACAGCGCAGACTGAACCGGATGGCGTGCCGGGTCGTGTCTATTCCGGGATACGGGAAATTCTGGACCGCCGTGCCGGAACAAAGGAGTTTCATGCCGCCAACCCGACAGAAATTCTGAACACGGGCACATCCGCTTTGTTCACATTTGCCAGACGGTCACCGATCGGCAGCGTTGTCTGCGCCTTCAATTTTTCCGAAAACGCGGTCGAAATGCCGGTGTCCTGGCTTCGCCAGCAAGGCGCATCCGGTCTGCATGACCTGCTATCCGATACAGCGATCAACCCCGTTGATGGGCGCATTACCTTGCCGCCTTACGCACGTCTCTGGCTTCGTTGAAGCGCTTCGTCAAACCTGACACATTCAGATCGACAGCAGCAAGGAAACAGACGGGAATGCGATAAGCAATGCCAGACGAAGGATGTCGGCCACCCAAAACGGCAGAATCCCCGCAAACATCGTCCGGATCGGGATATCCGGCAGGATCGTCCGCAGTACGAATACGTTCAGTCCGATGGGTGGCGAAATCAGGCTGATCTCGGTCACGACAACTACGATGATCCCGAACCAGATGGCCACTGCCTCGGGGCTCGACAACAGGCCGTCTCCGAAATCCAACGCCATGATCATCGGAAAGAAGATCGGCACCGTCAGCAGGATCATCGACAGGCTTTCCAGAAATGCGCCCAGCAGAATGTAGATCAGGACCAGCACAAACATCACGACAAAGGCATTGACGTTCAGGGACTGCACAAAGCTCAGGATCGCGTCGGGCAGGCCCGCAAAGCTGACAAAGTTGGAAAACACCTCGGCCCCGATGACAATCGCGAAGATCATGGCGGTGGGCCGGACCGTATCGATACCCACCTGAATGAGGTCGGGGAACCTCAAACCTCCCATGCCAATGGCGATCAGCAGAGAAAGGAAGGCACCCACAGCAGCGGCTTCGGACGGGGTAAAGAACCCGCCATAGATACCGATCATGATCAGGGCAAACAGCCCGACCACCGCACAGACCCCGACGATATCCCGCGCTGTCAGTGGATTATCGTCGGAACCCGCAGGTGCCAGTTCGGGCTTTACCTTTACCGCCGCAAAAACCGCCGCCATGTAAAGCAGCACGCCCAACAGCCCGGGAAGCAATCCTGCCAGGAACAGCTTGGCAATATCCGCTTCGGTGATGATGCCGTAAATGATCAAGATGACCGAAGGCGGGATCAGAATGCCCAATGTCCCGCCGGCCGCGATGGACCCTGTCGCAAGGCTGTCGGCGTAGCCGACCTTGCGCATGGATGGCATGGCCACCTTTGACATTGTGGCAGCGGTGGCAAGCGACGATCCGCAAACCGCGCTGAACCCTCCGCAGGCCACCACCGTCGCCATTGCCAGACCGCCGTGCAGATTGCGCAGCAGTCGTTGCGCGGCGGCGAACAGGGAATGGCTGACACCCGATGCAGTCAGCAGGTTTCCCATGAGAATGAACAACGGAATGACCGACAGGGTGAACGAGAGGACCGTGTCAAAGGTTGTATTGCCCAATAGGGTAAAACTCGCCTTCCAGCTGCGCAGCAGGGCAAACCCGACCGTACCGACGCAGATCATGGCAAATGCAATTGGCACCCGCGCCAGAACCAGCAGAAACAGGACGGCGATACCCAAAAGTGAGGCGATCATTCATCAGAGCCTTTGAAAAACGCAACCGCCGCGGCAAAGACCGATACGGTGCAGGCCGCAGAAACGAGGAATGCAACCAGATAGACAGGGATGGATAGAGAGTTCGTCACCGTGCCCCGCTTCTGCAGCTTTGCGGCGTGTTCCCAGACCTCCCACGCCATGGCTACAAACGTGCCGGCCACGATGACGAAACCAACGAGAACCAGAACTCTGGACATCAGCGCGCGGGACGGCAGCGTGAGGAGATCGACTGTCACATGTTCGTTGGAAGCGGTGGTCAGGGGCATGGCCAGAAACACCAGAACAGCAAGACCGATTTCCGTCAGCTCAAACGCGCCTTTTATCGGGCTGTTGAAAACATAGCGCGCTACCACATCAGCGGATGTCAGCAGCATCATCGCCAGCAGGACCACCACAGAGCCGACGGCCATGGCGCGGAACAGCATCACGCTTTTGCGCGGACGGGTCGCCGTGTCCTGCTGGCGCATGACGGTTCAGTTTCCGGCCTGAGCGCGCATTTCCTTCAGCGCAGCCGTCCCGTCAAACCCGGTGGCGGCCACCGCTTCGGCCCAGGCCGCTTCGTGCTTGTCCGCGAAACCGCGAATGGTGTCGAGAACCGCATCCGGCGCTTCGTAAACCTCGACCTGGCTTTCGGCCACATATTCGGCGCCCACGGCATCTGCTGCATCCCAGGTCCTGCCGGCAAGCGCGGCAAAGGCTTCACCGGATACGGCTTCAATCGCCGCCTTGTCAGCGTCCGAGATATCGTCCCAGCGGTCTTCATTCATGATCAGGAACCAGGACGTGTTATACATGCCGCCCGGAATACGCATCGTGTGGGTCACGTGATCTGTAAGCTTGAACGCCTTCAACGCTTCCATCGGGAAAGTGACGCCGTCGATGACGCCGGTGGACAATTTCTCGAACACCTGACCGGGGCCCATGAACTGTGTGGTGATGCCCAGATCTGTTGACAGATCTGCAATATACCCGCCCGGGGTACGAATTTTCAGACCGGCGAAATCGTCGGCAGTTTCGATCTTGCGCTGGTTATTATGGAACATGCCCGGCCCGTGAACGAACAGGCCAAGCAGCTTGGCGCCTTCGTGTTCAGCCTGTGCATCCAGATCCCCGGCATAAACGTTCCAATATGCCACAGACGTGTTTTCCGCCGAGTCCCCCAGAAACGAAAACTGCCCGATCCGCGAGCGCAGGAACCGGTCGTCGCGGGTAAAGGAATGCAACCCATAGGTAATATCCGCGACCCCATCCACGGCCAGATCATAATGCGCCGGGGGCGGGCCAAGCGGTTTGGGAAGAATACGCACGGTCACCCGGTCCTCGGTGGCTTCGGCGACGGAATCGGCCCATGGCTGGATGACGTTCGCAACGACCGGATGCTGCGGCGGCAACCATGAAGACAAGACAAACTCTTCGGCTGATGCGACCGAAACGGTCAACCCGGTGCTTATCAGCGTGGCTGTCAGAAGTCCGCCGATCTTGGTTCCAGTGATCATGTCATTCTCCTCCCCAGAGATAGCAGTGCCCAGATTGCAACTAGTTACTATCGAAACTATATTGCAAGTATTGGTTTCATGTGCAACGATGTCAACTAAAATCACGACAGCCTTTGCCATCCGCATTTGTGGTTGGTGGGAGATACCGCATGGGACAAAAGTCGAAGATTGAAACCTACGAACCAGCCAAACCGGCCGAGCTTGATCTGAACAGTTTCTTTCCCTATCAGCTGCGCCGGACCTACGCCGCCGTGAACGACCTGGTACGTGCCATCCACCAGGACAAGTTTGATCTCAGCTCAGCCGAATGGCGGGTTCTGGCAATTCTGGTGCGCGACCGGAAGATCACCAACCGCGAAATCGTCGCTGCCGCGACCATCGACAAAGTTGCCGTCAGCCGCGCCGTGGGAAAACTGGAAAGCCGGCACTTGCTTGAACGGCACCCAAACCCCGACGACGGCCGAAGCGAACTGCTTACGCCATCGCAAAAAGGGCTGGACCTGTACAAGGCGATGTCCCCCCATCTGGCCGCACTGGAAGAGCAGATCCTTGGCGCATTAGCACCGGATGAGCGAAAGACACTGACGAAGATGCTGGGCAAGCTTGAGCAGGGCGCGCGTGCGCAACGGTGACTTGGGGCAGATGGATATAGTCCGTGTGCCAAAATGCAGGCTGTCCGCAGGATAAATTCCCGCCCCGAACGATCCCTCGGTTCCGACATAGGTGCTTAGTGGACCCGGAGTGTTCTTAATTTTGCAACAGAGTCGGCGAATAAACTGCGGTTCCAGTTCTTTTCGGGAATTTGAAGGCTTTACGCGTATATTCCTGTGCTTAGAAAAGTAAGAACCATATTTGATGAGTTTAGTGAGTAAGGCATGGGACAACCAGCCCCGGTGGCTGTGACTTCAGGATGACAGAACAAGCGCTGAAATTTGACCGGAGCGGATCGCTATGATTTCTGCCAGCGACCGGGACGCCACATTGATACCTGATCCGTGTATGGAGTGCGGCGGATGAACCGGCATTTCTCGCGAAATGTGGCCTGGATCACCGGATCCAGCCTGGTCGAGAACCTGACCGGGATTTTCGTCTTTATTCTGGTGGCCCGGATCATTGGTGCCGAGGCTTTTGGCATCGTCATGATGGCCTTCGCCTTTGTATTCATTGGCGAGGTTCTGGTTCGCGACACCATGACCGAGGCGATCATCGAGCGTCACACGATCGAGGAAGGGCGGCTTGAAGGCACATTCGTCGCCCTCATGTTTGTCTCGCTTGCCATTGTCGGCCTGTTGATCCTGTTTTCGCCGGCGATCGCCGCGCTATACGGCCAACCAAAGGTTGCCGGTTTGCTGACAGCTGCAAGTCCGGCGATCCTGTTTCTGGGCGCTGGCGGAGTATCCAGCGCCATCCTCAGACGCAACCACGATTTCCGGATCATCGCAATTCGCAACGCGGTGGCCGTTGTGGCGGGCGGCATTGTGTGCATCACGCTGGCGGTCAATGGCTTCGGAGCCTGGAGCCTGGTCGGGCAGCGATTGGTGCAGCTTGGCGTCAACTCGGCGATCTCGATTGTCGCCGCGGGCTGGTTGCCCAAGCGGATTCCGACACGCGCCGATCTCGCGCTTGTGCACGGGCTGGGCCCAAACACGCTTGTCCTGCGGACATCCTCACTGGTCATCGTCCACACACCGACCATCGCACTGGGCCTGACAACCGGCCCCGTCGCGGTCGGTCTTTATTCCTTCGCGTTTCGGCTGGTGGAGTTGTTGACGACACTGGTTTCGTTTCCGCTGAAAGGCGTCGCACAGTCGAGCTTTGCGGAACTGCGCCGCCAAACGGGTGACACGGCGCGCTTCCTGCTCAACGTGTCCCAGATCGCGGCGCTGATTGCTTTTGTGGCCTTTGCCGGGCTGGCCGTGGTCGCAAAACCCGGCGTTCTGCTGACTGTCGGTCCGGACTGGACCGGTGCCGGACAGATCCTTCCGCTGATGTGCCTTATGGGGGCAGTGAATGCGCTTGTCGCCATACAAGAGGCCTATTTGCTGGCCCATGGCAAACTTTCGCGGTTTCTGGTTGCCGCAGGGATCGAGGTCGCGGTTGGTTTCGCCCTGATTGGTGTCGCGGCGCAGTTCGGTTTGTTTGCCGTCGCGGTCGCTGCCACGACCCGAGCCGTAATCGCGTTTCCGATACGTTCGAATGTAGCGCTGGCGACCGAGGCCATCGGGTGGCGGCGTTATCTGGCGAAGCTGGTCGCACCCTTGCTGATCTCTGCCGCAATGGCTTTGGTCGTGCTTGTGTGGCAACAGCTGGTCGGTGGGTCCTTGGGCGTTGCGGCGCTGTTTTTCAGTTCCATCGGCATCGGAGGATTGGCGTTCTTTGCCCTGATGCCCGTCGCCATGCCCGGCTCCATTTCCCAAGCGTTGCGGATGATCCGTGGCGAGACGTAAGCCAAGGAACCGCCACTAGGCCAATGTGGCAATCCGGTGCGCGTTGGCCATGACTGACAGGGTGATTGTGCTGGCCGGGATCGCCGGCATGACTGAGGCATCGACCACATATGTCCTGGTGGCGCCGTGCGGCCGTCCGAGTGTGTCGGTGTCGCCCAGCCCGGGATTATTCTTCATGGGCAGGGTCGCGCCGCAATGAAAGCTTGAACCCGGCAGGCCGATCTGACCCGCCTTGGTAATTGCGATCAACCCTGCGGGCCGCAGGTATCTTGCCATTGCGCGCCGGATTTGGCCAACCCGTTTTCCAAAGTCCTCTGCCTCTTCGACCTCTGCGCTCAGACGTCGCTCAGGATCGCCTGGCGCGGGCCGCAGGTGAATTTTGGCACAGTGGTCCGAGTGCAGGAAGCTCTGCACGACAATCAAACGACGCGCGACGCGGTCGAATACCGGCCGCAACAGGCCAATGCCATGCCCATATTTGTTGAACATTTCGCGCGCGTAGAAGTCATTCCAGCCGTAAAGCTGCGAGTGTATGGTCCAGGGGGATATCGCCTGGTCGCGCAGTTCCACAAACGCTAGCGCCAATGTGTGATGGGGTCCGGACCCGATATTTCCCGCCCCCCAGGTCGCCAGATGAGGTGTGAACATATGCCGGCTGTCGCGGAGAACCACGCCGCGCCCCGCCAGTTCGCCATTGCTTTCAAACATAAGCCGCGCGGTTTCGAGCACGCCGGTCGCGACAAAGACGCGCGCGCCTGAAATCGGCGAACGCCCGTCCGCGATATCCAGTGTTACGCCGTCTGCGCCTTCGCGAATTCGAACGACTTCGGCTTGTTGGTATGCAATCCGGCCTTCCCGCAGGTGGGCGGCCATTTTAGCCGAACTGTTGAAAATCTGACCGTAGGGGCAGCCGTACAGGCAAAGCCCGCAAGCGCGGCAATCGGGTCCGGCCGCCTGACGCGCGGGACCCGGCCAGTACTGTGCTCCGCCCGGTGTGGTTTTCGGTTTCAGGCGGCGCAACAGCGTCCTGGCCTGTCGCGTGGCGGGTAACAGATGCGCAAGCGGCAGGTCGCCCGAGGCCAGAATGTCGTCGAATGAGGCCGCGCTGCCGGCAACAGACACCAGCGACGCGACCTCGGCATAATGTGGTTTCAGATCGGTCGCGGTGACGGGCCAACCCGCCAGATCATCAGGAGCCCAGGGCAAAACTGCCGACCCCCACACATTGCTCAGGCCGCCAAAAGCCCGCGACGACTGCAACACCACATCAGGGTTTTCGGGAAACACCACTTCGTCCCGCGCGCGCAGCGCAAAGCGTGATCCGAAACGCGCCGCACTGTCGGTGATATCAAGCTGACGGGCACGGAGTTCAGTCAGCGTGCCCTGATCCCAGCCTTCCGGTTCCGTCGCACCCAGAGTATCGCGGAGCGCGGCGCGGTTCGGTTCAAGCTTCCGACCCGCATCCACAACGGTTACTTTCCGGCCCCTCGCCAACAGACCCTCAACCGTTGCCAGCGCCGAGGGACCAGACCCAATAACAATATCGGTCAGCCCCTCCGTCATGGATACCGTCCATGCGGGCCGTTCCCGTCATCAAAAATGCGCTTCGTTTCCAATGGTTGGCGCCTGTCTCAAAAGTCCGGACCAGATTGTAGATCGGATACCATATGTCAACCGCCTGACTCCGGCCGCATCGGCAGGTGGCGGTTGGGGATGGGAGGTGTTGCATATTGTCGGAATTGCCGGCCCCTGTCTGGAAACATTTTGCCAATCTACGTGCCATTGTTCACTTTGCAGAGCACGTGCGAAGGCGCTTTCCCCTGCGCCTTGCAACGCTGTGCGACCTGTGAAAGTGATGTAGATACGCAGCGATTACCCGCGCGCAGTTCTGATACGGCCGGAGAAAATCCCATGACGACCGAACAGTCGCAAAATGGTGACCAGCCACCTCTGTCGGTTCTTCAGATCGGCACGCAGTTCAACCTTGGCGGCATCCCAAGGCACATGCTGGCGCTGACTCAGACATTGCGCGAACTTGGACATAACATCACGCTGTCGGGCAACGCAGGCGTCTGGTACGGGGGTGATGACGACGACGGCTTTCTGCAACTTCCAATACGCTATGTGGCCAGCGAGGGGGGGGGCATCCCCGCGCGACTGAAACACCTTGCTCATTCGGTTCTTGGATTGCGCCGATGGCTTGGGCGGAACCGCGTCGATCTCATCCACGCGCATGAATCGGCACCTGCGTTGGTTTCGCTGATGGCCCGCACAGGACGGCGCATTCCTGTTGTGGTGACCTATCACGGCTCCGAGCCCGAACGCGTGAAGACGTTTTCCCGCGTTGCCAGGCACTGCGATCTGGTGATCACGCCCAGCCATGCCTCGGCGCGGGACCTGATCGAGATCGGTGGAATCCCCGCAGCACAGGTTCAGGTCCTCGGCCTCGGCGTCAAACCGGCACCGGTGGATTCGGCCGAAGCGATTGCCGCCGTGCGGCAGAAATATCTTGGCGACGGCGAAAAGCTTATCGTGACCGTGGCGCGCCAGTCGCACCAGAAGGGCATCGATATCCTGATCGAATGTGTCGCTCGCATGAAAGACAGCCATCCGGGTTACCGGTTCCTGCTTGTCGGTGATGGACCACTGGAAGAAACCTACAAGGCGCTGGCGGCGGAAAAAGGCGTGCTCAGCCATCTGACCTTTGCGGGCCGCACCGAACAAGTGCATCTCCACGTGCGCGCGGCGGATGTGTTCGCCCTGACCTCGCGCTACGAGGCGCTGCCCTTTGTCATTCCCGAAGCCTTTCAGACCGGAACCCCGGTCGTAGCGACCGCCTGTTCGGGGGTTGTCGAACTGGTCGATGACAGCGTCGGGCGTGTTGTGCCCGTCGGTGATGTGGCCGCGATCTGCAATGCGCTTCATTCGGTTCTTGCGGATGAGGCCGCGCTAGAGCAGATGGGGGCCGCCGCTCTGGAAAGAAGCCGCGAGGACAGGTTCAACCCGGATTGGGTCCACCAGCAATTTATCGACACATATCGAAGGCTGGCCGCGAACCGCTAGCTCAGGTGGTTCGGTCCGCTATTTGTAATAAGCGGCCACGTCTTTCATCCGGTCCTGTATATCGGCACCGCGCGTAAGACCCAGCTCAGCTTTGGCCCGGGATACGTCGATTTCACCGGACGAGGTGTAAAGTTCGAACAGGAAACGATCGGGAAACTGCTCGGCTGTGCCGCTTTGACGATACTTGCGGAGCTTCCGCCCGACCATGTCGATGGTGTCGTTTCCGACGATTGTTCGCAGTTTCGAGCTCACGCGGGCCGCAAGGCTCGGCCCCTGATCGACCGGCCCATTGACCTGCGGCGGAAGCCGGGCCTCCATTTCGGCGAAGGGCCGCGTTTCCACCGTTCCGGTGCCAAGCGCACTCGACAGCGCCCGGTAGTAATCTGGCCAGGTGATCGGTGATGGATCGGAAATCAGATAGGCGCGAACCCCAGGTTTCTCTATAGCACCCGCGTTCACGGCCGCCCTGGCCAGATCGTCCACGTGGACAAGATGGCACAGGCCAAAGGGGCGCCCGGCCGGATGATCCGCAGGCGCATCCGGAACAAGGATCGGCCCGGATCTGAGGCGTTCGACGACGGCCTCGCTCCACATCCGGCTGCCTGGCCCGTAGACAAGCGTGGGGCGCAGCAGGGTTGCGGATGCCAGTTGCCCGTTATGGACGGCCTCGGCAATCAGGTTTTCCATGGCAATCTTGGCACCACGATAGCTCGAACCAATGTCCGGCGCGGTTATCGGAGCATCCTCGACAAGCGCTCCGGAAGGCCAGCCATCATGGACGACAACCGAGCTTGCGTGTACAAGATTGCGCACACCTGCCTCGGCAATTGCGTCCAGAAAACTGCGAAAGGCCGACAGGTTATCCAATCCCGAAGCGCGCAAATCATAGGCAAGGTGAAACACCGTGTTGACGTCCTTCAGCGCCGATCCCGGGCTGCTGATGGAGCCCCGCGAAACCTCAACCCCAAGCTGCGAAAGCGCGCCGGTGCCCGGGCTTCGCGCCAGCGCACGTGTGCTGGCCCCGGATTTTATCAGGCATCGCACAACCGCGCGGCCGATGAAGCCGCTCGCGCCGGTCACCAGAACCGGCGCGTCGCCCTGCGGCCATTTGGACGTGCTATTTGCGTCTTGCTCGGTCATTGTCGGCCCTTTCCGGTCAGCCCCTTCCGGCAACTGAGCCCCACTGCCGCGCCCGATGCAAGGAAAACCGGCAAGCTTCATCGCTGCTTGGCGTGTGTTTGGCCCGGCGGATGCCCCGATTTCGGGTTACAGAGTTCTTTGCAAGTTTCGCGTTCCGCTTATCCTGCGTGACGGGAGAAATTGGTATTGCGGACTTACTGCGTTCACTTTATGTTCTGCTCAGGTAACAGTCGGACACGTATTAATGACAAAGATTGCGGTATTGCTGACACAGGGATTTGCAGACTGGGAATACGCGTTGATCGGCGGAGCCGGCAGGTCTTTTTACGACCTGGATGTTCAATATTTCTCTCCCGACACCGGAGAAGTCAGTTCAATGGGCGGGCTGCGCGCCTTCGTATCTCAGGATCTGGATGCGCTGTCAGGCTGGAAACCGGATGTGGTCGTGGTTGTTGGCGGCACGATCTGGGAAACCGCGGAAGCACCAGAAATCGGCCCCCTTCTCGCCGGGCTGCATGAGGGCGGCGCAGCGGTTGGCGGGATCTGCGCCGGGACGCTGGCTGTGGCTCGCGCGGGGCTACTGAACGACGTTCAACATACCTCGAACGCAGCTGATTTTCTGATCCAAAACGTTGAGGACTATCAGGGCGCTTCCCGGTATCAGGACAGCGCATCGGCGGTCTCTGCCGGCCGGGTCATTACGGCACCGGGCACCGCACCCGTGAGTTTCACTGCGGCCGTGCTGGAGGCGGCAGGTGTCCCGGATGAGGCGATTGCGAAGTTCAGGGGCGCCTTGTCCGCTGAACACGGGTAGACTGCGAACAGCAAGTTCGCGCCGCGCCCAAGGGGTTGGGTTTCTCTCACATCACTACTGTCAAAACAAATACTCTCAATCAGGGGTTGAGCACTGACGGCAAGCGTGCAATGCTCCTACCTATCTGTTTCCACAGTGTTTTTTGTATTGCGCGCAGCTTATGAGATTAAAATCGGTATAACCCGAACATATGCGCCATTACGTTCATAGTTTTGACTGGGTGCGGTTTGGAATGACGCGATTTAGTGGCCGGCTTACGGGCAAATTCAGCGGGCTTTGCCGAAAGAGGTTTGAACATTGCCTAAGCATCGCACTGGCCGCGTCATTCTGCGTTGTGCATCCTGCGCAGGCTCAGAACAGTTGCGGGTATCCAGGCGGGGCCGCACCCCGACAGGTTGAAACCGTCGCTCTAGGTCCGCCCGGTTCGGGCAGTTTCCACGGAGGCGGCGGGTTGGATACGGTCGCGCTGGACGGGCCGACCCATCTGGTTGCCGGACGCGGGCGTCTGGAATCGGTCGAGCGGATTGACGTGGAAAACGGACAGTTTGACACGGTGGTGGTGCTGGGCGATCTGCTGAAAACGGCCGATGAAGGCGAAGTGGATGTGCGCGCCGACTGGTTCGACATCGTCATCGTTGATCCAAGGCTGCAATGGGAACGTACCCCAAGCGAGTCCTTTGCCGATGAATTGCTTAAAACCCGGATCGACGGCATCCACTTGCAAGTCCGGGTTCCGATCGGAACCTATGTCTTAACGGGAAGAGACAAACCTGCCCTTGTCGCAACCTCGAGCCCGGCCGGAGACTTCGTCTGGGCCCCGAGCATGGTTGCCAGTTCGCAACCCAAAACGCTCAACGCGGGGCCGCAGGAGGTCACGCTGCGGTGGGCAGAGGCCGGGATCGCGCAGCCAGACCTGTCTGCTTTTCAAACCGGGGTAAGGCGGGTCAATCTGGACCTGCAGAATGACGCTGCCAATATCGTCGAAATTTCAACGGCTCAATTGTACAGCCGGGATATCGACGAAATTCATCTGAAAACGGATGCCATCGACCGCGTTTTTGTGTCTGATCCGCAGTGCTGGACGCGTCAGGGCCATACGGATACCGATCTTGCCCGGCTGAGCTCCGAACACGACAGCGGTCGATCCGCCGAGATACACCTGTCCCGATTCCATTTGTCCCGCAACAGTTACGGACGAAACCGGCACGGGCGCGCTGAAAACCCCGGTGTCTGGCACCTGAGCCGTGACGCGCAAAAGGCACTGGATGCGATCGACTTGCGAAATGGCGGGAAGGACTTCCTTATTCTGCGCAATGATGGGCGGTTGCGGCGCGCCACAACCGCCCTGATCTTTGGCGACCCCGGCGACGAAGTATGGCTGGACGGCACGGCGGGCTGGTCGATTGGGTTCGACGATCTTGGGCTGACCGCGCGGCTACCGGCCGATTTCCGGAACGCCCCGCTTATAATCGGCGTCAATCCCGGGGTTGTCTTGCGACAGATGCCTACGCCGGCTTTTCTGGGCAACCCGGCGCTGCTCGACCTTTCCCACTATCCGGGTTCCAGGAACGAATCCGATTTATCCAAAACGCTTTACGTCACGCGGGGCGGCTATGTCGGGTTTTCGGCTGAACAGTTTGCCAACCGGCAACTGATCGACCTGACCAATGGGGCCCAGAACATATTGCGGCTGCACCCGGATGATCTGGCCAAGGCCGCGTCCAGCGTTGAGATTCAGGGCGATTCCGATTTGGACATCCTGTTTGCCGGGGAAATGCCCGCGCCCGAAATTCAGGCCGACGGCACCTACGTCTGGCGACTGACCCGCAACGGCGCCACCCAGACCATCACCTCTAAACTGCTGAATGTTATAAGATAAAACCAGGTTTCAGGGATTTTCACCATGTTCCAAGACCCAGACACCGCGACTGACCAAAAGGCCGGCGGGATTGGCCGGATCACCCTGGCGGCCTGTGCCGCCCTGATGCTATCGGTCAGCGGATCACCGGCACAGGAGCAGGATGACCTGTCCGCCTTTGCCAACCGGCTGTCCCCGGACATACTGAAACAGTTGGGGCGGGCAAAAGGGCAATACCTGCAACAGGCGGCGACGCAGATCTACTCCTACGCCCCGGACGGCGTATTGACCAAAGACGCAATCGACATCGTCGAACAACAGCACGCCGCCAAGGCCCGGGCCAATCATCTGACGGCCATTCTGGGGCATGACCTGAACGGGGATTTCCGGATTTCGCAGGACGAAATCCAAAAACAGGCCCATCTGATCAACCAGCACACAAAAGGTCAGCTTGCACTGGCCTTCGCGGGGTTCGACGCCGATGGCGACGACATTCTGACCGCGGCAGAGCTGAGCGCCTTTTTCGACAGTCTGGGCACAAACCGCTTTCGCCGGGAGCAGCTGGATCAGTATCTGGCTTTCGATTTCAACGAGGACGGTCAGGTAGACGTCGCCGAAATCTCGATGGTGGCCAACGCGATCAACCCGGACGTTCTGGAAGTATCTGCCAAAAGGAAAACGTCGCGAAAGAATGCGATCACGGCCAGGTGCCTGGCTCCGGCAGTGCCAAGCGGGCATGACGTCGTGCTGGTGTCGGGATATCAGGGGCCGGCCACGTCCAACATTGCCTTAAACGGGCAGGACAGCACGACAACGGTTGCCCCAATCATCGTGGAACCGGGCGACACGCCGCTTTATGTGTTTGCCGTCGCGCGCGGCCCTATCGTCTGGAAATTCGAAGGTGCCACAGATCGGATCAAGCAGATCGTGGTTCAGCCCGGCAACCACGCGGCCGGACCCGGGGCGGCGGTTCACGGTGTGGATGCCAAGGCTGTCACCTTTGTCGCGCCGCGCAGTTGTGTGGGCAAATACACCAGCAAGACAGGGCCGGAACTAAATGCCCTGACCAAAGAGCTTTCGGCAAAGCTGTCGACCCGGGTCGCGTACCCGGTCGCGACCTACACGCTGGATCATGTTCAGATTCCGTCTGGCATTCCGGCCGAGGACCGGCAAGCGGGCGCCGGACGGCCTTACCGGACACCGGTGGACATTTCCGTTGGGTCGAACCGGTACCGTTTGGACGTGACGGGCATGGTCGCGCTGGACGCCGAAGGCAACCCGAAATCCGAACCCGGCCCTGAGCGCCAGACCATTCGTGAGATGATCCGCTTTTTCCGCGGCGGGTTGACGCCTTTTTCCGCAGAAGAACTGATCGCGCCCGCCAAAGTTGAACCCTATGACGTGCTGCCGGATCAGGCTGGCCTGCTGCAACTGATCGCTGATGGCAAACTCCAGGTCCTGCCGAACAGAACCTACCGTATTGTTGCGAACATTCCCCGGTATCCTGCGGGGCTGACCGGCTCACATCTGGTGACCTTTGTGGTTGCCGAAGGGGTGCAACTGCCGCCGGGACGCCCCGGCCATTCCTCGGTTATCCTTGAGGAAACCGGCACCTGCATTATCGGTGCAAGATGCTGAAACGGCTCAAAGGTGGTTAGAGCAAACCCTGCTTTGGAACCGGCGGGGTCAAAACCTGCAAAGGCTTTGTCCCCCGCCGGAGTTCAATAGGACACTTTCAGGGTGTCCCCATCGATCACAAATTTCGGGCTGGCGTGATGTATCTCGTTCGCCTCGAACGCGTTTGCGTCCAGATCGGCCATATTCGGGGCCTGCAGAACGGGATATTCCACACCCGGCTCGAAACTGTGTCCTTTGGGGAAAGTAAAGAACATCCGCACCGGCGACAGTTTGATTTCCAGCGCTTCTGCAACGGTCAGAGTGGTGGGGTCCGTTCCCAACTGGATATTCACCACACCATTGGTCAGGTCCAGTTGGCCAATGCGCAGCCCGCCCTTGTGATCGCTGACGTCCAGCGTGCCGTTGCCGAACAGGCGGATCTTCGCGGTTCCACCGGAGGAGCTGTCAGAAAACTGAATTTGCCCCCCTGCCCCGCCATGGGTTCCGCCATAGGCAATCAGCGTAGCATTGCCCGCCGTTCCGGTATCCGTAAAGGACGTGTATCCGCCCTGTTGTTCCGGCGTATCGCTGCCCAGATTGAAAATCGTGGCATTCCCGGCGGTTGGCGGTTGGTTTGGCGCGCCGGTGCCGTATGAGGATTCGAAGACTGTAAACCCTCCTGCCTGCCCCGGATGGTTCCAGATGGTCGCGTTGTCAGCGCTGGAAAAGAAGGCGTTCGGCGGCTTGATCGAAAAGATCGTGTGACCGGCGGTCGAGGCGCTGTTCAGGGCGCTGCCGAAGTTCAGGATTTTCGCGCTGCCCGCGGTGGCATAGCCAAAGCGGGCGGTGAATTCGGTATGTCCGCCGCCGCCGGGGCTGTCCTTAGTAGCACCGTAATTGATGTATGTTCCCTCACCCCCCGAGGCGCCCGCGTTCTCCATTTCCGGGAAATTGGGGTTGTTGTTAAAGCTTGTCACGCCGCCATGCGCGCCGTCGATCGTGGCCGGATAATTGTAAAATAACCCCTGACCGCCCGTCGCCGCGCCGTCAAAGGCGACATCCCCGCCATTGGCCCCTTTCCAGTCGGCATTCACCGCCGCTCCGCCGTGATTGAGATACGTGCCCTGTGCCGCCGAGGAATAGTCATAGAACTGGGTATTGCCACCATCGCCGCCCGGCACCGTTCCGCCACGATTGATGAAGGTCGCGCGATCGGCCGAGGCTGCCTGATGAAACACCGCATTCGCGAAAGTATCCCCGTCACTGCCCAGCGTACCGAAGATCGAGAATGTGGCGGTTCCGGCGCGTGCACGCTCGCTGAACTTGACGGTGCCACCAAGGGTGCTCTGACTATTTGGGGGGCGCGCTTTGCCGGTTCTCAGGATAAAATAAGCCGCCCCTGCGCTGGCATCGTCGTGAAAGGCGATGGTGCCACCGCCATAGGTCGTCTCCAGGTCGGGCGGACCTGCGTAAAAGCTGACCGGTCCCTCGCCTGCCGAGGCCGAACCGGTGAATTTAAGCTGCGGCTGATTGTAAGTGCCGAAAGATGCCACGACAAAGCTCTGCGTGTTGAGCGAGCGGTTCACGATGCCCGCGCCGGTGATGGTCAGGGCAGGCTGCTTGCCCAGATCCCGCACAGTGAAGGAATAGGGTGCGGCGGTTTCGGCAAACTCGATTTGTTCGATCTCAGCCGCGGACTCGGCTGCGAAAGTGATCGTTGTCCGGGATGAGGCGTCGAACAGGGCACCGTTGTCGGGAACCTGTCCCGCGTCCCAGTTTTCCGCCGCGTTCCACTGATCAGATTGCGGATTGGCCTTCCAGCGAGATGTCGTCACGATCCGTCCCCTTCCGAAATTGAAGTTTCAGCCGTCGATCCGGCTTTCTAATGATCATCGCGCGCGCCCTTACCCGACGCGAGGGCGCAGGCGCGATGCCTTAAATGTCAAACAGGCGCTGGAATGTTGCCGTGTAGGCCGCCGAAGCACCGTCCAGCACCGGCGCGCCGTGACCGCAGAACACATGCCTGTATTCCAGCATCGCAAGGCGACGGAAATCCTCGGCACCGGGTTCCGCGACCTGTCTCCAGACCGGGCCGACATTCGCCGGGGTGAAAAAACCCATCCCGGTCATCATCTCGGCAGAGTCGTTGCTGAAAAACTCATCCGGCGCCAGATAGTTTTGCAAGGCATCGCAGGCGATCAGCACTCCGCCATCGCGGTCCAGCCGGAAAATGCATTCGGGCGTCTTTGTGGTTTTGAAGGTGAACAGTTCGGCCCCGGACACCGGCAGCGGGCCGCCTTCAACAAGCTCTTTGTCCATCGGCACACCGTCCTGCCCGGCACCGGGCTGCGCCCAATAGGTCGCGCCGAATGTGTCGCGGTAAAAGGCGTCATCGGCACCGTGCAACCCGCCCACCTGCACCACATTTGTGATCCGACCGAGGGCCTCCAGCGCCTTCAGCCCGTCCTCGGACAAGCGCACCGCATTGAACAGCGTCAGCTGATCACCCTCACGCAGGACAGTCATGTTGCGGCTGAACTGCCAGTCGATTTCGTTGAAATGCATCTCGCGCGTGCCGGTGACGAAAAAGATGTCCTGCAATGGTTCCGAAATGGCACCATGTGGTGCCGCAGCCAAATGCTGGGCGTCCGAAAGACTCATAATATTTCCCCCAAAAAATACGCTATCCTAGCCTTTTTTCCGCAGGCAGGGAAGTATAGTCGAACTGTCCCACATAGGCGTACTCGTCGTCGAAAGCGTGCAGATAGGTGTTCAGACAATCGCGCTGATCCGGGCGCAGGCGGCCAGCCAGAACATCCGCAAGACGTTCCGATCCGTCGCTTGTGTCCAGACGTTTCAGCAGGAACAGCGTCACTTCCTTGCCACCGAACCAGTCCTTGCCGATGGATTGGGCCGCGCGGGCGCCGGACATGTCAAACACCGATCCCGCAAGCGCCGTCAGATGCGGCGCCAGCCTGGTATGGTCCAGGCGCAGGCCGGTCGGCGCGGGTTCGAAGGGGGCCAAATTCGGGGGGCGCAGGACAGGCCGCGCGTCCAACTCGGCGATATAGGCGGGGTCCAGCCCAGCGTCGATGGCACCACGGGTCAGAATGTTCAGATACCGCCGGGTCGGCCGGCAGGCATCGTTCACGAACTCCGGCAAGCCGACATAGGCCAGCGCCCTTTCCGCGCCCTGCACGGTGTCAACCGTGACCTCGACCCGGTCGTAGCCGACGCCATAAGCTTCCATCTTGTCCAGCGCCGCAAGGTCGCTTTCGTCGCAGCAATGCAGAACCCCCAGCACCCGATCGCCGGGCGCGCCGGTGCGTTGGATATTCCCG
Source organism: Ruegeria sp. BG10 (assembly GCF_056538575.1). Lineage (NCBI taxonomy): Bacteria > Pseudomonadati > Pseudomonadota > Alphaproteobacteria > Rhodobacterales > Roseobacteraceae > Ruegeria > Ruegeria sp. BG10. Next base: position 351,519 of record NZ_JBQFTI010000002.1, on the reverse strand, counting down.
ACCCCGCCTTCGTGACGAAAGAAATGTTCGACATTGAATGCCAGCCGCCACCCGCTCAGCGCCGCCGCGCGCGACGCGGACGGGATGACCCCCTTGGCCCTCAATGAAGTAAAATTCATATTTGAGCCGTATCCAAAATACTTAATCAAGGCTATGCTCTGAACCGGACCCGCTTTGCGCAATATGGCAGCCTGCGGGGTCCGAGTCATAGTTTAATTAATTGGTGCATTTGAAGCTTGCGAAAAGGTAGTTTCTGCCTTGAATGCTGAAATAGCCGGATATCAGATCGAACAACAGATCGAGGCCTTCTACTCGAGCACGCTTTTCCGTGCCCGCAACAGCCGGAACGGACAGCCGGCGATCCTCAAGACCCTTTCCGCCGAATTTCCCGATACCCGCGACGCGAAACGGTTGGAGCGGGAATACTGGCTGCTGACCGAGTTCGGGGAAGGCGACGGAGTTCTGCCGGTCTCGGGCATCCATTTCCGCCGCAACGGAACCCCGGTCATGATCAGCCCGGCGACCGGCTGGCCGCTGTCGCATTTCCTGCGCGAAAAGCGCGCGGCCACCTGGCCGCTGGACAGGATCCTCGGCATCGTCATCGACCTGACCACCGCGCTGAGCGCCGTCCATGACCGCAACATGGTGCACAAGAACGTGGCCCCGCAGAACATCCTGCTCGATGACTCCGACTGGAGCATCCGGCTGATGAATTTCGAAATTGCCGCGGCGCTGACGCGCGAACATCAGGGCCGGGTCGCCTCGAAACTGGTCGAGGGCCATCTGCCCTATATCTCGCCCGAGCAGACCGCGCGGATTTCGCATGATGTCGACTACCGGTCCGATTTCTATTCGCTGGGCGTCGTATTTTTCGAGTTGCTGTTCGGCCACCTGCCTTTCACCGCAGAAACCCAGCTGGAATGGGTGCATGCCCATATCGCCAAACTGCCGTCCATCCCCGACGACGCCGGGGCGCATGTGCCCGCGCCCGTCATCCAGATCGTGCTGCGTCTGCTCGCCAAGGACCCCGAGGACCGCTATCAAAGCTCATATGGGCTGCTGCATGATTTGCGGCATTGTCACCGGCAATTGGCCGACACCGGGCGGGTCGCACCGTTCGAGATCGCGCAGCGCGACATTTCCGAAACGTTTCGCGTCCCGCAACTGTTGCTGGGTCGTGATGCGGAGCTGGCTTTCCTGACCGGACTTCTTCGCAATGTCGAACGCGGACCGACCGAGCTGTGCCTGATTTCCGGCAGTTCGGGCGTCGGAAAATCCGCTCTGGTGGACGCGCTCAACAAGCCGGTCACTCAGGCCCGGGGGTTTTTCCTGCGCGGCAAGTTCGATCAGTTCGAACGCGCCAAACCCTATAGCGGCATCGCCGCCGCCTTTTCCGGGCTGGTACAGGAATTGCTGGCCGAACCGCCCGACCGGCTGGCCATGTGGAAGAAAACCATCCTGGACGCGCTGGGGCGGAACGCGCAGGTCATGCTGGAAATCCTGCCGGGGCTGGAGCAGATCACCGGACCTCAGCCCCCGGTCCCGGCATTACCGCCGACTGAGGCGCAGAACCGGTTGCAACTGACGTTCCTGAGCTTTGTCAGACGGCTGGCCAGTGCCGATCATCCGCTGGTACTGTATCTCGACGATCTGCAATGGGCCGATGCGCCGACGCTGAACCTTGTGCAGAAACTGGCGACAGCGCGGGATGTCGGCCATTTGTTCATTCTGGGCGCCTACCGGGACAACGAAGTTGACGGCAATCACCTGCTCAGCCTGATGCGCAACGATGTCACCAAGCTTCGCGAGGTGCACGATCTGTCACTGCCACCGCTTGCTCTGCCCGTGGTGAACCAGATCGTTGCCCGCACCTTCCGTACCGACGAACAGGAAACGCAAAAGCTGAGCGCCGAGCTGTATCGGACAACCGAAGGCAACCCGTTCTTTGTCAAAGAGCTTTTGCAGTCCCTCTTCGATGACGACATGATCCGGTTCGACCGGGCGCGCGGCCGGTGGCAATGGGATCTGGCCGCGATCAGCCGGGCCGAGATCGGCGACAACATCGTCGATTTTCTTGTCGGCAACCTGAACAAACTGCCCGAGGACACCAAGGACACGCTGCGCATGGCGGCCTGCATCGGGCACGAGTTCGACATGGCCAAACTGTCGGTGATCCATCAGCGCTCCAAGGAACAGCTTGGGCTGACGCTGATGAGCGCACTTGCAAGCAATATCATCTTGCCGCTGGACGACAGCTATCAGCTTTTTGATCAGATCGCCGCCCAGACCGCCGGCAAGGCCGACGCCACGATGAATCCGCGCTATCGGTTTCAGCACGACCGGCTGCATCAGGCCGCTTATGAGCTGATCGACGCGGCCGACAAGCAACCGGTGCACCTGTCGATCGGCAGGCTGCTGCAGAAAGAGGTCACCGACGAACCACCCGAGGAACGCGCGGTCAAGATCGTCCGCCACCTGAACGAGGCGCAGGACCTGATCCGGGAGCGGCAAGACAAATGCGAACTGGCGCGCCTGAACCTGACCGCGGCGCGTGTGGCCCATGACGCCTCATCCTATCATGTGGCGCTAAACTATCTGCGCGTGGCCCGGTCGCTATTGCCCGAACATCCATGGCGCGACGCCTATGACCTGACAAAGGCGCTGTCTTCGCTATATGCGCAAACCGCTTATCTGAACGGGCTGCATGCCAAGGCCGATGCCGAGATTTCCGACGCCCTGGACAACCTTTGGACTCCGCTAGAAAAGGCGCGGGCTCTGTCGATGCGAACCCGGCATTATTCGACGCTGGGCCGCATGCGGGAGTCCATCGATGCGGCCCTCGAAGGGCTGGCCCTGCTGGGGATCAGGTTCACGGCGGATGTGTCGCAGGCCGAACTGGACGCCGAGATCGCCGAGATATCGACCAACCTTGGCGGCCGTCAAATCGCCGATCTGATCCACGCCAACCGCATGACCGACGACAAGATGACCACGGCGATCGGATTATTGATGGAAATCTTTCCCGCCGCATTCCTGTCGGGCGCGGGAAATCTGTTCCGCCTGCTGGTCCTGAAATCGGTCAATCTGTCGCTGAAATACGGAAACTCGGCCGAGACGGCCTTTGCCTATTCTTCTTACGGAATGTTGCTCTGCGGTGGCATGAACCGCCCGGCCGAGGCGCTGGAGTTTGGCAAGCTCGCGCTGGCGATGAACGAAACCTATGACGACATCGCGCTGAAATCCCGCATCCTCTACGTCTATACGATGTTCATCCATCACTGGAGCCATCACTGGACGACCATGACCGACTGGTTCAAACGCGGGCTTGAGGCCGGGTATCAGTCCGGCGATCTGCTGTATCTGGCCTATAACGCACAGGACTGCATCATCTGGGACCCGCGGCTGGATCTGGAAACCGCGATTGCCGAACAGACCCGGTATCTGATGATCGTGAAAGACTGCAACTATGCCGACAGCTACGATTCCGGCAGCCTGTTCCTGCAGATGCTGCAGAACTTTGCGGGCAACACGCGGGACATGTTCTCATTGACCGATGAGGCGTTTGATGAGGAAGCCTGTCTGCTGCGGATGCAGGACCGCAAATTCATGACCGGAGTGGCGAATTACCATATCTACAAAGCCGAAGTGCACTGCATGTATCGCGATTTTCAGGGCGCCCTGCCGCATGTGACCGCGCAGGAACAAATGATGGACAGCGTCATGTCCCTGCCGCAATCCGCCCGGTTTCGGTTCATCGCCTTTCTGACCTATGCCGCGATGTATGAGGCCAGCCCCGAGCCGGGGATTTGGCAAAAAATGACCCCACACGCGGATCAGATGGCCAGTTGGGCGCAGCACTGCCCCGAGAATTTCCAACATCTCAACCTGGCCATACAGGCCGAAATGGCACGGCTGCGCGGCAATAGCGTGGCGGCTTTCTCGGATTTCACCAAGGCAATCTCCAGCGCCGGGGCAAACGGCTTCACCCGCGATCAGGCAATGATCCATGAACTGTGCGCCGTGGCCTTCCAGCAGATCGGACAGACCCTTGCGGCCCAGGCTCATATCAACGCCGCCCGCCACCTGTATGGCCTGTGGGGCGCCAGGCGGAAGGTCGGGCAACTTGACAGTCAGAACCCGACGGTTTTGCCTGGTGCACCTGACGGGCAAGCCGGTGGGGACCGCGAGGATAACCAGTCAGCCTTCGCCATCTCGCACAGTGCGCTGGACCTGCAGGCCGTCATGAATGCGGCCCGCGCGATCTCGGGTGAAATCGTGCTGGACAACCTGCTGTCGCGCACCATGCAGATATTGCTGGAAAGCACTGGCGCGCAGCGCGGCGTTTTCCTCAGCCAGAATGACGGCGATTTGTGGGTCGAGGTTGAATGTATCGCCGAGCCAGGCGGTCTGACCACGCGGGACGACCGGTTCCAACCGGGGCCGGACACAGTGCCGCTGTCGGTGGTCAACTATGTGTCGCGCACCCGCAAGCCGCTGGTTTTGGACGACGCATCGGCGCTGCCGCGCTACAATTCTGATCCTTATGTAGCCCAAAACGGCACCCGGTCTGTCATGTGCGTGCCGATCATCCGGTCGGACCAGTTTGCCGGCATTGCCTATCTGGAAAACGGTCTTGCGGCCGGCGCCTTCCCCGAAGCCCGGGTTTCGATTGCCGAATTGCTGGCGGCGCAGGCGTCAATCTCAATCGAAAACGCCAAGCTTTACGACGGGCTGGAACAAAAGGTCGAACAGCGTACCGCCGAGCTGAGTCAGAAGACCAACGCGCTGGAAGCCGTCGCCAACCAACTGTCAAAATATCTGTCGCCGCAGGTCTACCGTTCGATCTTTGACCGCGAGAAAGAGGTCAGGCTGACCTCGGAACGCAAACTGCTGACGATCTTCTTCTCGGACCTTGTCGGATTCACCGAACTGGCCGAGCGGATGACCTCGGAAGAACTGAAGTCGCTGCTCAATCACTACCTGTCTGAAATGTCCGAAGTGGCGCTGTCCTTCGGGGCCACCATCGACAAATATGTCGGCGATGCGATTGTCATCTTTTTCGGCGACCCGGAAACCCGGGGGTCGGACAATGACGCGATCGCCTGCGCCGAAATGGCAATTGCAATGCGCGACCGGCTATCGGCGTTGCGCAGGGAATGGCGCGACGCCGGTATCGAAAACCCGCTGGAATGCCGCATCGGTATTCATACCGGGTACTGCACCGTTGGGAACTTTGGCAGCGAGACGCGGATGGATTACACAATCATCGGACGCGCTGTGAACCAGGCCTCGCGACTTGAAAACGCAGCGCGCACCGGCGGCATTCTGATTTCGCAGGATACCTATGACAGGATCAAATCCCGCATCGACTGCGTCCCTTGCGGGGCGATCGACCTGCGCGGCATCGCCGAGCCAGTCCAGACCTATGAAATCCGCGGTGTGAAGCACGATGCGGCGAGCGACACGGAACCCGAATAAGGTGACCGGGAAGCAGACGGCGTTTCGTCACCCATCTTGGGGATGCTTCATGCTGTTCTTAGGCCCCGGCGGCGGCCCGATTTTGCAGCTGCAAGGTGCATTATCCGCCCCTTCGCACCGCTCCATCGCCTGATCGAACGTATATTTCGGGTGCGGCGGCGGCCCGGCGCAATAGAACAGATCCATCTGAGCCAGGGCGCACATGACCTGCGCGTCCCGCGTGTCGGCGGGTTTGGGCGGGCCGGTGCCGTCCGTGTTGCCGAACCACCGTTTGCAGGCCCGCGCCCTTGCCTCCTCTGGCTCGATATCCGGGGTCTGAGCGTATTCATACAGAAACGAGGCGGCCACCAGATCCTGCGCTTCATACATGCGGATATCGGGAATTTTCCTGGCGTGGTCGGTGCATTTTCCGGTCACACCAGCCGCGATCATGTGATTGGCGATCATATAGGGCGTCTCGCGCGGGTCGTCGGGGGACAGCCGCACCTTGCCCACTTGCAATACCGGTGTTTCCGGGGTGCCGTTCTTATCCGTGGGCATGTCATCCTTGAACGCCACCCGGAACCAGCCGGGCGCCTGCGGGTCGTAAAGCGGCGAACCGCAGACCAGCAAAGGCAACGTATGGCGCTGGCCGGTGGCGTTGGGCCCGTTCAGATACAGGCCCAGCATCGTGCGGATATAGGCGCGTTCAGGCGGACCATCGAAAAACCCCGAGGCCATCATGATCGGAAAATAGTCGTTGGGATACTCGCTCTGCCCCGCGCCGGGGGCGGCGATGGGATTCACGTCCACGATGGTCCGGTAGAAACTTACCTCATCGGCGGGAATGCCACTGGCGCGCAGCACCGTGTCCCAGCGGTGCATGGTCATGCATTTCAGGAATGTGCCCTGCTGCAAAACCTGCCATGGCGGGTAGTGCATCAACAGCAACCCCCTCTGCCCCATCACGTTCAGCCCCAGCGGTGGAAACAGATGCCATTTGCACAGACCGTCATCCTTGTCATTGTTGACGGGATAGCCCGCCATCGGGTTCCAGACCCCAAGCTCCTGCAACAGCGCCTTGCCCACAAGCGCCTTGCCCGCCGCACCGGGCGCCAGCAGCTTTTGGTGATGTTCCCCAAACTGCGCCAGCGCCGCCTCCGGCGCGTCCGCCGTGAGCGAGACCCAATACTGCCCTTCGGACCGGGTGACCGCGACCTTGGCCGCCGCGAAACCGTCCGCCTCAAGCGAGTTCCGGGTGTAATGGGCGATGACGCTTGCGCGGTCGGTCAGCCCGACATCGCGATTTGCCAGATCCGCGGGCGGAAACAACTCGTCCAACAGATCGGTTGCGCCCAAGGAATAGGAATGGCGTGCCACCCGATCAGCCCCCGGACCCTTCGGGCGGAAAGTTCTTGTCATATGGCGGGGTGAATGCCGGTTTGTCCGAGCGCGGTTCTTCCAGTTCAAAGACCGACTCGAAGGTCGGCGCCATCTGCACCCGGTCGCCAAGCCCCCAGCGGGCCCGCGGGATGCCGTACCATTCCAGCACGGTCGACAATAGCGAGGTGCCCTCGTAAGGGGTCGGCTGACCGCTGCGGAACACGGTGTTGGCCTTGACGTGTGGCGAGACCACGATTGTCGGCACGCGCGGCCCAAGCACATCGTATTTGAACCCGTCGTTTTCATCCTGCGGCCAGGCGGGCTGTGCGGCGGGCGTGGCTTCGTGATCGTAGAGGCCACCGCCCTTGCTGAAGGTGATCACCAGTGCGGTTTTGTGCCATTGCGGCCCGTTGCACAGCGCTTCGTATATCTGGTTCAGCGTCCGTTCGCCGGGCACCATGTCCCCGGACGCGCCGGGGTGGTACGAGGTCGCCCCGGTCGGCGCGATCCAGGCCGGTTCGACAAACGAGAACTTCGGCAGCATCCCCGCCTTGGCATCCGCGATGAACGCGTTCAGCGTCTGCACATACTCGTACTTGCTCGCATCCACGCTGGGCAGTTGGTTGCGCATGTACAGATGGTAGGTGAAGACTTGTTTCTCCCACTCGACCGAGTAGTAGATTTTCCAGTCATTGTGGCCGTTGTTCTGCAGGACCTTCCAGATTGGCTGCCGCAGGGGTTGGTCGGCATATTGGGTATATTGCGGCTCGCCCTCGCAATTCACCGTGATGTTGTAGTTTGATCCCGACAGGGCAAATCCGCGATTGGCCACTGTTCCGCCCGGCATCGGCGAGAACCAGTAATCGCTGACCGCAAAATGCTCTGCCAAACCGTTCAGAACCGGCAGCTGGGTCGGACTGAAGGACACCATCGCCTCGGGGCTGACGTTGTTCGACACGAACCCGCCCATATCCGGAACCGCACCGCTCTCATAAGCTGAAAATCCGCCGCTGTATTGCTGATCTATGCAGTCGGCCGTGGCGTGGAACGGATCGATCTTTGGCGAGGACAGCACGATATCGGCGCTCAACTCACCTTTGTTGTACTGATGCACGGCGTAGTTTTCACCGTCATAACTGTTGGTATGGGAATAAGAATTCGCCTTGAAAGGCGGTTCCGCATTCACATAGTTCAGATGCGGCGCGTCCGCCTCGTAAAGCCAGCCCAGAACGCTGTCCATTGTCCGGCTTTCCAGCATATAGACGACCACATGTTCGATGTTCGAACGCATGAAATCCATCGTGCCCGGCACCGCCGCCCGCGCGGCATCAACCGGAACCTCGGTCTGCACAGGGGTCAGATCGCCGGTAACGTCAAAACCCTGGGGCAGCGTGCCGGATTTCAGCGGACCGACAAGGGGGTCGGACCGAAACGGGTCAAAGCCCCACAGCCGGTAGCTGCTGTCGCTCGTGGCAATATCCAGAATGAATTCACCCAGCGCGATCAGCCGGTGAGAGGCGTCCATATCCGCGCGTTCGCCCTCGGATATCGTGGGCAGCGCCAACGGGTGCCAGTTCTGCGGGTCAAAATTCCACACGCGGTATTTCGAGTGGGCCGGAATCCACTCCAGCACGTAATTGCCCATCGGCAGCAGCTCGCTGCCTTCTCCGATCTCGGCAAAGGCATCCTGCGGACCCATTGCGTTCGGCAGCGGATCAGGGGGTTTCACCGGGCTGGGTGCCGGGTCGAAATTCCACAGCATATAGGTTCCGCGGGCCGCGGTCGGCATATAGGCCATGACATATCCGGTCATCGGCACAAGCTGCACGATATCCGTGTCGCTCGCGTCCCAAGTGTAATGACCGAAATACTGCCAGAACTTCGTTTTCTTCCACTTGCCCGACTGCAAGGGCGCCACGTTCAGCGGGTCGGGCAGCGTTGGATCGAACCTGAATAGGTCATAGGCAACATGGGGTTTATGCGCGTCCTGTAGCGGCGCCAGATCGTAGGCGAACATATAGCCCCCCACCGGGCACAGCTTTTTTCCCGCGGCAAATGATGCCCCCGGCTCCAGCTCCATTGGCTGAAACAGGTCCGGCAGATCCGAATTCATCCGCCAAAGCGCATAACTGTCGCCCTGGGCATTGTGGCTGATGACATAAGTTGGGGCTGCGTTTGCGATAAGGTCCTTCTCGGTCATGGTCCGTCCAATCGATACAAGGTTAAAACTTTAAAAATTGAGATTTGGGAAACGATTTGTTGACCAATGTGCAACAAACGGCAGTTCACAAAAAGAAAAATTGCAATACGTGCACGCACCTCAAATCTGCCCGCCGTGGTGCAAGCCGCCGGATTCGCAAGGATGGTTCGCATTGCCCAACCGTCGAAAAACCGCGGCGCTCACGTCGTCAGCGGCGCTCTTTTGTTTGCGCAACTTTGGTAACCAGCGACACCTGTCGCGTGGAATATTGGCACGCAAACAACAGCTTGCCGATTATCTGTCCTTGCAGAGCTGATCGACATATCCGGGACTCAGAGCCGAGCAGGCCCGCAGGCGACACCACCCCTTGCCGACCCGCGCACAGCAGCGCCTGTACTCCTTCTGAGCCCACCGCCAAATTGACCGTGACCCGCACAACCAGACTCTGGAATCGAGGTCACGACGCCGAGAAATCGCAGAGAATCACCTTTCAGAGGTTTCGTCTTGGGTCCGTTCAGAAATGTGGCCGCCACCTAAACGTCGAGACCATTTGCCTTTCCGAAATCGGTGTAAAAGGACGCACTGCGACACCTGGCCAGCGTATCCTCATCTGCGCTCTTCGGATCGCCTCCGGGACTCAGGACACCTGTGCCTTCGATGAACCGGTTCACCAGATTGAAGACACCACAAACCTGGATTGCGTCAAACAGCGCGGTTTCCGACCACCCCGCCTCATAGATCGCAAGCGCGTCGGCTTCGGTTATTCGGGTTGGTGTCAGAGTCAGTTTCTCAACATATGCAAGAACCGGCTTCAGCTTTGGCGGAACCGGCGCGGTTTCCCGGTCCTCCATCAGTGCTTCAATCGTCTCGACATCAATTCCGTATGCCCGGGCAAAGACGGTGTGTGCGTTGTGGCAGTAATCGCAGGCATTCAGCCCCGAGACATAGGCCGCAATGAGTTCACGTTCTCCAACCGAGAGGTCGCTTTCACCTCTCATCACCAGACTTTCATACTCACACCAGGGGCCGAGCTTGTCCGGAAAAGCCTGAAAGACACTTCCCAGAGTCGCATCCCTCGGCAAGGAAGGGAACAGACGCTTCATTCAATGTTCTCCCCAAATGATCGGAGGACCAATCTCGTCATTTTGACGAAAGTAAATTGTTCCGCGCAACCCTGATAATCGCATCCAAAGCCTACGCTTTACTTCGATGCGGCCCGGTTCATGCCTCATCAGGTCAAAGTTGGTGCTGAACAGACCAAAGTCGCGCACAGTAATTTCGGAACGCTGCTTGATCATAGCCAGCGCCATTCAGACCGCGAAGGATGAGATGCCTCCGGCGAAGGAGGCAAGGATCGGTGCGACCAGCGCAAATCCGGCGCGCAGGATTTCTCCGGCCCCTTCCTTCAGCCCGTGCGATGCCTTCCAGCCTTCGACATCGAAGCTGTCGTCGCTCTTTACGCCGCGGCCAGCGATCCGCGACAGTTTCTTGACCCTGCCGTCCAGAATCAGGGCCACCGGAAGGTAGAAGCTCAGCATCAGCAGGCAGAAATAGGTTCCGGTGAACAAGGCCGACGCGGTCACAAGCGCAGTGTAGTCAGCCTTGGCGGACTCGGCGATCAGGGGTAAAGGCCAGTACATCCAGCTTGAGGCAAAAAACATGCCAAAGGTTAGGATCAGACTGGTCAGGTACAATTGCTGCCGCATCTGATGCAGGTTTCTGCCCAGTTGATCGGCGGTATCTTCAACGGTTTCGCCGTCGCCGGACGCCAGACACAGGATCATGCCCGCAATCAACGCGCCAACCGCAAGCCCGGCAAGGGCGTTGATGATGTCCAGCACCCGCCTGAACATGGTAAATACCGGTATGTCCCCGCAGCGCCCCAACAGCCAGTAATCGTCAGGCGACAGACAGCCCGGTAGCGTCCCTTTGGACAAGGCCGTTTCGAAAACCTCCTTGCCGACCTGATGATAAATCCGGGGCGTGCTTGCCATTGCGTATTGCTGGATCGTCGGCAACAGGGCCAGGGCAAACACGGCCAAGGTGGTGGCAATGGCGGCAAGTCTGGTGTTTCGGTCGGTTAGGCGCATCAGGTTCCTGACAAGAACCGCGACGGCCAGAATAGCAAGCGCTGCAAAAAACCACGATGCCGCCAGAAACCGAAAACGTCCGACGGCTTCCAGCCAGATGTCTTCGTCCTGAAGTATCTCAAGCGGTACGTCCAGGTCTTTGGCGATCAGGTGCGTTTGCATGATTTCGTGAATAGCGAAGATCAGCACCGGTAACAGCGCGATCGTGAAATAACGCAGTTCTACTCGACGGTTAGACACGCCTGACCTCTTGCGCTGCTGATGTTCCCTGTATTTTCCCTAGCATAAATAGGGGCCATCGGCATCGGTCCGGCAGCATACTCTCTGGATCCTGCGGCAATTTGGGATCAGGCCGGGTATGTCCGACACGACGTTCCGGCATGGGTCATTTGCTGTCTCCCGGCGGTATTCTTCTGAATTCAGCCGTCTTGTGATAGGGTTACGCAAGCCCACAGGCGTCGCGACGCCTGGCACGGAATGGCCGGAAACGGTGCACATACGCCCGAAGATGAAGCCTCTGACCAGTCAGAGGCTCTCATTCTCTATACGCGCAGTCGCGGGAGTGCAGAGCAGACCGAAACCGGGAATCCCGCAGCAAAAGACAGCCGGGCTGGTGCTTGGTTTGCGGAATTGCTGATGTCGCTGACCAAAACCTCGGTCGCCTTTTTTCTGGCCTATCTGCTGGTTCAAAGCGTCGAGCTTGATCTGAAACGCGACCGGTTCACGGCTGATGCGGCGGACAAGCTCAAAACTTATGTTATCGATCTGAACAGCCCGGAACTGGAAAACGACGCTGAAAAGTCCAAGGCAACAGCACTTGCACTTGGCGGGTTCGGAAGCGTTGCGGCCTATCCGCTTGTGCAATTCATCGATCACGGCAACGAATTTCAGATCGGTTGGGGAAAGCTTGGGCTGGAACAGGCCGGACTGATCACAAATGACGCCACCTGCGACGTCATCGTGCGGGTCATTGACGACCCGACCGAGACTTTCAAATGGCGCACGCGCAAAGCGGTGGCTGAAATTGCAGGCACAGTGGGATGTCGCGACGCGGTGGACCCGCTGACGCGACTGAGCGCGGGTTTGCCGGGTGCTGGCGTGCCGTCGGGCGCGCAGCCGGATTTCGAGACGGCGATCCGGACAGCGCTGACGCAGATCGAAAGAGCCAATCAGAGGGCGCAACCATGGTGGAAATTTTGGTGACCCAAATAACCGATGCGTGCCGCTTGTGGCTGACCAGAGCTGCCTTTGCCGCTGCGGTCTGTCTTGCGTCGCAGGCGCAGGCCGAGCTTCAGGGCTGTCCGGACGCGACCGCGCCGAATGACAAGTTGCTGATTGGCTCGATGGATCTTGTCAGTTCGATCAGCGAACGGAAGAGGCGCGCATTGCTTGCCGCCTTCGAAATGCATTTCGACAAAGCCGATGCGTCGCTGGGGTCGCTTGCCAAGGTCATCTATTGCCCGCAACGGCAGATGCGGGACCCTAACAATTACGACGCAAGCGTGACCGGGGTGCTCAATGACGAAAGGGTGCTGCTTGAGGTCGGGGCCCGCGTCAGCGGCGGTGACATCATCGTGGCCTATGTCGTTGTACCGCTCCGCCACTACGAATACCACAATGCCCGCCCGCCCCGCATGCCCGGCTATCACGAAGCCCTGTACGAACAGACGCAGATCGATGCCGGGTTGGCGGAGTTGTTTCGCGGTAATGCCGAATTGCGCCTTCTGGCCGCGCTGGCGCTTGGTCTCAGGCATGAAAAGGTGGCCGAGGCGTCCCAGACGCAGGAGCGCAAGACGATGCTGCTGCGCGCGCGCGGCTTTTATTGCGACGCGATCGGTACACTCGACGCTGCGCGGCCCAGGCCGGATTTTCTGGGTTTGGATCAGGATGAATGGGAGGCGCTTGGCGATTTCGCACATAACGGTGCGGATCGGGTCTATCAACAGACGGTTGCCGAATTTGGCGATCAGAGCACACTTCCAATTCTTCAGGAAATTCGTGGTGGTGACGGTACGGACAGCGGCGTTTGCGTGGATCTGCTTCCCTCTCAGACTGACGGCGTTGGAGGTCAGTGATGAAACACCCAACCGATGTACTCAGGACAGTTTTGGCAGCGGTTTTCCTTTGTGGGCCGAGCGTCCTGCCCGGATTACGGCAGGCCGAAGCAGGCGGCTTTACCGCATGTGACAACCCCTACATCTTTGACGGGTCCGCCGCGAATATCGTGCCGCTGGAATATCTTGCAACCGCGGCCGAAACAACCTCATCCGATGGCAACCGGCTGGAAAGGTTGCAGAAAACGGCGCAGCGGTTTTCGTGGCTGTTCAAGCTGGACAGCTGGCACCAGCCGACCTATGGCAGTCTGGGCGTGGTCGCGCATATGTTTCTGGAGCGGCGCTGTGACCCTGACGAGGTTCTCGGCATGCTGCTGACCGAGGGCGCGTCACAGCCGCTGCGTACGGATCAGATCCTTGTCTTCCTGCAAGGGCGGATCTTCATCGAAGACGAACAGATTTTCGTGCAATCCAGGCTCAGAGGGTTTCGCCGCCACTCACCCCAATACGAGTTTCTGCAGCCAATGCCGCGGAACTTTGCGGAAGAAACCCTGCAGATGCCCCTTGCACGGTCTGATCGGAGATTGTCTCTCACAGTACCAGTGCTGGACGTGACCTTTGCGCCGCGCGTTATTTCGGCAGAGCTATTCGACAGCATCGACAGCGCGTTTCTGGAGGCCAGCCGGGTCTTTGCCGAGCCGGATCTAAATGCGTCCAGCGAAGAGTTGGTGTTCGAACCAGAGCGGCCAAGGGCGTTCAGCGTGCGGATCACAAACGAACCGGGCTGGATCGAGGTGACGGATATGATGGGTGGGTATCCCGATCACGGCTTTATCCGGGCGAACCCGGACGCCTCCCGGATGTTTCACAACAGCCTGCCCGAGCTTGACTTTCTGAATGGGACCCTGGGGTTCCTGCGGCTCAGGCAGGTTCAGGAATCGATCGAGTATCCGCCAGTGCCCGGACAGGCTCCGTTACAGGCCATGGCGGCGTTCAGGCGCTTTCTGGATAATGAACTGACCGGTGACGAGCCGGAACTGCGTGCGCTGGCGCATGGGTTGACCGGGTTTATTGCGGCGTCGGAACTGGAGGACTGGTCCGCGGCGCGCAAATCATTTCTGCGCGCGGCTGAGCTGACGCCGACAGATACCCACTATCGCAATGCTCTTGGTGTGGCAGACGCGATGCTGTGCTGTTCCGGGGATGCGCTTCCCCCCTATCGCGACCCGGCAAGGTGGTTCGCAGATGCGCTTTCGGTCGATCCGGAAAACGGTGAAGCCCTGGGTAATCTGTTACAATTCCTCGAATTTCTGACCTCTGCAGAACGCACGCCCCAGGGGATCGACACTTCAAACCTGCCGAAAGCGCTGGATGTGGTGCGAAAGGTCGCTGAACAGAACCCAGACCTTCTCCGTAACGACCATCGGTAACGGCTTTGTTGCAAAGTTCTGAACGCACCAGATTGTCTTGCCGTGTTGGTCCACTGCTCGGTAGAGACAAACCCACGCGCCTTTCACCTTTTTGTAAGTCTCGTCCATTCTCCACGATCGGTCGCATGGCCCATTCCGTCAACGCGCTGCTTCAGAGATTGCAGTATGGCACGCCAAACCGAGCATAGACAAAGAACGCGAACAGGATCACATTCTTCGGATATTGTGTGCCCTCGAAGGAAGTCACGAGCGGGCCTCCAACTGGTTAATACCGGGGCTCAGTCGCCCGCAAACCTTGGGACCGTCAATTGCAAAAGTTTGCTACAGAGCCATTGGTGACACAGCCCTCAGATGAGCGATACCTGGCCCAGTTCATAATGAGCCGTTTGACGGAATCAGGGCCGGATGGTACCATTTCACCATATTTTTTAGTCCTAATTCTTTTACGCGCAGACTTGATCTGCGCGCGTTCAAGTTGATGAGTGACAGCAATTTTCGAAGGCTGGCCCCAACAAATCGAAGTGACCTCAAACATCTGGCAGGTCTCGTGATACTGATACTTTAGTGTCGGCCAAACGGAAACCGGACAGTGTCGCTCGTTATTCAGGACCTCAGTTTCAGAGGAGCAACTGGTAATGGCGAATTCCAAATCGACGAAACCAAAGACACGAAAACCAGGTAAAAAGGGCTCGGGCGGTTCCGGTGGTGGGAACGGCCGGGGATATGGCGGCGGCGGTGGTGATGATGAACCAATCGGTGAAGTGCCTGAAAACCTCGATGTCCACGAAGCCTTTTTGAAACATCGGCTCGAAGGGGGTGAAAAGCCCTCCTCACAGGCCTATGCCCGTGCTGCCCAGCAATTCAAAAAACTTCCGGGTGCCATCCGTGGCAAGCCTGCTTTCATTCCTCCCGCACCTCCCAAGGACGAAGAGGAAGATAGCGGTGATACCAGCGGCGGAGCGGAGGGCAAGAAATGATACCGGGAACAGTTTGGAAACCCATCGGCCCGAGCCCGATCACGGGCGGGCGCGAAGATAACGGTCTGATCACATCGATTGCGACGCATCCCAGCGATCCGGATATCGTCTATGTCGGCACTGCCGACGGGGGCGTCTGGAAAACCGGTGACGGCGGTGACAACTGGCTGGCCCTTTTTGACGAAGAGCTGTGCCTGGCGATCGGAGAGCCAAATTGCGTGGCCATCGATCCGGGGGACACCGATGTGATCTATGTCGGCACAAGCACGAGAGGTGCGGTCTCGGTTCAGCAGAGGGTCGGCATTTTCAAATCTTCTGACGGTGGGTCGAGCTGGATACTGCTCGGTTCGGGTTACCCCGAGGGCAACGATGGTAACGCAGATGATTTCGCGAACCGCAATGTCAATTCGATCATCGTTGATCCGGCAAACTCGCAGATCCTCTATGCCGCAACGAACCGTGGTGTCTGGGTCTCGAATGATGGCGGCCAGAACTGGGTTCAGGGTACCGGGACCGCGAATTTCGACGCCCGCTCGCTGGAGCTGGACACCACCTCACCGGCCGGTGCACGCATACTTTATACGGGCATGAGCCGTCAGGGCGTATTCCAATCCACCGATGGCGGTGCAAACTGGGCACCGATTATGACGGCAGCCACCCCGGCGGTAGCGGCCGTTCTGGGTGGCGGTGTGGTAATGGGTCAGGTCCTTGCGCGGCTTGCGCCACCGGCGTCGCCGCCCGCAGCGGGTGGTATTCAGGTGATCTATGCCGTCATTGCGCATAACGTTCGCGGCTCCAACCCCGATCCGATCGGTCTGTTCATGAGCACGGACCAAGGCGCGACATGGACTCAGCAGGCCGCAGCGGGCGCTGCCGCCGCAACGACCTTTGCGGGCTATTGTATGACGCTTGCGGTTGATCCGGCCTCGCCCGGGGATGGTGCCAACGACATCTTGTACTGGGGCACGCAAAACCAGGTTCGCTCGGCTGATTCCGGTGCAAATTTCTCCAATGTCTCGAACGGACTGCATGCCGATACCCATGCCTGGGGCTTTTATCAGCCGCCAGCGCCGGCGACGACCACGATCTATTGCGGCAATGACGGCGGTATTTTCCGTTCGACGGATGATGGTGCCTCCTGGACAGCTTTGAATTCCGGCGGCTTCCAAACGACGCTGATCTACAACATGGACATCAAACCCGGAGCCACGGGCGACGTGACCGTCGCGGGCTTTCAGGACAATGGGCACAAGCGCACCGACGGCGCGCTTGGGTGGACATCAATCGGTGGGGCCGATGGCTGGGACATCGTCTATGACGGTGTGACCGCAGATCGCATGCTGTTCACGCGCAACGGCGGCAACCCCGCCACTCGGGTGCGCCGATCAACCGATGATGGCGGCAGCAACAACGATGTGACGCCGTGGGCAGCAGGCAGCGCCGAAGACGCCTTTTATTTGGCCAGCCTTGCGGCCGATCCTGGCAATGACGGGATCTTTTACGTCGCGAGCAACGCAAATATCTGGCAGAGCCTCGATGGCGGCGTCACCTGGCGTACGATCTTTCCGATTGCCTCGGGCTTTATTACGCCACGGATCGCTGTGTCGCCGACCAACGGCAACAACGTGGTCGTTTCCGCCGGTGGGCAGGTCTTTGTGTCGACCAACGCCATGGCGGCGACGGTTGGCCTTCCGAATGGCGTCACTTTCGCCAATATCACACGGAACCTGCCGGGTCGAAATGTCACCCGGTCGGCCTTTGATCCCAACGATGAGACGGCGATCTTCAGTGTGCTTGGCGGTTTCGCTACGGTTGGCGCGCCTGGCCACGTTTTTCGCACAACGATTGGCGGCACCCAATGGGCCGATATATCGCCCGACGTAAACGTGCCGTTCGGCGCCATTGCACTGGACGGGGACGAGACACCGTCGACAATCTATGCAGGCTGCGACCTGGGCGTGCTGCGCTCGGTGGATCGGGGCAATACTTGGTACGTGCTGGATGACCTGCATTTCCCCAACGCTCCGGTGACCGATATCGTTGTCGGGCGCGGATCAAACGTGTTGCGTGCGGCAACCTATGGGCGTGGCGTCTTCGAATTTGCCGCGCCCGAAGGTCCGGTCATTGCCGTAAACCTCGAAGACAGGTTCGAGTTTGGAACAGTCTGCGAAGGCCCGGTGTCGCTGACGTTGCAGGTGTTCAATGTCGGCACCGACGACCTGATCATAAAAAGCGTGCAGCGTATCCTTGGCTCGACCGCGTTCAGCATCGAAGCCTTCCCATCGACGCCCCTGTCGATCGCTCCCGGAGGAGAGGTTGATTTCACGCTGACCTATACGCCTTCGGCGCCAGGCGCAGCGGATCTGGCAACCATCCGGATCGCAAGCAACGACGCGGAGTCGCCAACCGTGGATCTGCTTGCAAGCGGCGAAGGCGGCACTGCGACAGCCGAGCTGTCGATTGCCGATAGCGGCGATTTTGGTGAGGTTTGCGTTGGCAAGTTCCGCGATCAGGGACTTGTGATCAACAATTCCGGCCTCTGCCCGCTTCTGATTAGCGGTATTGTGTCTTCTTCGCCGGTATTCTTTGTGCCCAACACTGTGTCCTTCCCCCTGAAGATCGCGCCTGGTGCCAGCATGGTATTGCCGCTGCGCTATCAGCCAACGGCGTTCGGCAGTGACCTGGCGGTGATCACGGTCAGCAGCAACGATCTGGATAGCCCGGCGCAGCTTGAAGTTTGCGGAACAGCGCCGCCTCCGCGGCTGGTCCTGTCCTTCGCCGATGATGGTGATTTCGGAAAAGTATGTGTTGATCATTTTAGCGACAAGCCGTTGGTGCTGTCCAACAGCGGCAAATGCCCGCTGACGATCACTGCAATCTCGTCGAATTCGGCAGAATTCATCGTGCCACAGGTCCTGACCTTCCCGATCGTCATTGCTTCGGGGGCTGCTGTGCCGGTGACCATTCGGTTCCAGCCGACCTCTTTCGGCGCGAAAGCAGGTACGATCACGGTGGTCAGCGACGACCCGATGAGCCCGGCAAACATCGATCTCACCGGGTTGGCCCCAAGTGGTAAGCTGAAGATCACCGGAACGGGGTGCTTCGGCGGAGTCGAACTGGGAACGCACGCCCTGACCACTTTTGCCATCTGCAACACCGGCGATTGCGATCTTCATGTGACCAAGGTGGGCTTCAAGCAACCCAGCCGCTGCGAAGAACTCTCTCACTGTGATAGTTGCGGATGCGATTGTGATTGCGGGTGTGACTGTGGATGCCAGGACGACGGTAATGACAAACACAGCAAGAAAAAGCGGCACTGCGACCAGAAGTGTCTCAACTTCAAGATCGTCAGCAATCCGTTCCCGGCGACGGTCAAGCCCGGCTCTTGTCTGGATCTGATCGTGAAATACACGCCGACCTGCAACAACTCAGCTTGTTGCAAGCTTGTGGTCAAGACTGACGATCCAGACAACAAAAAGGTATCGATCTTTGTAACCGGTCACTTGAAACGCACATTGCACTCGGCCCTGAAGTGTTGGGCCGGGCAAGAGTTGAGTGACATGATCAAGGCGGGGAAATCCTGTTGACTAATCGCCGACCGATCACCCGTTTCCAAGGCACAATGCCGATGAAGCACCAGCGTCCCAGTTGTGGGTCGCTGCTTACTCTATCGCCCGGGCTCGCGGTGCTTCTTTCGGCCTTTCTGGTTGGGGCAGTTGTCGCCATGTTGATCATGAGCGTATTTATCCTGGCAATCATAATATTGGTTCTGGGTTTGTGCGCCTTCGGATTTGGCAGGCGTTTGCTTGTTCGCCGTCGCAGTCCGACCCGGCGGTCACTTCACGACACAGGCCGAGGTTAATTTTGTTGCCGGGAAGCAAGGTCACGACCGGTGGGTCGGCGCTTGTGGCTCTGTTCCTCGCCGACCTAATAGTGCGGACAAGTTATCAGATCGGCAAAGCGCCAGTGCTGCCTGTCTTTGCGCATGGTCTTGGTGCCTCGCCATTGCTGCTGGGCGCCATCATATCGGTATCGACCGCAACCGGGCTGTTCATTAAGCCGATTTTCGGGTTGCTGTCGGATTATCGCGGTCGGTGGATCTGGTTGCTAACAGGAACTGCTCTTTTCACAGTTATCCCGTGCCTCTATCTGTTTGTCGAACACCCCTCTGACCTGTTTGTTTTGCGGCTTGTGCACGGGCTCGCGACCGCGATCTATGGTCCGGTGACCATGGCCTATGTCGCCGCCTGGCGAAGCGAAAAAGCGGCCGAAGCCTTTGGCTGGTTCGGGCTGGCTCGCACCGCGGCCTACATCCTTGGCCCGCTTATCGGTGGTGTCGCGTTAACGTTCGCCGCGCCGGAAATGATCTATGCCGCAACCTGTTTTCTTTCAGCATTGGCGTTCATTCCTACGCTGCATCTGAAAAATGCGGATCACGTCGCAAGCCCCGGAAAATGGTCGCTGACCGGCGCGTTGCATTCCATCGCGTCCAGCCGCCCCCTCATCGTCCTGGCTTTGATCGAGGGCACGACATACGTTGCGATCTATGCTGTCAGGGCGTTCATGCCGGTTATGGCTCTTGTGGCCGGTCACCAGCCTATTGCGATTGGCACATTCCTCGCGATTCAGGAGATTGCAAATGCATTGCTACGCCCGCCGATGGGCCGGCTCGCCGATCGGACCCGTCCGGTTTTGCCGCTTCTGCTCGGTCTCGGAGCCCTCGCCGCAGGGTTGTTGGTGCTGTCGGCTATAGGCCCGACGCGTTTTGCAATGCTGACGGCAGCGATTTTCATCGGCGCAGGTCAGGGCGCGTTCGGCCCGGCGACGTTGTCGCTTGTCGCGGGCGCAACACCGTCGCAGCACCTCGGCCTGGCCTTCGGCAGCATCGGCGCGATCCGGAACGCGGGCAAGATCGCCGGCCCTATCGTGGCCGGTGCGCTGGTCAGCACCACGTCCTTTCAGGCTTCGTTCGCAAGCATCGCAGCGATCCCTTTGATGATTGCATTGTGGATTCTGTGTCTATCCCGAACCTCTTTGGTGCTCCATGCCAAAGCCGTGCGCTTCGAACGGGTGGAGGCACAACGGGGGAGGCGTTAGGTGGCCTTGTCAGGTTCCTTTCGTCCCCCATGACTGTGTCTCGAAATCAAAAATCACGCAAAACTCCTGTCAAAGTCGTCACATCAACAACGACAACCTGCGCCGTTTCACAATGAACCGCCTTCGACCGAAACATTTGAAGGCAGTTCTGATTTAGATGCGCGCCGAAAGCAAAACCCCGCCAACTGCACCCTCTGCGCCCTGCCGAAATTCAGAAATACGCCCATATGTGGTACCTTAGGGCATTCGATTTCACGCATTGGGAGAGGTAAATTGGCAGATCGCACAGTTACCCGTGCTGCCCGCAACGCTGACGGCAACATAATCGCAATCGGAAACCCATCCTCGGACTGGCAACAGCGCGACGCAAAATGGGCCATTCAGGACATTCTTGAGGACCGGCACCGCTACCTCATCGAATCCGCCACGGGTGTTATGCGGCCCATACAGGTGGTGAACGACCCCGACGGGCTGTATTTGCGTTCGCAGGCCGATACCACGGAAGAAAACAATCTCGACAATATCGAAGAGCTCGACCTCTCACCGTGGGAGGTTGCGCTCGACAGCACCGAGATTTTCGCGATCCATGCCGCTCTGGTCCCGCATGGTCACGAAGGGCAGGTGCTGATGATGGGCGGGGACGAGCATGACCCCAGCATGGCCGAGAATGACGATTTCCTGAACACCCGCATCTATGACGTGCGCAATAATCGCATAATCAGCATCAACTCGCCCGAAGCGGATGTGTTCTGCTGCGGCCATGCCTTTCTGGCGGATGGCCGTTTGCTGGTCGGCGGCGGGACCGAACACTGGAACCTCAGGCCGACCCCGCCGGATGACGAAGGCGAGGGCGGGATGCCGGACCCCGACCCGCATGTCGACATGCACGGGCAGCCGCGCGATCACTGGAGCGGCGCAATCGAATGCGCAATTTACAACAATGACGGAACCTGGACCGCAGCGGCGGACATGTTGTTCCAACCCGATCAGGATCAGGAGCGCGGCGGCGGGCGCTGGTATCCCACACTGCTGACATTGCCGGACGGGCGCGTGCTTGCCGTTGGCGGGCATCCGCGCCTTTCCGATGGCCGCCACGGCGCCTGGCTGCCCGAGACATACGATCCCGCCGATGACAGCTGGACCTATCAGCCCGGCCATTGGATTTACGTCAACTGGCAGGATGTCCCGGTCGAACGCGAAGACCCCGAAGGTGACGACGAACTGGGCGAACCGATCCTCGATGTGGACGGCAATCTGATCGAACTCTTCGAATTTCCCGAAGGGCAGACACGCCCGGTTGTGGAAACCGAAAACGGACCGGTGCAAGATCCCAACAGACGGTGGAATTACCTGTACTATCCGCGCATGTTTGTCGTCCCCGAAGGCCGAGTGTTCATGGCCTCGCCGAATGACGGCAACTGCCGCTGGTATGACATTGAAACCGGTCTGCCCACCGGTCCGGTCATCGACGGGCCCACCCACGGGGGCGCATATGCCGAAACCAACCACACTGCGGTGCTGCTGCCGCTTCTGCCGGATGAAGACGGCAACTACGCCGCGCATGTTCTGTTCATGGGAAATTCCGGGCCCCGTCGCCTCAGTATGGGCACCAGCGACGCCACCGAAGCTCCTGCATGGCAGGAGACACCGCCGCGTGACTGGCCCGATATCCCGCCACCCGAATGGCCGCAGATCCCGCCCAAACGCCGGCACGGCATCGCCACGCTGCTGCCGACCGGCCAGGTTCTGTTTTCGGGTGGGATCAATGAGAATGCGGATGCCGGCCTGCCCGATACTGCTGCGGTTCACGCAGCCGAAATTTACACGCCCGGGATCGACTGGGACACGGGGCGCATCACTTTTGAGGACGAAAATTGGGTCACGACGGCCGAGGCGAGCATTACCCGCAACTACCATTCCGTGGCGCTCCTGCTGCCCAACGGCCGGGTGATGACGGCCGGGTCGAACATCAACGGCAGCTCGGGCGGGGATTCGGTCAAAGAGTTCGCGCTCGAAACCTACACACCTCCCTGGTTCCACAGCACCTCCCGGCCCGAAATCCTGCAAGCGCCGGGAACGATCGGCTACGGCGACTCCTTCTCGGTCCACTGCACGCGTGCCGACCGGATTGAACGCGTGGCGCTGATGCGCTGCGGCTCTGTCACTCATGCCTGGGACGGCGACCAGCGCTATGTCGGGCTGGAATTCAGCCGGGGCGATGACGAACTGACTGTCACCGCGCCGCCCAATGGAGCAGTGGCGCCCCCGGGGCCCTATATGCTCTGGGTGATCGCCGAAGGCGGCCCCGACTCAGCCGGCCTGCCCTGCGCCCTGGCGCCGTTTGTTTTGCTGTCTTGAGGGTTCCGTGTTTTTGTCTCACCTCCCCTCCTTGGTGGCTACGATGTGCCAGAAACCTTCCCTTATCAAACCGACCTAAACTGTCACATCGGCGCTGACGTCAGACGTGTTCCGGAGCCTGCGCCAGTACCGCACCTGTCTTCTCCATTAAGCCCGGAACGAGTTGCAGATCAAAGCTGAGACCGCGCCGACCAGCTTCCTGCAACCCGCCCAAAAGAAGCGGATCGTCCAGTAGAGAATTAGTGCCGGTCTTCGCATCCTCTCCGAGTGCGCGGCCGACGATCTGGCGCACGCCGCGTACCGTTGGAAGGGCCTGAAACGCGTCAAGCTGAGCGGACAGGTCAACCGAGGTCAGATCACAGAACGCAACCTGCGCCATCGGCCAGTCCGGGTTGGCATCGGCGACGGACTGAACCCATCTGACTTCGTCCAGACCGTTTTCGGCCCCCACCTGAATGTGGACTGAGGCGTGGACTCCGCAAGGCGCGGCTTCGGACCGGAATTCGTTGTGCAGGTAATTCCGCTGAATTGGCGTCGGGTCGCCAAAGAACCTTTCCACTCCGCGTGCCATCAGCCACCGATAGTGCACTGCCTCAAGGTCACAAAGGTGGTGATGCGCGTCGATCCAGCCGATCATGTCCGCGGCACCTTCGCCATGCGCCCCAGAATATCGACACCCTGTTGCTTCCAGAAATGCAGCAGGTCGATAAAGATCCAGTTTTCGGCCAGCTTGTCACCCTCGCGTCGATAGATGTCGATCACACGGAATTCACCGGCCTTGTCGGTGGCGGGCATGCCCATGAACCCGCCGGTGGGCCGCGCCTTGAAATTCGGCCAGCCAAAAAAGCCGCCATAGTGACCCTCCGCCATGCGGCAAATGTGCTTGGTCTTTGAACGGTCCACGAATGATGCGCGGAACGGGCCTGAGTGCTGCTTTGCATAGCGCTCGATCGTATAGGTCGCACCAATCCCTGCTGGTCCCCACCAGATCATGTCTTCGCACCACGTCCGGCGCAATTCGTCCTCAAGGCTCAGGCCGCTGTTCCACTGGCCGATATCAGATATCATGGCATTAATCGTGCTGAGGGTATTCTCGCCTTCTTCGGCGGGTTGCGGGCCGAACATCAATCCGTCATGCGTCATCGGTCCGGGTTGAACCAGATGGGCGGCGGTCTGGGGAGGGAAGGGCTGCAGCCCGGCCTGCATCATGAGATGAGGGATGTCGAAATACATCGCTGTCTCGGTGATCTTGCCGTTCTCGACCTTGTTGAATTCGCAATAGCGCAGAAGCGCCATCTTCCCTGTTGGGGCGATACCCAGCCATGCATTGTCGAACAGGCCCATGAGATGCCCCATCGAAACAACCCAGATCGAACTGAATCCGTCCATCTCGTTTTCGCCAGCCATGAAAACGTCCATCCGACGTTGCAGGTGCTGTAGGCTTTGCTTCAGTGGGTGCCAAAATTTCTGCGCCACATCTTCAATGCCTTGCTTCTCATCAAATGGATGAAACCCACGCCACAGGTAGTCTTCTACGCAGAACTCAGACATGGCGTCGGCGACATCCGATTCTTCAGCGTTGCCTAGTGCCTTGTAGTACTCAAGAACGACTTCTTTTTCGGTCTGATAGGGCATTATCTTTTTCTTTCAGTGTCTTACCTTCTACATTGGCGAAGTTGTAGAGCGGCCGGGACTGCTATTGCATGCGCATGCAAAAAAAAGCTTGCCAGATGTTTCTTTTGCTGTCTATGCTTTTTGCAAACGTATGCACGGCGACCCACAGGGAGGGACTCAATGGCCGAGATTCAACTTCGCAACGTTGGAAAGCGCTGGGGTTCATTTGTCGGGGTCGACAATTTCGATCTGACAATTTCCGACAAAGAGTTTCTGGTTCTTCTTGGTCCGTCAGGCTGTGGCAAAACAACGACCATGCGCATGATCGCCGGTCTGGAAGACGCCAGCGAGGGTGACATTCTGATCGATGGCGCCCGAGTAAATGACATGGAGCCCAAAGACCGCGACGTCGCGATGGTGTTCCAGTCATACGCCCTGTACCCCAACATGAACGTCTACGAGAACATTCGCTTTCCGCTTAAAGTTCGCGGTATTGACCCTGCCACCCATGACGAAAAAGTACGGCGCGCTTCGGCCATGGTCGAGCTGGATGACTTTCTACACCGCAAACCGGCGGAATTGTCAGGTGGTCAGCGTCAGAGGGTTGCACTGGCGCGTGCCATTGTGCGGGAACCGAACGTGTTCTTAATGGACGAACCGCTGTCAAATCTTGACGCTAAGCTGCGTGTCTCAACGCGCGCGCAGATTAAAAATCTCAGCCACGAACTTGCGGTCACCACCATTTACGTGACCCATGACCAGATCGAGGCAATGACCCTGGCGGATCGCGTGGTGATCATGAAACAGGGGGTGGTTCAGCAGGTCGGCTCTCCGACCGATATTTACGACGAACCCGCAAACACATTTGTGGCCAGCTTCATTGGAAACCCGGCAATGAACCTTGTTGATGGAGAGGTTCAGGGTGGCGTGTTCCGGGCCCAAAGCACCGAGGTGCACGGGCTGAATGCTCCGGACGGTCCTATTACACTGGGCTTTCGCGCCGAGGATGCCAATGTCGTGGAAAGTGGTGGCGAGATCAATGCACCGATCTATACGCAAGAGCTGTTGGGCGACAGTACCATGGTCTCGGTTCGGATCGGTGGTGCGCTGGTCTCGGTTAAGGCCGACAAGACCTATCGGGCCGAAATCGACGACAAGGTTTCGATCCATATCCATACCGATCACTGCCACTTGTTTGATGCACAAACAGGCGCGCGCTTGAATGGCTAAACGTTAAAATCCGTACCCGTCACATCGGGTTCAAACAAGGGTGCAGACTTCGAAGATGCACCCAAACATCCAGGGAGGAATACTTATGTTTCTAAAGAGAATCGCATTGGCTGGCTCGATGGCCGCCTTTGCCGCGAGCGCAGGATATGCCTGTGAAATCGACGGTCGGGTTAATATTGTTGGTAACGAATTTGCGGCCATTCAGGCCGTCGCGGCCGGTGCCAAGGAATGCACCGGGGCATCAGTAGAATCTAACCTGACATCGGAGCACCAAACCATCAACGTGGCTGGTTTGTCCGGAAACCCGTCTGAGTATACAAGTGCCATCATCGCCAACAGCTCGATAGTGGCGCTGATGAATGAAGACGTCATTCGCCCGCTAAACGATCTTGTGGAACAACATGGTCAGGACCTGCAGCCAGGACAGCTGATCAAAATTGGCGACAATATTATGGCCATCGCGTTCATGGCCAATGCGCAGCACCTGATGTACCGCAAGGATGTTCTGGAGCAGGCTGGTGTTGAAGTGCCAACCACGTATGAGGAACTGCTCGAAGTGGCTAGCGCTATACGCGAGCAAGGGATCATGCAAAATCCGGTGGGCGGCGCCTACGCATCGGGTTGGAATCTGGCACAAGAATTCAACAATATGTTCCTTGGCTATGGTGGCCAGCACTTCAAGCCCGGCACGGCCGAACCCAACGTGAATTCTGAAGCCGGCGTAAACGCGCTGAACATGATGAAAGCGTTGTCGGAATACATGAATCCCGACTTCCTGACCCATGACTCGAACGCAACCAACGCTGAATACCGCGCGGGTAACGTTGCAATTATGAACATGTGGGGGTCGCGTGCGTCACAGCAGACCACCACCGAGGGCGTGTTGCAAGAGGTGATCGACGGTCACGCAATTGGCGCACCGCTGACAGTTGGTGGCGGGGATACCCCGGCATCGACCCTGTGGTGGGACGGCTGGACTGTCGGAAAAAACATCTCGGATGAAGAGGCCGAGGCCACATTCATCGCCATGAAACACGGTATCCGCCCGGACATGTTGAACGATGAGACCACGCCGCTAGCGGTTTGGCTGATCGAAGGCTACGAGCCCGCTGCAGATGCCGAAGGCGTTTTTGCCGCAGCCAAAATGGGCACACCCGCTTATCCGATGCTGCCCTACATGGGTCTGATGCACAGCGCGCTTGGCAACGAACTTGCGGACTTCATGCAAGGCAAGGAAAGCGCGGAACAGGCACTTGCCGATGTCGAGGCCGCCTATCGCGCGGCTGCCATCGAGCAAGGCTACTTGCAATAAGAAACCCATTGCGCGGGCGCCTTTAATATTCGCCCGCGCAAACCCACTTACGCGAGGATTGCAACATGCGCCATAAGACATTCCTTTGGTTCTTCCTGCCCACAGGACTCGCGATGCTGCTGTTCATCGCTATGCCAATTGTCTCGGTGGTGACTCAATCGATCTTCGCGCCCCACCCGGCCGTTCTGTTAGAGGTCGAAAACTGCACCCCGCTTATCGGATGCACAACTGAGACCACTGTTGATCAAGAGGCCACTGCAGCGCTTCGCGCCGAGCAACCTTTGGGCAGGTTTGTGGGATTGGACATTTACTTTAACCGAGGCCATCTGGCGATACAGGAAATCGGTCAAATCTGGACCACGAATGAAACATGGGGCGGCTTTTTCACCGAGCTTGGCAATCTGCCGTTCTACCGGGCGATGGCATTTACGCTGACCTTCGTGGCCGTCGTGACACCGCTCACTATTGTTTTGGGGTTGGTGATTGCTCTGGCGGTCAATTCTCTGCACAGGCAACTCAAAGGTCTGATGATCTTTTTCTCTCTTCTGCCCATGATCGTGACCCCGCTGATCGGTTCGCTCATCCTGTTTTGGATGATTGACAGTCGCGGCGTAATCGGCAACGCCCTTGTATATTTGGCCGGAGATCCGAATTTCAGCCTAAAGGCGTCAACGGGGCTGATGTGGGTGGCACTGATGGTTTATGGTGTATGGCACGCTGCTCCTTTTGCCTTTGTCGTGTTCTATGCCGGGCTGCAAACGTTGCCTCGAGACCAGATAGAGGCCGCTCAGATCGACGGGGCTACGCGCTGGCAGCAAGTTAAATTCGTGGTTGTTCCCCATCTCATGCCACTGGTCACATTTGTTGCGCTGATCCAGTTGATGGACAATTTCAAGGTGTTTGAACCGATCATCGGGTTCAGCGCACAGGCACATGCGCAATCGCTCAGCACGTTCATCTTCTACGATCTCGGCGGCGAGACCCGACAGCTTTCATCCGCAGCCGCTACCTCTGTGATCACGATAATCGGGGTCGCCATTCTTCTGTCGCCCGTGCTTGTCCGCACCTGGCGCGATTTCAAAGGAGCACGATAATATGGCTAGCCGCGCACAAAGAATGCCCAAAAGTCTCCGGATCGCCTCGTCCCTGTTCGTGCTCCTTTGGTTTATACTCGCCGCCTTCCCGTTTCTCTGGACGGTCTGGGGATCCTTCAAGGTCGAGTTGGATTTCTTCTCGATTGCCGACTGGACCAACACCCTGACCGGCGCCCGGACCGAAGCTGTTTATGGCTCTCCGTTCACGACGACCGGGTATGAAGGCGCGTGGATTAAGGAAGAATTCTGGCGCAATGTTCTCAACACCGGGATCGTCTGTTTCTTTGTTGTTACTATCTCACTGACCATCGGCACGCTGGGGGGCTATGCCCTGTCGCGGTCAACTTACAACTACACGTTCTGGCTTTTGATCACTGCATTGATTTTCCGCGCAATGCCGCCGATCACCTTGGTCTCGGGCTATCTGCTGCCCTTCTTCGAATGGAATGTCTGGGGGGTTCTTCCGACCACGATCATCGTTCTCGTGGCGATCAATCAGCCATTCACATTGTGGATGCTGCATTCCTTCTTCAAGAACATCCCCAGTGAGCTGGACGAAAGCGCCAAGGTCGATGGCTGCAACCAGTTTCAGGCATTTCGTCGCGTGATCATTCCAGTGATGTGGCCGGGTGTGATCACCACCGGGCTGTTTTCATTCCTGCTGGCCTATAACGACTTTGCCGTGGGCGCGATGCTGCTGTCCGAAAGCAACCGAACCATGGTGCCCGCTATTGCCGCATTCCTCGGTACAACGCAGACCGAAGGCAACGTGATGTTTGCTGTTGCAGCCGTGGTTTCGGCCACCGTTCCACTGTTCATTCTGGTGATGTTCTTCCAGCGTCAGATTGTGGGCGGCCTGACCGCCGGGGCTGTGAAAGGCTGACACGAATGGGACGTACACATGCTCACTCCGTATCTGCGCATGTGCGCGCAGCCAGCCTGAACTTGGCTGCGTGCCGGGCCCGGCGGCCGGGACGAATTCCATTTGCTTTGATGCGCGCGGGTCTGTTCGGGGCGCTTCTCCGCAGACGCCCCGAACAGACCCGATAGAGACAGAGACAATGGAAATCCTCGACCGTACACCCTTTCTGAAATTCACGGGCGCACAACGTCATCCTGGCAACTTTCGGCCGGCCTTTGACGCCTTCTTCGCCCCCGGTGCACGCGTCAACGTGGTGCATCCTTTCAACGAGGTCGCGGGTGGACTCGGGCTGCACAATCATGTCATCGCCCCGCTCGGTGCTTCCTTCGACGGGCTTTTTCGGCGCGACGATATCGTCTTGGCCGGCGAATTTAACGGACAGGGCTGGATCAGCGCAACCGGCTATTTCGTTGGTCGCTTCTCGCGTGACTGGCTAGGCATCCGCGCCACAGGCGAACTTGCCTATCTGCGTTTCGGCGAGTTCCACCGCATGCAGGATGGCAAGGCGGTGGAGAGTTATATCTTCTTCGACATCCCAGAGCTGATGCTGGCCGCTGGGCAATGGCCGATCACCGACAGCCCAGGCAAGACCCGTGGCTTCACTGGCATGAGTCATGGCCCAGCCAGCCAAGATGGCATCTTGACCATCCCGCAAGAACCTGCCGAGGGCGCCAAGAGCTATCATATAGTCACAGAAATGCTGGCCGGGCTTGCCACCGAGAACGAGGCCTGGCGCCCCTACTGGCATGAAAACATGGTCTGGTATGGCCCCGGTGCCTTCGGTTCTTTCGTCGGCCTCGAGAGTTTTGCCAGCTTCCAGGTGCCATTCGAAGCCGCCTTCGAGGGCTGGTCCGGAGGTAGTGCGGGCAACGGCATGACTGCACATTTCACCCGATACGGCGAAGGCCACTACGTGTGCTCGGGTGGCTGGCCTTCATTGACTGGCGTCCAGGTGAAACCCTTCCTCGACCAGCCCGCAAGCGGCAAACGCGTCTTCATGCGGGTCTGTGACTGGTGGCGCCGCGAGGGCGATCTGCTGGTCGAAAACTGGGTTTTTGTCGACATCCCGCATGTGCTGTTGCAACTGGGTTACGACCTTTTTGCCGAAATAGCTGAGCAACCCGCATGAGTTGTTCCGCCAGACATAACGCCGTTGCGCGCCATCCGGCGCTCAACCGGATGCCAAGGGATTTTCTGACGGCCGATTGACCCTCCCAGTCCACACAGAAAGTCCCTTGGTAGCCATAAAAGGAAGAGAGATATGAAGGGCTCCCGCCCAGAACAGGCCGTGCTGACACGTGACACGGACATGAGCAAAACCGATGAGACCTGCGCGGTAATCGAAGCGATGGTCGACGGTCTGAACGACCACCGTATCGACGATATTGGTGAGTTTTTCTCGGAAGGGTTCCGCTGGCTGGGCAATCAGGGCTGCGGTACCAAGACCGGGTTGAAAGAGTTTCAGGAAAACTGGCAACGCCCGTTTCAGGCCGCCTTTTCGGATAAGACCTGCATCGACGAAGCGCGCCTCTACATGGGCGAATGGGCTGCGGCTTTTGGCCGGCAAGAGGCAACCCATTCCGGTGAATTCCTGGGCATCGCCCCGACCGGAAAGCGGGTCGAGATCCGCTATATGGATTTCTGGAAAGTCGTCGACGGCAAGATCATCGACAATTGGGTGAATGTCGATTTCGCCCACGTCGCCGCGCAGCTTGGCGTTGATCTGTTCAATGGCGAAGGCTGGGAAGCATTCGACCGGGGAGAGAAAACTCCGCCCCGGCCCGACAATTGAGGATAAGGACAATGGCAATTGATTATCTGAAACACGGCAAACCCGAAGCCGATCGGGCCGAAGATGACGCGAAGACCCGCGCCGTTGTCGAGGCGACGCTGAAGGATATCGAAACCCGCGGTGACGCGGCAGTGCGCGAGCTGTCGGAGAAATTCGACAGCTACTCGCCTGAGAGTTTCCGCCTGAGCCAACAGCAGATCGACGACCTGATCGCGTCGCTGACCGAACGCGAGCTAGCCGATATCAAATTCGCCCAGAAGCAGGTGATGAACTTCGCGCAGGCGCAGCGCAACTCAATGCTGGATATCGAAGTTGAAACGATGCCCGGTGTGATTTTGGGTCACAAGAACATTCCGGTGCAGTCGGTGGGCTGCTATGTGCCGGGCGGCAAGTTTCCAATGGTGGCTTCGGCTCATATGTCGGTCGCAACCGCAAAGGTCGCAGGTGTGCCGCGCATCATCGCCTGCACCCCGCCGTTTCAGGGCAAGCCGAACGCGGCCGTGATCGCAGCGATGCATCTGGGCGGTGCGCATGAGATCTATGTTATGGGTGGGATCCAGGCCATCGGCGCCATGGCGATTGGTACGGAAACCATCGACCCGGTCCACATGCTGGTTGGCCCCGGCAACGCCTTTGTGGCCGAGGCCAAGCGCCAGCTCTTCGGCCGAGTCGGCATCGACCTGTTCGCCGGTCCGACCGAGACCATGGTCATCGCCGACGAAACCGCTGCCGATGCCGAGCTTTGCGCGACCGATCTGCTGGGTCAGGCAGAACATGGCTATAACAGCCCCTGTGTTTTGGTCACCAATTCGCGCAATCTGGCCGAGGAAACACTGAGCGAGATTGATCGTATTCTCGGTATCCTACCCACCGCCGGCACCGCGAAGGTCAGCTGGGAAGAATATGGTGAGATCATCGTCTGCGACAGCTATGATGAGATGCTGCACGTGGCCGATGATATAGCGTCTGAGCATGTTCAGGTCATGACAGACCGCGATGACTGGTTTCTGGAAAACATGACCTGCTACGGCGCGTTGTTTCTTGGGCCACGCACCAACGTAGCCAATGGCGACAAGGTGATCGGCACCAACCACACCCTGCCAACCAAAAAGGCCGGGCGTTATACCGGCGGGCTCTGGGTGGGCAAGTTCCTGAAAACGCACAGCTATCAGAAAGTCGTCACTGATGAGGCTGCGACGATGGTCGGCGAATACGGCTCGCGCCTGTGCATGCTGGAAGGTTTTGTCGGCCATGCCGAGCAATGCAACATCCGCGTCCGGCGTTATGGGGGCATCAACGTTCCCTACGGCGAAGGCGCGACTTATCGCGAGACAGCGGAAGCGCCCTCATGACCGCCACATAGCTTGCGCCCGGGATCGCCAGGGCGTTGCGAAATTTGAAAGAGAAGCAGATAACACAATGCGAGATTTCGCAATGGACACACATTCTACTCACAAGGCCCTGATCGGGCCCTTGCGCGAGGCCATGTACAACTTTGACGAGAGCGGCGTCCGCGCCGCGTTGCAGGCGGTGATTGCGCCCGATGCCGTCATCCATATGCCGCATCCATTCGGCGACCTGACCGGGCCGCAGGAACTCTACGACACCTGCTACGCACCGCTTTCAAAATCCATGCCTGATTTGGAACGCCGGGATTGGATCGTGATGGGCGGGGTTACGGAACATGGCAATGACTGGATCGGCTGTGGCGGCCATTACGTTGGGACCTTCGTGACCCCCTGGCTGGACATCCCGCCGACCGGGCATCTGACCCATTTGCGGTTCCACGAATTCTACCGCTTCGAAAATGACAAAATTGTCGAGATCCAGACGCTTTGGGACATTCCCGAAGTGATGATGCAGGCCGGGGCATGGCCGATGGCCCCGTCGCTAGGGCTGGAATTTTGCATTCCCGGCCCGGCGACGCTGGACGGCATCGTGCCCGGGCCTTGGGATGAGGCGAATTCAATGGCCTCGTGTACCCATATCGTCGATATGCTGAACCATCTGAAGAAACACCCCAGTCAAGGTGGGCCCGAAGTGATGGAGATGGAGAAATTCTGGCATCCGCGCATGAACTGGTACGGCCCTGCGGGGATTGGAACGGGGCGCGGCATCGCGGGCTTCCGCAACTGGCACCAGATACCCTTTTTGAACGGTATGCCCGACCGCGGAAAATACGTGGACGAGATCACCTATCACTTCTTTGGCGATGGCGACTATGCCGCTGTGACCGGTTGGCCCGACATGATCCAGACCGTAACGCATGATGGCTGGATGGGCATTGCACCCTCGGGCAGGCGGATCACCATGCGCAGCCTTGATTTCTGGCGATTGGAAAACGGGTTGATCCGTGAAAACTGGGTCATGGTCGATCTGCTGGACGCCTACCGGCAACTGGGCGTAGATGTCTTTGCCCGCCTGCGCGAGTTCAACAAGGCACGTGTTCCGGGCACAATTCCGTTCCCGGTCGGCGAGGTCTGATATGCCCCAATTCCCCAGCACACCCAGTTTCGACCTGAGCGGCAAGCGCGCGTTGGTTGCCGGAGCCTCGTCCGGCATCGGTATGGCCTGCGCCGTGGCGCTGGCGGAACATGGCGCTGTGGTCACTCTGGCAGCGCGACGTACCGGCGCGCTGCAGGACATCGCACAGGATATGTCGGCGCGGGGCTGGTTGGCAGAGGTTCTGGAACTGGATGTCTCGGACGTGGCGGCAACAACTGAAGCCGTGGCACAGAATGGGCCATTCGATATTCTGCTGAACTCCGCCGGGCTTGCCCGCCATAGCAAGGCCGTGGATACGCGACCGGATGATTTTGACGCGGTTATGGGAGTTAATGTCAAAGGGGCTTATTTCCTGACCCAGGCCGTTGCCAAGGGCCTGCTCGACGCCGGTCGCCCCGGATCGCTGATCAATATCTCCAGTCAGATGGGCCATGTCGGCGGTCGCGAACGCGCCGTGTACTGCGCATCGAAATTCGCGGTTGAAGGGTTCTCAAAAGCGATGGCGCTGGAATTCGGTCCTTCGAGGATCCGGGTCAACACGATCTGCCCCACCTTCATCCTGACGGATCTGACAAAGTCGACTTTCGACGATCCCGACAAGCGGGCCTGGATCCTGGACAAGATCAAACTTGGTCGCCCGGGAGAGATTGAAGACATCATGGGGGCCGTCGTTTACCTGGCCTCGGATGCGTCGGCGTTGGTGACTGGTACGGCATTGATGGTGGACGGAGGTTGGACGGCAGACTGATGGCGACAAACAAGGTTACATCCATGGAAGTTGCCCGCCTCGCAGGGGTCAGCCAATCCGCGGTCAGTCGCGTTTTCACGCCTGGTGCATCGGCGTCCAAGAAAACCGTGGAAAAGGTGCGCAAGGCCGCCAAAGAACTGGGCTACCGCCCAAACGTTCTGGCCCGAGCCGTGGTGTCCGGGAAAAGCCGGATCATCGGCCTCGTCGTGGCTTACCTGAACAACCAGTTCTACCCCGAAGCGCTGGAAAAGCTGACGAACGCTTTGCAGGAGCGTGGATACCACGTGCTGATCTTCATGGCCTCACATCAGGCTGGCAACATTGACAGTGTCGTCGAGGAAATACTCGATTTTCAGGTCGACGGAATCATCGCTGCTTCGGTGGCTTTGTCGTCGGATCTGTCCGACCGCTGCCGAACCGCAGGTGTGCCGATGGTGCTGTTCAACCGGGCGCAAGACGACACAGCAATGTCGGCGGTCACATCCGACAACGTCGCCGGAGGACGAAAGGCCGCCGAATTCCTATTGGCCGGAGGGCATAGGAAGATCGGATATATTGCCGGATGGGAAGGCGCCTCCACCCAGCGTGACCGCGAAACGGGCTTCGTTGCGGCCTTGCAGGAGGCCGGTGTTAACCTGCACGCCCGCGGCGTCGGAAATTTTGTGGCCGAAGAAGCCCGGCAAGCCACGCTAAAGATGTTCGATTCCGACCCGCCCGATGCCGTTTTTGTCGCCAATGATCACATGGCCATTTCCGTGATGGATACTTTACGGTTCGAATTGGGGTTGTCTGTTCCGGGCGATGTTTCGGTCATCGGGTATGACGATGTGACCGTCGCCTCATGGCCAGCCTACAACCTGACCACAATTCGACAGCCCGCCAACCGTATGGTCGCGGAAACGGTGGATATTCTGCTCAGCAAGATTGAGGACTCCGATGCTGGACCGCGCAGGGTCGAAATTGACGGACCGCTAATTGTTCGCGGCTCGGCCCGCATACCTGAAGGATGGAAGACATGAAGGGATTTGATCCCAAATTCAAAGATTTCCCCGACTATATCATCGGGATCACCAAAGAGATTTGGGAGGATCGCGGCATTGCCACCCTGCACCACTATTATGCGCCGGATATCGTGGTGCGTTCGCCCGGTTCAGTTGTGGTCGGCAATCAGGGGGTTATCGCCGCCACGATGGCGACTTTGGCCGAGTTTCCGGATCGAACATTGCTTGGCGAGGATGTGATCTGGTCGGGCACACCGGAAGAGGGCATGCTGTCGTCGCACCGCCTGCTGTCCACGGCAACGCATTTGGGCGACGGAGTTTATGGCAAGGCGACCGGCAAAAAGCTGGTCTATCGCATCCTCGCCGACTGCCATGCCATCAACAACCAGATCAACGATGAATGGCTGATCCGCGACCAGAGTGCGATTGTCCGGCAGATGGGCTGGGAACCCAAGGAATATGCCCGTGACCTGATCGCGCGAGAAGGCGGGCCTGACGCCTGTGTTCAGCCCTACACGCCCGCAAACGATCAGCCTGGTCCTTATAAAGGCCATGGCAATGACAACGAATGGGGCCAGAAATACGCTGACATCCTGACCCGGATCATGAATGCCGATATGGGTGTAATCGAGGAAGAGTATGACCGCGCCGTCCTGTCGGAATATCCCGGTGGCACCACAGGGCATAGCTGGGGGCCGGTGGATCGGTTCTGGATGGGGCTGCGCGCGTCTTTCCCGAACGCAGAATTCAAAATTCAGCACCAGATTGGCCGCGACGATCCGATGATGCCGCCGCGCGCCGCAATCCGCTGGACGCTGCATGGCAAGCATGACGGCTGGGGTGTCTTCGGCGTGCCGACCGGTGCCGAGGTTTTTGTGCTGGGTATCAGCCAGGCCGAGTTCGGTCCTTGGGGTCTGCGCAAGGAATACACCCTGTTTGACGAAACCTCGATCTGGAAACAGATTCTGCTAAAAACCGGCGATCTCTAAAATGTCGCGCCCTGTCTCAAATCTGGATGCCGGGCAGGCGTTGCGGCGGTTCCACGCCCACCGCGCCAGCCTGCGCGCCCGGCGGCTGAACAATCGCCCGCCGGGCCTTGGGGATTGATCCGATCAAACCTCAAAGCAAAAGGAAGAAAGAAATGAGCACAATTCAAAGCCGCATCGTCCGTTATGGCGAACTGAAGCCCTGCAAAACCGCTTTCATCGACGCGCACACACCGGGCTCGGACCAGAAAGAGAACTTTACCATCATTGGCGGCGGCGTCAGCGAAAGCCCTGATCAGCACGTCCACATCACCGACAAGATCGGGTTCAACATCGGCGCAGCAGGGCAACCGCCGAAATGCCGTAACTCGCTGCATAGCCACACCACCGCCGAGGTGTTCTTTGTCGCCAAGGGGCGCTGGCGGTTCTTCTGGGGCCGTTACGGGACCGCAGGTGAGTTCATCGCCGAAGAAGGGGACATCTTCAACATCCCAACCGGCATCTTCCGCGGGTTCGAGAACGTGGGCCAGGACTATGGCATGATCATGTCGATGCTGGGTGGCGATGACGCGGGTGGCGGTGTGACCTGGGCTCCGCAGGTCATTCAGGACGCGCAGGCCCATGGGCTGGTGCTGGGCAATAACGGCGTACTTTATGACAGCAAAAAGGGCGAAGAACTGCCGCACAACGTGCAGCCCATGCCATTGCTGACCGAGGAGGAGCTGAAAGCGTATCCCGAAGTTCCCGTTGATGGGGTGATAGGCAAATATGTCGCCCGCTACTGGGACCTGATGGCGTTGTCGGCGGACAAGCCGGCGATTGTGATCGGCGAAAATGGTCTGATCAAGGACAAGCCCGGTTTCGAGGTTGATTTCCTTACACGCGGTTCGGCCGTGACTGAACAGGTCGAGGCTGTAAAACCCGTGGTTCTGATGCCGGCCAGCGGCCATTGGCGCATCAAGATCAATGAGGTCGAAACCACCCTTTCCAACGGTGATACCGCACTGGTTCTGCCCGGTGAGAGCTACAGCGCCGAGCCGTCGATGACCGGGCAAGCGGGTTTGTACCGGATCACTGCCACCGACGACCCGGCAGGCGCGACCTGGACAGGTGCATAACACCAAATTTACGTGTCCCGGTTTCGATCGGGGCGCGGTCAACACATCCTGCATCGGATATCCGGTCCGGTGCAGGAACAAGACTTGAAGGGAGATAAAGACATGACCCGCATTTTAACCACTCACGTGGGAAGCCTGCCGCGCAGTCAGGAGGTCGTTGACTTCATCTTCGCGCGCGAGCGGGAGGAGCCGTTCGATCAGGCTGCATTTGATGCCTGCATGACCGCTGCCGTGTCTGAGACAGTGCGAAAACAGACCGAGGCCGGGGTTGATATCGTCTCGGACGGTGAGACCTCAAAAATCTCCTATGCCACTTATGTGAAGGACCGCTATACCGGCTTTGCCGGTGACAGCCCGCGTAACGCGCCGGCGGACCTCAAGATGTTTCCGGGCTTTCTGCAACGTTTGGCGGATGACGGCGGAACGCCGCAATACGCGCGGCCCATGTGCGTGGGCGAGGTGCGCTCGAAAGGGCAGGGCGAATTGCAGATGGACATAGACAATCTCAAGGCCGCGATGGCCGACCACGGGGTCCAACGCGGATTTATGAACGCCGCCAGTCCCGGGGTGATTTCCCTCTTTCTGCAAAATGATTTCTACCCAACGCGTGAGGCCTATTTGGCCGCGCTGGCCGACGCGATGAAAGAAGAATATGAGACCATCGTTGGTGCGGGTCTGGATTTGCAGCTGGATTGCCCGGATCTTGCCTTGTCGCGCCACATGCTGTTCACCGATCTGTCCGACGATGAGTTCGTGAAAATCGCCGACATGCATGTCGAGGCGCTGAACCACGCGTTGAAGGATGTGCCCGCGAACAAGGTGCGCGTTCACATTTGCTGGGGCAATTACGAGGGTCCGCATTGCTGTGATATCGGCATGGACAAGGTGTTTCCTACGCTGATGTCCACCAAATCTCGCTATATTTTGTTCGAAACTTCGAACCCGCGACACGCGCATGAATGGACGGTGTTCCGGGATCGCAAGGAAGAAATTCCGGATGACAAGGTACTGGTTCCCGGCGTGGTCGACACCACGACCAATTTTGTCGAACACCCGGAATTGATAGCGCAGCGTGTTGAGCGGTTTACGAACATCGTCGGCACCGAACGTGTTATCGCCGGATCAGATTGCGGCTTTGGCACCTTTGCCGGCTTTGGTGCGGTAGATCCGGACATCGCCTATGCCAAGTTGGGCGCGCTTGCCGAAGGGGCTGCCCTGGTCAAATGACGCCGCTTATCCTCCTGCCCGGAATGATGTGCGATGCGCGGTTGTTCACCCCGCAGATCGACGCTATGTCAGGCAAGTACCCGATCCTGTGCGCACCAATCGGAGGCCATGAAACGATGCAGGCGCTGGCGGCCGATGTGTTGGCCTATGCGCCCGAACGCTTTGCTCTGGCGGGGCTCTCAATGGGTGGTATCGTGGGGATGGAAATCCTGCGTCAGGCCCCGGACCGTGTGGCTGGTCTGGCGTTGATGGACACGAACCCGCTTGCTGAATTGGGCGAGGTCAAAGCCAGGCGCGGCCCTCAGATCGATGCGGTCGGACGTGGCAACCTACGCAAGGTCATGGCAGAAGAGATGAAACCGAACTACCTGACCGACGGCCCACGTCGCGCCGCCATTCTGGATTTGTGCATGGATATGGCCATGGATCTTGGGCCGGAGGTTTTCATCAATCAGTCCAAAGCTCTGCGTGATCGCCCTGATCAGAGCAATACCCTGCGGGACTTTACCGGCGCGGCACTGGTTCTGTGTGGGCGCGACGATGCACTGTGCCCCGTCTCAAGGCATGAATTGATGCACGATCTGATGCCGCAGAGCCGGTTGGAGATCGTCGAAAACGCCGGCCATCTGCCGACTCTGGAACAACCGCAACAAACCACGGCGGCTCTGGCCCGCTGGCTGGAGACGATATGAAACAATCCCTGCTGGACCTGCTGAAAAAGGTCGACACGCCGACTGTTTGCAACGCAATCGAAGTCGCCCAGGGCAAGCGCGGGTTCAATGATTTTACCCGGGGTACAATGCTGTGCTCTGATCCCGATGCGGGCGCGATGGTGGGACATGCCCGTACCGCGAAGATTGCTGCCGTGAACCCGCCGACCGAGGCACCTGACGTGATCCGAGCGCGCCGTATGGATTACTATCGACACATGGCCGAAGGCACAGGTCCGGCCGTGACCGTGGTGGAAGACACGGATTACCCCGACTGCATAGGCGCCTATTGGGGTGAGATCAATACGACCGTCCACAAGGGCTTTGGCATCAGCGGCGCGCTGACCAATGGCGTGATGCGGGACCTCGACGACCTGCCGGACGGATTCCCGGTGGTGGCCGGATCTGTCGGGCCAAGCCACGGGTTCGTGCACGTGAAAGAGGTTGGAACTCCGGTGACAATCTTCGGCCTGTCGATTAAGGACGGTGACCTTTTGCATGCCGACCGGCATGGCGCTCTGGTGATCCCGCCCGAGGTGGTAAACGAGCTTGAACAGGCGATCGTCAAGCTGCTTGAAACCGAAAAATTGATCCTGGATCCCGCCCGCGCGTCAGGGTTCGATATCGACACCTTTGAAAAAGCATGGGCGGCGTTCGAAGCCGCGCGCACATAGAGGCAAGAGGCGGCGTAACGGGAAAAGTAGATCGGTCGAGACTCGGTATTCTGGAAGCGGTTTCGCTTGGACGCAAGGTCCGTGCCAGTTTCGTCTCGACGTAAAGATCGAATGCGACCCGGTTCATTCGGCCATCAAGCACCAAAAGCCCTCTGAGTTCATCAACACGCAAGCTTTCAATAAAGTTCTGCGTCGTTTAGTGACCGAAGGGCGCATCCGCCTGCCAGGGTCAGGATTCATACCCAGTATATTATAGTTGCGACAAGTGCGATTGCTGATAGGAAGCCTTTTTGGGTACCTGTCGTATCGGGTTGCGCCGTGCCGCCAGTCCTTCAGCATTCCGAACACAATCTCGATGCGGTTGCGGCGCTTGAATCTGCGCTTGTCGTTTTTGACCGGTGTTTTACGCTGCTTTTGGCCGGGGATGCGGGCGCGTATCCCTTTGTCTTTCAACGCATCTCGGAACCCGTCTGGTGGTAGCGAAGAGGCTGAGCGGACGACCTCGTCTATCACAGATAGCGTGCAGTTTAGTATTCATGCCGACCTTGGATTGACCGATCAGGCCTCCACACCCCCCTTTTCGCGGCCATAATGGTCGCACTGCTGTGCGCCTTGAGAAAGGTCGCGTCAATCATGATCGTCTTCCGTTCGCCGTGCTTGGTAGTCAGGCCGGTCAATATCCGGGCGGAGTACCTTTCTCGTTCCAACGCTTCCACCGGCTGTAGAACGTCTTGTGTGGTCCGTATTCCCTGGGAAGGTTTCGCCAGCGCAACCCATTGCGATTGACAAAGATAATCCCGCTCAACACCCGTTTATCACAAACCCGAGGCATGCCATGCGACTTCGGGAAGAAAGGGGCGAGCTTCGCGAACTAATCGTCGGCTAGCCAATAATGGGCTCTCATGTCACGGCACCGGTTTGGGAGCCGAGAATCACGCAGCGAAGCAAAATCAATGCATCCCGACCCTAATTGAGTGAGACCAGTCAAATACAAACCCAATCCGGTCATACGCTTTGAAGACTATTCAATGTTGCAATGAGAGTTTGTTAAGCAATCAAGGAATAAATTCAACCGCCGACCTTCGGAGGCGCTTTTCCGCACGATTGCTGCCATGGTGGTAGAAAACCTTGCAACCTTACAATTTATTACTCGAACCAGATCGGTTTCCAGGAAGGGACGGGCTGTGTGGGTTGGCAAGAACCCGAGATAGCGGCCCGACAATATCAGAAGGGCCAATGCCTCTTCATTTTGCACAAAGGCGGACTTTCGCAACTTTAACTTTTGATGCACCGCCATGTTGGGCGAGTTGATACTCAGCCCCGCAAATGAGTGGCGTCTCAGCTCTTTGATGTTGAACTCATAGTTTTGGTGTTCAAACAGCTCATGACCCCGGCCACAAAACAGCAGCATATCTTCTGTATAGAGATGCGTGTAAGTCAACATCGGTGATTGACGATGTAGAGGTACAATTCCCAGGTTATAACCGCCGTTTATGACACCTTCTTCAATAATGTTTGGCGGTTCCATCGAAATGTCCAGCGTGACGCCCGGCGCCTTGTCGCGGAACATTTGAATTGCGCCATATACATTTGCCATCGGGTTCGAAGAAGAATGATCGAAGAAAGCGATCTTAAGCTTGCCAGTCAGTTCCGTTCGCGCTTCAGCGATCTGTTCCTGAAACTTGTCGATGGAGGCAAAAAGGATCTCCGATGATTCAAGGACATGCTGCCCGTCAGACGTAAGTGAAAATCCCGCCGGGCCTCGGTGACACAGTTTCAGTTTTAAACGGGTTTCCAGGTCGGAAATGTGTTTGCTGATTGTTGAGCGGCCAATGTTCAGCTCGAATTCGGCAGCGGTGAAACCACCGCACGCCACAACAGTCTTGAAGATATTCAGGAGCCGAATATCTGCGTCAGATACC
Organism: Ruegeria sp. BG10; assembly: GCF_056538575.1. Lineage (NCBI taxonomy): Bacteria > Pseudomonadati > Pseudomonadota > Alphaproteobacteria > Rhodobacterales > Roseobacteraceae > Ruegeria > Ruegeria sp. BG10. The sequence continues at coordinate 309,618 of NZ_JBQFTI010000002.1, read as the reverse complement.
CGATGTAAGGCATGTTTCTTGGCCATGTTAAAGTTTCCAATTTATCGAACCATGGGTCAATAACTTTGTATTAACTGCGACCTTTCCGCAAACTATAACCCGTACAATGATCGGCGTCCGTAAGCGACACGGCAGCCGGGGCATTTCTGCCAAGGCTAAGAAAAACAAAGGGAGAACCTATTCATGAAAATGTTCAAAACACTATCGGCTGCGACAGTTGCGGCGTCGGTTGCCGCGTTGACATTCGCGGCTCCGGCATTTGCGAAGAACTTCAAGATCGCGGTTGGCGACAGCGGCGGCTCCAGCCAGGAAGCAACCGGTTTGGGTTTCAAAAATGCCCTTGAAGAACTGTCGGGCGGAAAGCATACAGCGACATTGTTCCTAAACGGCCAGCTTGGCTCGGAGCAAGACACTGTCAACGATGCGGCCATCGGTACGCTGGATATGTCGCTGCTGGCAATCAACAATGTGACACCGTTCTCGCCCACCGTCGGCGTTTTCACCCTGCCTTACGTTATTCTTAGCCTGGAAGATGCAGAAACGCTGACCCAGGGTCCTATTGGCCAGGAACTGACCGAGAACACCATCAATGACGCGGGTGTTCGTATCATCGCCTGGACCTATACTGGGTTCCGCCGCCTCACGAACTCAAAGAAGCCGGTCAAATCGGTTGCGGATCTTGAAGGTCTGGTCATACGCGTTCCCAAGAACGAGATCATGATCGACACATACAAGGCCTGGGGCATCAGCCCGACGCCGATGGCATGGTCGGAAACCTTTGCCGGTCTGCAAACTAAAGTTGTGGATGGTCAGGACAACCCCTACACCACCATCAACGCGATGAAGTTCTACGAAGTACAGAAGTACGTCACGAATATTCGTTACATCTTCTCGATCGAACCGCTGATCATTTCCGAGCAGGTGTTCCAAGACCTGTCACCCGAGGATCAGGCCATCGTACTGGAAGCCGGTAAGGCAGCCACCGCAGCGTCGGCCCAGTTCCTGCGCGACAAGGAAGCTGAGATCAAGCAAATCCTGCTCGACAAGGGGATGCAGATCGATGATCCGGAGAATAACGAACAAGAGTTCATCGACCTGGCAACCGCAGCCGTATGGCCGAAGTTTTACGATAGCATCGGCGGCGTCGAAAAGCTGAACGAAGTGTTGGCCGCTATTGGTCGCGACCCTGTCTCGGAATAATCTTCCGGTAGCAACAAATGGAAAGCGCCTTTGGGCGCTTTCCTCAAAACAGCGAGGGGCCAATGACAAAATTCTGGGGTATACTCAATAATATAGAAAGCTACATTTGCCGCACTCTCCTTGCGCTGTTTGTCTGCCTTCTGTTCTTGCAGGTCGTCGTCCGAACTCTCTTCAATTTTTCCTTTTCCTGGGTCGAAGAGCTTTCGGTCTATATGTTTGTCTGGTTCGTCTTCTTCGGGGCCAGCTACGCGGCCAAAATGAATGCCCATAACCGGGTAACATTCCAGTTCAAATTCCTGCCACCGCGTGCGATCAAGTTCATCGAAGCATTCGCGGATCTTTTCTGGCTGTTTTTCAACGTCTACTTCATCTACCTGGCGATTGATTTCATCTTCAACAGAATGAACCGTTTCCAGTCTTCTCAGACATTGGGGTTCCATCTCAGCTGGGTCTATATCGTTCTGCCCATCGCCTTCACGCTGATGACGATCCGCATCCTTCAGGTGAACTACAAAAAGATCATCCTTGATGAGGATCTGGCCGATCCCGATGCTATCGACCTTGATGAAGTGCGCGCCGAAACCGGCGCCACCGAAATCGATCTCGACTCAATTACTCAAGATCAGGAGAAGAAATAGTGGGATCCGAAATCGTACTCCTCCTGTTTGGAGCATTTTTGCTGCTGCTGTTTATCGGCGCACCGATCACAGTTGCTCTGGGTGTCTCAACCCTGCTCACATTCCTTTACCTGGGCGAAAACCCGATCAAATTCGTCCAGATCGCCTTCACTTCCGTGGGATCGTTCCCGTTGATGGCCTTGCCGGCCTTCATTCTGGCTGGGGCGTTAATGGAAGCCTCAGGTCTTTCCCGAAGGCTGATAAATGTCGCGGAGAGCTTTGCCGGCCCTTTCACTGGCGGCATGTCAGCCGCAACCGTCTTCGCCTGCCTGTTCTTTGGCGCGATCTCGGGTTCGGGCCCGGCGACAACGGCCGCCGTAGGCATGCTCATGATACCGGCGATGATCGAACGCGGTTATAGCCGCAGCTTTTCATCTGCAATCACCGCATCGTCGGGTGGACTGGGTATCGTGATCCCGCCTTCAATCCCGTTGATCATCTTCGGAATTGCGGCTTTGGGTATGCCTGCACCACCCGAAGCGGTAGCCGAACATGGTCAGTTCCAGACCGTTTCGATCCCGAAACTGTTTATCGCCGGGTTCATGCCCGCCTTCCTGATCGCAGGCAGCCTGCTGACTATGAACTATTTTCTAGCCAGGAAACGCGGCTACAGAGGTTCAGCCGAAGGATGGTCTGTGCGTGAGATTTGGTGCGAAATGTACAGAGGTTTCTGGGCCCTCATGGCTCCGGTCGTGATCCTCGGCGGTATCTATTCCGGGTTCTTCACGCCAACCGAAGCCGCGATCGTTGCGATTTTCTATACTTTGGTTGTCGGCGCGTTCATCTACCGCGAACTGACATGGGAGAAGCTGTTCACCTCGTTGGAAACCACCACCTGGCTGACCGGGCGTGTTCTGCTGATCATGTTCACTGCCACCGTGTTTGGCCGCCTTTTGGTTGAAAACCAGATCCCGGCGGTGATCGCGGATGGCATGCTGTCGATCACTGACAACATTTATGTGATTTGGACATTGGTCATTTTCTTCCTGCTCTTCGTTGGCATGTTCATGGAGACACTGGCCACCATCCTGATCCTGGTGCCGGTGATGCTGCCGGTGGCTTACAGCATGGGGATCGATCCGATTCACTTTGGTGTCGTTATGGTCTGTACCCTGGGTATCGGCTTTCAAACGCCGCCGCTTGGTGAGAACCTGTTTATCGCATCGGGTATATCCAACATCTCAATAGAACGGATATCGGTGGCGGCCCTGCCTTTTGCCGCCATCAACACAGTCGCGATTTTCATCATTGCGTTCTTCCCGGAGATCGCGCTGTGGTTGCCACGCGTGATGGGCTACTGATCGTTGGAACGGAAAGGATTTCCTAATGCTACCTGAAATCAAAGATATTCTGTTCGCAACTGACTTGTCCCGGAACTCTGACAACGCGCTGCGCTACGCCCTGTCGATTGCGCGCGCCCATGGAGCAAAAGTTCACGTCTTGCACGTGACCGAACCTCTGTCACAGGACGCCATCGTCACGCTGCAGATGTTCTTGCAGGATGATGAATCCCGCGCGAAGGCAATCGGCGAAAGGCATAATTCAGTGAAGCAGTTGCTTAAGAAAAATCAGAAGGACTTTTTAAGCTCACTGTCTGACGACGACAAGGATGCCTATCAAGCCGTTGGATCAGTCGAGCTGGTTGACGGCCATTCCGCTGAAATGATCTTGCAGCGCGCAATGGAACTGCAATGTCAGCTGATTGTGATGGGTACCCACGAACAAGGCACCGGCCACACGTTTATCGGGACTGTTGTAAAACGGGTTCTCAGGCGATCAACGATCCCAACGCTGGTCGTGCCCAACAGCAAGTAATGATACCACCCTCCCTGTTGGAACTTATGGCGGCCTCGTGCCGCCATTTTTTGACACGTTCTTTCAGTTGTGCCGGAAAGGATGATGCCGTGAAACTTGCCCGGTGGAGCGTTTCAAACAACAGTCAGTCTTGCAAAATGCAGCACCTGTTGAAACGGGGCTGTTCTTCCCCTTTCATCGCACAGAAAGCGGACGGAGGTTAACTGAATAGTCGTTGATTTTAAATCTTTCGGGCTTCAGCCTTCTCACTGACGATCTCAAGTATTCTGTTTCTTTGAATTTTCCCCGACGGTCCCTTCGGAAGATCCAGCAAGATATGAACTTTGTCGGGCGACTTGAAATGGCCCAAGTGGGTCTGGCAAATCTCCGACAAGTCCTGAGAAGTCAACTCGGAACCTTCTCGAATTTTGACAGCGGCTTCAACAGTTTCACCGTAGCTGTCGCAGGGACGTGCGAAAGCTGCGGCTTCGACAACGTCGGGATGAGAATAAAGCGCCTCGTCAATTTCGCGCGGCGCAATATTTTCACCACCCTTGATGATTAGCTCTTTCAGCCGCCCGGTGACGAACACGTATCCGTCCTCATCCATCCGTGCCAGATCGCCTGTTCGCAACCATCCGTCGGAGCTAAACGTGCCTGCGGTGGCGTCGGGGTTATTGAGGTATTCCAGCATCACATTCGGTCCGCGAATGACCAGTTCGCCTTCCGTTCCGTGCGGAACAGGGCGCAGGTTCGCGTCGAAAATGGCTGCCTCGTTTCCGTAAGGGATGCCAGGGGACCCAATCTTGCGAACGCCCGGAGGCAGGGGATTGGACAGGATTTGTGCTGCGGTTTCGGTCAATCCCATCGTTTCCACGATGGCAATTTCGAAACGGTCTTCGAAGGCCCGCTGCACGTCCGGTGCCAATGCCGAAGATGCGGAGCGACCAAAACGCACGCGCTGGCAGACATGGGCATCCGGCGTGGCATCCGAGTGCAGCAAGTGAGAAATGATGGTTGGTACAACCGAAAACCAGGTCGCCTGAACCTTACCCAGATTGTCCCAGAACCGGCTGGCAGAAAATCGTTCGCACATGGCCAACGATCCCCCGGACACAAGCGTGCCCATAACTGTCACGCACAGCCCGTTGATGTGATAAATCGGCAATACGCAAAACCCGCGATCAACCTCGGTCAACTCGTGCGCTACTGTTGTCGTCCAGCCACCTGCCAGCAGGCTGGAATGCGTGTGGACCACACCCTTGGGGCGACCGGTCGTTCCCGACGTGTACATCAACAGCGCATGGCTATTGGACGAGATGTTATGCAGTTCACCTTCGGCATCAGCCGCATCAGTAACTTGCAACCGGGTGATGTTGTTGGGATCGGCTGTGCGTTCGAACAATTCCGTTTGTCCGGAATGCACAAAACCGTAGCGAGCACCACTGTGTTCCAACGCATAGGCGACGGCGCTGTCGCCCGCGACAAGGTTAATCATCGTTGCGCGAAATCCGCCGTAGAGAACGCCGAACAAAACCTCAAGCGCCTCACGGCAATTGGGGTAGAGGATCGCAACGCTTTCGCCTTTTGCCACACCCTTTCCGGTTAACATGACCGCAACACGGCGGGCCGTCTCGCGCAGTTCTCGCCAGCTCAGATCCGGCGCCCCGTCCGGGAAAACGAACCCGGTTCCCCCCTGACTTGCTCGGTGATCCAGCCAGTCGCGGACGGTTCCTGTGGGCGGATCCATCATTGGCCGGCCTCCGACCAGTAGTCGCCGAAAATCTCTTCCAGCGCGGGTTCTCGCAGAGGTATTTCACGCACGATCTTGGTGGTCTGGACGAAATGCCGCCAATGCAGGTTGGTGTCGATGGAATTCCCGCCCCAGCTGCCGCAGCCCATCGAGAGTGAAAAGGGCATGCCATTTGTAAAACTGCCGCCAGTGGCAAAGGTATGTGCCTGGTTTACGATGACCCGACAGGTGGGCAGGTCGCATCCCAACCCAATCGCACGAGTGTCGTCATCCGTATGAATGCCGACCGAATGCCCGGCTCCCTGATGCTTCAGGATGCGCGTGGCGATGGCCTTGGCCTCTTCAAAATCCGCTGCACGGTAGAGCGCCAATACCCGGCTGAGTTTTTCACCGGATAACGGGTGATCCGGGCCTATGCCCTCGGTTTCGACCGCCAGAAACCTGGTCCCTTCAGGTACCTTGCCTGCCATCCCCAGGGCTTCGAGCATTTTGTCGGCATCCTGCGCTATGGCTGAACGGTTGAGATGACCATCGGGCCAAAGCCTGGTGATGATGGCACTTGCTTCGTAAGACGGCACCAGGGCGCCGCCTTCAGTGGTCATCGCGGCGGCAAAGGCGTCATAGACGGCGTCCACCACGACCAGAGCATTTTCCGATGAGCAGGATGTTGCGTTGTCAAAACACTTCGAGGCGGTGATCTTGGCCGCCGCTGCCTGCAAGTCGGCGGTCTCATCTACAATCACAGTGACATTGCCGGCACCAACCGCCACGGCCGGCGTACCGCAGGATTGCGCACGATGGACGTTGTTTTGACTGCCGGTGCAGATCACCCGGTCAACAGTTTCCATCAGCCGTTGTGTCCTGGCTTTTGAGCCCGGCGCGGGGATCATTTGAACCAGATCACGATCCAGCCCCAGCTTGTCGAATTCAGAGTGGATATAGCTGACTAGCAACTCGCAAGACGCCACGCCTTTGGGCGACGGTGCCACAACGATGGAGTTGCCGCCTTTGAGCGCATTGATGATGTTGTTTGCGGGCGTTGCGGCAGGGTTGGTCGACGGCACAACCGCGCCAATCACGCCGATAGGACGGGCAATCTCGGTGATACCGGTTGTCGGGTCGTCACTGATGATGCCGTAGGTTTTCGCGCCGGCTATGTCACGCAGCAGGCCGAGTGTCTTGCGGTGGTTCTTTGTGATCTTGTCGGGCACATTGCCCAGACCGGTCGTTTCCACCGCAATCTCGGCCAGGGTCCGATTGCGGGCAGGTTCCATGATGGCCCAGCCCGCCGCCAGCGCCGCTTTGTCATACAGTGCCTGGCTGCCGCAATTCTCATAGGCTCTTTGAGCGGTCCGCGCGCGTGCAACGATACGATCTACTTCAGCGATTTCTGGGGAAATCCCGTCCTGAGCGTTCATCTTGGTCCTCGATTGTTAATTCGGGGCGGACCGGCTCCGCCCCGGAAAGGTTGGTCAGATCAGAGCCCTGCCAGCAGTTCGTTCAGTGTTTGCTGGCGTTGCGCCCACATCTCGATCACCTCATCGCGCGTCATGATGTGCATGGGTGATCCGCCAGCCTCCATCTTTTTGGCCACACGGTCGTTGCCGAACATCGCAGGTACCGTTGCCGCCAATTTCTCAATCACCTCGGTCGGAGTCCCCTTGGGCACCATCACACCCCGGAAGTTGACCGACGAATTGTCGACGTCCAGTCCCTGTTCCATCATCGTCGGAACATCCGGCAGGAACGCGTTACGCTCAAGATCTGCGACACCAAGGATTTTGACGTTGCCCGCCTCTTGAGCGCGGAATGCATCCGACAGATTGTTGATACCGCCCAAAACTTCACCGGCAATTACCGCCTTCATGGCCGCGGCCCCGCCACCTTTGGTCGGGATATAGGCCATCTTGGTGCCCGCAGCCTTGTCGATCTGCAGCGCCGCGATGTGGTGACCCACAAAAAGGCCAGCGCCGGACACCGTAAGCTTGCCGGGGTTTTCCTTGGCATACGCAACGACATCTTCCATCGAATTGAACGGGCTATCCGCACCAACAACAAATACCGCGGGGTCCGCACCCCAGTTGGCAATGGGTTCAAAGCTGTCAGCCGAATACTCGACCCCACCCTTGATCGACTGGGCAATGAAGTGCGGCACGTTGTAAGCAGCCAGTGTGTAGCCATCTGCGTCAGCCTGGGTTGCGAACCAGTTCCAGCCTACGCGCCCGCCGGCGCCGGGTTTGTTGATGATGGCAATGGGCATCCCCAGCGCATCCTCGTTTCCAGACGTCATGGTGACAATCCGCGCCTGAAAGTCGGTCGCACCACCCGCGCCATAGCTGACCATCATCATGATCGGTCGCTCGGGGTATTCCTCGGCCAGAGCCGCGTTTGTCAGGCTCATAAGGACTAATGCCGCGCCAGCAATAATTCGTTTCATTTGCGTTTCCTCCCTATTTTGGTTCACCCGCATCCTCTGTGCGGTCAGAACAGAATTTCCCTTGGTGTGTAGACGTTCAGAAGCTTGGCAAAGAGGCCGTACATCACCGCCACAAAGATCGCCGTGATGACGCCGCGCTTGACCCAGGTTTTTGTTTCGGAATGCGGGGCCGGATCGTAAGTCGACAGCAGAATGAAAAACGCGATTGCCGTCGCCGTGTAAAAGCCCAGCGACTTTGCCGCCCAGAAGACGTAGATCAGCGTAATGATCAGCCCCGGCAGCATGTTTACAAACATCGTGCGTGTCACACCGTTCCCGACTTTGGACAATCCCATGATCGCTTTGCCGAAGGTCCACCCGGCCAAAACCACGAAGACCGATGCGATAAGGCGCGGGAACAGGAACGCCTCGGCAGGTTGCTGTGTATAGCTGACCCAGGTCACCCAAAGGCCCACTGCAAAAACCAGACCGGACCCGAAAACATGCTGTGAGCGGTTCATGCCTGTGCCTCCTCTTTGGTGGTGTAGCGACGGTGGCGCAGTTCCATCCAGACCGAGTAGGCAACAGAGGCCAGCACCACCGCGATCAGCAGCAGGTTCAGTCCGCCGGTCAGAAAATACGACGCCTTGCCCACGGTCGCGTCAGCGATCATCCCGCCTTGAATGAAGTTGGCCTCGGCGATGGGTCCAAGGATCAGACCCAGAACAAGCGGCGCGGCAGAAAAGCCGAAACGTTCCAGAAAGAACATGCCAATGCCCAGGCACGCCATGACATAGACATCACCCATCGAGCCCTGAACCGAATAGGCTCCAAAGACCGACAGGGCCAGAACGATGGCCGCCATGACCGATTGCGGCACCTGCGCGACGCGCGCGGCCAGACCGGCCACATAGAGCCCGAAAATGCACATCAAGACCTGCCCGATCAGCATGGAGTTGATGAAGGTCCACGCCACGTCCGGGTGATTGTCGAACAGATCCGAGCCCGGAAAAATCCCGTGGATCAGCAACCCGCCAAGCAGAACGGCAGCAGTTGGGCTGCCCGGGATCGACAGTGTCAGCAACGGTACCAGCGACGGGCCGACCATCGCGTTATTGGCGGATTCCGCGGCAATCACGCCTTCGGAATGCCCTGTGCCGAACTTGTCCTTCTCTGCCGAAAGCTTCTTGGTCTGATCATAGGCAACCAGCCCGGCAATCTGCCCACCAACACCCGGGATCAGTCCGATGATCGAACCAGTCAGTGTTCCGATGCTGAGCGCGCGGGTACGGCGGAACAGCTCTCGAAACGCCGCCAGGATCGAATGGCGCTGAACTTCGATGACCTCGGCACCCGTGTTGTGGCGACCCTTTGCAAACATCGTCAGCACCTGAGGGATCGCAAACAAACCAATCAGCGCGGCAATGATGTTGATGCCCCCGCCCAAGGCCGGGTGAAAGATAAAGCGCTGCGCCCCCATAATGTCGTCAAACCCGATGGTCGCCAGCCACAACCCGATACAGCCCGACAGCAAACCTTTGACCACCGAAGCGGAGTCCAGCGTCCCGATCACCGTCACGCCCAGAATGGCCAGCCAGAACAGGTGCGAGGGACCGAACGCCAACGCCCATTTGGCCAGAACCGGGGTCAGAAAGATCAACAACAGCACGCCAAAGATGCCACCCACAGCCGAGGCCAGAAACGACAGTTGCAGCGCCCGCGCACCCTGACCCTGCTTGGCCATGGTGTGCCCGTCCAACGTCGTCGCAATGTTGGCCGGCGCGCCGGGAATCTTGAGCAAAATGGCACTGACTGCACCGCCCGCCACGGTTGAGGTATAGGCGGCGCCCAGCAGGATCAGCCCCTGCGCCGCTTCAAGTTGGAAGGTGAACGGGATCAGCAGAGCAACCGCCATCGTGGGTGACAGACCGGGCGTCGCGCCCAGGATCAACCCTCCGATCGTGCCGCCCAACAGCAGCAAAAACGACAGCGGCGTGAACACATCTCCGAAGTAATAAATGAATTCCATTCAGGGCCTCCCAACCCGTCGGGTCACACTTTTACTTTTGTTGACAAATCAGGTTAGGCGATGAAAATAGTATTGCAAATGTTTTCATAAGTTCGACCAAATGGAAGAATATTATGGCTGATTATCAAAAGGATAAGGTGGATATTGTAGCAGTTGCAAAGGCCGCCAAAGTGTCACCGTCCACAGTATCACGCACCTTCAATCACCCGAATTTGGTCAGCCCCGCGACTCGGAAAAAGATCAATCGGGCAGTGCAAAGGTTGGGGTATATCCGAAACCGGGCGGCGCAGACGATGCATGGCAAACGCTCTGGTACAATTGGCCTTGTTGTCCCTACGATCAACCACGCCATTTTTGCCGAAGTCATTCAGGCCTTTTCGGATTCCATCGACACAGCCGGATTCAGTCTGTTACTTGCGTCGCATAGCTATGATCTCGATCGTGAATACGCGATGGTCCGCAAGCTGTTAGAGCATCGCGTGGATGGAGTAGCGCTGGTGGGATTGGAACATTCCGAGGCCACCGCCCGGCTGATCGAGCAGCAGAGAACACCTGCGCTTGCCATATGGAACTACTCGGAAGATTCACTCCTACCGTGTGTCGGGGCTGACAATCGCTTGGCAGGGCGCCTTGCGGCAGAGCACCTGCTGGCCCTGGAACACCGTGACATTGGACTGATCTTTCCCAAAACCACCGGCAATGACAGGGCCCAAAACCGGCTTTCCGCCGTGCATGACGTGCTTGACGAATGGGGTATATCCGTTCCGAGTGAGCATGAGTACGAGGCCCCATACAGTGTATCTCAGGCCAAGCAGGCAGCCATGTCCCTTTTGACTGAAGGCTCTCGTCCTACGGCTCTGCTGTGCGGAAATGACGTCATTGCGCAGGGCGCTTTGTATGCTGCCCAGTGTCTTGGACTGAAGGTTCCCGATGATCTGTCCATCATCGGCATAGGAGATTTCAAAGGATCAGCGGATGTTGAGCCAGGGCTCACCACTATTCGCATCCCGGCAGAAACCATAGGAAAACTCGCCGGCGAAAGGTTCACCGACTACATTACCTCGGACGATCCGGAGCCTTTTAGAATCTGCTGCGAATTGGAGCGCATCGTCAGAGGAACAACTGGTCCGGTGGCGGTATGCCACCCATCCGAGGCAACCCAACTTCCCCGCGGACCGTAATCGCATTGTACGTTTGGCGGGAAACTGTCCGTCTTTAGGGGTTTTGGAACAGATGACTGCCTGTACTAAGAGAGTGTGTGGTTCGTCTGGTACGCGTGAATATGCGGCGGATTTGCGTTGAAGCAAGCGCCGGGTTTCGATAGTTTTTCGTGTGATCCTTTCTCGTTGTTCCAAAATAGTCTGACCCCGACCGAAGTAGACGTCAGCGGGCGTGAGGTTTTGCAGGCTCTCGTGATAGCATCGGTGATTGTAATGATCGACAATGGCATCGATCTTCTGCCTGATGTCGCTGGGCAGGCGTGGTTTGTGCAGGACCGTTACCTGACCACAGCCTGAGGCCCGCAATGCGAGGACCAATGTATATCGGTCACATCCTCGGTCTTCATCGTCACTCAAAGCCTCCAGTCGATGATGTATCGGCTGTAATCCCCCAGGATCGTGCTGAGGTACAACCAGCCCCAACCGATGATCTTGAGATAAGTGAAGTCGGTCTGCCAGAGCTGGTTCGGCCGTGTTGTCTTTTCCCGGAACTCATCCGCAGCGGATAAGACCACACAAGCCGGGCTGGTGATCAGACCGCAGGACTTGAGAATGGATATCCGTTCGGCGCCAACCCGGAAAACTCTGAGGCATGCCAATGGCGAGGTGTATGCGATCGAAGTAGCTGACCATTTCAAGTGAACAAACGGTGACATCGAAACTTGGAGTTTTGGAGCGGTGCCGGCCGCGGAGAAGGAACTCCATGCGCCCTTCGAAGTCCCAAGATTTCACCGACCACTTAGCGACTGGGTTTGCATGATCCGAGAAGCCGGGTTCAAAATTAAATACCTGCAAGAACCTGTCGCTGATGGCGAAACCGCAATAATGTATCCTGATGCCGCAGACACGCAATTCGCGGCGAGAGTTTCATAATCCACCTGTTGAGAGTTGTGCGGTCATCCCGCGAAAAACTCCGGAATCCGCATTCGCATCGACTTTAACTCCAAATTTTGCGACACAGCCCAGATAGCCAATCAGCGACAGATGTACGACAGTCCTGTTCTTGCCAGAGCCGCCGGTGTCAGGCGCGCGAAGGCGGTTTAGTAGACCGATTTTTTCGGCCACTGCACTACTTAGGCGCGAGTTGACTCCCAGACTGTTTCTAAAATCGGCAATTTCTGTTATCATCGGCGGTTATTGTTGAGACCTTTTATTGGATGGCATTAGATGCGGGTTTACGACGCGGTTGTTGCCGCTCTCGAAACTATTGGGGTTGATGCTGCATATGGCGGGGCCGGCGAAAACGCCGCGGGGATGATGCTTGCCCTGGACGCATCGGAAAAAATCCGACCCATAATCGCAAAGAATGAACAGGGTGCATCCTTTATGGCCTGTGGGCACGCAATGTTCACCGGCAAGCTGGGTGTGTGTTTCGCCACGGCCGGACCGGGCGCGTTCAACCTGATTTCGGGCATGTGTGTGGCTTTGACCGACAGCTATCCGTTACTGGCGATCAGCGGCTATTCGACGGTTGCGTGGCAGGGGCGTGGCGGGTTGAACGAAACATCCGGGCTGGCGCGTACGCCGGATTCGCGGATGATGTTCCGCGCCGCCACCAAGAAAGACCCGGAAACCGGCGAGCCTGCGGATTTTCTGGTCACCGACCCGGATGACCTGATCGACACGCTGCAAAAGGCGATCGACATCGCTTTTGAGGGACGGCCCGGCCCGGTGCATGTTGCGATCGCCGAGGACATCACCGATCCGAAGGTCGAAGTGACAAATTTCCGGCCGCTGAGCCAACCCCAAACCGGTGTAACGCCCGAACCTGATGCCCTGGACAGGGTGTCGGGCGTGCTTGAACAGGCGATCAAGGCAGACAAGACCGTGGTTATGCTGGCCGGTTTCGGCGCGATCCTTTCCGGGGCCAACGACATCACCAAGTCGTTCGTCGAACGGTTCCAGATTCCTTTGCTTACGACGATGGACGGCAAGGGTATCGTCGCCGAGGAAAACCCGCTTGCGATCGGGCTCTATTGCGATTCAGGGCACAAGGCGGCGTGGGAATTGTTCTCGGACGCGGATGTGGTGCTGGCGGTTGGCAACTCTTTCGCGCAGCACGCGACTTTCGACTTTTTCGACGGGCTGTTTGACGACAAGACGCTGATCCATATCAACGTGGATGCGGGTGAGTTCGACAAGTTTTACAAGGCGGATCACGTGATCCTCGGGGACGCGCGGCAAGCCTTGCAGGGCCTGTATGAACGCCTCGACGCGGTGATCGGACCGGTGCCCCAGCGCGATTACCGGCCAAAGGACTACGACGAACGTTTTATCATTTCGCCGCAGAAACAGCTGCATCCGGGCGAAATGGTACAAAAGATTTCGCAGTTGCTGCCGCCAGGCGGGGTCGTGCTGGCGGATGCCGGTGCTCATGCCGCTTGGGCCGGGTATTACCTGGAACTCAAAGAGGGTCAGAACTTCCGCAAGCCGGGGACGTACGGGCCGATGGGCATCGGTGTTTGCGGAGCGATCGGCGCGAAATATGCGGAAATGCACCGTCCCGTTGTCGCCGCGGTTGGCGATGGCTCGTATCTGATGAGCGGTTTCGAACTGATGACTGCGGTGCAATACAACATTCCCGTGGTCTGGGTCATTTTCAACGACCGCGAGTTCAAGCTGATCAAGCTTTACCAGCTATCTGCCTTCTTCAAGACCGGACTGGTCGAATTCGACAACCCCGACTATGCCGCCTATGCCCGCGCCTGTGGCGCCGACGGCTATGTCGCCAACCAGCTGGACGAGTTTGAGCAGGCGTTTGCCGCGGCCCTGGCAAGTGGTCGGCCATCCCTCATCGATGCGAGGATCACACGATTGGCTTTGCCCAACTACTCGCCTCATCCCGAAGGCGTTCTGGCCGCGATCTGGAATGGCATACGCACGCGGTTTGGATTGTAGCGAAGAGGAGGCCCCCATGGACGGCAGCTCGGAACCCCTGCGCAAGTGGCGAGAGGAATACGTGGGCGGGTCGCCCGAGGCTGAACTGAAGGAAACCAAGGCACTTGCCGAAATGATGATGGCCGCGCAGCTGAAGTCCATGGCAGCAGGCGGCGCGCGCCAGGTTGACCGGGCGTTTCACAAAAAGCCCATCGCGGCCTTCAAGGGCGCAAAATTGCGGTTCGCTGATGACCTGCCGGATGATCTGCAGGTTGGATTTGCCCGGCCCGGCAGCACGTACCCGGCAATCGTACGGTTTTCGAACGCATCCTCGCAAACCCAATCCGATGAGGACAAGGATCTGCGCGGGCTGGCCGTGCGCGTAACGGAAGCCGACGGTATCGATCACGACCTGCTGGCTACAAACTTCCCGGTGCCGCACGCCCGGAACGCCCGGCAATTCGTGGTGTTTGCCCACGCCGTATCAGGCGGGCGGCTTTCCAAACTGATCGGGCTGGTGCGCCTGTGTTTTGTGCTGGGATTTGCCGAGACCCGACGCATGCTGGGCAATGTGCAGACGGCGCTGCGGGTCTGTGACAGCGTAGCGCTGGAAAGCTACTGGAGCCGCGGCGCAATCGCCTGGGGCAACGAAGCGGTGCGCTATACCTTCAAGCCGGCAAAAGACGCAGCAGGCGTTTCGGGGACCTATGCTGGTGCCGCCCGGCTGTCGGCGGAATACGCGGCACGCCAGGCAAACGGAGATGTCGTATTCGACCTTTTCGTGCAGCGGTTTGTGTCCGAGGACCAGACCCCGATCGAGGATGCGGCCCATGAATGGGACGAACTGGTCAGCCCGCCGATCAAGGTTGCGGAACTGGTTCTGCCGCAACGCGATCTATCCACGCCCGACGCATTGTCTGAGGCGCTGGACATCGAATCCATGGGGTTCAACCCCTGGAATACGACAGAGGATTTTCGCCCGCTGGGAAATCTGAACCGGGCGCGCAAGGCCGCTTATGACGCGTCTGCCTCCCATCGACAGGGCAAGCGGTTCAAGGCACCGCCACCGCCCCTTCAGAACCGGATATTCGGCACGGCCGCCCGATCCATACTGCGGGCAGTGAACCGACGCGTGCCATGGCACCGGATTCCGTTTCTGCTGGTGCAGCTTCTCAATCTGGATGCGCTGCGGTACGATCTGCGGCAAAAGAACCTGATCGACACGGACCCCGAAGAAACCGTTCCCAGCGCCCGGTCCGTGCCACCCGAACCCTCGCCCGAACATCGCGTGTTCCGCACCCATGACGGCAGCTATAACGACCTGTCCGATCCCAAGATGGGTGCTGCAGGCGCCACGTTCGGGCGCAATATGCCACCGCAGGTGCAGCCCGGAGATAGTCCGAACCCGATCGAGGTTGCGCGCAAACTGATGGACCGTCAGGCCTTCATCCCGGCCAAAATCCTAAACATCCTGGCCGCTTCGTGGATTCAGTTTCAGGTTCACGACTGGGTCGCTCATGAACGCCGCAAGCTGGACGAAGACGATGATGTCGTCCCGATCCCGGACGGCTATCCTGAATGGAAGAACCGGCCTGGTGGCGACCCCGAACGCAACATGCGGATTGCAGGCAACATTCCCAAGCAGGGCGCGGACGATCCTTTCCTGTTTGCCAATGAGAATTCGCACTGGTGGGACGGCTCGCAGGTTTACGGTGTCAATTCCGAAGCCGCCAGAAAACTGCGCGACGGGCCGAAACTCAAGCTGACGAAAGAAGGCTACCTGCCGCTGAACACCAATGGGTTCGAATTGACCGGGTTCAATGAAAGCTGGTGGCTGGGCCTGTCGACGCTGCACACTTTGTTCGCCCGCGAACACAATGTGTTGTGTGACGCGTTGCAAAACGCCTATCCGAATATGGATGAGGAACGGGTGTACCAGACCGCGCGCCTGATCGTGTCCGCCCTGATTGCCAAAATCCATACCGTCGAATGGACCCCGGCCGTATTGGGAACCGAGGCGCTGGATATCGGCATGAAGACCAACTGGTACGGTCCGCCGAAATCCTGGCTGACACGGCTGGGCATCTGGCTGACGGAGGTGCACGCGCTTAAAGGCATTCCCGAAACGGAACCGGATCACCACACCGCGCGCTATGCCCTGACCGAAGAGTTTGCGACCGTCTACCGGATGCATCCTCTGATCCCGGACGACTATATCTTCTATGATTTCGCCACGGGCCATGAAAAGGCACGCCACGGATTTCTTGAGATTCAGGGCGAACAGACGGATGAGCAGTTGCGCAATCTGGGACTGCGCGACTGCCTCTATTCACAAGGGATCGCGCATCCCGGCGCAATTACGTTGCACAATTTTCCGAAATCCCTGCAGAATTTCGAACGGTTTGGCGAGTTGATCGACCTTTCGGTGGTGGACATCGTGCGCACCCGCGCCCGTCGCGTTCCGCGCTATAACGAATTCCGCAAGGGCCTGCATATGCCGCCGGTGACCGAGTGGGACGATCTGACCGCAAGCCCCGAAACAAACCGGATACTGAAGGAACTCTACGGAGACATCGATAAAGTCGATACCGTGATTGGCCTGTTGGGGGAAACCCCGCCAGACGGGTTCGGGTTCTCGGATACCGCGTTCCGGGTCTTTGTCCTGATGGCATCGCGCCGGTTGCAGTCAGATCGGTTCCTGACCACCGATTTCCGGCCTGAAATCTATACGCAGCTCGGCATGGACTGGGTCGCGCAAAACGGCATGAAATCCTTGCTGTTGCGGCACTTCCCGGAATTTGCACCGGTGCTGCCGAAAACCGCCACGGCCTTTGCGCCCTGGCACAAGGTGCAGGAGGGCTGAGGCATGCCGGATGACAAGGCCCGAAGCGGGTTGGATTCGTTCCTGAACGCACCGCTTGCACGGACATTGTGGAACCGGCGCACCAAGCGGGTCAGCCGCGGGTCGAACGTGGTTGCCGGCTCGTTAAGCTGGACTTCCCAAAATGATCGCGCGCCGCTGTCCCCCCTGCAGGAAGCGATCCTGATCGCCGCGACCGGGGCCAGTGGCATCACCATGCCCGACCGTCCGTTTTTCGATGACGAAAGCGGCGACCCGATCATGTCCAAGCCAAATCTGGTGATGGAGGGACGGACCGCGGGCAGCCCTGACAACGCACAGGGCACCCATTTCTTCATGATCAACGACAGCGGCACCTATTTCCTGCGCCGCCTGGACCCGCTGGACGGCGGAACCGCGAACTGGACGCCCGAAGTGCTGATCGACCGCGCCGAACAGGCGAAGGTCCGCATCCTCGACCGTCGCATTGATGTGCCGGAAGGGATGCGCGATTTTCCGGCCTATCTGGACTCGAACCGGTTCTTGTCGAACACGCCCGGTTCGACGATTTTCTTTCCCGTCGTCGACCTGTCCTATCAATACATCAACGCCTTGATGTATATCCTGACACAGCCCGACAAGGCGCGGCCCGTCATTGTCGATGACCGCAATTTCTATCGCCCTGCCGGGGTGAAAAAGTGGATCGACAAGGGTTTTCTGAATCCCGACATCAAAATCCCGCTGGGCGTGCTGGGACAGATGCGGACCCAGATCGAAGCCGACCTGCTGATCCAGAACCTGTTTCTGGTGACCGAGGCGTTGGGTCTCGGCGGCTGGATTCATGCCGCGATTTCTCCGCCGGTTCTGATGGGTGATCCGAAGTTCAGTGACCGGTTCGGCACCATGCTGAGCTTTGATTATGTCACTCCGAAATGGCGGCTGATGGATTTGTTGCGCTGGCATACTCTGCCGATCGCGGCGATGAAGCATGTGCGCGCCCATGCGGTCGGCCTGCGCCATCACGGAGAGCATCTGATCAAGGGCAAATGCCCGCCCTACTATGCCACCATGTCCGACGCCGTCGATGCGGTGGTGTCCGGCAAGTTCGGGCCTGACGGCATCTATAAGAACGAGGCGCTGTTTGAGCGTATCTACAAAGGCGATTTCGGAAGCAAGTATCTGGAGGAGGCCGGAGAATACGAGCAAGACATCATTGAATGCGCCCGTGACATCTGCACCTATATCTACGACACCCATGGCCGGTTCCCGGCCCATTGCGAGGCAATCCACGCCCCCGGCATCTGGCTGCAAACCCATCGTGTGGAAAATGAATACTACGACACTTTCTTTCAGAACGGGCTGACGACAGCTCAGCGCGAACACGACTCGAACTGGGAATAGGATTGCGTGCTATTGCGTGTGTTGAACTATGTGTCTTCCGTTGCCCCGCACAGCTTTGGGCCGTGTGCACCCGAGGCATCATCATTCTGTGGAAACCAATGTTCCCCTCTTTCGGCATGGACTAAACGCAAAATCAACCGGTTTCCGGAACCCCCAGTTTACGCAGATCTTCCAGCCATCGATCCCGATAATCATCGCTGGCAAACGGCGCTTTCTGTGCCTCTTCAATGGAATACCCCGGGTTGGCGGAGAGAAACTCGCCAATAATGATTTGCGCATCTCCTTCGCGCCCGACGTGCAGCAAGGCGGGCGCAAGAGTGCGTTTCACGCCGTCCGGGATCTCGTTCATTTTTTCAAAGGATGCCACCGCAGCCGCGTAATCTTCCGCGAAATACTGGGCCCACCCCAGATTCCACAAATACCAGTCCTGATGATGGGGGTTCAGCCGGATCGCAAGTTTCATCCGCTCGACGGCCCCAGGCGCGTTGCCGCCATACACCAGCGGGTCGATAGAATCCGCCAGAACCGACGCCGAGTTCGGATTGAGTGATATAGCCTTGTCATAAAGCGCGGCCGCGCGGTCCAGATTGCCCGTCTGCGTGGTGGCATTGGCCAGAACCCAATGGCCCTTAAAGTTGAAGGGCTCCAACTCAATCGCCTTCCGAGCCATCTGAAAGGCGCGGTCCAGCGACGCGTCCCGCGTCAACGTGCTGGTCCAGCCCCAGCGGTAGCCGTTGATATGCGCCCAGGCGTTTTCGATGTACGCCCCGGCATAATTCGGGTCGAGTTCAATGGCCTTCGCGCTCAGTTCCTCGGCCCGGATGTTGCCTTGTTTGGTGAAGGTAAACCATTCCTCCTGCGCCTTCTTGCGCAGCTCGTAGGCCCCAAGGCTGTCGGTGGGTTGCTGCTTTAGCCGGTCATATTCGGCCAGGTCAATGTTCGCTGAAAGCAACGACGCGATGGTTCTGGTGATTTCATCCTGGACCAAAAAGATGTCCTGCAGGTTCCGGTCATAACTGTCGGCCCAGATGTTTTGGCCGGTCGTCGCATCGATAAGCTGAGAGGTTACACGCAACTGGTCACCGGCAATCTGAACACCACCTTCTACCAGATAGCGAACCCCCAGTTCCCGGGCCACCTGTTCGACCTCGATCGGCTTGCCCTTGTAGGCAAAGCTTGAATTGCGGGCGACCACGAAGAAATCCGAGAACCGGGACAAGGCAGTCAGGATACTCTCGCTCAACCCGTCGCTGAGGTAGTCCTTGCTGGGGTCATTGTTCAAATTGTCGAAAGCCATGACCGCAATGGCTGGCTTACCGGCCGCAGACAGAGTCTGGCCGCCAACTTCGGACGAACCCGTGACAGAGGTCTGTGTCTTCCACCAACCTGCGACGCCTAGGATCAGCGCGAGCAGGACAACAGATGCCAGCGCTATCCAACGCCGCGCCGGTTTTGCTACAACTCGGGGAATTGGCGACACCATAGAGGTCGCGTCTTCATCCAGAACCAAACTGTACACATGGATCGGGTCAGCAATGTTCTTGACCTTATGCATCCCCAGATCATCGAAATTGAGTTCAAGTTTATCCTTCACCTGCTCAAACACGCTCGCCGACAAACAGATCGTCTCGGGCCTGGCCAGGGTTTCAAGGCGCGCAGCAATGTTGACGCCGTCGCCGTGTATGTCGTCGCCATCGACGACTATATCCCCCAGATTCAGCCCTATCCGGTATCGAACTCTGGCGTCGTCCGGAGCTGTTTCGTTCTCGCGCCCTACGAAATGCTGCATTTCAACGGCGCATCGAACCGCTTCGACGGCGCTGGCAAATTCAATCAGCAAACCGTCACCCATCAGCTTCACAATACGCCCGTTTCGCGCCGATACGATCGGTTCGAACAAGTCTTCCCGATGTGCCTTTACCTTTGCCAGAGTGCCAGCTTCGTCATTCTGAATGAGGCGGCTAAAGCCAACTACGTCGGCGGCAAGTATTGCGGCGAGACGGCGTTCCAATTTCCTACCTCCGTGAGCCTGTGCCCAGACGACCCTGAAAGCACGCTCCGAATCTCAGAGCGTGGATGGCCATAGTATCCGAAGGGCGTTTCTTAAGGTCAGCGCTTCGGCAACCAGCATCAAACAGACCAAACGCTTTGACATCAAAATCCGTCATATGACCTATGTATCACAGTGAAACGCTTAACATATATCCCCGGTGCGCCAGTGTTGTGCCGCGTGAGGATACGCCCGGGAAAACAAGGTTCCCTTTCCACTTCGGCGCGCTGCCCCGAGGGTCAGAACATTGCGGATCTCCTCACACTAAAGCAGGCACGATTGGAAACTCTCGGAATTCTATAAGTGCACGAAAACTAAAAGGGGGTGGAAGCATCTGCGCCTGTTCGGTAGAAATATCCCGTTACGTTAACGCTAACAAACCTGCGTAGGCTCGCAATGACCACCATTCTGACGATCACGCTCAATCCTACCGTCGATTTTGCAACGACCGCTCCGCACGTGTTGCCAGGTCCAAAACTTCGTTGCTCGGAAGCTGAATTTGATCCGGGCGGTGGCGGTATAAACGTGGCCAGAGCCGTTCGTATGTTGGGCGGTGAGGCAACGGCACTGATTGCTATCGGCGGCCCAACGGGTGCGCAGCTTCTGGAATTGCTTGCTTTTGAAGGCGGGTCAACCGTTGCGATCCAGGGCCCCGGCGAAACACGGCGGTCTGTATCCGTCATTGACGAAAGCACTGGAGAGCAGTTCCGGTTCGTGATGCCCGGTCCGGTCTGGGGCGAAAGCGATGTCGGTCGGGCTCTGGCTGCTGTCGACAGGGCGGCCGGTGCCGGGTCGCTTGTGGTGCTGTCGGGCAGCCAACCGCCGGGTGTCGCAAAGGACTTTCCGTCGATATTGGCGCGCCATGTCGAAGGCCGGAATGCGCGGTTGATCGTGGACACATCCGGACCAGCCCTGAAACATCTGGCCGGGACATCGCATGAGGCCATACATCTGCTTCGTATGAACGTCGAGGAAGCCGAGGAGCTTGCATGCCGCGAATTGCCTGCCGTTGCCGACACCGCCACTTTTGCGCGTGAACTGGTGACCCGTGGTGTCGCACAACAGGTAGTTGTCGCACGGGGCGCTGACGGTTCGGTGCTTGTGACCGGGGATGCGGCTTGGCACGCCGTTCCTCCCGAAGTCGAAGTTGTGAGCGCGGTCGGCGCAGGCGACAGCTTTGTTGGCGGTTTCACGATTTCAGCGGCACGAGGCGAGCCGGTCCAGGAATGCCTGTGCACAGGTGTCGCAGCGGCGGCAGCGGCGGTCACCTCAGAGGCGACCCGTTTGTGTGACAAAACCGCGACTGAAAAACTGCGCAACGGGACAAAACTGACACGGATCTGAGCGTCCGTGGATACCAAAAGCTGACAGTTTGCATCAAATTGCCGGGCAGCTTAGTGTTCACGCCATGCCGTGCATCGACCTTTATTTGTCGCTATACGCGCGGCACCACATTGCTCAAAAGGCGCGCGTCCGGATCGTGGCGATACTGAAAAGGCGATTTCCGGTTACGGAATTCCAAAGTAATAACGGATCAGCGAAATCAGCGCGTCGCCAACAATCTCTTTTGGTGTCACATCGTCGGCAACGACAATCATCGGTGGCTCTGAGCAGCCTCATCTGGCTGAACCAAATTGATAGTTAGCGCGTTTTTGGCGCTCGATTCATGGAGAAAGTACTTTCAGGCACAGGCGGGAGATCGCTCAAGGCAACGTTGAGCCTCCATGTTCAACCAAGATTTGTTCTTTGATTTTCTTCTTGCGTTCGTCAATCCTCTCTTCACAGTGCCTGTCTTTGTCAGTATGACCCAGGACTTCTCTAGTGAGGAGCGTCTACGAACATCCGTTACTGCCGCAGCAACAATGTTCTGCGCGCTAATCGTTACGGTCATCGTCGGAGATCAACTCTTGCTCTTTCTGGGCATCAATGTGCCGTCATTCAAGATTGCGGGCGCCTGATCATTCTGGACCTCGCATTTAAGATGCTGTTTGTTGCAAAAGACAAAGTTGAAAAACGCGTCTCAACGGTTGGGGTTTCTAACGCTTCAAGGAACAGGAACATTGGTGTTTATCCCTTGACCATCCCGCTTCTTGCCGGCCCCGGAATGTTTACGACAGACATCATTTTCAGCATCCGCATAAATTCGCTCAACCATTTTTTAACAGTACTGGCCGTCGCAGTAGTGAACTCTTTGAAATTCTGGATCTCCATGGTCTTCGCAGGCGCCGCTGCGCGGTATTTAAACGAAACGACGGTTCAAATTGGCACCAATTTTCTGGGTATACTGTTGGCCGCCGTCTCTGTTGACCTGATGCTTTCCGGCATTTGAGAATATGTTCAAACGCTCCCCTTGCGCAATTGACTTCCCATCAGCGCCAATCAGCGAGGTGTCCTGATGTTCGGTAAGCCCGCAGTTGGAAACTGTGACCATTCTTTGCTGAACAGCGCCGCAGTCCGCACTTTCGACCTGCCTTCAAACTGTTGCAAACACAACCTGCGTTACTGACATTCGACGCGACGGCAAAGCCTGGCATGGCTCGAACGCACACTGCGTCCATCAAATACGCCTTGTGCAACCGCGGCTGTTGCTTATGCAACATCTATTCGCAGTAGCTTTGCCTCTGTTTTGGCTATGCAGTATGGCTCGCCGTACCGGATCTTCGCTACAGGTTCAGGATTAAGTTCGGCAGGAATTTGAAAGGGCGCGGGATTAACAAACCGGTCGGAACAGGGAGTGCAAGAGCTAAAAATGAGCCGACCGCAGACTTGGGACACGAGTTGATGGTGGCACAGGAAAGCAACCCTCTCGCGCAACGAGGATCCTGCTAAATCTATTTGTAATTGATTGGCAAGCAGCCAGAGCTATTGCAGAGCGACAGCATAGAATAGAATGGCTTATGCCGTGAACAGGTCGCGCGGCAGGTTCGACAGGATGCGGCAACCATCGGCGGTGACGACAGCGACTTCCTCCAACCGGACGCCAAACCGGCCCGGCAGGTAGATGCTTGGCTCAACCGTAAAGACCATGCCTTCCTCCAGAACCAGGTTGCTATTGCCGGTCAGGTAGGGGGGTTCGTGTATTTCGGTCCCAAGCCCATGCCCGGTGCGGTGGGTAAAGAATTCGCCATATCCCTCCGCATCAATGACATCGCGGGCGGCCTTATCTATCATCCCCGCTTCGACACCGGGTCTGATGGACGCCAGCGCTGCCTTGACCGCAGCATCAACAATGTCGTGAATTTCCTGATACCCATCCGGTGCGTGACCCATGCAGGCCATGCGTGTGATGTCCGAGAAATAGCCGTCCTTTTGACCACCGATATCGACAAGGATAGCATCCCCCAATCGCACCGGCGTGTCACCGGATTGATGATGCGGAAACGCGGAATGAACACCTGCCCCGACGATCCCGAAATTAAATCGAGCACCATCCACTTCGAACCGGGATTTCGCGACCTGAACCAACTCGCGCTCGGTTATGCCATCGCGCAGAGCTTCGCGAATGGCGGCATGTGCGGCATCGGCAATGCCTGCGTTTTCCTGCAGGGCAGCCAGTTCGCCGGCGTCTTTTACCATCCGCAGGGCACCGATCGTGCCCGAGGCAAAGCCGCGCCTGGCGTCAGGCATGGCATCCAGCAACAAAAGCGCATGGTCAGCGCGCATGGCCTCATCAACTGAAACGCTTTTGGGTCGCGCGTTTATGGTGCGTAACGCATCCGAAAACGCCGCATCCGGGCCTTCGTCGTCGCCCCATTCCCAGAACGGCAAATCGGTGTGTTGTCTCGCATCCTGAGCATTCAGCGCAGGCATTAAAAACCCTGCTTTGTCGAGGCCAATCAAAAGGAGGCACGGACGCTCGTCAGGGTGCGGTGAAAAGCCCAATAGCCAGTGCATATGCGCGCCGGGTGACAGCGCAACAAGGTCAACCCCGGTCGCCACCATACGATCCCGCAAACGTTCAAGCCGTGTCATAGGTCTTCCTCCAATCGCGCGTCGCCGAAAGCTGCGTGCAGATCTGCCTGCGCCCCCGTGACCAGTTGTTTCAGCACAGCGACGCGCTGCTGAGTGAAATGCCCTGCTTTATCAAGGATATTTACGGTGCCAACTACCAACCCCTCCTTGCGCACCGGGATGTTCACAGCTGCTTCGCACCCCAGCTCATTGATAAGTTGGTGGTCCGAAAAATAGGGCGCGAAATCGGCGGTTTTGTTGGCGACAAACGTTTCGCCGCGCTCAAGTACCATTTCGGTCCAGTCATTGCTGCCCATCGGCTTGGTCCCCGTGACGGGATAGTCCAACGGGTGCGAGGAATAGGCACGACGGGCAAGCTTAGCCTTTCTGTCCAAAATGGTGACCGTGAACAGACGCGCACCGCATGCGGCGTCAGCCGCACGATGCAACGCGGCAAATACTTCATCGGGTGTCATGAAACGCTTTCAATTAGAATGCCGGGAGCGAAAACCGCTCCCGGTTGGTCCATCAGTTTTTTTCGACAAGGCGGTAATAGACGTAATCCGCGTTTGCACCGTTCACGAAACCCTCGACATTGTCCGCCATCGCAACCTGCTTGACCGCCTGGAACATGATTACGAATGGGGCTTCGTCCTGCATTGATTTCTGCAGTTCGATGTACATCTGGTTGCGCTTGTCCGCGTCCTGTTCTGCCAGGGCCGCCTTGGTCTTGTCGTTGATCTCGGCAGGCGGCATCCATGCGTTACGCCAGGTTGTTGTCGATGCGTATTTGTCGTCCGAGTTGTCGGCGTTATAGGCAAAGGCCTTGGCGTTCGAATGGGGGTCCATGAAATCCGGGCCCCAATACAGCAGCATCCCTTCGTGGGTGCGTGCGCGGTACTTTGTGATCACTTGCGCACCTGTACCCGGCAGGATCTCAAAGTTGATCCCGGCTGGCGCGAAAGTCTGCTGCAAACTGGCCGCCATATCGGTAAACGGCGCGGCGTTGATCACGTCAAGCTCGATGGTCAGGGGCAGTTCGACGCCCGCTTCCTCAAGGATCGCTTTGGCCTTGTCCGGGTCATAGCTGAACGGAGTGTCGGTCAGAGAGCCGGGGAAACCTTCGGGCCAAAACGCCTGATGCACCTCCATCTGACCTTTAAGGAAACTGTCGGCCATACCATTGTAATCCACCAGATAGCGCGAGGCCTCCCACAGCGCAGGGTTGGTCAGCGGTTCGTGTTTCTGGTTGAAGCTGAACCAGTGCACCGCGGTCTGCGGATAGGTTTCAACCTTGATATCGGCATTACCTTCAAGACCGGCCACCTGATCGGGGGTCAGGTTCTTGGCCATATCCACATCACCGGATTCCAGCAACAGCCGCTGGGTTGCCGCTTCGGGCGCATGGCGGATCATCACCCGCTCGGTCTTGGGCGCGCCGTTCCAGTAATTCGGATTTGCCTCAAGCATCAGAACTTCGCCCGGCGCGTATCGGGCAAGCGTAAAGGCTCCGGTTCCGGCACTGTTCTGGTTCATCCAGGCGTGGCCCATATCGCCATCAACCTCATTTGCCATCGCGGTTTCAAAATCCACGATAGCTGCCGGACGTGAGGCGAGAACATTCAGCACGAAAGACGGCGCGAAATCACCGTCCCAACGAACCGTGACAGTGTTCCCGTCCACCGTGACCATCTCTTCGAGATTTTCAGCGGACCAACCCAGGTTTTCCAGAATGAAGGCCGGCGCCTTTTGCAGAACCAGAACACGCTTCCAGCTTCCGACCACGTCTTCACCACGCAAAGGATTGCCCGATGTGAATTCTACGCCATCGCGCAGCTGGAACGTTACGGTCTTGGCATCCGCATCAATCTCCCAGCTTTCCGCCAAACCCGGTGCCAGAACAGTGGTGTCTTCGGCGTCATACTGGACCAGCTGGTCATAAGTATTCGTTACGTATTCGCCCGAGGTAAACTCATAAGCCGACGCGGGATCAATGGTCACGATGTCGTCGATATTCTGCGCGATCACCAGCGCATTGGCAGGTGTTTCCGCCAATACCGGAGCGGTCGAAAGGGCAACAATGCTCACCGCCAGCGATCTGGCAATGTCAGGGACGTGTTTCATTGGTCTCTCCTGTTGATGTCGTGATTGTTTTGTGCGCCCGGCTTGGGGCCAAGCAATCTGGGCGAGGTGCCGGTCCACAAGAGTTTGGCCGGCCCATCGCCTACGTTCTCAAAGGCATGCGGGGTATCGCCCATAAAGTGCAGACTGTCGCCCGGGTGCAAAACGAAATGCGTTTCGTCCAGCGTCTGGCGCACGGTTCCTTCCAACACGATAATAAGCTCTTCGCCGACATGAGCGGTGACCTCTGACGCATATCCTGCAGGGATGTGGATTATCAGCGATGACAAGGTTCCGCCGGGCAAAACCGTCGAAATATGTTCGTAAGACAACGACGAATCCGCCAGCGCGAACCGGGGGCGTTCACCTTGCCGGGTTACACTGTCGGCAGGTTTAGGCGTGGAGATGAAGGTATCCACATTCACTCCTAAAGTCGCCGCAAGATTGGCCAGTGTTCCAAGACTCGGTGTCGCCTTGTCCCGCTCAACCTGACTTAGAAAGCCCACCGAGATGCCGGCCTGATCCGCAAGTGTCTGCAGCGTCATGTTAGCCTTGCGGCGCAAATCCCTGATGCGACCACCAAATGCAGGCGGGCGCGCAGAATCTAATTTGGGCATGGGTTGGGACATGAACTCTCCTGCAACAATTTTTGATATTAGTAAAAAAATTTTGATCAGTCAAAAAATCTTGATATTATGGGTGAAACGGAGCCGAACTTGACCCGATCAATCCCCGTCTTCCAGTTCCTTATGACGCTGGTCGTGACCTTTCTCGGCCTGCTCGCGATTACCTTTGTGATCGGGCGGGTGGTTCCGATTGATCCGGTGGTTGCTATTGTCGGCGACAGGGCCAGCGCAGAAACATACGAGGCGACGCGACTGGATTTGGGTCTGGATGATCCCCTTGCCGTGCAATTCATGCACTACGTGACTCAAGTGCTTCGTGGCGAGCTTGGTATGTCGGTTTCCACAGGCCGCCCGGTGGCCGAAGACCTGGCACGCGTGTTCCCGGCAACATTGGAAATGGCCACGATCGGCATCATCATCGGCGTGCTTCTTGGCGTGCCAATGGGTGTTTTCGCGGCGTCCCAGCAGGGAAAGCTGGCGGATCAGGTCATCCGCGTGATCGGTCTGGCGGGTTATGCCATCCCTGCATTCTGGCTGGGGCTTGTTGGCTTGGTGGTCTTTTACGCCAACCTGCGTTGGGTTGGCGGCCCGGGCCGGATCGACTTCTTCCTCGACGGTACGGTGCCGACACGCACCGGGCTATTGCTGGTCGACAGCGTCATCGACGGAAACTGGGACGCACTGGCAAGCGCCATCCATCATATCATCCTGCCAGCGACAATCCTCGGTTTCTTTGCCCTTGCCTATATCGCGCGAATGACTCGCAGCTTCATGCTTGAACAACTGAGTCAGGAATACATCATCACCGCCCGTGTCAAAGGCGTCCCCGAACGGCTGGTCCTGTGGCGTCATGCGTTCCGTCCCATCCGCGTTCAACTGATTACGGTGATCGGGCTGAGCTATGCCGGATTGTTGGAAGGCTCGGTGATGATTGAAACCGTGTTCAGTTGGCCGGGCATTGGCAGCTATCTGACGACGGCCCTTCTGAATGCCGACATGAACGCCGTACTTGGCGCGACATTGGTGATCGGTGCGGTCTTTGTCGGGATCAACAAGACATCTGATGCACTTTATCGCCTGCTCGACCCGAGGGCGCGGTCATGACCGTCCGTCACTATCTGCTTTCCGACGATCCCGAAACACGGATGCAAGCTCGGTTGGGTCAATCCTACAGGCTGGCCCGCGCATTGGCCCGCAACCCGCTGGCCATGGTCGGGCTCTTCATCATTCTGATGTTGTTGATCGTAGCGGCGCTGGCACCGTGGCTCGCCCCTTTTTCACCCATCGAAGGCGATCTGGCGAACCGCCTGCAACCACCATCCGCAACCCATTGGATGGGCACCGATGAGCTGGGCCGGGATATCCTGTCCCGCGTCATTTACGGTGCGCGCATTACCCTGATGATCGTTCTGCTGGTGGCGGTGATTTCCGCCCCGCTTGGCTTGTTGATTGGTACGGTCGCCGCCTATTTCGGCGGCTGGATCGATCGCATCCTGATGGGGCTGACGGATATCTTTCTGTCCTTGCCCCGGTTGATCCTTGCCCTGGCTTTTGTCGCGGCGCTGGGTCCGGGGATCGAAAACGCCGTCATTGCCATCGCCATCACCGCCTGGCCGGTCTATGCACGGATCGCGCGTGCCGAGGTGCTGACATTCCGAAACGCCGAGTTCCTTGATGCCGTACGCATGCAAGGCGCCTCTTCTTTGCGTGTTATCGCGCTTCACGTCGTTCCCTTGTGCCTGTCATCGACCATCGTTCGTGTCACACTCGACATGGCGGGGATCATCCTGACGGCCGCCGGACTGGGCTTCCTTGGCCTGGGCGCGCAACCTCCCTTGCCGGAATGGGGCGCGATGATTTCGCGCGGGCGCTCGTTCATACTTGACCAATGGTGGGTGGCCACCATGCCGGGTTTTGCAATCGTGATCGTCTCGCTGGGTTTTTGCCTGTTCGGAGACGGGCTGCGTGACGTGCTGGACCCAAAACAAAGGTCACGCGGATGAGCCTGCTTTCGGTTGCAAATCTGCGCGTTACCTTCCCCTCGGACCACGGCCCGGTCGAGGTTGTGCGGGGTCTGTCATTTGATCTTGGCCGCGAACGGCTGGGCATCGTCGGAGAAAGCGGTTCGGGCAAAAGCATGACCGGAAGGGCCATCATGGGGCTGATCCCGCCCCCAGGACGCGTGTCCGCGGACCAACTTGAATTCGATGGGACTGATCTGCGCAATCTGCCCGAGGCTGAGATGCGCCGGATGCGCGGCGCGCGCATGTCCATGGTGCTGCAGGACCCGAAATTCAGCCTGAATCCGGTCATTCGTATCGGCGACCAAATCGAAGAGGCCATGGCCGTACACGGTACCAACCACCCGGGTGAACGCCGCCAACGCATGTTGGACGCCTTGCGAGATGTGCGCATCGAAAACCCCGAACGCGTCGCAAAGCTGTATCCGCATGAAGTGTCCGGTGGCATGGGACAACGGGTAATGATTGCCATGATGGTGGTGATGGAACCGGCACTGATGATCGCGGATGAACCCACAAGTGCGCTGGATGTCTCGGTGCGGGGACAGGTGCTGCAGATACTCGACGACCTCGTTCAACGGCGGGGCATGGGCCTGATGCTGATCTCGCACGACCTGAACATGGTGGCGCACTGGTGCGACCGGATACTGGTGATGTTTCAAGGCAAAATTGTCGAAGAACTGGGTTCCGGCGAACTCTACAAGGCCCGGCACCCCTATACCCGCGGATTGGTGGCCAGCCTGCCCAAGATCGATGAAAACCGCACACGCCTTCCGGTTCTGGACCGAGGCGCGCTATGATTCAGGTTCAGAACCTTGCAGTAAAATATGATGAAACCACAATTCTGCATGACGTCTCGTTCAGTGTTGCGGCAGGTGAGAGCTTTGCGCTTGTCGGTGAATCCGGGTCCGGCAAATCGACCATCCTCAAAGCGCTTGCCGGGCAGGTCAAACCGTCCAGCGGCAGTGTGCAGATTGGTTCAAATCCTCAGAAGGGCGCAGATCGCCTGACATTGGCGCGACAGGTTCAGATGGTGTTTCAGGACCCATATGGCAGCCTGCACCCGCGTCGCACGGTCGACGACACACTCAGCGAGCCGCTTGCCATTCACCGAATGCCAGATCGGGACCAGAAAGTGCTGAACATGCTGGATGCCGTGGGATTGCCCCGACGCTTCCGCTTTCGCCTGCCACATCAGCTGTCCGGTGGACAACGTCAACGGGTTGCCATCGCCCGCGCGCTGATGCTTGATCCTCCGGTATTGCTGTTGGACGAACCCACCAGCGCCCTGGATGTCAGCGTTCAGGCAGAGATTCTGAACTTGCTGAAGTCCCTGCACGAAGAAAAAAACCTGACGTTCCTTCTTGTCACACATGATCTGCCGGTTGTCAGTTTCTTGTGTGACAGGCTGGCGATCATGAAATCGGGTCGTATCCTGGGACTTGCGGATGTAGCCACATTGCGTACCGGCAATTTCACGTTTGACTACGGAAAAGAGCTTTTCCAACGATCAGTCGGATACTAATTGAAGACCGCGTGGCTCTGCTTGGTTCCGGGTTTCCTTCCCTTCTCCATCCCTTGGCGGTCACGATGTGCCAGAAACCATCTATTGTCAAATCGACCTAAACTGTCCCATCGGCGCCTATGTCAGACAGGATACTCTACAGTTTCACCTCGAGTTAACTGGTAAGCCGTCAACAGGGCTCTTTGGATGCGAAATTCGTTCCTTCAAAAACCCTGCAAGAGCATGTCAGTGGCATTTGTGATCCGATCAAATTCGTTTCCCAGGTTACCCACTGGTGACTTTAGGATTCCAAATGGAACCGCCGCAAGAAACTGGGTCACCATCACAACCGGTTCGCCGTCAACTTCAAAGATTGGATTGAGACGCGTTGCCGGCTTTGGCGCCTTCGACACTGGCAGGAGCGGCACAACAACTCGGGTGTTCAGATCACTGAGGAGATCAGTCTGGATATCCAGAAGGAAACCATCGCCGGCTGGATTCGTAAAAACATCGTATTTTGGCATCAGAACTGACGAAACCCGTCCAGTGGCAGCCCATGCTCTTCAACAAAGTCATTGGAACTCTTGAGAGCAGCGGCGTTTTCCGCCCTCCATTTTTTTACCTTTGCCACAGTCACCGCCGCACGAACTCCCTCTTCCGCCGCCCGGGACAGATTCACCTTTAATGCCTTAGCCTCGGACAGCAACGCGCTGTCGAGTGACAAATTGGTCGGTTTTCGGGATTGGGCATTCATTTAGCTGGCCTCCATTTGCAGCAAGAATACCGCCACGAGGTATGCGCGTCAAATATGCGTATATTTTGCCTGTATGTCGCTTGATCACCAATGCCTCGACCCTGACACCCGACTTCAAGCGCGATATCAGGTTGGTCTTGACCCCTGAAACTGGTCAGAACGGAGAGTAAATTTTTGGGTATTTTCCGGCACGGGAGGAGTATAGCGATACCGGAGAAGAAATTTAGCGACGAGCAGATTGCCTTTGAGTTGAAACAGGCAGAAGCCGGATCAACGATTGGTGAAATCTGCCGTAAGATGGGGATCACCGACGTCACGTTCTACCGCTGGAATAAGAACTATGCTGGGATGGGCGTGCCGGAGATCCGGCACCTGAACCAGAACAATGACAAGAACACCAAATTGAAGCCGCCGTTCGCCGATCTAACGCACGAAAAGACGATGCGGACACTCTGGCGGTTTTGACTCAATGGAGCATGATATTGTCGGCAGTGGTATCCGAAACCGGTCGATTCTCCGGAATGCGAGTCCATTGGCGTGGGGAGGAGCGGCCACAGGAGTCTGGGCTACGGAGTGCGACAGTCAGCTTCTAACTAGGCTTAGTTACAGCTCGTTACCTTGAGCTTGTGGGACACGAAGGTTCCGTGATCATCGAAGGACCGTTCGCACGAAACTCAGCGTACCGCACAATGTTCAGGCCGCGTCGTCGTCACACGTGATCCCTACGGATAGCGCAACGGGAACAAGCCACTGTGCTGCCCTGCCTGTCGCGGATGGTGAAGCTCAACAAAGTCAGATGCCAACTTTTCCAATTCCTAACAATCAGATAAGGGGTGCATGTTTGAGCCATGCGTATGAGTGGAATGCCTGTCTTCCAGAAACCTGAGCGAGCGGCAGTCCGTTTCTCAGAGCCGTCATTCGAATGTCAATAATTGATAGTCCAACGACCGCATTGCGGACAATTCCGCCATTAGAAATGACCGAAGATATGTCCACATTTTGAAGTGCGTGGGTTTCCCAATTCACCGCGGTTTTGCACCACGACAGTGGTCACCTGTGCGGATCGGTCGGGACTGGATTGAGCGGCACAAATAGGTACTTAACTTTACGTTCGTTGATCAAAAGATGTACCAGCGTGCTTTCCATCTCCGGCGTTGCCGCGGACCGGGTGCACAGATGAAACACATCGCCGACGGCCTGCACAATACGTGGATCGCCGTGGCGAATTTGCGTTTTCAGGTTGCGGATATAATAGCCGTCGGGGTTGGCTTGGATATCCTTCGGCGAAACAGCCTCATTCACATGGCCCGGCCCGCATAACGCGTCGATCCGGCTTTCAGAGTGGGCGACGGCAGCTGTAAGCATCAGAGCGGCGGAAATAATCAGTTTCATCCTGTTTCTCCTCTCGTTTCCCGGACTGACCCGCGCCGCCAGAAGGCTGGTGAGCTTGCCAGCAGCGCGCCGGTTTCGCTAAACTAGGACACGTGGAGGAGCGTGATTTGTCCCGAAAAGGCGGCGAAATCGGCACGAATTCTTCTGAAATCGTTCACCTTGGCGATTTCACCTTCTCTGTTGAAACTCTGGAGATTCAAGACGCTGCCGGAGAAACTGTTGATTTGCGCAGCCAAAGCGCCGACGTACTGGCGGTTTTGGCACGGCATGCCGGGGAAATCGTCCCGAAAGACATCCTGATTGAGAAAGTTTGGGCCGATACTTTTGTGACCGATGACAGCCTGGTCCAGTGCATCGCCGATATCAGGCGGGCGCTGGACGACAAGGATCACAAGCTGGTTCAGACCTTTCCAAAAAAGGGATACAAACTCAACGCGACCCGGGTCGATACCGTTGAAGAGCCCGCTTACGCTGGTGTAGCGCCCTGGACAGGTCTCTTAGCTGGGCGGCGTGGCATCGCAGCGTTTGTGTCGCTGGTCACACTGGCGCTGATCGGCGCAATCTATCTGACGTTCGGTGATCCGCGGCGCAGCGAAAGCAACCATCCTCCCCGCATTGCCGTGCTGGCGTTCGACGATTTCAGCGCGGGCGAGGATAAGGGCTACCTGTCTGACGCGATCGCAGAAGGGATTATCAGTGAACTGGCCCGGTCGCGCTTTTATGACGTGATCGCCCGCAATTCCAGTTTCCGTTATCGCGGCCAACCCATCGACATTCATCAGATCGGCGAAGAACTTGGAGTGCAATACGTCCTAGAGGGCAGCCAGCAAAAGTCAGGTGACAAGCTGAAGGTCACAGCGCAACTCATCGACGCCACTACCGGAGAGCATCTTTGGGCGCACACCTACGATCAGAACATCGGGGATCTGTTTGTTGTGCAGGACCAAATCGTACGTACGCTTGCCGACCGCGTGGGCGAGCGCCTCATGCGCCCAAGCCCGGTGAGCGACCCGGATAAGGTCACCGCCCAACATCTGTTTCTTACGGCCCGTCAGTTCGTCGTCGATGATTTTTCCGAAGCAAGCAACTGGAAAGCCTACGAAACTGTACGAAAAATCTTCGAAGTGGATCCCGACAGCCATTATGCACATCTCGGTATGGTGTTCGTGTATCGTCATGCCGGCGAATTCGGCTGGCATGGCTGGGATCGGCAGGAAGCCTTCGATACAGCGCTGAAGCATGGCCTAAAGGCGCTGGAGATTGCCGCGGACGATCCAAGCACACACTACTTGTTGGCATTGCTCAGAGGCTCGCGCGGCGAAAATGAAGAAGCCCTGGCGCATTACGACAAGGCAGTGGCACTTAATCCCAGCGCGTCACGGTATCTGGCGGCCAGCGCAACTCCGTTGCTTAATGTTGGCCGTACTGACGAGGCCATCGAACGACTGGAACGGGCCAAGGGTATCGACCCTTTCCACTCTCGGAATGTCCATTGGCGGATGGGCTGGGCGCTTTGGCAAAAGGGCGACTGTGAAGGCGCGCTTGATGCTTTTCTGCAAATGGACAAGATCGTGAAGGGCGCGCACCGCATGCTGGCCGCGATCTATGCGTGCCTCGGCGAGGTCGAAAAGGCGCAGGACGCATACAAGGTGTTTTACACCGATGCGCATGAGCCAACAATTGCCGAGCAGCGCGCCGAAAGTATCGACACCTGGACCGCGCCCGGCGCGTTGGAGCGCTACCTGGATCACATGCGCATTGCCGGGATGAAAGACTGACACTGGGCTTGGCGCTCAGGTTCACTCTCGCGTGAAATTCAATCAGTAATTTCAATCACAGCACACATGACCGATCTCGTAACTTCGATGCAGATCTGTCGTTGTGCACCGTCTGGCACAGAGGCTGATCTTCATGCGTCGCGCAGGATTGCTCGAAATGGACTCGCAGTGGCAATTGGCAACAGCGCAGCTCATGCCAAGCACCCTGCCGGGGATCCCGGGAAAACGCGGCCCACACACGACCATCAGGACGTCTTAGGATTTCTTCGGATGCCGCCCACTTTTCGGACATTCGACGCAGGTGCAACATTTTGGAGGCTGATGAACTCACGCATCGAGGACATATCCAACGTTCGAGTTGGACAGAATATCTTTCGAAAAGGAAACTTCTTAACTCACGGCCGGGTTACGACAAAGTTCGGTACTATCCCTGCCTTCTTGATCGCGGCTTCGACGTCATGCTCAGCGAAGAACCCAAATCCGGAGATCAGCGCCGAAACTACGCCGGCATTTCGTGCGCCCAGAACGTCGGTGTGCAGGCTGTCGCCAACCATCAGTACCCGGGACTTGTCGATGTGCCCGAGGCGTTGGAACGCAAGATCAAAGATGTTGCCGAAAGGCTTTCCAAAGAATTGTGGGGCGACACCTGTCCGGTCTGCCAGCCGGTGCGCGAAAAGACCGGGCTCTTTGGAAAATCCGTACTCGCGCGGGGCGACAATGTCGGGGTTGCCGACCATTACCGGGCGGGGACGCTCCAGCAAGGCGGTCTCCAACATGGCTTGGCGCGTTTCGGTCCAAGCTGCTGACCCGATCATCAGAAACCCGTCGACAGATTCGTAAGGTTTCGGGTCATCCTCTAGGTAGGATAGTTTCAGCCCCTCCAAATCGCGCAGTCCGGCGCTGGGTGTCGCCATCAATCCCCAATGCAGCCCATTTTGGCCGTTTAGTTCAGACAACAAGGTGGCCCGGCTGGTGATCACGTCCTGTGGCGCGAAGTCATAACCAAGCCTGGTGTATTTTTCTAACAGAGTCGCGTGCGGAAAACCTGCAGCATTCGACACGACCAGAACACGCTTTCCGGCGGCTTTCAGTGACCTGACCCGATCTGGAGTGTCCGGGATCGCCGTATCTCCAATATTGAGGACCCCGAAGGCGTCGAGGAGGAAGACGTCGAATTCATCGGCTATATCCTCCAGCGTCTCAGCCTGACGATAACTCAACTCAGCAGGTCCGGTTTCCGGAAGGCGATGCCGCACAGCCTCGTAGGCATCAAAAGCCTCTTGCGCTGAGAACCCGGTCAAATGATGGCCCCTCGGACTTTCGCCGAAACCCATTCACTGATCATGACCGCGACAAGAATAACAATCAGGATCAGGCTGACTTGCGGCCAGGCCAGAACATTTAGCGAAGCCGACAATTGCAATCCGATGCCCCCGGCACCAACCAGCCCCAAAACCGTGGATTCGCGGATGTTGATATCCCACCGGAAGACCGCGATGCCAGCAAAAGCGGGCAGGATTTGCGGAACGATCCCGTAAGCCATGACTTGCCAGCGCGACGCCCCTGTTGCCGTGATCGCTTCGACCTGCGTGTGATCAATTTCCTCAATCGCTTCATAAAGAAGCTTTGCACAGAACCCGATTGAACGGATGGCGATTGCTATGACACCGGCAAAGACACCCGGACCAATAATCGCGATCAAAAGCAGTGCCCAGATCAGCGAATTGATCGAACGGGTCGAGACAATGATCAACAGGGCAATGGGCCGGATGAACAAAGCCGATGGCGTGGTGTTGCGGGCCGCCAGAAAGGCAACCGGCACCGCCATGCACAGGGCGATGATTGTACCCAGGGTAGCGATGTTCAGAGTGTCCCAGATTGGGCGACCCAACTGGGTGATATAATCCCATTTGGGAGGCGTTGCGCGGGTCCAGATATCGTTGGCAATGCGGGGCGCGTCCCAGACGAAAAACCAGGTCGTCGATTCCGAGATAAGCTGCCAACAGTAAACAAAGACCGCCACGCCCAACAGCCAGCCGAACCATCGAACCAGGCTCTGACCGGTCGTCCGCCGGCGCCAGATCTGCGTAACGTCGCGTTCAAGTACCGGCATTACTGTACCCTCGCCCGGATAATTCCGGAAAGGTATTCAAGTGCCATGACGATCCCGATGATGAGGATCAGAATGGCCGCTGCCGTGTCGTATTCATAGCGATCAAACGCCGTGTTCAACGTTGCACCGATACCGCCGGCCCCCACGAGACCGAGAATTGCGCTTTCGCGAAAATTGATGTCGATCCGGTACATGGAAAGCCCAACAAGTCGCGGCATCACCTGCGGCTGAACCCCATAGTTGATCCATTGTGGCCAACGCGCGCCAGACGCTTTGATCGCCTCGGCCTGGACCTTGTCCATCGCTTCGATATCCTCGGCCAGAAGTTTGGACAGGAACCCGATTGTCGCGAAGGACAGCGTCAGAAATCCGGCCAGTGGACCAAAGCCGAAGATAGCCACCAGCAGAATGGCGACGATGATCTCTTGCAAAGCCCGGCTTATCGCGACAATGCCGCGGCAAATCATGTAGATCGGCAACGGGGCAATATTGCGTGCGGCCCCCAGCCCAATCGGGATCGAAATCAGGATGCCCACGACCGACGCGGCCACGGTCATTACGATGCTCTCCAGAAGGCCGCTCCAAATATCTGACCACCGCGAAATGAAGTCCGGGCTGGTGAACGCAAGGACGAACGCCCATCCCCGGTCCAGCCCTTCATAGACCCGGCCCCAATCAACTTCGATGGTCATAAAGGCCGCGATCAGGTAGGCGAAAAAGCCAAGAAACAATGCCCAGCGGAGCAGTGGGTTTTTAACAAAGGCAGGCTTACGCCAGCCTTTTCCAAGCATGTCGTCCAGTTCCGGGTGGCTCATTCCGCAGCCTCGACATCTTCATCTTCGTCTACTTTTTCGATGGTCGCTTCCCAGTCTTCCTCCCCATAGATTTCGGTCAGCTTCTCGGGGGTAAGACCAGTTGGCAGCCCATCATATACGATTTCGCCAAAGCGGAGACCCACGACACGGGGAACAAACATCTGGGCGAGTGCCACATCATGGATATTGATAATGGCCGCCAATCCTCGTTCCTGACACAGCTCGGTGATCAGGCGCATAATCTGGCGACTGGTCTTTGGGTCCAAAGACGCGGTTGGTTCATCGACCAGCAGCAATTTCGGGTTTTGAATCAAGGCGCGGCAGATGCCAACCCTTTGGCGTTGACCACCCGACAACTCATCCGCTCGTTTATCCGCCATGTGCAACAGTCCCACCCGATCAAGCAGGCGGAAGGCCTCATCCACATCCGACTGCGGGTAACGCCGCAGGAAGCTGCGCCAGAACCCCACATATCCCAGCCGGCCGGACAAAACGTTTTCCATCACCGTGAGGCGTTCTACCAAGGCATATTCCTGAAAGATCATACCCATTTCGCGGCGCGCTTTCCGCAGCGCGCCCGAGCCGAGTTTGGTCAGGTCCACGTCATCCAGAAGGACACCGCCGCTTGTGGGTTCGACCAAGCGGTTTATGCAACGGATCATGGTCGACTTGCCCGCGCCCGAGGGTCCAATCAACGCAAGAACCTGTCCTTTTGGAACCTCAAGATCGATGGCCTTCAGCGCCTGATCTCCGGTCTTGTATGTTTTCGTCAGCTTTTGAAGACGCAGCATAAAATGCCCCAGATTAGGGTGAACAGCGGGCCCCGTCAGGCCCGCCGGATGAGTCAATTGTCACTGGCAGGCGTAAGAGACGCCATTTGCTGCGTCAATTTTACGAATGACGTCCCAAAATTCCTGATAGGTCATCTCGAGGAACTGACCTTCGTTCGATTTCGAGAACTCAGCTTCCAGTGTCGTGCCCTCCCAGTCGAAATTGAAGAAGGCATTGCGGAT
The DNA here is from genome assembly GCF_056538575.1 of Ruegeria sp. BG10. Lineage (NCBI taxonomy): Bacteria > Pseudomonadati > Pseudomonadota > Alphaproteobacteria > Rhodobacterales > Roseobacteraceae > Ruegeria > Ruegeria sp. BG10. Next base: position 271,274 of record NZ_JBQFTI010000002.1, on the reverse strand, counting down.
CTTCTCCTGCAACTCGGGTGTCAGGTTGTAAACGGTGCCAAAGCCCGTCGTCGGGAAAGTCTGCGACTTGTATATCGTTATGACATCATCTTCGTTGATCACATCGCGCGAGATCATCCGCGACTTTACCGAATTCGCAATTGAAGCCGCCAGGTAATCCTTGTTTGCAACACCCAGGATCGAGTTGTCGTGTTTGCCCGAATAGACCGGTTCAAAATCGCGTTCAGGCAGAAGATCAAAGTCGCTTTTCAGGATGGCTGAGGGCGCTTTGAACCCCGAGTTGGACGTGGGCGACGTAAACGCCAGCTGCTTGCCCTTGATATCCTCAACCTTTTCGATGCCCGAGCCCGGATAGGTGATGATTTCCATCTCATAACCGAAATTGCCGTCTTTCGAAGCCATAATCGTGAACGGGCGGAACCCGGCGCAGTTTACCGCCAATGGATTGGAGCCGGTGTTGAAGCCCGCGATATGCAGACGCCCCGAGCGCATTGCCTCGATCTGGGCGGCATTGTTCTGGACGGGGAAAAAGACAACTTCCTTGCCGGTTTCCGCTTTTAGATGGTCCAGAAAATCAGACCACGCGGTTTTATATACGGCGGGGTCTTCAACCGGCGTATATGCAAAGATCAGGGTGTCAGGGTCAATTTGCTCGGAAGGATCTGTTGGGATATCCGCGATCAAATCCCCATCTGCGTCACAAAAACGCTCGTCCAGATCACCGCGCGGACAATCCTGCGCCGACGCCGTCCCGCTCAGAGACATGAGCGCGATTGCGGATGCCCCAACCAATAGTTTGATATCGATCTTCATGTTTTCCTCCCAGTCATGTGCGGTCAATTTTGATCCGCAGTTAATCAGTCTTCCAATGCTTGCCCGGCGACGAGAACATCGACCTCGGCCCCCTCAATCGCGTTACGCAGTTCTTCTGTTGGTTTTTTGTCGGTAACGATGGAATCCAGACCGTCAAGGCCGCCCACTTGAGACAAGTCTTTGCGGCCGAACTTCCCGGAATCAATAAGAAGATGCCGTTTCTCGGCGCGCGTCAGCATCATCCTCTTGACCGCAGCAAATCCCCGCACTGTTTCTGAAGGCCCTTCGGCTGAGAAACCCGAGGAACCGATCATGCATCTGTCGACGTTGAATCGAGACAGAAATTCCAGCGTTTCAGTTCCGATCGTTGCAGATTCAGTTGCCAAATATTCCCCCGGGCATAACAGGACCTGGGCACTGCCATGGCCAAGTGTCATCGCGACGGGAATTGAATTGGTGATCACCGTGCAATGGGTGCCGAGATAAGCCAAAGCGCGTGCCATCTCGATTGTGGTCGAGCCGGAATCGATCATGACCGTTTCACCGCCCTGAATCAGTTCTGCCGCTCTGACGCCTATCCGCTCGCGCTCCTCAACCTGAGCGTTTGTCCGTTCATCCAAACCCGGATAGTGCCCTTGCGCGGGGGCTGATGCCCCCCCGTGGGCGCGCGCGATCAAGCCGTCACTCGACAGAGCGTCGAAATCCCTGCGTACCGTTTCGTTGGAGACGTTGAACCGCTGTGCCAGTTCGTTGATGCGAACGTGCGGGCGCAGCTTCAACTCCAACAGTATCTGTTGGCGCCGGTCGGACTTCTTGACCCGGTTCTGGTTCTTTTCAGACATTTTGCCGCGCGTTTTAGTTTTGGACATCCGGCGACCCGACTAGGTTTCGAAACCTACCTTTGTGGGCTTTCGGGCATTTTGCAATAATTTTTGTTGCAAAACCCTCGGAACGTTGTGAAAATTCGAGAGTTAGTAAGTATTTCAAGGCGCAGAGCAAAAATGCACAGGCTGATCAAATTCAGACTAGGAATCGAGAGAGCGTCTTAACCGGCCAACTTGCCATCAAGACAGGTTCCATTTGGTTTTTTGATCGTGTGGCATTGAGGGACAGCATGAGCGACAGCGAAACAGCAGATCAGATTGCGGCGCTTCCGATGCGCTGGGACAAGGCTGGCAAGTTGCGTGTGCTGATGGTCACCTCGCGGGATACTGGACGGTGGGTTATTCCAAAGGGATGGTTAATGGACGGCAAAAAGCCATGGCGTGCCGCTGAAATAGAAGCTCAGGAAGAAGCGGGCGCAGTCGGCACCATCTCAGATCGGGCAATCGGACAATTTTTCTACGACAAGCGATATGCGGGCAAAAGCAGCGTTCGTTGCCGCGTTACCCTCTATCCTCTGGTCGTTGAAAAACTGAAGCGCCGCTGGAAGGAAGAAGGTGAGCGGACGCGTCACTGGTTTTTACCGGCAAAGGCGGCAAAGCTGGTCGAAGAAAAAGACCTGTCACAACTGCTGAAAAACCTGACAGACAATCAGGAAGTCAAATCGGTCGTAAAGAAGCTTCGAAAGGCTGCTTGAGGAAGGGCATTAAAGAACCGGGAAGCCCGGACGCATAAAGCACAATGGGAGGAAAAAATGAGAAAATTGACAACCACGGCGTTTGGGTCGGTGATCGCCCTGGCCGCATCACTGTCGGCAGCACAGGCCGACAAGCTGACACTTTATTGTTCGGCGCAAGAAGATTGGTGCCAACTCATGGCACGCAGCTTTGAAGATGCGACCGGCATCGACGTCAACATGACCAGAAAATCGTCAGGCGAGACCTTTGCACAGATCCGCGCAGAAAGTTCGAACCCGAAGGGCGACGTTTGGTGGGGTGGCACGGGTGATCCACATTTGCAGGCCGCCGAAGAAGGCCTGACAATGGAATACATGTCGCCAATGCGTGACCAACTTCACGATTGGGCGATATCTCAGGCTGAAAGCGCGGGCAACAAAACGATCGGCATCTATTCAGGCGCGCTCGGGTATGGCTACAATGCCGACCTTGTCGCTGCAAACAACCTGCCCGAACCTACGTGCTGGAAAGACCTGTTGAAGCCCGAATACAAGGGCCACGTCCAGATGGCGAACCCGAACTCATCAGGTACGGCCTATACGACGCTGGCCTCGATGGTGCAGATTTTCGGTGAGGATGAGGGCTTTGAGTTCATGAAGGGTCTGCATTCGAACATCAACCAGTACACAAAGTCAGGCTCGGCGCCTATCAAGGCCGCTGGGCGGGGCGAGAACACAATTGGCATCGTCTTCATGCATGATGCTGTAAAGCAGGCTGTTTCAGGATTCCCGATCAAGGTCGTCGCACCATGTGAAGGCACCGGGTACGAAATTGGCTCGATGTCGATTATCGACGGTGCGCGCAACGAAGAAGAGGCGAAGAAGTTCTATGACTGGGCCCTGTCGCCCGAAGCTCAGAACCTTGCCCTTCAGGTCAACGCGTTTCAGGTGCCGTCGAATAAAGGCGCGGATACTTCGGAAAGCGCGCCTGACATGAGCCAGATCAAGCTGATTGACTATGACTTCAAAAAGTATGGTTCCTCGGACGAACGGAAGCGTCTTCTGCAGAAATGGGACGAAGAGGTTTCGACTCTGCCACAGTAAATGACTGACCAGACCTCAAAAACGACCCATCCGGTCCTGATCTTCTGGGTCATCGCTGGGTGGGTCGGATTCTGCCTGCTGCCATGGTACATGGTTGACGGCGGCCTGTGGTCGTTCGAGTGGCTGGTGGACGGCTACCCGTTCGACGAGGATTATGCCCCCGCCGCGTTTATGATCGGGCAAGGCGAAAAACTCTGGCTTGCTCCACTTCTGATAGCGCTGGTATTGCCGCTTCTGGTGTTAAAGCGCGCCAAGTCCGACCCGCTTTATGCCCGCATTCTGATCCTGTCCGGTGCGCTCGGCTTTGGCTGGCTGATCGCTCAGGGCTTCAGCATTGGCATCAGAGGTTTCAACTTCAATTGGCTGGAAGCATTGTTCGGTGAGCTTGGCGACCGTCAGTTTGGAATGGGTTATGGCGCGATGATATGCGCCTCAAGCTTTCTGTTCCTGCTCACTCAGGGGATCGCGGCAAGAGGTGCTATTAACGGCGACGTCTTTGTCGTCAGCGCCATTGGCGGTGTGATTACAATTGTCACGGCCTTCGTCTTTTTTCCCATCGCCAAGATGCTTTTCGCCGCCTTCATCACCGAAGATGGCGCTTATTCTATTGCAGTTTTCTTCTCAAAATTTTTCGATGATCGACTTTGGGGTTTGGGGTGCTTTCAGGGCGCGCGTTGTGGCGCCGCTTGGAATTCCCTGTTCCTTGCCATCCTCGTTGGCGTTATCACCACGGTCCTGGGTCTTTGCTTTGCACTGGTTGTCACGCGCTCAGGTTTTCACCATAAGCGCGCACTGCGGGCTCTGACCGTTCTGCCAATAATCACCCCGCCATTCGTGATCGGCCTGGCTCTGATCCTGCTTTTTGGCCTTTCCGGTTCTGTCACCCGGTTCTTTGCCGAGTTGTTCGGCACGCAGCCGACACGCTGGCTTTACGGAATGCCGGGTATTCTGATCGCGCAGACACTCGCGTTTACGCCAATTGCGTTTCTCGTACTTATCGGTGTGGTTGAAGGCGTCTCTCCGTCGATGGAGGAAGCGGCCCAGACCCTTCGGGCCAGCAGATGGCAGACGTTCAAGACGGTTTCCTTGCCTCTGATGCGGCCCGGTCTTGCGAATGCGTTTCTTCTTGGCTTCATCGAAAGCATGGCTGATTTCGGCAACCCGCTTGTATTGGGCGGGAATTTCGACGTGCTGTCGACCGAAATATTCTTCGCCATCGTCGGAGCTCAATACGATCAGGGCCGGGCTGCGGTTCTGGCCATGGTTCTGCTGTTCTTCACCCTTTCGGCCTTTTACGCGCAGCGCGTCTGGCTGGGAAAGAAAAGCTATACAACCGTCACCGGCAAAGGCGATGCGGGCGTTCATCCGCTGATGCCAACCGGCCTTTCGGTTCCTGTGCTGCTCATCGCCTTGGGCTGGGCCCTGTTCACAATCATTGTCTATGCAATGATCATCTACGGCAGTGTGGTCGAGCTATGGGGGGTCGATAACTCGCTGACCATCAAACACTACATCACCGCATTCTCGGTTCGCTTCGAAGAAGAGGGTATTCGCTGGACCGGAGCCGCCTGGGACAGTTTCTGGACCACCATCACAATTGCAGCCATTGCAGCACCATTGACTGCCGCCGTCGGGCTAGTAACGGCTTATCTGCTAACCCGGCAGAGTTTTGCGGGCAAGAACGCTTTCGAATTTGGAACCATGTTGTCTTTCGCCATCCCGGGCACAGTGATCGGCGTCAGCTACATCCTCGCTTTCAACGTTCCGCCAATCGAAATCACGGGTACAGGTGTCATCCTCGTGGTCAGCTTCATCTTCCGTAACATGCCGGTCGGCGTTCGCGCCGGCATCGCAAGCATGTCGCAGCTGGATCGCAGCCTGGATGAATCCTCGCTGACCCTTGGCGCAAACTCGTGGCAGACATTCCGAAACGTCATCCTGCCGCTTTTGCGCCCTGCGATACTTGCGGCCCTTGTCTACAGCTTTGTTCGCGCCATGACGGCGATCTCGGCCGTCATCTTTCTGGTCAGTGCGGAATATGACATGGCGACCAGCTACATCATTGGTCGGGTCGAGAATAACGACTATGGCCTTGCGATCGCCTATTCGACGACGCTGATCTTCGTGATGCTCGCGGCGGTCGGCTTATTGCAACTTCTCGTCGGCCGGGTCCAGATTGGCCGGCGCACGCAGCACGCAACGGAGACATCGCCATGACCGACACCAAAATCGGTTCCAAGGCCGCCCCGGTACGCTTTGAAAACGTGTCGAAGGTGTTCGGCAAGGATGTCGTCGCCGTGGATAACATCAATCTGCACGTAGAGGCGGGAAAGCTCGTCACATTGCTTGGTCCGTCGGGCTGTGGGAAAACAACGACATTGCGCATGATCGCCGGGTTAGAGATGGCGAGCTCGGGCAAGATCCTGATTGGTGGTCGGGACGTGACCAAATTGCCGGCCACCGACCGGGACGTATCCATGGTGTTCCAGTCATACGCGCTTTTCCCTCATATGAGCGTGCTGGAGAACGTGATGTATGGCCTCACATTCTCGGGCTTTGCAAAGGATGAGGCCCGCAGCCGCGCCTTGTATGGATTGGAGTTGGTTGGTCTTCAGGGCTTCGACAACCGCCTTCCCTCGGAACTATCCGGCGGCCAGCAACAGCGTGTTGCCGTCGCCCGCGCGCTGGTTCTTGAACCGCAGGTGCTGCTGTTCGACGAGCCGCTGTCCAACCTCGACGCCAAACTTCGCCGTCAGGTGCGCGAGGATATTCGGGCGATTCAGCAAGACCTTGGCCTGACCGTTGTCTACGTGACCCACGATCAGGAAGAGGCGCTGGCGGTCTCGGATGAGATCGTCGTCATGCGCAACGCCGCGATCGCTCAGATGGGCACACCACGCCAGCTTTACGACGCCCCGAATGACCGGTTTGTTGCCGATTTCATAGGTGAGGCAAACCTTCTGAGTTGCCAAATCGTTAGTATCGATGGCGATGCGGCAACCATCGAAATCGAAGGTTACCGCCACACGCTGCCACACCGAGGTTTGTCCAAAGGGCCCGCAACCATTGCCGTGCGACCCTCACGTCTGGTGATCGGCTCTGACCAGGGCATACCGGCCACGGTGGCCAAGGCGACCTATGTTGGTGTTCGGATGGAATACACGCTAACCGGTGAGTTTGGTCAGGTTTTCGCTGTCCACGATGATGTCGATGCGCCGCTTGAACCCGGTGCTCAAATCAGGATGGGTTTTACCGACAAGGGGCCGGTGCTTTTGCCCGACTAGATGGCAAACCTTTTGATCTTCACACATCCCGAAGTCTTTGTTGATCCGAGCGTCCCGACCACAGACCGGGGCCTGAATGCGACGGGCCGCAAACGCTCTACTGAATTTGCTTTTGGTGAAGTCTTGTCGAATGTCCCGCAAACCTGGTCCAGCGGCGAGCGGAAGGCCCGCGAAACGGGTGAGGATCTTGCTGCAGCTCCATCTCGGCCCGTAAAAACCCACTTGGGTCTTGGTGAGACCGACCGCGGCGCCAGAGGGTATTTGCTTCGTGAAGATTTCGAGGCCGCGGCTGATGCTTTTTTTGCTCAGCCGGAAATCAGCTATCGAGGCGCAAACACGCATTCGTCGGACCCTTACCGAGATTATCCGGATGCATGATACTGACGATCTTGCAATCGTGACCCACGGAGCGGTCGGCATGTTGCTGTGGTGTGCTCTTTCGGAGCGCCCGATAGACCGCAAGTCTGACCGGCCCTCAAAATGTCATTTTTGGCAGGCAGATTTATCGACGCTCAAATCTCATTGATGTTGGATGCCGTTGGCGTAGACGTTAAGCGCTCCAAGCGTTCTCTGCGACCTCAAGCAGCGTCTCGAACACATCCGGAGTGCCCACGATCACACGCCCCCCTTCTCGGATCATCGCGTCGGCGTTCTGATCCTCAACAATGCCGCCCGCTTCCGAGACCAGCAATTGCCCAGCCAGACAATCCCAGGCATTCATGTGTTCTTCCACGTAACCCAAGAGGCGCCCGGCAGCGACATAGGCCAATGACAGCGCTCCGCTGGCGTTTCTGTGGAACATAGCCCCGTGCTCGATCAGGTTCTCGACAACAGGTAAAACATGGCGTGTCTCGACCCGGTTCGAATACCCTACGGCGACGGTTCCGTCCCGCAATGCCACCCCCGACGCGACGCGCATCGGTGATCCGTTTAGTGTCGCTCCTTCTCCGCGCATTGCAACAAAGGTTTCGTCCATGTTTGGATCGTGGATCACGCCAACCGCCGTGTGCCCCCTGGTGACACCGGCCAGAACAATGGTCCATGCCGGAATGCCGTTCACGAAATTCGTTGTCCCGTCAATTGGGTCAATCACCCAGTCAAAGCCACTCTCTCCCGCTGCCGCGCCGTGCTCTTCACCAAAAATCCCATCCTCGGGCCACGCTTCCGCAATTCTTTCACGAATGAAGGTTTCAACATTCTTGTCTGCCTCGCTGACCCAGTCCTGAGCGCCTTTTTGATCAACAACAAGATTACCCCGATCGGCGAAGTAATTTTTGGCAATTTCCCCGGCCTCCTCGCAAACTGCGACAGCAAAATCTCTGCGTTCTGAAAGTCGAGACATGGGTGATCCTTTTTCGGTTGGAGAGTTGCCATGCATCATTGCAGGCTAAGCAAATGCCAGGCAATCACAGAGTCATTTCGCTTGTTTCCGGGAGTAATTTCGGGGCCGCAAACCTGGAGATTCCTGAGCTGACGATCTCTTCCGCAATCAAACTTCAAGTTGAAAGATCAGTAAAAATTGTTCGCATTGGGCCCGTTGCGGACCTCGGAACACACGAAGAATGGGCTGCTGCTTTGTCATCCACTATCCAGCCAACGGTCCCGAGTGGCCATTCCACGCGACGCTGCGATGCGGCACGGCTCGTGAGACCGGACGTTCGCCGCAAGTTCAATCCACGAAGCCAATTTGAACAGCGCGGACTCAAACGTCAAATCGACATGAGCCATTTCTTGAAGATTCTCACCGTGACCCGCTCCTGATCGCCGGGTCGGCAGACGAAGTAGAGCCCACGGTCCAATGGAACACTGCTTTCATCGAGACGGATCAGCCGACCAAGGCTTAAGTCTCTCTCTGCCAAAAGATGTCTTGCCAGTGCCACGCCCTGCCCGTCTATCGCGGCCTCCAAGAGAACGGCGCTGTCAACGTACTTGATGCTCCGCGCGTTGATCCGATCAGCAGTCAAACCAACTTGCGAGGCCCAGCTTTCCCATCCGACATTGAAGGCATCGTGCAACAATGGGAGATCAGCGACATCTTCGGCGCGCATGGGTAGCCGCACCTCATCAATAAGAGACGGCGCCGCAACAACAACCAATTCTTCCTGTCTTATTTGCTCATGGTATAGCCCGTCCCAACCGGGTTCTCCAAACCGCAGGGCGACATCGACCTCGGATGTATCGAAATCCGCAAACGCATCATTTGTGTCCAGTAGCAATGCGATACCCGGATGTTCCTGCTGAAACGAACTTAGTAGCGGCACGAGCCATTTGAGCGCCAGCGACGTTGACAAAGACACCGTAATCGACTGGCGGTGATGCAATCGCTTCACCTCCATCACGCCCAGTTGCAACGCAGAAAATGCCCCGCGCGTCGATTGATACAGTCGTTCCCCGGCATTAGTCAGTTCAACGCCGTTGGGACGACGATGAAAAAGCGTCACGCCAAGATGCAGTTCCAGCAATTTGATTTGCCGACTGATCGCCCCGTGAGTGACGTTAAGCACATCCGCTGCTTTGGTCAGGCTGGAGTGGGTCGCGGTTTCGTCGAAAACCTGTAGGGCACGAAGATGTCTGAGGTTTTCCATCATGTGAGAAAACCTAACAGCAAAGTGCCAAAAACTCGATAGGGCCCGACGATCCGTAGTGGCTACACTAATTTCGGATCGACAAATTTCTCACACCGTTTGCAAAAGGAAGGGAGTAGCAATGCCAGATACCAAAGTCGCGCTGATGACAGGCACAGGTCAAGGCATTGGCCGCGGCTGCGCCATTGAAATGGCGAAGGCTGGCTACAAAGTTTCGCTGATTTCCCCGTCCAACCGGTCTGTGGAGCTGGCGGAGGAGCTTGGGGGCATTGGCCGCCGCGGCTCTGTGCTGGATGTCGATGATCTGCAAGCCATGATCGACGACACCATGAGTAAATACGGACGGATTGATGCTATCATCAGCAACATGGGACATGGTGGAACGGTACCTGAAGCCATCAAAACAGTAGGCTTCGATCCTGACTTTGACGGACCGCTATTGGAGCTCAGCGACGAGTTGTGGCACGAAAGTCTGGACATGTATGTGCTGAACGTCGTCAAGATTGCCCGTATCGTCACGCCCATACTGATCGAACAGGGCGGGGGAGCTTTCGTGAACATCTCGTCCATGAATGCGGTCGAGCCACGAGCGCCCTACCCCATGAGCATGCTACGTGGTGCCCTGCACAGTTTCTCAAAGCTCTATGGGGATCGCTATGCGCGGCACAACATTCGCATGAACAACCTGCTCCCTGGATTTTGCGAGAATGTGAACCTGTCCGAGCGGGCCCGTCGGGAAATCCCTGCGCAGCGGCCCGCAACATTCGAAGAAATTGGGCAGGCTTGTGTGTTTCTCGCCAGCGACGGAGCCCGCTATATCAATGGTCAGAGTATACTGTCCGACGGCGGGATGAACCGCGCGGTGCGATAGAGAAGATGCGGTGAAACATGATTGTTAAGGCACTCAAGGATATCATTGGAACAGATCGCGACGTTTCCGGTCCGGGTTGGAACAGCAGAAGGCTATTGCTGGCGTCTGATGGCTTGGGGTTTTCGCTCACGGATACGATCATCAAAAAGGGTGCATCGCTGGAGCTTGAATACACCCATCATTTAGAGGCGTGTTATTGTATCGAGGGCGGAGGCCAGATCAGGGCATCCAGCGATGAAACCTGGCATCTCCTTGAGCCATTTACTCTTTATGCCTTGGACCAGCACGACCGGCATGTGGTTCGCGCCACAGACACTGACCTGCGGCTTGTCTGCGTATTCAACCCGCCGCTCAACGGACGTGAGGTGCACCGCAAAGATGGAAGCTATGCTCCCTCTGAACTTTGACAATAAAGCGGATACTTGTCTTTACACGACATTCGGCACGTTGGGCAGATGCAATCTTCGAAAGGGCGGGGAATGTCGCATCAAGGCCGCCGAAGGTTCTACACTCTGCGTTTCGCAGCAAGTGATCGCAAGCATCAACAAGAGATCCTCCCCTCGAATGCCCGTACAGGGCCGTCCAACGTCACAATCATAGTTCGGATCGGCTGCTGCGTGTTTTGGCAAATCCGGATCAAAGGTCAAAGCGCGCAACGCCGACAACATCTGTGACACCGGTGAGCTTCGCGTTCGCTGGTTGATTGTCGCACCCCGGTCATCGCGGGGCTTTCGTAATTGCCACCCGAAATCTTGATCAGATCAATTTCTTCCGAAGACAATGCTGTGGCGAGTTCTGTCCGTCATCAGGTCTCGTGCCAAGCTGGTCTACCTTGCCGACACAAACTTGTTTCATGCCAATCACCCGATGTGATCCCCGTGTGTTGACACGGCCTGTCTAACTGGCACTAAGGTATCACAGAAGCAACTCGCAAGGCACAAAACACTGGATCAGTCCACTATGAGTCTGAAGCGCCTCGAACCTATCGCACGTAAGTCTATCGTTTCTTGTTAGTGCTAGTAACTGCGCTCCAATCACTCGGTGGTGGATTCTCCAAAAGAACCTGGGCGCGGGACATCATCGCGGCTGAGGCAGGATCTCCGTTTCGTGCCAGATCAGCGGTCTTAAAGGCAGCAACAGCTTTGTCAAACTGCCCTGCACGATAATGTGCAAGGCCCTGTTCGTAGGCTGCAATCCACTCAAACGATCCGTTAATTTCATCATTCATGGCGATCAGTTCGTAGACCACGACTTCTTTGACACGTCCAAATACCGTTAGCGTGTCCAGTTCGCGTACCACGATTTTCTCAGCTGCCTGGCGTCGGGTTTCCGGGCCAATCAGGATTAATGTGCCGTAATCCTTATTGGCCTCCTCCAACCGGCTGGCGACGTTCACTACGTCGCCAATTGCAGTGTAGTTCAAACGCTGCTCTGACCCAATGTTACCGACCAGTGCCTCGCCGCTGTTCAGCCCGACCCTGACCCGCAAGGGATTGCCAGCTTCGTCTTTGATTCCGGCCTCTTCCACAGCTGCAATAAGGTCCAGTGCTGCGCGACAGGCGTTTTCGGCGTGGTTGGCATCCTTGCGTGGCGCGCCCCAGAACGCCATCACAGCGTCGCCTATGAATTTGTCGATAGTCCCACCGTTACGAGTAATGGCTGCCGAGGTCGCGCTGAAGAAGGGTTCCATCAATTGGACAACTTTGGGTCCAAGTTTCTCGGAAAGCCCGGTGAAGCCGGTGACGTCGCAAAACAACACGGAAATCTGCCTGATGTCTCCGCCTGGCTGTGTCTTGATGCCCTCGGCAACCAACATGCGCACCAACTCGGTTGGTACATACTTTCGGAACGCTGACAGACCCGCAGCCATGCTTGCTGTCGCAGCAGAGAGATTAGCAAGCTCAGACAGTTTAGAGGGCCTGCGCGAGATGCGTTCCACGTCAAAGCGTTCGATTTTGCTCAGGTCTTCGGCGATATATGCCAATGGATCCGCGACGACTTTGCGGACCAGCCAAATCGCCAACACTGTGGCAACAGCAACCACGCCCATAAGAATATAAACCAGCTTTATCAGCGTTTTGTCGATTTCCGAAAGAAAGGCAGCTTCAGGAATGACCGTGGCAACGCGCCAGCCGTAAAACCCCAAAGGCGTCAGAGCGACCGCATAAGGCACACCTCCGATGACAACGCGCTTTGTCAAAGTGCCGGGGGCATTCGCTGCGGGGCCACCCAGCAGGTTTTCCCCTGCGATCATAGCAACCTCGTAAAGCTCTCCCTCGCCCATGCGGGCCGGTGTAACCTCATCCGCTTCCGCATCGGGTACCGCAATCACTTTACCATCGGCATCCAAAACAAACGCTGCGCCAAATTCGCCGGGTGCAAGGGTCGCCAGAAAGCGCGAAAGCCGGTCCGTTTCGATCGCCACGGCCAGGACACCCTGCCGTTTTCGGTTGACATCGATCGGGCCTGCAAAGGTGTAGACAGTTTTATCGCTGCCCGGGAGGCTGCCTGTTTCAATCCACCCAGCGGTTTCGAGGCCCATAAAGTTTTTAAACCAGGCATGTTCGCGCGGATCATAGGAGGTGTCTGAAAAAGTGCGCGCTTCGAACTGGATGTCACCTGGGATGAAGATATAGCGGTCTTTCCGCAACATCCGATCTTGGATGTTTTTGTCGATTTCAATCATCTCAAGCCCGTCGTCACCTAATCGACGCGAGGCAAAAAAGTTCCCGTCCGGCCACCCAAAGAATATCCACGAAATATTCGGTTGCGCCTGTATTTGCGACAAGAACACAAACTCCCGTTTGTCGGCTTGTCGCGTTGCGATGACATTCTGGACAAAGATCGTACGCACAGCCGCCCAGGCGGCTTCGGCCGACCTGAGCGTAAGGCCCACTTCGATGCGGACGGTATTTGCTATTTGACTGTTGATTTCAGCCGCGAGCATGCGGCTATTGTCGCGCGCGGTCGTCCACCACAAGGAATGGACAATAAGGGTCGACACGCCGATGGACATGGCAACCAGTATCGACACAGCGATGCCTACGCTAATTCGCATTTTTGCTCCGCAAATAGCGACTTGTGCTTCAGTATTGAATTGAGATGACTCTAAGAGCAAAGCTTACTTTGCGATTGTGCTGAAAACTCACGCAAGTGTTAGGCTTTAGCGAGAAAAGCTGCTTCCGAAGCGACCACCTCAGCAAGTAATCGCTATATCCTGTCTTTGCCGCCAACTAGGAAGCGTACCGCCGGTGAAGGTGCAGTGCGATGTGCAATCGCCTTGAGGGGCTCACCGAAGGCCCGTTTCGGTCGCAAGACGAATTGCCCGGCGTGACTACGACGTCAAGTGAAGCTGAGCTGCCGCTGCGAATGCCCTGCGACTACTGGTATCAACCAGGTAGAGAGCACCACTACGAGTCGGTTCCCACCGACGAACAAACAATTCTGTTGATCCAGTGGGCGGATCGAATGGACGTACACTTTCACCCGGCAGAATAGAGACAAATTTCAGATGGAGGGGTACATGCTCCTCATTTTTTTCACCTTAGTGCGGACATGGGCGCAATGTTCGACATCGATTAAAATAGGTCTCTTTGCCTACCTCGGAGACATAGCGGTATGCGGATTGTCGTGCACTTCGGATCCGACTCAGGGGTAACTCGGAAGACACCATTCACACGGTGTCTTCCGATCGCTCAGCGGGCTTCAAACTACCGGTTTCCTTAATCGAAAATGCCTTCACCCTGCTCGTCGATCACCTGCTTCGCTTTAGAGATGCTGAAACTTTCGGCCTGATCCCGGTTGTCAAAGACATCCGCCCGGATCATCGCATAGGTCTTGCGATCACCTTCGACGGTCTTTTCGATACGGGCCGACAGGCGGTACTTGCCACCCTCGTCTATCAGGTCGGGGAAGATGTCGAACCCCTTGTATGCGACCGGCTCCGGATCCGACTTTTCACCGCCGCCGAAGAGTTTTGAGAAGAGTGACACGGAGTGGCTCCTTTCAGCGTTGCTCGGATCAAAGACTAGCTCTGCTCGGTGCTGAGGTGAAGCGCGTGTTGTCAATTCAACGTTTCCGCGATCCGATAGCACTCTCCGCAGAAGACATGAACATTCAGATCCGCACCGAAAGACCGGAAGGGATCGAAACCACTCTTCGTGACAGACCAACTCGCTTATGTGCATGGGCTCGTCCCCTTATGCACAAAATCCAGACCGATATCGAGACAGGGTGCACTGTGGGTGATCCAGCCCATGGAAATCAGATCGACTCCGGTTTCCGCCACCGCCCGCACACTATCCGGGGTGATCCCGCCCGAGGCTTCGGCAACAGCCTGCCCGTCGATCATACGTACAGCTTCGCGCAGGGTTCCCGGATCCATGTTGTCAAGAAGCACCGCGTCAACACCGATTTCCAAAACCTCGGCCAGTTGCTCCAGCGTATCGACCTCAATCTCGATTTTGACCATATGACCGACGGCCTGCTTCGCCCTGGTCAGGGCCAGGCCTGCGCCTCCGGCAACGGCAATGTGGTTATCCTTGATCAACACGGCGTCACTCAGAGAGTAGCGGTGGTTCATCCCGCCGCCTGCACGCACAGCATACTTTTCGAGCGCGCGTAAACCAGGGGTCGTCTTGCGGGTGCAGGCGATAGCGGCGCGCGTGCCCTCCACGCGGCGCACCAGATCGGCGGTCACACTGGCGACACCAGATAGATGCCCCATGAAGTTGAGCGCAGTGCGCTCGGCGATCAACAGGCTCTGCGACGGGCCTTCGAACGTTGCGATGACCGTGCCGGGCGCGACAGGATCACCGTCTTCGACATGTCGGATCACTTTGATCGCTGGATCAACCAGTGCACAGGCCAGTTCTGCGCAATCCAGCCCGACGATGCGGCCAGATTGACGCGCGCGGGCCACGACACCCGAAGTATGTTCTGGCGGGACAACGGCTGTGGAGGTGATATCACCGGCCAGCCCCAGATCCTCATCAAGTGCGCGTCGGATTATTGGTTCCAGCATGGTCCGTGGCAACGGGGCAAGGGAAATGTCGGTCATGATTCAGGCAGTCCTCAACAGCAGGTCTTGGCAGGCCGACTTCGCATGGGCAAGAATGCCCGGCAGGGTCATCAATTGTGATAGGGCCTTGGGCTTTGTTTCGGGGAAATCGCTGCGGTAGTGCCCGCCGCGTGACTCGTGACGCAGGATGGCAAAGACAGCAATTGAAAGCGCCACAAGCGCCGGATCAGCGTCGCGCCCGTCGGCTTCAACCAAAGGCAAAAGCTCTGAAATAGCATGTCGCAAACCCCTTCCGTCACGGATCACCCCCAGATGCTTCGAAACCAAAGGACGAACGGATCCAAGATCGGGAGTGGGCAGAAAATCGGCCTTGGGCGCGGTCGGCAAGTCTCGCATCTCATGGCCGGCTATCGCATGCGCGGCGCGACGCCCCATCACCACCGCCTCCAGCAGCGAGTTGCTGGCCAGGCGATTGGCGCCATGCAGCCCTGAGGCCGCACATTCGCCGATCGCCCAAAGGCCGGGCAAAGTGCTTCGCCCATCCGCGTCTGCCGCGATACCACCCATATGGTAATGCGCAGCAGGGCGAACAGGGATCGGATCGCGCGCTGCGTCAATCCCATTGGCTGCACACAACGCATGAATGCCGGGAAACCGGAGAACAAAACTGGATCCAAGCGCCGCCCGTGCATCCAGGAACGCTCGTCCACCGTCCGAACGTATTCGATGCACTGCGCGGGCGATCACATCACGGGGGGCCAATTCGGCGCCTGGAACATGTGCCATGAAACGCCTGCCGGTTTGGTCAATCAGACTGGCGCCCTCACCCCGCACGGCTTCGCTGATCAAAGCCAGTGGCGCCCTTGGCGTATCTAGGGCGGTAGGATGAAACTGCACAAACTCCATATCACGCAAGGCCGCCCCAGCGCGGGCGGCCATCATCACGCCCTGTCCAAAATTGCCCGAAGGGTTGGTGCTCGCGTCGAACAGGCCACCGCAGCCACCGGTCGCAATGATGACGTTGGCCGTACGCAGAACCTGAACATGACATTCGGTCTGCAGATGAATGCCGGTGACGCGTCCGTCAGATGTCGCCAACCTCCGGGCCTCGACACCGGGCAGGCACGTTATGGACGGGCACCGCAATGCGGCGCGTGTGAGCGCAGATGTTATTTGGCGACCGGAAAGATCACCGCCTACATGCAGGATACGATCTCGTGAATGGACGGCTTCGCGCCCAAAGTCGAAGGTTCCGTCTGCCTTTCTGTCAAAGTAAACGCCGTTTTTTTCCAGTACGGCGATCCCGTCTTGCGCTTTTGAGACAATAGCCGAGGCGACAGTTTCGTCGCACAACCCGTCCCCTGCCCGCAATGTATCGGCCAAATGTTGCGCCGGATCGTCATCTGCACCC
Organism: Ruegeria sp. BG10; assembly: GCF_056538575.1. Lineage (NCBI taxonomy): Bacteria > Pseudomonadati > Pseudomonadota > Alphaproteobacteria > Rhodobacterales > Roseobacteraceae > Ruegeria > Ruegeria sp. BG10. The sequence goes on along the minus strand of NZ_JBQFTI010000002.1, from coordinate 254,628 downwards.
AACGCGGCAGCAATCCCCCCTTGCGCCAAAGCGCTGGAACATTCCTGTCCCAACCCCGCGCGGGTCAGCAGTACCACCGGCTGTGGCGCCATTTCCAGCGCTGCCACCAGTCCTGCAATGCCACCTCCGATGATGGCGGTTTGGCCGTGAAGACCCTCAAGCCGGATCATTTCACCGCCAACATCCGTTCCACCGAGCGGCGGGCATCTGCGGCAATGGCCGGATCGACAGTGACTTCGTGTCGGCCATGTTCCAGCGCATCACGGATGTTACGCAGGCTGATGCGCTTCATGTGCGGGCACAGATTGCAGGGGCGCACAAACTCCACGTCCGGGTGGTTCAGAGCTACGTTATCGCTCATGGAACATTCCGTCAGCAGGCAGACGCGCGCCGGTTTTCTGTCGCCAACGAATTCTGACATCGCGGCGGTAGAACCCGAAAAATCCGCCTCAGCCACAACTTCGGGCGGGCATTCTGGATGCGCCAGAACCGTAACGCCCGGCCATGTCGCGCGCATCTCGCGTATGTCGTCAGGAGTGAACAGCTCGTGTACTTCGCAATGCCCGTGCCAAGCAATCAGCTCGACATCGGTTTCCTTGGCGACGTTCCTGGCGAGATATTCGTCAGGGATCATCAGCACCCGCGGCACGCCGAGGGATTCCACAACCTTCACTGCATTGCCCGAAGTGCAGCAGATGTCCGACGCCGCCTTCACTGCGGCCGAAGTGTTGACATAGGTGATCACCGGAACGTCGGGATAGGCTTTGCGCAGCAAAGTGATATCCTCAGGGGTGATGGAGTCCGCCAACGAGCACCCTGCTTCCATATCGGGGATAAGAACGGTCTTTTCAGGGTTCAATAACTTGGCTGATTCAGCCATGAAGTGCACGCCCGCCAGCACAATGACATCAGCGTCAACTTCGACGGCTTTGCGCGCGAGGGCAAGGCTGTCCCCCACGATATCGGCCACGCAATGGAAGATTTCCGGTGTCTGATAATTATGGGCGAGAATGACGGCGTTCTTCTCGCGCTTGAATTCGAGGATGGCTGCCACATCCTCTTCAAACAACATCCATTCGGGTGGCGGAACGACTTGCTTGACACGGTCATACAACTCCGGAAGTCGAAAGTCTTTCATTGGCATCTCCAGCTTATACTCGATCTGAGTACATTTAGCCGGTACTTATTCTCTACACGAGTTTATGTCAAGTGAAGCTCAGGTTCTGGAAAGAGGTAATCTTGCGCCCGACAGCATACGGGCCTCAAGAACGGCTGTCCGATAGCGAAACAGACGCGCCGGGCGGCCACCGGTTCCGCTGGACATTTCACCGGTCTCTTCGACCAATTCCTGCTGGTCGATCTGGCGGCGGAAATTTGGCTTGTGCAGATGCAGGCCCGACAAGGCCTCGACCGTGCGCTGAAGCTGCGACAGGGTGAAGCTTTCTGGCAGAAGCTCGAACACGACCGGAGAATACTTAATCTTGGCCCGCAGGCGCGAAATGCCGGTGGCAAGGATACGACGGTTATCGCCGGCCATGGGTTGGCCGAACTCCGTGTTGTCGACTAGTCCGGCTTCATACATCAGTTCATACCGTTGCAACACCAGCTCTTCATTCCACGTCTTTCCATTCAGGCCGAACAGATAGTCAACACGCTGAACCCTTAGCTGATCCCTACCCGCCCAGGCTGTGAGGCGTTCGGCAATGCGCGGCAATTCCACTGGGGTGCTGTCGCGGTGGTCTTCCCAGGGGAAGTACTGATACCACCTTCGCCATGCCGGGCGCCCGACCCCTGCTGCGTCCTGTTCCCGCACCAGTCCCAGATAGCTGATTGAGATACGCTGCGTTGTGTCGGCATCATCGGATCGCGGATCGCGATCCTTGTCGGCAAAAGTGTATAATTGTTCAAGATAGCCCACTGGATGGCCGGTCTGAGCCTCAATCCAGGCCCGCAAGCCACTCTGCAAGCTGCGGTGAGAGGATTCGAACGGTCCTGATGGTAGCGCCTCACCGCCACGCAAGGTCATAACACGCGGCTGATTGTCAGTCACTGCGGTTAGAATGGCGATAAGTTCGGCAGGGGCTAATCCACTTGGCAAAGAAATTCCTGTGTTTTGAATGTTGCTAAACATCGGTCTCAGAGTTGCGTTTTAACCCAAATTCAAAACCTTTGCTCGGAGAAAATGCCATGAGAAAGGTGCCCCTTCGGGGAAGGAGCATCTGTGGCAAAACTGATCGACGTGCTGAGCATACGCCGACCTACAATTATCGGGTGACGTCTTTGAAAGACGACTTCACACGCAATTTCGTCTTACGTTGTGTGGCAATACGTCGGATGTGACGGCCCAACCGTGCCGTTAACGGCCGCATTGCTACGCTGCAATGCGGCCGTTCTAATCTGTCATTCGCACAACCACACAAGCAAATTGTGCAGCTCTGCATTACGCGATCAGGTTGTGATCGATCACCTCAAATGCAAATTCATCGACCGTGAACATGGTGTCGCCGCTTGCGGACAGTTCAACCGCATCAAAACTCGTACGGCCCAGCGAACCATGGAAATCACCGTCGGTGGCATCCGCCATGAGCGTTCCCACAAGTTCTCCGTCATCGTAAAAGGCAACCTCGACTATGCCGCTGCCGTGGCTTTCGCCAAAGCTGAAGATGAACTCCACTGCCTCAACGTCCGAATCCTCAAGCGCGATCCTCAGGCTCTCGTCTCCGTCAACCGTTCTGGCCTCGCGCCCAAAGATGGGATCATCGAAGGAATAGACGCCGATCGCGCCGTTTTTAATGGCGACAAGCTCAAAATTGGTGGGGTCGATCGCATCGACATTGATACCCACATCCGAAAAATCGAGGCTTTTGCGCACGGGGCCAAGCCGGTCGACATCCACAACTTCGCCATCGATACTTTCCAGAGCCTTGGTTCGGAACCACCGCCCGGCTTCGAACTCGACCGCCAGAGTCTGCGTGTCAGGCAGGAACAGGCTGGTCAGCATCGGGTCATGATCAGACGCCCGTGAACTGGTTGCGGCGAACTCGGAATTGACATGGACGATGTCCATCTGCGCCCCGGAGTACAAGTTATCGGACACCAGTATGTGGTCCAATGATTGGCTGTTTCCCTGAAACTCGAAAGTATAGCGTTCGTCTTCCGGGATATCGTGTGTCAGGTTGACGAGGTTGGTGTTGCCCTCGAGATCGGCAACGGGTGAGACAAACTCGAACTCGTTGAAATCACCCAGAACAACGGCATTTGCACCATTGCCCAAACCGTTGACGAAGTCCTGCACCGCCTGGCTTTGGGCCTGACGCTCATCAAGACTGCCGTTCACTGAGACATCTTCCTGACGTGTGGTGAAATCCTGTTCGGTCCCAAGAATGGGCGCGGACCCGCCTTTGGACGAGAAGTGGTTGTTGACCACCGTTACAGTCTCGCCGTTGAAGACGAAATCAGCGACCAGCGGCAGACGCGCGCCCTCGAACGCTTCACCCGGTCCTTGACCGCCGATGGTTTGCACAGATCCTTCGACCAGCGCGACACGGTCAGGGTTATATAGGAAAGCTGTGCGGATGTTGCCGCCGGGCTGACCGCCCGACGTCCCGTCGCCGATGAACGTGTTGTCGATCACCTCATAGGCCGGACCGCCTGCCGCAAGGATTGCCGCGGCCAGTTCCGCAAGGGTTTCTGACGCCGATACAGTTCCGTCATTGTCCGACCCTGAATTGTCCTGCACCTCTTGCAGGCCAATAATGTCCGGACTGTTGAGGTTGTTCGTGATCTGCGCGGCAATCGCGTCAAACCGGCCATCGGCGATATCCTGATCGCCGTCGCTATCATTTGGGTCGAGGTTGAGCACATTGTAGGTCGCGATCGTCAGTTCATTGACCGATCCGGAAAGGGTTGATGTTTCCGGCTGCAAACCGGCGGATTGGATGTTAGGCGTGAAATCCTCGGTCGGCAGAATTTCGTAGTTTCCAAAACTGTATCCAACCACGCCGGTGACATCGCCAAGTTGGTCGCCGACATTCACCGTCGGGAAATCAAAGTTGAAAATCCCGCTATCTTCGTCGATCTGGATTTTCTCGGGGTTGAAATCATCCGGCGAAATATTCAACGTGCCGCGCTCGGAAAGACCCGTTGCATCAACGCCCTGATCGGCAACCGCGAAAATCTCACCAAACCGGCTGGTTCCGCTGACAGCAATCAAATCGGTTGCGGTCACGCGCATTCCTTCAAGGCTTTCGAAGAAGTCGATACCATCCTGCGCGGGATCAAAAGAAGCAAAGGCATCATCGTCGATGCTCTGGTTCGGAACCGCGCGTTCACCTGGATCGTTGCCGATCAGAACCGCATCCGGCAGGTCGTTGCCCGATGACTGAACCTCAAGATCGAAGATGTTGGTCAGCTGCGTGGTTGGCAGGTTCCGACTGCCTGTGCCGCCGGGGAAAAATTCGGCAACTGTTCCACCGACGGAAACGGCGTCCCCGACCGTCACGGCCGGGCTTGATCCGGTAAACACGAATATCGCGTCCGATGTTGCATCATCGCCGTCGCCGTTCGGGTCCTGCAGATAGAACCCGTTGGAATCCACCGCCGTGACAATGCCTCTGGTTGAAACTATATCGCCAAAGATGTTCGAAGCACCGGCAGGCAGGGCGTCAAAGAACTCGGCAACCGATTGCCCGTCGGCCAGCACAAAATCCGACACATGGCCCGCGCCCTGTATCTCATAGATCGCCACGATTTTGATGTCGCTGGCCGAGATGGACACCTCGACAACCGGGGCAAGGATGCCATCATAGGCGGGGTCATCGGATGTGACAGTGTGCAGGATGTCCGCAACCTCTGCGGCTTCCGGCAGATCGTCGTCCACGGCGGTAACCGCAACCTGCTGCGGCTGATCGAAATTCGTTGCGTCAAACACAAGCGCAGCAGGCACCACATCCAGATCGGCACCCGCCGCGATGGTGATGGTTACGGGTTGTGTGGGTGCGACGGACAAAGTGACATCGTAGAAATCCGCCATGCCGCCTTCGTCGGCGGCGAGATTAAGATCATTGATTAAGACTGACGGTGACGGGGCGGCGTCCGTGACCGTAAAACCCGCCGGTTCAATATCGTCGATCCTTGCGTTGTTGGTCACCCAGTTGGCGGGGCCGTTGATGGCCGTTTGCAATTCGGCCTTGGTGCCACTGAGCGGCCCCTGATAGACCCCATTGTCGGCCTCGGGGATGGCTATCGCGCTGGTGCCGACAGTCAGCCCGGCGGGCAGCGCCGAAGTGTTCGACGATGTTGCGTCAGCCTCATAGCCCGTGCCGTTGAAATGGACTGAGGCAACAAATGACGGTGCCACCTCGTCTCCCTGATATGCATGGATCTGATCCCCGCTGGCCGAGAGGGACGGTCCGGAAAACGCCGGATTGATTACAGTTCCCGCCGGGATGTTTGCGGGCGCAGTCCACACGAAAACACCCTCGGTATTGCGAAAGCCGCCTGCTGCCAGCCAGCCATTATCGGTAAACCTGATCTCGGTCCCGGCCTCGATATCTGTCAGCGCAACAAAGGTGAATTCATCGGGGTTGTCAGAATTGAATCCCGTAAAAGCAATATCGCCCGCAGCTAGGATGGTCGGCATGTCAGTCCCTCTTTTTGATCAGAAAACCGGCGGCGGGCCGTTGTACGACTCGCCACAACACAACCTACGGTAGCTCAATCCAACGATACTGGTTAATTGGTTGTACGTAGCGGACCCAATACGGCGGAGCTTTGCCGCTCGATGCCAAACGCCCCTTTGGATCAGCGGATATCTTCCGAGAAAACAGTTGATCAGGACTGAAGGACATGCGGTTGAATTGAGGTGCGATACGGACGTTCCTGCACCAGTTTATAGCGTTCTGCATTTAGATTGGGGTATGACCAGATACTCTCAATTCATGCACCTTTCCCAAACCTGCAAGCCGCATTGCAAACTTGTGTTTTTCGGCGAATAACGGTTTTGGTCGCTCACAAACATCCAGTTACGGGGCACGCGCCTTCTCAGCCAGCCCCTGAAGGTTCGCATCGATGATCTTGCTCATCATCATCTTCATCATGGTCTGCCCCATCAGCCACCCAAGCGGTCCGTATTTAACGCGATAGTCGAAGGTCCAGGTTACCCTGGACTTCCCGCCCGTTGGGGTGATGCGAATTTCCGAACTTGCTTCATGCAGAGGCATTGCAGCCATATCCGACAACCGAACGGTGTATCCAGTACCGGGTTTCCACGCCGTCACCTCCTCCACCACCGATGTGCCATTGGCGAAGTTGTTGCGCCGCTTTGAGCCCACACCGGCTTCGCCGTCTGTCAATGCATCGACGGATGTGATCTGCGGGGCAAACTCGTCGATCCGCATATAGTGGCTGAGAACGGCCCACACGGCATCGGGCGCTGCGTCGATAATCAGGTTGCGTTCGTAGTGGATCATTGTTGGCTCCATTTAATTGCGCGATTGTCGCGCTGTCTTGGTTTCTGAGCCTGTCCTAGAACTCCTCTGCTCTCACCGTTATGACAGTAGTGTGAGAGGAGAAGCAATAAATGCGTCGCACTGAACGCCTGTTCCAGATTATCCAGATATTGCGGTCCACAAGGTCGCCGATCACTGGACGGGAATTGGCGGATGAACTGGAAATCTCACTCAGCACGCTGTATCGCGACATGGCCGAGCTTCACGCACAGCGCATCCCGATCACCGGCGAGGCCGGGATTGGATATGTCCTCGATGACGGATATGACATGCCGCCGCTGACGCTGACCGCAGATGAGTTGGAGGCCGCCGCCCTCGGCGCGGCCTGGGTTGCCTCTGAGGCCGATCCGTCCCTCGCTCGGGCCGCTCGTGACTTGGTGTCGAAACTGTCTTCGGCCATTCCGAAAGAGCTGCGCCCGGTGGTGCTGGATGGGAGTTCCAAGCCAATTCAAACCCGGGCCAGGGTATCAGAGCGTTTTGACAGCGCGCTGCTGCGCCATGCCATTCGTGAGCGGTATCGCCTGCAACTCATCTACACGGATCGCAACGGAAGCACGACAGACAGGATCGTCTGGCCCCTATTGATCGCTTTTCTTGATCGCACGCGATACCTCGTCGGATGGTGCGAAACCAACGAAGATAACAGGCATTTCAAAACAGAGCGGGTCGAGGAATTGCGCGTGCTTGGTCAGAAGTACCCGGGGCGCAGAGCGGCACTTCTCAAGGTATGGGAAGAAGCGACCGATCAACGGTAATCGGGGCTCCATCGGCACACAGTCGAATTTACACAGGGCAGGGTCATCGCTGCGTTGCGGCCCTTCAAAAGAGACATTCGACGCAGGTGCGAAATCGGACAACGCCCTAATTTATCCCTACCTATGAGCTAATGATCATCCACTCGGATGTGTCGAGACATGCCGTATGACGATCTTAGCAGCAGGAACGTCCGATAAAGTTCATTGAACAAACGTTTGGCGAAAACATCTCGGTCAATGCCATACAGTCGCGCCAGACCGGTCAATCCTGCCTGCGGTTTCGCCCATTCAAGGCGCGTTGGTTCGGTGACAAAATGATCAGGCCGCTCAAGCGTCCTTGGCCCTGCTGTCCGTGCCGCTCGCAGAGCCTCACACGCCCACGTGCTCCGCGATTTGGACCAGCCGTAGAAGTTCGTCTCGGGTCATGAGTCTTTCGGTGGAATTATTGGCATTGGTGAGGAAAATAAGGCGTGTTGGGGGTTATACAGAAGCCTCAATCGCACCAAGCGGCAAGGCCCATTCTGAGGCCTCATCGCGGTCGACCACCTTAATTGTAACGCCAACTGTATCAGCCAGCACGCCAACTGGTGGCGAACCGGGACGCTCGGTCACCACTTCGTCACCTGGTTAAACCAATTGCATGAACGCCAGGTCATTGGCTTGCGCAGCGCCAGCCGTAATCAGAACGTCATCTGGCTGACAATTGCCAGAGAGATCAGCCCTGTCCAAAACACGGTGTCTCAAGGCAGGAAAACCGCTAAAGTTTGTCTGGTTCCAATCCAAGGGAAGATCGGGATCCAGCGCGTCCAAGAATACACCTGGCCGGGGCGATTCAGACAGGAAACCCCAACAAACGCTTCAGGATCTGACTCGTCGTGTCGAGCAGGTACTGAAAGAGCGTATGTATCTTGACTTTCATCCCCCACCCTAAATCCTTGAGAGCAGACAGGGGGAGAGCGCGTGCAAGCAGAGGGTTTTGTCAATGGGCGTCCATGTGAACTGGCCGTGCTGGATTATGGCCTCTTCAAGGTCCATTCCAACAGCAGGATCATAGGGATTTGCGGATTTGTGATCCGCACAGATGCTGGCGAGGTCATCCTGATCGACACCGGCTTTCCAGCCAAATACGCAACCGACACCGACGCCGCGGTGAAAGAAGACCAGCTATTTGAGTTTGGTGAGGTTCTGATATGCGGACCCGACAACCTGCCGCAAGCACAGCTTGCCAAGTTGGGGATCAAACCCACGGACATCACATTGCAGATTTGTACGCACACTCATATCGATCATATTGGTGGCTTGGGTGATTTTCCAACCGCACCTATCCTGATATCAGCCGCAGAGCGAGCCCTGCAGCGTCCGCTTTATTGGGGAAATGTGCAGCCGCTGGAATGGCCGGATAGGGAGTATCTTGAGATAGAAGGCGATGTTGAAATTGGACCGGGATTTAGGGTCCTAGCAGCCCCCGGCCACGCACCCGGTCAGATTGCCATGATGATTGACCTTCCCTCCGGAGCAGTTTTGCTGACAAGTGATGCGATCTCCCGGCCGGCGGAGATTGACGAAAGGTTTGCGGGGTCCTGGGATGAGGACGCCGCAATCGCGAGTGCTGAGCGCCTCATGAGTCTGGCATCTCAGAGGGAAGCCTTTGTGATCTATGGGCATTGTCCAGAGCAATGGCCAAAACTGCGAAAAGCGCCAGAACTCTATCGCTGATCCCAAAGGACTTTTTGCCTCGATACCGAAAAACCTTCCACTTGCCTGCAGCCTACCGCACGTCGCGCCCCTGATTGAGCATGATCACATTTCCGCTGGAAAAGTCATCTGCTGGAGAGATTAGAAAGCTGACCCACAAGGCGATTTGTTCAGGCTGCATCGCTTGACCGGGCGGCATGGCATCGACCGCTTGTTACAAGACATCTTCAGTGAGAACGCCAAAAAGCGGAGTCTCGACCACTGCGGGGCCAGAGAGTTCACACAGATTTTATCTCGCGCGTAACGCGGCACAAGGTCCGTCGTCAGCGTGTCCATCGCCGCCTTGGACGCCCGGAGTTGAGATGGGTCGAAGACATTAAAGTTTTGGGACGCCAGTCAGGGGGCTTCGATCTGGGCGAAATCATACGACCGGGATAAGGCAGACATCTTTCGGGTGCGTGATGAATTCACGGCCTGCGTGGCGGCGGCCATAGAAAACCAGGTTGGTATCGTTGAACAGGCTGAAGCGGTACGGGCGAGCCCGGAGAACTTGGCCGCCTGGTCCTACTATCAGCGCGCGATGTCGCGCCTTCGCAACGATGCGGCTTTCATGGGACGAGAGGAAATAGCCGATCTCTTGGATCAGGCGATTGAGCGAAACCCGGTGTTTGCGTGGCCTATGCCGGGCAGACCTTCTGGGAGATTGGATTCATACCGAAGGCCAGAGGCAGGCAGGTTTTGACCTTGGCTTTCGCTATGCCCAAAAAGCATTGAGCTTGATCCAAGAGAATCGTTCGCATCCACGCCCTTGGTGCGATGTAATTTATCGTCGGCAACCAGGAAAGCTCTATGATGTCGTTTCAGCGGGCCATCGAGCTGAACCCCAGTTTCGCCCGGTCGTATCACCTGTTGGCGACGACGAAAGTCCATCTTGGCCATTTGGATGAGGCCAGCGACCTCCTAGATACTGCGATCCGCACCAGCCCGCGTGATACGCTGATCGGCATTTTTCTGGCCCGGATATCTCTTATCGAGTTTTTCCGATTGAACTATGACGGCGTCGTTGTGTGGGGCGGCAAGGCGATAATGTACCCCAGCCGAGATGGGTGCATGCCTTTGTACTGGCGGCACTTAGTCATCAGGGGCGCAGGGAAGAGGCCGAGGAAGTCCTCACAATCATTTCGCACCTCACACCTGAATTTACCGTCCACTATATCGAAATACACTTCGGATACTGAAGGTTGAGGCGAAGTCGCTGCTGTTGACCAGCCTGAAGCTTGGCGGATTGCCGGAACGTTAGGAGGTTGCTTGGGCGTTGGGGTAAGTCGACCATCTGCCCTCGCGGGCCATGCGCAAAAAGATCCGAAAACGGGCGATTGAAAAAGCCGCCCCCCTGTGCGTCGTGTTACCCGACTTCGGTCCGGCCCTTTTCGTGCGGCGTCCCGCACCCTTGCCCGACTGGCGTATTAGGCGCACAATATGGACTCACACACTCATTCGCGCCCTGGATGCGCACGGTGGTTCGTTTCGCGACCGGGACGCCTTCGACGATACGGAGGGCACCATGACTATTGCAACTCGTCTGAAACATCATCTGGACGCCCAAGGGCTGCCGTTTGACACTGTCCCACACCCCTATGCCGCCACCGCCAGCGAATGCGCCGAGGCGGCGCATGTGCCCGGTGATCACCTTGCCAAATCCGTTCTCATCCACATGGAGGAAGGTCCGATGCTTGCTGTTCTGCCCAGCAATCACCAGGTCGACCTTACCGCCCTGCAATCAATGATGAACCGCCGTCTCGGGCTGGCCCCGGAATCCGAAATGCGCGATCTGTTTGATGACTGTGCGCTTGGCGCGGTTCCCCCTGTGGGTGAAGCCTATAACCTGCCTACGGTCGTCGACAACAGCCTGACCGGGCTTGATAAAATCTGGTTCGAGGCCGGAGACCACAAAACCCTGATCGAAATGCGCGGCGAAGATTTCGACACGTTGATGAAAGACGTCCAACACGGCGCATTCTGCTGCATGCATTAGGTCGGTCTGGCTATCCACGTGGCACCGCAATCCGGACCTGCGGACGTTTGGGTCCGAAAAAAAGCCTAATACACGGGGCCAGTCAGGCCCCGTCAGGTCAGCAAGGCCAAATCGCTTCCGGTTGTCTTTCTTCGGGTCGGCATAGTCTCTGAGTCTTTGCCCCCAATCGTCAACGCGAGGTCCTTGTAAAACCCGTCATTGTCGAACCACCAGCGATGCGAATAGATCCGGGTCCGCTTTGGTTTGGGCACATCGCGTTTGTATTGCTCGTTGCAGTAAATGTCCCAATGACCTTTTGTCGTGAGGTCCGGCATTCCGACGTGACCCGCACGATCGCGACCGCCGTTTATCAACCCTCCGGACAACGCCAGAACCTTGTCCCGCCCGCTGTGGTAATTCGTGAAACGTTTGCTGCGTTTCTTCAACACCAACCCGCCCCAGGCGCCTTTCTCAAGCCAGGTTGAATCCACGTCGGCTGAGGCGAACATGACCTGGTCCGCGCTCCAGGTGTTGCCCGGCCCGGCGGAATCCCCGAAATCGGAGAAGGCGCGCAGGACAACCAGAGCGCCCATGGAATGCGCTATGATGTGAACCTTTGGACGCGGTGACATGGACAGCAAAGGCAAAATGCCGTCCTGGACCAGAAATGGCGCAACCGTTTTTGCGTCGGAACGGTCCCTGTCATAGGCATGCACAGACCCGTCGCTTGGCCAGTCGAAAGCCACCACGGCACCCCGATAACCATTGGATCTGACGCCCGCTTCGATCTTTGCCAACCGGTCCAGCATGCCCTTTTGGGACGTGTTAAACCCGTGAACGTAGATCAGGACCTCATTGTCGCTGCCCTGGTGGCCAACAAGCTCAAGCCACTTTGCCCTTTTGACAATGCTTCCCTTTCGGATACGCCCATCTGAACTGGATTGAGTGATATTGACATAGCGCGTCTTGGCCGCGGGCTTTATGGTAAATTTCTTCTTTGATGCATTATAGGTACGACGAGAAAAGAACAGGGCCATCCGGATTACTCCTTTCGTTCAATCCGGGAAGTCTGCCACGAAACTTGTTTTCCGCAAAGGCATCGGGGCTAGTCGCATTGGCCTCTTACAGAGGTCCGTGTCTTGGAATTGCGACATGCCTCATGGAACCAGCGGATTCTGGTTACGGCATGAATCGTCACTGCTTGCCCAAAGTGCCGGTAAACCAGATCCGCAGGATCTAGCCGCTGGACAATTGAATCCAGCGTTGCACCCAGCCGTTCGCCTGCGGTGCCGGAGGCCGAACAATCAATCAGAACAGGATGTATGCGTCCTTCTGGCGCCAATTCAGGTGAGGGGGTAGCGCGCCAATACGTCGTGTCGGGCGCCTTCGGGGCGCAGGGTGGATTGGTAGAGTGCGAAGCTGGTGACCATAACATCCGGCAATGGGTCCGAATTGAGGTCTATCAGGCTCTGCCGGCCCATTTCGGGTTGACCGGGTCTTAACCGGATGATCGTGACATGCGGGCGAAAACGTCGCCGAGGCAACACGATCCCGGCCTGCCGCGTGGCGGTCTGGACCTTCCTGTGCAAAGCGGTCAGCGCATCGCAACTTGCAACCCCGACGGCCAGAACCCGCCCCAAACGCTCGATCCCCGTGAAAGAGAGGCTGAAGGGCGGGGCTGACAGCGTCAGAAGCTCCTCATGCAGCGCTTCCAGCGCTTCTTCAGGCTGATCGTCCAGAAAGGCCAGCGTCAGATGCAAGTTATCCGGCGTTACCGGTCGACCGATCGGCAATGCGCGCTGCAGCGGTGCAAGGGCCGCCTTCACCTCGTCGCAAAGTGAAATGGCAACGAAGGACCTCATGGGCTTCTCTTGGTTAGACTGCGGGATCGGGTTCGTATCACACTAACCGTTCCACTGGGCACTGTCAGGTCCGGACCCAGATAATGCGTACGCATTGGCATCGTGAATTTGCACCAAACCCGAGTCAAAGTGAGTGCCGTACGAGTGTGAGTGGTCATGCCGATCGCGAATCTGAACGGCGCGGAAACTGGTGAAAGCTCGCACGTTTGTGGTCTGAAACCCGGGTGAACGACAGCGCATGGTCTTTGCGGCTGTCCACCCGACGCCAATCCGGTTATGCGGAAAACTGCCCATATGCCGCGATCAATACCGCGATGATCAGAAACTCAGCGAGCAGAGGCGGCAGAACTGCTTTGTCGAACCCATCGGCCAGAATGCCGACGATGCGCCCGAAAACCACGACCCCCATCAGGATCGCCACTGCAAGAAAGCCCAGCGTCTGACCGGTCATCAGGGCAGTAACCAGTAAGGCCACCGAGGCCAGAAACAGCCCGCCGATCACCGAGCGGATGGTGCTGAGCCCTGCCGCGCCCACCGGTTCAATGGCAAAGTTATCGACCATGCGCCGGGGCGCGAACATCGACATGATGCCAAGTCCCGCCAGCATGAGGGTCGCGAGGATGACAAGAATGTTCAGAGTGGTTTCCATTTCATTTCTCCTTGGTTTCAGGCGAATTGGCGCAGAGCCTGGTTGGCATTGTCCTGAGTGGTGATGTCCGACAGAGCCGCATCGATGCCGGCCTGATCCACGATCGGCCCTGTCGGATACCCCGCTTGACTGGCGTAGAAATGGCCGGACTTGAATTCCGGGTTCAGCAACCCGTCCAGATACCGTTTTGCCCCGGTTTCGACGCTGTGCATCATGCCGAACAGCGGCATCAGCACGCCGCCCACATGTTTGAAAAAGATTCGTTTCATGAGGGGCAGATCGTCAAAGCCCGCCGTGCCAGCCGTGCCGCCCGGGCTCATGGTGACAAAACGGATATACGGGTGCTGGCGAGCCATCGCCCCCATCCACAAGGTCGCGGTGAGCTTGGCATAGCCATAGGTCTGCATCGGATCGCCTTCGGGGCCAAACTTGCTGCCGTCAGCGATAGACCTGAACTCCTCGACTGTGCCGTCGGACAGGTCGGGGCGGTGCATTCCCATCTTTTGAATGCCCCGGGCGGCTTCGGACCCGGCGTAAAGCACTGTGGACGTCACCAGTTGACGCTCCAGCAACTCATCCACCAGCACCACATGGCCCAGAACATTGGTTGCGAATATGTTCGTCACACCCGTATCGGTAAGGCTGTTGGGCTGCCGCCCGCCGGTGCCGCCCGCATTCAGCAAGACAGCGTCAACGGGGGTTTTGAGGCCCCCCACGGCGGCGCGGACCGAGGCGGGATCAGTCACATCCATCCGGACAATCTCGAAAATCTTGCGTCCGGTTTCGCTCTCCAGCCCGGTTTTTGCGGCCTCGGCTTTGCCCCGGTTGCGGCAGGCCAGATAGATCCTGTCGATGCCCTTCTGCAGGGCAAGCTGCCGGGCGGCCTCGCGGCCCAGCCCGGCATTTGCGCCGGTAATCAAAACGGATTGAATTGGTTTCATGGGTCGGTTTCCCTGGTTTCGTGTTTGGCGGGTCCAGGGTAAAGCGGTCGAAAATTGAACTGTAGATGGCAAATACTGGACACAATGGTTCAAAAGTGAAACGATGCCTCCATGTCGATACAGGAAGGCCATTCCTTCAACTGGGACGATCTGAAGTATTTTCTGGCCGTTGCCCGGACCGGAACCCTCAGAGGGGGCGCGGAAAGCATCCGGGTGAACCACACCACGCTGACGCGCCGGTTGTCGATCTTGGAAGAGCGCGTGGGCAGCCGGCTCTTCGATCGCTCAAAATCCGGTCTGGCCCTGACCCAGCTTGGCGAAGACCTGATGCCGCATGCCGAGCGGGTCGAGGCAGAGATGACCGCTGCGTCGCGGGTCATCGTCGGCCGCGATGCGCAGCCGTCTGGCACGATCTACGTCACTTTGCCTCATGGGCTGGCGATGACATCCCTGATGGATGACTTTGCCGCCTTCGCCGATCTCTACCCGGACATCACCCTCAACATGAACTTCACCAACGATATCCGCGACCTGATGCGCCGGGAAGCGGATGTGTCCCTGCGTGTCGCGGACGAAGTGACGGATGATGTGGTCGGGAGAAAGCTCGTCCAGATGTCTCAGGCAGCCTACTGCACGCGCGACTACGCCGAACAGATCAGAGACAATGACGGAGAGGGGCTGCACCTTATCGGGTGGCACGAACCCGAAGAAGCGACCACCGCAAATTGGGTAAAGGCCAGCTACTATCCCAAGGCCACGCTGAAACACCGGGTGTCGGAACTGGTGCCCTTGATCACACTGGCGGCATCCGGTTTGGGCATGGTCTATCTTGCGTGCAACCTCGGCGACCGCCATCCCAATCTGATCCGTGCGCCTTTCCAGAAGCCAATTCCGTATCGGAGCATCTGGCTATTGCTGCATCGCGATCTTCGAAACACGGCACGGGTTCGGCTGTTCGTCGATTTTCTGGCCGAGCGGGTCAGGTCGAGGCGAAACGAGTTCTGGGTCTCTGGTACCGTGCCGACCGGCTAGCCGACGTTCAACGAACCCACTGAATCATCGTCTCTTAGGGCGCTATTGATGGGATCAATCCGACACTGCCGGTCCCGTGTTCGGCACGGCTTTTTCCTCAAACTGGTAACATTGCTATTCGAGGCATCGACGTTGATTTCCCAGCGTCATTTTACGCACAGGGCCTATCGAGCCTTCCATCCTTCGATGAGCCCAACCGCTGCCTCGGCGTAGCTTTGGGGGAACTGATCCGATGTGCGCGCCTTCATAATCGTGTGCAGCCCCAGCAAGAGACTTATGAGCAGCCTCGCAGATTCCTCCGGATCGACTTCGGTCCGGATAGCGCCCTCGGTTCTTGCGCGGCTCAGGATCTCAGCAAACCGGCCTTCCAGCGCGTTCAGGTATCTCTCGATTCGGGTGTTAACCTCAGAGTCCGAGCGATCAAATGCGCTGATTGAATTGAAGGCGAGGCATCCGGCATCGTCGATCCTGGGCATACGTTCGCGCGACGCTATGCCTCTGAACCAGTTGCCCAGATCATCCAGCGAACAGGTATCTGGGTCGGGGAAGTGCCGCGCCTCCGCGTTGTCCAGGTAAGTATCTAATGTCTTTAAGAAAAATTTCTCTTTTCCGCCATAGGAGGTTTGCAGCGTGAAGCGGGTCAGCCCAGTCTCCTGCTCCAGTTCCCGCGTACTGGCGCCGTGATATCCACGCCGCCAAAACAGGTCGAGCGCGCCCGCCACCGCGCTGTCGTGATCCGTCTTGCGTTTACGCGCCACAGAAATCTCCTTGCTTTTTCTATCCGTGCGGATAGTAATTAGTTTCTATCCAGTTGGATAGCATTCCGGGCGCACGACGGCAAATGCTTGTCGCAACGCCGTTCCAACAAAAAAAGGGAGATTTGAAATGGCCGCCATCGACCCGACATCCGGGGCATCAAAGCCTGTAACCTTGCGCGTCATCTTCATTCTGAACGCGCTCAAAATCCTGCTCGCCCTTGGGTTTTTCGCCGCGTTCAAATTTTTCGGGCTGCAGGTCGGAGAACTGGCAGGCACGCCAGCGGCCAATTTGATGCTGTATACGATGCTGGGGTACATGCTGACATTTGCCTGTATCGTCGCGTCAATCCTTAAGCGCAGCATGATCGGCATTCGCGCGGCAATCGCCCTTGATTTTCTGGTGTCGATCCCAGCGACCGCGATCATCGGCTTTGTGATCGCGATCATCAGCATGGCGGTGACCTTTACCGCATCTGTGCGGGCGTATTTTGCCTATCGCGGCTGAAGCAATCGCAAAGCACGAGGCGCACCGATGATCAGTAGACATAGAATAGACGGGCAGTGCATCTGTAGAGCGGTACGCTTTCGGGTGCAGGGCAACATGACCGCGTTCAAGCTATGCTACTGCAATTTTTGTCAAAAAGCGTCGGGATCGGCCCATGTTGCAAATGCGTTCACAAGGCCCGATCAAATCGAATGGCTTGAGGGTAAAGACTTGCTGACATCCTTCGACGTACCCAATTCGCAGGTGCGGCGGGTGTTATGCCGGGTCTGCGGAACATCCCTGCCCTTCGAGACGCAAAATGGGAGGTTTCTTGTCGTTCCAGTAAGCAGTCTGACCCGCCCGCCATCCGGCGCCGTTGACACGATTGCCGGATGGGCGTCCCGGCCCGCGTGGTACGATGACGCGCTGGGTATGATCGAAGAGACACGAAAATCCAAAAGGACGGTTCAATGAGTACCGAACAGGCGATTTCACCCGATTTTCCGTTTGAATCCAAATTCGTCGAGGTGAACGGGCAGCGCATCCACTATGTCGACGAAGGCCAAGGCGCGCCGGTTCTGTTTCTGCATGGCAATCCGACCTCCTCCTATCTGTGGCGCAATATCATTCCCTATACTGCCCGGCAGCATCGTGCCATCGCGATGGACCTGATCGGCATGGGTAAGTCCGACAAGCCCGACATTCCCTATCGTTTTGTCGACCACGTCCCGTTCGTGGACGGGTTCATAGACGCGTTGGGGCTGAAGAACGTCACGCTTGTCATCCATGACTGGGGCTCGGCCCTGGGGTTTCACTATGCCTGCAGGCACCCGGAGAACGTGCGCGGCATCGCGTTCATGGAGGCTGTAATCCGCCCGATGACCTGGGCTGGATTCCCACCCGATTTCCGCGCCGGGTTTCGTATGATGCGGACCCCCGGGCTGGGCTGGGTTATGATCTCGGGCCTGAACATGTTCGTAAACAAGATACTGCCAAGCGCCATCGTGCGTGATCTGACACCACAAGAGATGGAGCAGTACCGCGCTCCGTTCCCCACCGCCCGCAGCCGCAAACCAGTTCGGGTCTGGCCCTGCGAGATTCCGATCGACGGAACACCGGCGGATGTTCATGACATTGTCAGCCGCTATAGCCGCTGGCTCGGTGAAACCCGGACACCGATGCTGATGTTCCATGGCACGCCCGGCGGCACAATCGGCCCTGACGAGGTCGCCTGGTGTCGTCAGACCATTCAAAATCTTGAGGTAGTGGATATCGGCGCAGGTATCCATTTCCTTCAGGAAGACAATCCGCATCTGATCGGTGAAAAGCTGGAAGATTGGCTGGGTCAACTTGCCATTTGAGCATGGGCGCGGGCGCCGACCGGACCGTATATACAAAATGGATTTCCTGATTGTATGCTTTGATAACTGCCTCAACACGACCAGAGGCCGGTCACGGGAGTTGAACCTTGCTGAACATGACGATCCCAATACCCTTGATACTCGCAGCGGTTTTGCCAGCTTTTCTGGACAGATGCTCCGGTTCCGATACGAGTTTGGCTCTGGGCATATTGGCTCGTGACCGTGTCGCCTTGACCGCAACGGCCAACGAGATCGTCGTGGATCTGCCGGTAGCCGAAGGGACCGTCGTCAAAGCCGGTGATACGCTGGTTCAACTCGATGCCACCTTGCAGACCGCAAAGCTGAATCTGGCGCAGGCCGAGCTTGAAAAGGCTCAGGCCACGCTTCTGAAGCTACAGGTCGGCCCGCGCGTGGAAGAAATCGCCATCGCCGAAGCCAAGGTCGCTGGCGCAGTCGCGCGATTGGCCGATGCCGAGGCAACGTACCTCCGAAACGCGAAACTGGTCGAAAACTCGGTCGTCACCGAAGCGCAGGTGGCAAATGATCTGGCACTGCGCGATTCCGCGCAGGCCGAACTGTCCAGCGCGAGGGAGTCGTTGAAGGAACTGCAAAATGGCACGCGACCCGAAGACCTCGCCGTGGCCGAGGCCAATGTGCGGGCGGCTGAGGCTTTGGTTGATGCAGAACAGACCGTTCTGGACGATCTGACCGTTGTTGCGACCCGCGACGGTGTGCTGGACTCGCTCCCCTGGAACCTCGGAGAGCGTGTGACCACAGGAAGCCCGGTGGCGGTGCTGGTCAGTGGACAAGTTCCTTATGCGCGCATCTACGTTCCGGAACCGCATCGCGTCAATCTGAAGCCGGGCGACACGCTTGAAGTGCGCGTCGATGGGCTTGAGGCGCCCCTGGAAGGCGTCGTCAGGTGGATCAGCGACGACGCATCGTTCACGCCCTATTACGGATTGAACAAGGATGATCGGACGCGCCTTGTGTATCTGGCCGAAATTGACCTGCCAGCCGCATCTCCGGATCTACCTGCTGGCGTGCCGGTGCAGGTCCGCATGCCATGAAGGATGTCGTCGTCGCGACGCAGGGGCTGACCCGGCAGTTTGGGGACAATACAGCGGTCAACAATCTGGATCTGGAGATCAGAACCGGACAGATTTACGGATTTCTCGGCCCTAACGGTTGCGGCAAGACAACAACAATGCGCATGCTGACCGGGTTGCTGACCCCCAGCAGCGGATCAATCTCGGTTCTGGGACGCTCTATGCCCGAGGCGGCAGAGCCCCTGAAAAACGAAATTGGATATATGACCCAGATCTTTTCCTATTACCGTGACCTGACCGTGCTGGAAAACCTCAGGTTCGCTTCGGAAATCTACGGCATCCACCCGAAAGACGCGGCAACGCGAATTGACGAGTTGCTGCATACCTATGATTTGACGGCGAATGCCCATCAGCTCAGCGGCAGCATGAGCGGCGGCCAGCGGCAGAAACTGGCCCTTGCGGCAACCGTCATGCATCGACCGAATCTGCTGTTTCTGGATGAACCGACATCGGCGGTCGACCCGGAAACACGCCGGACTTTCTGGGAGCAATTGTTCGATCTGGTCGATCAGGGTGCAACCATGATTGTGTCCACCCATTTCATGGACGAAGCGGAACGCTGTCACCGTCTGGCCATTCTTCAGCACGGCGTAAAAAAGGCCGACGGGTCCCCGCGTCAGTTGATGGATGATCTGCAGGCCGACGTCGTCGAAGTCGAAGGTCCGGACTTGCGAAAGATAAAACACGCGCTGGATGGAACGCCCAAGGTTTTGTCGACCGCGCAGGTCGGGTCTCGGCTGCGCGTTTTGGTGGATAAGTCTGAACCGAAACCGGTGGATATGCTGCGCACCCGGCTGGACGCATTTCCGGACCTGTCCCTGGTGCCGCAGCGACCAAACCTCGAAGACGTGTTCGTCAGCGCAACGCGAGGGCCGGAGTCATGATTTCTCCGCGTCGCATCACCGCCGTTCTGAAGAAAGAACTGCTTCAATTGCGGCGGGACAGGATGACATTTGCGATGGTTATCATGATCCCGTTGATCCAGCTGTTGCTGTTCGGTTACGCGATCAACACCAATCTGCGCCACGTTCCCGTTGCACTTGTGGACCAATCCCGGACAGAGCTGTCCCGAACGCTGGCGCAATTGGTTCAGGCCACACAAGTGGTGACAATTACCGAAGATTTGACCACCCCGCAGGATGCCGAACGCGCGATTACGGAATCCCGTGTGCGCGCTGCGCTGATCATTCCGCCTGATGTGGCCAACCGCGTCGCACGCAGCCCTTCTGTCGGGCTGGGCCTGCCCAACGCAACTGATCAGACCAGCAGCCGGCCTGTCGCCCATTGGATCGTGGATGGCTCGGACACGATGGTCGCCAGTGCCATCAAATCCCTGCGGATGATGCCCCTAACCGAGTTACTGAAACTACCGCCGAACCGGCAGGTTCCCACCTTCGAAGTGACGCTCTACTTCAATCCCGAGCAGCGGTCCGCTGTGAACATCGTACCCGGGCTTGTGGGCGTCATCCTGACCATGACAATGATCCTGTTCACCTCGGCCGCAATCGTCCGGGAACGCGAACGCGGCAATATGGAGATGCTGATCAATACGCCGATCAGATCGATCGAACTGATGATCGGCAAAATCATACCCTACATCTTTCTGGGGCTTGTGCAGGTCGCGATCATTCTGGGCCTTGGGCACGTGTTGTTTGATGTCCCGATAAATGGCGGGTTGGGCACGCTGCTGGTGGTGACACTGCTGTTCATCATCGCCAGCCTGTCGCTGGGGCTGGTGATTTCCACCCTCGCCCAGAACCAGCTTCAGTCGATGCAGATGACGATCTTCGTTCTGCTTCCGTCAATCCTGATGTCCGGGTTCATGTTTCCCTTCGACGGCATGCCGCAACCGGTCCAGATCATCGCACAGGTTCTGCCTGCAACCCATTTCATGGATATGATCCGGGGTGTCGTTCTGCGCGACGCTTCGCTGTATGAACTGCGCTGGGAAATCCTCTGGATGGTCGGGTTTGCTGTCTTCGGGTTGGTTGCTGCGACCCTGAGGTTCAAGAAACGGTTGGGTTAGCAAGTGGCCCAGGTTTTCTGAGCTGAAAGCGAAGGACCCTTTGCCCGTCTTGCGCAATTTTTTCCGCGCTTGGCTCAGCGTGCCAGCCTGTCGTTAACGGCTTTTCTCGACGAGAAAATCAATCATCGCACGGGTTTTTGCCGGCAGGTTGTCGCGGCTTGCGTAAATCACGTGGACGCCGAGCGGAGGTTTTTCAAATTCAACAAGTATTGGAACCAGATTACCGGCATCCAGTTCCACCTGACATGCTACCTCGGGTAAGCGCGTGATGCCTCTGCCTGCGACAGCAAGGGCTTTTTCGGTATGTGCATCGTCACAACGAATTCTTGGTGAAACAGGCACAGAGAATATTTCTCCTGCCTGCCCGGCATAGCTCCAGCTTTGATTTCTCATGTGAAAGGAAAAATCAATGAGCGCATGATCTCGCAACTCTTCCGGGTGAACCGGCGTTCCATGCCGTTTCAGATAGGCAGGTGACGCAACCGTAAGACCACGGGTCTCAAACAGCATTCGGGATATCTGGTCGGTGGAGGGTAACACGCCTATACGCACCAAAAGGTCGAAGCCTTCGCCGATCATATCTGCATGCCGCTCAGAAATGTCGATATGAAGATCGACATCCGGACATCGCTCAAGAAACTCGGGCAGCCATTGATTGAGCCAGCCATGCGCAAAGACGACCGGCACACTCATCCGCAATTCTCCGAAGGGCCGGTCTCCGATTGACTGCAACCGGTCCTGCATGGCGTGCGCATCCTTGATCATCCGCAAGGCGTTTTCATAGTAAATCCGACCGGATTCCGTAAGGCTGATCCTGCGGGTCGTCCGGTTCAGCAAGCGGGTTCCCAACCGGGTCTCCAGCCGGGCGATTTCCTTGCTCACATGGCTGGGCGTGTGTCCCAGCCGCTTGGCTGCCGCGCTCATACCATCTTGTTCCACCACCGCGCAGAACAGAACCATGCCGTCAAAAAGTTCCTTACTATAATCCATTTGGAAAAGATGCCGTTCTTTTTGCGCTATTAAAGTTCAATACAGGTCCTACTACCTTCATGGCAAGCAAGGAAAGGGCTATGCCATGTTGGACATCAGAAATTTCGATCACATCGGTATCCGGATCAGCGAGCGCGACGCGTCTGTTGCCTTTTACGAACTACTCGGGTTCGAACTGATCGCCGATGGTGGCTATGACGCGGGCCATCCGCTGGTGATGCTGCACCCGTCCGGCATCAACATCAACCTGCTCGGTCCTGCAACGGCCAAAGCCGGTAAAAACGTCCTGATGGACGAAGCCGAAAAATACCCCGGCATCACGCACCTCGCACTAAAGGTAAAGGACGCCGAAGCAACCGAAGCATTCGTCACCCAGAACGAAATTGCGATCACCGGGCGCCGCGAGTTTCGCGGCACCAAGACGATCTTTATCCGCGATCCTGACCGCAACGTGTTGGAGCTTGTCGGCCCCGGCCCCTCGGTCGCGCAACTGATCGCCGAACACGTTCACGCAGAATAGATGACTCCGGGTAGGACCCGGGCAGAAAGGAAAATAATGTACAACCTCATCCGAACAACCACACTGGTGGCCATAGCCACTTTGACCGCAGGCTCGGCCATCGCGGATGTCGCATCCTCCGACACGCTGCGCGCCCAACGCCTGGAGCGCTTTGCGACCCAGACGATGATCCAGACCAAGGACCGCATCGGTCAATACCCCGAAGGTTACCAAGGCACGCCGATACGTCCAGCCAGCGAAGATCCGTTTCTGTCGCCACTGAATTCGGCGCTGATCCTGATCGACTACCAACCGCCCATCTTGCGTGGCGTCAACAGCATTGATCATGAGGATCTGATCAACAACACAACCGGGCTGATCAAGACTGCCGTCCTTTACGACATCCCGATCATCTTCAGCCACGTGTCCGTCGGCTACGAAGGGTATGAACCGATGATCGAAGAGCTTCGCGAACTGGCCCCAAACGCTGTTTTTGTCGACCGCACAAATGTGAACGCCTGGGAAGAGCCGGAATTTGTTGCGGCCGTAGAGGCCACTGGTCGCAGAAAGCTGATCATGGGCGGGCTGTGGACAGATGTCTGCCTGGCCTATCCCGCTATCGAAGCCGAACGGGAAGGGTATGACGTCTACGTCCCCGAAGACACCGTTGGAAGTATTTCGCAGAAAAGCCATGAGAACGGGATGAAACGGATGATCGCCGCCGGTGTCGAGCCGATTACCTGGAACGTGGTTCCGGCAGAGCTTTCCCGCGATCACGCGCGCTCGGAAAATACCGAAGGGCTGATCCCGATTTTCATGGAGCATCTGTTCAAAGTCGACCCCAACGCCGAGTGGAATTGAAGGAATGGCAGGGTCAGGCCATGTGGCTTGGCCCTGCTTCGAACCACAAAACGTCACGATCGCCCCTAATCAAAACAAGGAAACCACGGTATGAAACTTTACTCGGCACCCGGCACCTGTGCCACTGCGATGCATATTGCCCTTGAATGGATCGGCAAGCCTTACGACGACGAGCATCTCGATTTTGCAGGTATGAAGTCACCGGACTACATGAAGCTGAACCCGTCCGGGGTGGTGCCAACATTGGTGGATGGAGACCTCGCCCTGCCCGAAGGTATGGCCATTCTTCTTTACCTGATAGACCAGAACCCGGATGCCGAAATCGGCCCGGCTGCTGGTTCGCCGGACAGGATCGAATTGCACAAATGGCTGGTCTATTTGTCCGGTACGCTGCATCCCTATTTCTGGCCGCATTTTATGCCGATGAGGTTTACCACTGACGAAAGCGGGCACGCCGCCGTTCAGGCCGCCAGCCATACGCTAGGCCCCGCCTTGTTTTCGAAACAGGTGAACCTTGAACTGCTGTTGGGAGCTGGGACTAGGGTCGGATCCAGCTCAGGCGAAAAACTTTTGAATGTTCTGTACCATGTCAGATGAATGCATAAACTTTAGCCTGCGGTTCACGCCCTCCCGGGGGCAGCAACGGAACCGCCAACCGGGATGTCCTGGATGAGAAAAGTCTCGACCGCGTTCAGGTTTCCCGATCACATCGGCGAAATTGTCGGGTGCATAGATGGGCTGGTAAATGCCCATATACAAAACTCACCGATCGTCATCGCAATTGACGGCAAAAGCGGGTCCGGCAAGTCGACCATCGCCAAAACCCTTGGCCCAGAAGTTGATGCGGTGATTGTTGAAGGGGACGACTTTTTTGCCGGCGGTATTGGAATCAGAAGCGACCCGCCTCAGATCCTTGCAGACAAGTGTATCGACTGGCGCTTCCAATCCCGAGTGATCAAGGCGCTCAAAGAACAAGGTGCCTGTGATTTTACACGGTTTGATTGGGAGAAATTCGATGGCTCGCGCATTCCCCACAGAATTTCTCTGCAAAACAAATCGGTTGTCATTCTGGAGGGCGTATACTCGGCGCGTCCCGTATTGGGTGATCTTATAGATTTGTCGGTGCTCGTGCGGCTTAGCAGAACCGAAAGACTGAGGCGGCTGACAGTGCGCGAAAGCAAGCTGGGTTCATGGGAAAAGCAGTGGCACGAGGCCGAGGATTGGTATTTTGCCAATCGGGTTGCCGCCGACGACTTTGATTTGATCATCGAGAATTAGGTTTATTGCAGATCGTATGATTGCCCGCCGCCATGAGTTTTCGTTGAACTCACTTCTTCCAATGGAACGAGCGGGCAAAAAACGCGATGATCCAGGGACCTTCGGCTGTCATTTCGCGCGGTCGATTTCACCGGCGGTCAACCACTATACCGTTATGAAGGTTTGACTAACCTACCTCCTTCTGCCCTTCGGTGGTTTGCGAGGCCACCATCAACCAAAATGCGTGCGATGGCTTACAGAAATCAGACAAACCTGTTCACATAATTCTCCAGAATTTCCTGGCGCCCCGATTGCGGAGCCGGGTTGATGTTCTGCGACAGGACGCGCGCGGTGATGTCTTCCAGGCCCGAGGACAGCATGGACTGTGCTTCCGCTGAGGTCCAACCCGCGTACCGGTTTGTCAACGCAGCATCCAGTCCACCGTCTTCGATCATTGCCGCTGCGGCTTTCAGACCTCTGGCACAGACATCCATGCCGCCGACATGCGCGGCAACCAGATCCTCGGCATCAATCGACTGGCGGCGTATTTTGGCGTCGAAATTCGTTCCGCCAGTGGTAAACCCGCCCGATTTGAGGATGTGGTAATACGCCAGCGCAACCTCGGGCGTGTTGTTCGGGAACTGATCTGTATCCCACCCTGACTGATAGTCGTTGCGGTTCATGTCAATCGAACCCAGCATTCCTTCGGACGTCGCCACGGCAATTTCATGCTCGAAACTATGGCCGGCAAGGATGGCGTGACCCTGTTCTAGGTTCAGCTTCACCTCATCTTCCAGTCCATATTTTCTGAGGAACCCGATGCAGGTGGCGGCATCGTAATCATACTGGTGTTTCGAAGGTTCCTGCGGCTTGGGTTCGACCAAAATGGTGCCCCTGAACCCGATCTTGTGCTTGTACTCGACCACCATGTTCAAAAAGCGACCCATGTGATCAAGTTCGGATTTCATGTCCGTGTTGAGCAGGGTTTCGTACCCTTCGCGGCCACCCCACAGCACATAGTTCTCGCCGCCCAGTTTGTGGGTCGCGTCGATGCAGGATTTCACGGTCGCGGCCGCAAAGGCGAAAACCTCGGGATCGGGGTTTGTGCTGGCACCGGACATCCAGCGGCGGTGGCTGAACAAATTGGCCGTACCCCACAGAAGCTTTGTTCCTGCCGCCTGCATCTTTTCACCGATATAGTCGGTGATTTCCTCCAGCGTTCTCAGATTGTCGGCGAAATTGCCCTGCTCGGGCCTGATATCTGCGTCATGCCAGCAAAAATAGGGTTGGCCGAGAAGTTCAAACATCTCAAAGGCGATGTCGGCCTTCAGCCGGGCACGGCCCATGTCGTCCTGCGGATGCCAGGGGCGTTCGAACGTGGGCCCGCCGAAGGGGTCGCCGCCTTCCCAGGCAAACGAATGCCACCAGGCAACGGCAAACCGAAGGTGGTCTTCCATCCGTTTGCCCATGACGACCTCGTCCGGGTTGTAATGGCGAAAGGCCATCGGGTTGCTGCTGTCCACGCCTTCATACCGGACCTTTTCGATCCCTTCGAAGAAACCGCTTGTCATTCCTGCCCCCTACTCTGCTTTCTGACCCGGTTGTTTGCCGAGAATGATCATCGACAACAGGTCGTCGTCTGTTACGTCGGCGATATCGACCGTTCCCACCTGTTTGCCGTTCTTCATCACTGATGCGCGGTCGCACAGTTCCATGACCGCGTGAACGTCATGGTCGATCAGGAAGATCCCGATACCCTGCGCCTTGAGCTGGTGGATCAGGTCGGCCACCATTTGCGTTTCATGCGGTCCCAGGGCCGCGGTGGGCTCATCCATGATCAGGATGCGCGCGTTGAAATAAACAGCCCGGGCGATGGCGACGGATTGCCTCTGCCCGCCGGACAGGGCCGAGACGGGGTCGTTGAACTTTTGAAAATTCGGGTTCAGCTGCGCCATGATCTTGCGGCATTCGGCCTCCATCGCGGCGTCGTTGACCAGGCCGAAGGGTGTCGTCATCTCGCGCCCCAGGAACAGGTTTGACGTCGCATCCAGATTGTCGGCCAAAGCCAGCGTCTGGTAGATCGTCTCGATATTGTTGGCCCGCGCGTCGCGGGGATTGCCGATCTCAACCGGTTTGCCGTCGATCAGAATCTCGCCGTGGTCCATCTGATAGGCACCGGACAGAACCTTGATCAGGGTGGATTTCCCCGCCCCGTTATGCCCCAGAAGGCCAACAACCTCACCGGGGTAGAGATCGACAGAGACATGATCGACCGCCTTGATACCGCCGAATGAGATCGAAATGTCGCGCATTTCGACCAGGGGTGCGGCACCTGAACCGCGACCCGTGTTCGAAGGCGTTTTTTGCGTGTCCTGAACCTGCATCACTTAGCCCCCAGTCGCTTGCGGTAGACGATGTCGATAAAGACGGCCAGCACCAGAACGCTGCCGACGACGATGTTCTGGAACGGTGCATCGACCCCCACCATGGCCATCCCGGATTGCAGCGCCTGCATGATCAGTGCACCGAGGATCGCGCCATAGATGGTGCCGATGCCACCTGACAATGCCGTTCCGCCGATAACCGCAGCGGCAATCACCCTCAACTCGTCCAGCGTGCCGATATCATTGGAGTGGTTGGCCAGCCGGGCCGAGGCGACAACGGCTGAAACGGCGCAGAGAAACCCCATGAGGGCGAAGATTTTGACCGTCAAAAGGCGGGTATTGATACCTGAAAGCTCGGCCGCATCCGGGTTGCCGCCGGTGGCAAAGATATATCGGCCAAACCGGGTTTTCCGGGCCACAACTGTCAGGGTCACCGCGACAATGATCAGGATCAGGACCGAGATTGGAATGCCGTATCCAACGACCAACCCCTCCGGCATCGTTTCGCCGCGGGCTTCGAACATGCGTTGCAACCTGCGGGTCGGGATAGAGTAACTATTGACGATAAAGACATATCCCAGGATCGCGATCGCGATAACGCCCGCCAATGTGGATTCCGCCCAGACGGGTTTGACGGGGAAGCCATGCGCGGCTTTCGCACGCCGGCCGCTCCACAAGGCCCAAATGGCGACGGCCGTGGCGAACAATCCGAACAGCCAGCTTGTCGTTGCACCCAATGTTCCGTTGGTGCCGCCGAACATCAGAAATGTGCTGTCCAACGGCCCGATCGTTTGCCCGCTGGTCAGGTACCAGGCGACGTTCCGCCAGACCAGAAACCCGCCAAGCGTCACGATGAAGGCGGGGATCGTCAGGTAACCTACCATCCAGCCGTGAAACGCGCCGATCAGGGTGCCGACAAACAATCCGACGACTATGGTGATCGCCCATGTCGCCGGGTTGTTCAGCCCCAGCCCCAACATATGCGGCAGCAGTTCGGTTTGCGTCATTGCCATCACCGCCGAAGTCGTCGCCAGCAGCGCGCCGACCGACAGGTCGATATGGCGGGTGACGATGATAAACACCATTCCGCAGGCCATGATGGCCACAGATACCGTCTGGATCGACAGGTTGAACAGGTTGCGGGGCGTCAGGAACCGCCCGTCCGTGACGATGTTGAACCCGATGCATAGGATGACAAACGCGCCGATCATGCCCAAAAGCCGCATATCCAGTTCCAATTGCTGGAACAGGCTGGGTTTGGCTTTCTGAGGTACCGGCTGAGACGAAGTTTCGGTCATTTCCGATCTTTCAAATTCAGCAAATATCCCCGGCCCGTCGTTGCGGGCCAGGGATGATGGGTTCAGTTACAGGGGGCGGGTCCGTTTTCAACGCCCTGACACAGGTCCTCCAGCGGAATCCATCCTGCATCCACAACAACCGACAGGTTGTCCTTGGTGATCGGGACCGGCGCCAGGAAGACCGAGTTCATCTCGGTCCCGCCGGGCGATGTCCAGCTTACCGCACCATCAACGTCGGACGGGCTGGTGCCGCTGCTCAGGGCGA
Organism: Ruegeria sp. BG10; assembly: GCF_056538575.1. Taxonomy (NCBI): domain Bacteria; kingdom Pseudomonadati; phylum Pseudomonadota; class Alphaproteobacteria; order Rhodobacterales; family Roseobacteraceae; genus Ruegeria; species Ruegeria sp. BG10. Next base: position 225,879 of record NZ_JBQFTI010000002.1, on the reverse strand, counting down.
CGGCGATTTCACCCGCTGCCTTGCCAAGCTCGCGGGCATCCTTCCAGACCGACACGGTTTGCGTGCCAAGCGCAACCCGGTTCAGCGCCGCGTGGTCGCCATCCTGACCCGAGACCGGAATACCTTCCATACCCTGCGCCGTCAGCGCAGCAACGACGCCGCCGGCTGTCCCGTCATTCGAGGCAACAACCGCATCGACGTTGTTTTCGTTCGCGGTCAGGATCTGTTCCATGTTCCGCTGGGCGTTGGCCGGAAGCCAGCCATCGGTATAGGCCTCTCCCACGATCACGATATCACCGCTGTCGACCGCGCCCCCGATGATCTCTTGCTGACCACCGCGCAGGAAATCAGCGTTGGGGTCAGTGGGCGATCCCTTGATCATCACGTAATTGCCCTTGGGCATCGCCTCGAACACAGCGCGAGCCTGCATCCGCCCAACTTCGACATTGTCAAAGGTCAGATAGAACGCGCGATCATCTTCGATAAGGCGGTCATAAGCGATAACCGGAATCCCCTCGTCCGCAGCGGCCTGAACAGCCGGTCCGATCGCCTGCGCATCCTGCGCCAGAATGATCAGGGCGTCCACGCCCTGCGCGATCAGGCTTTCGATGTCCGACAACTGTTTTGCGGATGACGACTGTGCGTCCGCCGAAATGTACTCGGCGCCACCGGCTTCCAGTGCGGATTTTATCGCGGCTTCATCCGTTTTCCAGCGTTCCTCCTGGAAATTTGACCAGCTGACGCCGACGACCGGCTCTGCGAACGCTGTCGAGCCCAACAATGCAACCACAGCCGAAAAGCTGAGAATTCTTTTCATGACTTCCTCCCGTTTGCCGAGCCATCGTATCTCGATTCGTGACTCTCAGAATTTTGAATATCATATTTATTTTAGCTAGTAAAATATTTACTCTATCAGAACCTGCGGAAACCCAATAAATTGGGGCGAATACCAGAATCAGGGGAACAAGATGCTGAAAAGCAAAGATTCTCAAAACTCCATGGACCAGCGAAACGTGACCCGGCTGAGGGTTCTGGAACACATCCGGACCAGGGGTTCGACATCGCGGATCGACATCGCCAGCGCGTTGCAGACAAGTCCGGCGACGGTCACGGCAGCCACGGCTGATCTTATCTCGGCCGGCCTGATCAAAGAGATCGAAGGTGAACAGCAATCGAAAACCGCGAAAAGGGGACGACCCCGCGTCCTGCTTCAACTGGACGGCGGAACCCACCTAGTCGCGGGTCTGAAGGTTGCGCGTCACGTCTTGTCTGTGATCCTGGTGGATTTTGAAGGCACCTCTGTTACCTCGTACAAACATCAGCTGCCCGACGCCCAGATGACACCGGAAGTATTCGTAAAGACCATTCGAACTGTGCTGGAAGAAGCCTGCGCCCAAATCGACGGGACGCTTGAAAACCTGTCAGGCGTCTCAATCGGCGTCGCCGGCCTTGTCGACGCCAACCGGAATTTTGTGCACTGGTCGTCATCCCTGACGGAAAGAAATGTTGATTTCAGCCAGCTGCTGTCCACCGCCCTGCCCTGCCCGGCCTTTATCGAGAATGACGCCAACCTCGTGGCCAAGGCAGAACAGCATTTCGGCTTTGGTAAGGGTCTCAGAAACTTTCTGGTGGTTACGATCGAACATGGTGTCGGCCTTGGCATCGTGCTGGACGGCAAGCTGTTTCGGGGGGAACGGGGCTGCGGAGCCGAATTCGGGCACGCCAAAGTTCAGCTGGACGGTGCGCTGTGCCAATGCGGCCAGCGTGGATGTCTGGAAGCGTATGTCGGAGACTATGCGCTGATCCGGGAAATGACGGTCGGTGATCAGAGCAAGAACACCAGCACGGTCGCCGATATCCACGACCGGGCCGGCGCCGGAGACGAAATGGCAATCTCTGTCCTTGCACGAGCGGGCCAGATGTTTGGTCTGGGAATCTCGAACCTGATCAACCTGTTTGACCCCGAGTGCATTATTCTTTCCGGGGCGCAGATGGGGTTGGAACACCTGTATTCCGAAGACGTGATGAACCGTATCCGCAGCGGCGTGGTGAATGTTGATACCCCGCTGCCGGAAATAAAGGTTCATCACTGGGGCGACCTGATGTGGGCCAAGGGCGCAGCGGCTTACGGCATCGAACAGGTCTCGATCCTCAAGGTGAAAGAACTGGCCAAAAATGCGTCCTGAGCTTTTTATCCTCATTGCCTTTGCCTCAGCATCCAGCGCCGAGGTCCGGACCCCCCAATTCACGCTGGTTGACATAGAGGAACATGTCTATGACGGCGGCTGGGAGCATTTTGTGGGCGGCGGCGTGGCCGTTTTCGATTGCGACGGGGATGGCCTGCCCGAGCTTTTTGCGGCAGGCGGTGCCAATCCATCCAAACTGTTCCGGAACATATCGGGCGACAGCGTCGCATTTCGCGCGGACACCCCGGATCAATTGGCCCTGACCGGTGTCACCGGTGTCTACCCGCTGGATATCGACGGGGATGGCCTGATGGATCTGGCCGTTCTGCGCGTCGGTGCCGATCTGCTTTTGAAGGGCGCACCGGATTGCGCATTCAGCCCCTTTGACGCTCTCGGCTTTCAGTCAGGCGATTATTGGACAACCGGGTTCTCAGCAACCTGGGAGGCGGATCAGACCCTGCCCACGCTGGCCTTCGGTACATATGTGGACCGCAGCAACCCCGACGGACCGTTCGAAGCCTGCGGGCCAACGGTTTTGTATCGGCCGGATGGGGACAAATATCGCCAACCGGAACACCTTGAACCGGGCCATTGCTCTTTGTCTCTTCTGTTCTCCGACTGGTCGCGGACCGGCCGGGCGGACCTGCGTGTCAGCAATGACCGCCACTATTATGTGCGGAACGGACAGGAACAGCTTTGGGCGATGGAGCAGATTCCCGTACTTTACGCGCCCGCGGACGGATGGCTGCCCTATTCGATCTGGGGCATGGGAATTGCCTCTCGGGATCTGACCGGCGACGGCTTCCCCGAGGTCTATTTGACATCGATGGGCGACCAGAAACTGCAGGTGTTCGATCCTGAAGCCGGCGGCCCGACCTGGCGCGATGCGACTTATGACAAGGGCACCACGGCGCACCGGCCGCATGTCGGTGAAGATGGCCGCCCATCGACCGGCTGGCATGCACAGTTTGGCGACGTCAACAATGACGGGCTAGACGATATCTTCGTGGCCAAGGGAAATGTCGAGCAGATGCCGGACGCGGCGTTGAGCGACCCCAACAACCTGCTTTTGCAGAACACGGATGGGCGGTTCGTCGAAACCTCGGTTCAATCAGGTGTTGCGTCGATGGCAAAGTCGCGGGGCGCGGCTTTGGCCGATCTCAACAATGACGGATGGCTGGATCTGGTGGTCGTCAATCGCGGCGCGCCCTTTGAGGTTTCTCAGAACCAGCCCGGGGACGGACGTTGGCTGTTGGTGGATGTTGCGCAGCACCATCCGAACCGGTTCGCCGTCGGCGGCTTTATCGAGGTCAGAACCGCATCGGGCGTCCAGACCCGCGAAATCACAGTCGGCGGCGGGCATGCCAGTGGCATCGCGGGGTCTCATCATTTCGGGCTGGGGGACGCAGAAACAGCCCAGCTACGGATTATCTGGCCCGACGGCGAAGCCGGTGAATGGCAGGAATATAGCCTCAACCAGACCCTTCGGATTGAGCGATGATCAACGCTCGACCGGCAAACCGCTCGGAACGCTGTCCGGAACGCCCAGCCGCACTGCCGGGTCTTCCAGACTGCCCAGAAAGCTGAGGATCGCGTCAACTTCCCGATCCGTCAGGCTGATCTCGGTCAGGTCCCCGGTTCTGGCGATTGCTGCTACATGCTCGGCATCCAGCAGGGGCCGTTGATCATCCGAGCCCGGAAAATCCGGCAACAGCGCCATGTCCATAGAATAGCTGCGTAGCGTATCCGCGGGGTTCAGATGATGACGCACAATGTCTTCAAGCCGCGCATATGCACCGTTATGCCCGTAAGGCGCGGTAAGGGTCACATTTCGCAGGGAAGGTGTGCGGAAAGTAAAGGCGTCCTCTGTGTTGCCGGTCACCCGCAGGCGGCCGTCATCCCGGACATGGTTTTCAAATCTGGCCGCCTTCCCGGGGCCGATCTGTGGCAGCGCGATGGAATGAAAACTGTGATCCGTTTGAAACCAGCCCGAATGGCAGACGCTGCACCCGGCCTTACCATAGAATAGCTCCATCCCGATCCGGGCATCTTCCGGCAACGTCGCCTCGCCCCGCATCGCACGATCAAACGGGCTGTTGTCGGCGCGCCATTCGAAGGCGATGAAATCCGCGATTACATTGGCGATGGCTGTGAACGTGATCTTTTCCCCGGGGGACACCCGCGCAAAACGATCCCGATACTCGAGGACCGCCGCGACGCGCGCCGCTATCAGATCCCACGCACCCCCCTCCTGCGTGAACAGACCAAGCCTTACCGCCTTGCTCACGTCATTTTCAGAATAATGGCCCGCCATCTCATCAGGCGACAGAACCGGAAACATCGCCTGAGCGGCCAGAGCAGATTGAAAACCGGGTCTCATATGTTGGCCGAGCGGTGTGCGGATACCGTTGGGTTTTGTCGGGTCGGCCTCAAGCCGCCCGTCATGGAAAAAGGTTTTGAACTCGGTGGCACCCAGATTCCACAGTCCCGGGGAATTGCGCGGGATGCGCTGTTCCGGCGGATTGCCCGGGTCAAACCTGCGCTTTGCCCCTAGCCCGACCCCGCCCTCGCCGATGCCAAGCGAAAGGCCGTCTGACGTGCCCAAATTGGGGTGATGACAGGTTGCACAGCTGATGTTTCTGTTTCCCGACAAGATCGGGTCGTAGAAAAGCAACTGCCCCAACTCTACGGCCTCAAAGTCGGGCTCGGCAAATTCCGGGCGCGGTCCCAATTCCTGGGCAGCGACGCCGGAGCAAGTCGCAAGAATTAGACCCCAAACCATAACTCTTGCCGCGAACCGCATATCTCTCCCTCAGTGGACTTCGGACTCTGTGTTGGACTTTAGAGTAATTCCGGTGAGCACGTCATCGGCGGAAACGTTGGGAAAATTGGATTCAGTGCGGTTTGCGCGACATCCCCATCTGTCAGGGCTTGTCAAGCCTAGTGCGCAAAAATGATTCTTTTTGCGCACTAGTTAGCGAAGTCAATTTTCACGATGACCAAACCACTCTAAAGACGCGGGCGAAGGATTCGCGCAGACAGTGGCGGGATACCCTGTTTTCCTTTCGCTCTATCCCGCAACCAACCCGGTTTCGCCGCGAAACTACTCGATATGTTCGGCGATCTGTTCCAGAAGCGATTGAGCATCTTCGGCTGAAATCTCCCAGCCGCGAATGCGAATTCGCAATTCGCCTGCAGAAACTTCACCCGAGATTTTTCCTCCGCCCGGCAACGTTACCGGCGCCAGACGCTGCACCTGTTGCGGGCGGCCTCCGCGTGACGTGTCTTTTTCCGGCGCGGGCGCATCCTTCAATGCAGTCTCAAGCAAAGCCCATTCCGATTTCGGGTCAATTACCCCTGCCCCGGCCAGCGCTTGGCGAAGCTTGGATTGCGCGCCGTCGCGCAACGCCGCGGCCAGCTTCAATCCGGCCTTTTCGGACAGCGCTACGGGATGTTGTAGCAAGTCGCCAAGGGCCTCGTGCACGACCGCAAAGCTGCGAACCTTGGACCGTTTTGCCTTGGATGCGGCCGCAAACAGCACATCGACCGCCGCCTCGGTCGTGGCAAATACCCCCTGCCCCGCCGCCAGAACAGCTATCCTCCCTCGCTCATACGGGCTGAGATTGGCGCGCAGTTCATTCTCTTCAACCATGGAGACATAGGCACCCTGCCCCGACCCGGCATCGCGGATGAATGCCGGAATCTCGGAGAACCGTGCGTCCGTTTCCACCAGCCGCCGGAATGCATTCAATCGACGGAACCCCGAGATCAACCCAAAACCGTCCCCATCGCGTGTGACCTCGATCGGGGTGCGCAAGCCGTGAACCCGCAACGAGTCCAGAAGCTCAGCCATGGCCTCCTCATCCTCGACCATGCGATCCCGGCGAATGAAATCGGCGTCGATCCGATCAAGGGGCAGCATCTCGGCCACCAACCCGGCGTCCTGCGCATCACGCCAACGCGCGGCGTCACCCTGATCCTGCGCCAGCGCCAGTCGATCAGTCACGGCGGTCATGCCATTCAGGGCCGCCGCCTCTGCTGCAACCTGCGCTATGGGCGGGGTCGACGATTTCCCCTCGAACGGGCTGATCGAGGGTTTCGCGGCGAAACCGGCTTCAAGCTGTTCAAGCTCGGCTGTGTCCGGTGCGGTCAGTCTTCTGCGTTTAGCCATTTGCCTCTTCTCCCATCTGTGCGTCGCGCCACCAGCATCCGATCAGAACCTCTTTGAATTCCGCATAGGTCCGATCAAAGGTTTCACGGCCCCGCACATAAGTATCCCGGTTGAAGTCCCGGTAATCCGCTTCGTAAATTCCGTTGACCTGCTCACCCGCCTGACCGACCAGCGCGGTATAGTCCTGTCGGTAGGCATTCATGAAATCCCCGAAATAGGCCTGGATCACATTGGCCATGTCTGTTTGCTGACTGGCATCAAACCGGGTCACGATCGCCCTCACGACGTCCCACTCGAACTTCAGCTCCGGCAATCCGGCTGCCCTCTGGGCTGCATTCTCACCATCCTCAATGCTGGCAAAGGTGGTGTAGAGCATGTCGAAAAACCGCCCCGTCGAGTCGAACTCAAGGAAAGACGCCCCCAACGGCACCAGCAGGATATCGGCGGCGGCCAGCGCGTTGATCGTTAGGTACCCAAGTGCAGGAGGGGTATCGAGGAAGACGATGTCATAGTCATTCAACACAGCTTCATCGTTCAGAAAGTTGGTCAGCCCGTCCCATAACGGCCAGCTGCGCAATCCCATGCGCCAGACCGGTATCTGAAACTCGGCCCAATACAGGTTCAGCTGTGCGCCGATCAGATCGATATTCGGCCAGTGGGTTTTTTGAATCACGTCGAGGGGCAGGGTGTTCAACGCCTCCTGCAGGGTTTCATCCAGCGGAATTTCCGGCTGCGCCGCGGCGGCCCGCACCCGGTTTTCCTCTTGCACCGCACGGGCATAGTCCTTGGCGATCAGCGGAAATACCGTTTGCCACTCATCAGCGACATTGCCGCCGAGAATGGACGTCATCGAGCCCTGGCTGTCGAGATCGATGACCAGAACCTTGTACCCGTCCAGCGCGGCAGACATGGCCAGATGCGCGGCGGTCGAGGTTTTGCCGACACCGCCCTTGAAATTCGCAACAGCGACCACCTTTGCCGGAAGTCCCTCCGGCCGGTACGGCAGGTATTCCTTGGTGCTGACACCTTCGGCGGCAAAGTGCTTTCTGAGCGTCAGAACCTCTTCCAGCGTAAACCATTTGGAACCGGCCTCGCCTTCGCCCTGCGGCAGTTCGGGATGTGCTTTCAGAACTCGTCGGAGATGGGCAGGAGCAATGGGGATCAGGTACTTGGTAATTTCCCAGATCGAAAAGCGGCGCAGGCGCTTTTCACCATCGGGTGCATAACCGCGACGGGCCAGGTCTTCACGCCCCTTGGCGCAGAATGCCGCCGCTTTTGCGAATCGTGAGGTTCCGATAGGATCGGGCAACTTTGCCGCCGCGAGTTCGGGATCCAGATTCAGGTAAGGGGGCAGGGGAGGTTGGTTAGATTTATTCACTGTCGATGCCTCAGGTAATGTTCGCCTTACCGGCGTATATTGCTCAATATAGCGAACATCAGCATTCAAAGCTATCCTCTGTAAGTGGGTTTTCCACAGAATTCGCTACAGAAGCCCGGTTTCGCCACGAAACCCAAAGAAAGAAGCACACCAGGAAGAACAAAGAGTTTATTCTTTTTAGAGGGTTTGGATTCTTTACTCCCAAAAAAGCAATATATTTCAAACACTAAAATACAAATGGGTACCCGATTCCGGTGCGAAAGGCACCAGAATACAGGACTGAAGGTACCCGCTTACAGGAGAGATAGCGCCCGAATCCGGGAAGAAGGGCTCCGATTCGCAGGATGCTGATTTTCTGTGACATTTAGACCCTAATCCGCCATCGAACTGTACGCGATCCGAAGTGTTGGGACTCGGCATCCGGGATTGTCCCCGATGTGTCTGGGGATAACTCGACTGCACTCGCGTTCAGGTACCCAAACACGGGATTCATGTGCCCCCGTATTTGGGTACCCAAAGAAGATTGATCCACAGGTACTTTTCATGCCACAAATACCAAAACGAGCAGCCAGGCAGAATCATGCCGGATACAGACCTGAACATGGATCACCTGACCGGGGCATTGCGCCGGGAGACGGTGAAAAAAAATGTCGCCGCGATTCATATCAGCGGCAAGCTCACGCTATTGCAGCGCAAGCTGTCCAATGTGCTTTTGCTGAACGCCTATGACGCCCTGACATCCGCCGCAACGCACACAATCGACGCGCGCACTCTGGCGATGATGGTGGGGTACAATTCCAACGACTTCGACACGCTGCGTGCCAGCTTGCGGGCGCTGGCAGAAACCGTGGCCGAGTGGGACATGCTGGACGAGCAGGGGCGGCAGGAATGGGGGGTGTCATCGCTGCTGAGTTTTGCCAAGCTGAAGAACGGCGTGTGTGAGTATGCCTATTCCCCGGCATTGGCGCAGAAGCTGTACGACCCGAAAATCTATGCTTTGATCAATGTCCAGATCCAGAGGAATTTCAGCTCTGGTCATGGGCTGGCGCTTTATGAAAACTGCTATCGCTTTGTGCGGACCGGTTCGACCGGGTGGTGGGCGCTGGAGGTCTTTCGGAAGCTCATGGGCGTGGATGGCAGCGATTACTACAGCAGCTTCAAACATCTGAACGCTAAGATCATCAAGCCGGCCGTCGCCGAAGTGAACAAAAGCTCGGACATCCTGATCGAGCCCGAGTTTCAAAAAAAAGGACGCACCGTCACCGAGATTCGGTTTCTGATCAAGGGAAACCCGCAAAAGGCGATGTTCGAGATCGATGACAGCGATGGCGTCCGCAATTTGCAGGTATACAAAACGCTACGCAAGCAGGGGGTTTCGGACCGACTGGCCCGTCAATGGATTTCGGAACACGGTGAAGATTACGTTCAGCAGAAGCTGGACTATGTCACCGGGCAGGATGGGGTGAAGTCCACGGTCGGGTATCTGTCTGCAGCTTTGCGCGACAACTATCAGCAGCCGGAAAAGGAGGCGCCCCTGGAACCCAGCCCCGAAGCGGTTGAAGCTGCGCGGCAGAGAGACGCTGAAAAGGCGCTGGAGGACCAGGCCTATGCCGCGCGTGCGGCGGATCGGGCAGAGCGGTCCCGTAAATTCAAAGTCGTGGAAGAGCTGGTTTCGCGGCGAAACCCTACGCAGCGCGATGCGGATAAACGGCTGTTCCTTGCCGGTCTGGACAATGATCTGGACCGCGAACATTTCCGCGCGCATGGGTGGCGTTCGGGACTGAATGCCGCCGCCATCTTTGAATTCTGGCAGGAACTCGAACCCGACGCCTTTGAACCCATCCATTAACCATCGCACATGAGGCGCCTGAAGCAGCCCCTCATTCCGTCACCGGTTCTTCATCGCGGAACGCAGCGCATCGCCAATTGCGCTGTTCTGCTCATTTTGCCCGGATTTTGCGCGTTGCGATCCGTTGCGTTTTGAATGACCTGTGCTCTTCTTTGGGCCCTGACTGGCACGATCTTCACGGGCTGAGACCCCGCCATCCTTGCGCATGGTCAACCCGATCCGCTTGCGCGGCACATCCACATCGACCACGGTGACTTTGACAACCTGGCCGGTTTTGACCACCTCATGCGGGTCCTTGACAAAACGATCGGCCAGTTGACTGACATGCACGAGACCGTCCTGATGCACCCCGATATCCACAAACGCTCCGAAAGCGGCGACATTGGTAACAGTGCCTTCCAGCACCATTCCGGGTTTGAGATCGGTTATGTCCTCGACGCCATCGGTGAAGGTTGCGGTCACGAAACTGGGGCGGGGGTCGCGGCCGGGCTTTTCAAGTTCGGCAAAGATGTCCTGCACGGTAGGCAGGCCAAAGGTGCCGTCGGCGAATTGCTCGGCCCGCAAACCTCTGAGCGCACCCTCGTGGCCCATGATCTGGCGAATATCCCGGCCACAGGCGGCAACGACCCGCCGGGCGACCTCATAAGCTTCGGGGTGGACAGAAGAGGCGTCCAGCGGTTCCGAACCGTCCCGAATGCGCAGAAACCCGGCGCTTTGTTCGAAGGCCCGAGGTCCGAGGCGCGCAACCTTCAACAGATCGTGGCGCGACTGAAACGCGCCGTGCTGATCGCGGTGCAGGACGATGGCTTCGGCCAGACCGGGGCCCAGACCCGACACATGAGAGAGCAGGGGCGCAGATGCCGTGTTCAGGTCGACGCCTACCGCGTTGACCACATCCTCGATTACCGATTCCAACGATTGCGACAGACGATGCTGATCCACGTCATGCTGGTACTGACCGACGCCGATGGACTTCGGCTCGATCTTGACCAGTTCGGCCAGCGGGTCCTGCAGCCGGCGAGCAATCGAAACAGCCCCGCGCAGCGAGACGTCGAGGTCGGGAAACTCGCGGGCGGCCAGTTCAGAGGCGGAATAGACCGACGCGCCGGCCTCGGACACAACGACTTTGGTGGGCGTGGCGACAGATTTTGGCAGCAGTTTCAGGGTATCCGCAACCAACTTCTCGGTTTCCCGGCTGGCCGTACCGTTGCCGATGGCGATCAGTTCTATCTTGTGGCTGGCGATCAGGTTCAGAAGTGTGGCCTGCGCGCCGCGCAGGTCATTTTTAGGCTGAAATGGGTACAGGGTGTCCGTTGCAACCACTTTTCCTGTTGCGTCGACGACCGCAGCCTTGACGCCGGTGCGAATGCCAGGGTCCAGACCCAGGGTCGCCCATGCACCGGCAGGTGCTGCAAACAATAAGTCTTTGAGATTTCGCGAAAAAACCTGAATTGCGTCATCCTGCGCCCGGCTCCGCAGGTCAGCCATCAGTTCGACCATCATCGACAGCGACAGCTTTACCCGCCAGGTCCATCCCGCCACCTTGCGCAGCCAGACATCGCCGGGACCGTCGCCGCGTGTTTGCAGTTGGGCCGCCACAATGGCTTCGGCCCGGGCAGCGCCGGCCTCGGGTTCGGGCGCAATGTCAAGTGTGACAATGCCTTCCTTCGAAGCGCGCAGCATGGCCAGTGCCCGGTGCGACGGGGTTTTGGCCCACAGTTCGGTGTGATCGAAATAGTCGCTGAACTTCGCCCCTTCCTGTTCCTTTCCGTCGATCACCTTCGAATTCAGCAGGGCCTCGCGCTGCATGAAATTGCGCAGCTCGCCCAGCAGGGTGGCGTTCTCTGTCAGCCGTTCGGCGACAATATCGCGGGCCCCGTTCAGGGCGTCGCGGACCGAGGGCGCCGCTTCGGTGACGTAACCCTGCGCCGTAACCTCGGGATCGGTGGCGCGATCCGCCAGGATCGCATCGGCCAGCGGCTCCAAACCGTTTTCCCGCGCGATCATCGCCTTGGTGCGGCGCTTGGGTTTGTAGGGCAGGTAGATATCTTCCAGTTGCGCTTTGGTGTCCGCCCGCGCGATGGATTTGGCCAGATCGTCGGTCAGCTTGCCCTGTTCCCTGATCGAGTTCAGGATCGTGTCGCGCCGCGCTTCCAGCTCGCGCAGATAGGTCAGGCGGTCGGACAGCGTGCGCAGTTGCGTGTCGTCCAGCCCGCCGGTCACCTCTTTCCGATAGCGGGCGACGAATGGCACAGTCGCCCCTTCGTCCAGCAGCCTCACCGCGGCACCGACCTGTTCAGGCCGGGCATTGATCTCGGTGGCGATGGTGCGGGCAATTCGGTCCAAGGGGGCCTCCTGACTTTGGGTTGGAGGAACTTCTTAGCCAGCGCCGGGAACAAGGGGAAGGGGTCTTGGCGCTGCTAAGCCTGATCAGCCAAAGCCCGCAGATCATCGTGCAGGGTCTTCGCAATCTCGACATATCCGCGGGCGGTGTTTCGGGCGCGGGCGGCAAAGCGCCGTTGCGAGGGCAGGCGGGCCCCCTGATCTGTGATATCGGCAAACAGGCGCTCGGCCCGGGCATCGTTTTCGGCAACGCGGCCCCCGCTGAACTGTTCCGGGTCAAAGGCGAGGATGATCTCGCCGTGATAGGGCGCGCCACCTGCACCTTCCGCGAATGCCATGCTTTCCAGGCTGGTCAGGTCGTCGATCAGCGGCCCGGCCATCAGCTCAACCATGATCGACAGGGCCGAGCCCTTGTAACTGCCGAAGGTCAGCATCGCGCCGTCCATAGCGGCTTGCGGATCTGTGGTCGGGTTGCCTTGCTTGTCGATGGCGACGCCTTCGGGCAGGGGCTTTCCGGCGCGGCGATACAGTTCTATCTCGCCCCGGGCAAAGGCGCTGGTGGCGAAATCGAAGGTGAACGGGTCCTGACCCTGACGCGGCCAGCTGAAGGCCAGCGGGTTTGTACCCAGACTGCCGCGTGTGCCTCCGGCAGGCGCCACCCAGGCGTGGCTGGGCACCATCGCCATCGCCGCCAGACCGGCTGCGGACAGGCGCTCTGCCTCGGGCCAGAGCGCGGAAAAGTGGAAACAGCGGTTGATGGCCATGGCCGCGATTCCGTGTGTGCGGGTTTTCTCGATCAGCTCGGGCAATGCCTTCTCGAAGGCCAGTAATGACATTCCGCCCTGCGCATTCACCCGGACCAGGGCGTTGTCCGAAGGCGCAAGGACGGGTTCCGCGTGCCCGTCAATTTTTCCGGCCTTGATTGTGTCGACGCACATGAACAGGCGAAACAGGCCGTGCGACTGACAGTCGTCGATCTGGCAGGTGGTCAACGTGTTGGCGATCGCAGACGCATGATCCGGACCGAACCCGGATTTGGTCAGGATGGACAGGCTGAGATCCTGGATGTCATCCAATGTCAGTTTGACCGTATCGCCCATGCCCCGCTTCTCCCTTGTCTGAGGTGGGACAAGGGATAGCGTGGCAATGCAGGGATTGGAAAGCCCGGTTTCCGCCGGGACCCGGATCAGCTCTGTGTTTCGGCGCGCAGATAGGCGATGAGATTGGTGATGTCCTCGTTCTTCTTCAGGCCGGGGAACTGCATCTTGTTGCCGGGGACGGTGCCGCGCGGGTCGGACAGGAAGGCGGTCAGGGCTTCGGCCGTCCAGACGATGCCGGAGGATTGCAGCGGCTCTGAGAACCGGAACCCGTCGGCTTGCCCGGCCGTTGCTCCGATAATGCCATGCGACGAGGGGCCAACGGTATGGCGCTCCGGGTCCAGCTTGTGGCAGGCGCTGCATTTGCGGAATACTTTCTTGCCCGCTTTGACGTCGCCTGCGATATCAGCAACGGCAACCGGTGCAGCGGGTGCCGCTGCGGCCTGCGCGCCATCCAGGTTGAAGATCAACCGCGCGGTCACGGGCACGGTTCGGGTGATGCCGGGCAGGTCGGCCAGTTCCATCAGCTTATCGACACCTGCGTTCACACCTGCATCCCCGGTGCCGAGGAACGCCATATCGTTGGTTGATACCATCACCGAGGTCTCGGACAGGCGCGCCACGAACATCTCGGCATCGAATGCGATATCCGTCCCGGCCAGCGACAACACGGCCTCGGCATCGACCGTGGTGGTCTCGCCGGTGCCAAGGCCGGAAAGGTCAGCCATTTCAAAGGCGGCAGTCAGCAAGGCGGTGCCACTCCCGCGGAACACATGCTCGATCATCCGCTCATTTCGAATGTCGATATTGGTCTCGACCGAAGACAGGTCGATCCGGATCTCGGCCTTGCCGTCCGGCGTGACATGACCGCTGAGACCGGTGAAAGAATTGACCTCACCCACAGTGTTCTTCTTGATGGTGCCATAGGCCAGATGCGACCCCTCGGGCGACAGGGTCCAGCTGTCGGCAAGTATCGGGGTTGCAACAATTGACGACGCAATCGTGACCACCTTCAACAGAAGTTTCATTTCTTTCCTCCTCGGGTTATGTCAGTCCTGACCCCGCGGGCCCGGTCCGTGACAGACAAACACACACAGGTCGCGAATTATTCGATGGGTGGTGAGATAACTTCCGAACAGGCCGTGCGTGCCGCGATCCAGACGCATTCGAAACGCGTCTGGCGGTTCGGGCTTGCGCTGTCGGGGGCCTCGGACGTGGCGGATGACCTGCTGCAATCCACCTGCCTGCGTGCGCTTGAGCGTCACCATCAGGTAACCTCCTATGAACGGCTGGACAGTTGGCTGATGACGATCTGCCGGTCGATCTGGCTGAATGAGGTGCGGTCGCGCTCGGTGCGCAAGGCGCAGGCGCTGTCGGTTACTCCGGAAGCGGAATTAATTTCGTCCGGACCGGACCCGGAAACGAATATTTTCGCCGCCGAAGTGTTTACGAAAGTGATGCAGCTGCCGGAAGCGCAGCGGGAAACGGTGGTGCTTGTATTCGTCGAAGGCTACAGCTACCGCGAAGCCGCTGCGCTGCTGGAGGTGCCGATAGGAACCATCATGAGCCGGTTGTCCAATGCCCGGCAAAAACTGAAGAACCTGATGCAGCATGACGCGGCGGACGCCGTTCGACGGAGTGGCAAATGAAGTTTTCCGACGAAACGCTACTGGCGTATCTGGAAGGCAATCTGGATGAGGCCGAGGCCGGCGCGATCGAAGCCGCGGTCGAGGCCGATCCGGAACTTGAACGCCGCCTGATGGCGCTGGATCCGATTGCGCCGGTGGTCGGGGCCGTGTTCAGCCGCATACCCGCTGAAACACCCCAGCCCGATCTGCCCAAAACCGCACCTGCCAGCCCGGCGCAGCCTGCCGGAGGGCCGTTGCGGTTGCTGGCCGTTGCGGCCTCGGTCGCGGTTATCGCGGTCTCGGCGACCTATTGGGTGATGCGTCCCGAGCCGATGGGCTGGGCCGAACAAGCGGCCATTTACCAGTCGCTCTACGCGCCGCACACGATAGCCGAGCTGGACAGTTCGCCCAAAGCTCTGGACGCGCAGTTTGCGCAGGCCGAAGAACAGCTTGGCCGCTCGCTCAACCGCGCGGCGCTTGAGGCGCTGCCCGGCATGAAACTGAAGCGGGCGCAGACGCTTTCCTTCAGGGGCAAACCGCTGGTTCAGGTGGTATTTGCAGACGAACAGGGGCGACCCTTTGCCTTTTGCGTGATCCGTCAGGGAGAAGGCGCGCCGAGCCGGGATGTGAAACACGCGGTTCTCAGCGGGCTGGCTACCGCGACCTGGGCGCAGGACGGCTACGGCTTTATGCTGATCGGCAGCGATGATCAGACGGATCTGGGCGGAGAGTTGGACATGCTGTCCGCAACTTTCGCCGGCTGATGCCCGGGAAGTGCCGAAAACGCCTTGTGAACAGGTGGAAATGTCCGAAATATACCGGGTATGACGTCGAACCCTGTCTCGCCTGATCCTGATGAGGACGCCGAAGCGATCGGCCCTCCGAGCATTTATGATGCTGACCCGGCCGAAGAGGACGATCTCTGGTTTCTTCCATCCGACGAAGGCGAACCTTCCGAAGATTTCCTGCCTCCGGGGCCAAGGACCGACCAGCGCCTGCTGTTCGATCCCCGAGACTGGCGCGCGGCGCAGTCGGATCTGTCGTTCGAGCTTGCCGATCTGGCGGTGACCTTCGGCGCATTGGATGAACGCCTGCGCGCCGGTCCCAAAGGGTGGGCACATCGTCTGGCGTTGATGGACGTCTCGGACCTTGGCTGGTGGACCGGGGATCGGATCAGCGTGGATCGGCTGGCGTTGTGGACCGGCCTGCGGATCGGGGCAACCGGCGATGACGTTCAGGCGCTGTTTCGCGCCGGTTGGGCGGTGCGGCGACTGACATCGGGTCCGGGCCCGTCGGAAGGCGGTTGGGAATCCGGGCTGACCGCGTTTCTGGACCGGATGGCGCAGGGAATCGAGGAGATTCCCGATGCGGTCGCTGATCTGGCCGAGGTTATGCGCAATGCCGAAGGGTTGCATCCGGTCACCCAGGCCGCGATGGGGTTTCATGCGTGGCGGGCTTTATCTCCGGGGATCGGGCAGGACACCGAAGCGGCCATTATCGCCGCGCGCCACGCGGCGACGATGGGGCGGGGCGGGGCGATGTTCATGCCGCTGGCGCTGTCCGGTCCGGGCGCTCTGCGCGGTGTGGGAGAGCCGGCAGAGAAACTGTCTGCGTGGATCAGAGGGGTGGGGCAGGCCGCGCTGGCCGCGTTGCTGCATCTCGACCGGGTCAGCGCCTGGGAACGGCGCGCGCGCGAAGCCACGGCCGAACTCAGCGGACGAACGCCGCCCCTGCTTGTCGATGTTCTGACGGCATGGCCCATGGTTTCAGCCCCGCTTGCCCAGGAAAAGACGCAGGCATCGCGCGCGGCGGTCCAACGCAATATCGACCGGTTCACCCGGCGCGGCCTGATCCGCGAAGTGACGGGGCAGGGGCGTTACCGGGTTTGGACAGCGGCGCTGTAGTCCAGCAGCCAGTCGCGAAAGACGCGGGCGGAGGGGCGCAGCGCGGTGCGTGACGGGTAGATCAGGTGATAGGCTTCCTGCCCCGCGACCTCAATCCCGGGCAGGCAGGGGACAAGCCCCGACAGTGTCATGATCCGGTCCGAGGCAGGGGCGCGGGCCAGTGCAATTCCACCGCCACTTGCGGAAAGTTCCGCCGCCATCAGGGAATTGTCGGCAAAAAAGTATCGCGCCTGACCGGCCGGCAGTCGAAGGGACTCGAACAGATGTGGCCAACTGGCCCGGTGGGTCGAAACTTCGATCAGTGGAAACCCGAACAGGTCTTGCGGGTGCGTGATCTGCTCTGCGATTTCTTGCGGGGCGACGGGATACAGGCGTTCGCGCAACAACTCGTCGCCTTCAGTGCCGAACAGGGACGGGTTGCCGAACACGATTTGCAGATCGGTGAAGCGGTTGGCGAAGTCTGATATCAGATTTCCTGTCGAAAGGGACAGGTTGATCTGGGTATGGTCGGATTGGAAAGCCGGCAAACCACCAGCCAGAATCCCGTGCGCGTAGAGCAGAACGGATTGAACATATAGTCGCTGCGCACGCGTTTCGCCGAACAGACCGGCGGTGGCGGTTTCCAGCATCAGCAGGGATTGCTGGACCGATGGCAGGTAGGCGCGTCCGGCTTCCGTCAACGTCACCGCATGCGCATGACGATGGAACAGCGGGGTTCCCAGCCGGGTTTCCAGCGCCTTGACCTGCTGGCTGACCGCCGCGGCCGACATGTTCAGTTGCGCGGCGGCGCGCGCGAAGCTTTCGGTTCGGGCTGCGGCCTCGAACACACGCAGCCAGTTGAGCGAGGGGATACGCGACGACATAGAAGTAGGCTAAGCAAATCTTAGCCTGACCGGCAAGACAATACGTTCTGAGCTTTGACGCCGCACCCATACACTTGCCAGCAGCAAGCAAACACGATGAGCCCCGCCATGTCAGACCCGGCCCTGCCACCGCGCCCCAAACGCAAGATCTGGAATTATACTCCGCACCTGCCAATTCAGACATCGCCCTATTGGGACTGGCCGATGAAACCGCTGGCCGCGCTGAAGTACCTGCTGCAAAGCTGGAATCCGCTGGCCTTGCGCGCGTTTCTTCTGATTTTTGCGGCCATCACCTGGACGTTCCTGACGCCGTCACTGGCAAGGATCGAAACGTTCAGCTGGGATTGGGTGGCCGAGATTTGGTTCTGCAATTTCTGCATCCTGATGGTGGTCGCCGGCGGGTTGCATCTGGCGCTTTGGAAGTTCCGCACGCAGCAGGACGAGTACCGCTATGACATGCGCCCGATGATGAAAGGGGCCAAGGTCTTTACTTTCAAAAACCAGGTCTGGGACAACATGTTCTGGACGCTTGGCCCGGCGCTGACCTTCTGGACATTTTGGGAGTGTTTCATCCTGTACGCCTATGCCAATGGCTGGGTCACGATGATCACATTAGGGTCAAACCCGGTCTGGTTTGTTGTGATGGTGATCTTTGTGCCGATCTGGGCAGGGTTTCACTTCTACTGGCTGCACCGCCTGCTGCATGTCGGCCCGCTTTATACAAGGGTGCATGCCTGGCATCACCGGAACATCAACACCGGCCCGTGGTCCGGACTTGCCATGCACCCGGTCGAAAGCTTTTTCCTGATGTTCGACACGATGATCTTCTTCCTGCTGCCGTCGCACCCGGTCCATGCGATTTTCCTGCTGTTTCACCATGGCATCGGCGCGCCGACCTCACATGCCGGGTTCGAGCATGTGAAGCTTGGAAACAAGGCCAGGTTTCAGGTCGGGGATTTCTTTCATCAACTGCACCACAGGTTCTTCGATTGCAACTATGGCACGTGGGAAACCCCGTGGGACGAGTGGTTCAATACCTTCCACGACGGCACCGAAGACGGCAATGAACTGGTCAAGGAACGTCGCCGCAAAATCTGGCTGGCGGAATAATGGGGCAGGGCGGTCAGCGCCCGACCCCGACATAGGCGTCAAAGCCCGATTGCAGGGCTTTGCGTTTGGAATAGATGTTGCGCAGATCGACCATGCGGGGGCTTTGCATCGCCCCGGCCAGGTCCGTCAGGTTCAGCGCACGGAACTCGTTCCACTCGGTCAGCAGCACCACAGCGTCGGCACCTTTCGCGGCATCGTATGGATCGCTAAGCCATTCGACCCCCGGCAAAAGCGCCTCGCCCTCGGACTTGCCCTGCGGATCGACGACGCGCACCTTTGCCCCGCCGCCAATCAGTGCCGGAACGATCGTCAGCGACGGCGCATCACGCATGTCGTCCGTATTCGGTTTGAAAGTGACGCCGAGGATGGCAATTGTCTTGCCATTGAAACTGTCGCCGCAGGCTTCCCGGATCTTTTCGATCATCCGTTTCTTGACCTCGTCATTCACACGCATGACGGTTTCGGTGATCTGCATCGGATGGGCATGTTCCTGACCGATCCGGGCCAGCGCCGCAGTGTCCTTGGGAAAGCACGACCCGCCATAGCCGGGGCCGGCATGCAGAAACTTGTTGCCAATGCGGCCATCCAGACCGATCCCGCGGGCCACCTCCTTGACGTCACCGCCGACGCGTTCGCACAGGCCCGCGATTTCGTTGATGAAGGTAATCTTGGTCGCCAGAAACGCATTGGCGGCGTATTTGATCATCTCGGCGCTTTCCAGATCGGTGGTCAGGATCGGAAAGTCGCGCAGGTAGAGCGGCCGGTAGATCTCGGCCATGACATCAGCCGCGCGATCGCTTTCAACCCCGACAACCACCCGGTCCGGGCGCATGAAGTCGTCAATGGCCGCGCCCTCGCGCAGGAATTCGGGGTTCGAGGCCACGTCGAACTCGGCATCGGGGTTGGCGGCGGCGACAACCTTCTGAACCTGTCGGTTGGTCCCGACCGGGACGGTCGATTTGGTCACGATCACGGTATAGCCTGTCACCGCCTGCGCGATTTCTTCGGCCGCCGCCATTACGTAAGTGAGGTCGGCGTGGCCGTCGCCGCGCCGGGTGGGAGTGCCAACGGCGATGAACACCGCGTCGGCCCCGTCGACAGCTGAGGCTAGATCGGTGGTAAAACTCAGGCGGCCGGCGGCGACGTTTTTCGCCATCAGCACGTCCAGGCCGGGCTCATAGATCGGAACTTCGCCCGTCTGCAGCGTCTGGATTTTCTGTTCGGCTTTGTCGACACAGATCACGTCATGACCGAAATCGGAGAAACACACACCAGAGACAAGCCCAACATACCCGGTGCCGATCATCGCAATACGCATACCTGAAAACCCTTTTTCGCGATCGTTGCCTTAGAAATGCATTCATTCAGGAAAGTTCCGCCTGTTTCAATGGCCTCGCCGTGCCTTGGGTTGCAATTCGGAACTTCTTGCTGTTTTTGAGGCCACAAATAGGAACACAAGAATCCGTGGGAAAATACTATGACTAAAAAGGCATTGATTACCGGTATTACCGGGCAAGACGGATCATATCTGGCAGAATTTTTGCTGGAAAAAGGTTATGAAGTTCATGGGATTAAGCGCCGGGCATCGTCTTTTAACACCCAGCGGATCGACCATATCTATCAAGACCCGCACGTGCCCAACCCCAAGCTGCATCTGCACTATGGGGATCTGAGCGACACTTCGAATCTGACGCGAATCATTCAGGAAGTTCAGCCTGACGAGGTTTACAATCTGGGCGCGCAGTCCCATGTGGCGGTCAGTTTCGAGTCGCCGGAATACACTGCGGATGTGGATGCAATCGGTACTCTGCGTCTGCTCGAAGCGATCCGTTTCCTGGGGCTGGAAAAGAAGACCCGCTTTTATCAGGCTTCGACATCGGAACTTTATGGTCTGGTGCAGGAAATCCCGCAACGCGAGACGACCCCGTTCCACCCGCGTTCGCCTTACGCGGTGGCTAAGCTGTATTCCTACTGGATCACCGTGAATTACCGCGAAGCTTATGGCATGTATGCCTGCAACGGCATCCTCTTCAATCACGAAAGCCCGCGCCGCGGCGAAACCTTTGTGACGCGCAAGATCACGCGCGGTCTGGCAAACATCGCGCAGGGTCTGGAAGACTGCTTGTACATGGGCAATATCGACAGCCTGCGGGATTGGGGCCACGCGAAGGATTATGTGCGGATGCAGTGGCTGATGCTGCAACAGGACAATCCCGAGGATTTCGTGATCGCCACCGGCGTACAGTATTCGGTGCGCCAGTTCATCGAATGGTCTGCAGCGGAATTGGGCGTCTCGCTTGAATTTTCAGGCGAGGGCGTCGACGAGATCGCGACCGTCAAATCCGTCGAAGGCGACAACGCGCCGGCCCTGAAGCCCGGAGATGTGATCATGCGCATCGACCCGCAATATTTCCGCCCGGCCGAGGTGGAAACCCTGCTGGGCGATCCGTCCAACGCAAAGACCAAGCTGGGCTGGGAACCGGAACTGACCGTGCAGGAAATGTGCGCCGAGATGGTTGTCGAGGACCTCAGGACCGCGAAACGTCATGCCCTGTTGAAAGAGCATGGCTATGAACTGCCGGTAAGTCTGGAAAACGGCTGAGGAGAGCGACATGCGCAAGATCTACGTGGCAGGTCACCGCGGCATGGTGGGTGGTGCGATCCTGCGCCGCCTGCGGGATCGTCAGGGGGCCGGCGAGCCGCTTGAGCTGATCACCCGCACGCATTCCGAGCTGGACCTGACCGATCAGACCGCCGTGCGCGACTTCATGCAGGCCGAGCGCCCCGATGTGGTCATTCTGGCCGCTGCGAAAGTTGGCGGCATCCATGCGAACGATACCTACCCGGCAGAGTTCATTTACGAAAACCTGATGATCGAGTGCAACGTGATCCATCAGGCCTTTGCCGCCGGGGTCAAACACCTGCTGCAACTTGGCAGTTCCTGCATCTATCCGCGCGCCGTCCCGCAGCCGATGCGGGAAGACGCGTTGCTGACCGGCGTTCTGGAGCCCACTAACGAGCCTTACGCCGTGGCCAAGATTGCCGGGATCAAACTGTGCGAAAGCTACAACCGGCAGCACGGCGTCGATTACCGCTCGGTTATGCCGACCAACCTCTATGGTCCGGGCGACAATTTCCACCCGGAGAACAGCCATGTTCTGCCTGCCCTGATCCGCCGTTTCCACGAGGCGCGGCGCGACGGTTTGGACGAGGTGGTGATCTGGGGCACAGGTAAGCCGCGCCGCGAATTCCTGCATGTGGACGATATGGCCGAGGCATCGCTATTTGTGCTCGACCTGCCGCGCGACGTCTATGAGGCGAACACCCAACCGATGCTGAGCCATATCAATGTGGGTTGCGGTCAGGATGTCTCGATCGCAGAGCTTGCCGCTCTGGTGGCCGAAACAATCGGGTTCACCGGGCGCATCACGCAGGATACCAGCAAACCGGATGGCACCATGCGCAAGCTGATGGATGTTTCCCGTCTGGCGGATATGGGCTGGCGCGCACGGGTCGGTCTCGCAGATGGTATCCGCGAAACCTATGCCTGGTTTCTGGAACAGGCCGACGCGGACCTGCGCGCCAGTTAACCGCCCGAACGCAGAGCCGGACGGTAGCAAAGCTCAGAACCAGCGGCCGATTGCCGTGGCCGTTGGTTGCAAGGCCGTTGCATCCGACGCAGCCGCCAACACTTTGAAGGTCACCGCAGTTTCGGTCGGTGCATCGAAGCCGACGAACCGGGTTGCCGAGCCGCCGCTGCCACTGACGGCGACCTCGGTGCCGGAGGCAAAGGCAATCGGAAAATCCCAGGACGCCGCGTCGCTGGCGTACATCGCCCCCTCTGCGATCGTGCAGCCTATTGCCGGCAACGCGACCGTGCAGATCTGTGTTCCGTCGGCAAACCGGACATAAGAACCGTTTGCCGTACTCCCCCGTTCGATCACTGCGCCAGTTGGCGTGCCCGCGTTTTCAGTGACCGGTCCCAGCACGTTGCCTGGTCCGTATCCGTAATCCGCCCGCATCAGGCGACCGGTGGTTGTATCGCCGGCGCTTTCCTGAATCGCCGAACCACTCGCGGTTCCGGTAGCTGGATCAAAGCTCAGCGCCTCTGTCCAGCTACCGCCATCTGGCGAGACCTTGATGGAAAAGCCGGCGCCACCGGACAAACCCATTTCGGCATGTCCGGTCCAGTTGGACTGGAACAACAGCGAGGCCGTGTCGCCCACGCTGGCCTTGTTGATCTTCAGCTGGTGCCCGCCGCCATCATGGCTGAGCAAGGTTGCCGGGGACCGGACCGACAGGCGGTTTGTACTGTCATGGCCTGTGGCAATCCCCACGCCTTCCAGATTTTGTGTCGCCACCGGGGGGGCGATCCAGGTATTTCCATCCCAGATCTTCATTTGCCCGGCACCTTCGTCCCATACGCGCCAGCCCGTGTCCGGTGTGACAAAGTGCCAGGCATTGTCCAGCCACGCCGCAAGCATTCGTCCATGTCCCGCCCAGTCACCGGTTGGCGTGTCGCCAAGAGCATAAACCTCACCCTGATCCGGGACAGCGGGCGGGGTGGATGCGTTCGTCGCGGAAACGCTCATCTGAACGATCAGGTCCAGCTGGCGCAGCGCCTCGTTATGCGTGACGTGTTTCTGAGCTTGCGAGGGTTGCAGAAAGGGCAGGTTCAAACGGGGCGAGTTCTGTGACACGGGGCGTCCTCCTGTGGCTGTGGGTCCGACACTTGCATTGCGCGCCACATTGCCGTGATGCCTATGAATCCGGTCTGACCGGGCCGAACTCCCGTGAAACTATTTCCTAACGTGCTTTCCGCACGTCACAAATGGGCACTCGCCAGCGGGCTGCCCGGTTTGATGTGTCACAGGTTGGGATGTGAGGAAACCCGCTGCCTACTGGGCCGCCTGGCCTGTGGCGACGATGTCGTGCAGGTAGGTGTTCAGATCGTCGCGCAGGTCGGGCCGAGCAAGGGCAAACGCAACAGTGGCCTGCAGGAACCCGGACTTGGATCCGCAATCAAAGCGCTGACCGTCGAACTTGTAGCCGAATACCGGAACGCCGTTGCCGATATCTTCGGCGATGGCGTCGGTCAGCTGGATTTCACCGCCGCTGCCCTTCTTCAACTGATTGAGATTGTACAGCACCGAGGGACCCAGCACGTAACGGCCGATGACGGCCAGATTTGACGGCGCTTCATTGGGCTCGGGTTTTTCGACCATGCCGCGTGCGCGGACCACCGGGCCGATGTTCTCGCCCACATCCAAAACCCCGTACGAGCTGGTTTTGTCTGCGGGTACTTCCATCGCGGCAACCATGTTGCCGCCGGTGTCTTCATAGGCTTCGACCATCTGCTGAAGGCAGGGTTTATCCGCTGCAATGACATCGTCGGGCAGCATCA
Organism: Ruegeria sp. BG10; assembly: GCF_056538575.1. NCBI lineage: Bacteria > Pseudomonadati > Pseudomonadota > Alphaproteobacteria > Rhodobacterales > Roseobacteraceae > Ruegeria > Ruegeria sp. BG10. Next base: position 201,946 of record NZ_JBQFTI010000002.1, on the reverse strand, counting down.
CCGCAAAGGGTTCGTCACCGATCAGGCGGCGCGCGCACCAGACCGCGTGGCCCAGACCCAGCGCCTTGTGCTGACGGATATAGGCAATGGCACCGCTTTCCATATTGGTCGCGTTCAGCGTTTCCAGCAGCGCGTCTTTACCCTTGGCCTTCAGTTCCTGCTCAAGAACGAGGTTGTGGTCAAAATAGTCTTCCAGCGCGGATTTCCCGCGGGATGTCACGAAGATGAACTCGGTAATGCCGGCCGCGCGGGCTTCGTCGATGGCGTATTGAACCAACGGGCGGTCGACCAGGGTCATGATCTCTTTCGGGACCGATTTCGTTGCAGGCAGAAACCGGGTGCCCAGCCCCGCGACGGGGAAGATCGCCTTTGTGACCTTGCGTGCCATTTTACCTCTCATGTCTCAAACTACGCGGGGTGGTCCTCGTGTACACTGGACCATCTCATAAGCCCTGCGGACCAAACAATCAACGGCGACAGACATTCGGATGTCGAACCGCAGGGATGGTGCCACTGGGGGGCAAAGAAGTCAAAAGACCCGCTGTGCCGTGTTTTTTTATCCGGATTTTCGGAGTGCGTTTAGATGCCAATGAAGAACCCCGAAGCCGGGTGGCGGCTTCGGGGCGCGAGCCTCAGGTCCGGGCCATGATCGCCTCAAGCGGGTCATGTTCGGCCACGAAATGATCGGGCTTAACTTCGCTCAGTTGTGGCACATAGTCCGTTTCACCAACGGACAGACGGCTAGGCAGGAACCGCAGGGCTGCCTTGGGATCCAAAGGCGAAGGCAGCTCGCCCGGCAGCTTTAGCCTCTGGCGGGTGCGTTCGACATCCGGATCGGGGATCGGCACGGCCGAGATCAGCGATTTTGTGTAAGGGTGGATCGGTTCGGAACAGATCACCTCACCATCGCCCAGTTCGACGATCCGGCCCAGATACAGCACCATGATCCGGTTCGAAACCGCGCGCACAACCGACAGATCGTGGCTGATGAAAATCATCGACAGGCCAAACTCCTGTTGCAGTTCGCGCAACAATTCCACGATTTGCGCCTGAATGGACACGTCCAGCGCCGACACCGCTTCGTCGCAGATGATCAGCTTGGGTTTGTTGATCATCGCACGCGCGATGCCCACCCTCTGGTTCTGCCCGCCGGACAATTCGTGCGGATAACGGTTTATCATGTTGGCCTTCAGACCGACCCGCTCCATCATCTCGGCGACCAGTTTCTTGCGTTCCCGCTCGGTCAGGTCCGGGCGGTAGGTCTTGAGCGGTTCGGCAATCGAGGCCGAAATCGTCATCCGCGGGTCAAGGCTGGCCAGCGGATCCTGGAACACGATCTGCAGGTCCTTGCGGTACTTGTTCAGCTCGGCCCGTCTCAGGCCAACGATGGGATGGCCCAGCCAGCTGACATTGCCCGCGCTGGGTTCGATCAGCTGCAAAACGGCCCGCGCCAGTGTGGACTTGCCGCAGCCGGATTCGCCCACGACCCCCAGCGTTTCGCCCTTACGGATGTCAAAGCTGACACCGTCGACCGCCTTCAGGGGCACCTTGCGCCCGAACAATCCGCCCGAAACATGGATCGGGAAGTGCACCTTGACATCATCGACCCGCAGCAGCGGATCGTCGACCTTGTCCAGCGCTTTGGGCGCGTCGCCGGCGTCGATGCGCGGCATCGCTTCCAGCAGGGTGCGGGTGTATTCGTGCTTCGGCGTGCGGAAGATTTCGCGCGTGTCTCCGGCCTCGACGAACTGACCCAGACGCATGACCTGAATCCGGTCGCACATCCGCGCGACGACACCCATGTCATGAGTAATCAGCGCGATCGCCGTGCCTTCATCCTTTTGCAGGCGCACCATCAGGTCCAGAATGTCGGCCTGAACGGTCACGTCCAGCGCGGTGGTGGGTTCGTCCGCGATCAGCAGCTTGGGGTTACACAGCATCGACATGGCAATCATGACGCGTTGGCGCATCCCGCCGGACAGTTCGTGCGGGTACTGATCCAGACGCCGCTTGGCTTCGGGGATACGCACACGATCCAGCCACTCAAGGCAGCGCGCCCGCGCGGCGGACCCCTGCAGCCCTTCGTGAACCTGCAGAACTTCGCGCATCTGCTGCCCGATCCGCAGATGCGGGGTCAGAGCCGTCAGCGGGTCCTGAAAGATCATGCCGACATCGTCGCCGCGGATCTGGTTCAGCTTGTTGACCGGCAGGTTCAGAATTTCCTTGCCGTTCAGCATGGCCGAGCCCGCGGCCCGCCCGGCCGGCGGCAACAGTCCCATCGCGGCCATGAAGGTCTGGCTTTTGCCCGACCCGCTTTCGCCCACGATGCCCAGGCATTCACCCGGGTTGATGTCAAAGCTGATGCCTTTGACGGCATCGACGACACCATCGGGGGTATTGAACTGGACGCTCAGGTCCTTGACGGAAAACAGACTCATATCAGCGATCCTTCGGGTCCAGAGCGTCGCGCAGGCCATCGCCGATGAAGAACATCGTGATGATGATGGCGACGTAGAATGTCAGGGGGAACAGCAGTTGCCACAGGGTCCCGTAGCCCATCGTGCCGGCACCCTCGGCGATCAGCCGCCCCAACGAGGTATAGGGTTCGGAAATCCCGAGACCGAGGAACGAGATGAAGCTTTCGGTCAGGATCATCTCGGGCACCAGAAGCGAGGCGTAGACGATCACCACGCCCAGCAGGTTGGGCAGGATGTGGCGGTACATGATCGTAAACTCGCTGACACCGGCAGCGCGTGCGGCTTCGATGAATTCCCGGTTCTTCAGCGCCAGTGTCTGCCCTCTCACGATCCGGGACATTGTCAGCCAGCCAACGGCGCCCAGAGCAATGAAGAGCATAAAGAAGGACCGCCCCGCCACGACAAGAAGAAGGATGATGATCAGCGTCGCGGGGATCGCCAGCAGGATGTCGACAAAGCGCATCATCACGCTGTCGGTCCGGCCGCCGATATACCCGGCCGCGATTCCATAGCAGGTCCCGACGATCAGCGCCGTTGCGGCCCCGATCAGACCAACCAGCAGCGAGGTCGTGGTGGCCTGGATGACGCGGCTGTAAAGGTCGCGCCCAAGGTCATCGACACCGAAAAAGTGCCCGGATTCGACGGATGGCATCCCCATGCCGCGCACGTCGCCCATAACGTTCCAGTCGATCTCTTCGTTGGTCCAGACTGCGAAATACGGGCCAAAGATCGTGAACAGAACGATCAGACCCAGAACCAAGACGCTGGCCATTGCGGCCTTGTTGCGGACGAACCGCATCCGCGCGTCCTGCCAGAGTGAACGCCCCTGAACGGCCGTGAAGTCGGTGACGTCTTCGGCCAGTTGGGCGGCTTTTTGTGATTTACCAAGCATTGCCAGCCCCTCAGTAACGGATTTTCGGATCGAACCAGGCATAAGCCAGGTCGGTCAGCAGGTTCACGAGAACGGTCAGAACGCCGTAGAGGATCGTAACCCCCAGCAAAACGGCATAGTCACGCGACAGGGCAGAGCCCACATAGGCCTGACCCAGACCGCCGGTCGAGAAATAGATGTCCACGAAAACCGATCCGGTCAGGACGTAGACAAAGACCGGACCCAGATAAGATACGACGGGCAAAAGCGTCGGCTTTAGCGCGTGCCGCCAGATCACGGTTCTGGTCGGCAGCCCCTTGGCGCGCGCCGTGCGGATGAAGTTCGAGTTCAGAACCTCCAGCATCGACGAGCGCGTGATGCGCGCGATCGATCCCATATAGGACGTCGCCAGCGCAATCACCGGCATGATCAGATATTGCCACTGACCGCCGTTCCAGCCACCGCCGGGCAGCCATCCCAGCCACAGCGTGAAGGTCAGGATCAGGATCGGGCCCATGATGAAGTTCGGCAGCGCCTGCGCCGCGATCCCCAGACCCACGGCAAAATAGTCGATCCAGCTGTTGTGCTTGATCGCCGCGGCAATACCGAGCGCCACACCGACACCGGTTGCGACCAGGAAGGACAGCGAACCGTAAGTCAGCGAGATCGGGAAACCCTGCGCGATGATGTCATTTACATCCCGGTCCTTGAATTTGAAGGACGGGCCAAAGTCGAAATGCACGACGATGTTGTACAGGTAGTCCCAAAGCTGCTTCCAAAGCGGCTGGTCTAGCCCATAGCGCGCCTCGATATTGGCCAGAACCGCGGGCGGCAAGGGCCGTTCCGAGGTGAACGGGCCACCGGGTGCGAAGTGCATTAAAAAGAAACTTGCAACGATCAGCAAAAGGATCGTTGGGACGGCGATCAGCAGTCGCCGGATGATATAGGCAAGCATTCCATGCCCCCAATTATTGACTTTGCCCCGGAGAGAGCTCCGGGGCAAAGCGTGATCAAAGGAAGATTACTCGGCGATTTTGTAGAGGTTTTTGGAGTACCAGTTCTGCTCTACGTTATTGACCGGCCAGTTCCCGACATCGCTGTCCATCATGTAGACGCCAGCATAGTGGTAGATCGGGATAACGGGGGTCTCTTGCGCGATGATGCGCTCAACCTCTGTGTACAGAGGTGCGGCGTCATCCGCAGTCTTGGCCTGGGCCAGCAATTCATCAACCTTGGCATTGTTGTACTTGCCGTCGTTATAGCCGGAATCCGATTGCAGCAGGTCCAGGAAGGTCGAGGCTTCGTTATAGTCGCCACACCATGCGCCACGGGCCAGATCGAAGTTCTGATTGCCGCGCTCTTCCAGGAAGATCTTCCACTCCATGTTTGCCAGTTCGGCATTCACGCCCAGTTTCTGCTTCCACATCTGGCTCAGCGCCACGGCCACCTTCTTGTGCGCTTCCGAGGTGTTGTAGACCATCTCGAAGCTCAGCGGGTTGTCGGGGCCGTAACCGGCACCAGCCAGCAGTTCCTTGGCCAGTTCGTCGCGTTCCTGCTGCGACATCGAGGCCATTTCAACTTCGGGAACGGTGAACCCGGCCGTTGCTTCAGGCGCGAACGTGTAAGCCTGCGGCTGACCACCTGCCATGATGTTCTCGGTGATGATCTTGCGGTCTACAGCCAGCGACAGCGCCTGACGGACGTTCGGGTCCTTGAAGGCCTCGGGGCCGCTGTCGGACATGTTGAACGTATAGTAATAGTTGCACAGACGCGGGAAGCTGATGGCCTCTTCGGGGTGCTCGGCCTGAAGACGCGGGAACTGGCCTGCGGGTACTTCGGTACGGTCCAGCTCACCGGCCAGATAGCGGGTCAGGGCGACGTTTTCATCGTTGATGACCAGCGCCACGACCTTTTCAATGATGGTGTTGTCGTTGTCCCAGTACATCTCGTTGCGCTCGCGGACCGAGCGTTCCTGCGGCAGATGCTCGGTCAGAACATAAGCGCCGTTCGAGACGATGTTTTCAGGCTTGGTCCAGGCGTCGCCGAACTCTTCGATTACTTTTTGCGGGGCAGGGAAGGTGGTGGAGTGCGTGGTCATCTGCGCGAAATACGGCAGCGGCGCGCTAAGCTTGACCTCAAGCGTACGGTCGTCGATGGCGGTCACACCCAGATCGTCGGTCGGCTTGTCGCCCGCGATGATTTCCGAGGCGTTCTCGATCGACATCAGCTCCATGAACCACGCATAGGGCGAGGAAAGGGCGGGATCGACGGCACGTTTCCAGGCAAAGACGAAATCACCTGCGGTGACCGGATCACCATTCGACCACTTGGCATCTTCACGCAGAGTGAAGGTGTAGACGTCCTTGGTGTCGTTGGTGGTGAATCCGGTGGCGACGCCCGGAATCAGGTTGCCGTCCTCGTCCTGGTTCATCAGGCCTTCGAACAGGTCACGGACGATTTCTGCGCCGGATACGTCCTCAACAACCTGCGGGTCGACCGAGCTGTGTTCGTCCAGGATGCGGTAGGTAAAGGTCTGGTCATCCGCCAGCGCTTCGCCGGTTTCTGGATGGGTGCCAGCGGCAAAAGCGGCGCCGGTGATCATGGTCGAGGTCAACAGACCCGCCAGAGACGTCCGAATGTACTTGTTCATATCTTTCTACTCCCGTTTTTTGAAGCGGCACAACACGCGCATCCCTACAGGATGGCGCGTTGCCACCATGTTTGTCCGACCCTGTACAAGAACAGGACTGGTTCGAATTTTGCTTTGTCAGATCGCAATGAACACCGCGTCGCAGTCTTTCGGTTTGCAGTCGGAAACGTGTTTGCGAAAGTCGCCTTTCACTGACGCAGAAGGTGGCACTATTTCAAAAAAGGTTAAAGCCTTTGGCTGCAAATTGAGCAACCGGAGGTGGATTGCGAATGAAACGAGGTCTGCGACAGAAATATTATGATGAAACTCTGGGACTTCGTGACATTTTCGTGAAAGCGGAACACTGATTGTTGACCGCCTTTTTTCGAGACCGTGTGCAGATTGCCTTAACGTCAGGGCGAATCGCTAACGAATCAGTTCCGCTTTCATGCGGGCTTCGGGGAAACAGGTCGCGGCGCGGCCGGACGCCTGTTGCCAGCGTCCGATCGAGCGGCGGGTCTTGAACCCGGGCAACCCGTCGGCACCGCCGACATCATGCCCCTGCTGCTCCAGGGCGCGCTGCATCGCGGCCACATCCGAGCGGTACAGATTGCCGACCTTGCCCCAGCGTCCGTTAAAATTGCCGACACCATATTGTATCCGATCCCCGACATGGCCCACGAACAGGGCGTACAGGTCGCTTTTGTTGTAATCTTTGAGCACGTAGAAATTGGTCGTCACCACAAAGGCCGGGCCGTGTCGCCCGGCAGGCATCATCAGGTACCCTTCGCCCGTCAATTCGTGTGCCGGAAAAGGCCTGCCGGAAACCCGGGTGATCCCCATCGCCGCCCAGTCCTGAACGGGCCTGCCCTGATCCGGCCCCTCCAGGGCACAAGAGACACTGGCCGGGACGTTCACTTCAAACCCCCAGTCCCGCCCCGTGATCCAGCCATGTTGCGCAAGGAAATTCCCGATCGAGGCGATAGTGTCGTCGGCCGAGGTCCAGATATCCGCCCGCCCGTCGCCGTTTCCATCGGCGGCATAGGCCAAAAAGTTCGACGGCATGAATTGCGGCTGACCCAGCGCCCCGGCCCAGCTGCTTTTCAAAGCTCCGGGCGGGGCATGCCCGGCTTCGGCGATTTGCAGCGCGGCGATCAGCTCATCGGTGAAATACGCGGCGCGGGTGCTCATGAAACCTTTGGTCCCCAGCACCTGAAACGCATTATGGCGAATGGGAACTTGCCCATACCCGCTTTCGCGGCCCCAGATAGCCAGAATGATCCGGGCCGGAACCCCGGTTTCCGCTTCCACGCGGCTCAGCGTGCGCGCATGGCGGTCCGCCATCTGACGGCCAACAGACGCCGCCCCATGAACCGAACCTGCTTTGAAATAGCGCCCCGGCGCTCCGAACTCGGCCTGCTTCTGCTGCTTCGGGGTCTGTTTGGCCTGCCCCGGCGGGACCAGATCCGGCAACTTCCAGTTGAGGCTAACACCCTCAAAAGCCTGCTGAAACGTGCGGCGGGATACACCTCGTGTCTTGGCGCGCGGCCAGACAGTTTCCTGCAACCATGTCTGAAACTGCCGCTCGACAGCTACGCGGTTCTGCGCGGTTGCGCTTGTTGACAGCCACATCAGGCCAAAGGCGAGAATGATCCAACGCATTTGAAAAATGTCTCACCTGTCCCGGACCCCAAGTCAACCACAGGCCGTCTGCCTGATGCACAAAAGGTTGTTCGGATTCGGCACCGGACAATCACCGGTTTTGGAAAAACCCTTGAGAAATCTTATGACTCTGCCGATAGTTGGCCGAAAGCGATGGCATGAGAGGACGATCAGGCGTGGCCCCATACAGACGCTCAACTGTGTCACCGGTAATTCTGGTGGCCGCTGTGATCGTTGCCGCGTCAGCCCAGATGGCAGGGGCCAGCGACAGCTTCATGGAACCGCAGGGCCCGATAGCGGCGATCCAGAAGACCCATCTTTTGCGTGCCACGTTTCTGATCCTGATAGCCGTGGTTCCTGTCCTGGTTTTGGTGCCCCTGATCGCCCTGCGATACCGAAGACGCAAAGACGGACACGCCGCCTACGAACCCAAATGGGATTTCTCGGCGAAGCTGGAATTTGTCATGTGGGGCGTGCCGGTTCTGATCGTCGCCATCCTGTCGTTCTATCTGTGGAAGGCAACGCATCGGCTGGACCCGTACGCGGCCACATTCGGCGAAATGCCGGCACTTCAGGTTCAGGTCGTCGGGCTGGATTGGAAATGGCTGTTCATATATCCCGATCTGGGCATCGCAAGTGTGGGTGAACTGGGGATTCCGGTCAAACAGCAGGTGGCGCTGACTCTGACGACCGATACCGTCATGCAGTCTTTCATGATCCCGGCACTGGCCGGTCAGATTTACGCCATGCCGGGCATGACCACGCAATTGCATGTTGTCGCCGACCGGCCCGAGACGATGCAGGGCGAAAACACGCAATACAATGGCCGGGGTTTCACCAAGCAGAAGTTCGAAACGCTGGCAATGCAGACCGAGGATTTTGATGCCTGGGTGGCGACGGTTCGCGCCAATGGCATTCCCCTGGATTCCGAGACTTATCGCACATTGGCAATGCGAACGGATCGGGATGAGGTACAGGCGGCGTTGGGAACGGCGCAGATGCCGGAAAACGCGCTGTACTTTACCTTACAGGGCGGTGATCTGTTCCAATCTATCTTGCATCGGTATCACGGCGACCAACCTTTGCCGGCAGACCAACAGCCGGGTACCACCGAATTCGGGCAGGAGGGCGCACAATGACCACCGCCGATTCCGATTTTTTCGGGCGATTGAACTGGGATGCCTTCCCGATCGCCGGGCTGATCCAGACGCCAAACACCAATGAGATCGTTGCCAATGCCGCGGCGGCGGTTGTCATTATTGGCGTCATTGCCGTGGTGGGGGTGCTGACCTGGTTCCGGCTGTGGGGGCCGCTGTGGCGCGATTGGCTGACCAGCGCGGATCACAAGAAAATCGGCATCATGTATATCGTCTTTGCCATCGTCATGCTTGCACGCGGTGTGTTGGAAGGCGTCGTCATGCGCGCCCAACAGGCGGCCGGGCCCGGCGACGGTTTCCTTGAGGCCGAGCATTTTGCCGAGCTGTTCAGCACCCACGGTACGATCATGGTGTTCTTTGTCGCGGTGCCCTTTGTGTTCGGCGTGGCGAATTTCCTGATCCCGCTGATGATCGGCGCCCGCGATGTGGCGTTTCCGGTGATGAACCAGATCAGCCTCGGGCTGACAGTTTCGGCCGGGATGATGCTGATGGTGTCTTTGGTCGTCGGAGAGTTTTCGACCGGCGGCTGGACTGCCTACCCGCCATATACCGGTGCGGCGTTCAATCCCGGTGTGGGGCCGGACTACTGGATTTGGGCCATTGTCGTATCAGGTATCGGCACGACGCTGACGGGGATCAACTTTGCCGTCACGATCTACAAGCTGCGCGCGCCCGGCATGAAGTTCATGCGGCTGCCGATGTATTGCTGGACAATCATCTGCAGCTCGATCCTGATCGTCTTTGCAATGCCGCCGCTTGGGGTCGCGGCGCTGATGCTGGCGGCAGACCGGTACCTGGATTTCCACTTTTTCACCAATGACCTGGGCGGCAACATGATGAACTATGCCAACCTGTTCTGGCTGTTCGGCCACCCCGAGGTCTACCTGCTGGTTCTGCCCGCCTATGGCATCTATTCCGAAGTGTTCGCCACGTTCTCGGCCAAGCGGCTATACGGTTACAATTCGCTGGTCATTGCGACGATGTCGATCGCGGTCCTGTCCTTTACCGTCTGGCTGCACCATTTCTTCACCATGGGCCAAAGCGCCCTGATCAACGCGGTATTCGGCATTGCCACCATGCTGATCGCCATCCCCACCGGGGTAAAGGTCTATGACTGGATGGCAACGCTGTTTCGCGGGCGCATCCGGTTCTCGGTGCCGATGCTGTATGGCCTGGCCTTTCTGATGCTGTTTGTCATCGGCGGCCTGTCCGGCGTGATCCTTGCCAACCCGACGGTCGATTACCAGGTGCATAACACGCTGTTTCTGGTTGCCCATTTCCACAACGTATTGCTGCCCGGGGTGCTGTTTGGCCTGCTGGCCGGGTACAATTACTGGTTCCCCAAGGCTTTCGGCTTTCGCCTGAACGAGTTTTGGGGGCGGGTGACGGTCGTGTTGTGGACCGTCGGGTTCATGCTGACCTTCCTGCCGCTGTATTTCGTGGGGCTGATGGGGATGCCCCGCCGATCCTTCAGTTGGGAAGACCCAAGCTTCCACCCATATATGATCGTCGCGGTGTTGGGCGCACTGGTCATCCTTGCGGCGCTGTTGTCGGTCATTGTCCAACTGTGGGTCAGCATCCGTGAGCGTGACAAGACCCGCGTTCCGGTCGGCGATCCCTGGGACGCGCGCACGTTGGAATGGTCGATCCCCGCGCCGCCACCGCCCTACAACTTCGCGGTCATCCCAAACGTGACGGACCGGGACAACTTTGCCGCTGCCAAGGAACGCGGAGACGCCTATCCAAAGCCGGACGCCTATGAAGACATCGCAATGCCCCGCAATACGGGGATCGGGTTCATCCTCTGTGTACTCAGCGGTGTCTGGATGTTCGCGCTGGTCTGGTGGATCTGGTGGCTGGCGGCGCTGATGACTGTCGCGATGCTCCTGTCCTTCATACTCTGGACCTTCAAAACCGACACAGAAGAGGTCATTCCGGCCGAAGAAGTGCGCAGACAGCACGAGGCCTGGCTTGATCTGGTCCACACATCCACGCCCGTTGACCGCGATCACGAAACCGCGCCCGAAAACCGCGGGCTGGCCCGCCCGGATTTGGAGGCCGTGACATGAAACGCGCCCCCACGCACAGCTATCCGGGGCTGAACCTCGGGCGGCGTCACGCCAGCGCCCACAAGGCCACCGAGGTCGTCACCTTTGGGTTCTGGGTCTTTTTGATGAGCGATCTGGTCTATTTCGGCCTGATGTTCGCCATATACATCACCATGATCGACGCGCAGGCGGGCGGGCCCGGCCCGCACGAGTTGTTCGACCTGACAAGCATCTTCGCGCAGACAATGATCCTGCTGACCAGCAGCCTGACGGTCGGGCTGGCGATGCTGGCGTTGAAATATAACCTGCCGAGGGCCCGGATCGTGCTGTGGTTCTGTGTAACGCTGGTGCTGGGGCTCAGTTTTCTGTTTCTGGAAATCCGGGACTTCATGGCGATGGCGGAAAAAGGCGGTGTACCGCAGCGCAGCGGGTTCCTGTCCGCCTTTTACGGGCTGGTGCCTCTGCATGGCCTGCACGTGGCGGCGGGCTGTGTGTGGCTGATCGTGCTGGGCATTCAATTGCGCATGTTTGGTCTGACCGATCTGCTGATGTCGCGTGTGGTGCGGCTGGCTCTGTTCTGGCACTTCCTTGATCTGATCTGGATCGGCATCATAACCATCGTTTATTTCGGAGGGCTGACCTATGGATAAGCGCAGCGAAATGCACCGCCGCGAAAGGCGCCGCTATGTGATCGGCTATGGCGGATCGCTGCTGCTGACGCTGGCGGTGTTTGCCATCGCGCACAGGTTCGGGATCGAAACCAGAGGCGTCTACCTGTCCATCGGCCTCCTTGGACTGGCACAGCTGGTTGTTCAACTGGTCTATTTCCTGCATATCGACCGCCGTCGCAGCAGCCGCGAGGATCTGGACCTTGTTCTGTTTTCGACACTCGTCCTGCTGATCATCATACTGGGGACGGTTTGGATCATGGGCAACCTTGCGGTGCGGATGCATACCTACCCGATGTGAAGACGGACCCTACGAGCAGCGAAAAGCCCAGACATTGGAATCCGTGAAATCGGTCATCGTTGCAGCTAAGGCCCGGTGCCATCGCCTCAGCGCATCAGGGCAAGACCCAGCCACAGCGCTGCCCAACACAGGATCAGGCTTAACAGGATATTTCCGGCAGCCAGTGCAATCGTGCGTTCGCGCCTCAGTTCCAGCGATTGATAGGCAAAGCTGGAAAACGTGGTGAACCCGCCGCAAAACCCAAAAACCAGCCGCCTTTCTTCCTCGCCCATGTCCACCGGTCCGCCGAGGTAACCAATCCACAAACCCAGCAGCAGACTGCCCAAAACATTCACGATCAAGGTCGACAAGGGCAGGTCATGACGGACCCGCAGTGCCATCCAGTGACGCAACACGGCACCAAGGCCGCCGCCCAGCCCAAACATGGCGTGCAGGTAAAGCTCGTTCATTCCCGGGACTCCGGGGAATGAACCCGCCGCCCGATTGTTTCGCCCAGAATTGCGGCGGCGAGGCCAAAGGCGATTTCCAATGTGGCAGCAGAAACTGCGGCCCAAGGGCTGGACATGGCCATACGCTCAAGCTCGGCAACAAAGGACGAAAAGGTAGACAATCCGCCGCAGAACCCCACGGCCCCGAGGTGCAGAACATGGGCATTAACTCGGTGCCGGATGGAATACAGCCAGCCGAGGATAAAGCACGCGACGACGTTGATGCCGAATGTCGCTGTGAATATTGCGGTGCCGGGAATACCCGTCGAAAACACCTCGCGCAGCAGCGAACCGGCTGCACCGCCGACGAAAACGGCCAGGAACATAACGGCAGTGGTCCGGACTGCGGATCGGGTCTGTGTCACGGCCAATGGTCCTGCCCAAATTCACTTCTGACCGGGGATACCGATTGACGCCGCGGGGATCAACCGCCGCCAAAAGCTCTGCATGTTTCACAAAACCGCCCGAACGCGTGAGGCAAGGCACAAACGCTTGCAATCAAAAGTCAACTTGTACCACGGTTGGCCTTGGGCAACCCTGTCTGAACAAACCGGGCCGGGGCCACTTTGGGAGAGCACGAATGATTGTACGCAGACTCTATTACATCCTGAGTTACGTTTGCCTGCCGCTGACCCTGCTTTGGGGGTTCTTCTGGCCGCCCGCCCATTGGCTGCTGGTATTTCTGATCCCGTACGCCATAGTCGGCCTGTATGACATGTTGACGACCAAACATAACGTACTGAACAACTATCCGGTGCTGGGTCACTTCCGCTATATGCTGGAATTCGTCAGCCCGGAAATCCGGCAGTATTTCGTGGAAACCAATGAAAGCGGCCGCCCGTTCAACCGGATCATTCGCGGGCTGGTTTACTCCCGCGCCAAAGGGCAGGTGGACACGCAGGCCTTTGGAACACAATACGACATCATGACGGTTGGCTATCACCGCGCCAATCATTCGCTTGCGCCAAAGGATGTGCCGGAAAGCGAAGAGCGGGTCATGTTGGGCGGTCCGCAATGTTCCAAACCCTACAACGCCTCGCGCCTGAACGTGTCGGCGATGAGTTTCGGCGCGCTCAGCGCCAACGCGATCCGGGCGCTGAACGGCGGTGCCAAGGATGGGGGATTTGCGCATAACACCGGCGAAGGAGGTCTGTCGCCGCACCATCTGGCCGAAGGCGGCGACATCATCTGGCAGATCGGCACCGGCTATTTTGGCTGCCGCACGCCCGAGGGCGGGTTTGACACGGAAACGTTCGCCGAAAAGGCAAAAAAGGACGTGGTCAAAGCGATCGAGATCAAGCTGTCACAGGGTGCCAAACCCTCGCACGGAGGGGTGCTGCCCGCGGCCAAGGTGGACAAGGAAATCGCAGAGATCCGCGGCGTCCCGGAACATCAGGACGTGATTTCCCCGCCCATTCATTCGGCCTTTGAAGGTCCGACGGGATTGATGCATTTCGTGCAGCATCTGCGGGAGATGTCGGATGGTAAACCCGTCGGCTTCAAACTGTGCATCGGCAGACCGTCGGAATTCATGGCAATCTGCAAAGCAATGCTGGAGACGGAAATCCTGCCGGACTTCATCACCATCGATGGGTCCGAAGGGGGCACGGGCGCGGCCCCGGTGGAATTTACGAACCGGCTGGGGATGCCGCTGAACGAGGCTTTGATATTCGTCAATAATTGTCTGCGCGGCGTGGGTTTGCGGGACAAGATCCGGATCATCTGTTCGGGTAAGGTTGCCACCGGGTATGACATGGTTGAGAAATTCGCCCTTGGGGCCGATATGTGCAACGCAGCGCGGGCAATGATGTTTGCGGTGGGCTGCATTCAGGCGTTGCACTGCAACACCAACCGATGCCCGTCTGGCGTGGCTACACAGGATCCGATCCGGGGGCGGGCCGTTAACATTCCACAAAAACGTCAGCGGGTGCACCGTTTCCACGACGCCACGCTGGAAAGCTTTCGCGAGCTTCTGGGCGCCATGGGCAAAGAAAGGGTGGCAGACCTGCGCCCCGCCGATATCCGTCGCCGCACGGCGGACGAACGCGAAAGATCTTATGCCGAGCTCTACACTTTCATAGACGATGGCGCTCTGCTGTCCAAGGCGATCCCGGACGACTTTGCGGCAGACTGGAAAATGGCATCGGCCGCGCATTTCTGAATTTTTTTGTGCCGCCGCCAAGGATTGACCGTTTTGATCCGTCTTACCCATCGTGATGCGCATGACTACATCGGATGAGGATTTGGCAAAGGCCGCCGCGAAAGGGGACGCTGATGCGTTTGCCGCCCTGTTGGCACGGCATTATGACCGCGTCTTTCGCCTGTCTTTCCGTCTGACAGGACGGGCGGATCAGGCCGAGGACCTGACGCAGGACATTTGTGCCGCCCTGCCCGCGAAAATTGCCGGGTTTCGGGCACAGGCCCGGTTTACCACCTGGCTGTACCGTGTGGTCGTGAATGCCGCCGAAGACGCACGCCGTCGTCAGGCCAGTCACAGCCGCGCAGCGGCAGGGTGGGGCGACATCGAACAGATGCGCCGGGCCGAAGCAGCCGAAACCGCGGAAGCCGTCGATTGGCTGCAGCGCGCCATGCGGTCCCTTCCGCAAGAATTGCAGGACACGCTGGCGCTGACACTGGAAGACGAGATGACCCATGCCCAGGCCGCCGAGGTGTTGGGCGTGTCCGAGGGCACGGTGTCGTGGCGCATGTCGGACATCCGCAAGCGCCTGCGCGCCCTTCGGCAGGAGGAACTGGCAGAATGACAGACGATCTTGAACACCTCAAAAGGCTGATGGAGGATGCAACCCCACCTCCGAACGCGCAGCGCCGGGCCGAAAATCTGGAACGGGCGCAGAAAAATTTCTCGCGCAGCCAAGGATCGCCGCACGCCATGCGTCCGACTGTCAAGCGAGGCCCGTTGGCCCGCCTGACAGAAGGAGCGAAATCCATGTTGAATGCCCTCTCACACCGCGGTGCCCTGACCGCGACAACTGCAATCGCCGCCGTGGCGCTGGTGATGATCGTACCACAGACACGCGATTATGTGATGGACCCGACGCAGATAAGTGACAGTCAGCGGCAAACGCAGATCGCCGAACTGGACGATGAGGCTGCCTCAGAGAAACCATATGAAGGGAATCTGGAGGAGCCGGTCGTCAAAGCTCCGGTTGTCGTGGAAGAACAGGCGGTGCCCGAACTTAAACGCCGTCTCGGGTTTGCGGCACAAAGTCAAAGTTCCGACCTGTTTGGATTGACAGAAAGCGCGCCACTTGCCCCGTCCCCGGCAACCGAACCTGCGATCAGCAATCTTCTTACTCGGGAGTCCGGTGATCGCCAGGAAATTCAAACTGAGACCGAGGATTTCGCCAACGCGGACACCAATCCGCTAAAGGTCACAAGCGAAGACCCGGTTTCGACCTTCTCGATCGACGTCGACACGGCTTCGTATTCGATTGTCCGGTCGTCACTGATGCGCGGTCAACTGCCGCCGAAAGACGCGGTGCGAGTTGAAGAGATGGTGAACTATTTCCCCTATTCCTATCCCGCGCCCGACGGGGCCGCGCCCTTCCGCCCTTCGATCACCGTGACGCCCACTCCGTGGAACGAAGGCACGCAGCTTCTCCATATTGGGGTTCAGGGTTCGCTGCCGCAGATCGAAGACCGCCCGCCGCTGAACCTGGTCTTTCTGATTGACACGTCCGGGTCCATGCAGGATGCGAACAAATTGCCCCTGCTGAAGCAGTCCTTCCGCCTGCTGCTGTCGGAGTTGCGACCCGAAGATCAGGTCTCGATCGTGACCTATGCGGGCAGCGCCGGGCAGGTGCTGGAGCCGACGTCGGCTTCGGAGCGGAGCAAGATCCTGTCATCTCTGGACCAGTTGGAAGCAGGTGGCTCGACAGCGGGGCAGGCCGGGTTGCAGCAGGCTTATCAGGTTGCCGAAGGGATGGCCGGGGACGGAGAGGTGACGCGTGTGATCCTGGCCACGGATGGCGATTTCAACGTCGGATTGTCCGACCCCGAAGCGCTGAAAGACTTCATCGCAGGAAAGCGCGACAGTGGCACGTTTCTGAGCGTCCTGGGCTTTGGCCGGGGCAATCTGGACGACGCGACCATGCAGGCGCTGGCGCAGAACGGCAACGGGCAGGCCGCCTATATCGACACGCTGAGCGAGGCGCGCAAGGTGCTGGCCGATCAACTGACCGGGGCGCTGTTTCCGATTGCCAATGACGTCAAAATTCAGATCGAATTCAATCCGGCGCGGATCGCCGAATATCGCCTGATCGGGTATGAGACCCGGGCCCTTCGGCGAGAAGATTTTGCGAATGACAAGGTGGATGCCGGTGATATCGGGGCCGGCCACTCGGTGACGGCGATCTACGAAGTTTCCCCGGTGGGATCGGATGCGATCCGAAATGGTCCGCTGCGCTATGCCGAACAGGCGGTATCCGAGGGAACGGATGAGATTGGCTTCTTCAAGCTGCGCTACAAGATGCCCGGCGCGTCCGAAAGCCAGTTGATAGAACAGCCGATTTTACCCGGGCAGGGGCGCGTTACCGGAGACGTCCAATTTTCCTATGCCATTGCCGGGTTCGGTCAGTTGCTGCGCGGCGGTGATTACCTGGGTTCGTGGTCTTATGCAGACGCAATAGAACTCGCCAATTCTTCAAAGGGCGACGACCCGTTTGGATATCGGGCCGAAGCGGTCACGCTGATGAGGCTGGCCGAAACGCTGACCCGCTGACAGGTTCGCGGCTTCAGAATTGCCTGGGGTTGTTGGCAGCGTGGGCATTGATCCTGCGCACGCTCCATTCTACCGCGTCGCGCATGGTTTTGCCCAGGGCTTCATCAAATGCGGTGACCAGATCCGGGGTCTGGTCACTGGCGGCAACTACAAATTCCTGAAAGGAATCCGAGGCGATGATCTTGTCTTCGAACTCATCAATGATCTTGATGTTCATGCGCACCTCGACCCGAATGGTGGGCGAGTCTTCGGTTTGGCCGACCACGATCCCCTGAAACTCACGCAGGTCCGGCACGATGACGTAATCCGCCCGAAGGCCAACTGTGGATCGGCCGACAGCGGCCACCTTGCCGCTGTTTTCGTAGCTTTCGACAAGCAGCGCCTGGACGATAAGCGGGGCCCGATCAACCCAGCGCGCGCGCGGCAGGTACTGGACCTGCAACGGAGAGGGCTGAACCGCGATCTGATCTGTATTGACGGCCGCCGTCGCGGTTGGTTCCTGCACGACGATTTGCTTTTGGATGCGCGGCAGAGAAGAGGAAAACGTACTTTTCGGCGTCAACAAGTACAAATCGTTTGGCTTGGATGCCTGTCGCAAAGTGCCCAGCCCGGTGCACCCGCCAAGCGACACAAGCGCCAGAGCCACAAGAATATGCCTGATCATTGGCGAAACTCCGATGCTTGGGTCCCCAGCAGGAACCGCGCAGGATCACGTTCGACCTTATCCACCAAACGGTCCATGCTGATCACCAGACGCTGTGACTCTTCGATGAAACGTGTGAACTGCGGCAGGCCGACGCGCAGGAAATCGGACAGCTGACGGCGGTTGTCCTGCACGATACCGTCGATGGTGCCCAGCAGTTCCGAGGCTGATTTTGACGCGCTGAGGATATCGGCCGAGATGTCATCCAGCCGCTTGGTCACGTTTTGTACAGTGGCGGCCACTTCGTTTGCGGCATAGCGGACATCGTCCATTACCGACCCGATATCTTCATTGATTACCTTGTTGGCCGAGTCAAATGCGCGTTCAGCCGAGGTTAGCGTACCCTTGGCGCTGTCCATTGCAGCGGTGATGGACCCCAAGGTCTTGTTGGCATTCAGGAAAGTTTCGGTAACCGTCGCCAAGGCGACGCTGCCTTCATCCGACAAACCCGACAGACGTTCGGCGAGGGCCGATGCCTGTTCGATGAATGGTTTGAGGTCCTGCTGGATCACCCGGTCGGCCGTTTCGATTGTACCTTTGGCGCTGTTCAGCGCGGCGGTCGCGGATTCCGAGGCGGTTTTCACGCTTTTCAACGTGTCCGTGCCGGTGGTCAGCGTCGTTTCCGCGGTATCGGCCAGCTTGTCCAGCCGATCCGTAAAGTCGCCCAGCTTTTTCGCCGCACCACCCAGATCGGTGGACAGATTTTCGAAATCGGACAATGTCTTGTCCAGCCTGCCGGACGCGGATGCCAGGTTCTCCAAAATGTCGCTGACCGATTTACGGTTCTTGTCGTCGACCACCGCATTGAGGTTTTCCAGCAGGGTCACCGCCTCGTCCAGCACTTTCGGGGCCCCCTCAAACAGTGATTGAATGGTGCTGCGTTTGCTTTGGATCACACTGTTCTGCGGCAGCTTTTCACCGCCCGGGGACCCGCCGGACAATTCGACATAACTCACGCCGGTCACGCCAAGCGACTGCAATTGTGCAATCGTGTCTTTGGTCACCGGGATGTCTGCATCGACCTCAAGTTTCACCCGTACTTTCGACGGATCGTCGTCGTCCAGCTGCAGTGAAATGACCTGACCGACCGGCAGGCCGTTAAAGCTGACGCCGCCCGCAGCCGACAGGCCAGACACGTTGTCAAACAGAACATCGTAATAAGCGTATTGCCGCGAAACCTCGAATTTCGCGAGCCACAGGAAGAAGCCGAACGCGCCAAGAATACCCGCAAGGGTGAATGCTCCGATCAGGATATAGTTCGCTCGGGTTTCCATCGCCTTTACCTGTCCTGCCCCTTCTCTTGCGCTGCGCGCGCCCGGGGGCCGGTGAAGTATTCCTGCACCCAAGGATGGTCGACTTTGGTCATTTCTTCAATCGGCCCTTCAACCAGCACGCGTTTTTCTGCAAGAACTGCGACCCGATCGCAAATGGCGTACAGGCTGTCGAGGTCATGCGTGACCATAAACACCGTCAAGCCCAGAGCATGCTGCAACTCACCGATCAATTCGTCATAGGCGGCGGCCCCGATCGGATCCAGTCCGGCGGTCGGCTCGTCCAGGAACACGATCTCGGGGTCCAGCGACAGGGCGCGGGCCAGAGCCGCGCGTTTGCGCATGCCCCCGGACAGTTCCGACGGAAACTTGCCGCAACTCAGCTGTGGCAGTCCGACCAGGCTGATCTTCAGACTGCCAAGCGCCTGCATCAGGTGTTCACTGATGCCTGTGTGCTCGCGCAGCGGTGCCATTACATTCTGAAGGACGGTCAGCGATGAAAACAGCGCCCCGTCCTGGAACGCAACACCCCAGCGTTTTTCTATACGACGCCGTTCCTGTTCCGGGCCGTTCAGCACATCGACCCCCAGCACCTCGATGCTGCCGGCGGCGGGTTTGTTCAACCCCACGATAGTGCGCAGCAAGACCGACTTGCCCGTGCCAGAGCCGCCAACGATGCCCAGAACCTCGCCGCGCCAGACGTCAAGATTGAGGTCCTTGTGCACCACCTGCGGCCCGAACTGGTTGGTCAGATTGCGCACGCGGATCACAGCCTCGCGCTGCGCATCGGTCTTAGCGGTCTGTTCCAGCACGGTTCCGTCCATGTCAGACCCCAAGCACCGAGAAGAAAATCGAGAACAGGGCATCCAGCGCGATGACCATGAAAATGGATTGTACAACCGACGCCGTTGTTCTTTCACCGACGCTTTGAGCCGATCCCTTGACCTGCATCGCCTGCCAGCAGGCGATGACACCGATAACCAGCGCAAAGAACGGGGCTTTGATCATGCCGATCGCCAATTGCCAGACGCCGGTGTTTTCCTTCAGTCGCGTGGCGAACATGCCGGGGCTGACGCCAAGGTCGATCCAGCTCATCAGCCCGCCGCCGATCAGGGCTGCAATGTCGGCGATAAAACCAAGGATCGGCAGGGTGATCAAAAGGGCCACGACGCGCGGGATGACCAGTACTTCGATGGGGTCCAGACCCAATGTGCGCATGGCGTCAATCTCTTCCTGCACCTTCATCGAGCCGATGGACGCGGTGAAGGCCGACCCCGACCGGCCCGCAACGATGATGGCTGTCAGCAGAATGCCCAATTCCCGCAGAACCGAGATCGAGATCAGTTCGACGACAAAAATCTCGGCCCCGAACTGTTTCAACTGGGTGGCCCCCTGAAAGGCCAGCACAACGCCGATCAGAAACCCCATCAGGGCCACAATCGGTATCGCCTTGAACCCGGTCTGCTCCATTTGCGAAACCAGAGCCGCACGGCGCAGTCGCCACGGCATCACGATCGTTCGGCCAAGCCGATGCAACGTCAGGCCCAGAAACCCGATCATCGAAAGCGTGTCTTTCCACGCCCCCGCCGTACGGGCACCCACGCTGGCCACCCAATCGACAAAGCTGCGTTGACCGGCCTCGGTTCCGGGTTCGTCCGGTATGCTGTGCGATACGGTGTCGAGCAGCATGGAATGCGCCGGGTTCAGTCCCTTAAACGTGACCCGCGCGCCAACGGCCCGCGCGCGGCGCGCCAGATCGGCAACCAGCCATGCGCCGCCGGTATCCAGCGCCTCAACTTCCGAGAGATCAACGGTGACGTTGCCGCCTTCGGGCTGGAAGGACGCAAATGCTGTTTCAACCCTGTCCAGCGATTGCGTCAGCAACTCACCTGAAATGCGCAGGCAGACACCATTGGCATCGCGGTCCGATTGTATCGTTGGCTGCGTCATGGGCGTATGTGATGTGAAACCGCCTTGTGCTGCAACGCATTTCTGCCAAGGGCACGGGAATTGCTGCGATGCAATTGCGTGCAGGTGACAGTTTCAAAAGCTCGGGACAGACATCGCGTGCGGGTTGCGTGCCAGACTAACGAGTGTCCGCAGCTGACAGACGTTTTTCATTGGTCCCGGGCTGGTGCGGTGTTCTGTCCACCTTGCACGCCATGGGCTGACAATCCTGTTGCCGGAATTGCCGAACCACGACAGAGTTCGCGGAAAACCACGACTGTGGAATCAGGGGTAGCAATATGCGGCAAGCCGGAAATGTCCTGTTCATCATCATTGACCAACTGCGGGCCGACTGCCTGAACGGTGCACTGGCGGCGCATGTCGATTTGCCGAACCTGCGTGCGTTCATGAATGAGGCGGTTACGTTCGAGCGGCATTTCTCGGTAACCAACCCGTGTGGCCCGTCACGCGCTTCGATCCTGACCGGGCAATATGCGATGAACCATCGCTCGGTTCGCAATGGCACGCCTCTGCGGCACGACTCGCCCAATATCGCGACCGAGATGCGCAAGGCCGGTTACCTGCCGATGTTGTTCGGCTACACGGACACTTCGGCGGATCCGCGGGTCCACGACCCGAACGATCCCATTCTGAAGTCATACGAACAGCCCATGGCCGGATTCAACGAGGTCATCGAAATGCGGCTTGAGGAGTCGTTTCCGTGGCGGTCGCATCTAATGCAAAAGGGATATGTGTTCGATGACTACTGGGACGTGCACAAGCCGGTTTCACCGGATGGCGGCGCGCCGCGGTTGAACGACCCTGCGCTCTACCGCGCAGAAGACAGCGATACGGCCTTTCTGACCGATGCCTTTCTTGACGGAATTACTCCGCTTGCCGGTCAGAATTGGTTTGCGCATCTGACATATATCAGACCACACCCGCCCTTGGTCGCCCCGGCACCCTATAACGATATGTACGACCCGTCCGCGCTGCCCCAACCGGCTGGCTTTCCCACAGTTTCCGAGGAACTGGCCCTGCACCCGTTCTTTGGTCCGACAATCGAAAAGCAAAAACCCGTGGATTTTGTGATGGGTTTCGACACTGTCGAGCCGACGATCGAGAACATTCAGACCTTGCGTGCGATCTATCTGGGCCTTGCGACCGAGGTGGACCACCATATCGGCCGCGTCATCCGGCACCTCAAAGACAGCGGTCAATACGATGACACCTTGCTGGTGATCACCGCCGATCACGGAGAGATGCTGGGGGACCGGCACAGCTGGGGCAAAATGACGGTTTATGATGTGGCTTACCACACGCCGCTGATGATCCGGGTGCCGGGCAATCAGGCGCAGGCGGGCAGGATGGTGTCGGCGCCCACGGAATCCATCGACATCACACCGACAATACTCGACTGGGTCGGCCAGCCGATCCCGAACTCGATGGACGGGCGCTCCTTGATGCCGCTGCTGCAAGGTCAGACACCGGATGACTGGCGCGCCTATTCTTTCAGCGAGCTGGATTTCGCGGACCCGGAAAGCCCGACGCTGTGGCAGCGCAATCTGGGGACGGGCAACAGCGACTCGTGCCTTGGTATCCTGCGGGACGACAGGTTCACTTTGGCCGAATTTGCCGCCGACCTGCCGCCGATCCTGTTTGACCACGCGGGCCGGGGAGAGTTGGAGAATGTCGCCGCAAACCCGGACTACGCGGCGGATCTGGCCCGTCTGGGGCGTCAGATGTTGCGGCACCGGATGCGCAACATGGATCACACGTTGTCGCTGCACTCGATCACGGCCGAAGGACCAAAATCAAAGCTGCGATATTAAC
Source organism: Ruegeria sp. BG10 (assembly GCF_056538575.1). NCBI lineage: Bacteria > Pseudomonadati > Pseudomonadota > Alphaproteobacteria > Rhodobacterales > Roseobacteraceae > Ruegeria > Ruegeria sp. BG10. Next base: position 179,150 of record NZ_JBQFTI010000002.1, on the reverse strand, counting down.
CATATGCCTTAGCGGGCTGGCCCAAAGTGTCGCGTCCAAGACCCCTACACCTGCGACAGATCGGATGTTACGCATATGTCGCAGGGGGATGACGTTGGACATAACCGAACGGCATATCAAGGAAATGACGACCGCGGGCCTGAATCTGATCGGTCAGGCCCTGTCGATCTATGACAGCCAGTTGCGGCTGGTGGTCAGCAACCGACCCTTTCAGGTCATGTTCGATCTGCCGGACGAACTGGTGCAGCCGGGGGCCCTGTTCCGCGACACAATCCGCTTTCTTGCCGCCATAGGCGAATATGGCGAGGATGCCGATGTCGAGGAAATGGTGGAATTGCGGGTCACGCAGGCGCTGGCCTTCGAACCCCATTATCTGGAACGTGTCCGCGCCAACGGACAGGTCATCTCGGTCGAGGGCGCGCCGCTGCCCAAAGGGGGTTGGGTTGCAGTCTATACCGATATCACCAACACCAAACAGGCCGAGGCCCTGCTGCGCGCCCGGTCCGAGGAACTGTCTGGGCAGCTGCTGGATCGGGCCGAGGAATTGTCGGCCGCAAACCGGAAACTTGCCGCCACAAACGCTGCACTGGTCGAAGCCAAACGGCAACTGACCGAGATCGAAGCCCGGACACGGATGACAACCGAAATGATGCCCGCCCATATCGCGCATCTCGACGAGGACGGGCGGTATGATTATTCGAACCGGCGCCTCAGTTCCGTGATGCCGGGGCGCCCGTCGGAAATCCTAAAGATGCATATCTCTGACGCCCTTGGTGCCACGGCGTTCGGGCGGGTCGAACCCTATCTGAATAAGGCGTATGCTGGCGAAACATCCGTTTTTGAATTTACCGAAGACCAGGATTCCCGTCGCATTCGCGTGTCGTTCACGCCGGACGGTGAAGGGGGCGTATATGTGATGTCCGTGGATATCACCGAAGAAACGCAGGCCCGTGTGGCGCTGCAACAGACACGACGCCGGGCGATGGCAGCACAGATGACCAGCGGGTTGGCGCATGATTTTTCAAACCTGCTGACCATCATTCTGGGGATGCAATCCCGGCTTGAAAAGATGGATCTGTCCGAAAACGCGCGCGAACTGGTGGCGGCGACGCAGCAGACCGCGCGCCGGGGCGGGCAGTTGCTGAACCGGATCGCGGATATGACCGGGAACAGGACACCCCAGCCGAAGGCGACCGATATGCACGGTCTGTTGGAGGATTTGCGCGTTCTGGCGTCGCCATCGCTGCCGCGCGGGGTTGGCCTGTCGGTCGTCAATACCCTGCCGGACGAAGCGCTGATGCTGGATCCGGGCATGGTTCAGGACGCCTTGCTGAACCTTGTGCTGAACGCGCGCGACGCCTGTGGCGGGTTCGGGCAGATCACCATCAGCGCGCACACGATCGGTGCGATCTGGGTTGAGATCACGGTGTCCGACACGGGCCCGGGGTTTTCTGAGGAGGCGTTGGAAAAAGCCCTGAACCCGTTTTTCACCACAAAGGGCAGCAAGGGTTCCGGGCTGGGTCTACCGATGGTTTACGACACGGTCAAGCTTGCCGGTGGGGACCTGAGCCTTCGCAACACGCCCTACGGCGCGTCCGTAATTCTGCGCTTGCCCTACCGACCCACGCCGCCGGTACAGGAAGGTCTGGTTCTTCTGGTTGAGGACAATGACGACCTGCGTGGTCAGTTCCGCGAAATGCTCGTGGATCTTGGATTCACGGTGATCGAAGCCACATCTTCTGATGAGGCGCTGGCTTTGACGGCGGATATCAGGGATATCGCGCTGGTCCTGTCCGACATTCGCCTGGAAGGGGCGGGAACCGGGCTTGATCTGCTGGCCCAGCTTCGGCCGGCATTGCCCTGCATCCTGATGACATCGCTTCCTTATTCCGACCCGTTGCACCGGCAGGCGCTGACACAGGCACCGGTCCTGCGCAAACCGTTCACCCGGGCACAGCTGTCCGCCCTGATCCGCACCGAGGCCGCCTGATGACGCAACCGCTGGTAACCATTGTCGATGACGAGCCTGAAATCCGGCGCATCCTGACCGAAGCGCTGGAGGATGCCGGTTTCCGGACGCACAGCTTTTCGCGCGCGCGGGAATTCGAGGCATCGCTAAAGCGCGTGACCCCGGATGTGTGCCTGGTAGATCTGTCTTTGCCGGATACAGATGGGTTGGCTCTGGTCCACAGGCTGGCATTGGAACAGGGGGCGGCGGTTATCATCATTTCGGGACGGGCGCAGGTACAGGATCGTGTGACCGGCTTGGAACTTGGGGCGGATGACTATATCACCAAACCCTTTGATCCTGCCGAGGTCGTGGCGCGGATACGCGCCAGATTGCGCTCTCCGCGAACGCAGATGACTCAGTCAGACATTGCGGAATTCAATGGCTGGACCGCGCATTTCGACCGCTACGTGCTTGAGGATGGAAGCGGCGCGGAAACGCCTTTCAGTCACGCGGAAGGCGAGGTACTGCGGCTGTTTCTCGAAAGCCCGAAACGCCTGATCAGCCGAGCCCAGATGCAAGAGGCGTTCGGTGGTGCCGCTGGCGACAGTTTCGACCGCGCCATGGACGTTCGTATTTCACGCCTGCGCACAAAACTGGGCGAAGATCCGAAAAATCCCCGATTAATCAAAACGATCTATGGGGCCGGATATATTTTTCTTGGGGATGTCGAGTGGCGGTAATACGCTGATCCAGATTGTGATCCGCACGATCTGTTATTGGTAATCTGGTGAATTAAGTGTGTGCAAACAATGTATTGAGCGAGGGTCGGGGTATTCACACCGGCGCATGGTTTGAAATGAATGACACCCGTATTCATTATCTGAGCGGTAACTATGGATTCTTGGACCGGTCGCGCATAACTAACAACATCCCGATCTTCCGGCAGTTTCCACGCATCTATGCCGCCGGATCAACAGTCTGACCATGTCGCGGCCAGGCATCGAAGCTACAAAAGGTTTTGGAGTTTAGAATGTTCAAAGAAGCCTGGGCTAAATGGCGAACGGGTCATATTGGCCGTCTTCTGGGCGAAAGCCTCCGAAGCCAGGGGTGGCTGTACGGGATTGCCATGATCGCAATGGTCATCGTGGCGGCAACAACGGCCGGTACGGCCTGGATGATGGAAAATATCGTCAACGCAATGACCGAGCCGGAAATGCGGTCGCAAGTGTATCTGGTGGCTGGCGCGGTCGTGGCGCTGTTTTTCGGCAAGGCTGCTGCCTCATACGTTCAGGCGGTGTTTCTGGCCCGCGCCGGGAACCGGATCATCGCTGTTCAGCAAGAGCGGCTTTATGGAAAGCTGATCAAGCGCGGTGTCGGTTTTTTTGCGAAAACGGAATCCTCCAGCCTTCTGATGCGCGTGACGCAGGGTGCACAGGCCGCCCGACGCCTGGTTGATGTAATCGTCACCAGTTTTGTTCGCGACGCGCTGACCTTGGTTGGGTTGGTTTTTGTCATGGTCTACCAGCAACCGCTGTTGTCGGTGTTGTTCTTCGTCGTTGGCCCGGTTGCGCTTTTTTGTGTGCGATACCTTCTGAAAAGCGTCCGTGCGATCATGCAATCCGAGATGCGGGCGCTGTCTGAGATCATCAAGGTTCTTCAGGAAACCTCCGGCGGCATTACAATCATCAAAGTCTTCGCACTTGAAGACCACATGACCCAGCGCATGAACGGTGCAATCAGATCAGTAGAAAACCGCGCCAATTCCATCTCAAAACTCCAGTCGGTCGCAAGCCCGCTGATGGAGTTTCTGGCCGGGCTCGCCGTCGCGGGTGTTTTGATTATCAGTACTATGGGCATCGCGGGAAGCGAGCCGACAACCGCAGGCCAGCTGATGTCCTTCATCACCGCGTTGCTGATGGCTTATGAACCCGCAAAACGCTTGTCGAAGATGCGAGTTGTCATTGAAACGACGCTGGTTCCGATCGGCATGATGTTCGACTTGCTGGATCAGGAAGAGCCGATGCGGGAAATTCCCGATGCCAAGGAGCTGAGCACCGGACCCGGCAAAATTAGGCTGAGAAACGTGACCTTTGGCTACAAGGGAAAGCCGAGGGTCATCAACAAGATGAACGTGACTTTCGAGGCGGGGAAAACGACCGCGCTTGTTGGGCAATCTGGCGGTGGTAAGTCGACGATCTTCGGTCTGATCATGCGGTTTTACGACCCTGACCGTGGTAAAGTCGAAATTGATGATCAGGACCTGCAGGATGTCACATTCGCGTCCCTGCGCCGGAAAATATCCTACGTGGGGCAGGACACATTCCTGTTCTCGGCAACTGTTATGGAGAACCTTCGCTTTGCCCGTCCCGACGCAACCGACGAAGAGGTGATGGAAGCCGCCCGTGCCGCCCACGCGCACGATTTCATTACCAAGTTGCGCAAGGGCTATGACACTCAGGTCGGGGAGAACGGGGCGTTTTTGTCCGGTGGTCAAAAACAGCGACTGGCGATTGCCCGTGCTATTCTTCGCAAGTCTGAGATCCTGCTGCTGGACGAAGCAACCAGTGCTCTGGATGCCGAGTCTGAAGCGCTGGTGAAAACGGCATTGGACAAGCTGACGAAAAACGTGACCACGATTGTCATCGCACATCGCTTGTCCACAGTACTAGAAGCAGACAAAATCATGGTCGTTCAGGACGGTGAAGTTATTGAGGAAGGCAATCTTGATACCTTGATCGAAAAGGACGGGACGTTCCGGCAATTGTTCGACCAGCAGTTCAAGCAACCGGTTTCAGATCACGGCTAGCGGGTCCGGCTTAAGGAGAGCGACCCCGATCCGGCAGGGTTTTCCGCGAAACAGGCATGATTCCGGCGTCGTGCCGATTTCTTCGGCTGCCCTGGGCAGCCGACCCGCAGCGAGAATCGACAGTTTACTCTCGCAACGCGCGGTCCTTTAATTTGACAACGGGCTGCAGCAAATAGTCCATAACTGTTTTCCTGCCGGACAGGATGTCCACTTCGGCAATCATTCCCGGGATGATTTCCACAGCGACGCCGCTGCCGTCCAGCATGGAGTTGCTGGTTTCGATTTCGACGACGAAGACTTCTTCATAATTACGATCGGATCGTGTGATCGTATCCGCGCCGATGCGTGTGATCCGGCCGCTGAGTGCACCGTATCGGGCAAAGTCGTATGCGGTGATTTTGACCTTAACCGCCTGACCTGCATGCAGAAAGGCGATATCTTCCGGCCGGACGTAAGCCTCAACGAGCAAGGTATCATTCAGCGGCACAATCTCGACCAGTTCTTCGCCGCTGCGCGCAAGCCCTCCGATCGTGCTGCGGTGAACCCGATTTACGATGCCCCGCACGGGCGATCGGACCAGAGCGCGATCCGCCCGATCCTGCAGCGCGGGTAATGCTGGTTGCAACGCTGCCAATTCGGTCGTGGCTAGCGCCAGGTCTGTCAACGCGGCAGTCCTGAACCGGCTGCGCGCAGCGCGAATCCGGTCATCCACCTCATCCAGCCCGGTTTTCAATCTGTTGGTCGCGGCCTTGGCGCGTGTCTTGTGGCCTTGCCATTCCGCCTCGCTCCGGCGCAATGTCAGGAGGGTCGTTGCCGGTTCCATTTTCTTTTCGACCAACGGTTCCATCATCTCGCGTTCTTCCGCCAGCAGGCGAAGTGTTTCGTCGGCGGTTACCTGGTCCACCAAACCTTCCTCATATTCCTTTTTTCGCTGTTCCCGCTGACGTTCGAGTATGGCAATTTCCGCTTGCAATTCTGACCGGCGCCCCTGGTATAGCGCCGACTCCGATCTGACGACGTCAGGCGCGCCTTTGATCAGTCTCTTCGGAAAGCTGAGGTCTGTGCCGTCGATTTCGGCCTGCAGCCTGTGGGCGCGGGCCATCAATCCGAAGGCTCGCTGTTGTTCCTGGCTGAGTTGGCTGTCGATCTGGGTGGTGTCGAATTCCATCAGCAACATCCCTTTTTCAACGACTTGTCCTTCGCGGATGTTCAGCGATCGCAGGACGCCGGGGTCTGTCGCCTCGATGACCTGGATATCCGCCGAGGGGACGATTCTGCCGTCAACGCGTGTGACATCGTCCAATTCTGTGAATCTTGCCCACAGGCCCAAGGCGATTAGGCAGGCGAAGATCGCCAGCAAAAGCAAGGACCCGCGTACTGGAGAACGGCCGCGCATTTCGCGCGCGAGGGCGGCGAGATCAGGATGCCGCGACATTCAAGTGGTTCCTTGTTTTCTGGGCATGCCGTGCTAGCAGGCTTTTTGGTCCATCGGTGCTGACGCGCCCACCCTCGATCACGATCACCCGGTCCACCAGGTCCAGCAGGCTTGTGCGGTGAGTGATGATCACCATCGTCATGTCCCGCGTCTCGTCTTTGAGACGGCGAATAACCTCGGCTTCGGTTTGGATGTCCATAGCGCTGGTCGGTTCATCCAAAAGCAGCACCGGAGGGCGACCTATCAAAGCCCGGGCCAGCGCAATGGACTGGCGCTGCCCGCCCGACAACCCTTCGCCGCGTTCCGCCAGTTTCAGGTCATAACCGTTGGGATGGTGGGCGATGAAGTCTTCGACACCCGCCACCTTGCCCGCGCGCACTAAATCGGCGTCACTCGGACGGATGGCTCCGCTGTTTATGTTGTCGCGGATAGTGCCTGAAAACAGCCAGACATCCTGCAACACGGACCCGACATTTCCGCGAAGATCGCCCGGATCAATCTGGCGAATATCCACACCGTCTAGCATGACCGACCCGGCCCGGGGCTCGTAGAGGCCCAGAATGAGACGCGCGACAGTGCTTTTCCCAGAACCGATCGGCCCCAGAATTGCGACTTTCTCACCGGGTTCAATTAAAAACGAAACGCCCTTCAATGTATCTTCGGACTGATCAGGATAGGCGAATTTGACATTGCGAAACGAGATGCGCCCGTTGTACCCGGGTCGACTGATCCAGTTGCGCCCGTCCGGGCGTTCGCTTTCGGCCTGCATCAGTGCATTCAGGTTTCGGTAGGCACTGCGCGCTTGGTTCACGCGGGTCAGTGTCTGCGCCAGTTGCCCCAGCGGTGCCAGCGCCCGGCCTGTCAGCATGACAGAGGCAACCAGCGCGCCCATGCTTGCCTGGCCGTCCGTGATCAGAAAAACGCCATAAAAAACGATCAATACCTGCGCCGCCTGCTGCGTGAACCCGGTCAGGTTCAGCGCAAACTGCGTGATTGCCCGGCTGCGGGCACCGTGCATCGACTGCCGTTCGATCGCGCTTTCCCAACGGTTGCGCATTTGTCTGGCCGCGCCGGTCGTTTTGATTGTCTCAAGGCCAGAGACGGCTTCGACCAAAACCGATTGTTTGGACTGACCATCGGAAAAACTGCGTTCAGCAAGGCGGGACAACAGCGGTTGCACGGCCAGCCCGGTCAGCAGAACGACGGGTACGGCGAGGGCGGGGATGATGGCCAGTGGACCACCGACCAGATGGATCACAAAGACAAACAGGGCAATGAACGGCAGATCGACCATCGCGACCAGTGTCGCAGACGTAAAAAACTCTCGCAGTGTTTCAAATTCGCGCACCGTGCTGGCCATGGCACCAGTGGATCCCGTGCGCGACTTCATCCGAATGTTCAGAACCTGATCGAATACGCGCCGCCCCATCTGCATGTCAGCCTTCTGGCCGGCACGATCAATGAATCCGGCGCGCAGTAACTTCAGGACAAAGTCAAAGCCGAGTGCCAGACCAACGCCCATGGTCAGCGCGATAAGAGATTCCGTGGCTTCGTTCGGCAATACCCGGTCGTAAACCACCATTATGAATATGGACGTGGACAGACCCAGCAGGTTTGCAAGTGCAGCAGCCAGCGCCACCTGCAAATAGGACCATCGATTTGCGGCCATCGCCGACCAGAACCAGTGGCTCATAGGCGAGGCGTCACCGGTTGAAACCTCTGCTTCGTGGTTTCGTCGAAACAAAATGGCATAGCCGGTGTAAACGTTGCGCAGCGTTTCTTCCGCAATTTCGCCAACTCCGTCACCCAGATCCGGATCGAATATCAACAGCGAATTGTTGCGGGCGCGTCCATGGAGAACGACCGCTCTGCCATCTTTCAGCAACAAAAGCGCGGGTGCCAGGCTTGCGTCAAACGCCGACAGCCTGCGTTTGCCGTAGCCGACCTGCAATCCTGCCCGCCGCGTCACTTCGATCGCGTCGCGCAAGGTCAACTCCCCCGAGGGCCCGGACTTAACCGCGTGCAGCGCGGCCGCTGTCAGTGGCCGGTCCAAATAAGCAGCGACGTGCAGAATGCAGGATTCCAAGGCGGACATGACGGTTTTCGCCGCAGCAGAATTTGGCTTTGTCATGGTCCCTCACTCTGTCTGATCATGGAAACCCCGAGCAGGTCCAGAATGTCGCCCGTCAGGCTCAGCACCGCATAGTTGGTCAGGAAATAGCTTTGTTCGGCCAGAATCAGCCTTTCCTGCGCGTTGACGTAATCGCGCTGCGCATCCAGAATTTCGATCAGACTGCGCCGCCCGATGGTGAATTGCGCCCGCGCGGCGGTAACACTTTCGGCATTGGCCTGAACGGCTATCCTAGCCGCCTGCAGACGTTCCGCGCCCGCCAATTGGTCTGAGCGGATGAATTCCAGTTCTCGCTTGATGTCCCGTATCACGGATTCCCGCGCGAATTTAGCCTCTTTCACCTGAGCTTCTGCCGCAGCTATAGCGGCGCGGCGCTGGCCAGTGCTGTCCAACTCGTAGTTAAAGGACAGATCGACGCCAAAATTGGCGTCATTGGCAGCATCCCGATCCGCGAAAGCTGCAATCTGTACGTTGGGTCGGCGCCGGGCAAGCGCGGCTGCCTGATCCGCTTTGGCCGCCAGCAGAGCAGCGTCAGCCCGCCTGACCAAAGGGCTGTCCATCACGATCTGAGTGTCAGCTCGGGACAGCGTCGGGGCGGGGACCGGGGACGGCAGGTTTCCCGGTGGAACCGCGAAAACGTCCCGAAATTGCGCGTCCGCCCGGTCCAGCCGCGCTCTGGCATCGGCAAGACGTGTGCGGGCATCCGCCATTCGCGAACGGGCAGCCAGGACATCCGCATTGGAGCCGACGCCCTGTGCAGATCGTTCAGTGATCTGAAGCACCAGCTCTTCGTGGACGGCGAGGTTCCGGGACGAAATGTCCATAATTTTTCGCCTGTCCACCACAACCACATAGGCTTCGATCGCGGCAAGCGCGGCTGCCGCGGCAGTCTGCAATTGATCGCCCCGGCTTTGCAGAACACGCGCCTTTGCTGCGGCTAGGTCACCCGAAACGGCGCCACCGTCATAGACCAGTTGCGAAACGCGCAGATAGGGTGTGACATCCGCTATGTCCGAGTCGATACGCTCGGTTCGGGCGTTCAATCCAACCGACATCTGCGGCAGAAACGCGCCCTTTGCGGCGTCTTCGTTGGCCGCAGCAACATCCAGCCGTGTGGCGCTTTGCGCCAGATCCGGACTTGTCTCGACAGCCGACCGGATACGTTGGCCAAACGCACTTTGTACCAACCGAGGTGACGGCGCGCTTGCACCTGCACCTACCGATCCGGGTGAAAACGACACCTCGGCGCCGGTCAGATCAGGTGCGGGGGCACAGGCGGAATTGGCTGCGGCGAGAAGAAGGAAAGCGAAACTCTTTAATGAGCGGTTGCGATTGAGCATAGGTGTTTCACACCCCACAGATTCCATGAATGGCGCCATTCTGAGCATTGGCTATGGCATCAAGAAAATCGGAAAAGTCTGAATTTTCAGTATATTTTTTGTGTATATCCTGCTGTCGCGACTGGTTTTGGATCTTACTCAGCCACTCAATATGCGACAGCGATATTTGGTGGGCGTGTATCAGCCAAAGGGTGTCCGATTCCGCCAATTGCAGTTTCTGATCCCGCGACAGGTCATTCAGGCGCGACGGCGCAACACCCAGAGAGCCGGGTGGAAGCAAGGTTTTTTTGTGCGAAGACAGGGGTTCAAACAGGCCCATCTGGCCTATCAATTGGCACAATTCGAGTGTCGCAGTCCTGGCCCTAATACAGGCCTGCAGAAACGCCGTGACTTTTAGCAACTCAGCCGACGGTTCGTCTTTGGTATCAAAAAACGGTACATCATCAGGGTTGGTCGACACCAACCCGGACAATTCGTCCACAAGCAGTTGAAAATTCGAACATCCGTGCGCATTTCGGCCTTCTGCCGCACTCGCCTGAAATGGGTGGCATCGCAGTGCGGACGGCACATAGGAGGCCAGCCATCTACCATCCTGCGATACAAACGGCGTGTCTGCTTCTTCCGTCAGGGACAAAAGGGCACGCGGTTCCATGCCCCGTTCGGCTTCACGGAAAACTATTGGAAAGGCCGCAGCGATCTGCGAAACCTCGTGCAGAACAATGGCACAATCCGTCCGGTGTGAAGCAAATTTGTAGGAGGTGAAGCGCCTCCAAAACTGCTGTCCGTGACGTGCAAAGCTCACTGGATACAGGCCATTCTGTGCCATCTATTTCCTCTTGCAAAGGGCGTGGCCGCCGATTGAAACCAGCGGCCATTGGAGGGATCAGGCGGTCGCCCCGGTTGGGTCGGTGTGGAGGATGTTGTCCGCACTCAGGGTGCTCAGATCGTCCAGACCCGTGAATTGCGCAACCGTTTCGACAGCCGCCGAGTTCGGAGCCGAATAGTCGACCTTGACCAGAACACTGTCTGAGCCGTCCGTTGCCATCACATAGATTTCGTCGCCGGCCTGAACTCCGGCAAAGCTTTCGACTGCGGCTTCGATCGTTCCTGCGGACAGGTCGCCCAATACCGTCGTCAGACCCACGACGCCGGTGTCCGCCCCAATGGTATCCCCGACGGACAGTGTTTCCACGTCCTGCCCATCCCCGCGCAGTGTCGCGAAGTCCAAACCGCTGAACATCAGCGCATCTGTCACTTCGGCTGCCGGGCCAACGGAGAAGCCGGTGATGGTATCCACGCCGTTCACCGTCGGATCTGCCTCGAACACAATCACGTCGCGTCCGGCATCAGAGACGTCGATCGCGTCGTCCCCTTCCTGGCCGCGCAGGATATTGTCGGTTTCGGTTGCAATCAAAGCGTCGTCGCCGCTGGTGCCAAGTTGCAGGACAGAAGGACCGCCATCAGGCGTCGTGATCGTCAGTTCGATGGGTTGGCTCGGGTCCTGAACGGTCATGGTGAAGGTCACCAAGGGCTGCGACAGGTCAGTAAACGTGGTCGCAATACCACCGAAATTTATGGCGGAGCCCCCGACCGGGTTCGGCAGGAAGAGGTCAAAGGCCCCATTTTCTATGCTGGACCCGGTATCGAAGGTGACAACAGAAGGATCAAACCCCAGTTCTGCGGTCATAGCCAGCCCGCTTGAGATATCGCGATCCGCATCGGCGTAGATCTCGAATGTCACGGTTGACCCGCTGATACCCGCTTGGGTGATGATGTAAGCCGCGGGCACATGCGCTGCGTTTTGGTCGGTTGCCGGCAATGGATCCGGCCCGCCCGAAACCGTTGCCTGCGCCGAGAAGATCAAGTCATCCCCTGCGGTTACCCCGGTGAAATCCGATGCCGGAACGTTCAGCGACCAACTGCCATCAGCGCCCACTGTGGCCGTGCCGATGGAAACGCTGTTCAGCGTCACATCCACGGCCTGCCCTGCGCCAAGCCCCACAGACGTCCCTGAAATCGTCACGCCCGAGGACTGGGCATCCGACAGCGAGACGGCGTTATTTGTGCCCACCGGGTTTAGGGTCAGAACAGGTCGAAGGTCGGTGGTCAGTGTGGTCGTCGCGGGCGTCGCCGCGTTGCCTGCCGCGTCTGCAACTGCAGCTGTTACCGAATAGCCCGTGCTGTCCGACAGCGCTGCCAGGTCGCTGGCGGGAACGGTGGCGGACCATATCCCTCCAGATGCTGAGCTCGTATAGGTCTGACCAATCAGAGTGACGGAAACGGTTTGACCATCCTCGGCGTTTGTCGTGCCGGAAATCGTCAGGTCGCTTCCCTGTTCGATCACGTCCAGTTCAGTTCCGGTCGGCAGTGGATCAAGCGTAATGGATGGTGCCGAGAAGTCCGTGCCGAACCCGGCCGATGCGCTGGCACCGTTACCCGCGGTATCCGAAATGGATGCGGTGACATCGTATGAAACGCCGTCCTGCAATGCTCCCAGATCTGCTGCCGGGGCCGTAAAACTCCAGTTTCCGCCGGTGACGGTCGCAGTGCCGCTGACATCGACCGTGCCGTCTGGCCTGGCAATTTCAACCGTTACCTGCGTGCCGTCTGCCGCGTCCGAGGTGCCCGTGACCGTCAGGTCCGTGGCCTGTTCGGCGGCATTCATGATCGCGCCATCGGACATTCCGGTGATCGCGACAGCCGGTGCGGTGAAATCCGTATCAAAGCTGTTGCTGGCCTGGACCGCAGGGTTTCCGGCGGCGTCGGTCACATCTGCTGTCACATTCACGGTTGAACCGTCCGGCAAAGATGAAAGGTCCGCCGCCGGCACAGTTACGGACCATGCGCCACCGGCTGCGGTGCCAGAATAGGTTTGACCGTTCACTGAAACGGACACGCTCTGCCCGTCTTCTGCGGTTGTCGTGCCGGAGATCATCAAATCCGTGCCCTGTTCGGCGGCGTTCATGACCGCGCCGTCCGAGAAGGTGTCGATACTCACCAGAGGTGCCGTGACATCCTTTGCCAGCGAAACGCTAGCTTGCGGGGCCGGGATCGCGTCGGAATCCGACACATCCGCTGTGACGGAAAAGGTCCCACCATCCGCCAATGTGGCCAGATCCACGGCGGGGACAGTCACACTCCAACTGCCGCCGGCGACCGTTCCGGTGTAGGTCTGCCCGTTCAGAGAAACGGTAACCTGCTGCCCATCCGGCACATTTCCCGTTATGCCCGTTATCGCCAGATCCGAGGCCACTTCGGCCGCATTAAGAACTGTGCCGACAGAAAGCGGCGCGATGCTGACCGACGGTCCTGTCAAATCCACCGGAACCGACGCCGAAGCGGGAACCGATGTGTTGCCGGAAGCGTCGCGGACCGTGACGCTGAACTCGGCCGGGACGCCAGTGGACAGCCCGGCCAGATCGGCGCTTGGAATGGTGATGCTCCAACCACCTGCCGAGGCGGTACCGGAATAGGTTTGCCCGTCGAACACCACCGAAACCGGACGACCGTCAGCGGCGGTGGTTGTCCCAGTCAGAATCAGATCACCACCAATATCGGCCAATCCGATCGACCCACCGGAAATCTGGTCCAGCGAGATTGTCGGAGCGGTGAAGTCCGTATCAAAACTGGCGCTGACCTGAGCCGCCGAATTGCCTGCCTGGTCGCTGACATTTGCGGTGACGGCAATTGTCGAGGCGTCTGGCAGCGAGTTTAGGTCCGTCGCGGGGACACTCACGCTCCACTTCCCGTCGGAAACGGTGCCGGAATAATCCTGCCCGTTGATCGTGACCGTTACGGTCTGGCCGTCTTCCGCATTCGTCGTTCCGGTCACCCTAAGATCGCTGTCCTGTTCCGACGCATTCAAGACCGCGCCGCCGGAAAACCCCGATATCGACAGGGTGGGGGGAACGGTGTCGACATCGAACCTGACGGTTTCGACCGAAAGTTCCTCTCCGTCGCTGTCCAGGTTGCGGATTGTGACCGTCCTGACCCCTTGCGGCAGGTTGGCGGCCTCGTCAGCCGTCAGCGATACGCTCCAAGTCCCGTCCGCTTTCGGAGTCACGGTTTTGGTCAGAGACCCGATCGAGATTTCCACGGTCTCCGTTCCGTCCGGGGCAAGTATCTTTGTGCTTGCACTGCTCAGGGCGTTTGCCTGTGATCCGGTAAGGTTGAGGCTGGGATAGCGGGGTTCGTGCGTGGGGGCGGTTTCTTCATCATCGCCACCCCCACCGCCGCCGCCAGCAGCAGCCGCGCCGGCAAGGCCAAGGCCGCCCAATACTGCGCCGGTGCCGCTGATGCCGCCGGCCGCCGCGGCGCCGCCAGCTTCGGCGGCAAGGCTGAACTGGGCGATTTCGGCCACGGCCTCTTCGGCGATCATGATCGCGCCACTTTCCAGCACCTGAACGTTTTCGGCGGCGACGATCATCGTACGCCCATCCGCAAGTTTCAGCAGAGCATCGCCATTTTTAAGCAGCTTGACCGAACGCACTCCGGGAATCGTTTCCGCAAACTGATAGGCATACAGTTCCTCGATGGTCGCCTGTGCCAGTGCCGGCAAGGCCAAAAACGTGGAACCAAGCCCGCCGGCAATTCCACGCCCGGCCCAGCGACGCATTTTTCCGTCGATCCACCGGCGGATGCCCTGCTTACGCTCTGCGTCCGGCAGAAGATCGGCTGGATTGAACTTGCGATCAGGTTCTTTGGTCATCTTGCCCTCACATGTGGTTTCCGCGCCCGCCCGACGGGTCCAGGTTTTGTTCATCTGTCTTCCCCATCGGTGACTCATGCGGCCGGACCAGAAAAATTGAGTTAAACTGAAGCCGAACTCCTCGTTTTCACCACAATCCCGCTCGGGTTTCGGACCTTGCATCGGATCATCCTGCATTTGGTGCCAGGTGTGGCGTGGGGTGATTTGGTATGATGCTTCAGTTCGAAGGCGTGGTTGCAACAGGAAGCGCAGCGCTCGATTCAGGTATCGGCGATACGGCTTTAAAAACGTTTAACGGGGAAACTTACCTGTACAGCGTGACGGGTCCCGGTGGCGGCGTTGCGGTCTGGAAGCTGGTCGAAGGCGCGGTACCTCAATTGCAGGACACCGAGTATTTCAGCGGAACTATCACGTTTCAGGTTGGCCGCAGCAGCACACCAGTTTCCCTCGCCGGAGAAGATCAGTTGGTGCTGGACGTGAATTCAGCAACGGGGCTGGTCGGGTACGCACTTAATCCCGATGGGACGGTAGGCACTCTTCAGGAGACCGGGACTCTGGTGGGCGGCGGCGACATCTCGGCGCTGGTTCAGATCGGCAATCTCCTGACTGTCGCGCATGACGCAACCAGTCAGATCGCGACTTATATTGTAAACGGTGACGGGACGCTGAGCCTTGCGGCATCTGTTTCAGGTGAGGCCGATTCGATGCAGGTGGTGCAAGTCAGCGGTGACTTTTTTGCGGTCGCGTCGGATGCGGCCACAAACACAGTCAGCACCTTCGGTATCGACGGGGCCACTGGCGCGCTGAGCATGATCGACAACAGTGATGCGCTGTCGACACTGGGCATTGCAACACCGACGGCGGTTGAGGTGGTGCTGGCGCAAGGGCAAACCTGGGTCATTGTGGCGGGGGCGGACAGCAACTCCCTCAGCGTGATGGAACTGGCGGGTGACGGTCGCCTGATCCCAACCGATCATGTACTGGATTCGCTGGATACGCGTTTCGAGTCGGTTCAGGACATGGCCGTCATCGAAGCGGACGGGCATGTGTTTGTTGTGGCCGGTGGCGGTGACGACGGGGTCAGCCTGTTCACACTCACTCCCGATGGTCAGTTGGTGCATCTGGACAGTTTTGCGGACACCCTTCAAAGCGGATTGCAGAATGTAGAAACGCTCAGCATTGCCCATGTGGGGGACGGGTTGCAGATCATCGCCGGATCACAGCAGGAGGCGGGGCTGACGCAGCTGAGCGTGTCGATTGCCGATCTGGGCATTGTGCGCGACGGATTTGGCGCGGTGGCCGGAACCGCGCAGGACGACATGCTGAGCGGCAGCATTTTGGAGTCGACCTTATATGGCGGGTCCGGCGCCGATATCCTGATCGCAGGTATGGGTGCCACGACGATAAATGGCGGGCCGGGTGCCGATATCTTTGTCATGCAATATGGCAGCGATCCGACCACCATCAACGACTTTCAGGCCGGCACGGATCGGCTGGATCTTTTCGACTATCCGATGCTGCGAGGCCCCGGGCAACTCACCTTTACGTCCACGGCGCAGGGGGCGCAGATCGAATACCTCAACGAATTGATCGAGATCATCTCGGCCTCGGGCGGCCCGTTGACCAGCGCCGACGTCTTCGGTGCGGGCTTTGGGGGCCCCGATCATATTCCCGTGGATTTCAGGGATTTCGGAGGGTTGGACCCCGACAGCTCAAGCGGGGTGCAGGGGAACATTCTGATCAGCTCCGATACGGCAAACGCCGGTCTGACGGACGCGGAAATCCGGTTCACACCCGAAGGTGGCGGAACCGTCAGTGTCCGAGCGGATGCAGAAGGCCGCTTTGATCTGGATTTGCCAGCGGGAACCTTTGCGGGCGAACTTGACATCATCAAGACCTATTCGACGGCCAGCATAGAGATTACCGCACTGGACGCCTTGCAGGTTCTGCGCATCTCGGTCGGGTTAGACCCGACCTGGGGCCCGGCGTCGCCCGAAAACCTGATCGCTGCCGATATTACCCAGGACGGAAATGTAAGCGCGCTTGATGCGCTGGCCATCTTGCAGGTCGCCGTTGGGCAACCGGCCGCGCATGACGCGGAATGGGTGTTTCTGGACAGCGCGGCGGACCTGTCGGCAATCACTAAGACCAATGTCACCTACCAGACGGGCGTCAATGTGGTTGCGGTGGACAACGTGATATCCACCGACATGACATCAATTCTGCTGGGCAATCTGGAACCGTTCTGACCGGCAGGCTAAGTTACTCCCGGAACGCCCGGTTGAAATAGTCGGCCATCGGTTTGACCAGATAAGACAGCGGCGTTCTTTCGTCGGTCTTGATCATGGTTTCAACCGGCATCCCCGGCAACAGCGCCTGCCCGTTCAGGCGTTCCAGCTGATCATCCTCGGGCACAACTTCGGCGCGATAGAACGTCTGGCCCGAGTTTTCATCGGTAAACGTATCGGCCGACACCGTGATGACGCGCCCGTCAATCTCTGGTGTCTCGCGCTGGTTGAACGCGGGAAAGCGCAGGGCCACCGGTTGCCCGATATGCAACTGATCAACATGGATCGCATCCACGCGGGCAGCCACCAGCAGGGGCGTGTCCTGCGGCACGACATACATCATCGGCTCGGCCGGCTGGATCACCGATTGCAGCGCAAAGACCTGGCTGCCGTAAACTGTTCCGGTGACGGGTGCGCGAATGTCCAGACGGGACAGCCGCACATCCAGCGAGAGGCGGCGTTCAGCCAGTTCAGAAATCTGAGTCTGAACATCGCGCAGCTCGGTGATCGCCTCTTCCCGCCGAGTGGCGGTCAGTTCGACGATTTCGATCTCTGTCGCGGCGATCTGACCTTTCAGACGCGCAACCGCGGATTCAAGCCGGCCAATTTCGCCGGTCAGGCTGGCTTCTTCCCGTTGCAGGGCAGATACCCGGCTGGCCTGTGTCAGACCGCGCACAAGCAGGTTTTGCTGGTCCTTCAGTTCCACCTGAATCAGCTCCACCTGACGGCGCAGGGACACAAGCTGCGCATCGGTGCCTTCAATCTCGCTTTCGATCTGAACCAGTTGCTTGCCCAGTTGTTCGGTCTGCTGCGTCAGCGTCTCCAAGCGCGCCTCGAACAGGCTTTTCTGGCCATCTACCAGTTCAGGATCGATGCCTTCCTGTTCCTGAATGGCCTGCATCTGTGTCGCCAGAGTTTCGGCGTCCACCCCATCGCGTTCCGCCTCCAGCCGGGTTCTGCGAGCCAGCAACTCGAACAGCTGAGATTCGACGATCGTTTTTTCCGACGTCAGAAAGGTATCGTCCAGACGCACCAGCAGGTCGCCTTCGGAAACCGCGTCACCGTCGCGCACGTAAATCTCGCCCACGACGCCACCATCCGGGTGTTCGACCACCTGCCGGTTGCTCTGAACCTCAATGGCGCCCTGAGAAATAATGGCACCGGCCAGGCGCGTCTTGACGGACCAGACGCCCAGACCGCCGACGAGAATGATCAGGGCCAGAAAGCCGACAAAAGCGGGGACCGTAATTTGCCAGACTGGGCGATTCCTATTTGCTGCCTTGTTCTTCATCATTCGCCCACCTGGCTGAGACCGCGTTTGATGGCGCCGGCGTTTTGCACCATGGCACCCAGCACTTCGTCGCGGCTGCCAAACTTCACAACCTGCCCGCGTTCGACAACGGCCAGATCGTCGCATTCTGATATCGCCTGCGGGCGATGGGTCATGATAATCGCTGATTTGCCCGCGGTTTTGAGCTCTCTGACAGCGGCATTCAGCGCCTCGGTGCCATCGGCGTCCAGTGCCGAGTTAGGCTCATCCAGGATCAGCAGGACCGGGTCGCCATAGAGCGCGCGGGCCAGAGCGATACGTTGCTTCTGACCGCCGGACAACTGACTGTCATTGCCTTCCAAGAACGTGTCATAGCCCTTTTCAAGGGACAGGATCAGCTCGTGCGCCTTGGCTTTCTTGGCGGCCGCGACGATTGCCTGCGGGTCCGGTTCTTCGGACATCCGGGCAATGTTTTCGGCCACGGTACCGTTGAACAAGGTGACCTCTTGCGGCAAGTAGCCGATATGCTGACCCAGATCATTCGGATCGTACTGATCCAGAGCGGCACCGCCCAAGCGGATTTCACCGGCGGCGGGCCGCCACAATCCCAGCAACGCTTTGGCCAGGGTCGACTTGCCCGACCCGCTTTTGCCAATGACGCCAAGGGCTTTACCCGGTTCCAGACGCAGTTTGACATTGCGAAGCGTTGGCGTATCCGCGCCGGGCGGAATTACAGTCAGCCCCTTGGCGATCAGCCGCGCCTCGGGGACCGGCAATTTGGTGCGCTTGGGTTCCGGTGGGGTCGCGTCCAGATACATGTTCAGCGATGTCCACGCCGTGCGCGCCCGTTCAATCAGCCCCCACTGACCCACGGCCTGTTCGACAGGTGCCAGCGCCCGTCCCAGCAGGATCGAACCGGCGATCATTGCGCCGGGCGTCAGTTCGTTGCGCAGAACCAGCCACGCGCCAAGCGCCAACATGGCGGATTGCAGAAACAGTCGCAGCGACTTGGTCAGTGACGTAAAGCTACCGGTCCAGTCGCTGGCTGCAATTGTTTGGCGCAGGGCGTTGGTCCGCTGCTTTTGCCACCGCATGGTGATGTCTTCCTGCATTCCCTGAGACCGCACCACTTCGGCAGCCTGTCTGGCATGTTCGGAAAAGGCGTTGGCCTGCGCCGAGGCGCGCTGTGCCTCGGCAACTTTGCTTTGGGTCAGAAACTGGTTCAGCAGGGCAATGACGACCAACAATGTCCCGCCGGCCACGGCCAGCCAGCCCAGAAGGGGATGGAACAGGAAGATTGCCGCCAAAAAGACAGGGGTCCACGGGATGTCCATCACCGCCAGCAGAACTGGCGAAGAACAGAGGTTTTGAATGGTTTCCAGATCCCGCAGGGCTGTGGCCGGGGCCGACCGCGCCTTGGGGAACAGCGACCGCCGCAAGGTTGCATCGAAAACACGCTCGTCCAGCTGCGATTGAAACCGTGCGCCGAAGCGCGCCACGATCCTGCCGCGGGCGTAATCCAGCATTGCCATCAGGCCGTAAAGCAGCGCCACCAGCAGAAACAGCGCGGTCAGGGTCTCGACGGCGCGCGATCCCAGAACGCGGTCATAGACCTGAAGCATAAACAATGGTCCGGTCAGCATCAGCAGGTTGACGAAAACGCTGAACAGAAACGCCAGCGCCAGAAATACAACGCCCTGATTGCGTACTTTGCGCAGCTCATAGCGGGGCGGTACGGACATGTGTCTTCCGATGTTCACGAAGCGGACCTTTGCAGCAGGTAATTGTGGCACAGGCAGGCCTGCGATGCGTGCCACCTTATTTTATTGTCGCAGGGCTGAAAACGAAGAAGTCGGTGTATCGGCGAAATGCCCCAGCCTGTCAACAACGGGACCCCGGCGCAGGCGGACCTGCGCCACATCACATGCCGCCAAGACTGGTTTCCATCGCTGTTTCGCAAAACGACCGCACCAGCCGAGACTCGGCGCGGTCGTTGAGATGCGCGAGATAATATCTGGTTTCCACACGTGCATCCTTGATGGGGATCGCGCGCAGATTGGGGTGGGGCACGAATTCAAAATCTGCAACAAATCCAATGCCGATCCCCTGTTCGACAGCTTTCCAGATCGCCTCGCGGCTGCCAAGTTCCAGTATCGGTTCCATTTCGATTCCGCGTTTTCCGGTTTCGGTCTCGATGGCTGCTCTGGTTGTTGACCCGGCTTCGCGGCGGACGACCTTTTGCCGGTGCAGGTCGGACATCAGGATACCGTCCTTTTGAAAGAACGGGTGGTCTGAATTGACAAAAGCGACCACCTCATGCGTGCTGTAGAGCCGAGTCGTGACGCGCGGGTCGGATTGCACCTCGGCCAGAATCGCAACGTCGGCTTCGTAGGAAAGAACCCGCTCAAAGCATCGCTGCGAGTTTCCGAACCAGACCTCAAGATCAATGGCCGGATATCTGGACTTGAAGGCAACAATCATGTCGGTCGCATGAAAGGGTCCGACGGCTGCAATGCTGAGACGACCGGCGTGGAACCCGCGAAATGAATCCAGCAAGGTTTCGGCATCGACCTCGGCCTGATGCAGCCGGGATGTGATCGCCAGCAATTCCTGCCCCGCGTGGGTCAGGCGAACGTCGCGCCCGACGCGGTTGAACAACTGAACGTCATAGCGCCTCTCCAGGTCGCGCACCTGAGTAGATAGAGTAGGCTGGCTGATATTCAGCTCATTGGCGGCGGCGGAAAACCCGCGAAACGTAGCCACGGCGTGAAAGGATCTGAGCTCGGATTTTAACATAGGCTCAGAATATGGAACGGGCGGATGAAATCAATTGGGTCGATGGGTTTGCCAGCGATATCAGAGCGGATTTGCCTGCACCGCGTGCCGCGAATGCACTCGGGTCTCACTGTTGTCCTGCTTGAGTTACTGCACGAACTTCACGTGGAAACCCGGGCAAACCTTGGGTGTTGGCCGCATGGCGAACCGTCCCTTCCGGGACGGAACAGGCACGAATGAAAAGAATCCGGCGGTCTTCGGCCACTTCGCAAGCGGATACCGCGCCCCGGTGACAGAAGCAGAGCGCCTCAGAAACGGGTGCGGTGAAATCCAGCGCCGAAACGCCAGGTTATTTCCCTTTCCAGACCGGATCACGTTTCTCTGCAAATGCCCGTGCGCCTTCCAACTGATCCTCGCTGGCGTAAAGAACGTCCACTGAACGCAGCTGGCGTTTGGTGATGCGGTTCATTGTATCCTGAAAGTTGCTGTCCTCGGCCTCGCGCACGATTTCCTTGATTGCCGCGTAAACAAGCGGCGGACCCGATGCCAACAGGCGGGCAAGCTCCCGCGCACGGTTCATCAGTTGATCTCCCGGAACAATTTCGTTCACCAGACCCCAGCGGTTGGCTTCTTCGGCATCGAACCAGCGGCCTGTCAGCAGCAGTTCCATCGCGATGTGATAGGGGATGCGTTTGGGCAGCTTGACGCTGGCGGCGTCTGCCACGGTGCCGGACCGGATTTCCGGCAACGCGAATGTGGCGTGGTCGGCGGCAAGGATCATGTCGGCGGACAGCGCCAGCTCCAGCCCACCGCCGCAGGCGATGCCGTTGACGGCGGCGACCACAGGTTTGTTCAGATCGCGCAGTTCCTGCAACCCGCCGAAACCGCCAACACCGTAATCGCCATCCACGGCATCTCCGTCGGCAGCGGCCTTCAGGTCCCAGCCGGGGCAAAAGAACTTCTCACCTGCACCTGTCAGGATGGCCACGCGCAGATCCGGATCGTCACGGAAATCGGCAAACACGTCGCCCATGATCCGGCTGGTGGCCAGATCGATGGCATTGGCCTTGGGCCGGTCCAGCGTCACCTCAAGGATTGCACCGTCGCGTCGGGTTCTGATCGGGTCCATGGCTCAGGCCTTTCTGATAAGAGCGTCCACCGCGACGGCCTTGTCCGGCGTGCAGAGGAGCGGGTTGATTTCGACCTCGCCAAGCGAGTCGGCGTTTCGAATGACATAGTCCTGAACGGCCTCGACCGCGGCAATAACCGCACCCATATCAGCTGCCGGCTGGCCACGATAGCCTGCCAGCAGCGGCGCGATACTAAGTTTCTGAAACGCGGCACGGATGTCCTGGGACGTGCTGGGCACAAGCAGAGAGACGGCATCGCGCAGCACTTCGGTCAGCACCCCGCCCGCGCCCAGAGTCAGAACGAAACCATGCGCCGGGTCGCGAACTACCCCGACCAACACTTCGGCCACAGCGCCGGTAATCATCTCTTCGATCAGAATGTCCTGGGTGCCAATCTCTGCCGCGACATCTGCCACCTCCGCGGTCTCGACACTCAATCGCACCGCTGCATGTTCGGTTTTATGCGCCAGACCCACGCCCTTCACAGCAAACGGGGCGTTCAGAGCCTGTGCCGCGGCGTGTGCCTGGGTTGGGCTGCGCACCGTGCGGTTCTGCGGAACTTGTATGCCGCAATCGGCCAGTGCTTGCTTGGAGTCAGCCTCGGACAGGGTACGCATTGCCCCGGCCGAGCCCGGCATGCACACCGGGTCCGCAGCCGGGGTCTTGATCTGACCGGCCGCGCGAATGGCGGACAGCGCTTCGCGCAGCCCCATGAACGGCACCACGTCGCCTGCGATCAGCTCGCGTGCGATCTCTTCCGGCAAAAGCTCTGGCAATGTCGCGGCAATGGCAAAACGCGCTCCGGTCTCGGCCCGCACATTCAGCGCAGCGCGGGTTGCATGGGCCCAGTCCGTCGGATCTGTGGTCGGGTAATCCACGATCGAGAGGGTCAGGTCGATATCCTCGCCGGTCATGCCGGACCACGCCTGCGTCATCGCGGCCTCGTCGCGCCAGATATAGGTGTGGTAGTCCAGCGGGTTGTTCAGGGCGACCATGGTCCCGAGGGCCGCACGCAATCGGGTCTTCTTGTCCTCTGTAAGACAAGGGAAAGTCAGACCGGTTCCAACAGCCATATCTGCGATCAGGCTTGCCTCGCCACCCGAACAGCTGATTGAGGCAATATTGCTGCCGGGCATCGGGCCATAGCAATGAAGCAGTTTCAGCGTTTCAAGAAAATCGGGCAGAGCCGTCAGGCGCGGGACACCCAGCCGTTCCAGCAGGGCCTGCGCGCCGGCATCGCTGCCGGCCAGGGACGCGGTGTGGGAAACCGTGGCGGCCTGCGCCTGTTCCGACGCCCCGACCTTGAGCGCGATCAGCGGGACGCCCTTGTCATGCGCCTTCGCCGCCAGCGCCTCCCATTCGCGGATATCCTTGAACCCTTCAACATGCAGGCCCACGGCCGTCACGCGCGGATCGTCGATCAGGCAGGCGGCGATTTCCGCCTGACTGGTTTGCGCCATATTCCCGCAGGCCACCATATAGGCAATCGGCAATCCGCGTTTCTGCATGGTCAGGTTGATCGAGATGTTCGAACTTTGCGTCAGGATCGCCACCCCCTTGTCAACCGGCGCAGCCCCATGCTGATCCGGCCACAACAAGGCCCCGTCCAGAGCATTGATAAAGCCATAGCAGTTCGGGCCCAGTATCGGCATCTGACCGGCGGCAGTAATCAGTTTTTCCTGCAAGCCGTCGCCGCTGTCATCCTCGGCTAAGGCTTCGGAAAAGCCCGAGGCGAAGCAGACCGCACCCCCGGCACCCATGTCGGACAAGGCCCTTACTGCTTCGATCGTGGCGTGCCGGTTTATGCCGATAAACACGGCATCCGGCGCAGCGGGCAGGTCTTCGAGCCGGGCGTAGGCCCGGCGCCCCGCAACCTCATCAGATTTGGGATGCACCGGCCAGATTTCACCGGAATATCCCATGCGTTCCGATTGCAGAATAACCTGCTTGCACCAGGCGCCGCCGCCAATGACGGCGATGGAGTTCGGGCGCAGCAGGCGGGTCAAATCTTTGGTCATGACCGGATTAAGCGCCCAAGGGGCGCAGCAAGTCGCGACTGATGATGTGGCGCTGAATTTCGCTGGTCCCGTCCCAGATGCGTTCAACGCGCGCATCGCGCCAGAACCGTTCGATCGGGAAGTCATCCATCAGACCCATGCCGCCAAAGATTTGCAGCGTGCTGTCGGTCACTCGCGCCAGCATCTCGGACGCATATAGCTTGGCCGAGGCGATTTCGCGGTTTGCGGGCAGGTTCTGATCCAGACGCCAGGCGGCGGACAGGGTCAGCCAGTCTGCCGCATCGATCTCGGTGATCATGTCGGCGATCTGAAAGCCGACACCCTGGAACTTGCCGATGGGCTGCCCGAATTGCTTGCGCTCGGCGGCGTAGTTCAGCGCATAGTCAAAGCAACGGCGCGCGCGGCCAACTGAAAAAGCGGCAACCGTCAGACGCGTCGCATAAAGCCATTCGTTCATCACGGCAAAACCGCCATCGACCTCGCCCAGAACCTGTGCGTCGGGCAGGCGGCAATTGTCGAAATAGAGGATGTAGTTCTTGTACCCTTTATGGCTGACCGAGTTATAGCCTTCGCGCACTTCAAAACCGGGCGTGCCGCGATCCACCAGAAACGTAGTGATGCGCTTTTTCGGTCCCTTCGGGGTTTCGTCCACGCCGGTGGCGATGAAAACGATGAAGAAATCCGCGTGCTCCGCGCCCGAGATAAAATGCTTCGAGCCGTTGACGACCCAATCGCCGCCGTCCCGCGCAGCCTGACATTTCATGCCGCGCACATCCGATCCCGCATCCGGTTCGGTCATTGCCAGCGCGTCCATCTTTTCGCCGCGCACCGCAGGCAGCAGGTAGCGCGTGCGCTGGTCGTCATTGCAGGCCATCAGAATATTCTGCGGCCGGCCAAAGAAATGGGTCAGCGCCATGGATCCTCGCCCAAGTTCACGCTCGACCAGTGTGAAATCCAGATGGGACAGTCCGGCACCGCCGACCTCTTCCGGGAAGTTGCAGGCATAAAACCCCAGATCGATGCATTTCTGCTTGATCTCAGCGCCCAGTTCCAGCGGTACAGAGCCGTTGCGTTCGACAGCCGCCTCATGGGGATAGATTTCGTTTTCGACGAAACTGCGAACCGTGGAAACGATCATTTCCTGTTCGTCTGACAGACCAAACTGCATGTCACGCCTTCCTTGGCTGGGTGATTGACGAATGAAACGGTACAAGACATGTTGACGGCATGCAGAGTTGGAACATGAACATGCAGAGTTGGTAAATTTTGGCCCAGCGTTTTAATATTCTGCTGTTCGATGGCTTTTCGAACCACTGCCTTGCCAACATGGTCGAACCGTTGCGTGCCGCCAATACGCTGGCGCGGCAGGCGCTCTATGCGTGGCAGTTCTGTTCTCTGGACGGACACCCCATCCGCAGTTCCAGCGGTCTTGTCGTCACACCCGATGCGGCGCTGAGCGATCAGACCGGTGATGTGCTGGTTGTCATGCCGTCCTATGGCTACCTGAAGCTTGACACGCACCCAACCATTCGCGCCCTTCTGGCGGCGGCCAGACAGCATTCGCAATTGGCCGGGCTGGATACCGGAAGCTGGCTGCTGGCCCGCGCGGGGTTGCTGGATGATCACCGCGCAACCATCCATTGGGATGAGCTGTCGCGGTTCGAAGAGAGCTTTCCTGCGGTTAACGCAGTTCGGGAGCGTTTCGTCATAGATGGCAATCGGATGACCTGTTCCGGAGCGATGGCGGCATTTGATCTTGCCTCAACCCTGATCCGGCGCGATCACGGCCCGTTTCTGTCGATGGAGGTGGCTCATCTGCTGATGAGCCGCGGCGCTGCCGATCACTACGCGCTGCCGCTGAAATCCGAAGACACTCTGGTCAATCGTGCGCTGTCGGTCATGCAGGCCAACCTGGAAACCCCGCTGACGATCAGCGATCTCGCCCGCAGGATCGGATGCTCGCAAAAGCGGATCGAAATGCGGGTTCAGGCCCAGCTCGGAACCACCCCACAGGCATTGTACCGGCGGCTGCGCCTAATTCTTGCGCGCCGACTGGCAGAAGAGACAGAACAATCCATCGCGGAAATCGCCGCTCGGTGCGGGTATGAAAACGCCAGTGCCATGACCCGGGCATTCAGGGCTGAATTCGGTCAAACCCCGACATCGTTTCGCGGCCAGTGACATCCGGCTAGACGGTTCAGACCGTAGCACCCTTGATGCGGATCAACGATCCCAGCGTGCCCGCGCAAAGGCCGATGATCACCGCGATCAGAAGTTCGAAGGTTTCGACAGAGGCGAATTTCCAATGTGCAAAGATCATCGTTTCGACAACACCCACCAAGCCGCCCATTGCGGCACCCAGCCAGAGGCGGCGCGTCATCATTCCCAGCGTCAGGCCAAGGATACCCGGCAGGCTGATGATGTTTGCGCCGATGGTTCCAAGCAGTTCCAGCATATCGCGCCCCTTTTCAGTCTGCCCGTGTGGTCAGATATGACCGGATTTCTTGACTGCTATCCGCCAGTTGTTGCGGGTCCGCCCCTGCGGCATTTCCGGCAAGTGTTTCCGTAACTTCCTGATAGCGCTCAAGATATCCCGGTGGCAGGTTGTGGGCGATGCCCTGGTGGCAGTCGATGCAGGTCATGTCATTGTCGATCGCGCGCTGGTGTTCTGACGCGGCGCGGGCTTCCTGAATGGTGAAGTCCATGTAATCGAAATTGTGACAGTTCCGGCATTCGCGGCTGTCCGAGGCTTTCATCTTTTTCCAGACGGCCGCAGCCATGCTCAGCCGGTGCTCCTCGTATTTCTCGGTGGTGCTGATGGTGCCGGCCACTTCATGATAGACGTCTTTGACGGCCATGATCTTGGCCTTGATCTTGTGGTTCCATTCATGCGGCACGTGACAATCGGAGCAGATCGCCCGCACGCCGGAATGGTTGTTGTAGTGTATTGTTTCGCGGTATTCGCCCAGATTGGTTTCCATCGTGTGGCAAGAGGTGCAGAACTCTTCGGTATTGGTCAGCTCCAGCGTCCAGTGGAAACCGCCCCAGAACAAGATCCCTGCCAGAAAGCCCGCCAGAATTAGAAAACCGGAACTGAACAGGGCGGTGGGTGTCCAGATCGCGTTCCACACCCGTCCAATCCAACCGCGTTTTTCAGGGGAGTCGGCCATTTCGGTGCTCCTTTCAGATCAGCGTCGGATCAGTCGACGGACGATGGTTGAAACACGTTTTCAACCAGCGGCGACGTATCGGCCTGCGGGACATGGCACTGGTTGCAGAAATACCGCGTGCCGGCGATGTAATCCAATTCGTTGCCGTCGCGATCCAGATAATGCGTCATCGACAGCGTCGGGGCGTTGCGCTCGCCCGCCTTGGTCCAGTCGTGGCAGGAAAGGCACTGGTTGGTCCGCAGGTCGATCTGGTACTGGGTCACAGAATGCGGGATCAGCGGCGGTTGCTGACGATAGTTCCGGACCATTCGCCCTTCGCGGGTGTCCCACTGAAGGTTCATGTTCACGACACTTGGGCTATTGGCCGGGGCGCCACGCAAATCCTGAAGTTCTTGTGCGACGGCAAAACCGCCTATTGCGGTCAGAAGGGCGGCTGCCAGTGCGATTAATTTTCTCATCTTGCATGTTCCTTCTTGTTTGGCCGGGCGGCAAATCTTTCGATCTGTGTCCCGGCGTCAGGCACGCTCGACCTTGCAGGCGCATTTCTTGAAATCGGTCTGTTTGGAAAGCGGACAGGTTGCATCGAGTGTCAGCTTGTTGGTCAGTTGCCCCTCGTCGAACCAGGGCATGAACACCAGCCCGCGCGGCATCTTGTTGCGGCCCTTGGTCATCACCCGGCTGGTAACCTCGCCGCGGCGGGTCGTGATTTTGATTTCCTGACCGTGCCGCAAACCGCGATCCTCAACATCGTCGGGATGCATGTACAGAACCGCAAGCGGGAAGGACCGGTGCAATTCGGGGACACGGCGGGTCATCGAGCCCGAATGCCAGTGTTCCAGCACCCGACCGGTGCAGAGCCACAGGTCAAATTCGTCATCCGGCGCTTCGGGTGGCGCTTCGTATGGTGCAAAGATGATCCGGGCCTTCTTGTCCGAGAACCCATAGAACTGAACTTCGGAACCCGCCTCGACATATGGGTCGTGACCTTCGCGATACCGCCACAGCGTTTCTTTTCCGTCCACCACGGGCCAGCGCAGGCCGCGTGTCTCGTGATAGCGTTCAAACGGCGCAAGGTCATGCCCGTGCCCGCGACCAAATTCGGCGTATTCCTCGAACAGACCCTTTTGAATGTAGAAGCCAAAGTGATTGGCATCATCGTTCGGGTGTCCGGGCTGGATCTCGCTGAGGGGGAACTTGTCGACGTTGCCGTTCTGGAAAAGCACCTCGAACAGGGTCTTGCCGGCCATCTCTGGTACTGTGGCCAGAAACTCTTCACCCCAGGCTTCTTCAACCGTGAACCGCTTGGAAAACTCCATGACTTGCCAAAGGTCGGATTTCGCCTCGCCCGGGGCATGTACCTGCTGGCGCCACATCTGGGTGCGGCGCTCGGCATTGCCGTAACAGCCTTCCTTTTCAACCCACATTGCCGTCGGCAGTATCAGGTCCGCGGACAGGGCCGTGACGGTCGGGTAGGGGTCGGAGACCGTGATGAAATTGTCGGGGTTACGGTAGCCCGGCCAGCCTTCCTCGTTCATGTTTGGCGCGGCCTGCATGTTGTTGTTGCACTGAACCCAATAGGCGTTCAGCATCCCGTCGTTGAGCATGCGGTGCTGCAGAACGGCATGAAAACCGACTTTGTCGGGGATCGTGCCGTCGGGCAGTTTCCAGATTTTCTCGGCCTTGGCGCGATGTTCCGGGTTGGTCACCACGTAATCGGCCGGAAGACGATGGGCAAAGGTGCCCACTTCGCGGGCCGTGCCGCAGGCCGATGGCTGGCCGGTCAGCGAGAAGGGCGAATTGCCCGGTTCAGAGATTTTGCCCGTCAGCAGATGCACGTTGTAGCACAGCGAATTCACCCAGGACCCGCGCGTGTGCTGATTGAAACCCATGGTCCAAAGGCTCATGACCTTGCGGTTCGGGTCGGCGTATTGCTGCGCCAGACGTTCCAGCTTTTCTGCGGGCACGCCCGAAAGTTCGGCGGTGTAGTCCAGCGTATAGGGTTTTACGGATTCTGCGTATTCGTCAAAGCTGATCGGTGTCAGCTCTCCGGAATTGGGGTTGCCGGCGGCTTGTTGCAACGGGATCTCATCCCTGAGACCAAAGCCGATATCCGTGGCTGTCCGTGTGATGTTCACGTGTTTGGACAGGAATTCCTCGTTGACCGACCCGGTTTCTATGATGTGATTGGCGATATAGTTGAGGATCGCTAGATCGGTCTGGGGATGGAATACAATTCCGTTGTCTGCCAGTTCGAATGAGCGGTGCTCGAACGTGGATAGAACGTGGACCTCACAGCCTTCTTTGGTCAGGCGCGTGTCGGTCAGCCGCGACCACAGGATGGGGTGCATCTCGGCCATGTTCGACCCCCAGAGGACAAACGTATCAGCAGCTTCAAAATCGTCATAGCATCCCATGGGCTCGTCAATGCCGAAGGTGCGCATGAATCCCACCACGGCCGAAGCCATGCAGTGACGCGCATTGGGGTCAATATTGTTGGACCGGAAGCCGGCCTTCATCAGCTTGGACGCGGCATATCCTTCCCACACGGTCCATTGCCCCGAACCAAACATGCCGACACCGTCGGGGCCTTTGTTCTTCAGGGTCTCCTTCCATTTTTCGGCCATGATGTCGAAGGCTTCGTCCCACGAGACAGGTTCGAACTCGCCGTCCTTGGCGAATTTGCCGTCCCGTTTACGCAGCATGGGCTGGGTCAGACGGTCTTCGCCATACATGATCTTGGACAGGAAATAGCCCTTGATGCAGTTGAGCCCCCGGTTCACCTCGGCATGCGGGTCACCCTGCGTGGCAACCACGCGGCCGTTCTTTGTGCCGACCAGAACCGTGCATCCCGTTCCGCAGAACCGGCAGGGTGCCTTGTCCCATCGGATATCCGGGATACCGATCTGAGCATCGGCTTCCCCTGTCGCAAAAGGCAGCCCGGCAGCAGAAGCGGTTGCCGCCGCAGCGGTCGATTTCAGAAAGGTCCGGCGCGATTCAGACATGGTCATTTCAAGCCTCCTGCTTGTCGGTTGGCGTGGGGCGTTGGGGCGCGGCCGGGGCCGCGAGATCTTCGAAATGGTGATAGGTCAGGCTCACCGAGATCACTCCTGGGATCTGGTGCAGATCCATGATGGTCTCAGAGGCCAGGCGTGTCGGGGTGTCTTCGATGACGACCACGAAACGGCCGTCTTCGGCGCGGGCGTGTATTTCGACGCCCGGTGTCTCTGTCATCGTTTTTGCAACGGCTTCTGCCTTTTCCGGCAGAACATGGGCGAGGCATCCGCAGATATTCATTGGATCGCCTCCGTCTGGGACAGGTTCATGCGTTCAAGCGCAATGGCGCTGGCCGGGCAAAGCGACGTGCAGGCGCCGCATCCGGTGCAGGCGTCGGGGTCCAGAACGGGTTCGGCGCGGCCGCCCAGTTGCAATTTGAACCCGATGGCGCGCTGGTCGCAATTGTCCTGACAAAGGCGGCAGCTAACGCCGCGCATCGACAGACAGGCGTCGCCCTTGATGGCGGCGCGCCAGGGCCAATCTGACAGGCGTTCGATATCCAGCGCTTCGGTCGGACAGGACAGGGCGCATACGCCGCAAAAGGTGCAGGGTCTCGTGCTGAGCTGCAAGACCGGGTAGCCATTCGCCCCGATGTCGATCACAGCCTCGGGGCAGGCCTCGACACAGTCGCCGCATTTGGTGCACTGATCGACAAACCCCGGCACAATCGATCCGGGGGGCCGGACAATGCTGCGGTCCTCCATCAGCGGTTTGGCGCTGAGAAAAGCGCGCCGGCTGGTCAGTTCGCTCATATCGCTGTGACCTGGCTAAGCTTGATTCCCTGTTCCAGCCTATCCCAAATCGCCTGAATTACCGACGCTTTTTCATTAATTTTGTGCCCCAAGCCTCGCGCGCTTCATGTTCTCGGGACTTGTCCGGGCGTTGGCGAGGCGCAGGTGATCCGGTGCACCAGAAGATGCAGCTGTTACATTTGACTGTTATGCGGCGGCGCGGCATAGAACGTGCTAAACCACAAGGCGGTAAACGCTACAGAACAGCGCGGGATCTTGCTGTTCGCAAACCAAATACCGGCTGTGGCCCAAAGGTTGCGACCAAATCACAGGCGTGCAAGGGGACCACGCTGAACAGGATCAGTTTGCTATGAAGATACATGAAAACCGCACGTTCTCGCAGCTTGAGGTCGGCGACGAAGCACAACTGACGCGGTTATGCACGGTGGATGATCTTTATGCCTTTGCGTCGGCGTCGGGCGATCACAACCCCTTGCATCTGGCTGGATATGACGGTGACGGCGACGGACGCCCCGAGGCCGTGGCACCTGCGCTATGGCCCGCGGGTCTGGTCGCGGCCGTTCTCGGCAACATTCTTCCGGGGGCCGGGACGCAGACGCGACAGGCAAGCCTGACCTTTCATGTTCCCGTATTGGCCGGGGATGAGTTGACGGCTGTTGTGTCAATTCTTGAGAAGCGAGACGATGGTGATCTGCTCTGCGCGGCCGAAGTGCGCCGGGTCGGTGACAATGCCTTGATCATGAGCGGTGAAGTGCAGGTCACGCCGCCGGCGCAACATCTGGAATTTGAATCCATCGAAGTACCGGGTCTGATCGTGCAGCGTCATCGCCATTTTGACGCCTTGCTGGAAAAAGCCAGACCGCTGGACCCGATGCCAACTGCAGTGGTTGCCCCGGAGGAACCGAATTCGCTGGGCGGGG
Organism: Ruegeria sp. BG10; assembly: GCF_056538575.1. Lineage (NCBI taxonomy): Bacteria > Pseudomonadati > Pseudomonadota > Alphaproteobacteria > Rhodobacterales > Roseobacteraceae > Ruegeria > Ruegeria sp. BG10. Next base: position 147,402 of record NZ_JBQFTI010000002.1, on the reverse strand, counting down.
CTTTGCTGGGCCAGTCCAACAGCATAATCACACCGATCCTGATCGGAAATCCCGACAAGATCGCGGCCGCGGCGGCCGAATTGAATGCGGATATTTCCGGCATCGAGATCATCGAGGCCCGCAGCCACGAACAAGCTGCTCATCGCGCCGTCGATCTTGTGGTTGAGGGCCGGGCACAGACGCTGATGAAGGGGCATCTGCATACAGATGTCCTGCTGCACGCGGTTTTGCGCCGCGACAAGGGCCTGCGGACCGGGCGACGGTTGTCACATGTGTTTGTGATGGATGTGCCGGGCATGTCCCGGCCGATCATGGTCACGGATGCCGCGGTCAACATCGCCCCTGATCTGGAGACCAAGGCCGATATCGTTCAGAACGCAATCCACCTCGCGCATTCCATCGGAATCGATACCCCCAAGGTCGGCGTGCTGTCGGCTGTTGAGACGATCAACCCGCATATGCCGTCTTCGGTCGATGCCGCGCTGTTGTCCAAGATGGCCGAACGCGGCCAGATCACCGGCGGCATCGTTGACGGGCCACTGGCCATGGACAACGCGGTGGACCTGAATGCAGCCCGCACCAAGGGCCTTACATCCGAGGTCGCCGGTGCCGCCGATATCCTGGTGGCGCCGAATATCGAGGCAGGCAACATGGTGGCGAAACAGCTGACCTACATCTCTCATGCCGAAGCCGCCGGGATTGTTGTTGGTGCTGCTGCGCCAATTATCCTGACATCGCGCGCGGATGATGACGCGTCGCGTCTGGCGTCCTGCGCGGTGGCGGCTTTGCATGCGATTGCGAGCAAGGGGAAATTCCATGGCTGATCATGTGGTGGCGCTGAACGCCGGGTCCTCGTCGCTGAAATTCGCACTGTATGAGCTGGTGGAAGCCAATCGGCCCAGCATGCGGTGGCGCGGACAGGTCGAACGTCTGGGCGATGCGCCCCGGCTGCTGGCAGAATCTGCCGGCGGCAGGTCGATCGACCGGCCACTGACCAACACAAATAGCCATGATGAGGCCATTCACGCCTTTCTGGAAATGGCCCGCGAAAACCTGCCGGATATTCACGTGCGCGCAATTGGTCATCGCGTCGTGCATGGCGGCACAGTTTATTCCGAGCCCGTGAAGATTGATGACAGCGTCATCGACACATTGCAGGGCTTCATCCCCTTTGCGCCATTGCACCAACCCTACAGCCTTGCCGGAATTCGCGCCGCCAGTGCTGCGTTTCCGGGAACGGCCCAGGTCGCGTGTTTCGACACTGCGTTTCACCGCAAGCACCCCTGGGTGAACGACACATTCGCTTTGCCACAGAGCTATTATGATAAGGGTGTGCGCCGGTACGGCTTTCACGGGCTGAGCTATGACTATGTCTCTCAGAAGCTGAAGGAAATTGCACCGGGGCTTTATGACGGCCGCGTGGTCATCGCGCATCTGGGCAACGGGGCTTCGATGTGTGCGGTGTCCGGCGGGCGGGCCGTTGCATCCACCATGGGGTTTTCTGCTCTGGACGGCTTGCCGATGGGGACACGCAGCGGTCAGCTGGACCCGGGCGTCGTGCTTTACATGATGCAGCAGGACGGGATGACCGCGGAAGAAATCGCCGAGGTCCTTTATCGCAAATCCGGGCTGCTGGGTCTGTCGGGGATCTCGTCTGACATGCGCACGCTGCTGGCGGCTGCCACGCCCGAGGCGCGCAAGGCCATCGACTATTACGTCTTCCGTATCCGGCGCGAACTTGGCGCGCTCTCCGCCGCGCTGGAAGGGATCGATGCATTGGTCTTTACCGGTGGTGTCGGGGAAAACTCGGCCCGGATCCGTCAGATGGTGTGTGACGGTATGCGTTGGATCGGAATTGAGATGGACCACAACCGCAATGCCGACGGAGGCACGGTTTTGTCGACAGATTTCAGCCGTGTCCGCATTCTGGCGATCCCCACAAACGAAGAAATGGTGATCGCGCGGGCCGCCGCGCAAATGATCTGAAACTCGTCAATTCGCCTAGTCTTTGCGTCTGCGCGCGTATTTGATCAGGGTGCTGAGGATCGCGCTGACGACATCAGGTGTCAGTGCGCCAATCGGGTCGCGCCGGATACCCTGAACCGTATTGCGGGCATCAGACAGGCTGTCCTTTATTTCCGTTTCGATATCTTGCAGAGCCATGTCGCGCAGTTCGACGGCCGCCGTGGTATCGGCCTGCGCGTTCTGAGTGTTTGCCACCAAGGCGAGCAAAAGTGCCAGCAGCAGGTTTCCGGCGGCCAGGATCAGGGCCGACAACGGCTTCGACAGTGTCGCAGACAGCCAGAAAAAACCCGCCACATTCAGCATGACAACGGCCAGCCCCACCGCCAGCCCTGCCGCGGCATAAAAGCCGGTGCGCTTCGCTGCGATGGTCAGATGCCGTTGCGCAATCAGCCGTTCGGCACGCAGAATGATTGAGATGTTGCGGGAAATGCGGCTCATGATTGGGCTCCTACCGGGAACGGCCTAGCAGATAGCCAAGCGTGAAGATGCCAAGGGCAAACAGGATCGGCTTTTTATGCGGCAGGTCTTCCAGTTCTGTCAGCGCCTCTTCCAACTGGACTGACCACGTCTCAAGGCTATCGGCAATGCGCTCTGTAACCGTTTCTTCCGGGTCGGCGGCGCCATGGTTCGCATCCGCCTGTGCAGGACCACTGCCGGATCGCTCGGCCAGCTGACGGCGGAGTTCCGCGACCTGCGCTTCCAGTTCAGCTTTTGTTACCATGACACCGGTCCTTGCATGATCGCCCGCAAACGGGTCTGCGGCATTCAACCTTGTTTCGACGTTCATGTTAATGCGCTTTTCCGGTTCAGGAAAAGGGACTTATCCAGAGCCGATGGAAATTGCGCGGCTAGCTGGGTAATTGCTGATGACCCGCACGTCGACCAGGCGCAGGCGTGACCCTACAGCGGAGAGCTGGTGGCGCAATGCAGCAAGATCGGCGTTTTGACGATCTCTTCCGGCCGGATTGTCGACGCCAAGGGAGTCGACAATGTTTGTTGTTGGAACGCGGAAGGGACGCGGCTTGCCGCGCGGGACGCACTAAGCGCCCGGGGTTTCACGCGAAATAATCTGCGACAAGCAAAAAGTCGGGCTCGGCATCTTCTTCGATAGTTGCGAAACGCGGAATCGGTTCTTCGAACACGTTGTCGGTGCGATCGTCATTGACGGTCGATACTTCTCCGATCAGGCAATCGCCTTTTTCCGCCCAGAAGGCATGCCAGATGCCGGGCATCAGGGTCACGCTCTGACCGGGTTTCAGGCGCAGCAGTTCACCGGGACGGATCGTCACGGGACAGCCATCGCTGGGCACGGTCACAGACGTATCCCGGTCAATGCCGCCCTGCCGGTCCGAGGCATAGATTTCCATCACCAGATCGCCGCCGCCGCGGTTGATGATGTCTTCGGCTTTGACAACATGACGGTGCATCGGGGACAGTTGCCGGTCGCGCGAAACCAGCAGCTTTTCCGCGTAAAGCATGCCGCGACCCTGGCTCAGATCGCCAACGTCCCCATTGCGTAGGGTGAACAGGAACAAGCCCAGTTCGTCAAAACGACCCTGCCCATAGTCGGTGATGTCCCAGCCCAGCCCCCGTTCGCGAATGCCTGCCGCCTCATCGCTGCGCATCCGGTCCGGGGACCAGTTGGCGAAAGGCGGCAAAACCGCCCCGAAGGATTGAATGAAAGCCTCGGCCTCGGTCTTGATGGCGTTGATGTCTGAGCGTTTCATGGGCGTTCCCTCATGGGTCAAAGCTCGTGGGCCCAGGGCGGGTTCGCCCCGGCGCGGGAAACGGTGACGGCGGCAACTTCCGCACCTTTGGCAAGGGCGGCGCGCAAAGTATCGGGTGTCAGCGCACGCACGCGGGCCTTGGTCAGATGGCCCGACCTGTCCAACTCTGCCAGTACGCCAGCGTTGAACGTGTCACCGGCACCTACCGTATCGACCACTTGGACCGGTTGAACCGGCACCGACGTTTCGGTGCCGTCGGCCAGAAATCCGGAGGCACCCTGACTGCCCCGGGTCACGATGACAACAGCAGGGCCAGCCTGCAGCAACAGCCGGACTTTGTCGGAAACGCTTTCCGGTCCGGGGATGATCCAGTCCAGATCCTCATCTGAAACCTTGATGATATCGGCCTGTCCGATCATCCGGTTCAGGCGTGTACGATATCGGGTCTGGTCAGAGATGAACCCGGGCCGGATATTGGGGTCAAGCATGACGGCCCGGTCCGACCCATGACGATCCAGCAACGCGGCATAAGCGTCGGCACAGGGTTCGCAGGCCAGGCTGATACCGCCAAAATAGAGCGCCGACACCGCAGGGAGCTGAGCGGGCATGTCTTCGGGCGTCAGCATGCGACCGGCCGAGTTTTCATCCATAAAGCTGTAGGATGCGTGCCCGTCCTTCAACTGCACGAAGGCCAGCGTCGTCGGGCGCTCCGAGCGAATGACATGGCTTGCATCGACATGGCTGGTTTGCAGGGCATCGCCCAGTTGCAGACCGAACATGTCAGAGGACAGGCCGGTCAGCATACCAACCGGCGCCCCCAACCTCCCTAACGCAATGGCCGTGTTGAAAACAGCGCCGCCAGAGTGAGGCACGAATCCTTCGCCTCCGGAAATGGTCGGGGCGGCGATCATGTCGATCAGGGCTTCACCGCAGCACAGGATCATGCCCGGTCCTTTCTGTTTGCGTCGTCAGGCGGTCAGTTTACCGCGCAAGCGCACTTTTGCAGAAGTTGTTAGCGCCAACAATGCCAAATTCATCCTGTTCCGACACATAAAGGTTCATGGAACGCCGCAACCCGCTGAACCGTCCGCCGGCATTGAAGGCGTCGCGGAAGGCATCCTTGAACAGCCATCGGTTTTTCTCGGCAACGCCGCCCACAAGGAACACGCCGCCTACGGGCATGAGGACCACAGAAAGGTCGCCCATAACGGCCCCCAGATGGGTGGTGAACATTTGAGCGGTTTTTTCGGCAATCGGATCAGACCCGGTGCGCGCATCCACCAGAATGTCGCGGGCGTTGCGCATCGGCGTATCCGCTTGCCCCGCGGCCATTCCCGCCGCCCGGTACAGAACCGGCAGCCCCGTCCCGCTGAGGAACATTTCGGCCTCAAGCGTCAGGCTGTCATCAAAGAAACTATCCGGCGCGATGTGGCGGGCAGCCCTGAAAATCTCAACCTCATCGGCGTGGCGCGGCGACAGCCCGACGTGACCACCTTCGCCCGAGGCGGTGTGATAGCGGCCGCTGGAATAGATTAACGCTCCGACGCCAAGCCCGGTGCCCGGGCCAACCACCAGCCGCGTTCCCTGCGGCGGGGTCGCGGTCCCCTGCAGAACCTCGACATCAGCAGCGGTGACTTCGGCCACGGACCAAGCCGCGGCGGTAAAGTCGTTGATCACGAACGTGTGCTGCGCCCCGGTTGCCTTGCCGATATCGCTTTCAGACAGGTCGAGATGCGCGTTGGTCAGACGGATCGTACCGTCCCGCACCGGACCGGCCCCGGCGGCGACAACGGCGCGCGGGTCAGTGCCGATCTCGTCGCGCAGGCTGTGAAACGCCTCCAGCAATTCGGGCAGGGTGCCGGTGGGGTATTTGCGCAGATCGGTCAGCGTACCGTTCGAGATCACGCCCAGTCGTGTGTTGGTGCCGCCGATATCGGCGACCAGATTCCAATGCTCGTGCATCGCTCCGGCAGGTTGGGCCAATGGAACGGATACCGTGCTGCCGGCCAGTGCGGTTTTCAGCGCGTGATATGAGGCTTTCGGCCTGCGCTTGAGCGTTTCAAAATCCACGTCGACAAGGCCAAAGCGTTTTTCATAGCCAAAAGCCCACTCATAATTGTCCAGTAGCGACCAGATGAAATAACCCTGCACCGGCACGCCCTGTTGCAGTGCATCCTGAACCGCTGTCAGGTGTTGGTTGAGATAGTCGATCCGGTCGTCATCCTGCACCCGCTCGGGGCTGGCCATACCGTTTTCGGTGACATAGATCGGCAGATCACCTGTGTAATCCTGCCGGGTGCGGGTCAAAAAGCGGGTGAGGGCGGTGGGTTCAATCTCCCACTCCATCTGCGTTTTTGGCAGCGGTCCGGGAACCTCTTTCAGGCCGGGCCATGCGGTGTCGGCAGGGGCGATGAGTTTGCGGGTATAGTAATTCAGCCCGCACCAGTCGACCGGAGCGCCAATCGTGTCGAAATCGTCCCGCCAGCCCTCGGGCAGGTGGGGTTCCAGGCCCTCAAGCACGTTTTCGGGATAGGTCTTGTTGAATACGCCGCCCAGGAAGAACCGATTGTAGATGCCGTCGTACAGGTCGGCAACGCGGCGGGCTTCGGGGGTGTCGTCGGCGGGCTCGGCCCATTCCAGATTGAACACCGCACCCAGATTGGTCATTCCTAAACCGCGCATCGCCTCGATGGCGCGGCCATGGGCCAGCAGAACGTGGTGCATAGCGCGGGCCGCTGCGCGAATGTCGCGCAGGCCCGGGGCGTGATGGCCCTCGAAATGGCTGAGCCAGCTGACACACCAGGGCTCGTTGATGGGGGCGACGCTGTACATGCGGTCACCGATGCGGCCCATGATAACCTCGGTGAAATCCGCGAACCAACCGGCAATGTCTCGGTTGCGCCAGCCCCCAAGATCCGCCAGCGGCGACGGTAGTTCCCAATGATAAAGCGTGGCGCAGGGGCGTATGCCGCGCTCTAACAGCGCATCGGCCAGCCGGTCATAATAATCCAGCCCTGCCTGATTCACCGTGCCGCGTCCTTCGGGCAGCACCCGTGCCCAGCTTGTGGAAAACCTGTAACAGTCGAATCCTGCGTCCCGAACAAGATCGAAATCCTGCTGAAAGCGGTTCAGATGGTCACAGGCCAGATCGCCGTTTTCGTTGCGCACCACATTGCCCGGAGACGCCGCAAACGTATCCCAATGGGTTTGCCCCGCGCCGCCCTGCGCATGGCCTTCGATCTGATAAGCTGATGTGGCAACGCCAAAAAGGAAATCCTTGGGGAAATCAGAACGGGTGTACTTCATGGTCAGAACCTGTTGGGGGTAGGGCCGGTCGAGCCACCAAGTAGCAGGTCGATCACCGGCAATCTAGTTTTAACCGGATCGGCCGGTGAATTGACCCGTCGCGTCGACGGTTCAGCCGACCGGTGGCAACGATATCTTTTGCTTCCTGGGCGCAGTTTCACGTCAAAATACCCGTCCACTCGCAGCGCTTGACAAGAGCTGTGCCGCTGCTTCAACTTAATTGAAACGTTTCAATTAACGGTGGAACCCCGGAGATGCGTGCATCGGCGCAGCCTAATACCGTCAGGCAGGAGGGAAATCAGGCGACCCAGCCTGATCAGGTTGCGACTTGTGGCTTTACCGATGGCGAGGCGGTCGGGGAACATTGGGACTGGCGCTGTTTTCTGCTGGATCAGGTGTCCGGAGGGGTCGGGTAATGGCCCGCGCGACCATCAAATCCATCGCTCGGGCAACCGGTTACTCGGTCGGAACCGTGTCAAATGCTCTGCGGGGTGTTGCCTCGGTCAAGGATGAGACACGACAGGAGGTTCAGGCGGCGGCCAAAAAGCTCGGGTATCGCGTGAACATGGACGGGCTAAAGCTGCGCACCAACAAATCCTATCGCATCGCCGTTCTGGTCAGCGTTTCTGCTGAGGCTGCGGAAGAATGGGAGGGGGTTGAATTCACCCGCATTCTCGGCGGGATTTCGAAGGCGTTGCAGAATTCAAAGTATGAGTTGAGCGTTTTCAACGTCGCCGACATTTCGGATGCAATGACCGTGTCGGCAAGGATCGTCCATGACGGTCTGGCCGATGGGGTGATATTCTCGGGCACGCGGCATGATGACCCGCGCATCGCCTTCCTGCAACAACATGGCTTCCCTTTTGTGACCATGGGGATGAGCGACAGCGCAACGCCCCATGCCTATGTTGATTTCGACAGTCAGGCCGCGGCCTTTGACGCGACCGCGCGCCTTGTACGGCTGGGTCACCGGCGGATTGCCCTGATCAATCCTCCGGCCGATCTGATTTATGCGACCCAGCGCCAGCGCGGATATTCCAGCGCCCTGAACGCTGCGGGCCTTGCGACGGATTCAGCGTTGATTTTCAACGGCCCGACCACCGCATCCATGGGCCGAAAGTCCTTTGAGGCACTGATGCAAATGACGGAGCGTCCCACGGCATGTATCTGCGCCAACGAAGCCATGACATTGGGTGTGCTGTCGGCTGCTCATGAGGCCGGAATTCGGGTTGGTCGCGATCTCGTTGTGATTTCGACCGATGATCTGCAACTGAGCCGTTATTTCGTGCCGCCACCCAGCACCTATTACGTCCCCATCGAAGACACCAGCCGCCTGCTGGGCGAATACATGCTGAAGGTGCTGGACGGCGCCGAGCCGACGGAAACCCAAAAAAAGATCAGGGCCACCCTTATCGAGCGGCAACCTGACACCCCTGCGCCGCAACGTGCGCATGCCAACTAAACCAACAGAGGAGTAACCGGAGATGTTCAAAAACCTGATTGCTGCAGCAGCGCTGACAGCGCTTGCTACACCGGCAGTATTTGCCGCAGATCTGGAAGGGCGGGTTCTGAAAATCGGAACCGACGCGACCTATCCGCCCATGGAAACCGTGGATGAGACCACTGGTGAGATCGTGGGGTTTGACGTCGATGTGATGAACGCAATCTGCGAAAAGGTGAATTGCGTCCCGAACTTCGTCAATACCGCGTGGGACGGCATCTTTGCAGCGCTACAGCAGGGCGAATTCGATCTGGTGATCTCGGGCGTGTCGATCACGCCGGAACGCGAAGAGACTATGGACTTCTCGGAACCCTATATCGTAGTCAGCCAGGCCATCCTGTTGCAGGTCGACAATGCCGACATGACGCTGGACGATTTCAAAGCTGGCGGCCAGAAGCTCGCGGCGCAGACCGGCACCACCAACGCCCAACTGGCCGAAGACCTGGTCGGGCGCGAGAATGTCAGCCTCTATGACAACTTTTCGGCTGCAATTCTGGCCCTGCAGAATGCCGACGTGCAGGGCGTCATCATCGACGGCACCTCGGCTGCGGCCTATGAGCAGGAGTTTGCGGGCGAGTTGACGGTCGGGATCACCGGGCTGCAATCCGATCCGCTGGGCATCGTGTTTCAGGAAGGTGACGCCACAGTCGACGCCATCAACGAAGGGCTTGAGGCAATCAAGGCCGACGGCACTTTGGACAAGCTGGTCACAAAGTACTGGGGCACCGAATAAGCCCAACCGGCACGTAACGGCCCGGCACCCTGAGGTGCCGGGCCGCATTTCAGCAGAGAGGTTTCATGTCGCGTCTAAGCTCGATCCGCCCGAGCAATCTTGTTCTGCTCGCCGCCGCCCCGTTCATCATCTACCTGTTCGCAACCTCTTCGAAATACCTGCGGTCGCTAACTGCCATCCTTGGGATCGGCAACAATGCCGGGCCGATTTTTGTCGGGTTTCTTCTGGTTCTTGTGGTGGCGGTTCTGGGATATCTCTGCGCCCGCTACACCCGGTTTCAGGCCGGGGCACCCGGTTGGCTGCGCCTGTCCGCGCTGGCGGCGTTGCCGGCTGCACTGGCACTGGCTGCCCTCAGCTATGCATCGCCGCAGGTGCTGATGCCTTTTGCCGAATCCGTGTTCTTTCACGCGCTCAGCGAAAACACCTCGCCACTGATCGACCGGTCATCACAGACCTGGGTGCTATTGCCCGAAGTTATTGGGCAGGTACGCGCCGGGCTTCAGGTGCTGCTTTTGTCCTACGCGGTGATGGTTGCGATCATCCTGCTGACTGTGCTTCTGCCCGAAACGGTGCGGGGGAAGGTTCGGCTCGGGTTGGAAATACTGACCGGAGCCGCGCTGTTTTACCTTATGTTTATGGCGCATTGGCAATTTGCAACCGGTGTGGCCATCACGTTCCGCGCGGCCATTTTCGCCTATATCTTCGCGGCGATCCTGGGTTTGATCTGGGTTGGGTTGCAATCGTTCAAACCCAGGGCGCGGACAACGGTTGTCTACGGGTCCGTCAGTCTGGCCCTGCTTGCGGTGTCTACGTTCTTCTTCATGCAGCCGAAGGTGGAATATCAACTTGTCGGCAGCCTTGATGCACGGGTCGCGATTGTGCGCGGCACGCCACAGGCGCAGGCGGACATCATCCGGTTTGGCGAGTTCGACGGCGGCGGGGATCAGCAATACCGCATCCGCAGCGCCCCGGACGCGGCCAGCGCGCTGGCGCAGATCGACACCGTCGACAGCGTGTCCGGCGCCTTTGTTCCGGTTGACATGGACACCAAAGGCCATCCGGTTATCTGGCGGACCAGCTTTCTGCCAGACACCATTCGCAACGCCGCGCTGGCCTTTGCGGTTTTTGGATTTCTGCTGCTGACCCTCACGGTTGGCGGAGCCCAGCACAAACTGCACCCTCTGGCTGTCGGATCCGAGTTCTTTGTCGATACCATTCGCGGAATTCCGATGCTGGTGATCATCCTCTATATCGGTCTGCCGCTGGCGGGCGCAGTCAAGGATGCGACCGGAGGCGGCATCGATATGACGAACATGACCCGTGGCATCATCGCCATTTCGGTTGGATACTCGGCCTACATGGCGGAAATCTTCCGGTCCGGGATCGAGGCGATTCCAAGGGGTCAGATCGAAGCCGGCGGCTCATTGGGATTGTCGCGCTGGCAGACGGCGCGGCTGATCATTCTGCCCCAGGCCCTGCGCATCGTCACGCCGCCTCTGGGCAATGAATTCATCGCCATGATCAAGGACACCTCGTTGCTGTCGATCCTGTCGGTGCGCGACATGACCCAGCGGATGCGAGAGTTTCAGGCCGCCAGCTTCCTGCCATTTGCGCCGTTCAATACGGCCGCCATTCTTTACGTCGTCATCACGCTGGGCTGCGCCAGCTTCCTGAAATGGATCGAAAGACGTACCGCCAGGGAAGACCGATGAGCAAGCTGGAGCTTGGGGTCTGCTATTACCCCGAACAATGGGACCGGTCGCTTTGGCCCGAAGATGCCCGGCGGATGGTCGAGATGGGGATCGACTGGGTCCGCATTGCGGAGTTCACCTGGTCTCTGGTCGAGCCGCAACGCGGGCAGTTTCGATGGGACTGGCTGGACGAAGCAATAGGAATACTGGGTGAGGCCGGGTTGCGCGTGATGATGTGCACGCCCACCGCCGCACCGCCGAAATGGTTGGTCGATGCGCATCCGGAAATTCTGCCTTTCGGGTCGGACGGGCGGGTCCGCGGGTTCGGCTCGCGCAGGCACTACTGTTTTTCAAGTGAGATCTATCTGGCCGAGGCGCGCCGGATCGCTGCCGAATACGCCCGCCGCTATGGTGCGAACCCTCATGTTCACGCGTGGCAGATCGACAATGAATATAACGATCATGACACGGTGCTCAGCTATTCAGACGCGGCACGGGATGGGTTCAGGCAGTGGCTGGCGGATCGCTACGGCTCGATCGACAAGCTGAACCAGACATGGGGCACTGTCTTTTGGGGCTCTGCCTATTCCGGTTTTGGCCAGATCGAATTGCCCAACGGGCTGGTTGCCAGCCCCAATCCGACCCACGCGCTGGACTTTGCACGCTATTCCTCGGATCGGGTGCGCCTGTTCAACCGGGCGCAGGTCGACATTCTGCGAGAGTATGCGCCGGGCCGCGACATCACCCATAATTTCATGGCGGGCAGTTTCGAATTCGACCACCACACCGTGGCGGCCGATCTGGATATCGTGGGCTTTGACAGCTATCCGCTGGGCAACCTGCTGGCATCCACCTTGTCGGTGGAGGAAAAGCAAAAGTACCTCAGGACCGGCGCGCCAGATTATCAGGGTTTTCACTGCGATCTCTACCGGTCGCAGGGCAAAGGCCGCATGTGGGTTCTGGAACAACAGCCCGGGCCGGTCGACTGGGCCGAGAAGAACCCTTCTCCTGCCGACGGAATGGTCAGGCTCTGGACCTGGGCTGCCTATGCGCACGGGGCGCAGGCGGTGATGTTCTTTCGCTGGCGTCAGGCCAAATTTGCGCAAGAGCAGTATCATACAGCCCTGCTGCGGTCCGATGGCACGCCGGATCAGGCAGCGCTGGAAGTGGCGCAGGTGGCGCGCGAACGTGAAACCCTGCCCGCGGCGCACCGCACGCCGGCAAAGGTGGCAATCCTGCTGGATTACCAGTCCGTCTGGGCCGCCGATATCCTGCCTCATGATGATGGGTTTCCGAATACTCAGATCATCCGGGAATGGTATGCTGGGCTGCGGTCTCTGGGGGTTGATCTGGACTTCATAGGGCCAGATGACGACCTGTCCGGCTATCACCTGATTGCTATCCCTCAATGCATGATCATCCCGCCGGAACTGGCGGTCAGATTGAAGGCCAGTCCGGGCAAGTTTCTGATCGGAGCGCGTGCGGGCAGCAAGACGCCCGACATGCACACTCCGCCTAACCTGTCGCCGGGAGAGTTGGCCGATATGACCGGCGTCCGTGTCCTGCGGGTCGAATCACTGCCGGAACTGGCAGGGGAATCGGTTCGGTTGTGGGACGGGACCGCCCATTCGTTCACCGGATGGCGCGAGATCGTCGAGACGGAGCAGGATGTATTGGGCTGGTTTTCAAGCGCTTACAGGGATGGAAGCCCGGCAGTCATACGGTCGGAACGGGCGATGTATCTGGCGATGGTTCCGCGTGGGACACTGTTGCAGGCTGTGTTGTCAGGGGCTTTGAGCTGGGCCGACATCCCTGTAAAGGACTGCGGCGCCGACCTGCGGATCACGCATCGCGGGCCTTTGGGGTTTGCTTTCAATTTCGGGCGCGAGGAACAGGTTTTGGCGCAGGACGACGGGCGCAAGTATGTTGTTGGTAGTTCCGCCATCCCACCCTATGGTGTCTCAGTCTGGCTGGAACCGGGATCTGATCGCGGTTTCACTCGGGCTGGTCGTAAACTGGACTTATGAAATCCGTCAACTGTCACTTTTGGACTGACAGCTCTGACGCAAAGGTCTAGCGTGCAATCACAAAACAAAAACAACACAGTCCAATATCGGGAGAAACAATTATGGCTGAACGGAAAAACCTTTCCAGACGTTCTGTTCTGAAAGGCGCAGGTGCGGCAGCTTTGGCTGCGCCACTATACAGCAAATCTGCACTGGCATCCTCGGGTGAGATCAACATTCTGATGTGGTCGGATTATTTGCCGCCCACTTTCCTGCAGGAGTTCGAAACGCTCACCGGCATCAAGGTGAACTACACCGGGATCGGGTCGAACGAAGAAATCATCAACAAGATGAAGGCCACCAAAGGCCAGGGTTTCGACATTGTCTCGCCCACCAACAACCGTTCGCTCCAGTGGGAACCGCTTGAGCTGTTGCAGCCCTTCGACATGAACAAGGTTCCGATTGATCTGGTGAACCCGGCGATGGCGCAGATCGGCACCGAGGCCTGGAACTTTGGCGACAGCGGCGCGCATTGGCTGCCGCATATCTGGGGAACGGAAGGCATTGCGTATCGCACGGACCTGTGGCTGCCGGAAGGCGACGCCCCGTCCTACGGCGATGTCTGGTCGGAAGAGAATGCCGGCAAAACCATGGGCCGGGCGCATTCGATGATGCTGGGTGCCGGTCTCTACATGGAACGCGCCGGTGAGATGGAGCCGGGCTCGGTCTGGGCTGCTTATGGCGACGAAGAAACCATGCGCAAGGTCTGGGGTCAGATCACCGACTGGTGCATCGCGCGCAAGAACCGGATCAAGCTGATCTGGAACGACGCCGATACCCAGAAGAACGGCCTGCTGAACGAAGGCGTCGTTGTCGGTCAAACCTGGGACGGTCCGCCGCTGGCGCTGAAATCGGCCGGCGAGCCGGTGCACTATCAGGCTCCGGTCGAAGGTGCGATGGCCTGGGTCGACGGCATGGCCATGCCGACAGGTGCCACCAATATCGATCAGGTCTACGCCTTCATCGACTTTGCCTATCAGGCCAAGCCGGCCGGCGTCGCGATTGACAGCCACGGCTACAACTCGCCTGTTCTGGGCGCCGATCAGTATTCCGGCGACACCTACAAGAAGAACTTTGCCGAAGCCTATCCGGGCGACTCGCTGGCCAACCTCAACCCATGGCCGGCCGAGGCACCGTGGTATGCGGAAACCCGGACCGAGTTCGTCAACAAGTTCAAAAGCGCCTGATCGCTTTGAATTTATGCCCCCCGCCGGCAAGCGGGGGGCCATTTGCCCGTGCGCCCATCCGGCGTGACGGACCCTATTTCGGTGCGGTCTGGAACCGCACCAGACGGAGATACCTAAAATGAGTGCAGGGGTCGGTGTAGATCTGGAAAACCTGTGGATCCGGTTCGGTGATTTTGTCGCCGTGCGTGATGCGAATGTTAACATCAACGGGGGCGACTTCTTTTCGTTCCTCGGCCCCTCGGGCTGTGGCAAGACGACGATCCTGCGCGCTGTATCGGGGTTTCTGGACCCATCCGAGGGCAAAGTCCTGATCGGCGGCAATGACATGCGCGGTATCGGTCCGAACAAACGCCCGACCGCGCTGATCTTTCAGAACCTCGCGTTGTTCCCGCTGATGAAAGTGTGGGAAAACATTACATTCTCAATGGAGATCAAGGGCGCCAGCAGTGCCGAGCGCCGCAAGCGGGCGGATGAACTTCTGGACATGATCGCGCTGCCGGGGCAGGGCGACAAGCTGCCCAGCGAATTGTCCGGTGGTCAGCGTCAGCGGGTTGCCATCGCACGCGCCCTGTGTGCAGAACCCGATGTGTTGCTGCTGGACGAACCATTGTCTGCGCTGGACCTGAAACTGCGCCAGCATATGCGGACCGAACTGCGCGAAATTCAGCAGCGGGTTGGCATCACCTTCATCTACATCACCCACGACCAGGGTGAGGCGCTGACCATGTCCGACAGCATCGCCGTGATGCGGGCCGGGGTGATCGACCAGATCGCGGATGGCAAGACAATCTACAATGATCCCTCGACGGCTTTCGCGGCCTCGTTCGTGGGTGAAAACAACGTGTTCCGCGGCAAGATCAAGCAGGTCATAGGGTCCGAGGCACTGATCTCCACAAACCGCTCGGGCGATCTGGTGGCGCGGGTCTCGACCGCCAATCAGGGCAGGGTGAAGGAAGGGGATGACGCCATGATGTTCATCCGTCCCGAAGCCTTTGCCGTTGCACCGGATGGCGCCACTGGCGACCATTTTGTCACCGCACGCGTGAACCACGAGGAATTCGAGGGCAACGTCTTCAACATCTTCACCGAAGGTGAGGGCGGCAAGGAAATCAAGGTATCGATCCCGAACCACGGTCAGTCGTTCAAGGACCATACCGGGCAGAACATCACGCTGGAATACGAACCCCACAACGCGGTTCTGGTTCCTGCGGGTGAACTGGCAGCGGAATAAGAGGGTCTGACACATGCCCGGATTTCTAAAAGACTTCTTCACCCGCAACGGCACCGGCATGGGGCTGGCGATCCTGGGTCTGGTCCTGTTCTGGACCATCGGCCTGATCATCCTGCCGCAGCTGTCGATGCTGGACTTTTCTTTCCGCCCGAACCTGCCGCCGCCGGAAATTGGCGGACCCAAAGACGTCTATACGCTGGAAAACTATAAATACCTGATCTACGGGCCGGAAGGCGGCAGCCAGGATTATAACGTCGTCGATCTGCGGGTGTTCTTCCGCACGCTGCTCGCAGCGGTCTGCGTGACGATCTTCAACCTGATCCTCTGCTATCCGATTGCCTATTATCTGGGTCAGTCCAAGGGCAGCCATATTCGCATCTTTGCGATCATGCTGATTATCCCTTACTGGATCAACGAGATCCTGCGCGCCTTTGCCCTGCGGATCATCTTTGGCGAAACCGGGGTTCTGAACACCCTGTTCATGGGGCTGGGCATCTGGGATACGCCCTTTGATTTTATCCGCAACGACATCGCGCTCTATGCGGGTCTGGGATATGCCTATATCCTGCTGATGATCTTCCCGATGTACAACGTGATCGAAAGTCTGGACAAAAACCAGATCGAGGCTGCGCGGGATCTTGGCGCGCCCTGGTGGCGGATTCACTGGCGGGTGGTCATTCCTTATGCCAAGCCGGGGATCAGCTCGGGCTGCACCATGGTGTTCATGCTGAGCGCCGGCGCACTGGCCGCACCGCAGATTCTGGGCGGACCGTCGTCGCTGTGGTTCACGCAGCTGATCTATCAGCAGTTCAATGACAATAACGACTGGCCGCAGGGGGCCGCCTACGCCATCGTGCTGCTGGTGACCTGTATCCTGTTCGTTCTGGCGGTGATGCGCCTGTTCAAGGTGAACATGGGGGATATCGGGAAATGAACAATTCCTTCCTTCGTGTAAGCATCTGGGTCTATCTGGTCATCTTCTTCCTGTACCTGCTGGGCCCGCTGGTGATCATGTCGGTCACTGCGTTCAACTCGTCGGCCTTCCCGCGGATGACGCCCTGGGAATGCCTGACCTTCCAGTGGTTCGGAGAACTGTTTCAGGATCAGCGCATTCTGAACGGCATCAAGAACTCGCTGATCATCGGGGCCGGGACGGTGGTCCTGTCGGTGGCGATGGGTCTGGCCGGCGCGCTGATGCTGACGCAGATCTGGCCCAAGCTGCGGGCGACCTACTACACCATCATCATCGCGCCGATCCTGATTCCGGGCGTGGTTCTGGGTATCTCAACCCTGGTGTTCTGGGACCGGATCAACCGGATGCTGGGGCTGGGCGCGGACAGCGTTCTGTCGAACGGGATTTTCCTGACGGTGATTGGCCAGTCCACCTTTATCGCCAGCTATTGCATGCTGGTGCTGGTAGCCCGGCTGCAGCGCTATGACGTCGCGTTGACCGAGGCCGCACTGGATCTGGGTGCCAGCCATGCGCAGGCGTTCCGCAAAATCCTGCTGCCGTTCATGCGACCGGCAATTGCAAGCGCCGCGGTGCTGGCGTTCCTCGCCTCTTTCGAGAACTACAACACCACCACCTTCACCTTTGGCGAATACCCGACGCTGACGATCGAACTGGCGCAGAAGGTGCGCTATGGCATCACGCCGTCGATCTCGGCGCTGGCATTCATCATCGTGGCGCTGACGGTGTTCTTCGCCCTGATGAACGAAGCCAAGCTCAGGCGCCAGGAACTGGTGGCCGCGGCGCGTAAGAATGCCACGGTCGAGGAACTGGCAGGCAAGATCAGGCTGCCCAGCTTCTTTGCCGGAAACACGGCGGCGGTTCTGCTGGTGGTGTTCGCAGTTGCGACGATCACCGTTGTCGGCACCGCGACCGCCTACAATCCGGGTCAGTGCATCGCCAACGTGAAAGAGCAGAAACGGCTTGAGGCGGAACAGCGCATTCAGGAGCTGCGCCAGCAGCGCGAGGAACGTCGCCAGCAGCGCTTTGAAGGCGTGTTCGACCCCGACGAACTGCAACCCGGTTCCGAGGACGAAGAATCTCAGTCCGGGACTGGTTCGAACAATTCGGGCTTTGGCAACGTGTTTGCGCCGAATTCGCTTGGCGGAGATTCTGACGGCGAGAGTTCCGACACAGAAGAAACGCCGCCCTCGAACAATGGTGGCTTCGGCGGGGCATTTGATCCCAACAGTCTGCAAAGCGACTGACGCCACCTGACACACGCACCGGATGCGCCCGAAAAGTTTATACCGTTTCGGGCGCATCCTTTCTCAGGACCGAGACATCACAGGCTCCGATTTCGTGGCCGTTCCAAGAAACCGGTGCGCCGTTGTAGTTGATCAGGAAATCATGGTCCGCAGTTTCTCTGCGCCGCAAACCCACTGGCATCGGATGCAGGTCCAGACCAGCATTCTGTGCAGCCAGTTCCATGACCCGATCCCACAGCGCCTCATCGGGAAAACCGGTCAGATACCAAAGACCTTTATCGCCCTTCAGCGCCGGTGTTCCGTCGTCAAAGGTCAGCAGGTCCGGAGCGGAGCCGGACAGCCGGTCGATCCAATGCTGTGCGGCACCCCCGCCGATCACCGTGCGATTGACCGTGGGGGGCAGGGTTTCCACCAGATCGACCGCGCAATCCAGCCCGGTCAGGCCGGGTCGTCCGGTTTCCGGTATCTGAAAGTCACGCGTGATGGCACCACTGCGGGGCCCGAGAATGACCAGATCACTACTGTCGGTCACCTGGCGCTCAAGACCTTGGGTCATCGTGGCCAGCCCGGGTGCCAGGATCATCTTGTAGTGACCCTTGGGGCCGTCCTCCGCCGAAACAAAATCCACCGACAACCCCGCCCGGCGCAGAGCCTGATAGGCGGCAAACACCAGACCGAAATAGTCGAAACCCGCGCCCTGTGGCTGGGTTGTCCAGGCCCAGTCCGAAGCGTAATCGAACAAAATGGCGACATCCGCCTGCATTTGTGTGACCGCGCCCAGTTGCATCAGTGTGTCCGCGGTCTGTCGCGCTTCGGTCAGTGCCGGGGCAGGGCAGTTGTTCGGGGTCAGCAGGCCAGCGTGCATCTGTTCCTGCGCGAACGGGGCCTGCCGCCAGCGGAAGTAACTGACGACTTCGGCCCCGTGGGCGACGGCCTCAAGCGACCACAGCCGGACCATGCCCGGCAGGGGTGCCGGGTTATAGGGTGCCCAGTTCACAGGGCCGGGCTGTTGTTCCATCACCCACCAGCGCCCGCGCCCGACGGCGCGATACAGGTCATGGTGAAAGGCCTGCATGTCGGGATCGCCCTGTTGCAGAAAGGCTGTCTTATGTTCCGGATCAGCCTCCAGCCGGTCGGACAGAAAGCCGATCGGATAGCTGTCCCATGTCGCGATATCCAGATCCGCGCCGACTTTGAAATGGTCGAAATCCAGCACCCGCCCCATGTAATTGTGCAGCAGAGGCGCATCGGTCAGCGGCCTTAAAACGTCGACCTGTGCCTTGTTGAACGCCACCACCTGATCCGAGCTGAAGCGGCGGAAGGCCAGAACATGCGCCGGGTTGGCCTCGGTCACGGTCAGGTTGGGCAGGTCAATCTGGCTGAAGTCGTCATATTCCATCGACCAGAAGATATTGCCCCAGGCCGCGTTCAGCGCTTTGATTGTCCCATATTGTCGTTTCAGCCAGACGCGAAATGCACGCAGGGCTGATGCGCTGTAACTGACAGTAGTGTCGTGACATCCATATTCATTGTCGACCTGCCACGCCGCGACCTGTGGATGACGCCCGTAGCGTTCGCCCATGATCCGGGCAATACGCGCGCTTTCCTCGACATAACCCTGATGGCTAAAGCAATAATGCCTGCGGGACCCGAATTTGCGCGGCTGCCCCTGCACGTCCACAGCCAGCATATCCGGGTGTTTATCCAGCATCCAGCGCGGGGGGGTCGCGGTGGGCGTCCCGAGAATGATCTTCAGGCCGGCATCCGCCAGTGTTTCGATAGCACGATCCAGCCAGCCGAATTGCAGATCACCGGGTTTAGGTTCCATCCGGCTCCAAGCGAACTCACCGATCCGGACCCAGGTCAGGCCGGTTTTGACCATATCGGCCGCGTCCTGTGCCCACATCTCTTCGGGCCAGTGTTCCGGGTAGTAGCAGACGCCTAGTTCGGGCTTCATAGAATGACTCTGTGTTCCGCCTGACCCTTGCCTGCGCCGATGGCGGCAAAGGTCATGCCATTGGTAGGTTGGGTTTCAAGTGTTTCTGCACTCAGACCTTCACGGGCCGTGGTGCAGAACAACGTTGTAAGATCGCTGCCGCCAAAGGCGGGGCAGGACGTGTGCGCGGCCTGAAAACTCTGCGCCCTGAGAAACTGCCCGGCGGGGTCATAGGCCGCAACGCGGCTGGCGCCCCATTGTGCAATCCAGATATTGCCTTCGGCGTCGACGACGGCCCCGTCGGGGTTCAGGCCGTCCACCCGGAAGTCCAGAAAAACCGTGCTATCACCCTCGGGCCAGCCGGTGTTGGCGTCCAGCGACCAGCGCATGACTTGTTTTGTCGCCGTGTCCGCGTAATAGGCACAGGCCCGGTCCGGCGCGAAACAGATGGCGTTCGAGATCGTGATATCTGGCACCAGTCGCCGGACCTCACCCCGCCAGAACCGATAGATCGACCCTGCGCCCGGTTCGGCATTCTTTCCCATCGTTCCGATCCAGAAACCACCCCACGGATCCGCGCGACCGTCATTGGAACGGGTGACGGGGTTGTCGGCCTCAAGCGGGGCGACCAATTCCTTCTTTTCGGTGTCCGGTTCGAATCGCCAAAGACCTGTTTCCGAGGCGATCAGCAGCGTTTCCCGGTCCACCCAGCCTGCGGCAGAGACATGTTCCGGGAACTGCCAGCCAAGCCGCATGTGGTCTTGCCGAGACATCAACCGGTTGCCCACGATGTCGAACCAGAACAGCTGTTGCCGTTCCGGGTGCCACAACGGCCCCTCGCCCAACTCGCACGGGCGATCGTCGAAGACGGTGCTCATCCGGCAGCCTCGTCATAGGCCGCG
This sequence comes from Ruegeria sp. BG10, assembly GCF_056538575.1. Classification (NCBI taxonomy): domain Bacteria; kingdom Pseudomonadati; phylum Pseudomonadota; class Alphaproteobacteria; order Rhodobacterales; family Roseobacteraceae; genus Ruegeria; species Ruegeria sp. BG10. The sequence continues at coordinate 126,880 of NZ_JBQFTI010000002.1, read as the reverse complement.
ACGATCTGCCGGGCGCGGTCCGCGATTTCCTGGACGGTCAGGCCGGGCTTGAACAGCGCCGATCCGATCCCGAACCCATCAGCGCCAGCGGCGATCCAGTCGCCGAAATTCTCGGGACCAGCGCCGCCCACCGCATAGACCAGCGTTCCTTTGGGCAGGATCGGTCGCATTGCCGCCAGCCCGGTTGGGCCGGCCATCACGCCGGGAAACAGCTTTATTCCCGTGGCCCCCGCGTCAAGCGCGCCAAATGCCTCGGTTGGGGTGTAGACGCCCGGCCAGCTCTGCAGATCCAGAGCGACGGAACGGCGGATCACGTCACCGTTGAAATTTGGCGAAACGATCAGCTTGCCGCCTACACCGGCGACGGCATCGACTTCGTCAACTGTCAGAACGGTTCCCGCGCCAATCAGCGCCTGTGCGCCGAAACGATCAGCCAGAATGCCGATGCTTTCCAACGGGTCGGGTGAGTTCAGCGGGACTTCAATGCGGTCGATACCGGCATCAATCACGGCATGACCAACGTCGGCGGCCTCGGTCGGCTGCAGGCCGCGCAGGATGGCGATAATGGGACGGCTCATGCGGTTTGCCTCGTCAGTTTGCGGGCCTGCAACAGGCCTGCCAGTGTGGATTGCGTGCCGTTGACGGTTTCGACAAAGGCACCCTGTTGTCGCAGCGCAGCGGCATACACCTCGGAAACGCCTTCGGCGCCGACGATTGCCAGCTGCTGACCCAGCCAATAGGGGCGGGTTGCGGCCAATTCCGCGCCGATCAGGTACCCCGAAAGACGGGCCCGAGCAACGCCGCTGTCCTGTTCATGCAGCAGATCGGCGGCGCGCAGCCCAAACAGCCTTGCGGCCATCTGTTCGGGCTTCGTCAGGGCATCCGCCACGCCCTCGGCAAAGGCGTCTTCGTTCCAGCCGTCACCGACCGAGTGTTTCAGGACCGATTGCCGGCGCAGCAGTTCGAACATCTCTCCGGTCATGAAGGTGCGGAAACTGACGACTTCGCCGGCGCTGATCTGCGACCATTTCGTGTGGGTTCCCGGCAGGCAGATCACCCCGTCCCAGTTCTGGCGGTCGGCCAGAAACCCTGCGATCTGGGTTTCTTCGCCGCGCATGACGTCGGGTGGTGAATTCTGTTTCAGGCCCGGCACCACGAAGGCCCGGATGCGGGGGTCGGTATCGGGGACACGGATCGGGGCGACCGGTACCGGTACTGACGGAACCGCCGAATAGGGGGCTTCGACCCAGCCCTGCCGCGCGCCGACCATCCCGCAGGCCAGAACGTCAAGTGGCGCATCGCCCAACCAGCCTTCGATCAGGTCCAGCAATACGGTCTGAAACTCGCCCTTGACGACGCGCGCCATGCCGCGATCCGACTGGGCCTGATCCAGCACGGTGTCGCCCCGCATGGCCCAGACCCGAAGATGAGATGTTCCCCAGTCGACAGCGATCCATTCTGTGTTCATGGTTCTACCCCGTTACGACGACGCCGCCATCGACCGCCATGCACTGGCCGGTCATTGCCCGGCTGGCCTCAGACGCCAGAAACAGGGTCGGCGCGATCATGTCCTCGGGCGTCAAATGTTCCTTGAGGCACTGGCGATCCATATGCGCGGCCAGGTCTTCGGGCGTGGCCCACATATCCAGCTGCTTCTGCGTCAGAACCCAGCCCGGGGCCAGCGCGTTGACGCGTATGTTCTGCGGACCCAGTTCCCGCGCCAGCGACCGTGTCATGCCGGTGATCCCGGCATTTGATGTCGTGTAGATCGGATAGCCGGCATTGCCCATCATGTAGCTGATGGAGCTGAAATTCACGATTGATCCACCCCCGTCCTTCATCTGTCGGGCGGCTTCCTGACAAGCGAAGTAATAGGCTTTCAGGTTGACCTCGATCATCCAGTCCCAGAAATCCGAGGTTGTTTCTTCAAGCGAATGCCGCTTGTCGTTGGCGGCGTTGTTGATCAGCACCTTGATGGGGCCGTGGGCCTCTGCGGCCTTGGTCATGGTGGCATGCAGCAATTCGGTGTCGGTCATGTCGCCCTGCAGAAACAGCGGTGCACGCCCGTGCTTGTCCCGCATCTCTTCAACAAAGGCGCTGGCGTCCGAGCGGCCGATGAAGGCGACATTTGCGCCCTGGGCGAGGAACCCGTCCGTCAGTGCCGCGCCGACACCGGACCCTCCGCCGGTAATATAGACAGAGGCTCCGTTCAAATCGTGAAATGTGGCTGTCTGTTCCATCAGTGGCTCTCTCTCGTCACCAGGCGGGTGTCGTTGCCGACAAGGAAATCAAGGTCTGCGCCGCGATCGGCCTGCAGAACGTGGTCGATATACAATTTTGCGTATCCGCGCGTGTAATGCGGCGCGTCCGGTTGCCACGCAGCGCGGCGGTTGTCCAATTCCTGTTCGTCCACCAACAGTTCCAATGCGCCCTTGCTGGCCGAAACACGGATGCGGTCACCGGTCCGGACCAGCGCCAGCGGGCCGCCGGCCTGCGCCTCGGGGCTGACATGCAGGATCACGGTGCCAAACGCGGTGCCCGACATGCGCGCATCCGAGATGCGGATCATGTCACGCACGCCTTCTTTCACCAGCTTGGCCGGTATCGGCATATTGCCGACCTCGGGCATGCCGGGGTATCCCTTGGGGCCGCAGCCTTTGAGGACCAGGATCGTCTCGGGCGTAACCGGCAGATCGTCACGGTCGATATTGGCTTTCAGGTCTTCGATACTTTCAAAGACGAAAGCCTCGGCCTCGGTCTCCAGCAACGCATCGGTCGCGGCCGAGGGTTTGACGATTGCCCCATTCGGCGCAAGGTTGCCACGCAGCACCCGCAGCCCTGCCGCGGGTTTGACCGGATCATCGAAAGCGTGGATGACATCGCGTTTGAAACACTCCGCGCCTTCGTAATGGGCCGAGATATCCTTGTTCAGCACCGTTTTGGCCGGGCGCAGAAACGGTTTCAGTTCCGACAGGACAACCGGCATGCCACCGGCATAACAGAAATCCTCCATCAGATACTTGCCCGAGGGCATGCAGTTCACCAGCAGCGGAATTTCCGATCCGATCTCAAAATCCTTCAGCGTCAGATCAACCCCGACACGGCCCGCAAGCGCTAGCAGATGTACAACCGCGTTGGTCGATCCGCCCACGGCGGCATTGGCCAGAATGGCGTTCTCAAACGCCTGCTTGGTCAGAATGTCCGAAGGCTTCAGGTCTTCATCCACCATTTCAACGATCCGCTTGCCCGTCAGATGCGCCAGCGCCATACGGCGGGCGTCGACGGCCGGTAGGGCGGCATTGGTGGGCAGGCTCATCCCCAGGGCTTCGGTCAGCGAGGCCATGGTACTGGCCGTACCCATGGTCATGCAGACCCCGGCGCTGCGGGACATGCCGGATTCGGCATTCATGAAATCCTTCAGGGTCATCTCACCCGCGCGGACCGCTTCTGAGAACTTCCAGACGTCGGTGCCCGAGCCGATATCCTGACCGCGATATTTGCCGTTCAGCATCGGACCGGAGCTGACAACGATTGACGGCAGATCGACCGAAGCCGCGCCCATCAACTGGCCTGGCGTGGTTTTATCGCACCCGCCCAGCAGAACGACGCCATCAATGCCATAGGCGCGGATCGATTCCTCGACATCCATGGCCAGCAGGTTGCGGAACAACATGGCGGTGGGTTTCATCTGGGTTTCCCCCAGGCTCATCACCGGGAATTCAACCGGGAATCCGCCGGCCTCCCACACGCCGCGTTTGACGCCTTCGGCCAGATCGCGTAGGCCCGAATTGCAGGGGGTCAGTTCGGACCATGTGTTGCAGATGCCGATGATCGGACGCCCGTCGAAGGCGTGATCGGGAAAACCCTGGTTCTTCATCCACGAACGGTGGATGAATCCGTCCTTGTCCAGCTTGCCATACCAGTGCTGTGAACGACGTTTATTGGTCATAGTTTCTGGCCTTCAATTACCCACATCGACTGCGGGAAGCTCCACGGCAGAGACAAGCCGTGGCTCATCAGATACTGGCCGCTTACGGTTATCGGTCCTTGTTTGAGCGCCGGACTGCCGCGGGACAATGTCGCGGGCGCTTCGGCCGTATTGCGCAATGCAACGCGGTATTGCGCGTTTGCCTCAAGTCGGGTCAGTCGCAACGGTCGGGGTGCGATCTGTGGCGAGGTATCGACCTTGCCCGCGAATACCACAAAGCGCGAACCGTCGCTGGTTTGTTGCTGTTCGGCGACAACCGAGGGGTCCGGGCTGTCGAGCCGCAGGATGTCGGCATAATACAGCCAGTCACGGTTGTCTTTCCACCATTGCGTGACTTCCCGCAAAACGGCTTCTTCTTCCAGGTTCAGCTCACGGGGGTCCATCTCGAACCCCATGTGCCGCTGCGCCGCGACCCAGGCGCGGAAACGGATGTCCAGCACCCGGCCCGAAGTGTGGCAGATGCGCGGGCCGACATGGCTGCCGGTGACGGCCATGGGCAGGAAGATTGCGGCGTTGTGCTGAATCCGCAACCGTTCGAGCGCGTCGTTGCTGTCGCTCAGCCAGACCCGCTGGGTCCGTTTCAGGATACCGAAATCGATACGGCCGCCACCGCTGGCGCAGCTTTCGATCTCGACATGCGGAAAGTCCTGGCGCAGCCTGTCGATCAGCGCATATGAGCCGCGCGTCTGTGCCGCGTCAGGCATTGGCAGAACGCGGTTGTGATCCCACTTGATATAGTCGATGTCGTGTGCGGACAGGATCGCTGCCATACGCTCATAAAGAAACTCGCGAACCTCGGGCAGCGCCATATTCAGCGCCTTTTGCGCGCGGCCCAGGATCTGGTCCTCGCTGCCCAATGCCCATTCCGGGTGGGCCCGGTGGATGCTGCTGTCGGGATTGATCATCTCGGGTTCGAACCAGATACCGAACGTCATCCCCAGCGCGTGGACGTGCTTGATCAGCGGGTCCAGGCCATCGGGATATTTCCGTGTATCCACCTCCCAGTCGCTGAGAGACGAGGTATCGTCGTCCCGTTGACCGAACCAGCCGTCGTCCAGAACGAACCGCTCTGCCCCGAGGGATGCGGCGCGTTCCGCGATTTCCTTAAGCTCGGGCAGGTTGTGGTTGAAATAGACGGCTTCCCAGCAATTGTAGTGAACGGGGCGGGCGCGGTCGGGCTTGGGGAAGGCCACAATGCGGTCGCGCAAGTGGCGCTGGAACGCCACGGCGCAGCCATTGATGCCATCGGCGGAGAAAACGGCAAATAACGGCGCGGTTTCAAACCGCGTCGAGGCCTCTCGCTCCATCCGGGCAGCCTGACCGAACTGAATCTGGCGGCGCCCGTCGGGCAATTCCTCGGCCACCATTCTGTGCCCGCCGGACCAGCCGTAGTGGAACCCATAGGCCTGCCCCTGTGCATTTGTCGCGCCGCGCACAGGGACGATCAGACCGGGAAAATGCTCGTGCCCGGTGCGGCCGGTGCGGTTTTCCCGGTACCGGATTCCGGGCGACCAGGGGGTGGTGTTCATCTGGAATTCGCCACACCAGCGCCCGGCAAAGTCGATCAGTTCGTCCGACAGTTGCGGGGCCGGAAACACCGGTGCCGACAGCCAGTGCAACAGAACCGGGCGATCCGCTTCGAGCGTCGCGCGGGCTTCGATGATATGCGTCTTCGGGTCGATCGAAAACCACGCCTGATAGGTCAGCCGGTGTGTTTCGTCCCGAAAGGTCAGCTCCAGATGGTTGTCGCCGACTTCCTCGTGCTCGTAACAGAACTTGGGCAGGATCGGCGTCCCGTCACCGTCCCGTATGATCAAGCCGGGCTGGCCCGGAAAACTGCGGGTCGCCTCTGGGCAGATCGACAGTTCGGGGTTGGCGTCCAGCATGCCGCCGGTGACGTCAAGACCGTAAGCTGCAAGCAGGGTTTCCGTGTTTTCCTGATCGGGCAGGCGGGGTCCGAAATAGACCACCTCAGGCAAGTGCTCGCGGCGGGCCGCGAGCACTAAGGATTGTCGCTCATCATGAAGCGACCAGGTTCTTATCATTATTTTACCGCTCCGAGGGTCAGGCCCGCGATGAAGTGTTTCTGCATGAGGAAGAACATGGCCACCGGCGGCAGGGCCGCAACGATCGAGCCGGCACTCATTAAGTGATAGGCCGCCCTGTATTGCGCGTTAAAGCTGGTGATACCAGCGGTAACGGGCTGACTTTCGGCACCCTGAGTCAGAACCACGGCCCAGAAATAGTCGTTCCAGATGAAGGTGAACATCAGCACGCTGAGCGCAGCCAGAGCCGGCTTCATCAGGGGCAGCACAACGTACCAGAAGATGCGCCATTCACTGATCCCCTCGACCCGCGCAGCTTCGATCAAGGCAAACGGAAGTGCTTTGATAAAGTTGCGCATGAAGAGGGTACAGAATCCGGTCTGGAAGGCGATGTGGAAAAGGACAAGGCCCGTCTTTGTGTTGTATAGCCCCAGATCCAGCGTCAAATCGCGCACCGGAACCATCAGAATCTGGAACGGCACAAAGTTACCGGCCACAAACATGAAGAAGATCCAGAGGTTCGATTTGAACTTGTAAATCCCCAGCGCAAAACCGGTCATCGTGCTGAGGGCCACAGCCCCGATCACGGTTGGAACCGTGATCAGAACCGAGTTCAGCAGATACCGGGGCATGTCACTGTTGAAAAAGACCTGCCCGTAATTGTGCATGAACTCGAATGAGGACGGGAGCCCCCAGTAATTGGCGTTCACAAAATCCGCGTCCGGTTTGACCGAGAACAGAGCAACGGCCAGCAGTGGCCCGAGCCACAGCAGCAGAGCCACCGGCAGCAACGCCTGATAAGTAACTTGAACCGACTTGGATTGCTTTTCGATAGGTGTCGGGAACATAGTTAATGCCCTCTCTCTTCACGGTACATCGACCAGAGGAAATAGGTAATGAAGCACAGCATGATCAGGAACAGGATCACGGCGATAGCTGCGCCATAGCCCATACGGAAGCCGTATTCAGACAAGGCGACCTCGAACATGTAATAGGCCAGCACACGGGAGGATCCGAACGGTCCGCCCTGGGTCATGACCGAGATCAGGTCGAACGACCGCAACGCGCCGATGATCGTGACCACAAAGGCGATGAACGTCGCCGGGCGGAGCTGCGGCAGCACGACGTGCCACAGCATTCTGAAACCTTTCGCGCCGTCAAGCCGCCCGGCCTCGATCTGTTCCGGGTCCACGGCGTTCAGACCCGTGAGGTACAAAATCATGCAATATGCGGTTTGTGGCCACAGACCGGCGGCGATGATGCCGTAGGTGACAAGATGCTCGTTCCCAAGCACGTTGATGGGCCCTGCGCCGAACAGACCCAGGAATTGGTTCAGCAGCCCGAAGGTGGGGTCATAAAACCACGTGAAAACCAGGCCGACCACAACTTGGCTTATCACGAACGGGAAGAAAAACAACGACTTATAAAGCCGGATGCCAAACACGGTTTGGTTCAGCAACAACGCAATGAACAGCCCCGCAGGAATTGCCAGCAGATACAGGACAAGCCAGATTAGGTTGTTTTTCAGCGAAACGTAGAAGGCGTCCCTGTCGACCCATTCCCAGTACAAGTCTTCGTAGTTTCGGAACCCGACGTATTCTGCAGCACCCAAACCGTCCCATTCATAAAGTGACAGGTTAAAGGACTGGAACACCGGAATGATCACGTAGACCATGAAGAAAAGGATGCCTGGCGCAAGGAACAACCAGGGGGCAATACGTTGCTGATTTTTGTGGAACCAGCTTTCTTGTTCTGGGACGTCTAGGGCAACGGTCATGGCAAAACTCTGGTTTTAGGGGGCACGGCGGGCAGTGACCCGCCCTGCGAAACGTATGTTTCAGGCCGGAGTTCAACCCCGGCCTGAGACTGACTTTAGTTGTCGTAGATGCGTCCGCGTGCGCGCTCCAGCTTGGCCAGGATGTTATCTACGTTGTCAGGCTTGACCATGAATTCCTGGAAGCCTTCCATCGAGACCTTGGCCATTTCCGCAGGCGCGTCACGGTCCCAGAACTGAGCAACACCGCCGGGGCTGTTTGCCGACAGCATTTCAAAGCCCTGTTGCAGGAACTTGTCGTTATCCACAGAAGACTGCGCGTTAACCGGCAACTGGCCCAGGTTGGCGCCGTTGTTGATCTCGGTCTGCTGATCCGGCGACACTGCAAAGCGCAGGAACGCGCGTGCAGCTTCCTTGTTCGAGGCGTTGGCCGGAATGTGGAACGTGTCCGTCGGCGCGTCTTCGGCCAGTTCGACATCAGGGTTGATGGCAACAAACTGGTAGAAATCCAGCTGATCATCAGTCAGACCGGCATCACGCAGCGGCGCGACGGCAAAGTTGCCCATCAGATAGGCCGTCGCGTCGCCATTGACCATGAACGGCAGCGCTTCCTGCCAGCTATAGGTCTGGTGGTTGTCGATGAACGCGCCCATGTCGATCAGCTGTTTCCAGTTGGCGAAGGTCTGCTTGACCCGATCGTCTTCCCAGCTGACTTCGCCATTGGCCAGTTGCTGGTGGAAGTCGAACCCGTTGGTGCGCATGTTCAGATAGTCGAACCAGCCGCCGGCGGTCCAAAGGAACTTGGTGCCGATGGTATAGCAGGCCCGGCCCGAATCGACGATTTTCTGGCAGTTCGCCAGTTCCTCTTCCCAGGTGGTCGGCTCGCTCAGGCCCAGCTCGTCGAAGATGTCCTTACGATAGTAGACGCCCCACTGATAGTAGGTATAGGGCACGCCCCACTGCTTGCCGTCGATCGTCATCGCGCCTTTGGTCGAGGACAGGTTGTCGGCAATCTCGGGTTCGGCCCACAGGTCGGACACGTCTTCGAACAGGCCCGCCTCGACATAGGGTTTCATCCGGTTGGCCGCGTACCAAGTCGCGACGTCCGGCGTGTCGGCCGTCAGGAAGTTGCGGATCTGCGTCTTGTACGCTTCGCGGTCGATCACGGTGGTTTCAATTTCCAGCCCGGGGTGCTGTTGCGCGAACCGGTCGATCATCGCCTCCATCGTCGCACGGGGCGCCGGGTTCGATGTATCGAGGAAGATTCGCAACTCGCCGGTCAGCTCGGCCGCAGCCGGAGCGGCAAATGCAACGCTCATGGCCAGCGCGGCCGTTGTGCGCTTGAAGATGGAATGCATGGTTTCCTCCCTTAGCTTCCATTTCTGTTCCAAATAATGGAACCAAGTTTTATATATTGAAAACTACACATCAACTCGGTTAGTCTTGTCAAGACCCTCGTGCCATTGGTCGGGGGTAAGTGGAGGAGATAACGTGCCAGTGTCTGGTGACGGAACTATAGGAAAAGCATGTGATGTGCTGGATCAGGTGGCGTCCTTTGCGCGACCGGTCCGATTCGCGGAATTGCTGGACGGCAGCGACTTTCCCAAGGCGACGCTGTACCGGTTTCTGCAATCGCTGACCAATCAGGGCATGCTGTATTACGATCCGGACCGGCAGACTTATTCGCCGGGAATGCGTCTTGTTCGGCTGGCTCATGCAGCCTGGACACAAAGCTCGCTGGCACCGATCGCGCGCCCCTTTCTTGATGCGCTCAGCCGCGAAACCGGCGAAACCGTGCATCTGGCGCAGCTCGATTCCAGCCAGGTGCTGTATATCGACAAGCGCAACGCAGCCCAGCCGATCGAGATGTTCTCACAGGCGGGCAAGGTCGGCCCGGCCTATTGTACCGGCGTCGGCAAGGCAATGATGGCCTTTCTGGACGACAAGTCGCTGAACAAGGCCATTTCCCAGCAAAGCTATCACCGGTTCACCGACAAGACGCTGACATCGGAACAGGCGCTGCGCGCCGACCTCGATCTGGTGCGTCACCGGGGTTACGCCATAGATGATGAAGAGCATGAGCCGGGCATCATCTGTATTGCCTGTCCGATCCTGACATCGGGCGGGCGCGTGCTGGGGGCGATTTCGGTCACCGGATCGACCGAGCGCATGAATCTCGACCAACTGGAAACTTGGGTTCCCCGTGTTCGCCGCGTGGCCGGACAGATCGGAACCGAAGCACAGGCCTGGCGGTTCCCCGAGAGCCGCCCAAACGCACACAATGACAGGATGCAAGCAACATGACGGGTGTCACTCTGAATCACGCAATCAAGCGATACGGTCAGACTCAGGTCATTCACGGCATTGATCTGCAGATCGAGGATGGGGAATTCTGTGTGTTTGTCGGGCCTTCGGGCTGCGGCAAGTCCACTCTGCTCAGGATGATTGCCGGGCTGGAAGAAACCTCGGAAGGTCAAATCCACATCGGGGCGCGAGAGGTGACCCATATGGACCCGGCCAAGCGTGGCGTCGCAATGGTGTTTCAAACCTACGCTCTGTACCCGCATATGACGGTTGCCGAAAACATGGGCTTTGGTCTGCGTATGAACGGGGTCGCGAAGTCCGAGATCGAAGAGAAAGTGCAGGAAGCGTCGAACATCCTGAAACTGGATCAGTACCTCAAGCGCAAGCCAAAGGCCCTGTCGGGCGGTCAGCGCCAGCGCGTGGCCATCGGACGCGCCATCGTGCGCGGGCCCGAGGTGTTCTTGTTTGACGAACCTTTGTCCAACCTGGATGCCGAACTGCGTGTCGAGATGCGGGTCGAGATCGCGCGGCTGCACAATGAGATCGGCGCGACCATGATCTACGTGACCCACGATCAGGTCGAAGCGATGACCATGGCGGACAAGATCGTCGTGCTGCGCGATGGGCGTATCGAACAGGTCGGCGCCCCGATGGAGCTGTATCGCAATCCGGACAACCGGTTTGTGGCCGGATTTATCGGCTCACCTGCAATGAACTTTCTTGAATGCGATTTCGTGGATGGTCAGGTGACGCACCCGGCGCTCAGCGGCCCCCTTTCGATGACCGCAACCGTGCCTGCGGGAACGACCAGGGTGACCCTTGGCATCCGACCCGAACATATCGAGATCGACCGCGCGGCGGACACCTGTACCGTTGATCTGACCGAAGCGCTGGGGGGCGTAAGCTATTCCTATCTGCTGACCCCGAACGGCGAAAAGCTGATCGTCGAGGAACGCGACGATCAACGCAGCGCGCATGGTGACCGCATCGGCATCGTCGTTCGCCCGGAACGCGCCATGCTGTTTAATACTGAGACGGGTCAGCGGTTCAGGTAATCGTAACAACCTGATCAAATAAAAGGCGCGCCGATCCCCGGATCCGGCGCGCTTTTTTGCGTCGGGATTCCTATGGATTTTGTATCCAATATCCGTTATGGCGATTCTGAGGGCCAGGGGCAAACGGCTCTGACGCAATTTTCTGAAGGATAAAACCGATGTCGACCAATGTTTTCACCGGCACCATGCCTGCGCTGATGACGCCCTGCACACCGGACCGTGCACCGGATTTCGACGCGTTGGTACGCAAGGGGGAGCAGATGATCAGCGCCGGCATGTCCGCGGTGGTCTATTGCGGATCGATGGGCGACTGGCCGCTGCTGACTGACGCGCAGCGGATGGAGGGCGTGGAAAGACTGATAGGCGCGGGATTGCCCGTTGTGGTCGGCACCGGTGCCATCAACACCAGTTCCGCGGTGGCTCATGCGGCCCATGCGCAAAAGATGGGCGCCGTCGGGCTGATGGTCATCCCGCGGGTTCTGTCGCGGGGCAGTTCACCGGCTGCGCAGAAAAACCACTTCAAGGCGATTCTGTCCGCAGCACCGGATGTTCCCGCGATCATCTACAACAGCCCCTACTACGGGTTCGCGACCCGGGCCGAGCTGTTCTTTGCCTTGCGGGCCGAACATCCCAACCTCATCGGCTTCAAGGAATTCGGCGGCAAGGACGATCTGCGCTATGCCGCCGAAAATATCACCAGCCAGGACGATCAGGTCACCCTGATGGTTGGCGTCGATACCGAGGTGTACCACGGCTTTGTCAATTGCGGGGCCACCGGATCAATCACTGGAATCGGCACCGCTTTGCCGCGTGAGGCCCTGTTGCTGGCCGCGCTGTCTAAAAAGGCCGCGCAGGGCAATGCCGAGGCGCGCCGGCGGGCGCTTGAACTGACCGAGGCAATCCATGTGCTGTCCAGCTTTGACGAAGGTCCAGATCTGGTCCTGTACTACAAGCATCTTCTGGTGTTGAACGGAGAACAGGAATACCGCCTGCATTTCAATGAGACAGACGAACTGTCTGACGCGCAGCGCAACTTTTGCGAACAGCAATATGACCTGTTCCGCTCATGGTTCGCCGACTGGTCCAGACAGGGTGGAGTGATCGCTGAATGCATGTGATCGACAGCCATACCGGGGGTGAGCCTACGCGGGTCATCCTCGACGGCGCGCCGGATCTGGGTTCAGGTGGGCTGGACGAGCGTGCACACCGTCTGGCGACCGACTACAAGGCGTTCTACCGCTCGGTCATGCTGGAGCCGCGCGGGCAACCGGCCATGGTCGGGGCTCTGCTGGTCGAGCCGATAGACCCCACCTGCGTGACAGGCGTGATCTATTTTGATGCGGATGCTGTGTTGGGCATGTGCGGGCACGGAACCATCGGCCTGACCGTCACGCTGGCCCATCTGGGGCGGATCTCTGTCGGTCGTCACAAGATCGAAACGCCCGCCGGTGTTGTGACGGTTGAACTGCATGATGCCAACACGGTTACGGTGACAAATGTCGAAAGCCGCCGGGTCCACCGTGGCATAACGTTGGACGTTCCGGACTATGACCCGGTGTCCGGGGACGTAGCCTATGGCGGCAACTGGTTCTTTATCGTCGATCCCAGCCCGATCCCCGTTGATCCCGGCAATATCCGGCAGTTGACGGATATGACGATTGCGATCCGCAGGACGTCGATCGCGCAGGGTATTGGTGGCGAAAAAGGCGAGCCGATTGATCATGTGGTCTTTCAGGGCGACTCTGACGATCCGGACGTTCACAGCCGAAACTTTGTTCTGTGTCCGGATGACACTTATGACCGCTCGCCCTGTGGCACCGGAAGTTCCGCGCGGCTGGCCTGTCTGGCCGCCGACGGAACGCTGGCCCCCGGTGAGGAAATCGTCCAACAGAGCGTCATCGGCAGCACATATCGCTTGTCCTATCAGCCGGGTTCGAACGGCGGCATCATTCCGTCGATCACCGGACAGGCTCATATCATGGCCGAGTCCCGCCTGATATTTGCAGATGGCGACCCGTTCCGGAGCGGAATCGAGTTATGACCCGACAGGTTGTGGTGATCGGGGCCGGGGTGATCGGCATCACAACCGCACTGGAATTGCAGCGGCGCGGGCATTCGGTTCTGGTTCTGGATCGCGAAGGTGTCGCCGCGCAGACCTCGGCCGGAAATGCCGGGGCCTTTGCTTTCCCCGAGGTTGAACCTCTGGCGACCCCCGGAATAATGCACAAGGCACCGAAATGGCTGCTGGACCCGTTGGGTCCGCTTTCAATTCCACCAGCCTATGCGTTGAAAATCGCCCCCTGGATGTTCCGCTTCTGGCGCGCCAGCCGCCCGGCCCGTTACCGGGACCTGCTGACGGCGCAGGCCAGCCTGATGGATCTGTCCAGCTCCGCGCTGGACCGATTGATCGACCATGTTGACGGCGAACCCCTGATGCAGCGCGACGGGCAGTTGCAGCTTTATGAAGGCGAGGCCGAATTCCGCGCCAGCCTGCCCGCATGGGACCTGCGCCGCGCGCATGGGATCGCTTTCGATCTGTTGGAAAGTCGTGAGGCCATAGCAGAACGGCAACCCGGTCTGAGCCCCCGATTTACCCATGCAGGTTTTACGCCGAACTGGTTGAATACGATCGACCCGAAGACATGGGTCGAACATCTGGCACAGGTATTCCGAACGCGCGGCGGCCGGATCGAAACGCGGGAAATCCGAGCTCTGACGCCCGGGGAAAACGGGGTCGGGGTCGCCATTTCGGATGGTCTGATCGACGCATCGCGCGTTGTGGTCTGCGCCGGCGCATGGTCACACCATCTGGCCCGCACCTTGGGCGACCACATCCCGCTTGAAACGGAACGCGGCTATAACACGACCCTGCCGGAAGGCGCATTTGACCTGCGCGTGCATCTGACATTTTCGGCCCACGGCTTTGTCGCCAGCCGGATCAATGGCGGCGTCCGCGTCGGCGGCGCGGTCGAACTGGGTGGATTACACCTGCCGCCAAACTTCAAGCGCGCCGAAACCCTGCTGAAGAAGGCCGCACAATTCATGCCGGGTCTTCGAACCGAAGGCGGCACGCAATGGATGGGGTATCGCCCGTCCCTGCCGGACAGTATCCCTGTAATCGGACCCTCACCAAACGCACCCGCGGTCATATACGCCTTTGGTCATGGCCATTTGGGTCTGACCCAATCCGCCGGAACGGCCGAACTGGTCGGGGCGCTGATTGACAGCCAACCCTCCCCGGTGCCCCTGACCCCGTATTCTCCGACCCGGTTCTGAGGAGGAGCCATGCGCAGCACCAAAACCATCCACATCATCTCGGCCCATGCAGAAGGCGAAGTGGGGGATGTGATCGTTGGCGGCGTTCAGCCGCCCCCGGGGGCCACAATCTGGGATCAGCGTTCTTACGTGGCGCAGGACCAGACGTTGCGCAATTTCGTGTTGAATGAGCCGCGCGGCGGTGTGTTTCGCCATGTCAATCTGCTGGTCCCGCCCAAGCACCCCGAGGCCGACGCGGCGTTTATCATCATGGAGCCCGAGGACACGCCGCCCATGTCCGGGTCGAACGCGATTTGTGTCTCGACCGTTCTTCTGGACAGCGGGATCATCCCGATGCAGGAACCGGAAACCCGGATGACGCTGGAGGCGCCCGGGGGCCTCGTGCACGTGCGTGCCGACTGCCGGAACGGCAAAGCGGTGCGTATCCACGTGCAGAACCTGCCCAGCTTTGCCGATCAGATATCGGTACCGCTTGAGGTTCCCGGGATCGGCACTCTGACTGTCGACACAGCTTATGGCGGTGACAGTTTCGTGGTTGTCGACGCCACGGCGCTGGGGTTGAGCATCGACCGGGACGAGGCCCGCGATATCGCGGGCCTTGGGGTTACGATCACGAATGCGGCCAATGAACAACTGGGCTTTACGCACCCCGAAAACCCGGACTGGAACCACATCTCTTTCTGCGCTTTTTGCGGACCTCTCCAGAATACCGGGACTGGCCTGACAGGCAAATCTGCTGTCGCCATCCAGCCGGGCAAGGTTGATCGGTCGCCAACCGGAACGGCGGTTTCCGCGCGCATGGCGTTGATGGCTGCGAAGGGGCAGATGAATGTCGGGCAGACATTAGAAGCGGTCTCGATCATCGGGTCCCGTTTCACTGTTCGGATCGTTGAGGAAATCCATGTCGGAGACCGGGCCGCTATCATCCCCGAGATCAGCGGTCGCGGCTGGATCACCGGCACGCACCAACACTTGCTGGACCCGGATGATCCGTGGCCGGAAGGTTACAGGCTAAGCGACACCTGGGGCGTGTGAACCCGTACCGCGAATCTCATGTAGTATTTTTGCCTCACTATCAGATAGTTGCGGGTGCGGGTCCCTTGTGTACAGGCCGTGCGACACCACCTTAAGATGAGTGCCCCAAATCAGAAGGAGCCTTGATGCATATACGCCTTGCTGCCCTTTTTGTTGTAATTGCAGCGCTGCTGCTGTCGTTCAATTCCCCGTCGAAATCCGCGACGAATTACACCGAACTGGCCGAGGCATGTTTGGGCAACAAGGGAGGTGCCACCAAAGTTGTTGCCGCTTGCACGACGTTGTTGGAGGCTGAGGAGATCAGCACTGAGCAACGAAACGGGCTTCTGAGGGCGCGTGCCTGGGCCAACTATTGCGGCAAAAGATATGACGAAGCGATCTCAGACTATACCAGTGCGTTGGAATTGCATCCAAACGACCCAAATTCGATATTGAGGCGCGCGTTCGCTCAGGACGCAATCGGGAATACTGAGGCCGCGGAAGCTGACTATGCGAAGGTCCTGCTGATCGACCCTGACAGTACCTATGCGTTGTATAACAAGGCAAAATTTGACAGGCGCCAGGGCAACGTTCCTGCCGCCACTGCGGGCTTGGAACGGGTTCTGAAGATTGATCCGGGGTACGAAGATGCCGGTATGACACTGGTCAATACT
The DNA here is from genome assembly GCF_056538575.1 of Ruegeria sp. BG10. Lineage (NCBI taxonomy): Bacteria > Pseudomonadati > Pseudomonadota > Alphaproteobacteria > Rhodobacterales > Roseobacteraceae > Ruegeria > Ruegeria sp. BG10. The sequence goes on along the minus strand of NZ_JBQFTI010000002.1, from coordinate 110,750 downwards.
ATTCATGAACAGCGCGGCGATGATGAGGTTATAATTTTTCTGACGCAGGCCGAACAGCGCTGGCCCGAGCAAAGTTGGGTGTATTTTATGCGTCTGATCATCGATTTGAATAACACCGGAGACCACGAAAGCGCCCTTGAGGCGGGGTCAAACTATGCAAGGTTGCGACCTGGATCGAGTGCGGAGTTGTTTATCCCGGCTTTAATTCATCTGAAGATCGGCGACGAGAAAAAAGGTATCGAATATGTAAGAAAATACGCAGATTGGGTCGAGCAGCTATACTGGGCCCGAAAGAACTTTGTCGAAAGATGGAGCGAACAGTCGTGGAACTGGGTCACCTTGAGCCAGAATAACGAATGGATAAAACGTTCATATACATATGCGGTACTTGGAAGAACTGATCTCGCAAAAACGGAGATTGACGCATTTCTTCAGGACACGGGCCGACGCGGTCGTTCGGTTGTGTTGTGCATAATCCGGAAAGCTGATGTGCCGGTATCAGCCGAAGCTCAGGCTGGCTCCGCCGAACATTTGGACGCAGTGATTGTTCGCTACCTTGATCACCTTGAGGACACGAGCGCCTTCTCGGTATTGGGACCGCGCGGGAGAAACTCAGCACAATAGATCGTAGGTAACAGATGGGTACGGGTAGTTCTCAATTGGTTTGTCTCCACCAATAATCCGCAACCCGTGTCAATTTGCGCCCCCTTTAGACGATTGATCCCGGGCCGAACCTCATTTAAGGGAGGCCCTGTCAAAACAGAGTCACCGTCGGCGCGGTAGGATACTCGCGCCCCGCCCCCGCCACGCGAATGTGGCACACTCTTGGATCGCACGCCCCGAAAGGCTTAAAAAAGGTAAAAGAATATGGCAGATAAATCGAACTTCGACATATTGTATACCATTGTAGACGAAGCGCCCGAACTGGCCAGCGCCTCGTTCCTGCCCATCATTCGCAAATTCGCCTCGGCGGCGGGTGTCAGTGTTGGCACCAGGGATATTTCGCTTGCAGGTCGTATTCTGGCGACCTTTCCGGAGAACCTGACAGACGATCAGCGCATTACCGACGATCTGGCGGCGCTGGGTGAACTGGTAAAAACACCCGATGCCAATGTAATCAAACTTCCCAACATCTCGGCCTCGGTTCCGCAATTGGCGGCGGCCATCGAAGAGTTGCAGTCGCAGGGCTACGACATTCCGAACTACCCCGAGGAACCCTCGAATGACGCGGAAAAGGCGATCCGTTCCCGTTACGACGCCATCAAAGGTTCGGCAGTAAACCCGGTTCTGCGCGAAGGCAACAGCGACCGCCGGGCGGCGCGCGCGGTCAAGAACTATGCCCAGAAAAACCCGCATTCGATGGGGGAATGGGTTTCGGACAGCAAAACCAAAGTGTCGTCCATGCCCGGCAACGATTTCTACGCCAATGAGAAATCGGCCACCATCACGGCCGCGCAGGCCGGTGATGCCAGGATCGAGTTTGTAGGCAAAGACGGCAGCGTGACCGTTCTGAAAAACAGCTGGCCGCTGGCGGAAGGCACCGTGGCAGATGCGACGTTCATGTCGGTCAAGGCGCTGTCGTCCTTCCTGGCCGACGCTATAGAGGACACCAAACAAGACGGCACCATGTTCTCGCTGCACATGAAGGCGACGATGATGAAGGTCAGCGACCCGATCATCTTTGGCTATGCGGTCAAGGCATGGCTGGCCCCGGTGTTCGAGAAATTCGGCGCCGAGCTGGATGAGTTGGGCGTGAACCCGAACTCGGGTCTGGGCGATCTGCTGGAACGTGTTCAGGGCAATGCTGACATCATGGCCGCCATCGACGCGATCAAGGGCGACCGCCCGTCGATGTACATGGTCGACTCGGATCGCGGTATCACCAACCTGCATGTGCCGTCGGATGTGATCATCGACGCCTCAATGCCCGCCGTGATCCGTGCGGGTGGTAAAGGCTGGGATGAAACCGGGGCGAAGGGCGACACCAACTGCGTGATCCCCGACCGCTGCTATGCGCCGGTGTATGACGAGACCATCAAGTTCTTCAAAGCCAATGGCGCGCTGAACCCCGCCACCGCCGGTGCCGTGGCGAATGTTGGTCTGATGGCGCAGAAGGCCGAAGAATACGGCTCGCACCCGACCACGTTCCAGGCACCTGCCGACGGCACTATTCGCATCGTTCTGGCCAATGGCGAAACGCTGCACTCGCATGATGTTGAACAGGGTGATATCTGGCGATCCTGCACGGTCAAGAAAGCCCCGATCGAGAACTGGATTCAACTGGCGATGGACCGTCAGCGTCTGACCGGTTCCGAGGCGATCTTCTGGCTGGACGCAAACCGCGCCCATGACGAGGAACTGATCAAATACGTCAAACCGGCGCTTCAGGCCGCTGGCGTGGCCGACAAGTTCCTGATCATGGCCCCGCGTGAGGCAACCCGCCAGTCGCTGGAAACCATCACCGCGGGTAAGGACAGCATCGCCATCACCGGCAACGTGTTGCGCGACTACCTGACTGACCTGTTCCCGATCCTCGAACTGGGTACCTCGGCCAAGATGCTGTCAATCGTCAAGCTGATGAACGGCGGCGGGTTGTTCGAGACCGGGGCAGGGGGTTCGGCCCCGAAGCATGTCCAGCAGCTGGTTGAGGAAAACCACCTGCGCTGGGACTCGATGGGTGAGTTCTGCGCATTGGGGGAATCGCTGAATTTCCTGGCCGACAGCAAGGGCAACGACAAAGCTGGCGTTTTGGGTGCCGCGGCCGAAGCCGCAACGCAGGGCATTCTGGACAACAACAAGTCGCCCAGCCGCAAAGTCGGACAGCCGGACAACCGCGACAGCCACTACTGGTTCGCCCGGTATTGGGCCGATGCGCTGGCTGCGCAATCTGATGATGCGGACCTCGCGGCCGAGTTTGCTCCGGTTGCCGCTGAGCTGGCTGCCAAGGAAGAACAGATTCTGAGCGAACTGGCTGCAGCACAGGGCGCGGCGGCGGACCTGGGCGGTTATTATCACACTGATCCGGTCAAGACGGCCGCTGTCATGCGTCCAAGCGCGACCCTGAACGCGATCATCGGCTGATCCCCGTGAGCCACACCGCCATGTGTGGCTTATTCGGTTGAAAATCAGTGAGTTAAACAGAAAAAGGGCCGACCCCCAAAGTCGGCCCTTTTTGAGTGAGTGGCGAGGCAGACGCCTCACCGGTGCTGTTACCTTCACGTTAGCAAGTTTATCCGGTCATGGTATTAGGGGTTTCCCGTAGTGCGTGCGGAATATGCCGCGAAGAACGAAAAATCCGGGCCTGATCCGGTGCAAACCGCACGCAATCGGATGGCTTAGGCAGGATGGAATCGGAGTGTTTGCTTCCGGTATCAGGTCATTGGCCAAATGTGCAGCTGACCAAAAAAGGCCGGTCCTAAGACCGGCCCCAGAGCGCTTAATTGAACCGAGGGATCAGTTCGACGCTGCCATCAGTTTCTCGTTGTGCTCGCGCAGAGTGTCCGAAACGATCGCGTACCATTCGCCGGATTCCCGCATCTCGTTCAGGCCCTTGTTCAGCATCGCCAGATACTGCTTGCCGAACGGGTTGCTGCGGTGGCTGATGAAGCGCAGCGAGGACAGCGAGGTCACGAACGGGTTCTCGACCAGGTCGTTCTGGTTCAGACCCATTTCAACCATGGTGTCCGAGAATAGCTGAACTTCGAAGGTTGCAACATCGGCGGTACCGGTCAGAACCGCATCCAGGCATTCACGCGCGGTGATCGGCTGCATCAGGGTCATGGTGTCGCCGTTGTGCAGGCCTTCCTGCTCCAGATCGTGGATGAACCAGCCGTCCATACGGCAGATGGTGGCGCCTTTCAGCTGCTCAAACGTGGTGGCACCGGCATAGTCGCTTTCCGGGATGGTGTAGAAGCCGACCACGATGTCATAAACCGGAACGGAGGCGTCGAACTGGGTGCAGCGTACTTCGGTTTCCCACGACCATTCATAGGTACGGTTGGTGCAGTCCGGCATGTTCCACGCCATCGACACGTCAAACGCGCCCAGCGGCAGCAGAGTTTCAAGGTGCGAGTTCCAGTCGTCCACGAAGCTGACCGAATAGTCGCGAGCGTTACCGCCACGCTGCAGCGCGGTGGTGCCCAGACGGGTGATCGCGCCGCCGCCGTTCAGTGATTCATCGGCGAAGGGAGCCCAGCCGTTGCCGGTGACCAGCTTGATCGGCGGCTGATAGACGCTGGAGCGTTTGACGCTGGCGGCACGGGCCTCTTCCGCGGCGATGATTTCCTGAGCGGACTGGCCGTTCGGCAGGCTGCCATCCTCACAGGGCAGGGCCAGAACCAGACCCGGCTCCAGCGCGTTCGGGTTGGTGATGACGTTGCGGTTCGCGTTGAAGATCGGCTGATAGTTCGAGGTGCCATAGGCCGCGATGGCGATGGTCGCCATCGTGTCACCGTCTTCCACGGTATAGTTGGTACAGGCTTCCTGCGCGGCCGCGGCTCCGGCGCTCAGGGCGGTGACGGCGGTGGCCGACAGCACGACTTTCTTCAGGTTAGAATTCAACATGTCCACTTCCTCCAGACTTTTTTGTTGTCAGGCCTATCGGGGCCTTAGCCATTTTCCATTTGGTGACGCAGGGCGGTCGACACGATGTCACGCCATTCGCCGGATTGTTGCATGATCGCCAGACCCTGGTTGAGCGTCTCAAGGATCGCTTCCCCATCCGGATTATCTTTGTGGGTCATAACGTTAAGCGACTTGATCGCCGCCAGGTTGGGGTTTTCGATGATGCGGTGCTCGTAACCCAGCCGCGCGATTGCCTCGACAGCCAGATGCGCCTCGACCGCAACGATATCGGCCGTGCCATCCATCAGCGCGTGAAAGCAGTCATCCGGCGAAACCGGGCGCACAAGCGAGATCGCCGGTTCGTACAGACCTACGGCGTCCATGTGCGACAGCGACCAGCCTTCGGGGCGGCAGATGGTCGTTCCGGCAAAATCGGCATAGGTCAGCGTCTGTTCGTAACCGGACCCTTCGCGGGCAAAGAACGTATCCACAACTTCGTAGAACGGGTTCGAGAAGTTGTAGGTTTCACAGCGGGCGCGGTCCTTTTCCGACAGCGCGGCGGCCTCTTCGCAATTCGGGCGCGACCAGGGGAAGGTCGCGTCAAAGGCCAGCGTCGGCATCAACAGATCCAGATGCGAGGACCAGTCGTTGACGAACTGGATTTTATAGGCCTGCTCGGGTGCCGCGCGCAACATCGCGGTTTCGACCAGATTGGTGTAGAGGCCACGGTTGGGCAGGGCCTCGTCGGTGAACGGCGCGTAGTTGCCGCCGGTAATCAACAGCAGCTGACGGTCACGGATTTCCGGCCGCTCGCCAGCGTCTGCATTGCGGATCAGTGCCGCCGCTTCGGCGCGGGCCGCCTCGATCTCTTCCTTGGCCGCCGCTTTGGCGGCGATCACCGCGTCCTCGCTGGCCTTCTTGGCCTCGGCCTCAGCTTCGGCCACGCGCGCTTCGGCCTTGGCGATGGCTTTGGCTGCCCGATCCTCGGCAGCCTTGACCAGTTCCGAGGCCATTTCGGCCGCCATCGCTTCGGCTTCGGTCTGCGGAGCGGATGGCGCACGGCCGATATCTTCCAGACAGGGCAGGGTCAGTACGTCACCCACCCTTATGATGTTCGGGTTGTTGCCGATCACATCGCGGTTGGCATCGAAGATGATGCGAAAGTCTTCGGTCGAATACACTTCGATGGTCAGCTCACGAAGGCTGTCGCCGCGCTGAATTTCGTAGGTCGAGCACGCCTCTTGCGCAGAGGCGGCTCCGGCCGCGGCAGCAAGTGCCAGGCTGGATATGATCAGATGGGGTCTCATGGGTCCTGTAGCTTTGCCTTGGTTAGTTTCTTGTTAGTTTCACGACGCCGATCGAGGCATTATCCTGATCAGGGTCGTCCTTGGCCTGCAGCGCCTGTAACAACGCGTCGGCAATGTCCTGAGCCAGCGACTGGGAATTCGCCCGCAGGATCGACTCGATTTCCGCATCGCTGAGGTATTGCAGCCCGTCGCTGCCGATCAGCAGAATGTCCGAGGGCACCAGTTCCACCGGGTCTTCCGGGCAATCCACCTTGGGGATGGCGGCACCCATGATCACCGATGTCAGCTGGTTGCGGTCCGGATGCGCCAGCGCCTGAGCCTGCGTCAGGCTGCCTTGCGCCACCTGCGCGTCAATCACCGGAGCCATGGAATGGTCTTCGTTGATCTGACGCAATTCGCCGTTGCGAAACAGGTACAAAGGGCTGTCGCCGATCGAGATCCAGTAGAGGCGATGTCCCATGAGCAGGACACCCAACAGGGTCGAGCCCATATGGAAACCGGGTCCCTGTTCCTCGGTATGGTTGGCGATGAATGCGTTGGCCTGCATGGCGGCCAGCGGCAAAGCATCAATCAGTGTGGTCCGGGACGGGTCCTCTGCCTCAAGTTCAGCGTCCAGCGCGCTGCGCCAGGCCCTGATCACCAGATCGGATGCCACTTCGCCTGCGGCGTGGCCGCCCATGCCGTCAGCGATGACGACGTAGCCGGCATTCGCCGCGTCAAACATGCGCGCCGCAACCGCGTCTTCCTGCGTGTCGCGCTGGCCCTTTTCCAGGATCAGCGCAATGTCATATGCCGGAGTCGCCAGCATCAATCAGGAATCCCGCCAGTCAAAGCCGTCATCGCAGAATGCGGCAAAACGGATCGAGGTTTCGCTGATGCGGATAAGATCGCCGCTGGCCAGCGGTACGGTGCTGAGCACGGGCTTGCCGTTCAGGCGCACCAGGTTGGCCTTGCCGCCATGCCCCAGGTAGCACTTACGATCTTCGGGATCATAGGCGATGACAGCATGATTGCTGCGGGAAATGCCGGTGTCGCCAAAGTCCAGCTGAATGGCCTGATCGTCGTTGCGACCGATCTGCATCAGACCTTCGGTCAATGTGATGCAGGCGCCGCGTCCCGGCCCGCCGGTTACAACCAGCCATCCCACCGGGAAGGTCTCTTTCGCGGTTTCGGTATTGGCCACGGGCTCGGCCGTTTCGATCAGGTCCTGAACATGCGTGTCCGCCCGTTCAAAGCCAAGGAAAGTTGTTTTTACGCGGCTGCGCCGGTCGGTCGCGGGGGCAGGCGCGGGTTGGGCTTCAGGCTCGGTCCTGACTTCGGCCACCGGGACAGGTTGAGGGGCTTCGGGCGTTTCTACGACAACCTCGACAACCGGGTCTTCTTCCACGGTTTCGGCGGCGGCGGCTTCCTCCGGCTGCTCTTCCTCCTCGTCCGTTGCCACATGCAACGTCACGACCGCTTCGGGCTCGGCTTCTTCAGGTTCATCCGCGGAAGTGGTGGCTTCGGGTTCCGCGTCGGTGACTTCGGTGACAATCACCTCATCATCTGCCAAATTTTCTGCGGGCTGGTCCTCGGCCTCGGCGAATTCGGGCATATCCTGTTCCGGAAGCAGCTCGTCACTTTCTTCATAGCTTTCAGAAGACATGTTGCCGCCGGCAAGCGCCTGACGCAGTGCGTTGAAATCCGCGATCGGCTGGGCCGCATCCGTTTCGGGCGCGGCGGTTTCTTCGATTTCGGCTTCGGTCTCTTTGGCTTTGCCGGCACCTTCGAGAAGCCGGCTGAGAGGGCTTTTGTATTTGAACATGGTGTCGACACCTTTGTTTCTTTGCACAGAACGACGTCCCGTGGGGCTGCTACTCACCTCTGCGCGCTTGGGCGCAACGGTACTTATGATCTTGTAACCAAATCACTTTTACATTCCGCGACGGGCCGGTTCCCGTCAGAGCGGCGGGATTGCCCGCGACGCCCTCAGCAAACACACACTGGCGAATTACATTCCGAACCGGTCCAATTACTCCTGCGCTAGGGGCATGACTGCATCCGTCTCGGCGCCGTTGCGCCGAACGGTCAAACGGGCCTCAGGCAAGTTGTCGGACACAAGCTTATCCAACATTGCGTCCAGGCTTTCCGACCCGTCGATGGTCATGCCGGTCTGGGATTCCGACACCAGCACATCGCCCTTCTGAAGGCCGCCGGTCGCCGCGCCAGCGGGCAAATTGGTCACCACCGAGGTCCAGCCCTGACCGTCCGCATTGCGCACGGTGAACCCATACCCGTTTTGCAGGCCGACCATACGAATGGCCGGCAGGGCGAGCAGCCCGTTCTGGGCGCGGGTCTTGCCAAGGGGGCGATAGCGCGCGGTCACACGGGTATAGCCGTCCGGGTCTACTGCAAGATCGTCCAGCACCTGCGCAGCAAAACTTGCATCCTCGCGTACCGGCTTGCCGTTCAAGGTGTAGATCGCCGCGCCGCGCTGAATCCACTCGCCTATGACCGACATGTCCCGGGCCGGGTCAATACCTGTAACGGCGATGGTGCTGCCGGTCGATGCCCGGCGCTTGGACGTCTGGAACGGAATTTCGACATCCCAGTGCGAGAAGGCAACCTGCGTTTCCGCCAGATTAACCGGGGCGGCAGGGGCAGGTTCGCTGGGTGTGGTTTCGGCTGTCTGGGTTTCAACCTCTTTTTCGACAGCCGGCTGGGCCTGTGTCTGCTCGACAGGCTCTGGCGTAGGTTCTGCTGGCACCGGTATAGGGTCGGCTGCTTCGGGCGCGCTTGCAATTTCGGTGGTCTGAGTGACAGGTTCCTCGCGCGGCTCGGCCGCAACCGTTTCACTGGCCGCTTCCGGGGCGGTCAGGGTGGCGCTGTCCTGTTCGGGAATCGTATCGTCGCCGGACATCAGGAAAAACCCGCCAGCGGCCAGACCGGCCACAACGACCGCGACACCGGCAACCATCTTGCCGCTGCCGCCTGATCCGCTTTTGACCACGGTATCGACTGCGACAGGGGCGTCTTCCTTGGGTGTGAACTTGGCCAGTTCATCCTCGTTCTTGTCTTCATTGCCCAAAGCGAGATCTGCATTCCCGGCCAGCAGAGCGGTCACCACCGCTTCGGCATTTTCGCTTTCGGCCTTGATGCGGGCTTTTTCAGCCTCTTCATCCTTGCGGTCCATGGCGACGATCACCGAAACCGGGCGGTGTTCGAACGTGTCGAACATGACGCCGGGGCCGCGGAACATGCGCAGCCAGTCCAGCGCGGATTGCAGCCGGTCGGTGGCGTGCACCTCCATCGCCTTGTCGATCGCCTCAAGGAAACCCTTGGGATATCCTTGGAAACGCCCGGCCAGCGGGGCATAGGGATCGTTCTGACCGTTGTTGAAGGCGTTTAGGCGGGTTTGCCCGTCGATCGGACGTTCGCCGCTGATGGCGTGGTACAAGGTGGCCGCCAGCACATACAGATCGCTGCTTGGGCCCTGTTCCGAACCACGGACGTAGAATTCATGTGGCGAGTAGCCGTCCTTGATCACGCGCAGCGTCAACAGCGCTGCCGACTGGTTTGCCGCCTGTTCCCGCGCGGCGCCAAAGTCGATCAGTACCGGTTCGCCATTTTCGTCGATCAAGATGTTGTCGGGGGAAATGTCGCGATGCAACATGCCGCTCTGGTGGATGAACGACACCGCCGACAGCATCTTTTCCGTGACCTGAACGATAAAGTCAGGACCTGCGTCGGTATTGGAGTCCTCGACATAGTCCAGCAGGTCGCAGCCCTTGATGAAATCCATCGCAATATAGGCGGTGTCGTTGTCCTCGAACACCTGATGAACGTCGACGATGTTCGGATGCACCAGCCGGGCGTGGTTGCGGGCTTCCTGGATGAACAGATCGATGATGGCGCGCAAATCGGCCTTGTGGGCCGGATCGGCCGGTTCGACCATGTCGCCGTTGCGGTGGCACAACGCGCTTGGATAGCATTCCTTGATTACAACGTCACGCTCAAGGCTGTCGCGGGCCAGATAGGTAATCCCGAACCCGCCATTGCTGAGAAAGCGCAGGATTTCATACTGACCGCGCAGCAGCTTGGCGCCGGGTTGAAGTCCTTCAATTTTCGGTTCGTCGTGCGTTGCACCGACAGCCTGGTTGTGGCTCATTTCTTTCCGCCCGTTCTGATCGTTTTGCGGTTTTTCTAACTGGGCCGATCGCCCGCGAACTCACAACCAAACACAACCGCAGGACACTTGCAGACGGTTAGACGGTTCAAATTTGACTTTATTGGGGCCGCCTGATGGCTTCACTAAGGACCCTATTTGTCGAATATCTATATATAGGGGCGTGGTGTGCTTGAGTGACAACATATAGATTTTTCGGGTCTGAAATTTGCGCACTGAACGGCCAATTCCACCCGCTTGGTCAACGGATTCGAAACAATAGCGACTCGATTCTGGGCATATCGAATCGCGATCCGGGGACTCAATTTTAACGAGAAGTATTCAGGTTCCGGTTTTGGCCCGGATCGAATCCACCCGGCTACCGGCCCAGGCGAGGTTGTCGCTGAGCTGCGCAAGGATGCTGATTGCGTCCTTCAACGGGGCTTCGCCGCTTTCGAATTGCAAGAGCAACAGCAGGTCCGTGGCTTTTTCGAACTCACCGGGAATCCAGTCTGCCTGAGGATCGATTTCGTCGCCCTGTTCCAGCCGCTCGGCAAAGTCTTCGACGATCTCCTGACACGCATGCAGGAACGCCGCAGGCTCGATGTCGGAAGATTCGCGAAGGTCTTCGTAGATGCTTGCAATCGCGGCCAGCCAGTCTTCGAGAATTGGGTTTTCCAGCGGCGGCAGCGCGCCTTCCAGCGTCGCCTGCATCGACGGCAAATCTGTCTGAGACGGCTCGACCGGGGGCAAATCCAGCGTTTCCATGAAAGGCAGGAAATCCTGTTTCAGATCGGCCCGCGCAGCGTCGAGGTCGCTTTGACGGCGGTTCGACGCAATGTTCAGCACCTGTTCGGCCAGATCCTGACCACCGCAGGTCTCCCACAGTGCAAAATCCGGTTCTGGCTCCTGGGCCATGGCGCGGACGGCAACCGGTGTGCCAATCGGCACGACGGCGCGGAACAAATCGCCTTTTTCCTTGTTCAGCCGGCTCAGGACGCGGTCCAGCGCGTCACGGACCGGCGGCAGGTCCGTGTGGGTGACGGCCAGCAGGCTGTTGGCGCGCAATTCGGCCGGGACCTGCGTCCACAGATGACGCTCGGTCTCGCGCCATGCGTTGGTTCCGTTTGTGCACCAGATCGCGCAGTCGACAAATTTCAGCAGGTCCAGCGTGGGTTTGTAGGTATCGTCCAGCGCGCCCGAACCCGGCAGGTCGAACAGCGAGATTTCTTTCAGGGCAGGGGTGTTCAATCCGACCGAGATGAAGTCAGGATTGTCGCCTGCCGCCTTTTCCAGTGCAATGCCGGAATACACTTTGGGTTCCTTGCCCCACCAGCCCACCGTCGTTTCCGGTGTCTCGGCATAGGCGACGATGACCAGAGGCAGTTTGAGGTGCTGTGGCCCCGTGGGCAGAATGTCCGCGCCTGCCAGCATATTGGCAAGGCTTGACTTCCCGGCGCCGAATTCCCCGGCGAAACCGATATTGACCGCATTGGACAGCCGCTCGGCATGGGCCAGTGCGCGGTCGCGCATCTCGTCCAGCGCCGCGTCGGCGGGCAGGTTTTCGGTTGCGGTCAGGAAGCGCTCGAGTTGTCTCACTTCCTGTTCGGTTCCGGGAAATTCAATCATTCCGCAGCCTCTGTTAATCTCTTGTCCACATAATCCGCCGCATATACGGCACCCAGTTCGTCAGCAATCCGCTGCGCCTGGTCATAGGCCGATTGCGCTTCGGCTTTTGCGTTGGTTTCACCGCTTCCGCTCCGGTGTTCAAGATGTCCGGCCAACAAAGCCAGATAATGGTCCAGAACTGTGGTCAGACGTTCCATCAGATCTCCGCGTGCGGTGTCGACCAGATCGTCGCCAATCATCTCGAATTCCTGGACGATCATGCGTTCGGCACGGGCCACCACGCTTTTCCGCGAAATCAGACGCGACAACCAGTTGACCCGCAATTCCACGGTGATCCCGCGTGTCAGCGCCGTGGTGTCGGGGCGGAACCAACGCACGGCGCTGGTGTTCATCCGGTTGTCCGCAGGGTCCTGCCAGCCGGGCAGAGCGCGCAGGGCGGCGTTGCTTTGCATATCGATCGCATAAAGCTCGCTGAGCATTCTTTGGCGCACCACCTGCGTGGCCCCCTGCACAAGCTCGCGCATGCGGTCCCGCAGCGGGGTGAAGTTCAGCTCGGTCTCACCCCCCTTGGCCAACAGGGGCGAAGCGCCGTTCGGACCCCGAACCACGGCCGATACGGCCTCGGCCACCGTGTCGTCCATGACGCCGCGCAGATTGGCGAGGACCTCGTCCATGTCACCGACAATATCGGAGGTCTTTTGGGTGACGAGCGCGCGCAGCTCCGCTAGCGTCTTGTCGTTTTCGTCGGTATTCCCGGCTGCGGGGCTCGACTCGTCTTCGATCACCCGCAGATGGGCTCTGGACCGTTCCAGTTCGCCCTGCGCGAAACTGTTCAGATGCTGCCAGGCCATGCGCAGCTGCTCTTCGCGTGGACCATCGGTCAGGGCATTGGTGACGTGCCGGCGCAGGTCCGGCAGGCCCGAGGCGATCATTGCGGCAAACCGCAACACGCCTTCGCGGCTGATCGGACCGGGCCCCTGTTTGATCTCTTCCACGCCGTCCAGATATTGCTTCATCTGTTCCGGGTGTGCCCGCAACCATGCGAGGACGTGATCGTGGTTCACACCGGTTTCGTCACCGGTCAGGGCATAATGCGCCCATTGGGCGCTGCCCATCAGTACATCAATGTCCGAATTCCCCAGTGCCTTTTCCAGACCGTCCATCACATCGGCACGCACTTTGCCCGCGTCTTCGGCGCCGCCGCCCAGCTCATCAACACGGTTGATGAACACGACAATCTGGCCCAGCTCCAACGCCTGCATCAGGCGGAACAGTTTCAGATCGGCCCGTGACAACGCCTGATGGGCGGACAGAACCACCACAAAGAAATCGGATTCCTTGAGGTACTGGCGCGAGATTTCTTCGCGGATCAAAAGCGGGTCATTGACGCCCGGCGTGTCCGTGACGGTCAGGGGAAACGGGAAATGGCCGATGTCAAAATAGACCTCGGCCTTGCGGGTGATATCGCTGTAAAGACCGCGATCTGACCCCGGATCATGGCCGCCTTCTTCGGTCGGGTCGTCGCCGGCACAGACATAACGGGCCAGATCATCCGATGTCAGCTGATCCAGATCGTGATGCTGGCCCAGCAGGTGTTTATAGCTTTCGCCCAGACGCAGCTTGGCGCGGGTCTTCATCGCCTCGACCTGTTCCTCGATCATCTCGCGCTTATAGCTGTCCTCGTCATCCGGGAACATGTTGCGCAGTTCTTCGCCCTCGGCGATCAGCGCCTGCCACTGGCGGTTGTCGAAGAAATGGAACTCGGCACCTGCGGTCCGCCCCGAAGGGTGTCCGAAATGCATGTCGGTGATCACCGTCGTCCAGGGGTTCACATCCGACGGCAGGTATTCGGCCTGACCGGTGAACCCGTTGATCAAACGGGATTTGCCCGCCTTGATCTGTCCGACAAAGGCGATGGACGGCTTCAGGTTAGAAAGATCGCTGACGATGCGCGAAATGAACTGGCGGGTCTCGTCATTGCTGACCCCGTTCATGTCTTCAGCGATGCGAATTAACTCGCGACGATTGTTTTCACTCATAAACCTTACCCTGGTAACTTGTAATCACGGTTTGAATTAATCGAAAAATTGAACAGTAGGGGCGGTGTCATCCGTCCGGTCCCGTCAGAGCTTTCCACAGATTGACGACCGCACCCAGCTTGCGCGCTTCGTGGACGGCCATCGCAAATTGTTCGCCATCGCGCAGGATGGCCAAACCGGCGCCTTTCCCGCCGGACGGTCGCAACACGATCAGCTGCGGGTGGTCAAGAGCCGCGGCCGCGTCACCATCCCAGCCTGCCAGATCGCGTGCAAAACAGCCCAACAGACCCTGATCGGGATGCAGTGGCTTGCCTTCTGCGCAGGTGCCATCCAGCCGGAGCGCCACGCCATCGGTTCCTTCGGCCAGAACCCGACCCTGCGCAAACCGTTCAGACCCCTCGTAGAAGTTGGCGGCCAATCCTTCGGCCGGGGCATCCTGACCTTCATCCGCTTCCTCCGGGGCGGCGTCGGCGACGATTGAGATCACCGGCTCGGCAGGCATTTCGATCCCTTCGCAGGCGCTTTCGATCTCGCTGAAGGTTATGCCAACGTCGTCGGCTTCCAGCGCGGTGTCCGGTTGCAGCGAAATCAGCTCAAGCGGCGCCGGCGCGGCGGCGATGTCGGACACCAGCCTGGCAAGCTTGCCCGCCAGTTCCTCACGCGACTCGGTTTCGAAATCCGGGGCGACACCGGACTGAACCCGGAACACATCCGTCACGCGTGAACTGTTGACTTCAATCGCCAGGCAATCGCCGTTTGCTGCGGTGAATTCCAGACGCCGTGGCAGGATCGTGCCGCGAATGGTACGCAGAACTTTTTCACGCCGAATCAGTGCGGTCTCGCCCGACACGGTGACCGCCGGATTCAGGCGGGCAACGGAAGAACGCCCGATGTCATCGAGCATGTCGAGTATGTCTGTGTCCATCATGCCGTGACCCCCCTCTGGTCCCGCTAAACCGCGGCCGCAACCGGCCCCAGGCTGAGATGTGATTTTGTCAGCGCCAACCCGACATTGGCACTGTTGCGACAGATGTAGCAGACCACATGATCGGGATATTCCCGGGTCCGCAAAAAGATATTCAGCCGGTCCTTGGAAAACACGGCGATCTCCCCGAAACCCGGGTTGTCCGTATCTTCCGCACCAGCGTCGCGCAGCAATTCCTCGAACGCTTTGACCCCTTTTCCCTGAAAAAGGTTAGCCACGGCGACGGCCACGCTGTCCAGAACATCAGCGTTTTCGGGGTCAGAGGTGTTGGCCCCCAGCAACATACCCGTTTCCATGTCGACATACCCGGCTGCAACACAGTCGGGTATGGTCTGGATCGCGGTGCTGAGGGCGGCTTCGATAGTCATGTTTTAGACCCGGGTTGCATTTTAAGACACATGCCATTCCGCTCCGCCGTTATCCGTGGCTTTCGGCACCGGACGGACCGCCTCTTTGGATTGGCGGGCGAAATGCTCGGCGGCGATCTGGTCAAACTCTTCCAGGAACGCCTGGAAAACTTTTTTCAAACCCTCGGAATCGTCGGGCAGTTCCTCGTCCTCGACAATCCCCCGCCACATGGCTGCAGCGCTCAGAGGGGACCCGGCGGGGACGTTCAGCAAATCCTCCAGCGCGTCGCCGTTTTTGGCTGGTTGTTCTGCGGCTTCCGCGCCATTTCCGTTCTTCAGCGGCACGACCTGAATATCCACAAGGCCGCTGGTTTCGGGTTCCGGCTCGTATTCGTCCGCGGACCCTGCCGACTGCTCCGCCATCAGGGCTGTGATCGACGACACGGAATCGTCCACGCGCGACTCTTCGGGCAGATCCGATACCGGCTGATCCCGTTCCGGTTCATCCGCCAGCCTGTTTTCCAGCGAGGTCATGAAGGTGTGGGATTCCTCCGACTTCGGTTCGTCCTGCGCCTGATCCGCATCGGACAGCAGGTTGAGATCGTCGTCCAGATCGTCCTCGTCCAGTTCATCGTCATCCAGCAGGTCGAACTCGTCTTCGTCCTGCATCGATTCCACATGGTCGGCCAGGTTCAGCGGCTGGCTGGTGGAATCCCGGAAGAACGCGCGCAGATCATCTTCCTCCGGTTCCGCGATCGGTTCCGTGGTCTCGGCATTAGCCGCCATTTCAGCGCGCAGGCGCTCGGCCTCTTCCGCGTCGATACGTTCCGCGCGTTCGGTTTCTTCGCTGCGGCGTTCGACCCGCGCGGGGCGGACCGGAAAGCTTTTAACGACTTCGTTGTCCGCATCAGGTTCGGAGTCTTCAACCGGGTTGACCAGCTTCAGCGGCGCGGGCCCCTCGACCGTGTCGGCGTTCCGTTTTGGGCGCATCGGGTGCACGCGCGCACCCTCGGACAAGCTGTTGTCGATCTGATACCGGGCCAGCAGATCGGCGCGGTTGTCCATGATCTGTTCTGTGATCTCAAGAAAGCTGTCGACCATCTTGCCGCCACCACTGCGCGTCCAAAGCTCGGCATCGCCGCTTTTGTCACGCGCCGTAATCGCGTCCCGGGCGGAAAACAGGATCGATCTGTTGAACAGATGTCCCGCCTCGCGGTTGACCCTGCGCAGCACTTTCTGCCGATCCTTCGGCCCCAGCACATCGGCGCGGGTCACCAGCAGCAACGAATTGTGCTGCAACCGTTCCGGCAGCGACACCCAGGTCGCCCGCTCGGTTTCGCGCCAGGCTTGCGTCGCATGCGTGCACCAGAGCACGCCATTGGCCTGTCCGACGGCACGACGCCAGACATCGGTGGAAATCTTGGGATCGGAAATACCGGGCGTGTCAATCAGGTCAACCGCTTCCAGAATATCGGATTCCAGGAAGATGCGCACAAACTGGGCGTCGTTCACACCAACGGATTCAAGCTGCTCCAAACTGATATTTTCACGTGTGCCATCGGGGCGCTGGACATAGGCCGATTGCCGGCCCCAGCTGAACCACACAGGCGGCAGTTGCGTGGCGGTGACCTGAGTCGGCAGCGCATGCGAGCGCAGCAGAAAATTCATCAGCGTCGACTTACCGGCGCTGAACTCTCCCATAAGTGCAAAGACCGGCTTGCGGCGGGACCACTGCTCGATGCGCTCCCATGCCTTGGGTGAGACGAAGCGGGTTTGTGAATCTTTTGCCATATCGCTACTTATGCTGCCTCGTTACTAAGATCTTTCAGGATGTCGCCCAGAATGTCGTCGCGCGACTTCTTGGGCGCCATCCCCGCCATCAGGGCGGCCTGGTTCGGGTCCTGCTCGGCAGATGCCGAAATGCTCAGCAGGGTTTCTTTCTGCTCGCGCAGAAAATCGGCCAGCCCGGCCCGGACGTTTTCCAGCACAGCCGCAATTTGGTTTTCTTCGATATCCTTGGTGATTGAGTTCGCCTCGGACGCAATAAGGCGCGTGTAATCGGCGGCATAAGCCTCGAACCCTTTGCGGCGCTGCCACCAGCGGCGCCACCATGTGCTTTGCAGGTCCAATGCTATGGTGCGTCCGATGCCGAGCGGCGGCGGAACCCGCGGCACGATCGGAGCTTCGATACTGAACTCGCCCAGATGGTTGCCCAAAAGCTTCTGGTAAAGCGCCTCGATATCTGCGGCGGCGGCGTTGTAAAGCGCACCGGCCTCTTTGCGCATTGCGCGGGCAAAACTGAAATAGGCCGCCTTTTGCAGCGTGCGCAGCCCGGCGGGGTCGTATTGCCAGGTGCCCTGCTCGCCATTCTGTTCCAGATGGGCAATCAGCGAATCCGTCGCCCGTTTGACAAAGTTGGTCTCGGCTGAGTTCAACCGCTCCAGAACTTTTTCGCGCAGCGATTTGGTCAGCGCGACGGCCTTCTTCTCGTACTCCTCGGCGACCCTGGCGATGGCCTCTTCCGGAGAAATGCCATCCAGGTCGCGCACCACGCCCTCGCCGTCAGACAGGTTTTTCGCCACTGCCGTGGCGCGAATCTGGCTGGCGATATTGCGTGCCCGGTGGCGTACCCGGTCCAGCAGGCGGGTGCCCGCGCCCTCGGCGATGCGTTCGTTCATGGCAAGCAACAGATCCGGCAAACCAGACAGCGCCCAGATTTTGTCCAGCGACGGGGCCTGATCGCCGAAACCGGCGGCCAGATAGAAGGTGTTCAGCGCCTCGCGGGATTCCTCGGTCAGAATGTCAGGGTTCCCGGTCAGCGCAGCTTCGGCCCAGAGCGCGCTGCCGAAGACGACACTGGTATTGGTGTCGATGTTGTTCTGCTTCAGCGTATCCTGAATTCGGTCGCGGATTTCAGGCACCTGATTGACCGGATCCGACAACTCGTCGATCCGGTTCACAAACAGGATGATCTGCCGGTTCTCGAACTGTGCGATGATCCGCATCAGCGCCATGTCCATTGTGGTCAGGGCCTGGCTTGCGGCCAGAACAACAACGCAGACCTCGGACCCACGCAAGCTGCGCAGCGTGATCTGTTCGCGCACCATGAAGGTATCGTTCACGCCGGGCGTGTCACAGAGTCTCAGTGAGATCGGATATTGCGGAATGTCCATGTACAGTTCCGCGGATTTGGTGACATCGGCAAAGCGCCCGGTCTTGGGATTGATATCCGGGTCGTCATCATCACCCAGACAGACATAGCGCTGGATCAGCTCTTCGTCGAAATAGTCGTATTGATGGCTCTGGCCCAGGATCAGGTCGAAATGCTGACCAAGGCGGGCTTCGGATTTGGCCTTCATCTCACCGATCTGGCGGCGGATGTCTTCCATCTCGTCATCGGCACCGGCCCGGTTGGCCAATTCACCCAGACGGCCGCCCCCGACCATCAGATTATCCCATTCTTCCTGTTCGAAGAAAGTGAACCGGGCCCGCTTGTCGCCCTCGGTCCGTGTGTTGATGTTCAGCGTGGTCACGACCGAGGTCCACGGGTTCACATCCGACGGCAAAAGGGCGGGGCGCCCGGCCAGAATGTTCACGATCGAGGATTTGCCCGCCTTCACCTGACCAACCAGCGTCACGCTGGCAGTAAAGTTTTCCATGCGCGTCTTGAGGGTCGCCAGACGCGCCGAGGAGCGCGCATCCGCCACCTCTGTCAGTTGGTCTATCTGTGTCGACAGCGAAGTGATGGCCGAGGTCATCGGCGCCAGCGCTTCGTTGCCGACGGACAGCAGGTGGTCGTTGCGGGCCATGGTCAGCCTCCGGTTCCTGTGGCGGCGATGTGGGTTTGAACCTGACCGTCGGGGGTGCTGGTCAGGGTGTCGATACGGGCAATCAGGTTCAGTGCATTGCCCAGAATCGCGGCTTCGGCACCCGGCGAGATCGACTCATATGCACGGGAATCGGCAAGCACTTCGATCGAACGGAAACGCTCGCTGTTTTCCAGACAGGCAACGCGGCGTCCGGTCGGAAAACCGGCGGATTTGGTCTCGGGCAGCGGCATACGGGAATTCGCCAACAGGTAGTGGCCCCCGGAATGAGTGCGCAGCGAAACGCCGAATCCGGTGTTCGGGTGTTCACGGTTCAGGGATTTCAGTTCCCCAAGAAAACTTTCACGGGCAAGACCGATGGCGTCTTGCTCAGCAGCAGCGGAGTTCATCATATTGGTCACGGCTAAGACCCTTGTACTGGAGTTGAGCAACAAACTCGTACGGTGCCCAAAGGCAAAAAGACTCATTAACTCCCATCCCCCATCAACTACTGGCAAGGCGGTGTTATTTTGACGCGAATAAGATTTTTTGGCGTTTGAAATGTGGCGCAATTGTGATCCTCGATCTGTTAGGCACTTCAACCCTTGGGGGAAACGCTGCCTTCAGACTTCCGAGGTAAGGGCGAAAGAGAGCGGAGTGGAGAGTGACATCAACAACCGGATTTGCTTCGCCAGATGCAAGATTAGCCATTTGTAAAACAAAGGAAACATCTCCTTGTGCCGCAGGAGAACATAGAGAGGTCTGAAATTGTAGAACAGTGAGATTGGCCGTGAACCAACGCCATTCGATTGGGCGGTCAGCGCGCCAATCTCCTGTCACTCAACGTAAAGGGGTTGGGCTTCGGCGTGTTCGGAATCGGGAATTCTATCTAAAGCGCGAGCAACAATCTGCTGAAGTTCCACCGCCAAAAAGGGTTCGGATTGTTGCGAAGTTCCTTGTTAAAATGAATACGGGCATTTGGGGCAGAACGTACACAACCGTCTCCGGTACGTTCGGGAGCGCGACTCGACGCAACCCTTGCAACAGACCGGGCATACAGCCGCTTTTGCGGTGTTGCGACGGTCTGATCCATAATCTTGTGGGCAAGCGAATTTTCCCCCTCGCGCTTGTTCGCAAGCTTTGTTATTGAGCGCGTCAGTCCGGCGCGTTTGGCCGGAAACGCGGGTGTGGCGAAATTGGTAGACGCACCAGATTTAGGTTCTGGCGCCGCAAGGCGTGGGGGTTCAAGTCCCTCCACCCGCACCATCTTTTTCCAGTAGAAGCAAAAATGCGGCCCGGCGCCCTTGATCCGCGAGACGGGTTCAGCCGGTGTGAAAACAATGTGACGTTCCGTCAGGGTACAGGCCGTGACTTGGAACAAACCCCGGGCGACAGTAACAATTTCATATCCGAACCCGCAGTGTCGCTGCTGACGGTGCACGGTAGTTACGGCCACAGGGAGGAAACCGATGCAGTATGACTATGTGATTGTCGGCGGGGGATCGGCCGGATGTGTACTTGCCAACCGGCTGAGCGAGGACCCGGCAGTCACGGTATGCCTGCTGGAAGCGGGCGGGCAGGGGAACAGCCTGCTGGTGCGCATGCCTGCCGCCGTCGTTGCCATGCTGCCGGGCAAACCCGTCAAGTTGAACAATTGGGCTTTTGAGACCGTCGCCCAGCCGGGTCTGAACGGGCGCAAGGGGTATCAGCCGCGCGGTAAAGCCTTGGGTGGATCCAGTGCGATCAATGCGATGCTGTATGTCCGAGGCCAGCGTCAGGACTATGACGCATGGGCAGAGCTTGGGTGCGAGGGGTGGGACTGGGACAGTGTGCTGCCCTATTTCAGGAAATCCGAAAACAACGAGCGTGGCGGCGATGACCTGCACGGGGATTCCGGGCCGTTGCAGGTGTCGAACCAGAAAGAACCCCGCCCAATCACAAAAGACTTCGTCAAAGCGGCCAAACAACTGCAAATCCGCGAAACGCAGGATTTCAATCGCGGCGATAACGAGGGTGTGGGACTCTATCAGGTCACGCAATTCCACGACAAGGCCAAGAATGGCGAGCGTTGCTCGGCGGCTGCGGCATATCTGTTTCCGGTCATGGACCGCCCGAACCTGACGGTGATCACCCAGGCCCATGCCAGCGGGCTGAGGTTTGACGGAAAGCGCGCGACCGGCGTCATCTATAAAAAGGACGGCAAGGGAGAGGATATCGAGGTCACCGCGACCCGCGAGGTCCTGCTGTGCAGCGGCGCCCTGAAAACCCCGCAACTGCTGCAACTGTCGGGGGTCGGTGATCCGAAGGATCTGGAAAAACACGGTATTCAGGTACGGCACGCCCTTCCGGGTGTGGGCAAGAATCTTCAGGACCACATGGACTTTACGCTGGCCTACAAAACCAGCGACACGGACAATTTCGGTATCGGCCCGGTAGGCAGCGTCAAACTGCTGGGTCATCTGAATCGCTGGCGCAAGACCGGAGTGTCAATGGCGGCAACATGCTTTGCCGAAGGCGCGGCTTTCCTGAAAACATCGTCCGATCTGGACCGGCCGGACATCCAGCTTCATTTCACGATCGCGTTGGTGGACGACCATTCGCGCAAGCTGCATTATGGCTACGGCTTTAGCTGCCACATCTGCAAACTGCGCCCGGAAAGCCGCGGCACGGTATCGTTGAACAGTGCGGATCCCTTCGACACACCTGCCATTGATCCGGCCTTTCTTTCCGATCCGCGCGACCTGCAAACGATGATCGCGGGTGCCCGCATGACGCGCGATATTCTGGAAGCGCCGGCTCTGGCAATATACCGCAAGCGCGAGATGTTCGGAACGGAAACCGCCAGCACGGATGCGGATTGGGAACAGCATATCCGAGCCCGCGCCGACACAATCTATCACCCTGTCGGGACCTGCAAGATGGGGGTGGATGACATGGCCGTGGTCGACCCGCAACTGCGCGTGCGCGGCCTGGAAGGTCTGCGGGTGGTTGACGCGTCGATTATGCCAAACCTGATATCCGGCAACACCAACGCACCCACGATGATGATTGCCGAGAAAGCGGCGGATCTGATCAAGGCGGGGCAGTGAATCTTTCGCTGAGAACGACGCCCGTAATCTGAAAGTTGCGCGCGCCCTTCAAACAAAAAGGCGCCCAAGGGCGCCTTGTTTTATTGGTCGGAGTGAGAGGATTCGAACCTCCGACCCCTGCCTCCCGAAGGCAGTAAATACGCTCGCGATATCTACTATTTTTTTTATTTCAAATATATATCCTCGCTATCCGTCGCTCTGTGTCGCTCGTTTCGGCCGTAGAATGTCCCATAATTGTCCCGGTAAAGTGTGTCGGATTCACTATTTTGGCCCGTCGAATGTCGGCTGAGCGGGACAAGCCAAACCTAAATTGGTTCGATACTCTGCCCACTGTATTTGCGCTCACATTGAACAACGTTGCTCATACATCCAAGTCCACCACGCCCGCCATTGTAGTTGAAGTCGTCGTCTATCTCGACCTCGATCACGCTTTCTGAGCCGAGGTGGTCAGAAAGAAGACCAAAGAGCATCGGGCAATTGGCGGGAATTAGCACAGCGCGCTCCGACAATACTACCAAGTTGAGGCCTCGATTGTTCACTTCCGCCTGCGGAATTCCGATAACCTCTAGTCCGAGTAGAGCAGCAGCCGTCACTATATGTCCTTGATAAGAGCTTAAGTAGCGTTCGCTGACCAGGAAAAGAGTGGTCTCTTTGCATGGCACGAGAGCGACATCAAGATCGAGATGGGTTAGCGGATGAGGTTCAGGTTGGTGGCGTCTATAAAGGTCAGAACAGTAGGGATGGGGAAGTCTGATAGATTCTAGTTCATTAGGAATTCCGACTTTGTCATCCAAGGCGCTGGAGATTAGAACGCAGCCCTCCGAGCGGACAAACATACCACCTTCGCTGAGTGCATCGTCACAAATCGTGGGCTTGCCAAACGTAGCAACGTATGCCGCCAGACCTGGAGCATTTGCCACAGCAACGAATGTATCCCAATCACAAAAACCGTCCTTTGGCCACTGCATGTAATAGGCGTCTCGCGATGTGACCATCTCCACCCAATGGACGCAATCTGGGGCTTCCTCCCCAAGCAGCCCTGCCAACTCGGTGCTTCCTTTCAGGCCCGGTATTGGTGTTTTTGGTGCCAGCATCGCGGCTCTGCAACCTCTCGCCTCTACAGCTGAGAATAGGGTGCGCAGACGTTTAACTACGCGTTTGCCCGATATGCTGTCGCTTACACCTACCTGTGGTGCAATTATGAATGACGCGCGAGTCATTGCGCTTTCCGGATTGAGATGGGCCAGCCCCAACGCTCTTCGCCCTGAAATCGGCGGCGAATTGGGACGCTCGTCAAAAGAGAGAACCCGGCTTTCAGGCAAGCGGTGGTGGATCTAGGGTTTTCGTCTTCAATAAACCCCTTGATCTCCTCTAATCCCAACTCGTTCCAACCCCATAAAAGAGTTCCTGCAATTAGCTCAAACCCAAAACCCTGACTCTGAAATTGGCTCGCGACCACCGTACCTATCTCTGCGCGCGGATGTGGGTCACGAAATACGTCAAATAGCATTGTATCGCCAACAAAGCGACCATCGTCGCGTAAGAAAGCAGAGATCATATATCGCTGGTCTGAAGCCGCCCATTTCTCACGGTTAACAATCATCCTAGCAAAGGCGTCTGCTTTTAGTTGACTTAGTGTGAGCAGCTCCCCGTCACTTTGAAGATGTGGGAGCACCGAATTTCGCCGCGTAATAATGCACTCTGCTCGGTCATCCGGTCGTAGCGGGCGTACCACAAGCCGCTTCGTTTCGAAACCCTGCAACGTCAACGCAATTCAGGATACAGCCTGCCGTTAGCTAGCAACCCCGTTTCCTGAAGTTCCCTGTTACACGCGCGACATTGACCACAGGAGAAGGTTTGCGATACGTCTGCGAAATTCGCACAACCATGCACCATTGGAGAATTCCGTAGTTCTTTCAGAACGTCGGATTCCTCAAAAACGTGCCTAACTCCTTCGCTTACTACATTCCCACACTTCATATCGTGCAAATTCCGCATAAGATCGCAACCATAAGCATCGCCATTGGGCAGGATCGTGAGATTGTTCTTTCCAGCTTGGCATTGCGACAGCCCAGAGCCAAGTGGGCCGCCATGTAGACCCCAGGGGATTCCCCAAATTCGCTCGATTTCGTCGCCTAGACCTGCCTCAATCAACGGCTGATAGAGCTCTATTGGAACAGGGTCTTCGTGGGGAAAAAGCAAGTGCACATTCGGACCATCTACAACGTCTGCAAGGAACAGGGTTAGATCGACAATTGCCTTTTGCCATTCACCCCAAGCCGGAAATGCGCCGGGACAATTTCGCGCCGCGCCAGTGTACGCTGGCAAGATAAATCGCAACTCAAACATATTGTGTGAGGCTGCAAAACTCACGAGGTCAGTCAATTTGCCGACAACTTCGCCAGTTACGACGGTCATCATTGAGTGCTTCAGCCCAAGTTCGTTGCAAATCTCAAGAGAGCGAATAATTCTCTCGAAGTTTCCAACACAGCCACGCGAGCTCCAGTGCCGCTCAGCGTTTACACCGTCTACGCTGAACGCGAAGGAGTCGATAGATGGGAGTTTGAGTGCTAACTCGATGTGACGGCGGCTAACTGGCATGCCATTAGTCAATACAATCGTAGTGAAAGATCGATGCCCGGCCAACTGCAGGATTTCACCGATGTCTCGTCGGACAAAGGGTTCGCCCCCTACAATACGCACAAGTTTTACACCGATTTCCTCAAATTCATCAAACAGGCCAGAGACCTGGTCCAGGGTCAGCTCTGGGCTGGTATCAGATACGGAGGTGACGGGGACAGAACAGTAGGCGCATGACAAGTTACATCTGTCGGTTATATTTAGATCGATTTCCTCCAACTGATATTTCATAGTTCTTTCATTCCGGCGCAGGTCTCCAACAAATCCAATTGGGCGAGCACCTCAAGGCCGCGGCGGTGTTGAGGGCCACCCGCACACAGCCAACTAATTGGGTAATAGATAGTCCCGCTCAATCTAGCTTGACGTTGATGTGCCAACATCTGAGTGACAAATCCGGCCCGCTCCACGGCAGTTTCGGGAATTTGGTAATAGGTGAGTTCGATTACACGGCGATTGGATTGGGTCCCACACACTGCGTGCCAGACACGAAGGTCAAATAGGTTCAAGTCGCCTGGCCGCGAAACCAAGACTTCCGCAGGTAATTGTTCGGCTTTCATACCAAAACGTTCTTCCGCTGTTTGGTAGCGATCTGGCAAAAGCTTACTGAACAACGGATCATTATGTGATCCCACGATAACTCGCAATGCACCGCTATCCGCATCCACAGAATCTAGGTTCAGATAAAACTTCATTCCGTGGTAGCTCGCGCTTGTATTGTCCGAGTGCCATCTTGTATCCTCTGACCTTTGATAGGCGAAGGCATTCACACATACAGCTGGTCGTCCAAGCATTGCTTCAGCAAGGTACAAGGCATCCTCACTCGTCGCAAAATCGATCACTGTCGGCGACACTTCACTCATACAAGAGGCCACAAATGCCGGTGCCTGGCCAAGTTCATTGAACGGTAGTCGCAAGTCCTGCGAACTGATGGTACGGCGATAATCCTCAGCAAGCGCATCAAAGTGCTTCTTCAAAATCAACTGCTGCATGTGAACGAAACCGAAGAACTCGAAATGCTGTTTTAGCTCGTTCATAGCAACCGAAGGTACATGAAAAGCCCTCAAGACCAAACGACCTCGTTGGGCGCAACCTCGTCTTGGACATGTCGCGTTGACTTTACAGGTTGGTGTGGTGGATGGTTTAGACACCAAACCATTGAATACCTGTGTGCCCGAGGATCATCCAGTGCCCGGACATAGTGCCAAGTTGGTTCAAGGCCCCAACGGTTTGAGTATATGCCCGGAAGAACTAATCCAAATTGCCCTGGCGCCGGTACAAATTTTTTCAAATCGTCTACGCGTTGCCGGACCAATTTTATCGGAGCCCCGTTGGCTTCCAAGCCAACCGTCAACAACTCCTCTTCTGGATTGACCGTCGCCAATACTACTGAGATCGCTGTTAGATCATAGTGGGGTGGGGTAGCCCAGGGCAGATCGTTTTTTATGTATTTCCAAACGCGCACACCTGAAGGCATGCAACTTATGCCTGACAGGCTGGAAAGCTCCGCCCGCAGCACAGGCTCCACGCTTCCGATTGCCGATTCGAGCGCGTTCCACAATTCCTCAAGTGGTAAAGGTACAGCAACATATTCACGGACGGCTTGCAAAGTTCCTGGAAAGTATGTGTGTCCATACCCTACTAGTCCGCGTACTGAGTAGTACAACCGCTCCACAGGAGAGGTCGACAAAAATGGAGTGTCGCCGCCTCTCTTTTTCAGCATCTCATCGACCTGTCGATATGGTGCTAAACCCCTGTCGCCGAATGCATCACTCTGCAGTGCATCGAAACAGGCAAATACGTCGGATGGGCTTACTTCGTCCCAAGGGGTTTTGGATGTAGCAAACCCCTTTTCACGTAACTCTCCACCCACTCCAACACTTTGGGGATACCTTGGGTGTTTTGTGCCCTTAGCCGCCAAACTCATTCGCCAACGGACAGTTCGATCACTCCAGTAGCTGCCACATGCTGATGTGCCCCTTCCTCTGGCAGTCGAACTAACCAGCCAGCGCGAACATAGACCGTTTTGAAGCTAGGGTCGTCCAGTTCGCGCCAGCCATTTGGCGACCCATAAACGCCGTCTGATTTCCAAGGGTATTCTGCTTCCCAGACCTCATCCGGTTCTTTCGGGTCGGGAGCAAGCTGAATTGAGGGAGAAATCAAAATGGAACCAGTAGAGCCCGTACGTTCGCCCCAACCTCTTGCAAAGCGGTAGTCGGCCAAAAGGCTCCAGGCTGTTGCAGGAATAAACACAGGCTCTTTTTTGGCGGCAACCAGATTGGTCCACTGTAGCTGAACCTCGATAGACTTCTTAATAACTAAGTGCCCCTGTCTCTCCCACGACATGCTTAATCTCCTTATGTCTCAATTTCTCGTTTGGTCTCTGTCCAATGACCATGCGGTCATTTGCGGCAGCGATCAAGCCTTCGAACAATCTGGCACCACTTCCGTTGGCCGACGGCAAGCCCGCGCTGTTTTGACTTGGCGCTCCAACGCACCTTTCGACCCATCGGGCACGCGCTAATAGTACCATTTCGGTCGCGAGGTCGTCGCACGAAGATTTAGCTGCAGCGAAACCGATTACGCGGACACTGTCTGTACAGGCGGTGATCCAGAAAGCGAGTGGTGTAATTTGAGGTATGCATTAGCTTCTTGTATCGACTAGGCCCGAGAAAACAATCTCAGTTGCGATGCAGTGCGTAATTCATAACATCCGAAATAAACACGCGCGTTCATCGCTCGCGATCTCTGTTTCGATCTCTGTTTCGGCGGCGATTGCTGCGAGAGCGGAGTTTCGATTTCTGCGTGTATTCGAAGGCTTCTGTCATTTCGCGTTCTCTATCACCTTTGATCTTCTGCCCTATAGCAATCCGGGCTGCGGTCTTCTCGTGAAGCACGATGGCAGGCATCCGGTCCGAGCCGCCCCTATCGCCGACGCGCTGCTCGGCGAGAAGCTTTTCTTCGAGGGATTTCAGTTCGCGCAGATCGATCTTGCTAAGTGACCGCTCTTTTCGTTGTTGTTCCTGTGACTGCAGATCGTGACGACGGTCTAGTTTTTGCATTTCAAGGCTTTGCTCTTGCTTGAGTGCCTCCCGTGCTTTCAGGTGTGTTTTGAGCCGTCGCCGGTCTTGATAGCGCTGCACAGCGAGCCGCGCCCTATCGACCAAATTGATGCGCCCCAGGAAGGTAGTGAGCACCGAGGAGAAAGACTGGCTGCGCTCCACCTTGATTTTCCCCTTCCTGGCAAAGTACGCGGCGCGCTGTGCATCACGGGCGGTGCGCTGCGAATTTCTCAGACGAGCTTTGTCCCGCTTCTGCCGGTAATCCAGCACGTGCCGTTGCTCATCCAGCTTCTGGCGCCGCTGTGCTTGGGTCTTCTTGAGGTGCGCGATGGCATCTTCGCGCTGTTCATGCGCCTTGTGCCCTTCAAGCACTTTCAGATGCGTGGATGCTAGCTGCTTGGCCTCATCCACGGATGGCAGGCTTTCGGGCGGAAAGTCGCGTTCCAGGAAAGCACGGACATCCTTGGTTCGCACTGTCTTGTCATCGATCATCTTCGGGAGCGCATTGGTGTGTCCGTAGATATCGACAAGCACATGAGGCCGCTTGCCGGTGGCAAGGATATAGCCGTGGCGCGCCAGCGCCTGCACGAAGGCTTTGGCGTTATCGGAAGCGCGCCACAGATCGGTGATCTGTTCCTTGCGCTGTTCCTGCGTGATGCCGGTGACGCGCTGCTGGTGCTGATCGTAGAGCGAGAGTTGTTTGCCGTGCTGATCGTTGTCGTAGCCTTTGGGAAGCTGCAGTCCGTGATCGCGGGCAAACTCCCGGGTGACAATCATCAGCTTGTCGAAGTCAAAACTTATCGGGATCGCCTTTTCGCGCTCAAGGTCGATCCGCGACCAGACGACATGGCAGTGCTCCCGCCCCTCTTTTTCGTGAAAAACGATGGCGCGGGGCTGGCCTTCGAGCCCGAGCTGCTTTTCAGCACGGGCGATGTAGTCGGCATACTGATCGCGGGTTAGCTCGCCCTGTTCCGGATCGGGATTGATCGACAGGCTGTACAGATAGTTTTGGCATTTGGTCAGCGTGTGGGCCTGAAGTTCCCATTCGGCGAAAGCGCCGTGCAAATCCTGGGCGATGGCACCGCGGATGTGCGCCACCTCCATGCGCTCGTTGTCGAATTCATTCTGGAGGTGGGTGGCAAGGTCCTGACCAAGACCGCGTTGCGAGGCAAACGGGATCATGTCTGCCTCCCGAGCGCTTTCAGAAGGGCCGAGCGGATTTCAGCGATCTCGGCGTGAGAGGCCTCGATCAGCGCGCGGATTTCAGGATCATCGGCAGGGCGTGTCTCGTGCGCGTTGAGGGCGTCTGTGAGACTGGCCACGCGCGCCTGCAGCCGGACCAGTTCCTTGGCGCCGGCTACCGGATGGCGTGGTGTTCGTGGCGCATCCTGCCCGAGGATGGCCCGCGTGATAAAGACGGATTTGGGGAGACCGGAGCGTTCCATACGCGCGAGCACCTGCTCCCGCACATCTTTGGCGGGGCGGTAGGAGATCGGCGCTTCGCGCCTATGTCCGTTTTTCCGCTCGGTCATGGCTCCTATCTACGGCGCGTGTTCAGGCTCCGTCCTCGCACGGTCCTCGTCACACACAGCAGCGGCCATCGCGGGCACATGGGGTGCAGGGGCTCATAGCGCCCCGCCGGGTTCCAGCCTCCGCAGGCTGGTCAGGTTTCCAAAGGGCACGAAGGCTCTTTGGTCCATGGGGCTCCAAGGGGAGAGGCGAAGTCTCCCTTTGGTGCGGGTTAAGGGCTGCACAAGTCCCTTACGGCATCCAACCGGCGCACGGTTGGTTGAGGGTATCTAGGGGAGCAAAATCCCCTAGAGCGATGGGTTCCATGGGAGAGCGCAGTCTCCCTGGTCGCCGGTGCCAACCGGTGAAAGGCAATGCCTGTTCGACAGAGCCATGCGGCGTCGGAAGCATTGCCCTCAGCCGTGCTCACCCTCGATGGGGAGGACGGCTGACACAGCCCTTTGGAAAATCCGTGCCGCAAGGCGCAGATTTTGCTTAGGGCTGCCCTGGGGGGCCGCGGGGGATGGGAAATCCCCCCGCAAGGTAGGCGTGAAGGAGGACCAATTGGTACTACCACGCATACCTTGTACTCATCCCTATTCGCAATTTCCCTCTACCCGTCCATTTTCGCACGGCGGGTGGTAATATTTCGTTAACAAATTGTGCCGTGCAGCAAAGCTGGCTAGTGCTCGAAAGCCTCACTCACAGCCGGTGACAGACTACGACAGACCTCCAATATTGTCATGCTGTGGCGCAACAATTCGGCGCTTCGCTGGGGCTCGAACCACCTTCCATTGAACTTTCCACCGTGGAAGAGATTGTTCCGAACGCGGCGAACATAGATCAGTATGCGGTCGGCTTCGCTCGCTCCTTGGGCAGGACTCTCCTCCCAATCTAGGGCGCCATCCACGATCACTTGTTTCTTGGGCGGATGCTCACGAAAATATGCGAGCGCTTCGGCAAAGGCCTCATCATCAACGGCGTCAAAATCATCGCAAATTGATGCTGCAAATGCCGTCCAATTGGGCTTCGCTGCGCCGTCCCCATGATGGAAGTCCGCGGCCTTGAGTGCATACTCAAAGCGAGCAAAAGTCTCGAAGAGCCGGGCGGCTTCTAGGTTCGGATCAAGTGGCATCGTTCTCCCCTAAGGCAATTGTAGGAGAACTGGTTGTCACTGTCATGACCGCCCTGATTCATGATCCACAAGAAAACCCGCGGACCTGACGGCCTGCGGGTCTTGCGCTTTGGCGGTGCCTTGCGGCGGAGGGTTATGCCTCCGCCGCGGCCTCTGCCGGTAGTTCATAGAGGGCGAACTGGCTGACGATCTGCGTGCCCGAGAGCTTGATGTAGAGCGCGCCGGTCTCTGTCTTCCAGGCGACCCCGATCTGCTCGTAGGTGGCCTTCTTGCCGTGGCCGTGGCGGACTTTGGCGACATGGGTCGGACGGCTGCCTTTGGTGGTTTCGTTTGCCTGCTGCGCGTTTTGTGTTTGCGTTGTCATCTTCATTTTCCTTTTCGGTTTAAGGGCTGGCCTATTCCAGCCTTGCCCGCCGGAGAGCAAACGAGCGGCTTCGTGTCATGGCCCACACGGGAGCCCCGAAGGGGCGAATGGAGCGGGCAGGCCATTGACAAGCCGAAGGGAAAAGCCGCCTCGTTTGATAAACGGGCATTCGGGTATGAACTGGAATAAAGACAAGCCCGCCTTGAGGACGGAAAGGCAAAGATGATCACTGCTAATGCCGAACCGCCAGAAATGTAGTTCTAAAACGCGCCGCGTTTGTGCGCTGCTAATCTGTGTATGGTCCTGGCAAGATGGCCACCCGCCGCGAGGATTGCGCGAGGACCCCGGACGATAGAGGCAGCTACATCTGTCTCACCAGGGCCGAAAACGCCCACACTGGTAACCACGATGAAACCGGCCCCTAAGGCCGCTGGCTAAGAGCCACAACAGGTGCCGCAGGCAAGCTTCGCGCTTCGCCCTGCGGCACAAGGCCTGCCAGAGCCGCGTACAAAGGCTTGGATGAAGAGATGACGCCTAGTGCCAAGGACTGGATCAACGCTTACACCGCGGACATTCCCCGCGGCGTGCCGTCGCGTCACTTAGAAGACCAGCGCGTGCCACAAGCCCGCTGGCAGGATGTGAGTACCATCCTCTCTAGCCCCTTGCTTGACTATGATCCCGCTCAGCCAGGCAGGAAAATCCTGATTGGCGCGCTCGGTCCCCGGCTGATTGGGATCGAAGATGACCGGCACATCCTAACGGTCGCCGGATCGCGTTCCGGCAAGTCGGTCACGCTGATCAGCAACCTGCTCTTCTATCGCGGCAGTGTGCTCGCCACAGACCCCAAGGGCGAACTGGCCAGCATTACGGCGCGGCGCCGAAAGGCCCTGGGACAGCGCGTGTTCGTGCTTGATCCCTTCGGACAAGCCTCGGATGCACTCGCGGATATGCGCGGCGCGTTCAATCCGATGGCGATCCTGAATGTGAATAGTTCGAGCATCATCGAAGATGCCGCCCTGATCGCCGATGCGTTGGTGGTTGCAGCAGGAAAAGACCCTCATTGGGATGAAAGCGCCCGTAATTTCATCGAAGGGATCATTCTGCACGTTGCGAGCGCCCCCACCTATGAGGGCCAGCGCCATTTGATCACGGTCCGCAGGCTGATCAATCAGGCACTCAAGGTCATCCCGGACAGTGAAGATGAGCTGTTCGCGCTCGAAGAAGAAATGCTGGAACACGCTGAAGCCCTGAAGGCCGATCCGGTCACCGAAGATTTGGGGATGGCGATTGATGGGGCCTCCCGAGATTTCTTCGAAAAAGCGGATAGGGAGCGCGACAGTGTGCTCTCGACGGTGCGCCGTCACACCAAGTTCCTGGACTACAAGGCCATGAAGGCGGTTTTGACCGGACATGATTTCGATCTCTCGGCGTTCAAGACCGAAGAGAACGGGATCAGCGTCTATCTGTGTCTTCCCGCTTCGATGCTTGGCCTTTGCAGCCGGTGGCTGCGCATCTTCATCAACCAGCTTCTTACGGCGATGGAGCGCGAAAAGACAAAGCCCACGGCACCGCTGCTGGTCTGCCTCGATGAGTTTCCGGTGCTTGGCCATATGCGTCAGATCGAAGATGCCGCCGGGCAGATTGCCTCGTTCGGCGTGAAGCTTTGGGTCGTGTTGCAGGACTGGAACCAGGGCAAAGCGCTTTACAAAGAGCGCTGGGAAACCTTCTCCGGGAATGCTGGGATCAAACAGTTTTTCGGCAACACAGATGTTGCCACCACGGAGTATGTCTCAAAGCTGCTCGGCAAGACCTTCATCCCGGTCGAGCGCGCGAGCGAGGTCAGCGCCGAGCAGCGCGCCGCTGGACTAACCGGCACGACGGAATCGATTGAGCTGTTCGATCTGATGCGCCCGGAAGAAATAGCGCGGCACTTTGCCCGCGATGATCGGTTCAAGCGTCAGGTTGTGATGCTCTCAGGCTACTATCCCATGATCTTACAGCGGGTGGAGTATTTTGATCGGCGCAGCCCGCTTTATCCAGTCTTTGGGGGTCGCTTCGCCGCGTCTTAGCCGCACTCTTTGCGGGACATTGCGCATCAGGACACTAACGTGGGCGCCGCGTCCAGCTCTGACCCTGGGCCTGGGCCTGCGCGCGTTCTTTCTCGCGCATTTCACGAGCAAGTGCGGGATCATCGGCGATAACGCCCGCAAGCTCTGAGGGTAATCGTCCGCGCGCGTCCCGCACCAGGTAATCCGCCCGCCCCGATGCGGTCAGGACTTCGATGCATGCACGCGCGCCTCCTGCGGCAGCGATGTGAAGAGCGGTTTGACCGCTGCCCGGTTCCGCGACATCCAAAGGAAAGAACGCCTCAACATAGGCCTGAAGGGTGGACGCATCGCCATCGTCCGCAGCGCTCAGGAATTCCGCGGCCAAAGCGGCAAGTAGCCGCTCACGCGCGGCGCCTTCCGCCTGCTGCGCTGCGCGCAGTTGCCTGTAGATCAGCGTGCGCGCCGAGACGTCTTCTGCCGCGACAGGTGTGTTGGTTAGCCATCGTTTCAGAGAGTCAAGCTTATCGCCCAGAGATTGGCGGGGTGCGCTGGCGAACCGGCGAAGAATGCGATCATCCATACTATGGCTCTCCTATCCGGCCACGCGGTGAAACACGCGTAGCTTTGTCTCCTGCGCACCGCGTACCTCGGAGAGCAAATCATCATCGGACGTATCCGTCGACACCGGTCCTTCCGGATAATCGTGTTCCAGCAACGCAAGACGTGCGACTTGGTCCGCCGCTCGAAAACTGTCATCCAGGCCCAGGAGCAAATAGTACTGATTGCTGCCGTTGCGGTCCCGCTTCAAAAACATGAGGAGCGTGTCCTCAGGAGACACGAGTCCCCAGCCGATATAACGTCTCCGCGTTTGCGGCTTCTCGAGAGCACGGCGGCGGATCGGACGACTGTTTTTCATCATCTCGGAATCGTAGGCCAAAACGGCGCTATTGAGGCTGACCGGCAACGCGCCGCTGCTGACGGGCTTGTCGATCTCAAGGCGCAAGTACCAACTGCGCTCATCCTGGCGCTGATCCGGCAATATGCACTCGTAGCGCCCTGGCAATCCCGCGGGCGGCGGTACGCGATCCTCACCGGGAGCATCCAGCAAAGTCAGTAACCGTGTGATGGCTTGCGCCGATGGTCCAGCACCGTCGGCGAGTTCCTCAGGTCGCATCGCATCGATCTCCGGCAACGCCAGGAAGTCAGCAACTGCCTTGAGCCTATCCTTGCCAAGTGTGCGCTTCTTCCCCGATTTCTTAGTAACCCCTTCCACGAATTGCCGAAGCGTTTCACTGGGGATGTCAATACCGGTCGCCACTTCAATTCGGGCGGCAAGCCGCACCCATTCCAGATAAGGTTGGTCTTCACCGGGCGTGGTTTCACGGTGCGCGGCAAGCGCATCGCGCAGAGCGTTGATCTGAAATTCTGAGAAGGCCACGACCCCACTCCTTTGAATATGCTTGCCGGTCTCAATCAGTTTGGGCTCATCGGCGCGAGGATTCCAGTCCGACGGCGCGAGGTTTGCGCGAGGACGAATATCACTAGGCATGCCCAGTTTGGTTCCGAAAGGAGTCCGATTCATGAGCGCACCTTTACAATACTCGCAAGGCGGCAACGTCAAAACGCTCATCCAATGTGATGAGAAGGACCGCCCCGTCTTCCATTTGCAGGCCCGCGCTTTAACGCCCGTGCGCGTCAAAATCGCGGATGGGCTTGCGGCCTGCAGTACGCTCGGCACCGGCGCGCTCAGCGCTCTGGGCATGGATGCGGCCCTGAGCGGCGCGAGTTTTGAGCCTTACGTTGCCGCGCTGGCAGCGCTGTTCACAGGCCCCTTGCAGCGCAAGGCTGCCCGGCACTTGCTGCGCGCCCGCCGCGAGATAGAAATCGCGCCTGAGTACTTCGCATTCAAGACAATGAGCGGCTGGAAGCACTACCCCCGCAATCAAGTTGGCGGGTTCTCGATGCCCACGCATCGCCGCGCCAAGCACGAAGCTCGGCAGATCGAATACAAACAGAGGCAGGCTCAACTGCACGGCCAGGTCCATAAGCCCAGCTACGTTTACATCGACAGCTACGAACTGAGCTTCGATCTACTGCAAAGCCGAGTGAGAATTATGGATGTCTACGGCGAAGATGTCGCCCAGGACATCCTCGGTGAGATCAGATCGCGCCGGGCCATCGCCGAGGGCGCGCGCGGCTTCGGGCGCGGCAAGACCTTATGCCCGGAAGACGATCACACCGGAGAGTCGGGCACGCTGCCCTTACCAGGGCCCGTGTCCGGGGATCGCCGCGCCCTGCCCGGACCAGAAGCGGGCGCTCTGCCGCAGATCGAGCACCGCATCATCACCGAATTGATCGAAGAGCAAGGAGAGGAAGAATGATCTATATTGATTCCAACAAGATGCCCGGCGACTGGATGGAGAGCTTCCTCCAGGAAGAAAAGCGGCAAGCCGATGAGCTCGTAGCACGCACCAAGATCGCGCCCACTCCGCAGTCTGAAACCAAGCAGCGCGCCGCCCATCAGCTGGCCTGTGTCCCTGCCGCGCCGGTCAGGAAAGCCGCCGCCTACACTCCCGCAAAACGCAAGCGCGCAGCTCCGGCAAAGTGGAACCGACGTTTGGTAGTGATCTTGCAGGTCATTGTGACCGGCACAATTTGGACCATGACAATTGGCGTATGGATAGCCCTTATCGTCAACTTGCTCCTTTGACCGAAAAGAGAGACAGCGCGCCCGGCTCCCGCCGGGCGCGCGATGTTCTCAGCTACTGCTGCTCAAGCTAACCGCGTTTCCAGATTTCGTACTTCTGCATGAACGCCCCGGCGTTATGCGTGTCGCCGTGGGCGAGATAGAAGAGTGCGTCCTGCAAGATGGCTTCCCCTTCATCTTTGCAGGATGGAGCGATTCCTTCGCCTGTCTTATCCAGATGATGGATGTTCTGAATTGTATCGCAGAGTAAGCGCACCGCATCGAGTGAGCTCACATTATGGGGGCGGTCTTCATCCTGCATGACACGGGTCTCCTGTTCTTGAAAGCAATCCTAGCCGCATGCCGCCTTCACTTCATCTGCGAATGATGCGGCACACTGCAGCCCGTGGATGAAATCAGCCGCCCTTTGGGCGTGCGCCGCCGCAGTGAAGATTGCACGCTTATCGCTCTTCATTGCTTTGAGCCATCCCTCAATATAGGGGGCGTGATCGTCCCTGATCTGCGGGGTCAGTTCCAGATCGGCACAGAGAAACGCCGCGCCGAGTTCGGCGACCAGTTCTTCCATCGCGTAGGCTTCATCGCCCCATTTTTTCCCACCAAAGTCGCGGGCAAGACGTTTGTCATGCTTCGTCCAGTGGGTCAGCTCGTGCGCGAGCGTAGCATAATACGCCCCTGCATCTCTGAAGGACTCAAAGTCCGGCATCTGCACGTAGTCCGGTGATGGCGCGTAGTATGCCCGATCTCCGCCGCTGCGAATGTCCGCCGCAGTGCTTGCGAAAAACTCTTCGGCGTGGGCGATCCGCTCATCGGGATTGAGACGCCGGGACTTCGTGGCTGTGTAGTGCGGCGGGAGTCCGTCGATCTGCTCAACATTGAAAACCGTGTATCCCTTCATGAACGGGATCGCGCGTTCTTCTCCCTCGCCGGTCTGGGTGTTTTCCTCTAGGCGGGTGATGGTATTCGCATAGACCACAAGCGTGCCTTTTTCGCCCTTGCGGACATGAGCGCGGAGCTCTCTTGCCTGCCGGAATGTCATCCAGATCGGGGCGCTATAGCCCTTTTCCATGCAGGCCGCCCACAGCATTAAAATGTTGATACCGTTATAGGGCTGACCGTTATGCCGGAGCGGTTTGCTCACCGGCCCTGCCGCGTGCGCGGCATCCCAAGGTTTCATCCAAGGGCGCACGCCCTTCTCCAGCTCGGCCACAATGGCATTCGTCACTTTATCGTAAACATCGCATTTCATGGGTCTTCTCCTCTCTCGCGTTTGCGCGCAGCGCCTCTCGCTGCTGCAAACGGACTAGGCCCGCGCCAATGAGCCGGGGGTGGCACCGTCAAGACCGCGGCGGGGATGAGGGGGATCACCCGTCCTGCACGAACGCAGAGAGGAAGGGCGGGGAAACGCCCCGCCGTGCTCGGACACGTCTTGACGGTCCAGGGGACGCAGTCCCCCATCGATACGAAACCAAAGTCAGCCGCAGGCTGTCATGTCAGGACTTGCGCGAGGGATTGATGCCGGATGGCCAAGACACGCAAGGGGCTTGGTTC
This sequence comes from Ruegeria sp. BG10, assembly GCF_056538575.1. NCBI lineage: Bacteria > Pseudomonadati > Pseudomonadota > Alphaproteobacteria > Rhodobacterales > Roseobacteraceae > Ruegeria > Ruegeria sp. BG10. The sequence goes on along the minus strand of NZ_JBQFTI010000002.1, from coordinate 73,831 downwards.
ACGAAAGCCCGCTCCGACGACCCTTCGCTCTGTCGGACGCGCCAAACATGCTCTTGACAGTAAATAGCACTATTTGCTATTCAACGGAAATCACGAGAAAAGGACACCTGCCATGAACCGCACGATCCCTGTATCCACCGATGTCTTCGCCGCCATCTGGGCACAGCGCCAGGACGGCGAGGAATCCGAAGATGCCATCTTGCGCCGCCTGCTCGGCTGCGCGCCCGCCACACAGGCTCCGGCAAACGGCAATGCCGCCAGAACCGAGACCGGCTTTACGGACACGCGCAACGGCGTCACCTTCCCGCGCGGCTTCACGATCTTCCGCACCTACAAGCGCAAGGAATACAGCGCCGTCGCCGATAACGGCGTCTGGCGGCGCACGGATACCGGCAAGACCTTCGACTCGCTGAACCAGCTCAACGCCTCGATTGCCGCAGGCAACGAGAATGTCTGGAATGGCAACTGGAAGTTCAAGGACAGTGACGGCACGATCAAATCCATCGCCGCACTGCGGTCATAGGCGCACCCCAGATGAATTACAGGCATCAAGCCCGCGGGTCGCTTAAACGCGCCAAGTCAGAACTGGAAACAGGAGATGACGAGCGACTCAAATTCGCAGCGCTAGAACTGCGCATGGCGATGGAAGCGCTGACCTATGACCGCGCGCTTGCCTACAAGGACGAGTTTCCTCCCGAAGAGTATGAAACCTGGCAGCCCCGCAAGGTTCTCGCTGTCCTGCTGGAGATCGACGCCACGGCGGACAAGGACAGCACTATCGCTGTCGGTATCGAAGAAGAGGTCGGCAAACCTGCAAAGACGATGCAGTCGCTCGGCACCGATAAGGTGCTGAACATGCAGACCCTGAAGAAGCACTATGATGCCCTTGGCAGCTATCTCCACATGCCCAGCATCAAACAATCGAAGTCCGGCAAGCCCGTTGACTTCAAAAAGTTTCGGGCACGCTGCGAGAAGATCGCTGAATTCATCGAAGCCGTTCTTGCATCACCCGTTTTCAACGTAACTCTTGGCAACTTCGCGACCATCGAATGCATGGAATGCAGCGCCAAGCTCCGCAAACGCATGCCGCACGGCGTGGACAGCTTCGAGGCGGAATGTTTTGAGTGCAGGGCCAGCTACACGGTCACCGACCAAGCGGACGGACAGGTGCATTGGGAGCCGCATGTCCGTGACATTGCCTGCAGCAACCCGGACTGCGGACACAAAATCCACCTATGGAGACACGAGGTTCAGGCGGGGGCGCAATGGACATGCCCAGAGTGCGGGGGCGTAAATACGCTTACCTACGCGGTGCGCCATACCCCTGCCTCCGAAACCGGAGAAGGACTTGCAGGGGAAACACAGCAAGATGAACCGGCTCGTCGTGAAAGCGCTGGCCACAGATTTCGCAAAGCAAGCAGCAAAATGCTATCTTGGTGGGCTTTCAGAAAGCTGCAGGCAATAGTCGCCGGACGAACCAAGGGCTAGTTGAGACAATTTTTGGAACAAGTTTAATATGAGCTCGACGCGAGCAAAAAGAATTCAAAGAAGTCGGCTGAGCGGCGCGATATTGCGCCTGCTCGGCAAGACCTATTGGGGCGTCGAGCAAACGGACTCCGGTGTCACGGTTTATGGCATGCCGCAAAAGCACATAGCCTTCGGCGAAATGGCGGCACCGGCACAGATTACAAAGTCTCTGGGCTTTTCCGGAGTCGCTTTGCCGCTCAAGGACGAAACCGAGATCAAGATTGTCGGGATCAAAGCCGTGGATGCCGCCAGCTTCACCGCCGACGCCAAAGCCGCGCTAGGCCACCACATCGAAGAGCAGTTCGATGTGGTGCAGAACGAACTGCAAGCCCTCAAGGATGTTGTGCAGCGCCTGAAGAGCCCGCGCCGCTATCCGGCAGCTTGCTTGCTCCAGCCCTTCCTTGATCGCGCCGCGACGGTGTCAGGGAAGCTGCCCACATCGATTCCGGACGGACTGCTCTCTGCGGAAAGAAAAGAGCTGTTCGAAACAGTTATGAATTTCGAAGCCGCGCCCGCCGAAACGCGCGATGCAGCAATTAAAAAATTTGTGGAAACCGAACTGAACGACATGAAGGCGTTCTTCGATACCATTGAGTCAAACCCGCTGACGTCCGAACAGCGCCTGGCCGTCGTATCGGATGAAGACGCGACCCTCGTCCTCGCGGGTGCGGGCTCCGGCAAGACCAGCGTGATCGTCGCAAAGGCTGCTTACCTGATCGAGCGCGGCATCCGCAAACCCGATGAAATCCTGCTGATGGCCTTTGGAAAGGATGCCGCAACCGAGATGGCGGAACGGATCGAAGAACGATCCGGCGCTGCCGTCGATGCACTGACCTTTCACGCGCTCGGATACGATATCATCAAGCAGGTCGAAGGCGGCGCGCCCGCACTTGCCGCCCATGCCAGCGATGACAAGCAGTTCCGCGTCCTGCTGCGCGACATACTGATCAATGATGTCGGCAAACAACCAGGGCTCGGCAAACTGATCCTAAGCTGGTTCTCTGAATTCTACTGGCCGTACAAAAGCGAGTGGGATTTCAAGACCAGGGACGAATACTACCAGTATGTCGAAGAGCATGAGCTGCGCACCTTGAAGGGTGATCTCGTCAAGAGCTTCGAAGAATGGGAGATCGCAAACTGGCTGCACCTCAACGGTATCGACTACGAGTACGAGCCGACATACGAGCATGATCTTCCCGCGAACGACCGCCGCGCCTATACGCCTGATTTCCGGCTGACCGAAAGCGGCATCTATATTGAGCATTTCGGTGTCCGCAAATCACGCGGCCCGGACGGATCGACCCGCCTCACGACAGCGCCATATGTGGATCGCAAGCGCTACCTCGAAGACATGGAGTGGAAGCGTAAGGTCCACCGTGAACACGAGACAATTCTCATCGAGACCTTCAGCTACGAACGCGTCGAAGGCAAACTACTCGACGGCCTGAGAGAAAAGCTCGCACCGCATGTCGAGCTTAAACCGGTCCCATCAGATCAGGTTTTCGACACGCTGTCCGAGATGGGCCAGGTTGATGCGTTCACACAAACGCTCGGCACATTCTTACGGCACTTCAAAAGCTCGGGGACCTCGATCCAGAAATGTCAGAGCAAGGGTGATCGGTCTGATGACAAACCACGCAGCCAAGCTTTCCTGAAAATCTTCGAGCCCGTGTTCGAGGCCTACCAGAAACGGCTCGATGACCGGATCGATTTTGAAGACATGATTGTCCGTGCGGCTGAGCATGTTGAAGCCGGACGCTACGAAAGCCCCTACCGTCACCTGCTCGTCGATGAGTTCCAGGACATCTCGGAAGGCCGCGCCCGCCTGCTGCGCGCACTCAAGGCACAGCATGCTGACGCGCGCATATTTGCGGTCGGCGATGACTGGCAATCGATCTACCGATTCACCGGATCAGACATCCACCTGATGCGACATTTCGGCGAAGAGTTCGGCGGAAAATTCGCTGGCAAAGACGATGTCCACCGCACGGTCGATCTCGGGCGAACCTTCCGGAGCGTTGACAAGATCGCGCTACCGGCCCGCCGATTCGTCCTTCAAAACCCCTCGCAGATCGATAAGACGGTCATCACCGCGGCGACAACCGACACGCCTTCGATCAAGGTCGCGTATTACGAGCGGGGCCACGATGAAGGCGCGCTGCGCGAAGCCCTGACTCAAAACTCAAGCGGAAACCCAGGCAAAGCGACCGTACTCCTGCTAGGGCGCTACCATCATTTGAAGCCGAAGACTCTGAACAAGATCGCAGCAGACTTCGGTCATCTATCCATACGCTTTATGACAGTGCATGCCTCCAAAGGACTGGAAGCAGACCATGTCGTGATCCTGCGTGCCGCAGCCGACCGGATGGGTTTTCCGTCCGGCATTGTGGATGATCCGCTGCTCGATCTGGTCTTACCCGAGCCAGAGAATTTCTCGCACGCGGAAGAGCGCCGCCTTTTCTACGTGGCCCTGACGCGCGCAAAAAAATCCGTCACCGTACTTACGGATCGCCAGAAGCCCTCAAGCTTCGTGCGTGAACTGCTGGATGATCGAACATACGAAACCATCGAACTCGGCGAGCCGGGCATCGCCGAACATCGCTGCGGTAACTGCGGCGGACGCATGCTTGCACAGCGATCAAAGAAGGGGCGGCGATACTTCTCCTGCGAGCACCGCTACCTCTGCGGCGAGATGCTTCGCCCCTGTAGTGCCTGCGGAAAAGACCTGCCGGTGAACGACCCAAAGAAACCAGACTCGATGACTTGTAGCTGCGGTGCCAGCTTCCCGACATGCCCCGACTGCGATGATGGCTGGCTAATCGAGCGCCGGGGACGCCACGGCAAATTCCTCGGATGCATCAAATATCCTGACTGCAAGGGAACGCAGCGCCTCGCCAAGCCCAGAAGGGCCTAGGAAACTGGTTATCGGCGCGATAGTGAACGATACCAACGACGGACTGACGGGGAGACAGATGTGTCGTCGTACTTAAAACAATCAGACATGCTATCGATTGCGTTTATTACGCCATTGAGAACCGGCGCAGAGAAACTACTACTACCGCCCGTCGCATAGTGACTGACCCAATTGCTAATGATTCCAGGGACGTGGGAATTGAGGACGTCCCGAACTTGCTGCGCTTCTAGAACTAGTGTGTTTGCCTTCTGGTGTAGGTCGATCGCCTCTTTGATCGCATCAAGGCAATTACTGACCATTTTGTTTGTGTCTTTGATCGCGAAGTCGAGCGGGACGGGAATATTCACTTTGCGGATGATCTGCTGGAGCTTGAATTCGAGATACTGGCGGACAATCGGCTCGGCTTCGCTGATTTGCCCAGCGGAAAGAAGGGTTGTGACGCGCGTCCTAAGTCGATCCGCTCCTTGCGCTTGCTGAAGAATGTCACCCATTGGCGGTGAACCTTGAAGCTTGTTGTGGTGCCAATCCGCTGTTCCACCTTTGGTGTCAAAATACTTCTCAAGCAATACATCGTGACTCAGGATGATGAACTGCAAACCGTCGGAATTATGTGGATGCTGTAGCTTTGTGCGTATCAGCTCCATTAGGTTAAACTGATGACCAGCATCAAAACTTGATGTCACGTCATCAAGAATAACAAAGCGCGGCGCGCCGGAGTGTTTCATGGCCGCCGCAAGAAAGACCGAGATCGATAGAGCATTTCGGTAACTCTCCGATAGCAAAGCGCGCGCTGACAATTTGCGCAGACCATGAAAATCGCTGAGTTCGACATTTAGGTCTTCTTTGTCATCGGCTCGCTGCAGATCGGGCACAACGTCGCCAACCTGCATGATGTCTTTGTACATGGATTTGTACTCGGCATCGATGTCATTGATCTTGGCCTTGGACAGCGCGGCTTCTGCGGAAGAAAATCTGGAAGACGCCTTTGAGACAAAAGTTTTCCAGCGCTCGCGAATATCCAGGCGAGCTTGCTGTTCAGCCTCCTCCACTTGGCCTCGCTGATAGCTGGCCAAGGCGTCTTTGAACTGACGACCATACTCGACTTGCTCGGTAAGCTGAACCAGCGACGCCGGAAGCTCGGCTTCGAGGTCCGTTTTCTTTTTCTGCGCCTTTTCTAGCAAACCCGGAACAAGAGCCACGAGTTCGCTTGTGCGTGTGACCGCAGCGGCGGTTTCAGCTTCGGTGACTTCGCCAGATTTCATCCGGCTATCGAGTCGCGCGAGGATACGATCCGCCGTATCCACACCAAGCACGTTTGCAACTTCGTGGTCGGACAGGCAGTCCCGCCATGCCGAACTTTCCCAAAGCTCGCCAAGCTCCTTCGCCTTGGCCGCCGTATCGGCGTACTGCGTGAGTTGGTGCTTGATGTGCGCACTTATGGAGTTCTTTAGATCGCTCTCGCAGAGAGGGCACTGGGCATCATGGGGCCAGACATCGCTCTCGACCACGTCTCGCGCCGCCGAATAGAGCTTCTCGAACAGATCGCCACGGGTCCCGGCCAGCAGTGCATCTCGCTCGGCAATGAGCGTCTTGATCTTCTTCTGCTCTTCGCCACACGCCGCCACATCGTGGGCTCCCAGAGCCTCCAGAGCAGTGATGTCCGCAATTGCCGCTTCAAGTTCCTTACGCTTTTCGCCACCTTCCGCTGTCTTGATGGCTTCCTTGATGGCATCAAAGTCTATTTCATCCAGCGCCTTACCATCGAAGTGTTCCTTGAGAAGTTCGACATTGCCGAGAGCCTGCGAGACCTCGGTGGCGTACTGGTCGAGCTTATCCACATCTTCCAGAGGCTTTCCTGTGACCTTTTCGAAGTTGGATCGGAGTGCGGCCAGAGATTGTTGGAGGGAGCGCTGTGTTCCGGCTATCTGTGTTGCCAGAACCTTCATATCGAGATCGGTGTTCGTCGTGCGCGTATCAGAAACAACCTGCAGCGCCTGACGGCAATCGGAATATTCCGAGAGCCCTAGAAGGGCGGAGAAGGTCCGGCCACGCTCTAGTGGCGACTCTTCGATGAAGCGCGAAAAGGTGCGGTAATCAAGGAGTGCAAAGGCCTCATTCAGCGTTCCGAGAAATCCTTCGGGATCGGTGTGACCGCTGGGACTGGTGACAGTCCGGTTTCCGGTAGCATCGCGCTCGACCTTTATGGACACGACCGCCCCACCGTCATCCGGCTCCAGTTCGACCTCTACCATGGCCTTGTTACCGGAGTGAAAGCGGTTGCAGTAATAGTCCTGCGGACGCTCGTGAGCCTTGAGATCATCGAGTTTTGGGATCGTCCCGTGAATTGTGTAGTACAGCGATTCAAATATTGAGCTTTTCCCAATGCCGTTAACGGCAAACACTGAGTTTACAGCATCGGGTTTGAAACTGATGTCGAGAGGGTTGCCCTGATTATTGACGCCCCGAAAGCCTTCGACCTTTAGTCTTCGGAGAAAATAGCGGGGCATCATTCAACCTTCGCTTCTGCGTCCTGCGTGAGAAGAGCATCCAACGCGGCTGCAATCGCTTCGTTGAAGGTGGTGCGGGACTTGGTGTCTCTTTCTCCGTCGCAAACAACAGCGAGAAGCTTGTCCCAATTCGCTTCTAGTATTGCCGCCATTTCAGGATCAATGTCCTTCACGTTATCAAGAAACGCCGTGCAGTTTTCGGAAAATCTCTTGCTGTCGTCGAATGAAAATTCAGCCATATTAAGCCTCAACGATGTTTCTCGCTAACTCCTATAAGCACGTATTGCGTCTTTATCGATATCGGATGCAGGCACGAGCCTGTAGTGCCGCTCTTCGACAAGCTTGATCTCTTCGCCCTGCAAGGTGAGCTCGAACAGCGCGACGACTTGGTCGGTCATGAACTGTGCCGAGATCGCCCGACACTGAATCCCCGGAAACTTCTCTTCGACAAAGCGAATATCCTGCGTCGTCTGCACAACGCCGATCTGGTCTTTGCCACCCTTCGCCTGAACGGGGATCACGTAATGGCACCCGCGCTTGTCGAGCCCGATGTAGAGTTCGTCTATTTCGATCTGCCCGATACCTTTCACTGTCGTGCGCAGATGGTTTTGCAAGCTATAAGTCGTCAGTCCCAGGAAGGTGTCGATCAGACGGTTGTAGCGCACGATAGCCAAGAGTGCCTGCTCATCATCCAGGGCATAACCCCGGATCAGCTCCGGCGTGGCGTCGGGGATGTCGATGGCTACCATGGCGGGGTTGGGCTCGATCCGCGTGGCGGTCACAAGTTTGAACCGATAGCGCGCACGTCCCGCGCCTTCGATAATCCACTCCTGCCCCTTGGGTTGCGTATCGAGGATTTCCTGCGGCAGCGGCCTACGATACCGATAGCTGTAGGGCACGTCTCCCGGGTTGAGATCGAGGTCCGGCGCAAGTTCGTCCTTGGCAGCGATGATCTCACGACGAATGAATTCAAACTCGGTGACGCCTGAATTGAAATATTCGAAAAAAATCCTCGAGATAATCAGATCGTAAGCCGCGGTATTTTTCTTCTTAGCCATGAGCGGCCTGTTCTGCTAGGCGCTCGCGCTCGATCTCTTCCTGTTTGCGCTTAGTCGCGCCGCTCTTCTGATCGCGCCTGCTGGGCGGTGCCTTCACACCAAAATATTCTGCAGCAGTGGACAGATCGAAAGACAACAAGGCGTCATCGCCGAGCGCCCATGCCTGCTCTGGTCGCGTCGGAACAGCGCCGAGCGCGGCCATAACTTCCGATGCTACTGCGCGCGCCAGTGGCGGCGGAACAGCATTTCCGATCTGACGTGCGCCGTGCCATTTCGTTACATTGAAGCGGAACCAATCGGGAAAGCCATGAAGCCGCGCCATCTCGCGCACAGTAACGCAACGTGCGTAGCGATAATGGATCGGGCGTGGGCTGGTGAAAGCTCCGCGTGCGCCGTCTGTACCGGCACGTAGCGTGTTCGATACACCGTCTTCGTCTAGTTTAAAAAAGCGGCTGATCGGCTCCACCGATCCCGGCGGTGTCTCCCGAAACCGCCGCCGAGAAATATCCGTGTGGCCGGTACGCGCGCTGGAAGTCAGAATGCCGGGCTTCCAGTCGCGCACGTAGCCGAAATGCCAGGCCTCGTTGGTCATGCAGCGCATTTCAGCGGCGTAGGGTGAAGGCTCTCCGAAAGCGATCGTTGCTACAGCATCCGTTCCGAGAAGCGATTGGAATTTGTCGGCATCGGGTAAGTCACCCAAGGCATCGACGCAACTGGGCCCAAACCCAAGCTCGCGATGCTGCAGCTTCTTCCCTGCGATGTTCGATTGAACAACTGGATAGTCCGGAAGCTTCTCGCCTTTCCGGCAACCGAAAAGAATCAATCGTTCACGGCTTTGCGGGGTTCCGAAGTGCCCGGCATTGAGTACTTTCCATGGGACACGTACTTCGTAGCCGACCCTGTCAAACGCCGCGACTAGCTCTTCAAGAAACTTCTTGTGCCTGCCAACGGTGAGACCTTTGACGTTTTCGAAGACAAACGTGCGGGCCCTTAGCTCGGCAACGATGCGTACAAATTCGAGCACAAGCTTGTTGCGCGGATCGTCCAGAACACGGTGACCGATGAGTGAGAAACCCTGACAGGGCGCGCCTCCGAAAACGCAATCCACGGTCCGATTGCCGATGCCAGCGGCCTCTCTGATCTGTGCGGCACTTAAGCCCTCGACCGAATGCGGAATGATGGCGGTGTGCGGAAAATTGAACTTGTGGATGGCGCAATGCACCGGATCGATCTCAGCTGCCGCAACCACGTCGAACCCGGCCTGCTCGAATCCGAGACTCAAGCCGCCTGCTCCTGCAAAAAGATCGATGCCTACCGGCCTCATGCTCTGCCCCGCTTCAACTGATTCACTTGCTATCTTAGCGCGCAACATACAGGATGTCGATCGCTTTTCAGGCGTTTTCCACAAAACCTTGTAGGCGCACCGCCAGTTGCTCGTGGTCTTTGACTTCGCATTGCCATACGACCAGCACAGACCAGCCCAGCGCCTCCAGTTGTTCTATTTTTGTTCTATCTCTTTTAACATTTTCCTGAAGCTTGGGAAGCCAGTATTCCTGCCTGGACTTGGGCGGCTGTCCTTTCGAGCAGCCGTGGGAATGCCAAAAGCAGCCGTGAACGAGGATGACCTTACGAAACCGCGGCAGCACGATGTCCGGTTTGCCCGGTAGGTCTCTCCGGTGTAGTCGAAACCGATACCCGAGCCTGTGCAGCAAACGTCGGACAACAAGCTCGGGGCCGGTATCCTTGCTCCCAACCGATTGCATGATCCGTCTGCGCTGCTCGGGTGTCCTTGTGTCCATAGCTACACCTTAGACAGGATTCCTGGCGTAAGCACTTGCCACAAACTTGCCACAAGGAATTTCGGGGCGATTCAGACAATGGCGGAAACCTGCGGGTTACAGCGGGCTAGCAACTTGTGGCAAGAATCAACATTTTGGCGGTATTTTGGAAAGCAACTGGCGTTAAGTTATTGATTTTATTATGGCGCGCCCTAGAGGATTCGAACCTCTGGCCTTTGGCTCCGGAAGCGGGGCCTAAACACTTACTCAGAGCGAGTTACAGGACATCCGCCACAGAATTGCCACAAGTATTTTGGGATAAGATACCTAGTAAATTGAATTTGGATTCATCACGTCTTTCTTTCTCTTCGATCAAGTGACCGTAAACGTTAAGCGTAGTGGTGATATCCTCATGTCCCATCAAGTTCTGAATACGTTTCAATGAGACATTTTGCTCAATAAGCATTGAAGCATAAAAGTGTCGAAGGTCATAGGGTTTGTATTTTGGCTTTTGAATTATCTTTCCCTCAACGTCTTCCTCCACAACCAGACCAGCCTCCATGCACGCAGCGTAAAACGCGCGCTTTCGCCAATGGTCCGGTGTTAGCCAGCGCCCCGATTTAGTTGGAAAAACCAGATCATGTTTGCTGGGAGCTGCAATATTATCAGCGTAGTGACGGATCATCTCATAGGTGTCCGGCGTTAAGTCGATGAACCGTCGCCCGGCTGGTGTCTTTGTAACCGATATGCGCACCTCTCCACGCTCCAGAGCGCGATCAACAAGTACGCCGCCATCTCTCAAGTTTTTCCGCGCTAGTGCAACGTACTCCTGCGGTCGCATGCCACTATCCGCGGCGAGGTATAAGATAGGCCGGTAGCGTGCCCACGTGTTAGCAGTCTGCTGGTTCTTAGAATTTGCTAGCCTGTCTGCGGCACGGAGGAGTTCGGCAATATCGGTGGGCGAAGGTATCTCGATCCGACGATCATAACGGGACTCTGAGCGTATGCTAACACCAGCCGCCACATTGCTTGCTATGTGCCCCCGCAGCGACATTTCCTTCATCACCGAATGGAAAGAAGACAGAACCTTCTTTGCCTGGTCTCTCGTGTAGTACTGCAGCAGCCAAGACCTGAAATTGACAACATCCGGCGTCTGTAAGTTTTGAAGCGATTTCTCCCAAGGATATTCATTCATAATGTCGGCGCGATAGCTGTAGATTTTGTGCGTGTAGGGCGTCACGGGGTCCCGGCCATCACGGCCTTCCTTTATGCAGACTTCGAGCCACTTCTCCACGGCGCCGCTGATCGTCCGGATGGAAGGGTCGACCACACCGGACGCATGACGCGCTCGACCGCTCTCAACCCAGGCGCGCGCTTCTTTCAGCGTATCGAATGTCTTATACGCGTAGCCGGATTTCGTAGATGTGCTCGGGTATCTTACTTGGTACGTCGTGCCTTTCTTGCCTACCCTTTTTCGAATGTCACTCATGCGAAAGAGGATCGTGAATAACTGAACCTACAATTACAATCTATTTCTAGAACTTACTCACAGGCGGTAATTGCGCTCAGCTTCAACCTGCCTGTGTCGATAGATATTAATCAACGTCTGCTTCTCGATTTTGAGCTTGCCCTCAATTGGATCGATAAAGAATGGTAGTCTACGCTGACCGGCGGCATTCATCTCCGCAGCGCGTCTAATCTGCCGCTCATTGAGTTCAATTCCCATTTCCGCCAGAAGCAAACGGGCCTCGTCCAAATCGAGATAGATCGGTGTATTCACAACTATCTGGTCACCTCCTTCTCGTATGTCATATGTCGAAGCTATCCGCCGCGCTGCGATACGGCCCTGAACTATAGAGCTTGTCGACCTTACGCCCGTGTTTACGGGGCTCAACGTCGTCTCCGAATCCATTTGTCGGATTCAAATACAAAGTCGCGCCGCGCGAGTAGCGAACGCCCAGTTCTTCCGCTTCACGGATTTTCTCGACAAGGGCCTGAAGCATCTCGGGTATAGAGTGCTCGCCCTTGACCTTGATGATCATGGGTAATCTCCAAACAAATGAATTAACAATACGTCTTTAGAATAGCCCATATTCGTTAACATCATCTTAACCTTCTTCTAAAACCCGCGCTCAAAGCCGATTCCCGGCAGACCTCCATCGTCCCTTGCGTGCGCCGCATCGCGGAAGCGGGCGGCTGTTACGCACGTCCGCAAGCTCATCGTTCGCACCGCATCGCACCTGTTCTGTGCCTACGACCGTCCCTACCCCTGCCTGACCTTTCCCTAATCAAGCGTGTGGGGGGCAAGGAAAGGTCCTGATGGGCAGGGCCTTCAAGACAACAGACACAGGAGGAAACGATGAGCCCGATCATACCCCCGGACGCGCTGCACTACCGCTCGCTGACCGAGCTGCAAGCGCTCTATCGCAAGACGCAGATAGAACTAGCGTCCAGTGCGCCTGGTTCCGAAGCACGGCGTCAGGCCCGCGTCAGCCTTGAGAATATTGGCTATGCCATCTTACGGCTGCGTCACCCGGCCCCACGCTTGTAGCGTTGGCCTGAACCGACCTCCGGTTGGAGGTCGGTTTTTCTGTTTGCCGCCAGCGAGGACGACGCGAGGACGGGGCGGGTCTAGGGCTGTCATTTAGAGACCCATGAACAAGCAGCTCACAGATCACGACAAGCGGGTTGAACAGACGCTCAAGCTGCTGCTGGACTATCCAGCGGCGGCGAACGCCCTGTCGATGTCACCCGGTGCCCTGCGCGATCTCGTCTATAAGGGCCGCGGACCGGTGGTGACGAAGATCGGCAATCGCACCTTCTTCGCGATCAAAGACCTGGAGCGGTTTGTCGAAGCTCATCGCGAGTGCCCCGAGAGGTAGGCAGTACTCTCTCTGAATTCTCCTTGCCAAACGCTGGCTGAGCTTCTGAGGGTGTGCGTGACGTGCTATGCTCGCAACGAATTTGAGGAAGTCACAGAAGAGGATGAAATGATTATCGTTAAGGGAACAGATTATCTCACTATCGCGGGATCACCGGCTGCATCATACGATTTCGGCGGGGAGATTGGTGAAGTCCCGCTCATGATGAAACCGGTCGGGCCCGGTAACACCAACACTATTCGCAGAAGACTTCGGAACGCCCATCTCCCAACGCCCGGCAGTTCCGAAAGCATCGATTTCGAAGTGGTACTAATTTCCACGATCAATGAAGAACCGTTCACTATCAACGGTGAGCCGCACAATCTGTTTCTGCGCGTGACGCCCGGTGAACCGTCCATAGGTTCGATGGTCATAACACGCAGTGAGAACCCGGACGAACTCGGCGGCACCTTCACGTCGAGCGTACTCTGCTTCTTCACCGCAGACTTCACGCCTGTCGATGAATCGCGGCCTGGTTTCTCCGTCAGATCGAACATTGTCCTAGAAACCCAGACGCCGGGAGTCTGGCAAACGACGCCTCCAGATGGCGCCGTTCTCGTGCGTGGAGAAGTTGGCGACAGCCTTGCGAACCTTCATACAAAATTGCCGATGGGCGCTTACGACTTTTTCATGGTGGGAAGCGTTTTCGACGGACTTCAATCAAGGGGTGGTCATGTCATGGCAGCGGGTGCTGTTGCCGCTGGCGAGCCAAGAACATACGATTCCAAGACTCTATCCCCCCTAGACGATCAATAGTCGTTTGACTGCTAGCGCTTCCTCGTCGACTCGCTTTCGAGCTTAGCCAGTTCATCAGCCAGATGGTCGGGGCGTAGATTGGCGTAGCGCTTCAGGCTCTTGGGGTCCTTGTGGCCCGACACCGCCATAACAGCCATGTCGGACCAGCCCGCTTCAAAGAGCGAGGACACGCGCTCGTGCCGCGTATCATGGAACCGAAAGTGCGGGAGGCCCGCCCGATCACGCGCGCGGCGAAAGGCAAGCTTGAACGCGTTCTCGCTCATCTCAAAGACGCGGCCATCATCGCCGCGCGGTAGTGCCTCCAGGATGGCTATTGCACGTGGTGAGAGTGGCACAACATGGTCGATCACTTTGTCGGGCGTGCGGCTGTTCTTTACACCCTTGAATGTCAAGGCGCGCCGTTCGAGATCAACGTCTGCCCAACGCAGGCTTAGCAAGCTTCCGCGTCGCCCGCCAGTTTCAAAGCCGAGTTCGACGAAGTGCCGTAGCCATGGATTGCGCGCGGCGCTGCAGGCGTCAAGAAGTCGGTCTTTCTCTTCTCGCGAGAGCCTCACATCGCGCTCATCATTGACGGCAGGGCGCTTCACATCTTCGGAATTCACGGGATTAACGATCAATCCAAGCCGCCGCTTGCGATGATCTAAAACGCGCTTGAGGGTGGAGAGCTCGCGCTTCACTGTGCCCGGGGCGATTGGCTTGCCGCCTGGTCCCTTTGTGGCGAGGCGGCGGTCGCGGTAATCTTCAAAATGCTCGGGCCGCAGGTTGGCGGCGGCATGAGCGCAAAGTTCTTTCTCCTCGCGCATGAAGCGTTCCAATCGCTTGCGCTCCGAGTATCGCGAGGACTCGCCAGGCCGCTTGTCGGTCACTTCACGAAGATAGATTTCGATCAACTCGCCAAGGGTCGTACGCTGGCTGGGAGTCCGGTCCACGAAGTGACCTGCCGCCATTTCGCTCTCGATGCGATGCGCCCAACCTTCAGCAAGCTTCTTGGTCTTGAAGGTGGCTGATTGCGCAGGCCAACCCTTGCGGCGAATCTTCGCCTGCCATTGTCCGTCACCGCGTTTGGTGAAGGTCGCCATGAGCAAGGTCCACCCGGATGTCCCAATATTGTCCCGGGCAGTATAGCCAGAAAAGAAGAAAGCCCCAAGCGGGGCTCTAAATATCTGTATTTATTGGTCGGAGTGGCGAGATTCGAACTCACGACCCCTGCCTCCCGAAGACAGTGCTCTACCAGGCTGAGCTACACTCCGACCGTGGCGGGTGATCTATACCCGGGGATTTGGATGTGCAAGGGGGATTTTGTGTCGTTTTTCGGAATTGGTGCTGCACGCTGAAACAACTGTTTGGGATCACTCATTCCTTGTCAGGAAAGGCGATCTGTTCTGTACAGCCGTATCTTTGTGCCGCCATGATCCACCACCGGCCCGGCGGGCAACAGGGGCAGGCGCGTCGCACGGGCAAGCGACGGGTTACTGGTGACGATTCCAGCCCGCCAGCCGGAAAACTTGTTCATCAAGACCTTGCCGAGACTTCCGTAGAGGGAGCGCAGGCGCTTTTCATCCCCGATTCTCGCGCCGTAAGGGGGGTTGACGATGACGAGCCCGGCCGGTCCGGGCGGCGGTTTTATGTCACTCACCGACCGGCACTGAAAGCTTGTGGCCGGGGCAACACCTGCGCGCTCTGCATTTGTGGCGGCGGCCTCGACCGCGCCGGCGTTTCGGTCAGAGCCGTAGAATTGCATACTTGATTCTGACAGGGGGTGGCCTTTTTTCAGGGCTTCCCAAGCCAGGGGATCGAAACCCTGCAAGTCTTCAAACGCAAACTCGCGGGTGCGTCCGGGATTCAGCCCAAGGGCGATCTCGGCGGCTTCGATGACAAAGGTGCCGGAACCGCACATCGGGTCCAATACGGGCTCCGATCCGTCAAATCCGCATTCGCGCAGGAACATCGCCGCCATCGTCTCGCGCATGGGGGCTTTGGCGATGGCCGGTTTGTGGCCGCGCTTGTGCAGGGGCTCTCCGGATGTATCGACGGAAAAGGTGCAGATGTCCTTTTCGATACGCAGCAGGACCCGCAGACGTGCCTCGGACGAAATCGGCGCGCCCAGAGTTTCGGAAATTGCCCGCTCGACCCGCTGACGTGCAGCGCCGGCGTGATAGATCCGGGATTTGCGGCTGGTGGCTTCGACTTTGACCGGGACGTCGGGTCGCAGAACGTCAGCCCAGGGGAACTTGCGGGCCCTTTTGTCCAGTTGCGCAAGATGAACCGCCGGGAAACTGCCGATGCGGACCAGAACCTTGTTGGCACCGCGCAGGCACAGATTGGCGCGCCAGACTTCGGACCAGCCGCCACGACAACTGACGCCGCCGGGCAGAATCTTTGCGCCGGCGAATCCCTGTTCGGCGGCTTCGGCAAGCAGGGGGGACTCCAGCCCCGGTGTTGCCACCAGGAAAATTTCAAGATCGTTAGTCGGTTCCATCCGCGCTGCTTATACCGGAAGCGTTCCGGGTGCGACATGCAATTTCGGTTGCCCAAAAATCTGAAAACTTCAAAGGAAAGTGACATAGAAAGGCCAATTTAGGCGGTAACGGGTTTGCGTTTGGCACCATCCCCGCGTAAAGGGTCCCCAATCAGAGGGACGCCCGCGGATTTCGAACGTAATTCGACGCTTTTGCGACGACTGTTTGAAAAACCCGCGCTATTGTCTGACCCTGAAAGGGTGTCGGCATAGCTGGCGCAGGTAAAGAGGCTTGGAAGACCGTAGCGACATGCAAACTTTCAAACTGAAAAAAGGGTTGGAGTTGCCGGTGCAGGGTGCGCCGGAGCAAACCATCCATCCGGGGCCTGAATTCAAGTCTGTCGGCGTTTTGGGGGGCGACTACCTCGGCCTGAAGCCGCGCATGCTGGTTCAGGAAGGGGACGAGGTTCAGCGTGGTACGCCGCTGTTCTGCCACAAGGACGCGCCCGAGGCGATGATGGTCGCACCGCTCAGCGGCAAGGTCGTGGCAATCAATCGCGGCGCGCGCCGCGTTTTGCAAAGCGTCGTGATCGAGGTTTCGGATGCCAATGACACCGGGCTGGACTTCTCGGCCACAGGCGATGCCGACAGTGCCGAAGGCGTGACTGCCAAATTATGTGCGGCCGGATTGTGGACAGCGTTCCGCACGCGCCCCTATTCCAAGATGCCTGAACCGGGCACCCAGCCGGCTGCGATTTTCGTGACCGCGATGGACAGCGAGCCTCTGGCAGGGGATGCCAGCGTCATCATAAATGATGCGGGTGAGGCTTTTGCTGCGGGTCTGGCCGCGATTTCCAAACTGACCGAAGGCAAGACTTACCTGTGCCACCAGGACGGCACCACCGTCCCCGGGTCTGATCTGCCGGGTATTGAGGCGGCGGCGTTTTCCGGCCCGCACCCGGCCGGCTTGGCCGGAACCCATATCCATTTCCTCGAACCTCTGGCGGGTGACAAGCGGGTCTGGACCATTGGCTATCAGGACATCATCGCGATTGGCCGCCTGATGCAGACCGGTCATCTGGACCCCAATATCGTAATCGCACTGACCGGACCCGGCGCCCGGCAGCCGCGGTTGATCCGTACCGTCATGGGGGCCTCGACCGAGGATCTGACACGGGACGAGGTCGACCTCGACGGCACCCCACGGATTATCTCGGGTTCGGTTCTGTCGGGCCAGCAGGCTGATGGCCCGACCGCCTATCTGGGGCGTTTTGCCCGCCAGATCACTATCATCCGCGAGGATCCCGATCAGATCCCCATGGGTTGGATTCGGCCGATGACGTCGAAATTCGCGGTGCAACCGGTGCTGGGCTCGGCCTTTGCTAAAAAGCTTTACGCCTTCACCAGCAACCTCAACGGCGGTCGCCGCGCCATGGTGCCGACCGGCACGTTCGAGGAACTGATGCCGCAGGATTACCTGCCGACGCAGCTGCTGCGCGCGCTTTTGGTTATGGATACCGACACCGCGCAGGCGTTGGGTGCGCTGGAGCTGGACGAAGAGGATCTGGGCCTTGTGGGCTTTGCCTGTCCGGCCAAATATGAATACGGGCTGGCGCTGCGCGACTGCCTGACTAAGATTGAAAAGGAGGGCTGAGCCACATGGGTTTGCGCAGCTTCTTTGACCGGATCGAGCCGAACTTTACCAAGGGCGGCAAGTACGAAAAGCTTTTCCCCATCTACGAGATGGTGGAAAGCTTCATCTACACTCCGAAAACCGTCACCTCCGTCGCCCCTCATGCGCGGTCCTATGTGGATATGAAGCGGATCATGACCTATGTCGTGATCGCCACGATCCCCTGCATCCTGTGGGGGATGTGGAACACCGGCTATCAGGCAAACACTGCCATTGCCGCGCTGGGTCCGGACTCGGCCACGGGCTGGCGCATTGCCCTGTTGCAGATGTTCGGCATTTCGCTGGACCCGTCCAGCATCTTTGCCAACGTGATGCACGGGTTGTTGTACTTCCTGCCGATCTACATCGTCACACTGGTCGCAGGTGGTATTTTCGAGGTCATCTTCGCCACCGTTCGCGGGCATGAAGTGAACGAAGGTTTCCTTGTTACCTCAATGCTCTACACGCTGATCATGCCCGCAACCACGCCCCTGTGGCAGGTGGCTTTGGGCATCATCTTCGGCGTTGTGATCGGCAAAGAGGTGTTCGGCGGCACCGGCAAGAACTTCCTCAACCCGGCCCTTGTGGGTCGCGCCTTCCTGTATTTCGCCTATCCCGCGCAGATGTCGGGGGACGCGGTCTGGACCCCGGTTGACGGGTTTTCCGGCGCAACGGCTCTGGCGGTATCGGCCGCCGACGGAATGCAGGCGCTGGCCGCCGAGGGCATCACCTGGTGGAGCGCCTTCTACGGTACCATTCAAGGCAGCTTTGGCGAGACCTCGACACTGGCTTGTATCATTGGTCTGGCCTTCCTTCTGGTGACCAAGATCGCCAATTACCGCCTGATTCTGGGCTGTCTGGCCGGAACGATCGTATTTACCTGGCTGCTGAACCTGATCGGGTCGGACACCAACCCGATGTTTGCGATGCCCTGGTACTGGCACGTTGTTCTGGGCGGGTACGCCTTTGGTCTGGCCTTCATGGTCACAGAACCGGTCTCGGCCAGCCATACCAATCTAGGGCGCTATATCTATGGTGCGCTGATCGGTGTCATGGTTGTGTTGATCCGCGTGGTGAACCCGGCCTTCCCCGAAGGCATGATGCTGGCCATTCTGTTCGGCAACGTCTTTGCACCGCTGATCGACTATTTTGTTGTTCAGGCAAACATCAAACGGAGGGCGCGTCGCCATGTCTGATCCGCAATCCCCAGATAACAACGACGCCCCGAAAGGCGCGATTGGCAGGTTTCTGGCCGCCTCGCCGGATTCCGTCGGCAAGACAATCATTGTTGCCGTCGCTGTCTGCCTTGTTGCCTCGATGGTCGTATCGGCCGCCGCGGTCAGCCTGCGCCCTGTACAGGAAGCCAACGCGCTGAAAGACAAGCAGGTCAACGTTTTGCAGGTGGCCGGTGTCTATGAACCCGGCATCAACGTGACCGAAGCCTTCGCCGCGTTCGAGCCGCATGTTCTGGAACTGGCCACTGGCGAGTTTGTCGATGATCAGTTCGACCCGGCCACTTTCGATGATCTGGCCGCGGCCAGCGATCCCGAGCTGAGCGTCGCGCTAGCGGACGATCCGGCAGGGATCGGCCGTCAGGCCAGGTACCGGGTGATCTATCTGCTGCGCGACGATGCGGGTGATCTGGACAAGGTGATCCTGCCGCTGCACGGCTATGGTCTGTGGTCCACGCTCTACGGCTTTATCGCGCTGGAAAACAACGGCAACGATATTTTCGGCCTGCAGTTCTATCAGCACGGTGAAACACCCGGTCTTGGCGCCGAGGTGGATAACCCGCGCTGGAAAGCGCTGTGGAGTGGCAAGAAACTGCGCGACGAGGCCGGCGATCTGCAGATTACTGTCGCCAAGACGCAACCCGCCGCAGGCCCCGATTTTTACGTCGACGCGTTGGCCGGTGCCACGCTCACCTCGGTCGGGGTCGATAATCTGGTGAAATTCTGGATGGGTGATGCGGGCTATGGCCCCTTCCTGGCCAAACTGCAAGCAGGAGAGTTCTGATGTCCCAGACAAGGAAAGAGCTGCTGGTCGATCCGCTGGTCGACAACAACCCGATCACCTTGCAGGTGCTGGGCATCTGCTCGGCGCTGGCGGTGACCTCGTCGCTGCAGGTGGCCTTCGTGATGGCGCTGGCGGTGACCTTCGTGACCGGTTTTGCCTCGATGTTCATCTCGATGCTGCGCAATCAGATCCCGGGTTCGATCCGGATCATCGTGCAGATGGTGATCATCGCCTCGCTGGTGATCCTGGTGGACCAGATCCTCAAGGCCTATGCCTTCCAGATTTCCAAGACACTCTCGGTTTTCGTCGGCCTGATCATCACCAACTGCATCGTGATGGGCCGCGCCGAGGCATTCGCCATGAAGAACCCGCCAATGGCTTCGTTCATCGACGGCGTCGGCAACGGTCTGGGCTACGGCCTGATCCTGATGCTGGTGGGTTTCATCCGTGAGCTGTTCGGTTCGGGCAGCCTGTTCGGTGTCACCATCCTGCAGACCGTCAACAATGGCGGCTGGTATGTGCCCAACGGTCTGTTGCTGCTGCCACCGTCGGCCTTCTTTGTGATCGGCCTGCTGATCTGGGCTTTCCGTACCTGGAAACCGAACCAGGTCGAAGAACGTGAATACAAAATCCAGCAGGTAGAGGCGCACTGATGGAAGGGCTTATCTCTCTGGCCGTAAAGGCCATTTTTGTCGAAAACCTTGCGCTCAGCTTCTTTCTTGGCATGTGTACCTTCATCGCCGTGTCCAAGAAGATTTCGACCGCGCTGGGTCTGGGGATTTCGGTGATGCTGGTGCAGGCCATCACCGTGCCGACGAATAACCTGCTGCTGAACTACCTGCTCAAGCCGGGCGCGCTGGCCTGGGCCGGGTTTCCGGATGTGGACCTGACATTCCTCGGCCTGATCTCGTATATCGGTGTGATCGCGGCGATGGTTCAGATCCTGGAAATGATCCTCGATAAGTATTTCCCGCCTCTTTACAACGCGCTGGGGATTTTCCTGCCGCTGATCACTGTCAACTGCGCCATTCTGGGTGGTTCGCTGTTCATGGTGGAGCGCGATTACAACTTTGCCGAGGCTGCGACGTACGGCCTGTCTTCCGGCTTTGGCTGGGCGCTGGCGATCACTGCGATGGCGGGCGTGCGCGAAAAGCTTAAATATTCGGACATTCCCGACGGCCTGCAGGGTCTGGGTATCACCTTCATCACCGCTGGGCTGATGGCGATGGCCTTCATGTCCTTCTCGGGCGTGAAACTGTAAGGAGGGGTCAATGGAAACGTTTAGCCTTGGCGTAATCCTTTTCACGCTGATCGTTCTGGCGCTGGTCGGCATCATCATGGCGGCACGCTCGCGCCTTGTTTCGACCGGAAATGTCAACATCACCATCAATGGCGAAAAGACCATTTCGGTCCCGGCCGGTGGCAAGCTGCTGCAAACGCTGGCGGCCGAGAAACTGTTCGTCCCGTCGGCCTGTGGCGGTGGCGGCACCTGTGCTCAATGTCGGGTGCGGGTGCATTCTGGCGGCGGGTCGATCCTGCCGACCGAGGAGAGCCATATCACCAAGCGCGAAGCCTCCTGTGGTGACCGCCTGTCCTGTCAGGTGGCGGTCAAGCAGGACATGGACATCGAGGTTCCCGAAGAGGTCTTCGGCGTCAAGAAATGGGAATGCACGGTTCGTTCGAACGACAATGTTGCAACCTTCATCAAGGCGCTGACACTGGACCTTCCGGAAGGCGAGGACGTGAACTTCCGCGCCGGTGGCTACATCCAGATCGAAGCGCCCGCACACCAGTTGAAATACACCGATTTCGACGTGCAGGAGGAATACCGCGAGGACTGGGACCGCTTCAATCTGTGGCAGTACGAGTCGGTTGTTGCCGAGCCGATCGAACGCGCCTATTCGATGGCCAACTACCCGGACGAGAAGGGCATGATCATGCTGAATGTCCGCGTGGCCTCGCCGCCTCCGGGCTCTGACGGAATTCCGCCGGGTCAGATGTCATCCTACATCTTCAACCTGAAACCGGGTGACAAGGTGACGATCTCGGGCCCGTTCGGCGAATTCTTCGCCCGCGAGACCGAGAAAGAGATGGTGTTTATCGGCGGTGGCGCCGGTATGGCACCGATGCGCAGCCACATCTTCGATCAGCTCAAGCGTCTTGAGAACCGCAACCGCAAGATCAGCTTCTGGTACGGCGCGCGGTCCAAGAAAGAGATGTTCTTTGTCGAAGATTTCGACACGCTGGCCAAGGAATTTGACAATTTCGAATGGCATGTCGCCCTGTCGGACGCGCAGCCCGAGGATGACTGGAAAGGCTATACCGGCTTTATCCATAACGTTCTGTTCGAGGAATACCTCAAGAACCATCCTGCGCCCGAGGATTGCGAATTCTACATGTGTGGCCCGCCGATCATGAACCAGTCGGTCATCAACATGCTGCTGGATCTGGGTGTGGACCGCGAAGACATCATGCTCGACGATTTCGGCGGGTAAGAGACCAAAAACCGGCGCTGTTGCGCCGGTTTTTTTTATTCGGGCTTTTGGTAGTATTCCCGATACCAAGCGACAAATTCCTTCATGCCCGTCGCGATATCCGTTTCGGGGTTATAGCCGGTCAGGCTTTGCAGCAAACTGGTATCTGCCCATGTGGCGGGCACATCCCCTTTTTGCATCGGCAAATAGTTTCGCACGGCCTGCTTGCCGAGCGCCTGTTCGATCGCTTCGATAAAGTCCAGCAAGAGGACTTTGTCGGAATTGCCGATATTGACGATGCGGAACGGCGCAACCGGTGACAGGCTGTCGCCCTCGGCGATGTCATCCCTGCTTTCGGGGCGCACCGGAACCGCGTCGATCAGCAGGCGGATCCCGCGTACTAGATCTTCGACATAGGTGAAGTCACGATACATATCGCCGTTGTTGTAGATGTCGATGGGCCGGTCGTTCAGGATGGCGTCGGTGAATTTGAAATAGGCCAGATCGGGGCGCCCCCAGGTGCCGTAGACGGTGAAGAACCGGAACATGGTCGTCGGCAGGTTCCACAAATGGGCGTAGGAATGGGCCATCGCCTCATTGGCTTTTTTCGTGGCCGCATAGATCGTCAGTTGAATGTCGGCCTTGTCCGTTTCGGCAAAGGGCATGTCCTCATTCGCGCCGTAGATCGAGGATGTGGACGCCATCAGCAGATGCTCGACCTCGTGCTGTCGCGCCACCTCCATCACGTTGAAGGTGCCGACGACATTCGACTCGACATAGCTGCGCGGGTTTTCCAGGCTGTAGCGCACCCCGGCCTGCGCGGCGAGGTGCACGATCACCTCGGGCTGGAACTCATCCGCGACCTGCAACAGGCGGTCGTTGTTTTCCAGCAGGTCCTCGCTGGCCGTGAAACCGGGCGTTTGCAGCAGCATCTGGTGACGGCGACGTTTGAGCGTGACGTCGTAGTAATCCGTCATCCCGTCATAGCCATGCACGCGAAACCCTTCGGACAGCAGGCGCTTTGCAAGGTGAAACCCGATAAATCCGGCGGTGCCGGTAACCAGAACCCGTTTCATTCAACCCTCGACCTTTATCCGGAACAGTTTCAACATCAGGGATACCGTCGCCGGGGCAAGGTCAAGGGGATTTTCCGAAGACGCAATTAGCCCACGATCATCTGCTTCATCCGAAGGGCTTCGTATTCCAGTTCTTTCAGACGGAAATGCACAACATCGCCGATAGTAATGACGCCGCGCAGATTGCCGTCGCTCATCACCGGCATGTGCCGGAAACGTCCTTCGGTCATGGTTTTCAAAACGTCGTTCAGGTAATCATCGGGCGCGCAGGTTTTGACGTCGCGTGTCATCAGGTCTTCGACCGACTGGGGCAGGGTCTGACCGGGCGTATCCGCCATGCGCCGCACGATATCGCGCTCGGACAGAATACCCAGCAGCGTCCCGTTCTGGTCGGTCACGACCACGGCACCGATCCGCTTTTCCTTCAGCGTGTTTACGACGGAATGAATCGTTTCGTTCGGACGCACCGCAAAAACCGCATCTCCCTTGCCCGCGAGCAATTTTTCCACGGTCGTTTGCGAATGCGACAGGTTGGAATCAATCGACTGGCTTCGTGTCGCAGTGTCGGCCTTGTCGCCGCGCGTAGGGGGCTGGTAAGAGCTTGGGGCCATTGGCAATCTCCTCTTATACCTGAGATGGCTTTGTTTTTACCTTACCGCAGCCAATCGACCTGTATAGGGTGCAAATGCCCCAACCGGGGAAAACTGCCGCAAACCAAGGATATTCGGCCTTTTGTCTGAACTCTATCTGACCCCGCCCGTTGCCGCCCTGATCTTTTTTGCGGTCGTTGTCTGCGGCCATAATTTCCGCAAGGCCTGGAAGCAGCAGGCGCAGGGCTGGCAGAAAAGGGCCTGGTTGTTCGGCGTGCCGGCGGGCATCGGCCTGCTGGTACTTGGATTCCTGCCCCTGAAACTCTGAAGCCGGTTTGACTCTGATTGGGGGCGCTGGCATACGCCGGGCACGGTTTTCCTTCGGAGGTTCCTCAATGCGCCTTTTGCCTGTTCTGGCTCTTGTGACACTTGTTTCCGGGTGTCTGTTCGACAAGGAACCCGAAGTGGTGCGACTGTCCGGTGAGACGATGGGCACCACCTTCAACATCACCGCGATCGGCACCGATCTGGACACCGACGCGCTGGCCAAGTCAGTTGAAGGAACGCTGGCCGAGGTCAACGCCAAGATGTCCAACTGGGACCCGAATTCCGAGGTTTCGACATTTTCCGCGTCGCCCAGTACCGAGCCTGCGTCGGTATCGGATGAATTCGCCCTTGTGATCGCAGCCGCCAATGAAGTGCATGAGAAATCCGGGGGTCTCTTTGACGTAACCCTCGGGCCGCTGATCGAACTTTGGGGCTTTGGTCCGCGCAAGCCCGAAGACCCGGTTCCCTCGGATGCCGAGATTCAGGCGGCGCTGGACAGTGTCGGACAGGCGCGTCTGCTCAAGCTGGACCGGGATCAGGGCACATTGGCCAAGTCTGATGCAGGCGTCGGGATCAACCTGTCGGCCATTGCCAAAGGATACGGCATCGACGCGGTGGCGGAAACGCTGCGCGATGCGGGGATCGAGGATTACATGGTCGAGATCGGTGGCGATCTGGTGACCATGGGCGACAATGACAAAGGTGAAACCTGGCGGATCGGTATCGAAAAGCCCGAAGCCGGGACCCAGAACCTGCAGTTGATCGTTGAACTGGATGATCTGGGGATGGCGACCTCGGGCGACTACAAAAACTATTTCGAACAGGATGGCGTGCGCTATTCGCATATCATAGACCCGACAACCGGGCGTCCGATCACGCACCGGACAACGTCAGTCACCGTTCTGGCCGAAAACGCGATGATGGCAGACGCCTGGGCGACCGCCATGCTGGCGCTGGGTCAGGAAAAAGGTCTGGAACTGGCGGAAGAGCATAAACTTGCCGTGTATTTCATCTCGCGGGATGTGACAGGCGGCGAAGATGCCTATATCACTGTGCATAGCACGGCGTTCAAGGACGCATTGGGCACCAACTGACAGGTAGGAAGCAAGATGAGCACGTTTATTCTGGCCTTCGTTCTGCTGCTGATCATCATGGTCGGCATGTCACTGGGTGTCATGCTGATGGGCAAGACCATCAAAGGCAGCTGCGGCGGCCTGAACGCGATATCGGGTGCCGATAAATGCGTGGTCTGCCAGAAAGACGTCGATCCCGACAGCCCGCTGCGGGATCAGTTGCAATGCAAGCGCGCCAGAAAGATGCTCGAACAGATGGAGCAGAAGGCCTGAGCGCAGTTTGCGCTTCGCTCTGATGGCGGGAATGGCTAAGTAGATCCCTGACCAGAGGGGGGGGCGCTGACTTGGCCAAAGCCAAAAATATCCTGTTCATCATGTTCGACCAGCTGCGCTGGGATTACCTGAGCTGTTACGGCCATCCCCATCTGCATACCCCGAACATCGACCGCCTTGCCGCGCGCGGGGTGCGCTTTGACCGCGCCTATATCCAGTCGCCGATCTGTGGCAGTTCCCGAATGTCGACCTATACCGGACGCTATGTGCAGTCGCATGGGGCGTCGTGGAACGGCATCCCGCTGAAGGTCGGTGAGCTGACCATGGGCGACCACCTGCGTAAGGCGGGGATGGATTGCTGGCTGGTCGGCAAGACCCATATGCGGGCCGATGCCGAGGGGATGGCCCGGCTGGGTCTGGAACCCGACAGCCTGATCGGCGCCCGGGTGGCGGAATGCGGCTTTGACGTGTTTGAACGCGATGACGGCATGCTGCCGGAAGGACCGGACGGGTATTACGACCCGGACGGCGCCAGGGAATACAACAAGGATCTGGCCGCCAAGGGTTACGAAAGCGATAATCCGTGGCACGATTTCGCCAATTCCGGATTGGATGCGGATGGTAACGTGTTGTCCGGGTGGTTTCTCAAAAACTCTGCCGAGGCTGCCAACATCGCCGAAGAAGACAGCGAAACCCCGTACCTGACCGGACGTGGCATTGAGTTCATGGAAAGCCACTCTGGTCCGTGGTGTTGTCACCTGAGCTTTATCAAGCCCCACTGGCCCTATATCGTCCCTGAACCCTACGCGTCGATGTATGGGCCTGAACACCTGCTGCCTGTGGTCCGGTCCGAGGCTGAGCGGCAAAATGCGCACCCGGTTCTCAAAGCCTTCATGGATACCAGGATTGGTCAGGCGTTTTCGCGCCAGGATGTGCGCGAGGCGGTGATTCCGGCCTATATGGGCCTGATCAAGCAGGCAGACGACCAGATGGGACGCCTGTTCGACTGGATGGAGGAAACCGGCCGGATGCAGGACACGGTGATCGTCCTGACATCGGATCACGGCGACTTTCTGGGTGATCACTGGATGGGTGAAAAGACCTTTTTTCAGGATGCATCGACGCGCGTGCCACTGATCATCTGCGACCCGGCTCCCGAGGCGGACGGAACCCGGGGTACGGTCTGCGACGCGTTGGTCGAATCCATCGATCTGGCACCGACATTTGTCGATATCGCCGGAGGTGACGTGGCCGGGCATATTCTTGAGGGGCAGTCCTTGCTGCCAATTCTGCACGGCAAGTCAGACGAGACACCGAGGGAATTCGTGATTTGCGAATATGACTATTCCGCCTCACCCATTGCGGAACTGCTGAACGCCTCGGTCCGCGATGCGGTGATGTTCATGGTGGCGACCAGGAAATGGAAGCTGATCCACTGCGAAGGCGGGCACAGGCCGATCCTGTTCGATCTGGAGAATGATCCGAATGAACTGACCGATCTGGGTACAAGTGCCGATCATGCAGACGTCATCGCCCGGATGTATGAACACCTGTTCGACTGGGCCCGCCGTCCGTCTCAGCGGACGACACGGTCGGAACAGCAATTGATCGAAATGAGAACCAAAAGCCGCAACAAGGGCATTGTCCTTGGTGTTTATGACGAAAATGATGCGCCGCCGGAGCTGACGGTCAAATACCGGGGCCGCAAGGCGCGGCCCTACAAGGATCGGAATGTCAAGGAATGACCTCGGCACATTAAATCTGGGCACAGCGGCAGAAAAGGCGGTTCAACTGCCCGGGGTCAGGCGGTACAAGACAAACCAGCAGCAGAAATCCGGAGAGCCGCAATGACCGTCCCCAAACCCGTTGTCCTGTGCATCCTCGATGGTTGGGGCCTGTCCGGGGACACCAAGGCCAATGCGCCATTTCTGGCTGACACGCCGACCTTCGATGCCATCATGGCCAAGGGTCCGCACGCATCCCTGATCACACACGGACCGGATGTCGGGTTACCCAGCGGTCAGATGGGCAATTCCGAGGTCGGCCATACCAATATCGGTGCCGGCCGGGTCGTTGCTATGGATCTGGGACAGATCGATCTGGCGATCGAGGACGGTTCCTTCTTTGAAAACGACGCTCTGAAGGATTTCATCGACCGGGTCAAAGCTGCGGGTGGAACTGCGCATCTCATGGGGATCGTGTCTGATGGCGGGGTGCATGGTCATTTGAACCATATCGTGGCTGCGGCGAAGGCGATTGCGGGTGCGGGCGTGTCCGTGGCGCTTCACGCAATTACGGACGGGCGCGATGTGGCTCCGAAATCGGCTTTCACCTATATCACTGAATTGGAAGATCGTTTGCCCGAAGGCGCCCGCATCGTTTCGGTCAGCGGGCGCTATTTTGCCATGGACCGGGACAATCGGTGGGAGCGTGTCAGCGAGGCATATGCCGCGATCATCAAGGGCCGGGGCCGGACGGCGGCAACCGCGCATGGTGCGGTCGATCACGCCTATAACCAGTCGGAAACCGACGAGTTCATCGTGCCTACGGTTCTGGATGGGTACGGCGGCGTCAGGGACGGGGACGGGTTTTTCTGCCTCAATTTCCGAGCCGATCGCGCGCGCGAGATTCTGCGGGCGATTGGCGAACCCGGTTTTGCCGAATTCGACACCGGTCCGCGCCCGAAACTGTCGGCCCTGCTGGGAATGGTCGAATATTCGGACGGGCACAACGCCTATATGACGACCGTTTTTCCAAAGCGGGAAATCGTGAATACGTTGGGCGAATGGGTGGCCAAAAAGGGTCTGCGCCAGTTCCGGCTGGCCGAGACCGAGAAATACCCGCATGTCACGTTCTTCCTGAACGGCGGCAAGGAAACACCCGAGATCGGCGAAGACCGCTTTATGCCGAAATCGCCCAAAGTCGCGACCTATGATCTGCAACCCGAGATGTCCGCACCCGAGGTCACCGCCAAGTTCGTCGAGGCGATTGAGGCGGGGTATGATCTGATCGTCACCAACTATGCCAACCCGGACATGGTCGGGCATACCGGTGATCTTCAGGCGGCGATCAAGGCTTGCGAAGCCGTGGATCAGGGCCTGGCCAAGGTGGTAGCGGCGCTGAAAAGGGCGGGCGGCGCGATGATCGTTACGGCCGATCACGGCAATTGCGAGGTGATGGTCGATCCCGAAACCGGCGGACCGCATACAGCCCATACGCTGAACCCGGTTCCCGTGGCACTGGTCGGCGGGCCTGAAGGCGCAACGCTGCGCGACGGTCGGCTGTCGGATCTGGCGCCAACCCTGCTGGACCTGATGGGGCTTGAACAGCCCCCGGAAATGACGGGAAAGAGCTTGCTGTCATGACCTTTCGCGCCTTTATTCTGGCGGCGCTGCTTGGAACGTCTGCCGGGGCTCAGACCGATCCGTCGACAGCTGCCTTGCAGGCGGCGCAGATGCTGGAACAGGCTTCCGTTTCACTGACCGAGGCCGACGGGGCACGGGATCGAGTACGGGCGCTGACCGAGACCATTCAGGCCTATGAGGCCGGTCTGACCGCGATGCGCGACGGTCTGCGCCGGGCGGCCACGCGCGAGGCGCAACTGACAGCGGAATTGCGGACCCGCGAAAAAGACATTGCGCAGTTGCTTGGCGTTTTGCAGACCATCGAGACGACCGCTCCGCCGGTTCTGATGTTGCATCCGTCCGGCCCTCTGGGCTCGGCCCGGGCGGGGATGATGCTGTCCGAGGTCACGCCGGGCCTGAACGCGCGCGCGCAGGCGCTGGCCCATGACCTGCACGAGGTTCGGACCCTGCGGCAATTGCAGCAAAACGCGTCCGAAACCCTGACTGAGGGCCTGACCGGGGTTCAGACCGCACGCACGCGGCTCAGCGTCGCCATCGCCGACCGGACGGACCTGCCAAGCCGTTTCGTCGAAGACCCGGTCCGCACCGCGATCCTGATTTCTTCCACCGAAACGTTGGAGGGGTTTGCCAGCGGCTTGTCCGAGATATCGGAAGGTGAGATCGCCGGAACAAACGCGGACATTTCCGCCCGGAAAGGCCGGATCGAACTGCCCGCACAGGGGGTTCTTTTGCACCGCGCCGGTGAAACGGATGCGGCGGGCGTCAAGCGGCCCGGTGTGGTTTTGGGCACCCGCCCACGCGCGATTGTGACCTCTCCGACCGCGGCCACAATTCGCTATCGCGGCCCTTTGCTGGACCTCGGCAATCTGGTGATCCTGGAACCACAACCCGGGTTGTTGTTCGTATTTTCGGGATTGCAGGAAGTCTATGGAAATACCGGGCAAGTGGTGCCCGAAGGAACACCGGTGGGATTGATGCCGGGCAAAACGCCGGAAATCGGCGCTATTTTGTCAACAAGCAGTGATGGCACTGGAACTGACCGGTCAGAAACGCTCTATATAGAGGTAAGACAGGATAACAGCCCCGTGGACCCGGAATCGTGGTTTCGGACCGACAAGGATGGATAAACGAGTATGAAGAAATTTGTGATGGCCGGATTGGCCGGAACCGTGGCAGGTATAATTGCGACAACCCAGATTGCCGGCCCCCTGCTGGCGCAGGAGGCGGAAAGCAAGGCCAGCGTCTATGAGCAACTGGACCTGTTCGGTGACATATTCGAACGCATCCGCGCGCAATATGTCGAAGAGGTCGAGCCCGAAGAACTGATCGAAGCCGCCATCGACGGCATGCTGACCTCGCTGGACCCGCATTCCAGCTATCTGTCGCCCGACGACGCAGAGCAGATGCGCGTTCAGACCCGCGGCGAGTTTGGCGGGCTGGGCATTGAAGTCACGCAGGAAGAAGGCTTTGTCAAAGTTGTCTCTCCGATCGATGATACTCCGGCGGATGAGGCCGGGATCGAGGCCGGCGATTTCATCACTCATGTTGATGGCGAAAGCATTCTAGGTCTGACGCTGGACAAGGCGGTCGATCTGATGCGCGGTCCGGTCGGGTCTGAAATTGTGATCACCGTTGTGCGAGAGGGCGAGCAGGAACCCTTTGACGTCACCATCATCCGCGACACCATCAAACTCACAGCCGTGCGTGCCCGCACCGAAGGCACCAGCGTCGTGCTGCGCGTGACGACATTCAACGATCAGACATTCCCCAACCTTCAGGAAGGGTTGAATGAGCAAATCACGGAAGCCGGAGGTATCGGGAAGATTAATGGCGTCGTGCTGGACCTGCGCAACAACCCGGGCGGGCTGCTGACCCAGGCGATCAAAGTCTCGGACGCTTTCCTGAACGAAGGTGAGATTGTGTCGACCCGCGGTCGCGACCCCAGCGAAGGCGAACGGTTCAACGCGACACCCGGCGATCTGGCCGAAGGCAAGCCGATTGTCGTTCTGATCAACGGCGGCTCGGCCTCGGCGTCCGAGATCGTGGCCGGTGCGCTGCAGGATCACCGCCGGGCAATCGTTGTCGGCACCAAGAGCTTTGGCAAAGGGTCGGTTCAGACGGTCATGCCGCTGCGGGGCGACGGGGCGATGCGTCTGACGACCTCGCGCTACTACACGCCTTCGGGGCGTTCGATCCAGGCCCTGGGTGTCAGCCCGGACATCATCGTCGAACAACCGCGCCCCACGCCGGAGACCGAGGAGGAGGCCGACGCGCGTACCCGGTCCGAGGCTGATCTGCGTGGTAGCCTGAACAATGACAGCCTGAGCGAGGACGAAATCCGGCAGATCGAGGAAGACCGGGCCAAGGCCGAAGCCACTGCCGAGCTTCGGGAAGAGGATTATCAGCTGGCCTATGCCATCGACATCCTCAAGGGGCTGTCGGCCTTTAATCCGAACGGTCCTTCCCAGTGACGAAAAATGGGGCCGCCTGATCCGGCGGCCCCTTTTTCGTGGATGGCGTCAGCTTTCCACTTTGTGCAGCTTTTCTTCATCCAGCATCACCGCCAGAATAATTCCGACCGACACCGACAGGGCGGCAAAGACAAATGCCCAGTTCATACCGGTGTCGAAGGCTGTGGCGATGGCTGATTTGACCGTGTCTGATTCAGCCGGGGACAGCTTTTCCATGACCGCCTGCGCTGATGGCGTGGTCAAGGTGCCGCCATTGATGGCCCGCTGATCCGCATCCGACAATTTGATGCCTGCGGATGTCAGATGCTCGGCCAGGCTGCGCATGCTGATGGCATACATAATCGCCGTCGCACAGGCGACCGAGATCGCACCATAGACCAGGTGCGTCATAAAGCTGAGCCCACCCACCAGCCCGGCCCGTTCGGGTTTGACCGCACAGACGGCAGCCGTGCCGGACGGCCCGACGGTCAGCGTGGCCCCAAGCCCGATCATGGCCATGCCAGGCAGGATCTGAAAATACCCAAGCCCGGCGGGCATCACGACAACGCTGACGGCGCCGACCGTGGCGCAAACATAACCCCAGAACAAAAGCCGTTTGGGTCCGAAATCATTATAAAGTTTTCCCGACACGATAGATCCGACCGCCAGCAGGATCGTCAGCGGGGCCAGACCAACCGCTGACCCCAAAGTCGACCAGCCCAGTACCTTTTGCATGTATTGCGGAAAGTAGAGCAACCCGACGAATGCGGCGGATACGTTGAACATGTTCAGCCCCAGCGTGATCCTGAACTCTCGGTTCTGCATCATTTGCGGCAACAACAGCGGCTCTTTCACGCGCTTTTCCACCTTTGGAAACATGAAGAACAACGCTGCGCTGAGGAAAAACAAAAGCAGCAGCGGAACCGAGGTCCAGCCCCAATCCGCGCCCACATCCAGCCCGTAGAGCAGCAGCAGAACGGCAAAGGACAGAATCCCTATACCTGCAAAGTCGATTTGCTCGCCCTGTTTGTGCTGCGTTTCCCGCTCCATCAGCACCAATGCCGTGACCATCGAGATACTGGAGAAGATCACATTGGCCAGAAAGAACAGCCGCCAGTCTCCGAAATTCACCGCTGTGCCACTGATCAGCGGGCCAAAGACATTGCCGGTGGTGACGCCCGCCAGAATCATACCCATGATCATCGCGCGGTGTTCCGGTCGTGAAACCTTGGTTGCGCCAAAGGCAAGCGTGCAGGGCCAGACACACCCGGCCCCGATCCCCTGCAAGGCGCGCGCACCGATCAGAAAGTCGAGGCTGGGTGATACAAAGCACATGACGGACGAGAACAGGAAAATCGACAACCCGATCAGCATCATCCTGCGATGCCCGAACATGTCGCCCATCCGGCCCCCGGCGACCATGGTCATGGCAAAGAACAGCGCATAAATGTTCAGAACCCATTGGGTGCTGGTGATGTCGGCGTCGAAACTGTTTTCGATCGCCGGAACCAGCATCAGCGCTCCGGTGAAGTCGATGCCGATGCCAAAGCCGGTTACCATCAGGGCAAAGACTTTGATCATGCTGCTGCGGTCCATGGGCCTGTCCCCGTTGCTGCGGATAGCCCAATCATGCCTTAAATTCGTTCAAAAGATAAGGATTGCCCAACCGGGAGGGCAGGCCGGTTCAACTGTCCGGGCTTTGCGCCCGCCGGAACGCCCGCTTCAGCATGTCGAGTTCGGCGCGCAACAGTTCGACTTCGGCGCGCAGGTCATCTGCCACCGGTGTGCCTGCAATGATCGTGAAATCGCCCAGCTTCTGCGTTGTCCCGACATCGACAATCATGAAGGAATGCACCCCGTCCGACAGCGCGGCGACAGGCACAGGGATGCTCAGGTCCCAGCCCTTGTCCGACGCGGTCACGCGAACATCGTCAAGAGCGCGGCCAAGGTAACGGACCTCGACCTTCGGTTCGGTTTCGGCCTGGAGATGCCCAAGCCAAATGCCGTCTTCGAACCGGATGGGGGTCAGGGTAGGGTGCGTCATGGCCCGGGTTCTCACAAATCGGCTCGGTGGTGGCGGCAGAAGGTCAGATCGCGCAGCATGATACGGTTCATCTGCGGCTGTTCAAAGATCAGGTCCAGCCAGATCTTTTCTATTCGCCGCTCATTCAGGGGCAGGTGCGCAAGGTCGAAGTCGACCGAACTGTCGGGTGCAGATAAGTCCAGTTCGCGAAGGACCTGTTCCGTGTTTGGCCCGTGCTGAATATTCAAACGGGCAAACACGCCAAGCGCACGTTCGGGCTCGATCAGGGCGTCGACACGCATCAGGTGCTGCCGGGTGAGGTCCTCTGCCGCCTCGGATGGCAGTTCCACCGACAGCGACAGGAAGGATCCGGCAAAGCCGAATACTTCGACCGTCAATCCGAATGCAGCCAAATCTTTGTCGCGCGTGTTGCGCGTCTGGCGCATCCCGATTTCGGCCAGCGGGCAATCGTGGAACAGCGTCACCTGCCGATCCATCACGGCCTTGCGCGGGGCCGAGGCCAGACCCGGACGGGACAGGGGGCCGCGCCACAGGTCCGGACGCCAGCACCAGTCAGTCCCCAGAGGTTTCGGAAACTGTGTCGTCCCGATCCGCGGGCGGGTCAGACGGCCGTTGGCCTTGTGAAGCAGCAGATCCAGATGCGCGCGCAACCTGCGCGCCTCATCCCTTTGCAGGCGCAATTGCGGCGTTGGGACATCTTCTGCGCCGTGCGCGGCCTTTTGCCAGCGCTCCAGAACCTTGCGGTGAATATAGCGATCCAGAAGTCTGCCCATGGTCCTATCGTTCGAACATGACCCTCTTTAGTCAAAGACGGTCCGGGGGATAAGGGTGAATTGTCACAATAGGACCCAAAAATCAGCGAATTGTGAATGCGCAATTGTCTGGGCAGTGCCGCATGGGTCTGATAGACGATCCGCTATTCTTGCAATCGACCCGGCCAGTGCGTACCGTCTGGCACCTGATTGCAGTGGATCATCCGTATAAAACGCATCCATAATTCTTGAGGCAAGGCCGGGGCATGGAACCCACTCTGTTCGCATTCATCTGGAAACATTCGAAGAAACAGCAGCTTGTGCTTCTGTTTCTGACGGTTCTGTCTTTTCCGTTTCTCTACGCGTCGCTTGAGCTGCCCAAGCAGATCATCAACGACGCGATCGGCGCCCCGGCGGACTCGGTCACCGTGCTGGGCTTCACCTTTACGCAGGTTCAGTATCTGATGATCCTGTGCGTCGCCTTTCTGGCCACTGTCATCGCCAGCGGCCTGATGAAGATGCGCATCAACACGATGAAGGGCATCTTGGCCGAACGCATGCTGCGCCGGTTGCGATTCACGCTGATCCACCGCACCATGCGGTTTCCGAAATCCTATTTTGCCACGACCAGCCAGGGCGAGCTGGTGTCGATGATCACGTCCGAGGCCGAGCCGATGGGCGGTCTGATGGGTGACGCAATCGCGCAGCCTGTGTTCCAGTTCGGCCAGATGATGACCATCGTCACTTTCCTGTTCATGCAGAGCGTCTGGTTCGGGTTGGCCAGCATTGCCCTGATCCCGTTGCAGGCCTGGCTGATCCCGAAACTGCAGCGTCAGATCAACCTGCTGAACAAAGAGCGTATTCAGGAAGTGCGCCATCTCAGCTCGGAAATCGGGGAAAGCGCAGCCGGTATCAGTGACCTGCGCACCAATGGCGGCTGGCGCTATCGGCTGGCGCAGTTCAGTCATCGTCTGGGGAACCTGTTCGAGATCCGGTTCAAGATCTACAACAAGAAATTCTTCATGAAGTTCCTCAACAATCTGATCACTCAGATGACGCCGTTCCTGTTCTATTCGGTCGGCGGCTATCTTGCGATCAAGGGTGAGGTCACGGTCGGCGCGCTTGTCGCGGCCCTCGGGGCCTACAAAGACCTGAGCGGCCCGTGGAAGGATCTTCTGACCTATTACAATCAGGTGCAGGATATGTCCCTGCGCTGGGAAGTGGTGACCGAGCGCTTCGCGCCGGATGACATGATCCCCGAGAAATTGTTCGTCGGCGAACCCGAAACCATCCCGCATCTGACAGGCGACATCGAACTGCGCAACGTCACGGTGCGCGACGATGACAGTAAGACCATCCTGGAAGATATCGATCTGACCATTCCACAGGGCGCCCGCGTTGCCATCAAGTCCTCCAGCGCCGCCGAACGCAGTGCGCTTGCGCAATTGCTGACACGCGAACTGTTGCCGGTACAGGGAGAGGTCGTCATAGCCGGTTACGACCTGCAGACACTGCACCAATCGGTCATCGCTGCACGGATCGGATACGCCTATTCGCGGCCCTATCTGTTCGATGGAACTCTGGGCGACAACCTTTTGATGCCGTTGCGAACGCATCCCCAGCATGCGGTTGAGGCGAAAAAAGCACCGACCCGGCGGCAGATCGAGGCGGCGCGCGCGGGCAACCCGGTGGATTCGTTGTCGGATGAATGGGTTGATCCGGGGCTGGCGGGGTTGGATGATATTGAAGATATCCGCAACTGGTGGTTCCAGCTGGTCGAGGCGATGGGCATTGACGAGTTCATGTTCCGCCGCACCCTGCGCAGCCAGTTCGACCCGGACCAGCATCCGGCGCTGGCCCGCGACATTGTTCTGCTGCGTGAAACCGTGGCGGAACGGCTGCGGGAAAAGGGTCTGGACCGGTACGTCTATCGCTTTGATCCCGAACGATTCAATCCGGCTGTCCCGCTGGGTGGAAACTTGCTCTATGCGGCACCGTCGCGCGATATTTCTCCGGATATTCTGGCCGGTGATGAACGGTTTACGTCGATGCTACGGCATCACGACCTGGATGGTGATGCGATGTCCATCTCAGCCGCGGTTCTTGAAACGCTGCACCAGACTTTTGGGCGGGATGGCACCGATCACCCGCTGTTCCTGCGGCTTGGCATGACCAAGGACATGTATCACCGGCTGCTCGATATCGAAGACCGCCGCAAGGCCAAGGGCGAGGACGCAATCACTGAAGGCGAACGCGCCTTGCTGCTGACGGTTCCGTTCCTGTTGACGGCCGAACAAATCGGGCCGGATTTTCCGAGCGAATACAAGGACAAGATTTTGGCTATTCGCAGCGGTCAGGCGGAAAAGCTGCGGGCGTATATGAACGGTATGTTCATCCCAGTCACGCCCGAGACCTATATCGCCCGCATGACCGCGATGGAGAATGCGCTGTTCGGGCGAATTTCCCTTATGGCCGGCGCGCATAAGGACGAGATCGAAGACGTCGTGGCCGAGGCGATGAACGAGGCCGGGCTGCGCCGTCGTGCGGCGGCGATCATTTATGATCTGCCCTCCGGTCTGGGCGGAAACAATCTGCCGACCGTGTTTCAGGAAAGGGCTGCGTTTTCCCGCGCGGGGATCAAACGCCCTGACGTTCTGATTCTGGACAAGGCGCTGGCCAGTCATGATTCGGAAAGCAGGCTGCGCACACGCCTAAAACTGCGGGAGTTGCTGCCGGATTCGATCATGATTTTCATGGAGGATCACTTTGCCCATCCCGAGGCTTATGATCTGTTTGTCGAGGTCAAGCAGGGCCGCATAGACGGCGTCTCGAAGACCCATGCCGAAGAAGACGCGGGCGCGACCGCGGACCTGAGCCGCAAGCTCAAGATCATCTCCTCAACCGAGTTGTTCGCCGGCATCGACGGGCGCAACCAACGCTTGCTGGCGTTTTCTGCGCAATGGTACGACGCTGCGGCCGGGCAGGTCATCTTTTCCAAAGGTCAGGCCCCGGACGCGGCTTATTTGTGCATAACCGGGCAGGCGCGGCTGGACTGGACGGAAGACGCAGGCAGGAAACGGACCGTGTCCGTCGTGGAACCCGGGCGCCTTATTGGTGATCTTTCGGTAATTACAGGCGAATCCCGGCAATTGGATCTGGTTGCAAACAGTGATTGTTCGTTCCTGCGTATCGGCGCGGAAGAACTGCGCGCGGTATTGGAAAGCGACGCTTCGGTCGCCGCGCAATTGTTGAAATCTGTGGCGCAGAATTTCACTAATCTGGCGAGCAGGATCAACGACGCCGAAAACCCAAGCGCTTTTTTCCCGGATATTCCACAGTTTGTTGAGGTAGAGGAAGCAGGCGGCAATGCGTAACGCCGCCTATTCCGCCCATGAACAGCTTGTGCGGGATGCGCGCGCGTGGCCCGAACTTTGGCGGCTGCTTGTAGGACTGGCCCTTGTCGCTGTGGTCGTGACCGGCCTGAACCTTGTCCTGTTCGTGACTGTTGCGGGGCTCGGGTCACAGGAATGGGCCGAAGAATTTCTGAATGGCTCTACCCCCATGGCAATGGTGGTTCTGCTTGCCAGTTTCGGCTTTACGACTATTGGGGTCGCCCTGGCGGCACGAAAGCTGCAACATCGGACGCTGCAATCCGTTCTGGGCCCCTACGGCGAGGCGATTTTCCAATTCTGGCGTGTTTTCAGGGCCTTGGTCATCCTCGTTGTCGTCGTTGCCGTCCTGCCGCCATATGATATGGGCGCGCCGCTTGACCGGAACATGGACGTCTCGCGGTGGTTTCTGTTTCTGCCATTGTCTCTGGTCGCGGTATTGATTCAGACCAGCGCAGAAGAATTGCTGTTTCGCGGATATATCCAGCAAAGCCTGGCGGCACGGTTTCGGTCTCCGATCATTTGGATGGGATTGCCGTCGCTGTTGTTTGCCGCCGGCCACTATGCGCCCGGCGCCGCAGGTGAAAACGCGTTTCTGATCGCCCTCTGGTCGGGTGTATTTGGCCTGTTTGCGGCGGATCTAACCGCGCGGTCAGGGACGCTCGGCCCGGCTATCGCCTTGCACTTCTTCAACAATATCATCGCGCTGTTGTTTATCTCTCTGCCTGACAGCCTAAGCGGTCTGGCGCTGTTCCTGTTGCCGTATGATATGATGGATACTGGCATCCTGCGGCTGTGGCTGTATGTGGATTTCGCAGTGATTATCGTCAGCTGGCTGGTGGCGCGCCTTGCGCTCAGGCGTTGATTGCATTTCTTTCCGTTGCGTCTTATTTGACGTCAAAGCCGCACTAGCAAGGTTCCGATATGAACTGGATCACAAACTACGTCCGCCCCCGGATCAACTCGATCTTCTCACGCCGGGAAGTGCCCGAAAACCTTTGGCACAAATGCGACGAATGCGGCACGATGCTGTTTCACCGCGAGCTGGCGGAAAACCAGAATGTCTGCACCCAGTGCGATCACCATATGGCGATCACCCCGCGGGACCGGTTCAGCTACCTGTTTGACGGCGGCATCTTCACCGAGGTTGAGGTGCCGGCCCCCAAGGATGACCCGCTGCAGTTCCGCGATCAGAAGAAATACCCTGACCGCATGAAGGCCGCCCAGAAAAAGACCGGCGAGAAAGAGGCGATGCTGGTCGCCAAGGGCGAGATCGGGCGTACCCCGATTGTCGCCGCCGCGCAGGATTTTTCCTTCATGGGCGGTTCGATGGGCATGTTTGTCGGCAATGCCATCATTGCCGCCGCGCAAGAAGCGGTGAAGCTCCAGCGCCCGCTGATCCTGTTCTCGGCCGCCGGTGGCGCACGAATGCAAGAGGGTATCCTCAGCCTGATGCAGATGCCACGCACAACCGTGGCCGTCGAAATGCTGAAAGAGGCGAAGCTGCCTTACATCGTCGTGCTAACGCATCCCACTACCGGGGGCGTCACCGCGTCTTATGCGATGCTGGGTGATGTGCATATTTCCGAACCCAATGCGCTGATCTGCTTTGCCGGACCGCGCGTGATCGAACAGACCATCCGGGAAAAACTGCCCGAAGGGTTCCAGCGCGCCGAATATCTTCTGGATCACGGTATGCTGGACCGGGTGACCAAGCGCACCGAGATGCGCGATGAACTGATCACGATCACCCGCATGCTGATGAACCAGCCTCCGGCGGTCAAAGGGGATCTGCCCGCACCCAAGCCCGAGGAAGCCGCGGCCGAAACGCCGGCCGAGGACGACAGCGAGAAATGACCGCCCGGTCATCCGACCTCATCCTTGAACGGATGATGGCGCTGCATCCCAAGATCATCGACCTGACCCTGGATCGCGTCTGGCGGTTGCTGGACGCGCTGGACAACCCGCAGGCAAAGCTGCCGCCGGTGATCCACATCGCCGGAACCAACGGCAAAGGTTCGACACAAGCGATGATCCGCGCCGGACTGGAAGGCGCGGGCCTGTCTGCCCATGCCTATACCTCGCCACATCTGGCCCGATTCCATGAGCGCATCCGCCTGGCCGGAGACTTGATCTCGGAGCCCGGCCTGACCGCGGTGCTGGATGAGTGCTATGCCGCCAATGGCGGCGAGAACATCACCTATTTTGAAATCACGACCTGCGCCGCATTGCTGGCTTTCTCTCGCGCGCACGCCGATTACACGCTGCTGGAGGTGGGCTTGGGCGGGCGTCTGGATGCCACAAATGTCATCCATGAACCGGCTGTCACCGTCATCACGCCGGTCTCCATCGACCACGAACAGTTTCTCGGCAACACGCTGGGCAAGATTGCGGCTGAAAAGGCAGGCATCATCAAGCCGGGCGTGCCCTGCATTGTCGGTCCGCAACTGGATGAGGCGATGGAAGTTATCGAATACACCGCCGCCCGTCTGGGTGCGCCGCTGCTGGTTCACGGGCAGCACTGGCACGTCACCGAAGAAAACGGCCGGCTGATCTATCAGGACGAAACCGGATTGCGCGATTTGCCCCTGCCGAACCTGCTGGGCGCACACCAGATCCAGAACGCAGGGGCCGCGCTGGCGGTTCTGCGCCACCTGAACCTTGGGGACGACGCTTATGAGGCGGCAGTGACCCGGGCCGAATGGCCGGCGCGTATGCAGCGGTTGAAGACCGGGCCTCTGATCGACCAGGCGCCCCAGGCTGAACTTTGGCTCGATGGCGGCCATAACGCCGCCGCTGGTATCGCGCTGGCTGATGTGCTCGGCAGGCTGCCAGCGCGCCCGACGTATATGATCTGCGGCATGCTGAACACCAAGGATGTCACCGGCTATCTGACGCCGCTGGCCGCGCAGGTCCAAAGTCTGACAGCCGTCTCGATCCCGGGCGAAGCCGCCACACTCAGCGCCGAGGACACCGCTGCGGCCGCCGCACAAGTGAATCTGCCTGCCACAACCGCCGACAGCGTCGCTGATGCGTTGCACGCAATCGTGGCAAATGACCCGCAGGCGCGTGTTCTGATTTGCGGCTCGCTTTATCTGGCCGGCAACATCCTGCGCGAAAACGGCTGAAACGACCGCCCGCAGGGCTTCATCTGGCCAAAAATACCTCGGGGGAGGCGCGCAAGGCGCGGCGGGGGCAGAGCCCCCTATTGCCCCCAGTCCCGATCCTGCATCTCCCGCAGGCGCGAGGCCGTACGTTCGAATTCAAACGTGCCTTCACCCTCGACATACAGCATCTCGGGTTCGGCGGCGGCGGAACAGATCAGACGGACCTTTGCCTCATACAGCGCGTCAATCAGAGTGACGAAACGCCTGGCTTCGTTGAAGTTGTTGCGTGACAGCCGCGGGATATCCTCAAGAACCAGAACCTTCACCTCTGCGGCGATGGCCAGGTAGTCCGCAGGTCCCAGCATCCGTCCGCACAGATCATAAAAGCTGGCCCGGGCCACGCCGTTGCGAAAGGCGGGCAATTCCACCGCACGCCCGTTGACCTGCAGGATCAGCGGCTCAGCCGCCCCCCCGGACAGATCATTCCAGACACTTCGGATGTTCTGCCGCGCTTCCGGCCCGATCGGCGCAAAGTAGACCGGAGCCCCCTCAAGCCGGTTCTGGCGGTAATCGGTGGGCGAGATCAACTCCCATACTTCAAGCTGTTCCTTGATATGTGCGATGAACGGCAGGAACAGCTGACGGTTCAGCCCATCCTTGTAGAGCTCGTCCGGGTGACGGTTCGACGTTGTGACAATGACGACGCCACCATCATAAAGCAGGTCGAACAGGCGACCCACGATCATCGCGTCCGTGATGTCGGTGATCTGCATCTCGTCAAACGCCAGTACCCGGACTGATTTGACGACGGCGGCGGCGACCGGGGCCAGCGCGTCCTCGACGCCGTCCTTGCGGGCCTTGTGCATGCCAGCGTGAATTTCCTGCATGAAGGCGTGAAAATGCACCCGTCGCGCCGGAATGTCCGTGAGTGAATCGACAAACATGTCCATCAGCATGGATTTGCCGCGCCCGACGCCGCCCCACAGGTACAATCCTTTCGGCGGAGGCGGGGCCTTGCGGAAAAATCCGCGCTTTACCGGTTCGGCCAGAGCCGCCCGGATGCGCTCGAATTGGGGAAGTACGGCCTCTTGCGCGTCGTCTCTGGTCAGGGTGCCGTTGGCGACCTCAGTGTCGTAAAGCGAAATCAAACCCGTCATGATCCGAGGCATAGCGCCCGGTTTGCCCGTTGAAAAGCAGCCATTTTCCCGTTGCATCAATTTTACTGATCCGTGACCGCAAAACTCGTGAATTGACCCGTAGACATTTTCAGAT
Source organism: Ruegeria sp. BG10 (assembly GCF_056538575.1). Taxonomy (NCBI): domain Bacteria; kingdom Pseudomonadati; phylum Pseudomonadota; class Alphaproteobacteria; order Rhodobacterales; family Roseobacteraceae; genus Ruegeria; species Ruegeria sp. BG10. Next base: position 32,032 of record NZ_JBQFTI010000002.1, on the reverse strand, counting down.
AACGTCCCGGTTCCGTCACCCCGAGGTTGCAATGCCCCAATCCGCTCGTCTGCTGAACCCGATCCTGATCGTCGGCTGCATCATCATCACGGTCAGCTTTGCTGTGCGCGCCTCGTTCGGCGTGTTTCAGATTCCCATCGCGGATGAGTTCGGATGGCTGCGCACTGATTTCTCAATGGCTATTGCGATCCAGAACCTTGCCTGGGGTATTGGACAACCGATCTTTGGGGCTATAGCCGAAAAAGTCGGCGATCGTCGTGCGATCATTTTGGGAGCGCTGACTTACGCCGCAGGCATGGTGCTGTCGGCGTGGTCCGTTACTCCGTTCGAGCACCAAATGTATGCCTGGCTGGTGGGCTTTGGCATTGCAGGCACCGGGTTCGGTGTGGTGTTGGCCGTAGTCGGGCGTGCCTCTTCGGACGAAAACAGGTCAATGTCTCTGGCCATCGTCACCGCGGCGGGCAGCTTTGGTCAGGTGCTGGGTGCCCCAACGGCCGAGTGGTTGCTGACCTTCCTGCCATGGCAGCAGGTTTTTATCGTCTTCGCCATTGCGATTCTCGCGTTGGTCCTGACACTGCCATTCATGCGGGCACCGCAACCGGTCAGCAAGGTTGAGCTGGAAGAAAGCATGGGCCAGATCCTGGGCAAGGCGTTCCGCGACCCATCTTACGCTCTGATCTTTCTGGGGTTCTTCAGCTGCGGGTATCAACTGGGGTTCGTGACAGCCCATTTCCCTGCATTTGTGACCGAGATGTGTGGCCCGATCCAGCCGGGCGGTGTTTTGCATTCCATCGGTATTACGTCAACGTCTGCGCTTGGGGCGGTGTCTATCTCTCTGATCGGGCTGGCCAACATCGGGGGCACCTTGCTTGCGGGCTGGGCTGGTAACCACTTCCCCAAGAAATACCTGCTTGCGGCGGTCTACACAGGTCGCACGCTTGCCGCGGCCTTGTTCATCGTTTTTCCGATCACCCCGCTTTCCGTCATCGCCTTTTCGCTGGTGATGGGGTCTCTCTGGCTGGCCACCGTGCCATTGACCTCGGGTCTGGTCGCGCATCTTTACGGTCTGCGCTATATGGGAACGCTTTACGGTATTATCTTTTTCAGCCATCAGGTTGGAAGTTTCCTTGGCGTCTGGCTGGGTGGACGCATGTATGACCAATACGGAGACTACAATATGGTCTGGTGGATTGGTGTCGCCATCGGCGCCTTCAGCGCAATCGTTCACTTGCCGATCCGCGAAAACCGCCAGATGACGGTTGCGGCCTGACGGCCGCAATACATCCATGCAGACGTCAACGGGACCGTTCAGGGAATAGCGCAGCCAAGCCCTCTGCGGATGCATCGCAAACGCCGCGCTCGGTAATCAGCCCGCTAACCAGCCGGTTTGGGGTGACATCAAATGCGGGGTTGCCGCCTTCTGTGCCATCGGGCGTCACGCGAACGTCGGCAATGGCCCCCTGATCATCCACGCCCATGACGTGCGAAACCTCGTTATGATCGCGTTCTTCGATCGGAATTTCCGCTACCCCGTCCCGCACCGTCCAGTCGATGGTCGGAGAGGGCAGGGCAACATAAAACGGAACGCCGTTGTCATGGGCGGCCAGTGCCTTCAGATATGTGCCGATCTTGTTGCATACATCCCCTTGCGCGGTTGTCCTGTCGGTGCCGGTGATCACCGCATCCACCAACCCGTGCTGCATCAGGTGCCCGCCCGCATTGTCCACGATATAGCGATGGGGAATTCCGTGTTCGCCAAGCTCCCATGATGTCAACGCGCCCTGATTGCGGGGCCGTGTTTCGTCGACCCAGACGTGAACCGGAATGCCGGCTTCATGCGCGTGATACATCGGGCTTGTTGCGGTACCCCAGTCGACGGTTGCAAGCCAACCGGCGTTACAATGGGTCAGCAGGCGCACGGGTTCGCCCTTGGGTTTGCGCGCCGCAATGCTTTTGATCAGTTCAAGCCCGTGCAGACCGATGGACGCGTTGATCTCGACATCTTCGTCAGCGATTTCTTGTGCCAGATTCCAGGCAAAATCCGCGCGGTCACTGATCGCCAGCGGCATCAACGCGTCGCGGCACTTGTCCAGCGCCCAACGGAGGTTGATCGCCGTGGGCCGCGTTGCATTCAGAACGTCATAGGCCGTTTCGAACGATGCATCGGTACTGTCGCGGGACATCTGCTCGGCAATTCCGAATGCAGCCGTGGCTCCGATCAGCGGTGCGCCACGGACCCACATATCGCGGATTGCCGCGGTAAAATCGTCCAGAGTTTTGAGCGTCACGATCCGAAATTCATGCGGCAGCCACCGCTGATCAATGATCTGGACCTCTCCGGCAGATTTGTCCCACCAGATCGACCGGTAGTGATCGCCCTTCACCTTCATAATGTGATCTCCGCTTTCGAACGCGCCATCAGAATTCCGACACAAGGTGCGATTTCACCGGCAGGTTGTAAACAGGCTGTTCAATTTTTGACGTATCGGCTAGATCGACACATTCCAGAGTGGGTCATGCCCGTTTCGCAGCGCGCAATTCACGTTCCAAGGCATCCAGAAACCGGGATCGATCCGCTTTGCTGAAAGGCTTGTCACCGCCGCCAGCACCCAACGGGTTGGCCGCCCGCAGATCAGCCATCAGATCGCGCATCGCCAGCTGCTGGCCGATATTGGCCGCGGTGAACGCTTCGCCGTTGGGGCGCAGAACCCGCGCCCCGGCTTCCACACATTTCGCCGCCAGCGGAATGTCGGAGGTCACCACCACGTCCCCCGCGTCGCAGCGGTCGGCGATCCACTTGTCCGCCTCATCCGCGCCTTGCGCCACGATGACAACCTGCACCAGCGGGTTCGCCGATGGCCGCAACCCTCCGTTCGAGACCAGGGCCATCGGCACCTTGTGTCGCGTGGCGACACGTTCGGCTTCGGCCTTTACCGGGCAGGCATCCGCGTCGACATAGAGCGTCGTCACGCCTTTTTCGCCTGCTTTTCCGCAGGTTTCTTGCGCACCTTGAACTCGTCGGGGATCGGCATCCGGTTGAACGCGTCAAGCCCGGCGATCTTGTAAGCCTCGGCCAGTGTCGGATAGTTGAACGTGTTTTGCACGAAGTAATCCACGGTGCCTTTCAGATTCAGAACCGCCTGTGCGATGTGGATCAACTCGGTCGCGCCTTCGCCCACGATCTGAACACCCAGCACACGGCGGGTCTTCAGTGAAAACAGCATCTTCAGCATGCCATGTTCCAACCCCATGATATGCCCGCGCGAGGTTTCCCGAAACCGCGCCACACCCACCTCATAGGGAATGCCGCGCTCCTGCAACTCTTCCTCGGACATGCCGCAGGTGGAAATCTCGGGCACGGAATAGATGCCATAGGGGTACCACGGGCTTTCCGGCAGCGTCGGTGTTTCCAGGGCATGGCACGCCGCCACGCGCCCCTGCTGCAACGAGGTTGACGCCAGCGACGGGTGGCCGATCACATCGCCGGTGGCATAGATATGCGGCACGGCGGTCTGATAAGTCTTGCGGTCGACTTCGATCCGGTTGCGGTGGTCGGTTGTCAGACCGACCGCATCCAGGTTCAGGGCCGAAGTCGCCCCCATCCGCCCGGCTGCGAACAACAGCATCTCGGCCCGCACATGGCGGCCGTTTTCCAAGGTCACTTCCACATGGCCGCCCGCGTCCTCGATCTTTTCAACCGCAGAGCCCAGACGCAGATCGACGCCGTTTTCGCGTATCTGGTGGGTGAAATCATGGATCAACCTTTTGTCGATGAAGTCCAGAAACGTCTCGCGCGGTTCGATCAGCGTGACGCGCACGTCGAGGGCTGAGAACATGGTGGCGTATTCCACGCCGATCACCCCGGCCCCGATCACCACCAGCGAGCGCGGGATCTCCGCCATTTCAAGAAAATCATCGCCATCCACGACGGTCTTGCCATTGAATGGCACATAATCCGGGCGATAGGTTTTGGTTCCGGTGGCGATCAGGAATTTCGCCGCCGTCAGCCGTGTGGTTTCACCTGCATCAGTCGCGACCTCAACCTCATGCGGGCCGACGAATTTTGCCAGCCCGTTCAGGGTTTCGACGTGGTTGCGGTTGAACTGATGTTCCAGCACGTCGACTTCATGGTCGAGCGTCATGTGCAGGCGTGCCTTCAGGTCCTCGGCCCGGATCTGATCCTTTACCCGGTAGGACCGGCCGTAAAAGCTGCGCTCGCGCCAGCCGGACAGGTTCAGCACCGTTTCCCGCAGGGTCTTGGACGGGATCGTGCCGGTATGAACCGAAACGCCCCCCAGCCTGTCCTTGCGATCAATCACCAGCACACGGCGTTTCAGTTTGCCCGCCTGAATCGCCGCCGAGCGACCCGAAGGACCCGAGCCGATGATGATCAGGTCGTAGTCGTACTTGCTCATGCCTCAGTCTCCGTACAATGCCTCGGCGTGGAAGGTGACGTGATCTTCCATGAATGTGGACACAAAGAAATACGAATGGTCGTACCCCGGTTGCAGCCGGAAAGTCGCCTGTTGACGGCGTTCGGCGATTGCCTGCGCCAGAGTCTCGGGGCGCAGCAGATCGATGAACTGGTCGTTCGCGCCGGTGTCGATCAGGATCGGGCCGTCAAAGCCCTTTTCCTTCATCAGTACCGAGGCGTCATTTCTGGCCCAAGTTTCCGGATCGTCGCCCAGATAGGCGCTCAGCTGTTTGCGACCCCAATCCGCGCCGGTCGGGTTCGAGATCGGCGCGAAGGCCGAGACTGACCGGAACCGCCCCGGCAGGTTCATCGCCAGCGTCAGCGCACCGTGGCCCCCCATCGAGTGGCCAGTGATCGCCTGACGGTCGCCGTCGATGGCGAAGTTTTCGGTCAGCAGCGCGGGCAGTTCCTCGGCCACATAATCCCACATCTGAAAATGCGGCGCCCAGGGGGCCTGTGTGGCATTCACATAGAACCCGGCCCCCTGACCCAGATCGTAATCGTCATGGTCGGCGACGCCTTCGCCGCGTGGCGAGGTATCCGGAAACACCACGGCTATGCCTTGCTCAGCCGCCCAGGCCTGCGCCCCGGCTTTGGTCATGGCGTTTTCATGGGTGCAGGTCAGGCCAGAAAGGTACCACAGAACAGGAACGGGGCCGTCTTTGGCTTCGGCCGGAAGGAACAGACCAAAAGTCATGTCGCATTGGCACGCGGCCGAGGTGTGGCGGTAGACGCCCTGCACGCCACCGAAGCAGGCATTTTCCGAAAGGGTTTCCATCTGGTTTTGTCCTTACGTTAGGGTTGCGACATGGCTAACGATCCCGGGCTCGGACGTAAAGTCTGACCGCCGCAGGCAAAGTCATTTTTCGCGCGGGTGACGATCAGGGGGTTCCGACCCAGGCGATGACGAAGGGAACCGTCAGAATACTGGCCACAGTGGACAGCAGGATTGCCGCCGATGCGCGGTGCGGGGCCACGCCATAATGCGCGGCAAGGATGTAGACATTGCCCGCAACCGGCAGTGCCGCCGCGGCAATGGCGACGGCTGCCGGAAAGGCGGCGACGGGAATCAGCCAGATCAGCACGACGGCGACGCAGGCCGGGTGGATGACCAGCTTGCAAAAGCTCAGCCATGCAGCGACCTGAACGCGTTCGGCCGATTTGCTGGCCAGCGAGGCCCCGATCGCAAACAATGCCCCCGGCGTGGCCGCCCCACCCAGTATCGTCAGGAAGTCATTCAGCGGCGCGGGCACCGGAAATTTCATGCCGGACCAGAGCATCCCGGCCGAAATCGAAACGATCATCGGGTTCTTCAGCAACCCCAATCCGATCAGTCGAAGTGTCGCCGGTGTCAGTCGCCCGTCACGTCCCCCGTTGATCAAAATCACAATCAGAGAGGAAAACACCACCAGATCAACGGTCAGCACCAACATCACCGGACCGATTGCCGCCTCAGAAAACAAAAGGGCCAGCATAGGCAGACCAAGAAAGCCGACATTCCCGATCGCGGCACATTGCGCCTCGACCGCGGTTGTGGGGATGTCGAGGCCGCGTATCCAGGCGACCAAACTGGCAACGGCGTAGACTGCGACAGTCCCCAGCAGATAACCCATGACCAGCCTGCCGTTGAAAATCTCGGCAAAGGGCAGGGTGGCGGCAAAGCGGAACAGCATCGCCGACAGGGCAAAGTAGAACACGAACTTTGTCAGATAGGCCGTCGCTTCTTCCGAGAAGAACCGGCTGCGGCCGGCCCAATACCCCAGGCCGATGATCGCAAAAAACGGGAGCGTGCGCAGAAAGATATCGACCATGGCCGAAGTGTTAGCACGGTTTTTTCGCGCCGCAAGCCCTGCGCGCGGCCCGGATTTCGTAGCTCTTGCGGGCAAACTGAGCACGCGCGCTGACAATAAAATGATGGGACGTCACGACGCAAAACACCGGCTTGGTCATGAGAATCGTTGTATCTGAACTGAACGGTTTATAGATTCGAAGAATCTGCGATCAAAGGAGACCTCATGACCCAAGCTGCCGCTATCCTCAGAACGGGCCGCAAATTCGATCAGGTACTGCGCGGGGCCCGAGAGGTGTTCATGGCGGACGGCTTTGAAGGGGCCAGTGTGGATGACATCGCCCGCGCTGCCGGTGTGTCTAAGGCCACGCTCTACAGCTACTTCCCGGACAAACGCCTGTTGTTCATGGAAGTCGCCCAGAACGAATGCAAGCTTATGGCCGAAAACATCATTGCAATGATCGACGACACCAAGCCCGCGCGCGAGGTTCTGACCATCACGGCGACGCAGTTGACCAGCTTTCTGGTTTCCGAATTCGCCCAGCAGGTCTTTCGGATCTGCGTGGCGGAACGGGACAGGTTTCCTGAACTGGGCAAGGCATTTTACGAATCCGGACCGCAGAACGGTCAGCGACAGATGGCAGAGTATCTGGAGAAAGCCGTCAAGGCGGGTGAACTGGCGATAGAAGATGTTCACATCGCGGCCGAACAATTCTCGGAATTGTGCAAGGTCAGAATCTGGACCCGCGCCGCCTTTGGGATCCAGACCAGTTTCGCGCAATCGGAAATCGACGAAATCGCGCTTCAGGCGGTTGATATGTTCATGGCCCGCTACGGCGTCTGATCATAAACCGTCATACCGCAGGCTCGAATTTTGGCAGCCTTCTGTGACTGAAACCACTGATTAGTGCGGGTATTTTCGGATCTCCCACCCGTTGGAACCGGGCCCTTCTTTGCCTGAAACCGTCCTTTGGGACGGCCGGATTGCTTATGCCGGGAATGCCAGCTGCTGCGCAGGTCAGCCACCGCCATGATGCGGGCGGGCGCTGCGGAAATGACCCAGAAACAACGAACGTCACAGATCATCCAACCCGCCCAAAAACCAGACCTGCGACAGCCCCGCCAAGCCAGTTGACAATGGATTTTGTATTTTGGATACATTGGGCAGAGATTTCGCGGCGATGAGAGTCGCCTGGGATTGCTCTGGTCAAAACGAGCAACGCGAAGGTCTGGAAAATATTTCTGGGAGAAACTCATGAAACTCAAATTAATGGCCGCAACTGCTGCGATCGCCTTGTCGGGCGCTGCGGCACAAGCAAATACGCTGGTCTATTGTTCCGAAGGCTCGCCCGAAGGGTTTGACCCGGCGCTGTTCACGGCGGGGACAACGTTTGATGCCTCGTCGCATCCGATCTACAACCGCCTGCTGGAATTTGAAACCGGCACGACCAATGTCATCCCCGGTCTGGCGGAAAGCGTCGAGGCCAGCGATGACGGCCTGGAATACACATTCAAACTGCGTCAAGGCGTCAAGTTCCATTCCAACGACGAATTCACGCCGTCCCGCGATTTCAATGCGGATGACGTGATCTTCTCGTTCATGCGTCAAAAGGATGACAGCCATCCCTACAACCAGGTGTCCGGCGGAACCTGGGAATATTTCAAGGGTATGGGCATGCCGGATCTGGTCGAGTCGATTGAAAAGATCGACGACTACACCGTGAAATTCACACTGACTAAGCCCGAAGCACCATTTGTCGCCAATATGGCGATGGATTTCGCCTCGATCCTGTCTGCGGAATATGCCGATGCGATGATGGCAGCGGGCACGCCTGAAAAGCTGAACACAGCGCCCATCGGAACCGGCCCGTTCTCGTTCGTGGCCTATCAGAAGGACGCCGTGATCCGTTACGGGCAGAATGCCGATTACTGGAAAGCACCTGCTGATGTTGAAAACCTGATCTTTGCGATCACGCCGGACGCGTCGGTTCGCTATCAGAAGCTAAAGGCGGGCGAATGCCACATCATGCCCTATCCGAACCCCGCCGACATTCAAGCGATGAAGGATGACGGCGACATCAACATGATGGAGCAAGAGGGCCTGAACGTCGGTTATCTGGCCTACAACACCACGATGGAGCCGTTCGACAATCCGAACGTCCGCAAGGCGCTGAACATGGCGATCGACAAGAACGCGATCATCGACGTGGTGTTCCAGGGTTCGGGTCAGGTTGCCAAGAACCCGATCCCGCCGACCATGTGGGGTTATAACGACGCCATCACCGATGACGCCTATGACCCCGAAGCGGCCAAGGCGATGCTGGAAGCCGAGGGCGTCAGCAATCTGTCGATGAAGGTTTGGGCGATGCCGGTGCAGCGTCCCTACAACCCGAACGCGCGTCGTATGGCCGAACTGATCCAGGCGGATTTCGCCAAGGTCGGTGTGGATGTTGAGATCGTGTCCTATGAATGGGGCGAGTACCTGTCGCGCTCGAAGGAACTGAACCGCGACGGTGCGGTTCTGTTGGGCTGGACCGGTGACAACGGCGATCCGGACAACTTCCTGGCGGTTCTGCTGGGCTGTGACGGCCGCGAAGCGTCAAACCGCGCACAATGGTGCCACCAGCCGTTCGAAGACCTGATCCTGCAGGCCAAGCAGTCCACCGATCAGGCGGAACGCACCAAGCTGTACGAAGACGCTCAGGTGATCTTCAAAGATCAGGCGCCGTGGGCAACCATCGCACACTCGGTTGTTTACATGCCGATGAGCAACAAGGTGCAGGGCTACAAGGTGCACCCGCTGGGCGGCCACATCTTCTATGGTGTGAGCGTCGAATAACCAAATGTCTTTGATCGGAGCCGCCAGTAAGGCGGCTCCGGTTTTCTATTTCTGGAGGTCGGCACATATGCCGGATTTGTCCGAGTACCGCCAACTGGCAAAGGACATGTCAGTGGACGCCGTGGCGCTGGTGCCCGGCCCGAATTTCACCCGCGCATTGGGAAAACCCTTCATGAGCCACGAGCGGCCCTTTGTGGTCGTGATCCCGGCGGAAGGTGTCCCGGCGGCGATTGTGCCAAATCTGGAATTGGGGTCATGGGCGTTGGTTGGGTTCGAGGGCGCTGTCTTCGACTGGATGGACCAAACGGGCTATGACGATGCGTTCGCTGCACTGGCCAAGCATTTGCCATTGCGTTCCTTGGCCGTTGAGGGGCAGGTCATGCGCGTGTTTGTGTCCAAAGCCCTGACCCGCGCGATGCCGGACCTGCACATTGTTGATGGCGAGCGTGAGATTTCCGGCCTACGTATCGTGAAAACCGATGAGGATATCGCCGCGCTTCAGGCGGCAATAGATATCTCGGAACGCGCGCTGGAGCGTGTTATCGAAGATGTTCGGGTTGGGCACAGTGAAAAACAAATCGAACAGGCCTTGATCCAGGCGCTGTTTGCCGAAGGGGCGGCTTCGCTGGCCTTTTCGCCCATCGTTGCCGCCGGGGGCAATTCGGCGCAACCGCATGGCAAGGCCCGCGCCGATTACCGGATCAGACCGGGCGATGCGCTGCTGGTCGACTTCGGGGCGCGCAAAAACGGCTTCGCGGCGGACATCACCCGTACATTCTTTGTCGAAGAGGTCTCGGACGAGGGCAGGGCGGTCTACGACACCGTCCTGCGCGCCAATCAGATGGGGTTCGAGGTCTGCCGCCCGGGCGTGACCGCCCACGATATCGACGATGCGGTGATCAACGTGCTTGAAGCGTCGCCCTATGCCGACCGTATCCGCACTAAGACGGGTCACGGGCTGGGCCGGGACGTGCACGAGGCGCCGTATGTCATGCGCGGAAATGACCAGAAAATCCTGCCCGGTATGGTCTGGACCAACGAACCGGGCCTTTATGATCTGGACAATTTCGGCGTGCGGATAGAAGATGACGTGCTTGTCACCGAGGATGGCTGCCGGTCGCTGACCCGCTTTCCCAAAGATCTCACAATCATAGGTCGCTGATGTTTGGCTACTTACTCACACGCCTCGGCATGTTCGTTCCGACATTTCTGGGTGTGACGCTGATTTCCTTCATGTTCATCCGGGTGCTGCCGGGCGATCCCATCATCGTCATGGCCGGTGAACGCGGTATGACCGAAGAACGCTATCAGGAGATGGTTGAAAAGCTGGGCTTCGACAAACCGGTCCTGCAACAATACTGGGACTATCTGGTCGGTGTACTGCACGGTGATCTCGGTGAAAGTTTTGTCACCAAGAAACCGGTGTGGGACGAATTCTTCGCTCTGTTTCCCGCCACGCTGGAGCTGTCGCTCTGCGCGATGATCTTTGCGGTGGCTCTGGGCTTGCCGGCGGGTGTGATCGCGGCGGTGAACCGGGGCAAGTTCTTTGACCGGGCACTGATGTCGTCGGCGCTAGTGGGCTATTCGATGCCGATTTTCTGGTGGGCGCTGCTTCTGATCATCGTGTTCTCGGGCAACCTGGGCTGGACGCCCGTCTCGGGCCGGATCGACCTGCTGTACTACTTCCCCAGCGTTACCGGTTTCATGCTGATCGACAGCCTGCTGTCGGGGCAGGAGGGGGCGTTCGGGTCCGCTGTGCGGCATCTGATCCTGCCAACAATCGTGCTGGGCACCATTCCTTTGGCGGTGATCGCGCGCCAGACCCGGTCGGCGATGCTTGAGGTGCTGGGCGAGGATTACATCCGCACTGCGCGGGCCAAAGGGCTTGCGCCCGCGCGGATCAACGGGCTGCACGCGCTGCGCAACGCGCTGATCCCTGTGGTCACGGTGATCGGCCTGTCGGTCGGTACCCTGCTTGCAGGTGCGATCCTGACCGAAACGATCTTTAGCTGGCCGGGCATCGGCAAGTGGATGGTCGACAGCATTTTCCGCCGCGACTACCCGGTGGTGCAGGGTGGCCTGCTGATGATCGCCGTGATCGTGATGCTGGTAAACCTGCTGGTCGATGTCCTTTACGGCGTCATCAACCCCAAAATCCGGAGGCGGTGATGGCAGAGCTTTCCGCAACCCAACCCAAGACGGAAGCGCGCCCAAGCGCCTTGCGTGAATTCTGGTTTTATTTCAGCGAAAACCGCGGCGCGGTGATCGGCCTGTGGGTCTTTTCGGCGTTTGTTCTGTGCGCAGCCTTTGCGCCCTTGCTGGCCCCCTATGACCCGACCGAACAGTTTCGCGATCACATCCTCCAGCCGCCGGCCTGGCAGGAAGGGGGCAGTTGGGCCTTTCCATTGGGTACCGATCCGCTGGGCCGGGATATGCTGTCACGGCTGATCATGGGATCCCGTTATTCCTTCTTTGTCGGCATCGTTGTGGTCTGTGTCGCGGTAACGGGCGGTGTGATTATCGGCTTGCTGTCCGGCTTTGCGCCGAAATGGGTCGATACGCTGATCATGCGGGTGATGGATATCATCCTGTCCTTCCCCTCGCTGTTACTGGCCCTGGTTCTGGTCGCCATCCTCGGCCCGTCGCTGACCAACGCGATGATCGCCATCGCGATTGTGTTCCAGCCGCATTACGTGCGTCTGACCCGTGCCTCGGTTTTGTCGGAACGGCAAAAGGACTACGTGACATCAGCCCGCGTCGCAGGCGCAAGCAAGGCCCGGCTGATGTTCAAGACCGTATTGCCCAATTGTCTGGCCCCGATCATCGTGCAGGCGGCATTGTCGTTTTCGACCGCGATTCTGGACGCCGCGGCCCTTGGCTTTCTGGGCATGGGCGCGCAGCCGCCCACGCCGGAATGGGGCACCATGCTGGCCGAAGCGCGCGAGTTCATTCTGCGCGCCTGGTGGGTGGTGACCTTCCCCGGCCTGGCCATCCTGGTCACCGTGCTGGCCATCAACCTGATGGGCGACGGTCTGCGCGACGCGCTGGATCCGAAGCTGAAGCGGAGCTGACGATATGAGCCTGTTGGACATCCGAAACCTCACCGTCGAATTCGCTACCGCTTCGGGAAAGTTCCGTGCCGTGGATGGCGTCGATCTGTCCGTCAACAAGGGTGAGCTTATGGCCATCGTCGGCGAGAGCGGCTCAGGCAAATCGGTGTCGATGCTGGCGCTGATGGGTCTGTTGCCCTGGACCGCCACGATCACCGCCGATCAACTGAGTTTCGAAGGCATCGACCTGACTAAAATCTCGGCCCGCGACCGGCGTAAGATCATCGGCAAGGACATCGCCATGATCTTTCAGGAGCCGATGTCGTCGCTCAACCCCTGTTTCACGGTCGGTTTTCAGATCAAGGAAGCCTTGCGCATCCATCTGGGGCTGAACCGCAAGGACCGCCACCAGCGCGCTATCGAGCTGTTCGATCAGGTGGGAATCCCGGCCCCTGAAAGCCGGCTGAACACCTTCCCGCACCAGATGTCGGGCGGTATGAACCAGCGCGTGATGATTGCCATGGCCATCGCCTGCAACCCCAAGCTGTTGATTGCGGATGAGCCGACAACGGCGCTGGATGTCACCATTCAGGCGCAGATTCTCGACCTGCTGGTCCGCCTGCGCGACGAACAGGGGATGGGGCTGGTGCTGATCACTCACGATATGGGCGTGGTCGCCGAAACAGCCGAGCGGGTTCAGGTGCAATACGCCGGGCAAAAGGTCGAAGAACAGCCGGTCGCCGATCTGTTCCGCACCCCGCGCCATCCTTATACTGCGGCGCTGCTCAGTGCGTTGCCCGAACGGGCGACCTCCAGGATGTTGCCCACCATTCCCGGTGTTGTCCCCGGTCAGTTTGACAGGCCAAAGGGATGTTTGTTCAGCCCGCGGTGCCAATTCGCAGATGATCTTTGCCGCAGCCTTCCACCAACTCCGCACAGCGCGGAATTTGGCAAGGCCCGGTGCCACTATGTTGAAAAGATAACCGCCGGAGAACTGGCATGAGTGCCCCCATCGTTCAGGCCAGTGCATTGGCCAGATTCTACACAGTCAAGGGTGGTCTGCTGTCCAAACCGGCGACGGTCAGGGCATTGTCCGGTGTGGATTTCGATCTGCAACCCGGCAAAACGCTGGCCATTGTTGGCGAATCCGGCTGCGGAAAGTCGACGCTTGCGCGCGTGGTGACGATGATCGAGGAACCGACCTCGGGCACCCTGACCATCGACGGGGTAGATATTACCCCGTCGAAATGGGCTCAGATGCGCGAAACCGTGCAGATCGTGTTTCAGGACCCCTATGGCTCGCTCAATCCGCGCCAGCGGATCGGTCAGATCCTGCAGGAACCGCTGATCATCAACCGCCCCGACATGTCCGCCGCTGATCGCGAAGCCCGCGCGCGCGAGATGATCGACCTTGTGGGCCTGCGTCCCGAACATTACGACCGCTATCCGCATATGTTCTCGGGCGGACAGCGCCAGCGGATCGCCATTGCCCGCGCATTGATGCTGAACCCCAAGGTTCTGGTGCTGGATGAACCGGTTTCGGCGCTGGACGTGTCGATCCAGTCGCAGATTCTGAACCTGCTGGTCGAATTGCAGGAGCGTCTGAACCTCGCCTATCTGTTCATTTCGCACGACCTGTCGGTGGTGAAGCATTTCGCCGATGACGTGATCGTCATGTATCTGGGCCGCGCGGTCGAAAAAGCCCCCAAGGAGCAGCTTTTCGCAGCCCCCCGGCATCCCTATTCCAAGGCACTGCTCTCCACTACGCCACGGGCCGACCCCGAAGCCCGGAAAGAGCGGATCAAGCTTGAAGGTGAGTTGCCATCACCGATGAATATTCCAAAGGGCTGTGCATTTGCGCAACGGTGCTGGCTTGCAACGGATGAATGCCGCGCGGCACCGCCAGAGTTGAGCGGCTCAACCCATCAGGTCGCCTGCCTGCATCCTCTGGATTGAAACAGCCGTCAGTCGGCGGCTCGTGTGGAAATGACCATGTCCAGCAGTTGTTCCTTGGTGCGGCGGATATGTTTTTTCAGCAGGTCACAGGCATCGTCCACCCGCCCCGCGCGGGCCAGCGACAACAGTTTGCGGTGATCCTTTTTCGCCGGTTCACGCTGTTCCATGACGCTGAGGTGCATGCGGACATACCGGTCGGATTGCAGATTGACCCGTTGCAGAATGTCATTGGTCAGCCCGCGCCCGGCGGCCGCGTATAGCGCAAGGTGATATTCAGTATTCAGACTGCCCCACCGGCCGACGTCATAGGCGTCATAGGATTTCTCCATCTCGTCCAGAATGCGTTCGCACTCGGCAAAATTGACGTTGGTCATCTTTGGGATGGCCTGTCGGAACAGATCCAGTTCCAGCAGGACGCGCAGGTCAAAGATCTCTCCGATTTCCGAAAGGGAATGGGTCGTGACCGAGGCCCCGCGATTGTTTGTCAGTTGGACAAGCCCTTCGGCGTCTAGCCGTTTCAGCGCCTCGCGGATCGGCATGCGCGAAACGTCGTAATCCTCGGCCAAAGCCTCCTGACGGATGGTTTCGCCCTCGGCCATTTCACCACTCAATATGCGCTCGCGCAGGTCGTTTGTGATAACATCGGGCAGGCTTTGTCGTGGGATCGCGCGGGTTCTGGGCATTCGGGTAGTCTCTGGGTGCTGTCAACTTGTATCCAAAATACAAAATGAGGGCGCGATTTCCAAGGGGCTTGCATGCGGCGTTAACTATCTGGTGTTGATTGGTTTCAGGTGGTGGCCAAAGCGGGTCGTGCAGGGAGAACGGATTTGGCCCCGATGAAAGCGGAGGATGATATGGACAGCCAGCGTTTCCTGCCCAAAGGCGCAATATCCGTGGACGTTCCCTATGACGGGCCGCCCAAAACCTTCTACTTCCTGCTTTTGCCTAAAACGACGATGCTGGCCTTCAGCGCCGCGATAGAACCTTTGCGGATTTCGAACCAGTTGGCCCGAAAGCAACTATTCGAATGGTATGTGCTGTCGCCGGATGGTGAACCGGTGACCTGTTCCAACGGCATTCGCATTCAGGTGGACCAGGCGATGCACGATCTGGACAAGGGGGCCTATACGTTTGTCTGTTCGGGGACCGAGCCGATGAACTCGTTCGACGCGCCGGTGCTGAACTGGATCCGCCGCCAGAAGGCACATGGTTGCGACTTTGGCGGCATCTGCACCGGGGCGTTCGCCCTGGCCAGGGCCGGGGTGATCGGTGACAAGAGATTCACGGTGCATTGGGAAAACCGCCCCGGTTTCTGCGAAAACTTCTCGGCAATCGTCCCTACGCAGAACCTGTATGAGATAGATGGCAAGTTGCGCACCTGCGGCGGCGGGCACGCCAGCACGGACATGATGCTGGAGGTCATCGAAGAGATGTTCGGAAACGCGCTTGCGGTCAGCGTGTCCGAGATGTGCCTGCATCGCCGGTCCGGTGAAAGCAGCAGCAAACAGGTCTCTCCGGTGTCGGCCCTGCTGGGCACCCGGAACGCAAAGCTGATCGAGGCGGTTCAGATCATGCGCGACAATCTTGAATCGCCTCTCAGCCTCGAAGCGGTGGCCGAACAGGCCGTCTTGTCCCGGCGCCATATGGAACGTCTGTTCCGTCAGCACACCAACATGTCGCCGGGCCGGTTTTACAACAATCTCAGGCTGGATCGTGCCTTTGCGTTGCTGAGCGAAACCGATCTGAGCGTATCTGAGATTGCCTTTGCGTCCGGGTTCTCCAGCACCGACCGGCTGTCGGTTCATTTCCGGGCGCGATACAAGGTCTCTCCGTATAATTTCCGGCGATCCTGGGCGCACGAAGGGCAGGGCTGAGCGAGCGATTTTACTATAGAGCTGACCAATAGGTTTTATCCAAACAATCTATTGGACCGATGGAAAGAATTCCACCAGATTGCGACCCAACCCGGCGATTCAGCAACTTTCGTGAGGCCCGCAATGTGGACATATTCCAATCCGGTCAAAACCGTATTCGGGGCCGGGTCTGTCAGTGAGTTGCCGCAGCTGATCGGTGGCCGCCGATACGTTCTGGTGACCTATCCGGATACCCGTTCCAAGGATCTGACGCGCCGACTGGCGGATTCGGCGGGGCCTGCCGCGTTGATCATCGACGATGTCGCCCCGAACCCGGACTACCGGTTGTTGCGCGATCAGTCTGCGCGGTTTGGCCATCCGGACTGTGACGTCGACGTCATCGTCGCGCTTGGTGGCGGGTCGGTCATAGATTCGGCCAAGGTCTTTGCCGCCGCCGGGGGCGATTTTGGCAAGGTCGCGCATTTTCTGGAGACAAGGTCAGGAGCAGAGGCTTTGTCCTCCCTGCCCGTCATCGCCGTGCCAACAACCGCGGGAACCGGTAGCGAGGTCACATGCTGGGCGACAGTTTGGAACGAGGAAAGCGGCAAGAAATACTCTTTGGCCAGACATGATCTGTATCCTGAATCGGCACTGATCGACCCCGAGCTGATGGTCAACAAGCCCTATGGGCTGACGCTGGCCACCGGGCTGGACACGCTCTCGCACGCGTTGGAGAGTATCTGGAACATCAATGCCAATCCGGTCTCGGCCCGGCACGCCGTGGCAGCCGCCAAAATGGTTCTGGACACGTTACCGGCCCTGCTTGGCGATCTGGGCAATCTGGACTTGCGCACGCGCCTGGCCGAAGCGGCGCTGAGCGCCGGGCTAGCCTTTTCCAACACCAAGACCGCCATCGCGCACAACCTGTCCTATCCCATCACGTTGGGGTGGGGGGTACAGCATGGGATCGCCTGTTCCTTCACGCTGCCGGTGATTTTACGGTCCGTGGACGGAATCGGCGGGTTCCGGCAAGCCGCGTTGTACGCGGTTTTTGGCCCCGATCTTGTGGTGGGCTCGAACGACCTGGCTGCGTTCCTGACACAGCTTGGGGTCGCCACCCGGTTCGCCGATTACGGTATTTCGGACAGCCAGCGCATGGACATCATCGACGAAGCTTTTGCAGGTGAGCGGGGCCGAAATTTCGCCGGTACCAAAGAGGCCTTTCTGACCGCCGCTGACGCGATGCAGACCACCAATTCCAGGGTGGCCTGACGCAATTCAAATCAATCCTGACCGAAAAAACGTGAACTCTGGTGCCAACACCTGATGGCCCGCTAATCCGAGGATCAAAAGATGACACTCCAAACCCCGATCACCGCCAATGAGCGTGTGTATCCAACGCCAAAGGTTCCGGCGATTGCGATCTGCCTGGACGGGTGCGAGCCAGAATATCTGGACAAGGCCATTGCCAAGGGTCTCATGCCCACGCTGAAGCGGATGCGCGAGACCGGCACGGATCGGCTGGCGCATTCGGTGATCCCATCCTTCACCAATCCCAACAACCTGTCGATTGCTACGGGGCGGCCCCCGATCGTGCATGGGATTTGCGGCAATTACCTGATCGACCCCGAGACCGGAGAAGAGGTGATGATGAATGACGTGCGGTTTCTGCGCGCGCCCACCATCTTTTCGCAATTCTACGATGCCGGCTATCGCGTCGCCATGGTCACCGCCAAAGACAAATTGCGGGCCTTGCTGGGCGCGGGTCTGAAATTCGACGAGGACCGCGCCGTCGCGTTTTCGTCCGAGCGGTCGGGTGAAACCACCAGGGCCGAACATGGAATCGACAATGCCAGCGACTGGCTGGGTATGCCGGTTCCCGAGGTCTATTCAGCCGACCTGTCCGAATTTGTTTTCGCCGCTGGTGTCAAGCTGCTGAAGGAATTCAAGCCGGACATCATGTATCTGTCGACCACCGACTACATCCAGCACAAATTCTCCCCCGATCAGCAGGGCGCGCTGGATTTCTACGCGATGTTCGACCGGTATCTGGCGCAGCTGGACGAGATGGGCGCTGCCATCGTCATCACCGCGGATCACGGTATGAAGCCCAAGCACGGCACGGATGGAACACCAAATGTCATCTATGCGCAGGACCTGATGGATGAGTGGCTGGGCAAGGATCAGGCCCGCGTGATCCTGCCAATCACCGACCCGTATGTGGTGCATCACGGCGCATTGGGCTCGTTCGCCACCGCCTATTTGCAGGAAAGTGCGGACAAGGCGGATATCATGGCCCGGCTGGACGCCATCGAAGACATGATCCTTGTGGTCGATAAGGAAGAGGCGATCCGCCGCTTTGAACTGCCCGCTGACCGGATCGGCGACATCGTGATGATCTCGGGCGAGAACATGACCATCGGCACCTCGGCCGGCCGTCATGATCTGGCGGCGCTGAAGGAACCTCTGCGCAGCCACGGCGGTCTGACCGAACAAGAGGTGCCCTTCATCGTCAACCGCGTCATTGCTCTGGGGAACGCGCCCGAGCTACGCAACTTTGACGCTTTTTTCTACGCTACCACAGCGGCGGCCCTGTAAAAATGGACGGTATCATGAACACATCCGACATCCGCAACGAAGGCATGCGCATCGGTGGTGAGGTCGTCTTCACCGAAGCAACGGTTCCTGTGCTCTACCCCTATACCAACGAGGTCGTGGGCACGGTACCTGCAGGCACTGCGGAACACGCGCGCAAGGCGTTCGAGATCGCGGCGAATTACACCCCCAGGCTGACCCGTTATGAACGCAGCCAGATTCTGCAACGCGCGGGCGAACTGATCGGCGAAAAGCGCGATTATCTGGCGAAATGGCTGACGCTGGAACTGGGCATCTGCCACCAGCACGCAATCTATGAAACCAAGCGTGCGCAGGACGTCTATCAGTTTGCCGCCGCCGAGGCGCTGAAGGATGATGGTGAAATCTTCTCTTGTGATCTGACCCACAATGGCAAAGAGCGGAAGATATTCACCAAACGCGAACCCGTCAAAGCCATCAGCGCGATTACACCGTTCAACCACCCGCTGAACATGGTCAGCCACAAAATCGCACCGTCGATTGCGACCAACAACTGCATGGTTTGCAAACCAACCGAACTGACCCCTCTGACGGCGCTGACGCTGGCCGATATCCTGTACGAAGCCGGACTGCCGCCCGAGATGTTCCAGGTGGTCACCGGCTGGCCGCAGGACATTGGTGACGAGATGATCACCAATGAAAACATCGACATCATCACCTTCACCGGCGGCGTTCCGGTGGGCAAGATGATCGCCGCGAAAGCGGGTTACAAACGCCAGGCGCTGGAGCTGGGCGGAAACGATCCCCTGATCGTTCTGAACGACCTGAGTGATGCCGATCTGGACAAGGCTGCCACCATCGCCGTAGCAGGGGCAACCGGCAATTCCGGTCAGCGCTGCACTGCGATCAAACGCATTCTGGTGCAGGAAAGCGTGGCGTATAGGTTCGTGCCTCTGGTTCTGGAGAAGGCCAAGGCAATCCGGTTCGGCGACCCGCAGGACCCCGAGACACAGCTGGGATGCGTCATCCACGCCGAGGCCGCCGAACTGTTCGAGAAACGCGTTTACATGGCCGAGGAAGAGGGTGCGGAAATCCTCTATCACCCCGGTCGTCAGGGCGCGCTGCTGCCGCCGATCGTCGTCGATAAGGTGCCGCATGACAGCGAGCTGGTGATGGAAGAAACCTTTGGTCCCATTGTGCCCATCGTGCGCGTGCCCGATGATGACGCCAAGGTCATGGAAATCTCGAACGGTACCGAGTTCGGTCTTTCGTCGGGCGTGTGCACCAATGATCTGAATCGCGCCATTGCCTATATCAACGGTCTGGACGTTGGCACCTGCAACATCTGGGAACAGCCCGGATACCGGATCGAGATGTCGCCGTTCGGCGGCATCAAGGACAGTGGCAACGGCGTCAAGGAAGGCGTCATCGAGGCGATGAAATTCTTCACCAACGTCAAAACCTACTCGTTGCCCTGGCCGGGATGATCACTGTCAATATGGCTCTAAACATCACCCCGGGTTCCTTCGACAATCCGGGGTGATGTATTGAAGTCTTCGTCAGGGCTTACCCCTGCGCGACATCCTGCCGCTGTATGCCCAGCCCGTCGATGCCAAGTTCGATCTTGTCCCCCGGCTTCAGATAGGTCGGCGGGTTTTGTCCCATGCCAACCCCCGGCGGCGTCCCGGTCGAGATCACGTCACCCGGCTGCAAAGACATGAAGTGCGACAGGTGAGATACGATTGTAGCCACCCCGAAATGCATGGTGTCGGTCGAACCGTTCTGAAACCGGTGCCCGTTCACTGCAAGATACATCGGCAGGTTTTGCGGATCGGTGACCTCATCCCGGGTCACCAGCCATGGCCCGATCGGGCCGAAAGTATCTGCAGACTTACCCTTGACCCACTGGCCCGAGCGATGCAGCTGAAAGTCACGCTCGGACAGGTCGTTGACCACGCAATACCCGGCAACATGGTTCAGGGCGTCG
Organism: Ruegeria sp. BG10; assembly: GCF_056538575.1. Taxonomy (NCBI): domain Bacteria; kingdom Pseudomonadati; phylum Pseudomonadota; class Alphaproteobacteria; order Rhodobacterales; family Roseobacteraceae; genus Ruegeria; species Ruegeria sp. BG10. The sequence goes on along the minus strand of NZ_JBQFTI010000002.1, from coordinate 11,510 downwards.
GCTTCTGACACGTATTTTGCGGCCTTTCCGATCACGACACCCAATTCAACCTCCCAGTCGGTCTTGACCGATCCGCGTGGAATTTCGACGGTGTCATTCGGACCCATAATGGCAGAGGTCGCCTTGAAAAAGATCACCGGCTCTTCCGGCAGTTCCATGCCGCTTTCCGCCGCGTGGTCGGCATAATTCAGGCCGATACAGATGAATTTCCCCACCTGCCCAACGCAGGGGCCAATTCGCGGATCGCCGTCGACCACCGGCAGGTCAGCAAGGTCCAGCCCGCGCAGCTGCGCAAGGTTTTCGTCGTCCAGAACCGCGCCTGAGATATCGTCAACAACCCCCGACAGGTCTCGGATCTTACCGTCCCTATCCAATACGCCGGGCTTTTCCTGTCCCGACGGTCCATAGCGCAAGAGCTTCATGTGATATTCCCTTTCACCTCAGATGGTCCAGCCGCCGTCAATCGCAATGGGCTGTCCCGTTGTGTACCGGCTTGCATCGCTTGCCAGATACAACGCCAATTCGGCAATTTCGTCCGGGGTTCCGATACGGCCCATAGGCTGGCGGGCGATGAAATCCGTCATCGCCTGCGTGTAATCGCCTGTGGCGCGCAACCGGTCGTGCAGGCTGGGGCTGTCGACCGTTCCGGGGCAGATTGCGTTGCAGCGAATGCCCTGTGTAACAAAATCGGCGGCGACGGATTTCGTCAGCCCGATCACCGCGGCCTTGGACGTGCAATAGGCAAAGCGGTTCGGAACACCTTTCAACGACGACGCCACCGAAGACATGTTGATGATCGAACCGCCCCCGTTTTTCAGCATTTTCGGAAGGCACAGACGGATTAGGCGATACATCGCCTTGACGTTCAGTTCAAAGCTGAAATCCCAATCCGTTTCCTCGCAATCCAGAATGGACCCGCCGGCAACGTATCCGGCGCAGTTGAACAGCACATCCAACGGCGGCAAGTCCGCCGCGGCGGCGTGAACCGCCGCGGCATCTGTGACATCCAGCGTGATTGTCTCGATGCCCGGAAGGGCGGACAAGTCCTCTAGTGCCGCGGCGTTGATGTCACAGGCGATAACCCGCGCGCCTTCGGTTGCAAACAACTCGGCGGTGGCCCGGCCGATTCCCTGACCAGCAGCGGTGATCAGCGCGGTTTTGCCGGCAAGGCGGCCAAAAGGGGACTGTGTCGCCATCCTGATCCTCATGTGTTTTCCGGCAGCAGATCGGCCGGGATATCCTGGTAACAGACCGGACGCAGAAAGCGGCGGATCGACAGGGTGCCAACCGAGGTCGCTCCGAAATTGGTCGACGCGGGGTAGGGGCCGCCATGCACCATGCTGTCGCACACCTCGACACCGGTTGGGAAGCCATTGGCCAGCAGGCGACCGGCCTTGCGCTCCAGCAGCGGCAGCAGTGCCCGCGCCTCGGGTGTGTCGCTGTCGTCAAAATGCAGCGTGCAGGTCAATTGACCTTCGATTGCGCGGGCAATCAGACGCATCTGTTCCGCGTCACGGGCACGGACGATAATTCCGAGCGGTCCAAAGACCTCTTCCTGCAACTTGTAATCTGCCAGCCAGTCGTCACCGGACACCGTAAACAGATAAGGCGCGGCGCCTCGGGTTTCGCAGCTGGTGCCGATGATCTGGGTAACACCTGTCCCGGCCGTCACACGCGCCGCGCCATCGCGATATGCATCTGCGATGCCGTCCGTCAGCATGGTCTGAGTGGGTACGGCCGACAGGCCCGCCTCTGCGGCGGACTGAAACGTGTCCGCTTCAGGGCCGGTGATCACCACGGCGATGCCCGGGTTCGTACAGAATTGCCCTGCGCCCATCGTCAATGACCCGGCCCAGCCCGCCCCGATCTCCGCGCCGCGCGCAGCGGCGGCGCCGGGCAGAATGAACATCGGGTTGACCGACCCCAGTTCGCCAAAGAACGGAATGGGCTCATCCCGTGCAGCGCAGAGATCGAACAGGGCGCGCCCGCCGCGCAGGCTGCCTGTGAAGCCAACAGCCCGGATCAGCGGGTGCTGCACCAGCCGCGCGCCAATATCCTGTGTATTGCCCTGAACCAGAGAAAAAACGCCGGGATGCACACCGCTTGCACGGATCGCGGCGTCGATAGCCTGCGCGACGATCTCGCCGGTGCCGGGATGGGCCGGATGCCCCTTGACCACCACCGGACAGCCTGCTGCGAGCGCCGCTGCCGTGTCGCCACCCGCGGTCGAGAAGGCCAGCGGAAAATTCGACGCGCCAAACACCGCGACGGGGCCCAGCGGCCGCTGCATCATCCGCAGGTCCGGCCGGGGCAGGGGTGTCCGGTCGGGCAACGCGGTATCGTGGCGTTGGTCCAGGTATTCGCCTTTCTCGATGTGGTCGGCAAACAGGCGCATCTGGCCAACGGTGCGGCCACGTTCACCCTGCAGACGCAGATCCGGCAGGCCGGTTTCCTGCGTTCCGATCTCGGTGATGGCGTCACCGCGAGCGTCGATCTCATCCGCGATCCGCCGCAGCAACCCCGCGCGCTCACTGCGAGACGACCAGCCAAACGAGGCAAACGCCTGTTCGGCAGCCTCAACCGCCGCGTCCACATCGGACGGTGACCCCACAGCAAAGCTGTGGCTGGGCCCATGCGCAGGGTCCGAGCTGAACGTGGCCTCGGCACCGAGCCATTCGCCGGCGATCAGGTGTTTTCCGGTCAACATCTACTTTTCTTTCTCAAATCAGGCCGCGACCGGCCAGGTTTCGCATCAGGTGAGACGCCCCGAACCGCCACTCGGGGCATTCTGTGGACAGGCGGACGGTGTTGGTCAGCGTGCCCAGTTTATCATTTGATATCGTGACGATATCGCCAAGCTTGTGGGTAAACCCCCCACCCGGAGTATCGCGATCCTGCGTCGGCGCAAAGAGGGTTCCGAGAAACAGCATCAGCCCGTCCGGATACTGGTGGTGCCGTCCGATGGTCTGCCGCACCAGATCCGCCGGATCGCGGCTGATCTGCGCCATAGATGAGTGGCCGTTCAGCACGAACCCATCCGGCCCGGTCACTTTCAGGCTTAGTTCAGCCTGACGGACGTCATCCAGTGAAAAGCCTTCGTCGAACAACCGGATCATCGGTCCGATCGCGCAAGAGGCGTTGTTGTCCTTGGCCTTGCTGAGCAGCAGGGCCGAGCGGCCCTCGACATCGCGCAGGTTGACGTCGTTGCCCAACGTCGCGCCCCTGATGTGCCCTTGCGATGAAACGGCCAGAACAACCTCGGGCTCGGGGTTGTTCCAGGTCGAAACCGGATGCAGACCAACATCCGCGCCGAAGCCCACCGAAGACAGAACCTGCGCCTTGGAAAACACCTCGGCATCCGGGCCGATGCCAACCTCAAGGTACTGGCTCCATAGCCCTTCGGCGATCAGCGCCTCTTTGACCCGGGCCGCTGCATCGGATCCCGGCACGATGTCGGACAGGCTGTCGCCGATCCGTTCTCCGATCCGGCCGCGGATTGCCTGGGCCCGGGCCGGGTCCCCGGCGGCCTGTTCCTCGATCACCCGTTCGACCATCGAACCGGCAAAGGTGACACCGCAGGCCTTGATGGCCTGTAGGTCGCAGGGGGCCAGCCAGTGATGTGCCGCGTCGACCGATCCGATATCTTCGCCCGTCGCGCTGCGAACGTATTGCGCCGCATCCTGACGCTCCAGAATATCCCGCACGGTCGGTGCGGATTTCGAGGTGATGTCCAGAAGCTGCCCATCGCGCAGGGTCACCACGGACGGGCCGATCCCCGGCCGTTCGATGCGCCCGAGCCACAGCCCGGCGGGGTCCAGTTGCACAGATGTCATCCTAGTCTCTGAGTTGATAGGCCCGGGCGGCGTTGCCCCCCAGAACCGCTTTGCGTTCGCTGGCGGTCAACGCGCCGATCAGCATGTCTGTGGTTTCCAGCCAGCGTTCATAACTGCTGGTCAGGGTGCACACGGGCCAGTCGCTGCCCCAGATCAAACGGGACGGGCCGAACGTGTTCAGCAAATGATCCACATATGGGCGCAGGTCATCGGCCTGCCAGTCCGGTCCGGCCTCGGTCACCAGCCCGGACAGCTTGCACCAGGCTTCTGTTTCCCGTGCCAGAGCGCTCATGCCCTCGGCCCATTCCGTGATCGCACCGTTGCGGATCGTGGGCTTGGAGCCATGGTCGATCACGACACGCAGCCGGGGATGCCGGGCCAGAAGTTGCCGCAATGGGCCAAGATGATGCGGCAGGGTCAGGGCATCGAATGTCAGGTTGTGCTTTTGCATCGCCTTGATTGCCGGGGTCAGAATATCGTCAACCATCCAGAGCGTATCGGCGATATCCTGGATCATCGGGCGCAACCCGACCAGCGCCGGGTGAACTGCCAGCTCAGCGATCTGAGACGGGGCTTCTGCGGCCTCGAAATCGACCCAGCCGACCACGCCCTTGATGAAATCGTTCCGATCGGCCAAGGCGAGCAGGAATTCCGTTTCCTCCACGGTCGAGGCGGCCTGAACCAGAACCGTGCCCTCAATCCCGGCCGACTCCAGCAAGGGGGTCAGGTCTGCGGGGGTGAAATCCTTGTAGATCCCGCTCAGATCCGGGGTCAGCCAGCCGTAATCCCCGCGCGCCAGAGACCAGAAATGCTGGTGCGCGTCGATCTTCATGCAATGACACCCTTTTTGAGGATGATATTTCCGTAAAGCCTGCGCTCCCCTGTCTGCACGATCGCAAAGGCACCCGCAGCGCGGTCGTAAAACGCGAACCGCTCCAACCCCTGAATTTGGGCCGGGTTGTCCGCCGTATCGTCAATGATGCGCTGAAAATCGGCGACGGCTTCGGGCACGGTCTCGGCGTCACCGACCACCTGCATGGTCAGGGCCGGGCCCGGGACGAACGTGTCCAGCGGCATCAGGGTCAGAACAGCCCTGAGAACCTCGCTTGCGGTTGAGCCGTCGGCCCGGATGCAGTCAGGCCCGATGCTGGAGCCCGGGAAATTTGCATCTGCGATCACGATCTCATCGCCGTGGCCCATAGCCCGCAGCGCATGCAACAGTTCGGGTGACAGGATCGAGTCTATGTTACGCAACATCGGCGGCCTCCATCGGTAAGGGCGCATCGGGACGGATCAGTCCTTCGCTTTGCAGATCTGACCAAAGGCCGGGTGGAACGGTTCGGTTCAACAGGGTCACGTTGGCCCGGACCTCGGCGGCGCTGACCGCACCGGGGATTACGGTCTTGACGCAGGGATGGCCCAGCACGAATTGCAAGGCGGCGGCGATCAAGGGCGTATCATGTGCGGCACAAACAGCCTGGATCTTTCGGACACGATCCAGAACCTCTGGCGGCGCATCGGCGTAATTGTACTTTGCGCCGGCTACGGCACCGGTGGCAAGTATGCCTGAATTATAGGGCCCGCCCAGAATGATGCCGACATCGCGCTTTTCGCACAGGGGCAGAAAGCTGTCCAAAGCCTCCTGTTCCAACAAAGTGTACCGCCCGGCCAGAAGGAAGCCGTCAAAATCCCCCAGTCCCAGCAGCTTTTCGCACACCTGCCATTCGTTCACGCCTGCGCCGATTGCGGCGATCTCATCAGCGTCGCGCAGTTCGATCAGGGCCTTGTACCCGCCGCCGTCAAACAATTCGCGCACTTTGGCATCCGAGACTTCCTGACTGCCCTGGCTGAACACGCAGACGTCATGAACCAGGAGGATATCGGCGTTCGCAACGCCGATCCTGTCCCGGCTGGCCTCGTAGGATCGCATCACACCGTCATAGGTATAGTCGAACACGATCCGCTTTTGCGGAACATCAACAAAGGCTTCGGGCGTCACCTCATGCGGGGCGCAGTCCAGCAGCAGACGTCCGATCTTGGTGGAAAGTTGGATGTTCCCGCGCCCGAACCGGGCGATGGCTTTCGAGAACCGGTGTTCGGACCGGCCAAGCCCATATTGGGGCGCGGTGTCGAAATACCGGATTCCCGCGTCAAAGGCTGCGTGCAGGGCGGCCTGCGCGTCTGCGTCCGACACTTTGCGATACAGGTTGCCCAAGGGCGCGCCGCCAAACCCCATGCGGGTCAGCGGAACGGGCCGGGCCGTACGATTGTTCAGAACTCTGGTTTGCGAAACGGTCATCCTGCCTCTCGTACGGGTTGCGCGGTGACGTTGAACAGCGCGGGCCGTTCGCTCATCAGGGTTTCGATCCGGGGCATCAACTGCCCAAGGTGATGACGCATGGCCTGCTGCGCGGCCCCTTCATCGCGGTCCTGAATGGCGGCAAGGATCGCGCGATGCTCTGCCAATGTCGCGGCCACACGGCCGGGCGTGGGCAACAGCAACATTCGCGCGCGGCTGACCTGAAGGGATACGGTCTGCGCAACATCCCTGAGGCGGGTAAATCCGGTAAACTCCATCAGAAGTGCGTGAAATTCCTCATCCGCCTGAAAAAAGCCGGGAATGTCATCGTCTTCGACCAGCAATTCCTGCAGGCGCATATTGCGGCCCAGTTTCCGGCGTTGATCTTCGGTCAGGTCGCGAGCGACCTTTGCCACCGTTGCCAGTTCCAGCGCCTCGCGCAGAAACGCACCTTCACGGATTTCGGGCATCGAGAAATAGGACACCCGCGTACCGGATTGCGGAACGACATCGACCAGCCCTTCGGCTGCAAGACGGGTGATCGCCTCGGTCACCGGCGCGCGCGACACGCCCAGACGCTCGCAGATCAAAGCCTTTCGCAGATTGGCACCCGGCGGGAAATCCAGCGACAGGATCGCCAGCCGGATGACCTGATAGACCCGCTGCGCCAGCGTGCCTTCGGTTGCGGTGATCCCGCCCAACAACCGCGCGTCGATGTCCTGGGGTTTGGTCATGGCGCTTGGCCTAGCATACTAACATGTTAGTTGACAAGGCGGTGCCGCATGCCTAGCAATCCGGTCAGAATTGCGGGGAAACGATGCATTCAAATCCCAGAACTGTGCCCACGTCGGCGACACTTGGCGACACGGTCAGACTGAACCCGGACGACAATGTTGTGATTGCGCTGCGGGACCTGACGGCCGGAGAGCAACCCGCTGGCGTACCTGTACCGCTGACGCGCCCGGTGACACGTGGCCACAAGATCGCGACCGCGGCGATTGCTGCAGGAAAGAATGTGATCCGCTATGGCCAGATTATCGGGCAGGCGAAATTGGACATTGCGCCGGGCGAGCATGTGCATGTTCATAACTTAGGCATGGGTGCGCATCAGCAGGACTATGCACATGCCAGCGCAAACGCCCCATTGCCCGCGATCAGTCCCGCGCGCAGTTTCCAGGGGTTTCACCGCGCAGACGGCAAAGTCGGTACGCGCAATTACATCGGAATTCTGACGACCGTGAACTGCTCAGGCTCGGTGGCGCGGTTCATTGCGGTGGCTGCCGAAAAATCCGGGCTTCTGGACAAATTTCCCAATGTCGACGGTGTGGTTCCCATTGTTCACGGGACAGGGTGCGGCATGTCGGCCAAAGACGAAGGGTATGCAACCTTGTTCCGGACCCTTTCAGGATATGCGCAACACCCGAATTTTGCCGGCATCCTGCTGATCGGGCTGGGGTGCGAGGTCATGCAGGTGGCGGATCTGGTGGGTGGGCGGCCAATCCGTCAGGACGGGGTCCTGCGCTATATGACCATCCAGAACGAGGGTGGCACGCGCCGAACCATCGAACGCGGTCTGGAAGAATTACGCGGGATTGCAACACTGGCCAATCAGTCCACGCGCGCAGACGCTCCGGTCAGTGAAATAACGGTTGGGATGCAATGTGGCGGGTCGGACGGGTACTCGGGGATCACTGCGAACCCGGCCCTTGGATATGCCTCGGATCTTCTGGTGCGCCATGGCGGTACGACGATCCTGTCCGAAACTTCCGAGGTCTATGGGGCGGAACACCTTCTGACCTGCCGTGCCGAGACGCCCGAGGTCGGTCAAAAGCTGATCGACCGCATTCACTGGTGGGAGGACTACACAGCACGGAACGGCGGTGAAATGGACAACAACCCCAGCCCCGGCAACAAGCGCGGCGGGCTGACAACAATACTTGAAAAGTCGTTGGGCGCGGTTGCCAAGGGCGGAACCGCGCCCCTGCGCGACGTCTACAGATTTGGTGAAAAGATCGACAAAAAGGGGTTTGTATTCATGGACAGCCCCGGATTCGACCCATGCTCGGTCACCGGGCAGGTGGCCGCGGGCGCGAACCTGATCGTGTTCACGACCGGGCGCGGCTCGGTCTCGGGCTATCAGCCGACACCCTGCATCAAACTGGCGACAAACGCGGAAATGTACGCGCGCATGGCCGAAGACATGGACCTGAACTGCGGCGACATCGTCACCGAAGGGGTCAGTATCGAGGCAAAGGGCAGGGAACTTTTCGAAATCCTGATCCGCGTAGCCTCGGGTGAAAAAACCAAAAGCGAAGAACTTGGCTTTGGCGGGGTTGAGTTCGTGCCCTGGCAGATCGGCGCGGTGATGTGATCCGCGCCCACTGAATACGATCGGAGCAAAGGGTGAGGGCGAGCTGGCTGATGAAAAATTCGTTCAGGAGTTTCAACGCAAAGTCAGGTTCCCAATATTGGATACACCTCCCGCGCGAACGGACATCGGTCGTTTTCCGCCGTTTGAACCGGATTTTCTCGTTTCCTGTTTGCGACATTTTTGTGCTACTGTCCCGCAAGCGATTTATTTCTGACATTATTTAAAGGTTTTTTCTCTTGCCCGACACTCCTCACAGCGTTTTCAGGCTGCGCCCCATGGAAAAGGCGGATCTGGAAACTGTCACACCCTGGTTTCAGGACATCGAAGACCTCGCCCGCTTTGACCGCACTTCTCGCGTTCCTTTCAATCTGGCGCAAACCGAAGAAATCTGGAGCGATGTATTCAAGGCGGCGGACAGCTATAGCAAGTGTTGGTTCGTCGTCGAATCCGACAGCGGGCAGGCGCTGGGACTGACCGGGCTCGAAGCGATCTCTCCGATCAACCGCGATGCCATCGTGGCCGTATTTATTGACAAGTCGGTGCGGCGTCTGGGGGTTGGGATCAGGGCAACCGCGCTGGTCGTGGATTTTGCGTTCCGACAGCTGGGGCTGAACCGTCTGACCTCATACTATCGGACAGATAACGAAAACAGCCGCGACCTTGTCGCAAAACTGGGCTGCAAGGTTGAGGGCACCATGCGTCAGGCCTGGTATGCGGACGGACAATTCCGTGACATGGTTGTGGTGGGGCTTCTCAAACAGGACTGGGACGAACAGCGACTTGTGCTGATGAAAGAACTCAGCGCTGGCCCGACCGTCAGTTTCGGGGCGAGCGCGACTGCGGCCTGGACATGGCCGCCGCAGGTTGATGGATGCAAATAGAAGGCATTTATTTGCAGCCGGATTGCAAAAGCATTTTTTGCTATAGATTAGAGACCGGGCTCATGTGCAGCCCCTTAAACGAGTATCGCCTGTGACCACCACCAGTCCAAATCCTCAAATTACGCAGAAACTGGGCGCAGTATTGTTCGCGGACGTCGTCGGCTATTCCCGACTGATGAGCGAGAACGAGCTGGACACATACAACTCTTTGAAATCATTGATTTCTCAGCTTGAGCAAACCTGCGCGCGTTTTCATGGTCGCGTGGTCGAAGTGCGGGGTGACGGTATTCTGGCGCTGTTTGAAACGGCCACCAGCGCGGTTGAGTTCGGCGTTGAGTTGCACCGTATAGCGAGCGAACAGAACGAAACACGCGAGGACAGTCAGCGAATCAAATTTCGCGCCGGTGTCCATCTTGGAGAAATCCTGATCGACGAGCGTGGCATTCACGGTGACAATGTCAACATCGCCGCCAGGCTTCAGGAGATTGCCGAACCCGAAAGAGTCTATGTCAGCGCCGCCGTATACGATCAGGTCTGCAACCGCTTGCGGTACGGGTACGAATTCCTGGGTCCGAAACAACTGAAGAACATCCTTTCGCCGGTCTCGACATATTGTGTCCGCAGCGAGGTCGCCGGCGCGACCATGGCGGGAACGATGCGCCCGGACCTGCCCGGAGATTTGCTGGAACGGCCGGACACGCCCTCGGTCGCGATCCTACCCTTCAGCAGCAATGGCGGCGACGAATCCGACAACTGGATCGCCGAGGGCCTGACAGATGACATCATCATGAATCTGTCCAAGTTCCGGAACCTGTTCATTATCGCCAGAAATTCATCCTTTTTCTTCAAAACCCAATCCATGCCGCCCAAAGAGGCGGCGCAGAAACTGAACGTCCGGTACGTTGCCCGCGGCAGCGTGCGCCGGTCCGCCAGCCGTATCCGCATTACCGCCGAACTGGTTGACGCCAGCACCGAACGCACGATCTGGGGCGAGAGGTTTGACCGGAAGATCGACGACATTTTCGACATTCTCGACGAGGTAACCGAATGCATTGTGGCCGCCACGGCGGTGATGATCGAATCTCATGAGAAGCAACGCATGATTCAGGCCATTCCGTCAGATCTTGAGGCGTATGGGTCGGTTCTGCAGGGCCAGCATCACATCTTCAAATACACGCGCAACGATAACAGGAAGGCGCAGCATTTCTATCAGTCCGCGCTCGCGCGTGATGAGGGGTATGCCCGCGCAGCGGCGGCGTTGTCGCGTACGCTCAACATCGACTGGCGATACTCCTGGACAGAAGACCCGACGGACGCTTTGGACAAGGCGTTGTCCTTTGCGCAGCGAGCGATCGAATTGGACCCGACCGATGCCAGAGGGTTTGGCGAGCTGGGCTATGTACACCTGTATCGCAAGGAGCATGACGCCGCGATCCAGTCCTATCAGCGCGCGCTGGCTTTGAACCCCAATGACGCGGATATGCATTCAGACTATGCCGATGCGCTGGCTCATTATGGCGACAATGAAACCGCCATCACGCATATTCAGCAGGCCATGCGGTTGAACCCGTACTTCCCGGACCAGTACCTGTGGCATCTGGGTGGCGCGTATTACAACCTCAAGCGCTATGACGAAGTCATCGAAACCGTCAACAAAATGAACAATCCCACCGAGGGGCAGCGTATGCTTGCGGCCAGCTACGCACAGCTGGGTCAAACCGATCTGGCCCGTCAGATCACTGACAAACACCGCGCGGCGCATCCCAACTTTTCACTGGATCGCTGGGCAACCATTCAACCGGACCGGTTGGAAGAAGACACGCAGCATTTTGTGGAAGGTCTGAAAAAGGCCGGATTCTGATCCGCAACGAAAAAGGGCGCGTCCGCGGCGCGCCCTAAAGTCCTTAAGCCGGCAGAAGTTTAATCGCCGCCACGCGCCTTTGCGCCGCTGACTTTCGCCCCGCTGACCTTGGCACCGCTCACTTTGGCACCACTGACCTTGGCGCCACTGACTTTGGCGCCCGAGACTTTGGCACCGCTGATCGCCGGGCTGTCAAAGCCGAAATAGATGTCGAGCAGGACTTGTTCGATCATACCGGTCATTACGTCCATCCGAATGGTGAAGT